>JALVJV010000024.1 GCA_027028145.1 Archaeoglobaceae archaeon | reverse complement strand
CTGCAATGGGTTGGAACGTTATAGAAAGAGAGGGAATAAGCCTATCGCACCCATCGAGGTTTATACTTGTTGGTAGCATGAATCCCGAAGAAGGTGAGCTGAGACCGCAGATACTTGACAGATTTGGTCTTTACGTTCAAATTGAGGCTGTTAAAGATGTTGAGCAGAGGATGGAGATCGTCAAAAGGGTTGAGGAATTCCAAGCCGATCCCGTTGCCTTCAGAAAAAAATTCGAGAAAGAGCAGAGAAAGCTTAGGGAGAGAATTGAAAAAGCGAGAGAGATTATTAATAAAGTCGAGATGGATGACGATCTTCTGAAGCTTTTAGTTAAGACGATCGTAGAAATGGGAATTAAAACCCATAGAGCGGAGATAGTTACCGTTAGAACGGCAAAAGCCATCGCCGCTTTGGACGGAAGAAGGAAGGTCAGCTTTGAAGATTTAAAAAAAGCTATGGAGTTGGCTTTACCTCACAGACTTAGGGATAAACCCTTTGATTCAATTAAACCACCAGATATTTCGGATAGTGATAGAGGAGGAGATGACGTCAAAAGAGGTAATAACAAGCGTAGTCATTCGAAGGATAGGGCGGATACCAATTCGGGCGTGGGTAACTCCAGTGCAGATGCTGGAATAAGCGATGTAAACATAGATATGCCTAAGGGTGATTATTTTAGGGCTGAAAAGTCATTTAGAGGATCGAGGGACGAGAAGGCTATTGTAATCGGGCACCCTCACGGATATCCGATTTCGAGTGTGCCTTTCGATCGAATTATCGACGTCGATTTGGTTGCAACGATCCGATCGGCTTTAGCGAACGGTAGAAAACGGATTAGACTTGATGATATTAGAGTTAGGATCAGAAAAATGAGATTACCAAGGCTTACGGTTATTATGCTCGATGCGAGCGGTTCTATGATTGCCATGAAGAGAATTGCGATCGCAAAAGGCGTTGCAAAGAGGTTGATTGAAAATAGCTACGTTAAGAGAGACTTTCTATCGCTTATGGTATTTCGAGGAAAATCAGCTGATATTTTGGTTCCTCCGACCAGAAACTATTCCAAAGTCATGTCTGCTTTGAACGGAGTCAAGGTTGGCGGAAGGACACCTTTGTCTTCGGCTCTTCTTACTCTATTGCAGTTATCGAGGGCTTTCAGGCTTAAGAATAGAAATTCGGTGGTTAGAGCGATTCTAATTACGGATGGAAAGGCAAACACACCCTTGGGCAAATCGATAAGAGATGAGATAGTTACGCTGGCTAAGGCTATTAAAAGGAATGAAATCAGGGTTGAGATTTACGATACGAGAAGATGGATCGTGGATCCCACCCCCTCATATATAGATGTTCTAACCGAAATTTTAGGCTGTAGAGTTTACAGGCTAAACGTTTGAGAAAAGTTAGGGCGGTTGTTTTTCTTCCTTCGCTTCCTTAGAGCATTGTTTTCAACTGGCGTTCTCCTAATTCATCTCCCGTTAAACGTTTCGTTATTGTAAGTAAATCCATTCGGATGATTAACGCTCTGGAAATTCGGAATGGGAAGTTCGTTTAAGCGAGGAATTAGACTCCCCTAAGTGGTGATGTAGCACCGTTAAGTAATGCACGATGTAACATCGCAACCTCCTTCGCTCAATCTTGTATTACCGTGCCCACTTGCGAAAGCAAAAAAATTTTAAGTAAAGATTATTTGATTCAAAGTCAATGAAACTTGATAAGGTGCTGTTGGTCTTAATAGCTCTGGCATTATTGGGATGCACACAGCACGGAATTACTCATGCGAAGCACGGAATCGTAAAGTTTGCAAAAAATTTTCAGATAGAGGTTTACGACGGATACAAAATTCTCAAAGTTAAAGAAGACGGAAGTTGGAAGACTTACGTTCTCTACCGTAACAAACCGCCTAAGGGTATTAGAGGAATTCCGATCAAAATTCCGGTGAAGAGAATGGTCGTGATGTCCTCAACGCATATAGCACAACTCGAAGCTATAAACGGAACGAATGCTATCGTCGGATTTATGTATGGACATAGATACAGACTTTACTTCCCGGATGTTGTTGAAAGACTAAAACGGGGCAAAATAGTGGACTTGGGCTCACCAAATGCCCCCGATTATGAAAAGCTAATTGAACTTCATCCCGATGTAGTAATAATCTACGTAACGAGTAATACTGAAAAGGTTAGGGAAAAGTTGAAGGAGCTCGGTATTAAATACATAGTGGATAGCGAATGGCTCGAAAACGATCCCTTGGGGAGGGTGGAATGGGTAAAATTCTTTGGAGCACTTTTGGATAAGGACAAGGAAGCTGAGAAATACTTCGACAAGGTAGTGGAGAACGTAACAAAAATTGAGGAAGTCGTAAAAAGAGCTAAAAAGAAACCGAACGTTTTATGGGCTTCCATATACAGAGGGAAGGTTTACATTCCGAGAGGGGAGAGCTACGTTGCAAAAATGATAGAATACGCCGGAGGAAATTATCTGTTTAAAGACGTTAACGGGACCGGTTACGAGATCGTAAACATCGAGGACTTGCTACTTAAAGGACAAAAAGCGGACGTAATGATCTATCCTTCCTACTACGTCAAAAGCTTGGACGACATAAAGAGGATTGAACCGAGGATAACAAATCTTAACGTTTTCAAGGAGAGAAGGGTTTACAACATAACTCCAGATTACTGGCAACTCGGATTGCTACACACGGACACCGTTATAAAAGATTTGGCCGCGATATTTCATCCCGATCTCTTCAAAAACTACAAGCCGAGGTTTTTCGTAAGATTAACATGAAGCTCAAATTTGCAATCCTGCTTTTTATCTCAGTTGTTTCAATTTTTGCTGGAATTCTGGCCGGTTCAGTTCATGCTGGTATTCAAGATCTATGCAACTACTTAAGGGGTAAGCATGACGTTAGGGGATACATAATCTGGAAGGTCAGGATTCCAAGAACGTTAGGTGCCTTTTTAGGTGGTGCATGCTTAGCGGTAAGTGGTTTACTACTTCAGACGTATTTCAGGAATCCCTTAGCCGGCCCGTATGTCCTCGGAATATCATCCGCCGCATCCTTAGCGGTGGCACTGTATATCTTGGCTGGAGTAGGTATACACGATGCTGGCATCGTTGGTTCGGCATTTCTCGGATCGATCGTCGCAACGTTATTTATTCTCTGCCTAGCAACTAAAGTGAGAAACGCGGCAACTCTGCTAATAGCCGGACTCATGCTTGGATACATCTTCTCCGCCTTCGAGAAGATACTTATAACACTCGCTGAAAGCCAGAAGGTTCATGAATTCGTATTGTGGACGTTCGGAAGTTTTTCCGGCGTAACTTGGGATAACTTAAAGGTAATTGGAATTTTGGGAATTCCGGCTATGATGGCCGTATTTACACTCTCAAAACCTCTCAACGCTCTGCTTTTAGGTGAAGATTATGCCAGAAGTATGGGTGTAAATGTGAAGGCCGTTAGGATGGTCGTCGTCATTTTATCGAGTTTTTTAGCGTCTCTTGTAACTGCCTTTGCTGGAATAGTCGCATTTGTAGGTTTAGCTACACCACATATGGCGAGGCTAATTTTTAGGACATCCGATCACAGGATTTTAATTCCAGCGACGATACTGCTGGGAGCGATAATTACCGTTCTATGCGATATAGCTTCAAGGATTTTGCTGTATCCGGTCGAACTACCCGTGAGTGTCGTGACATCTATGTTTGGAGCGCCTATTGTTATTTACTTGGTGATTAAAAGGAGGAGGATATGATGCTTAAGATGAGTAAGCTTTCGGTAGGTTATTCGAATGCTATTTTAACGGGAATCGATCTGACCGTAGAAGGTGGTGAGATCCTCGGAATAATCGGCCCAAACGGGAGTGGAAAATCTACACTACTGAAGACGATTTCGGCAATCTTAAAGCCTATGGACGGTGTGGTTTACGTAGACGGAAGGAACGTTCACAAGCTGAAACCTTTAGAACTGGCAAAGAAGCTGGCGGTAACAACTACCGATAGATCGGACGTGGGATTTCTGAAGGGATTCGATGTCGTAAGCTTGGGGAGATATCCTTACACCGATGCCTTTGGAAGGTTAAGCGAAAGGGATGCGGAAATAGTAATGGAAGCTCTAAGACTTGTAAATGCCGAGCATCTTGCGGATAAGCCTTTTTCTGAGATGAGCGATGGTGAAAAGCAGAAGATAATGATTGCGAGGGCTTTAGCTCAACAACCCAAAGTTCTGCTCTTGGACGAGCCAACGAGTTTCTTGGACGCAAAGCACAGAGTTGAGATTCCTCTAATACTCAGAAGGATTGCAAACGAAAAGAGAATTGCAATCGTGCTCACCACACACGACATAGAACTCGCAGTCAGGGTATGCGATAGGATAGCGATGGTAAAAAACGGCAGAATAATCGCCGAAGGATGGGCTGAAGATTTAGATTCCAAAATTGTAGAGGAGCTTTATGATATAAGCGTCGCAAAGTTTGATCCATTTTTGGGCACATTCGAGCTTAAAGGTGAAGGTAGAGCCAGAATTCATATCGTGTGCGGCGGTGGGAGTGGTGCGAGGGTTATGAGACTTCTCACCAAGAACAGAATTCCCTTTAGCGTCGGAGTCATACATGAAGACGATATAGATTTTTACGTAGCCAAGCATTGTGCGGTTGAGGTTGTGAAGGAAAGACCTTACGAAGACATCAGGGATAAAACGTTGGAGGATGCCCTTAGAATTGTTGAAAATTGCGATTTCGTTATAGATACCGGCTTTCCGATTGGAAAAATCAACGCTAAGAATTTGGAGCTTTTAAGGACTGCAAAAAGAGTTTACAGTCTCAGGAATAAGGAAGAGCTTGAGGAAATCGGTTTAGATGCCGAAACTATAAAGATAACTGATTTATTAAAAATCTGCGAATATTAATTCTTCATCGATTTTCTTGGCTTCTGCTATTACTCCGTGTTTAGACAATATTACGCTCTTGACTCCGAACTTCCTACCTTTCCAAACGCCTATTCTCGAAACCTTAGCAACGATGACGTCGAATGTATCCGCTATCTTCTTCGATACCGGATGACCCTCAACAGGCGGATGATTCGGATCGCTTAGTGAGATCGGCAGAAATATGAGGTCGCTTTTGCTTGCAACCCTCGTAACCGTATCCCAGTTGAGGCAATCCGCACATATCAAAAAACCTATCCTACCGAATTCCGTTTTTATAACGGTAATACCTTTTCCTGGCTTTATTCCGATCCTTATCTCATCTCTCGTCGGATTAATCTTCCTGTATTTGGCTACTATCTCCCCACATCTTAAGACGTAGCATGTGTTGTAAAATCCCTTCTCAATTACCGTCCCCGCCACCACGTAACCATCGAAGCTAAGGGACGCCTTTATCACTTCATCGATCGCATGGGATGACATCCGACAGAGTTCGGATATTGAATATTTTGCGAAAAATCCTCTTGGAATGGCAAAGAACTCCGGAAGACATATGAAGTCCGCTTTTACTTTTTCTATTATTTCGCAAGCCCTCCCAACATTTTCCTCAACACTACCCCTATCAAGCATCTGAAAAAGGCATATCTTCACGCTATCTCCTCCTCAAGATAACCTTCGATTTCCGCATAAACGTCCTCTATCCGCTCTATCGTGCTTTCATCTGTGTTCCAAAGTCCCCTTCTATAAGCTTCCAACAACCTTCTGGAAATCTCTTCAACGGCATAGGGGTTGTTGTCCATAAACCACCTTCTCATTTCATCGTTGAGCACGTATCTATTCGCTATCTCATCGAATATCCAATCATCCACAACCTTAGCCGTTACCTGCCAGCCAAAGAGGTTTACAACTCTCTTCATGATATCTCCAGCACCCTTGTAGCCGTGTTTCTTCATCCCTTCAACCCAATTCGGATTTAGCAGAGTTTTCCTAACTACCCTTTCGATCTCCTCTCTACCATCGACGATCCTTGCAAATTCCGGATTCCTCGTATCACCCATCAGAACCTTTGGCTTTCTTCTTGTCAACTTTTCTACTGTTAACGCCAAGCCACCCTGAAAAGCGTATGGACAGTCATCATCCAAGATATCCCATTCATCGGTGTAATGATTTCTTACGACCGCTCCAACATCTTTTAAGCCGAGCTTGAACTCATCCTCAGCTCTAACTCCGAAAACTTCCTTTCCGTAAGCGTAGCAACCCCAATTTATGTAAATTTCAGTCAACTCATCCTCATCTTGCCAGTGAGATGAATTTATCGCGTGATTAACTCCAGCACCGTAGCTTCCCGGCTTATCACCGAAGATCCTATGCCTCAAGCCCTCTAAAAAGTGTTTTTTGACGTAGTTCATCTCCAAGGGTTCATCCAAGCTCGCAACCTTTACGACGGCCTCATCTATCAGCTCAACCAGATTCATGAACGTATCTCTAAACAACCCACTGATTCTAACTACGACATCCACTCTCGGACGCTTCAGCTCCTCAAGCGGGATTATCCTAAGCCCTACGACTCTATCTCCATCCCAAACGGGCTCAACTCCTAAGAGGTAAAGGATTTCAGCAATCTGCTCACCATCGGTATTCATCGGATCACTGCTCCACTCAATGAAAGCGATCGTTTCCGGAATTTTTCCCTCCTCTTCAATCAGCTTTTGAATCAGTTGATTCGCAAGTTTCTTTCCAATTTCCCACGCCGTCTTTGACGGGATTGCGCGGGGATCAACGGAATAGAAGTTAAATCCCGTCGGTATAGCTTCAATCCTACCTCTCGTTATGTCTCCGGATGCCGACGGCTCGACGAATTTACCCTCTAACGCTTTGAGTAGATTTTCAATCTCCCTAATGCTTTCAAGTCGATTTCTAACTTCCCTACGCATTTCTTCGATTTCATCTCTTGCCTTTTCAACGGCTTCTTTTAAAAACTCCGGATACTCTCCTTTTTTAATCATTCTAAGAATCTCACCGAGCGTATAACCCTTAAACTTCTTTGATGGATTCTTTAAAACCTCGGTGTAGTCAATCCCAAGTTTTTTCAGAACAATCTTTTCGGGCTTAGCTATCGCATTTATAAACTCATCAACTGTCGATTCGTCGACCCTACCGAAAACGTGCAGACCGTAGTTGTAAAGCGATTCGTTCTGTTCCAAGATCTTCGAATGTAATTTCAGTGCAAGCTCATCAAAGTTTTCTTCGTTAATTTCAAAATTATGGTTCCTTGCAAGCTCAACAATCCGTTTTCGAGCAATATCGCACTGATCGCTCAATCCTTTCTCCTTGGCTTTGAAATACTCCTCCAAGGCTATTTCAAGTTCTTCATAGCGATTTGACGATTTCATTGGGGGTGGTAGATGGTCAATTATCGTCGCGTATCCCCTTCTCTTAGCCTGAGTGCCCTCTGCTGGGTTGTTGACTATGTAAACGTAAATATTCGGGATGCTACGCAAGCATGCATCCGGGTAACATCGATCAGACAATCCGACGCTTTTACCGGGCAACCATTCAACGCTTCCGTGCTTCCCTAAGTGAACAACCGCATCGAAGTTCTCGTTTATAAATCTGTAGAACGCATAGTAATAGTGCGGAATGGGCAATGTAGGATCGTGTATGAGCTTGTGGAATTCTTCAGGATCGAACGTTTTAGCTCTGGGCGGTTGAACCGTCACGAAAACCTTTCCAAAAGATATCCCCGGTATTCCGATGTCTCCAAGTTCCCCCCAAGTATTTAGCATATCTTCTCTAACCTCATCGGGAAGTTCCTCGAACCATTTTGAATAGGTTCGTCTATCGATGGTATAGGCGTAATTCGGGTTGTAGTTCCAAGCTCCCTCCCATATTTGCCCCCGCTCTAAGAACATTCTTGCCAACTCCCTACCGTTCCTCGGAATGTTCCTGACATCGTATCCCCTTTCCTTCATAGCCTTCAAGATCTCAACAACGCTTTCGAATGAATCCAACCCCAGAGCGGTTCCTACATTCGCTTCGGTATTTCCAATGTCCGAAATGTGCAGAACTATTGCCACTCTCTTGTCAAAATTATCCATCTTTTTGAGCCTAAGCCACCTCTCAGCTTGCTCGGCAATCCTTTTAATTCTCTCTTCAATTGGAACCGATTTAAGAACTGTTGAAGTTCTAATTTCAGCCGAAAATACGGTTGGATTTATTACCCCGTTAAACTCCGGTAAAGCAACTGCCATCGATACGGTTGCAACGTTCAATCCTTGCGGATTGTTTTTCCACTCCTCGGGACTATTTCCATAAATTTCTATGATGTTTAGAATCGGCACATCCAACTGCCTTAAAAGCTCGATATCTCTGCTAACTCTAAAGTATAAACCCCAAAGCATGAGGGAAATTACGGATTTACCATCAACAAAGAAATACCTTTTTATCGCTTCTTCAACACCGGGCATTCCTACATCTTTGTCTGGAAAGGTCATCGTGAATACCGGTATCACCCCTATGTTCCGCTTTTCGAGTTCTTCTACCAAAATATCGATGTGAGCGGTATTTTTGAACAGATACCTCGCTCTGTAAAAAAGCAAGCCGACAAGATCGTGATGACTTAAATAATACCATTTCAAGTATTTCTTGGCATCTTCAAAAAATCCGCCCTTTGGATGGTATATTCCGTTCCAAGGCATCTGCTTCGGCTTTTCGACTTCTATATTCTCATCGAAATACCGCAGAACGAATTTGACAAAATTCTTAAGATTTTCGATGCCATCGTAAGCCAGATATAGGTTTAAAGTTTCGTAGTCTTCCTTCGGAATATTCGAATATTCGTCAACGCTTGATTTGAACGCGATGAATATTTTATCTTTAGTGTATTTGGTGATTTCCCTCTCCCAATCACCTCTCCCCATCTGATTTACTATAATAGCGTCGTATTGCGATAGATCTGGCAACTGATTGGTTTTGTTTAAGCTTTGAACGTCTCTTATCGTTATCTTGAAGTTCGGATACTTCACTCTTAATTCTTCTACGGCGGAATGGAAATGCTGGGAATTCCAAGCCAAGATAAGTATCGACGCCATAATCAAATCACCTTGATTTTTGAACAAATTAAGATTATTAAAGATTTTATTCCATGCGAAGTTTATCCCCTTCTATCCCTCGCGTAGTTCCGCTCCGACGTTTTACGATAGTTCTTACGCGGTGATTCCACATATGGTGCTTGAAGAATCTGTCGGCAATTAAGCTTTCTCAGGCTTTCCCACCGGAGCTGGCGAGATTCTTTTTGGTGGGAGCATACATCGGAATAGTTGGATCGTTCATCGGCGTGTTCGCAGTATGGCTGATACTGGCGGTGATAATGCACGGCATCTCATCTTTCTTCGGCGGTAGGGGATCTTTCAGAAGAACCTTCGAATTTACCGGTTACGATTTTCTCCCTTCCTTGATGGATTCCGCTATAACAGTCCCAATGTCCGCTTATTACATCTCCAAAGCCTAAAACAACTATAACAGAATCCAAACATAATAATGCTCTCTCTGATTCCAAGACCCCTCGTCTACCAAACCACCTCATAAACCTCGCAGTAACTATCCGGACTTTCGCTGTGAAACACGCAAGGAAAATCAAATTGAGAAGTGCTTTCATTACAGCCTTAATTCTACAGTTCTCTTCGGAACTTACTAACTATGGAACCTGTTAAAAATCCTTTAATACGATCAAGCAACAAATCTCATTGAAAATATACTCATTAATTCCAATGAGGTGTCCAAAATGTTGGAGATCGAGTTCCACGATAGAGAAAAAGAGATTCGAGAGATCATGCGAATTCTGAATTCGAGACCAGACCTAATCACATTCGTTTACGGCCCCATCAACTCTGGAAAGTCGAGTTTAATGGACGAGGTAGTGAGGAAGTTACCGGACGATTACGTGGTCTTCTTCATAGACTTAAGAGCGCACGTGGTTACGAACATCGACGAGTTTTACGATGTGCTCTTCAGCTACGAGATTGGATTGAAGAGAAAGATTACCAAGTCCAGCGACGTAATTTCGTCCATCCTCTCTTCTACGGTTAAATTCTATTCCGGATTTCCACTACCGGAAAACTTAATTAGTAAGGTGCTAAAGAAAGACAAGCCCAAGAATGCCTTTACATACATTTTCAGCATCTTACAGGAACTCAAATCCAAAGATAAAATTCCCGTCATAATACTGGACGAACTCCAAGTCATAGGTGACCTCAAAATCAACGGATTACTCATCTACGAGCTTTTCAACTTCTTCGTCACCATTACCAAAAGACATCACCTCGCTCACGTCTTTGCCATCACTTCCGACTCCCTATTTATCGAAAAAGTCTTTAACGAGGCAATGCTTCACGGTCGTTGCAGATATCTCCTCGTAGATGACTTCGATTACAACACTACCAAGGAATTCCTCAAAAAATACGGATTCAGCCAAGAGGAGAGCGAACTAACTTGGAACTACTTCGGTGGTAAGCCCGTTTATCTCGTTGAAGCTATTAAGAACAAAGATAGGCTGAAAGAGTTCTGCGAGGAACAGCTAAAGCTCAGAGTTAGTCAAGTATTAGACGCTATCTACGAAATTGAAGAAAACAAGAAACTATTCAATTCTGTAATCGACCTACTAAAGAGCCTCATCGATAATGAAAAGATCAGATATAAGAAGATCGACGAGGCTTTAAGGTTCTGCGTAAGGAAAAATATCCTATTCCTCGAACCCGTTAATAGAATCGTTAAACCTCAATCCCAATTGGACTTACTCGCCATCAGAGATGTCTTGAACGAACGTAATTCAACCTCTCCTTAAGCACTTACAGTTGGGGTAAGATTCTTACCTAACCTTCTACTTTAATTCGAAGTCTTGGGTTAGGTAAGATCCATCCAAAAGTTATGCTCTTTTCGCAGAGTCCGGATTTCGCTCCTTTTCTGCAAGGTTATGATTACGCATAGTTTTTCATTCGTTAAGGCTTATTCTTGCACATATAACTATACATAATCACCGTTACTAAATATAGTAACGGATTTAAGCACATACCCGGATCATATTGTATACCACCATTACTTACCAAGACTGAAAAGGTAAAAAGTATAAATACATGTAAATACACTTAACAATATGGGTCATAAAACATTGACCATATCAGAAGAGGCATATAATGCTTTAAAGAAGTTAAAGAAGAAAGGAAATTCCCGAAAGATTTAGCGGATAGCATAGAAGATGTATACACGAGCAGAGAAAGGATCAGGAGTAGACTCGTAGAGCTTTGAGGGGATAAAATGGTCTGCCTTGAAACGGATTTTCTCATAGCGCTCATAAGAAAGGATGAAAAAGCAATAGCAAAGCTAAGAAAATTAGTTGAAAACGGAGAAAGATTGACTACGACACCTATAAATGCCGCTGAACTTTTTAAAGGCGCTTACAAATCGAAAAACATAGACGAAAACTTGAAGATCGTTAGAGGAATTCTAAGCAGATTAACACTACTTGACTTCAACCTAACCGCATCCGACATCTACGGACGGATCTCAGCAGAACTTGAAAAAAGGGGCAAACCTATAGGCGAAATGGACACACTCATAGCCCCAGCATCGCTTTAGCACACAACGAGAGAATTCTAACCCGAAACGTTAAGCACTACTCCCGTATCAAAGGCTTAGAAGTGGAAACTTGGTGAGTCCTATTATGCCCCCTATACTCACTAAGACTGAAAGAATGTTCATCGAGGATTGGTTCAAAGTAATAGAAGGAAAAATGTCTCTACTCGAATTTTACACTAAATGGGGTAGCACAAGAAAAGGAACAAGATTCGCAGAAGACCTCGAAAAGTTAGAAAATGGAGAAATAGATATCGAAGAATTCAGAAGAAAATGGAGTAGAAAAGCCGATTGGAAAGGAAGAATAAGAAAACTAAGACACGACATTAGGAAAAAATACGAGCTGGCTAAAGAGGAATTAGAGCTTATTAAAAAATTCCTCGAACTCGAAAGACAGCCATAAATTAAACAGTCGTAACTGTATAATTTAAATGCTTCAGTCTCAAAAAATAATCAAAAATTCATTAATAGAGTTGAAAAACAGATATTTAAAATCTAAACAAGACAAAAATCAGCTTAAAAACCGAAAAAACTTAACTAGAGCTTGGAGTTGAGTTGTATGGATGATTTTAAAATAACTAAAATTGAGGATGCCAAAAGAGGAAAAATATACCACTTAACGGTTGGAGACAAACTTATAAAGATTCTGATAACTAATCACGCTGAAGATAGAATGAATCGCTGGAATTTGAATATTGATATGGTTCTTGAAACCTTATTATATCCTGAAGAAGTTCTAGTCGGTCATCATGGTAGATTTATCGCACATAGAAGATATGGCACACATTTAGTTAGAGCTATTTATGAATATGAAGATGATTTACCCGTGTTAGTAACAGTTTATTTTCCACTCGTTAAGAGATACTTTAGAGGTGGTGGATATTATGCAGATAAAATACTCCCCTGATGCTGATGTGCTGATAATAAAGCTTAAAGAAGGAAAAGTCGTCGATTCGATAGATATAGCTGAAGGTCTAATCGCACACTTAGATGAAAACGGAAAAGTCGTTGAAATAGAAATACTTGACGCATCTAAAATAGTTGAACTAAAGGATTTCGTTGTGAGTGGTATACAACTAGCAAAAGCCTGAACTATGATCAGAAAGCATACTAATGACGATTTTATACGAGCCGACTAAAGAGGAACTCAAACATATATAAAGGTTTCTTGATTTGGAAAAACAGCCGTGATTATATTCCCAAGCTCCTAAAACAAAGATTTACAAAACGTTGCTAGGAAGTCATCCTTTAGCGGGAGGGTTGTCAAAGATGGATCCCAACATTTAAGTCAAATAAACAAGATTTAGTTGTTAGGGGGTAGATAAATTGATGATGGAAATCAAGATGAAATTGCCACCTTACAAATCAAAAGAGGAGACCGCTAAGCTTCTGAAACTACTTTATGCAATAGAGCCGTTCAGAGAGGGAGTAATATCACTTGGTAAAGCTGCAGAAATTGCAGAGATTCCATATCAAGAATTTATTACAGAGCTAAAGAAAAGGGGCATCTATGCATTCTATTATGAGGACGACGATGCTTTAAGGGAGCTTGAACTATGAAACTAATATTGGATTCTTCAGTAGTATTGCGTATTCTAAGATATCTATACGACAAAGGCATCATCACTAAAGATGATCTTATTAAATCACTCGAAAAGTTATGTAACTTAGGTTTTAGAGTATCTACTAGCAGTATCATAGAAAAGGTAATTTGGGATCTATGACAAGAAAATACGTTCTACTCCAAGATTTGGATGTAAAGAGATGGTATGGTCACTTAGCTAGGAGTAGCGAATCCACTGCCGATACGTATCTTAGAATATTAGGCAGATTCTGCGAAATCTTCAATATAAAACCAAAAGAGTTAGTTAAGCTTACGGACTGTGAAATTCGAAACATGCTGTTAGATTACATATCAGCTCTTGAGGATTCTTCAGATTACAACGGTAGCTACTTTCGGTCCATCGTCAGCGCTGTTAGGAGCTGGCTAAGGTTCAACAACCGTGATATTAACATCAACATAAAAATGAAATCCAGCCAGCCTAAAGTTGCACAAACTGAAAGAGTGCCGACTAAGGATGAGTTGAGAAAGATCCTGTCGGTTGCCGATATAAGAGCTAAGGTTGCGATAGGATTAATGGCTTTCTCCGGCTTAAGACCGGAAGTCATCGGCAATTATAGAGGAACAGACGGATTAAAAGTTCGAGATATTCCCGATCTTAAAATATACGGCAGTAAAGTCGAGTTCGTCAGAGTTCCGGCAATGGTTATAGTTAGACCTAACCTCAATAAAGCAGGACACCAATACTTCACATTTTTAGGTGAAGAAGGATGTGAGTATCTGAAGGATTATCTGAACTATAGGTTAAGGCAGGGGGAAATCCTTACCGAGAATTCGCCTATCATAGCTCCTAAACCACTTAGTCGAAGAGATCAACACTTAGCTACTGCAAACGTGAGTGAAATGATTAGAAAAGCGATAAGACTCGCCGGATTTGATTGGCGACCCTACGTGCTCAGGCATTACTTCGATACTTACATGCTCATGGCTGAAGCTAATGGTATAATCATTGAAGACTACAGAACGTTCTGGATGGGTCACAAAGGCAACATCGAGCATCAGTATACCACTAACAAGCATAGATTGCCAGAAAACATTATCGAGGATATGAGGGTTAAGTATACTCAGGCAGTCGAACTGTTTTTAGAGACCAAGGTTAAAGAGTTCAAACTAGAACCTAAACAGAAAGTCGTAACAGCTGATGAAATCGAGAAATACCTTGAAATGGGTTGGGAATACGTAACAACACTACCAGATGGAAGAATAATAGTGAAGAGAAGCTAACTTTAGTTTTACAGCCACCCGTTCGAAGATAATTGCTGGTACTCTTTTCTTATCTTTTTGTTGCTCGCAAACCAAAGCACTGGCGCACTTTTTCATCTTAATTCAAGGTCTCCCTATGAGCATGACTAGCAAAGTATTAAGATGATTAAGTTTATTAAGGAGAGGGACTTTGAATTAAGATGAAAGCCAGGTGATTGGGTATGAGTTTTCTTGAAGATCTTAAGAAGGAAGTAGATCATGAGCTTGAGCACAGAAAATCGATATTCAAACCCAACTGGGAAAGATATTTGGACTATGACTACATACCAAAGAATCCTTTGCACAGAAAAGAGGAGATTAAAGAAATTTGTGTTAAACTTATAGATTCTATAAGTCAAGGGACTACGAGAAACATACTCATTTACGGAAACCCTGGAACGGGAAAAACGATGTCTTTCAAGATCGCAATGACTCTTGCCGAGGAGTATCTGAAAGAAAAGGGATATGAAAACTTTAAGATAATCTATCTACGCCAGAGCTGCGGGATCTGGAATATCACAGGTGATGTACGATATCTGCAGTGCTTTAAACATTAAGGTTCCTAAAAGAGGAATATCTTTCAAAGAGTACTTCTCTTTCGTGGAAGAGTTCATAGATAAGGGATACTACATTCATATTTGTGTAGACGAGTTTGACAACTTACTCAGAGATAATCGAAAGAACTATGAAAGTCTACTCTACTACCTAACACGAACTTCAGGACTTAGTGCTACGCTGATAACGAACAAAATTGACCTAGCCAAAGAAATTACAGATGCTAGAGTTCTCAGCTCCTTAGACACTCTTAATGCGATCTACTTTAAGAGCTATACTAAGGAGCAGTGCCGAGATATACTTGAAGACAGAATAAAGTTAGCTTTTAGGGAAGGATTCATAACGGATGAAGCTTTAGATGTTTTAGCTACCTACGTAGCCGGGGAGGGTGGAGATATAAGAAAGGGATTGTCCATCTTAAGATTCTGCGGTAGTTATGCTGAAAAGAACGACATCTCGAAAATAGATGGTAAGACTATGCACGATATAATTCAGAAGCACAACATACTCAAAGATGGAGAAGCTCTAATAACCACATTACCGTTATCGGATAAGATAGTTCTGGCAGCGGTGTACACACTTCTAATGGAAAATGCTACTGAAAATGTAGATTCACGAGATGTTTTCGCAAGACAGGACTACTACAGAAAGCTACTCAGACTGTCGAGTATAAACAGAGATTCGTTCTCAGTATACTTAACCAGACTTTCAACAGCCGGGATAATAGAGATAAAAAGAGTTAGCAGAGGTAAAAATAGAGGAGTAGAATCCTACATTATACTTAGATACCCCAGAGACGCCGTAAAATACATGATACACAACGACCCCGAGCTCTCAAAACTAAAAGACATTATAGGTGTGAGTTTTCTTAAAACAGAATTATAAATATAGAAATTATATTTGAATTTAGAGAGAGGGAGACCTTGAATTAAGATGAAAGAGTATTAGTGTTAACACACATCTTACAAGGCACAGCTAGCTCGGCAAAGATATATAATAAAATGTAAATATAAACTATTTTTTTATAATTTATCTGACGCTACTACTGATCTCTGTTTCTTGCTGTATATAAATCTTTCGCTTGATTATATATATTACCATACCTATCTTTTCTCTTTTCAAAAGTTAGTCTATGAGAATATCAAAAATTAAACAAAATCAAAAAACAATCGAAAAGAAGGGATACTTACTCCTGAGAATTTCCAGAGGTAATGGCGACTACCTCCGATTCCTTATTATTCCGTACAAGCGAGCTATGATGTTCAAAGATTGGGAAATAAAGAACTCGAAGATCGTTTTGAAGCGAGGAGAAATATACTTACATCTATCCGTGAGGAAGCAGTTTGAAACTAAGGAGCACAGAAACAAGCTCGTGATAGATATTAACGAGTCTTCAGTAGACTGCTTGTTATATTTGAACAAGGAAGCGATTTTCTTCAGAATAAAGCACGATCTCAAAGAACTTAGGTTGAAATACAGAGATTTAAGGAGAAAGAGACAAGAAAAGTATGAGAATCGTGCAAAGTTGAAATTTAGAGAAAAGAACAGAGTCAATGACAGAATCAAGAAAATAACAACATTACTAGCAGAGATCGCTAAAAAATTTGAAGCAGATTTAGTTAGAGAGAATCTAAAGAATCTCAAAGAGAATGGAAGAAAGATATCAAAAGACTTGAATTACAGACTAAACACATTTCCTTACTACAAGTTCATCCAAAACCTAGACTATAAGTTCTATGAGAGAGTATTGGAAGTACACCATGTTAATCCATCAAAAACGTCGATATCTTGTCCCATGTGCGGATACGCCAGTAAAAAGAACAGGATCGATACTCGTACGTTTAAATGTAAAAAATGTGGTTTCGAGTTTGATGCTCAGTTTAATGCTTGCCTAAACCTCCTCATTCGCCTCGATGACGGGAATAAGCCCAGAGAGATTTTGAATGTCCTAAGATGGGTGCCCTCAGTGGTGGGCACGACTGCTCCCCGTGAAGCACTGATCGAGATAGATGATGTGCTGAGGGAGAAGCCCGTGCATGTTCCCATAATTCCTAAAATCCTAAAATAACCTAAATATCACGCACGGGCAACCACTTAACGTAGCCCACTGATTACTTTAGCAGAAGTTGCATATCTTGTATCTTAACTTATTTATTTTTGCTGTTATTCTTGACAGAATTGTCTATGCCTTAGTGATCAAGCAGGTATGCTCCATATCTTTCATCTTAATTCAAGGTCTCCCTCTGCGTTCTATTTTATATAACAACACTATTATGCTTATAAGAACTACCTAATCGGAGTAGGATACGGGATATCGTTTTAATGAAAAATGATCTTAGAGATGTTGTTAGGGCGATAAAACTTAGCCGAAAAACGTTTTCGAAAATTAAGCAAAACGTATTTTGGGCAATTTTTTACAACGCACTATTAATTCCGCTTACCGGCGGTTTAGCTTACGTTCTCTTCGGAATTCAATTCAGACCGGAATGGTCAGCCGGAGCAATGTCCCTGAGCAGTGTAAGCGTCGTTACGAATTCTCTACTTTTAAAGAGATCCAAAATTTAAGAAATCACCTGAAAACCCTCATGGCGTTGAGTGTGGTTATCAGATATGTTCCAACGTCTGCAAAGACTGCTTCCCATATCGTAGCCAATCCTAATGCTCCTAAACTAACGAACAAACCTTTCACTGCCAAGACAAAAGCTATATTCTGCCATACGATACTTTGAGTCCTTCTTGACAGTCTTATGGCCTTTGGAATCTTGGAGATCTTATCATCCATAATCACTATATCGGCTGTTTCTATCGCCGCATCGCTACCCCTCTTTATGTTTTTCACGGCTTTCAACACTACTTTCCATCCGGCTACAGCATAAGCTGTCAAGAATAGTCCATATTCTGCTAATGGGTAACTATGCAAAGATTTCTCAAAAATGATTCCTGTAATAAATAAAATAGCTGAAGCGATTATCGCAGTTAACTCTTTTATCATGCTTTTTTCATCTCATTCTCATTTTCGTGGTGCATAATTCTTCACCTTCTTTCGTTCACATGTTCAAGAGCGATTTTCAGAATAGCTGAGACGTGCTCATCATCCAAGTTGTAATACACGTTTTTACCCTCACGCCGATATTTCACCAGCTTCTTATCCCTAAGTACTCTAAGCTGATGAGCCACCGCTGAGACAGATAAGCCAGTTATAGCTGAGATATCACATGGACATAGTTCACGCTGTTGCAAGGCAAGAAGGATTTTTATGCGTGAGAAATCGCTAAAAGCTTCTAAAAATTCGGCTAACTCAGCTATTTTTTCATCGGACGGCAAATTTGAGCGTATTTCATTTACATCTTTCACCCTTACAACTTTGCAAATCGGAACCTTTCTTTCCACATTTGAACAATTGTTCAAATGTTTATAAACTTAATGGTAAAAACTATAAGCTCGTATCTTTTTCAGAACATTTTTCAACGAATATAGCGACCATGTTCAGAATATTAATTCCAAAGGTTAGACACTGCTATATTTTCTTTAATTTAAACTCAATAAAAATCCTTTATAACACGTGCCTGGAGAATTTCTGACAGGGTGGATATGTAACTTGGAGTTGGATCGAAAGGATCTCTCGTATCGTATATTTCGAACCTAACTTTGCTCCTTTTAATAGCTTCTGCCAATGTAACTATCTCATCCTTTACAGAT
>JALVJV010000023.1 GCA_027028145.1 Archaeoglobaceae archaeon | reverse complement strand
AAAATTGAGAGAGTTAAATGGTTAAAATAATATTATTTAATAAAAACATTACCAAGAAAAATGCTTTTAGTCGTCTTATTCAGCGTTTAGTTATGATTCCAAAATCGCATCCCCGCTACGAATCGCTGATAACAAGGGAAAAACTCGTGGAGGGAGTTAAACGGGGTATAACAGCATTGCAGGGGTTAATAGCGCACGGAAGGGGTGAGATGTTCGATTACGTTTTGGGCGAGAAAACGCACGAATTCGCATGGATTGCCGAAAGAACAGCCGTGGCAATGATGCTTCTCGCCGATCATCCGGTTATATCCGTAAACGGGAATACAGCCGTGCTTGTGCCAGAAGATCTGGTTAAGCTATCCGAAATCCTGAATGCTCCTCTTGAGGTAAACGTATTCCACTTCAGCAGGGAGAGGGTTCGCAGGATTGCCGAATACTTGGAAGGCTTCGGAGCCAAGGTTTTAGCTAATTGCGATGCCGAGCTTGAGGGCTTGGAGCACGGTAGAAGAATAGTAGACAGCAGAGGGATTCTGATTGCAGATGTGGTCCTCGTTCCCTTGGAGGACGGAGACAGATGCGAGGTGCTTAAGAGGTATGGGAAGAAGGTCATAGCGATCGATCTAAACCCGCTGTCGAGAACGGCGAGGATGGCCGACGTTACGATCGTCGATAATATCGTTAGAGCCGTTCCGAACATGGTTAAAATCGCAGAGGAGCTAAAGGATTATAATAGGAACGAACTTATTGAGATCGTAAACAACTACGACAACAGGGAAATTTTGAGGAGGGCGATAGAGGCTATAAGGGATTATCTAACTAAGAAAGCAGATAAAATCTTGCTCAGCTAACTTCAACGATCTTCAAAAGTTTGGCACCGCCAACCTCGCTCAGCTCCGCTTTCATATACTGATCGCTCAGAGCCTTCAGAGTTTCGTTATCACCCTGTATCATAACCGAAATCAGAGATGCGTTTGCCCTTTTGAGCTCTTTCGACAGATCCTTAACGACATCTTCGCCATCCGTGATTATTACGATTGTGTTCGTGTATTCCGACAGCCCCCTTTCCATGAGATCCTTAAGCGCTGTGGAGATTGCATTCGTTATGTCCGTTCCGCCGTTCGACTTAACCTTCAGAATCGCATCGACTATTTCTTCTGGATCGTTTAGCGGTGTATCCGGAGGATAAACCCTCGTATCGAAGAATCTCAGGAAATACCTTCTCTTCTTCGTCATTGACATCCGATATAATGCCATGGCAACCGAGCGAGCCCAGATCGTCTTTTCTCCGTGCATCGAACCGCTGTTATGAACGACGTAGCCATCCGCTATGAAGTGATGATCCTTTTCGAGAACTATGTCATATACCTTGGTCTTTCCGAGCTCTTTGATCTCAATTACGGGAACGAGCATGAAACTCTTCGTGTAAAACTTTACCTTCTTCGATAGCCAGTAGACCTTAGCCCCATCTCCAATATATTCTCTGAGTTTTTGCATCTTATTCTCGTCCGTGAATCCGATTTTTTCCATGAATCTCTTTAGATAAGTCTTTCCCGTTATCGATATGTAGAACTTAGAATCCTTAACAATCCTATTGTCATACTTTAATAATCTGTTAGCTGGATTGTGCCCGTTGTATATGTGACTGACGATACCAAGTCTTAAAAGTAGCATTTGAACCTGTTTGGCAAGTTTTTCGCTTGTTGTTGCAAGTAGAACGTTGTGATGAGCCACGGAACCTTCAGCATCGAACAAACCTCTTAAGAACTTTGGTAGCACATCTCTCCCAGCTCTTGTTATTACTCTCGGTATCTCCCTGTTCTTGCTTCTGCAAACCAACTCAGGCATGTTTTCTTTCAACCACAATGCGAACGGTCTGCAGTTTATAATCAGTCTCAATCTATTGCTGTAATTCCGTATGTGCGCTTTTTCATCTCCCAAAACATCGTTTGCTATCTGCTTGTAGCATTCGAGCAATTCTCTATTGTCATCGGTAATGCACACGTATGCTGAGTGGGATCTATTGCTAACACTTATGTGACCATCACCAAGTATGTAACCCAAGAGCTGTGCGAATTTCGAATTGAGCCTAACCATTATACGTCTTCCGTTTCTATATTCGATCGGCGGAAGTGTTACCTCCCTTTTTTCGGGAATCTTGGAGTATAATCCCCTTCTCCAAAGTCTAACGGGCATTAGCAAGTAGTCTCCAACCCTTACATCTCCAGCAAAAATCTCAACGATTTTTCCGTTGCGATACACCGGAATTACGTGGTTCTTTGTCATTTTAATGCTGTTAAATGGAGTTTTAATTTCCAATACCTCTTTATAATCTTCCTTCACGAATAAAACCTTAGCATAACTAAGTTTGGGCTCCAACCTTTCAACTTCTACGTATTCACCCTTAACCACATTGTAAAACCTTCTTCTTACTCTATCAAACCTGACGGACAGAACCTCATCTCCAACCTTAATATCCTTAATCGGAACAACCTCTCCGCTCCTTAACGGTATCAATGTATCGCCATCCAAGCATTTATCTATAAGCAAATAATACGCTCCTTCCGCAACGCTCAGCTTCTCCCTCATCAGAAATCCTTCACCCGTAAGCTTCTTGAAGAAGAGTTCGTCCGGCAGAGCTATCTCCCTCGGCAAAGCCCTTTCGATTCTCTTCGTCAGCGTATAGCCGGATAGCTCGTCCCCATACCTGCCCTTCTTCTTTAGTATCTTAGAAGCCTTTGGAACGTATTCCGAAAGCTTCTTCGACATCGTAACTATCTCCTTCATGAATTTAACGTATAGCATGTGCTCTGCAAGATCGAGCACCTTCTTGAAAGTTCCAGCCTCCTTTCCGGCTTTCTTTCCTCCTATCAACTCCCTGATCTCGTTCGCATTTTTGGTTATTTCCTCCGCCTCTTCCGTTGCGTAATCCAAAATTAAGCCGAGTTCGCCGCTATCCGCTAAGGTGAAAACAGCGTTGACGATCTTGGCTTTAACGGACTTGTCGGGATTCATGATCTGAGCGAGTTCGAGTTCTCCTATGAGTTTGCCCAATACCTTTCCTATGATCGCCTTTGCCAATGCAATGCTGTAAACCAAACTCATCTCGTCATCGAGCGTTGTCAGCATCTTTATTCTCTGATACCTCTCCCCGCTCATGTAATCCTGCATGAACCTCCTGACTTCCTCAAGGACTTCGTCGTCGTTCCTATTCCTCAGAAACGGATAGAGCGAGTAATGGAGAAAGTAGCAATCGGTCGCTATTATCTGTATGTGTTCGCATGTATCGTAGATCGATCTCAGATCTTTTGGCAGATGCCCGCCTATCCTTTGAGCTACGAGCGAATAGATAAAATCCCTATTAGTTATGTTTATAAGATTGTTCTGGAGCATCATTCTCCAAATAGCTCAGCCTTCTTCTTCTCCAAAATGTCCTTAGCTCTGCTTATCGCCTGCCTCAGCTGTCTCGTGTAGGGAATCAGTCTGGGATTCTGAGGTATTTCCGCCATCACCGTTGATGCCCGCTTGTAGACGGCTGAAAGCATCTTAAGTTCTTCCATTCCTCCAGCCATGCTTGCATTCAATGCGTTCTGCAGTTCGGCTGTCATAACCTGAATCTTCTGGACGTGCTGGTAGAAACTGCTCAATCCGAGCTCCAAAATTACCTGATCGACCTTCTTCAACTCATCTTCGTCGTGCACAGCCGCAAACTTCAAAGCCTCAGCCAAGGAATCCAAGCTTACGTTTTCTTCACCGTAAACCACCGAGATTGCTGAAGCAGTCTTCAAAACCTTGATCTTTCTTCTGTCGGATATCTTAACCCCCCTCTGCCTCAAAACCGCTAAGGCTTCTATGTATTTTCTGATCAGTGTCGTGTTCCGCGTTATATTCTTAAACCTTTCGTTTACGATTCTCTGAAGCTCTTTTACATCTTCAACGCTTAGCAAAATAGGTGTTTCCAAGCCGCCGTCGAGAAGAATTCCCTTTTCGATCAACTCCTCCCATGAGTCTTCAGAAACGCTCTTTACGAAGCATCTGATGGTAAGTCTGTCGTAGAAAGCCATGTCTTCTATGTCCGTGCTTATCTCGTTGCTCGCTGTGTATAAAGCAAGCATCGGAAGCTGGATGTAAACTCCATCGCTGAAAATACGCTTGTTGAGGATTATGTCGAGAAGTATGTTCCTGATAGCCGAAGACGCTTTAAATATCTCATCTAAGAAAACGATCTCCGCCTGAGGAAGCTTGCCTTCCGTCCTTCTAACGTATTTACCCTCTCTAAGCGCGTTGATGTCCAAAGTGCCCAAGAGCTCATCCGGCTCCGTGAAACGGGTTAGGAGATAGTAAAAGTATCTTGCATCGATCATCTTAGCTAACCTTTCTATCAAAGCAGTTTTAGCCGTTCCAACCTCTCCCACCAATATCACCGGCTCGCCGGAGAGCAAGCCAGATAATACAGCCGTTATCTCGGCTTCCCTTTGCACGAACGTCTCAGCCAACTCGAACTTCAGTTCCGCAAGCTTGTCTGTAAGCATCCCACGATATGTCTATGCAACATATCTTAACGTTTTTGTTCGTAAGGGTAGGCATTAATTGAACGCTTGAATTTGTTTTTACATCCTTGCATATTTTCCACAGTCCAATACCTTTTAACTTTGCAATCTCTTCGAGTTTCAGGTATTCGGACTTCTTCTTGAACTTACCTTCAACGTAAACCCTCGCAAGTCCTTTTTCAATAAGCAGAGCGTTGAAGTCCGTTCCGTTCACGTAAACGTAAGCCAAAAGCCTTCCGTATCTGTCTCTTAGTCCGGCAATTTCGTCGAATTCGAGTTCGACAGTTTTGTGATCCAAGTAGCGCTCGGTGAATTCCTTGGCCTTCAATCCCCATTCCGCTAAATAGGTCAGGTTAGTAATCGCATCATATTCGAAAGGCTTATTTCTATGAGCATCAATTTCGGGGCAGTCTATTCCTACGAGTCTAACCTTCTCAAGCCTTCCGTCGATTTTTACGATAATGGTATCGCCATCGATAACCCTGACGACTTTGGCTTCAATCCTGTGATGCTGAACACACAGAATTAGGGCGATCGCAAGAGCGACAAGCAGAAATCTCTTCATACTTCTAAAGCCTCAACCCCTCTTTTTCTTTAAAACCGGAATTAGGTCGTGCCTATTGTATTTTAAAAAGATCTTCTTCAAGCCTTCTCTCAGATTCTCAACTTCCCCCTTCTTGGCTGAGATCGGATATACAACGTGTTTCCAGAGATACCAAGGCGGTTGCATTCCCAACTTTTCAACGATTCCGTTTAAGGTTTCATCTGGATTTTCGACCTTATCCATTTTATTAGCCGCAACGAGCACATCGAAGCCGAACTCGTTCAAAAACTCGAACATCTCGACATCTACGGGAATCATTCCCCTTCTTTCCCACCTCTCGACGACATCCAAAAAAGACTTTGCATCTACAACTTGAACTGCGACCATTATTCTGTCCGCGTTTTCCTCGATGTAGCGGACTATGAAGTCCTTAACCCTCTCGTTGAAATCCCTGCTAACTCCGGCTATGTATCCGAAACCCGGCAGATCCGTAATCAGCAGATCCCTAAATTTTATCTGATTGGGCTTGATCGTCGTTCCGGGTCTTTTTCCCTTTCTGACCTTCACACCGAAAAGCTGGGAGAAAAGGGTGGATTTACCGACGTTCGACCTTCCGACGAACACGATCTCCGGCATGTTACGGCCATAGCCCGTAGTAGGCGTTAAGTATTGTCACCAAGATACCAGTTACAAGTCCGAAAATCACCACGCTCTTAGGGCTTATCTTTATCTGGGCTTTTTCCTCTTCGAAGTATCTCATTATACCGGCTGAGGACATCAACGGCGGAGCTTCGGCACTTCTCTTCTTTGCCATGGCAGTAAATATACGTCGGAATATTTAACGTTTGCTGAAAAATCGTTTTATATTTTAAAATCGACATCGATTCGGATGCGCGAATATCCTACCCAACCAGTTGTGGGCGTTGGGGCGGTGATAATCGAAGACGGGAAGATCTTACTCGTCAAAAGAGGAAATGAACCTAATAAGTATATGTGGTCGATTCCCGGAGGAATCGTGAAGGTCGGCGAAAGCCTGATCGAAGCTCTGAAGAGGGAAGTGGAAGAAGAGGTCGGACTGAAGGTTGAGGTCGGAGATGTCGCTTGCGTTAGCGAAGAGATAATTGAAGAGAACGGGAAAATTAGGTTCCACTACGTAATTATAGACTTTTTCGCGAACGTCGTTGGAGGAGACCTAAAGCCGAACAGCGATGCGCTCGATGCCAGATGGGTTCCTCTGAATGAAGTGGACTCGTTGGATGTCGTTGATTTCGTAAAAAAGCTCGTAGAGAAGATTAAAAGGGAAGAAAAGGGTGTTTATCTAAAGTAATGTAGCTCAGATCACGTATCAAATCTTCCCTCCAAATCTAAGGATACTCTTTTAAACCCGATCTCTTTGAATTTTCTTACGATTGTCTTTTTGAGCTCGAACGCTCGTTTTACTTCGTGCCATCCAACTTCAATTCTTGCGTTTCCGAATTCGTGTCTAACTCTGACAACGTTAAATCCAAGTGATAAGAGAAAATCCTCGGCTTCTTCAACCATTCTAAGCTTATCTCCGGTTATACTTCCGACTATCCTCGTCGCCAAACACGAATTCGAGGGCTTGTTCCAGTTAGGAAGTCCCATCCTTTTCGCAATTTCTCGAATCTCATCTTTGCTAAGGTCTTTCAACGGACTTACGACTCCGAATTCTTCGTTGGCTTTCAACCCGGGTCGGAATTCGTTGAGATCGTCCTTGTTCGTCCCATCGAAAATCGTAACGCTTCCGAATTCGCTTAAAACGGAAGTTAACATTTTTCTTTTGCAGTAGTAACACCTAAGATCGTCGTTTCTTAAAAATTCGGGAGTCGGTTCGATTCGCATTACCTTATGCCTGAAACCCAATGTTTTCGCAATTTTCTTCGTGAACTCGATTTCCCTTCTCGCTATGAATTCGGCATCCATCGTAACCGCTACAAAATCGATTCCCCTAAGCTTGAGCATGTATGCTACTACGGTCGAATCTACACCGCCGCTGAACAGAACAACATCCATCAAAAAGCTTTTAATCTCATCGGCTATATAATCTACTGCGCCGCCGTGGCTTAGCCTGGTAGAGCGGGTGACTCGTAATCACCAGGTCCCGGGTTCAAATCCCGGCGGCGGCTCTTTTCTTTTTCAAATCGTAAAGTTAAATAATGTCGGAATCCATACCTTTATATGAACGTTCTTCAGGCTGAGGAACTGATCAGAGAGTTGATCGAAAGGGTTGCCGGAGAAATCGGAGTGATCATCTACGAACTCCACCCTAAAAAGGAGTTCACGGACGAACAGATAGCAATGGAACTTGGAGTGGAAATAAATGAGGTCAGGAAGGCTTTGTTCGCACTATACGAGCTCGGTCTTGCGGAATATCGAAGGAAGAGAGACGATGAGACCGGTTGGATAGAATACTACTGGAAGATCAATTACGAAAAGCAGAATGAGGTTTTAAAAAGGGAACTGCTCAAAACCAAGAGGAAGCTTGAAGAAAAGCTTCAGGATGAAACCATGACTGTCTACTACATCTGCGTGAACGGATGCATGAAGGTTACATACGAACAGGCTATGGAGTTCGACTTCACATGTCCGAAATGCGGTGCACCGCTGGAATACTTCGATTCCAGCATTGCGATCGAAAAGGTTAGGGAGGAGATAAGAAAGATCGATGAGATTCTTGCAAATTTGAAGTAGCATGCACCCGTTGCTTGAAAAGGAAGGGTTTATTTTGGATGTGGATGGGGTTATTTGTAGGGGTAGAAAGCCCATAAAGGAGGGTGTTGAAGCCGTTAAAAGGCTTAAGGATTTGGGAAAAAGGATAATTTTCGTTTCTAACAACTCAACGAGGAGTAGGAGAATTTTCGTTGAGAGGTTCAACGGCTTCGGATTGGATGTCGACGAGAACGATATTTTGCTCGCAACTTACGCAACCGCGAGATTCATCGCGAGAGAAAGAAGGAATGCGAGGGTATTTACCACCGGAGAAGCCGGACTTATAGAGGAGCTCGAATTGGCCGGAATTGAGGTTGTGGATTACGAAGATGCTGAATACTTGGTTGTCGGTTCGAACAGAAATATAAGTTACGAGATAATGACGAAAGCCCTAAGGCTGTGCTTGAACGAATCGATCAGATATATAGCAACCAATCCGGACAGAATCTTTCCCGGTGAAGATGGCCCGATTCCCGGAACGGGAATGATAATCGGAGCGCTTTACTGGATGACGGGAAGGATGCCCGATGTGGTGATAGGAAAGCCCTCAGAAGTGATAATGAGGGAAGCTCTGCGGATCTTGGGCTTAAGAGCTGAGGATGTTGTAGTGGTGGGTGATCAGATCGAAATAGACGTCCAAGCCGGAAGAACTATAGGCGCTGAAACTTTGCTCGTCCTTTCCGGAGTTACGACGGTTGATAACCTTAACGAGAAGATCGAGAAGTTCGGAAGACCGGACTACATACTCAACAACTTGGGGGAGCTTTTCGATTAGCTTTAAAAATGCGAAGTGATATCTCATAGCATGAGCGTTACGTTCGATAGAGACGGTAGCATCGGATACATAACCTTAAACCGTCCGGAAAAACGGAACGCCTTGAATTCCGAAATGCTTGCACAATTGAACGAAATTCTATCCGACGTTTCCAAGGATGAATTGATAAAGGTCGTAATTTTACGAGGTAGCGGAGGCAACTTCTGTTCCGGACACGACTTGAGCGAACTTCTGAAGGATCCGATGGAAGTTAAAAGACATTTCGAGCTATGCGGGGCTGTTATGCATTCTATAAGGGGATTGCCTCAGCCCGTAATAGCTGAGGTGGAAGGATATGCAGTTGCGGGAGGATGCCAGCTCGTAGCGGTTTGCGATTTAGCAGTTGCGAGCGAAGATGCCAAATTCGGCCTTCCGGGGATAAAGCTCGGCGTATTCTGCTTCACTCCGGTAGTGTTCGTAAGCAGAAACGTAAGCGTGAAGAGGGCTTTCGAGTTGGCGATAACAGGAGAGATGATAGACGCCAAAACGGCTTTGGACTGGGGATTGGTTAACAGAGTCGTTCCAAAGGATAGGCTTGAGGAATCCGCGAAGGAGTTAGCCGAAAAAATAGCGCGTTTCAGCTTTGAATCGATATCGTCCGGAAAGAGGTTTTTCTACAACCAGCTTGAGATGAACGAATTCTGCGCTCTTGCATACGGAATAAACACGATATCGTTGCATTCTGCATCTAAATCGGTGAAGGAAAAGATAAGATCGTTCCTTGAAAAAAGATGACAAAAATTTTTAATATTACCTTCGATAATTCTTATAATGACCACAGTCGGTTTCGTTTCGAGGTATCCTCCGGTTCACTGCGGAATTGCCGAGTATACTAAGTTCCTAATATCAGCCCTTCGCTCTTTAAGTCCCGAACTCAAGATCTACGTTTTTTCGACGGATGAAGAACGTAAAGACGGTTATGAAGACGAACTCGGTGTTGAGGTTATTCCGTGCTTCAAACCTTCGGAGAAGAGCTATTCGAATCTTCTTTCCCAGCTTGCCGAAGTCGGAGGAGTTGACGTTCTGCACGTTCAACATGAATACGGTATATTCGGCGAAGGTAGGCACGTAATAGACGCTCTGATGCAGGCTAAGGAGGAAAAACTTGCAAAGAAGACGGTTATAACCATGCATACGGTCGATCATCCGAATTCGGGAAGGGAGTTTGCTTTGAGGTTTCAGGCTTCGCTGAACGACGTCGATGCCGTTATAGTTCACAGCAACCTTCAGGAGTTCGAACTCCACATGCAAAACGTCGATACTTCACGACTTTTCCGAATTCCGCACGGAACTCTGATAAATCCGTATCTGAGTTATACAAAAGGGTTTCTTTCGAAGAGCTTGGGCTTGAACGAGGAAAATTTTAGGGGGATTATCCTCGCAATTCCGGGATTTCTGAGGAAGGATAAGGGCGTCGACGTTCTTCTCGAAGCCCTGAAACTCATCGAAGACATAAAGTTCACACTTCTATTGGCTGGCGAGCCGAGGGATCAAGAGTTGCACGAATTGGTTGTGAAGAAGACAGAATACAGAACGATCGTAATCGAGCGGTATCTTTCGAGCGATGAGATCTTGAGAGTCGTAGCTTTGGCGGATGCCATAGTTCTGCCTTACAAGGACAGAAAAGGGGCTTATGCCGTAAGCGGAATTCTCCACCTTTCGATGGGCGGTCTGAAGCCTATAATTGGCAGTAGAACTCCGAGACTCGTAGAGCTCTACCAATTCGCTCCCGACATGACAGTCCCGCCGAACGATCCGAAGGAACTCGCAAATAAGATCAGATGGCTCGTCGATAACTACGACTACGCCGTGGCGTATATGACGGAGCTCTACGGCTATGCGGCAAGAACTCAATGGATAAGAATGGCTTACAGGCATCTCAGACTTTACAGAAGCTTGCTCGAATGCTAGCCCTTCGAAATCCTTCTCCTGATTTTTTCCACAACCGCTCTTTTCTTTTCCATAGCCTTCTCCACGGCTTCATCGATCCTTTTTCGCATTTCTTCGAAGTTTTCCGGAGTTTCTTCGCCGACTACCTTCTTTATCGGCGTATATGCCGATTCCCTGAACCTCGGCTTTAAAGGCTTCTTCCTTCCGCCTTCGATGATGTATGCTCCTTCTCCATTCTCAACCCAGCCGACTTCCTCGATTTTTATTCCTGCTTTTCTCACAACCGACTTTACATCCCCAGCCACTTCTTCCGGACAGACCACCATTAGGGAGTCGATCGATACCCCCATGAAGTCTATCTCAAGCTCGTCGAGCATCTTCAGAACCTTCGGATTCACGATGCTCCTGCACTTCTCGTAATCGAAAACGAGGGATTTGCCGGAAACCCTCGCTATCTCTTCCGCATCACCCCTAATTCCACCGTTCGTAACGTCGCTCATGGAATGAATTCTCTTAACCAATCCGGCCTTAAATATTGCTTCGCAGGAGATTAGAAAGTCTATGTTGAGTGTCTCCTCAACCACCTCGTGCATTCCGTAGTATATCGCAGTGGTAGCTATCGTCCCCCCTCCAGCCCCTTCGGTGAGCAGAATTACATCTCCCTCCCTAACGTTCTTCCTCGGCGTTATGTATTCCGAAACCCCTACGCATCCTACACAGCCCGTCATCCTCTCTCCTATCACCATATCTCCGCCTATTCTAAGCGTTGAGCCGGCTACGAGCGGAACTCCGACCAAATCGCATACGGTAGTTATTCCCGCTATGTGGTCGAATATCTTCGAAACGTCTCCATCGTCAGCTACGTGTATGTCGGAAAACACGGCTATGGGCTTCGCACCCATCACGTATACATCCCTCATCGCCGCTCTCGTGACGTGGAAACCGGCTATAAAGGGAAATTCGCTCAAACGGGAATGTATGCCGTCAACCGCCACTGAAATGTAGAGGTCTCCGACCTTCACAACTCCGGCGTCGTCCAAATCTCGCGACGATATAACGGCTTTGGTTGATCCGATCATCTCGGCGATCTTGCTGTGAACGTAGAAATCTCCTCTCCCCCTCGAACCGACACCGAATTCGCCCATCTTAACTCCGCTCTTATAGTAATCGAGGATAGGCAGAGTTTTAGAGTAGGCGTTTTTCACCTCCAAAATAACCGCATCGGCCCACTTCCTCGCTTTCTCGTAATCCCATCCCCTAATTTCCACTATCCTCTCGATCAGCATCTTTCTAACATCATCCTCGCCCAATTTTTCGAGCAACCTTCTCGCGTAACCTTCCAAGTCCATATAATTTGAACTTCGGTGGAGTTTATAACGGATGTCTTAATTCGACGAAGCATGTGGAACGAATTTCACCAACCAGTTCAGGCTTCGCTACAGACCAAAGCAACTCCTATAACGATCAAAATAGTTCCAACGACGACCTTCGGGCTTACATTCTCACCCAAAGCGATTGCGGAGAATACAACGGTAAACAGCGGATATATCGAAGTCAAAGGAACCACCCTCGAAACGTGAGTGAACTTCAATGCGATGTAGTATAGAATCATCGCCAATCCACCGCCCAAAGCTCCGGCAATGAGAAGATACGCAACGTTTCTGCCGTTGAAAGCGGATAGATCGAACTGCTTGAAAATGACAACCGCTAAGACCAAAAACGTAATCGCACCGAAAGCTCTGATCAGATTAGCCATGTAAGGCGAAACTCCCGAAGATACGACGATCTTGTCGAAGATTGGTGCGATACCCCAGAGAAGTGCGGCAAGTAAAGCCAAAAGCTCTCCCTTCATTTGATCACCTCTCCGGCTCTAAGCCTCCTGTTAAATTCGAACATCATTATCCCGGCTGCGACGGACAAATTAAGGCTTTCTATCTTCCCCTTCCCCGGAATCTTAGCTATGAAATCGCACTGCTTCTTTACGGGCTTGGAGATACCCCTATCCTCACCCCCTATCACGATAGCCAGCGGGGGAGACATGTCCACATTGTCAATGTCTTCTCCGTCCAGATCCGCACCCACAACTGTTATTCCGAACTTCTTGAGCTTCTTCAAAGTGTTTGCTAAGTTTTCAACCCTTGCAATGTCCAAATGCAAAACGGCTCCGGCCGAGACCCTAACTACCGTATCGGTAACTTGAGCTGACCTCCTCTTCGGAATGACGACACCGGCACAGCCGAAAAATTCGGCAGATCTGAGCACGGCCCCCAAGTTGTTCGGATCCTCGACGGAATCGAGGAAAAGAAGGAATGAGCCGAGTCTTAGACACTTATCGATTAGGTAATCGACGTCAACGTATTTTATAGGCGATATATCGGCTGAAATCCCTTGAGATTCTTTCGGCAAAGCGGAGCGGGGAACGTAAACGACGGGAATTCCCTTCTTTTTAGCCCGGGCTATCAGTTCCTTGATCCTCGGATTCTTTATATCCTTATCCACGTATATCTTGTTAACTTTACCGGACTTCAGAGCTTCAGCAACGCTGTTTATTCCTCCGACTTTCATCGTCAATGCTTAAGCCGTTCGGATATTAAGCTTTGCAGGCTGACCTTTTGCGTAAACGCGATCACAACCGTTTTAATCCCTCGGGTTCGACTATCGACTATGAGAGATATCGGCTCGATAGCATCGAATCCGACGAAAGTCAAGATACTCGAACTGCTCAAGAAGAGGAGGAAGGCGGATTCGAAGACGATTGCAAAGTTCACGAGGATACCCGAGATAATGCTCAGAGGTGTCGTTGAGGAGTTGAAGAGGGACGGATTTATCGTTGAGGAAAACGGCGTTTTCAGTCTGAGTTCGTCTGGCTTGGAAGTTCTGACGAAGATGAAGCTATGATCCTGAGGGAGTTCGAAACGAAGAACGAGAAGGTTTTTCTGATTAGGAATCTTATCGAAGTTAGGATTCCGAAGAGCTATTACCTGAAGCTTGCTAAGAGGTATTCGAAGGAATACATAATCTCATTTGCTGAGCCTAAGAGGGTTCTGCATCACGTAACGAAGAGGAATTTGGTTTACGTAACGAAGGAGAGCGGGATTCCGCTTTTGGGACATGCCGCTTTCGGCTTGATCGATAGGGGAACGAATCTGATTCAGGTCAGACCCATCACCGGCTGTAACCTCAACTGCATATTCTGTAGCGTAGACGAAGGCAGAAAGAGTAGGACGAGGGTTACCGATTACATCGTCGAGCCGGAGTATTTGATCGAAGAGTTCAGGAAGATCGCGGAATTTAAAGGAGACGGCGTTGAGGCGCACATAGACGGGCAGGGAGAACCGTTGCTTTATCCATACATGGAAGAACTTCTTGAAGGATTGAGGAAGACGAAGGAGGTTAGAGTTATTTCAATGCAGACAAACGGCATCCTGCTAAACGAGGAGAAGATCGAAGTATTCGAAAAATACATGGACAGAATAAACCTCTCCCTAAGCACCCTCGACGAGAGGAAGGCTGAAATGATATACGGTTGCAAGTATCCGCTCAAGAGGGTTATCGAGGTAGCCAAGATGATCGCCGAAAGCAAGATCGATCTGCTTATAGCCCCTGTCTGGCTTCCCGGGGTGAACGATGAGGATATGGAAAAGCTGATCGAGTTCGCTTTGGAAATAGGTGCCGGAAAGAGATGGCCGCCTTTGGGAATACAGAAATACATCCCATACAAGTTCGGAAGGAAACCGAAGGTTGACGTTATGAGCTTTAAAGAGTTCTACGAGAAGCTTAGGAAGCTTGAGGAGGAATACGGCATCAAGCTGATACTGAAGCCGGAAGACTTCGGAATAGAAAAGCGTCCCCGCATACCGCACCCGATAAAGAAGGGGGATGTTTTTAAAGCTAAGATAGTTGCGGACGGAAGAGTTAAAGGCGAAAAGATCGTTGTAGTGAAGAACAGAGTGGTTACGGTGCTTACAGATAAGAAGGTCGGAGATTTCGTAAAATTCCAGATCGTAAGAGATCACGACGGAATATTCTTGGGAAGGGAGATCTGATTCTCAATCCTACATTAGTTTAGTCTGATTTAAACTTAGTCTGATTTAAACGAAAAGACAGAAGTTGAAGTTCAAACATGTCCAGAGTGCTTTCAATCCTATATTAGTCTGATTTAATCGTTGCAAGGGAGATAAAAGCAGAATACGATCTCGATAAGCTTTCAATCCTATATTAGTCTGATTTAATCCGATTCTTTTGTCTTTGCTCTATAGATGCTGTTCGCTACTTTCAATCCTATATTAGTCTGATTTAATCGGTCAAACTTTCACCTCCTTACGCAAAATCTCAAAAGTTCTTTCAATCCTAAATTAGTCTGATTTAATCTTTGAGTAATTTGGGGATATTCACAGATATAAACTTTTCTGAATTAGTGTTTAATTTAAATACGTTCTGACGACATCGATAATGCATGTCGTATATAACTTTACCCGATTTTTATCTTTCCGATTTCTTCCGATTTAATCCGCTGTCGTTCACCTAATCGAAAATCTAATCAATTTCGTCGAGAATAAACTTCAAAATAATTATAACATACCTCCAATAACCAAAATACCTAAACCTAAATTACAAGTTTAATCTATAAAACTCAGAAATCTTAAGATCCCCGACTAACTCAGATCTATCCAATCATTCTTCAACCATCCTCAATACCTTTAAATGCTAAAATGTCAGCAATCAGTAAAATTAAACTTTAATAGCCGTTATAGATTAAAAATCGGTAACCGACGAAAAACTTTAATTTTTGAAAATATAATCCGTGCTTCTTGAAATCGTTACGCTGAGGTGATCCGTTATATGAAGGCTGTCAGAGTTCCTAAGCACGATGCCGAGAGGATCAGAAAGCTCGCGGAAAAGATAGGTGCCAAGGACAAAACCCGACTAATTGTGGTTAGAGGTGACTACGTCGAGATTCCGATATACGACGGATACGAAGAGTATTTCGAGGGATATGAGATAGTTGAGCAGGAAAATCCAGTGTTCGCAAAGAAAACCGACATATATGAGATTCTGAAGGATAAAATCCCAAAAGAACTCTGGGAATTCATCCCGAGACGATATAAGATTTTAGGGGATATAATTCTAATCAAAATTCCGGATGAACTCGAGCAATTCAAACATCTGATCGGAGAAGAACTGTTGAAGCTTCATCCTCGCTGTAAAGCCGTCTGGAGGGACAAAGGCAAGGAAGGTATGCTCAGAAAGCCGAACGTCAAACTGATAGCCGGACAGGGTAGCGTTACGATTCACAAGGAAAACGGCTGTCTGTTCAAGTTGGACGTAACCAAAGTGATGTTCAGTCCCGGAAATCAGGGAGAGAGGATGAGGATGGCGAAGATGGTCGAACCGGGGGAAGTCGTTGTCGATATGTTCGCAGGCATAGGTTACTTCTCGATCCCTATAGCCGTTCATTCTAAGCCGAGGCGGGTTTATTCAATCGAGATAAACCCAGATTCATACGAATTCCTGCTCGAGAACATCAAGCTGAACGATGCGAAATATATAGTTCCGATTCTGGGCGATTCGATGCACGTTACTCCAGAGGGGATAGCAGACAGGGTCATCATGGGTCATCTATTCTGCCACGAATTTTTGCCTACCGCCGTAAAGGCTCTGAAGGAGGACGGCGGAATAATCCATTACCACGAATCGGTGCCAGAAGCTGTGATAAACAGACCCATCGAAAGGGTAAAGAAGGCTTGCGAGAAATTGGGGAGAAAAGTCAAAATTCTGAACTTCAGAAAGGTTAAGAACTACTCCCCCGGTGTTCTGCACGTTGTTGTGGATGCCTACGTGTCGTAGATTCGATGTTAGCTTCAGTAGGAGTATTTCCGAATCCCAAAGCAAATCCCATAGTCTTCGTCGTTGCCGTTCTACCGTTTTCTTCGCGATTAAGCCTACTGGTCGTGATGTTGTATTGGGCATGATTTAAATGGTTTAAGCTTATCAAAATTTAAAAATCGCGAGTAGAACGGCTACATAAAGCTTCACACTCGAAAAGATTTCTCCGAATTTTATAGATATTTTGAAAAATTGAGAATTACCGTTTCCGTCGTTGCTCAGTATTTAACGAACTCCCCACATCTAAATCAGCCTTCCGTATCTGTCTATTTCCCCGTTCTTGATCCTCGTAGAAGATATCGGCTTCCCGTCTTCAGCCAAAACGAAATCGACTTTAACGATCTTTATAGGCTTCTTCCCCAACTCCCTCCTTTTTTCATTGATTTTTAAGGCGACTTCGTAAGTTTCCGGAGAGACAACCAGATATTCGAAGTCCATTTCGAGAGTTTTGCCGTATGGGTCGCAGATCTTAACTATCTCCGGCTCGAATCCGTATCTTCTCCTTACATACTGCCTGAGGTTCTCAGCCCTAATTTCGAAAGGCAAAACCGATCTAAACCTCCTACGAGCCATCTCATCGCTCGTAACTCCGATCATGATGCTACTTCCGCCCAACTTAACCGCTACGTCTATCAACTTTTTGTGTCCTTCGTGCAGAGGCTCAAACGTCCCTCCAAGAGCGACCTTCATCTTTCCGTGGAATCGTTGCGGATTGATAAGCTTATCTGAATTTGGGAATTATTTCCCTACCGATGAGCCTTATAGCCTTCGCCTTGTCTCTTCCGATCGGACTTCCAACTACCAGCTGTGTAATTCCGAGCCTTCTAAGCTCTTCAATCCTCTCGACGACATCATCGGGCGTCCCGCTTATTGAAAACGCATCTACCATTTCTTCACTTACAGCATTAGCTAACTCTTTCCACTTACCCTTTTCAAAAGCATCGTTCAAAGCCTTCTTCACGGCATTTGCGGACTCTTCATCTATGCCGTGTCTATCCAAAACCTCATCTGGACAGCTTGCAACTATAAAAGCCACTACGGTCTTTGCACTTTGAATAGCCGCATCTCTATTCCTATCGACGCTAAAAGCCGAGCAGACGGCGATGTCGAATCCCTCTCTCGCATCGATACTCTCCAAGGCTACTTTGACATCCTTAGGATGGGACGCGTTTATTATTACTCCGTCGCCTATCTCCGAAGCCAATCTGAGCATCTTCGGCCCTTGAGCTCCGATGTAGATTGGAACATTTCCGGAACTGAACGTAAGTTTTGCCCCGCTAAATTTGAAGATCTTCCCGTTGAATTCCACCGATTCGCCTTTTACGAGCTTTCTTATAATATGAACGGCTTCCTTCACGCACGTTAGCGGCTTCTTTCTTTCTATTCCGATCTTTTCGAGTGTGAACTTATCTCCCGCTCCTATTCCCAAAACTGCTCTACCTCCACTGAGTTCATTGATCGTAGCTATTGCAGAAGCTATTACGGCCGGACTCATGTGAAAGGGATTCGTAACTCCCGTTCCGATTTTAACCTTCTGCGTCGTTTTTGCGAGAATAGAAAGGATTACGAAGGCATTTCGATTGTTGTAGTGGTCGGTAACCCAAACGTAGTCAAATCCGTTGTCTTCCGCAAGTTTTGAATAGAACTCGACCTCGTAGGTCTTTATGTTCGGTGCCAACTCTATTCCGAACTCCATGCTACACATTATCAATAACGATTTTTAAAGATAATTGTTCGACCAAACATTTTTGAACCTCCGACTAACTTATGCTATGAAGTTCCGCTTCATCGATCACACGGCGGATGTAGCCTTTGAAGTTTACGGCTCAAGTTTAAAGGAGCTAATCGAGAACGCTACGCTCGCGTTCTATGAAGCTTTTGTCGATCTTTCAAGGTTAAAGGTTGATACTGAGAAATCTTTGGAAGTCGAGGCTGATTCTCCGGATTACCTCCTCTTCAACTGGCTTAACGAACTCCTGTTCATGTTCGAAACGGAATTCTTCGCCGGCAAAGATGTAAGCGTAGAAGTAGAGGAAAACAACGAGCTTAAGGCGAGAGGAAAGATTAGAGGCGGAAAAATAAATCCGGAAATCGTGAAAACCGAGCCTAAGGCTATAACGTTCCACAAGTTCAGGGTTGAGAGGAAAGACGGAAAATGGGTAGCGTTCGTGATTGTGGATATTTAATTTTAAATATAAAAATAAAATATCATAGAAAAATATGGTAAAGCTCTTAAATCATTAAAATAATTGTAAGGATGCGGCGGTGATGTTATGAACATATTTGAAGATATCCTTACTTCTCCGAAAATTTTCAAGAACAGAGATGTCTTACGTCACACTTACACCCCCGACGATCTTCCGCATAGGGATGAGCAGATCCGAACTCTCGCCTCCATACTCGCTCCAGCTTTAAGGGGTGAGACGCCATCGAATGTTCTCATTTACGGCAAAACGGGAACGGGTAAAACCGCAACGGTGAAGTTCGTAGGAAGGCAACTTGAGGAGATGAGCAAGAAGCTCAACGTTCGTTGCATGGTTCACTACATAAACTGCGAGCTGATAGATACGCAATACAGGGTTTTGGCATCCTTAGCGAACGCTTTGGGGAGAACTGTTCCGATGACCGGCTGGCCGACTGATCAGGTTTACGAGGAGGTTAAGAAGGCTTTAGATCTGAGGGAACAAACCGTTATAATAGTGCTCGACGAGATCGACAAGCTGGTTAAGAAGGGCGACGAAGCTCTATACAACCTATCGAGGATAAACTCCGAATTGGAGAAGGGAAAGGTTAGCATCATCGGGATTTCGAACGATCTAAAGTTCAAGAACTATTTGGATCCCAGAGTCATTTCATCGCTCAGCGAGGAGGAGATTATTTTCCCACCTTATAACGCGGAACAGCTTAAGGACATTTTGGAGCAGAGGGCTAAGTTGGCATTCTACGAGGGCGTTCTCGATGACGAGGTCATACCTTACTGTGCGGCTTTGGCGGCTCAGGAGCACGGAGATGCCAGAAAGGCTTTAGATCTGCTCAGGGTTAGCGGTGAGATAGCTGAGAAGGAGAACGCGGATAGGGTTACGAAGGAGCACGTAAAGAAGGCTGTCAAGAAGATCGAGAGCGATCATATTGCGGAAGCTGTTCGAACTCTCCCAACTCAAAGCAAAATCCTTCTATTTGGGATGGTTCTGCTTACAGAATCCGGCTATCGAAAGTTCACAACCGGAGAGGTGTATGCGGTCTACAAGAACCTTTGCAGAAGGATCGGTATGGACGTTCTAACGCAGAGAAGGATCAGCGATCTGATTTCCGAATTGGATATGCTCGGGATAATAAACTCGATCGTAATTTCTAAGGGAAGATACGGAAGAACGAGGGAGATCAAATTGGATGTGCCGATCGATGACGTAAAGAGGGTGATATTGGAAGACTACAGGCTCGAAGCTTTAGAGAGGATAGAAAGGGATCTGAGGAACGTCATGTCTTTGAGCGTTTTTGAGGAGGCTTAACGTTCGGCTGAAAAGTTTATGACTTTTGATGAAACGCTGAGATGTCCAGCGTAATCGTCACTAACGATCATGAAATTAATATTTCGCGATTTTTAATTATTTTTCATTATAACAGTTAATAATTCTGGAAAGTGATAAATACGAGAAAAGCCAAATATTTAATGGTGATGCGTATGCTAACCGGTAAACTGCAATACGTATTTAAGCCCGTCGAATTCAGGGATAAACTCGGTGAAACTATAGTTATTCGTCTCTACGATCCCGAAAAGGATAGGAACAAGCTAATAGAAATGTATGTCAACTTCGATCCGGAAGACAGATGCTTAGGATTGCCCCCTCTAACGAGGGAGGGCATAGAGAGGTGGATAGATTACCTATCCAAGAACGGTTACAATATAGTAGCCGAGCATAAGGGCAAGATCGTCGGGCATGTTGCCATCGTCCCTTTTGAAAATCGCAAGGATGTGGAATTGGACATATTCGTGCTCAGACCTTATCAGAACAGAGGAATAGGACAAGAACTGCTCAGAAATGCGATAGAATTCTGCAGACAGATGGGATTTAGGGGCATTATGATAACGACGCAGTGCTCAAACCTAAGGGCGAAGAGACTCTTCAAGAAGTTCGGATTCGTTACGATAGATTCCGATCTGGATGAATGCTACATGTTCCTCAAGCTATGACATCATAGCACGCCTTAAAAACCAAACTTCAAGTTTTAGGCATCTCTTAGCTTCGCACTCCTTCTCCAAGCAACCGAAGCACGGCGGTAGTCCGGTTAATTCTTCCATTCTTTCCATTACTGCCCTTAAGCTCAGTTCTTCCTCCTTCTCCTCCTCAATCTCCGCTTCCGCCGGAATTATCTTGAACGTCTTTACACCGTCGACGACTACCTCCACTCTCTTAATTAAGCCCTCCTTTTCGAGCTTTCTGAGAATACGGGAACATTTACTGCTATCTATTTTGAGCTCCTTCCACAAATCCTTCTGAAGAATTGCACCCCTCTCCTTTAAAATTTGTAAAATCTCTTCTCTCGTGTCCATCTATAATCTCCTTAAATAAAATTTTTATTATACATGCTCTTCATAAGGCTGGATTATGATTATGTTGTTCCCCCTGAGCACGATCGTTCCGAGATTTCTAACCTTTTCTCCGTTCTTATACTCCATAGCATTGCTGAGATGAAGGTTCATGTAATCATCGACGCCCTCAAGTCTTCCGACCAAATCGCTCTCCTCGCCCTTCATCTCAACCCTAATGACCTTGCCGATCAACGACTTAACCATCTGGTTCGGTAGCATCTTATATCACCTCTATCTAACTCTATCAACAAAATATTTTAGGGTTGTGGTGCCAGCAAAAACTCTGAGTAACAAAAATCGTATATATATCTTTCTCTCTCCGTCAACTATGGCAATCCTTGTCACAGGCGGTGCGGGGTTCATAGGAAGTCACGTCGTGGATAGGCTCGTTGATGAAGGTAACGATGTAATTGTCGTGGACAACCTGAGTTCTGGAAGGTTGGATTTCGTAAATGAGAACGCCGAGTTCTATCGGATCGATCTGGTTGATGACACGGAGAAGTTGCTCGAAATCTTCAAAAAGCACGATATCGAAGAGGTATGGCACATAGCCGCAAATCCGGATGTAAGAATAGGATCGGAAAATCCGGATGAGATATATCGGAACAACATAGTAGCAACATACAACCTGCTGGAAGTTATGAGGAAAGCTGGAGTTCGCAAGATAGTATTCACGTCAACCTCCACAGTTTACGGCGAAGCAAAGGTGATTCCGACTCCAGAAGATTATCCAACGATCCCGATTTCAATTTACGGGGCATCCAAAGTCGCATGTGAAGCCCTTATCGCCTCATACTGCCACACGTTCGACATGAAAAGCTGGATCTACCGCTTTGCGAATGTCATTGGAAGGAGAAGCAACCACGGCGTCATCTACGACTTTATAATGAAGCTCCGCAAAAATCCGAACGAGCTCGTAATTTTGGGAGATGGCGAGCAGAACAAGTCATACATATACATATCGGACTGCGTGGATGCGATGTTCTTCGGTCTCAAAGCAGATGACGACGTCAACATATTCAACATCGGAAGCGAGGATCAGATAAAGGTGAAACGGATTGCGGAAATCGTATGCGAGGAGATGGGATTAAATCCGGTGTTCAAGTTTACCGGTGGGAGAAGAGGTTGGAAGGGCGATGTTCCGGTTATGTTACTTTCGATAGAAAAGCTGAAGTCGATGGGCTGGAAGCCGAAATACAATTCCGAGCAGGCTGTGAGAAAAGCGGTTAGGGATTTGCTCGAAGATTTATGATTTCGACTACATCCCCCTCTTTAAGCTTGCAACCTTCCAAGAGCTCGATAGTGACCGAATTTCCATCGATCTTTTTCACCTTTCCCCTAACACCGTTCAAAGCCGATTCGAACAGCTCCTCCATCCTTTCGTAAGTCCTGAGAAGCTCCTTGCCCAACGGTGTAAGCTTCGTCCCTCCCCTCTCGATTCCACCCCTCTCCTTTTCAACCACAGCCTCTCCTAAGGCTTCTTCCATCCTCTTCAGATAGTTCCAGACGAACCTATATGACATCCCCAACTCTCTGCAAGCTTTCGAAATCGAACCGTGCTTCTCTATCGCTTTTAAGATCTTCGCGCCTCCTTTACCCATAACGTGCATTCCGTCTTTCTCGAACCAAAGACGCCATCTTAACTCCATAATCTCACCTACACCGAGAACTATAAAAGGTTAAAGCACCTCAAGGAAACGTAAACTCTATCGCCCTCCTTTATCCCTTCCTCCACGATTTTAGACGTCGTCGTTAAAGCTTTTAGCTTTAAGCCGTTCATGCTAAGAGTTATCTTCGAAGCAAAGCCGAGAGATTCTATTGATTCGATTTTCGCCTCGAATTTGCCGTCTCTTTTCGATACTATAACATCCTCCGGCCTAATGGCAACCTTAACCTTGCCGGAAATTGCAACTTCCGAATTCAGCGTTATTCCGCCGATCTTAATGCCCGAGCCGTCTGCATATCCTTCGAATACGTTTTCGTAGCCCAAAAACCTCGCAACTTCCTCGTTTTTCGGCTTCAGAAACACATCATCCGGCTTTCCGGTTTGAACGAGTCTGCCGTTCAACATTATCCCGATCCTATCTGCTAAGCAGAAAGCCTCCTCAAAGCTGTGGGTTACGTGAACCGCTGTGAATTCGAATTCCCTCCGCCACCTCTTTATCTCTTCCATAAGCTTGGATCGAATCTGGACATCCAGATTCGAGAACGGCTCGTCCAAAAGCAAAATCTTGGGCTGAACTGCCAAAGCCCTCGCTATCGCAACCCTTTGCTGTTCACCACCGCTCAGCGTTTTCGGCTTTCTGTGAAGAAGGTGTGAAATTCCCAAGACTTCAGCAAGCCTTCTTACGGTCTCATCGATGTCATCTGCTTTTCTAATCCTTAAGCCGAAGGCTATGTTTTCGTAGACGCTCATGTGAGGGAAGAGGGCGTAGTTTTGGGGGATGTATGCAATTTCCCTCTTTTCTGGTGGGAGTTCGGTAACGTCGACGCCGTCCATGTATATCCTACCGCTGTCCGGGATGTGAATTCCGGCTATCGTTTCAAGCAACAGGGTCTTTCCAGCCCCGCTCGGGCCCAAGATAACGAAGTATTCGTTCCTCTTAACTTCAAACTCTATATCCTTGATTTTAAATTCCTTCCAATCCTTGCTTACCTTCTCAAGCTTGAGCATGTCTTCTCCTCCCAACGATCCACCTCAAAGTTACGAACATCGCCAAGCTGATCAGAATCAGAAGGACCGCTATGGGTCTCGAAGCTCGCAAGCCGTAGTTTTCGAAGTATTCCATCACCAAGATCTGAGCAGTTTTGGGATAGTAAGCTACGATAAGTATGGATCCTACTTCACTCATAGCCCTCGCAAACGTCATTATCGCTCCGCTGAGTATGGAAGGCAGAGCTAAGGGTAGGCTGATGGTGAAGAAAGTTCTGAGCTTTGAAGCGCCCAGAGTTCTCGCAACGTGTTCGAGATTTTCGTCTACAGCAAGAAACCCATCTCTTGCGGAGTTTATCGTGAATGATGCCGAAACGAAGAGCATCGCCATGATTATTCCAACGTAGTTATCGACTATTGCTGAAGAGAACGTTATCAGCAACATTATACCGACGACGGAATGGGGAATGACGATCGGAACGTCCACGATACCCTGAATTACGCTCTTGCCCCTAAAATCCTTTCTCGCGAGAACGTAGCCTAAGGGAACTCCGAAAATGAGGGATATTAGCATGGTAGCCGCAGAAGTTACGAGCGTATTCTTGAGGGCTTCGAGCACCATCTCATCATGCAAAGTCTTCAAAAGCATGCCGAAGTCGAATGCTTGGAAGACGAGAATTACCGCTATCGGCAGAACTATGTATACGATCAAAAACGATCCGAAAAAAATCAGGAAGTAATCTACGTAGTCCCTCCTCATCCGATCACTTCTGCTATCTCTTTCGGAACTGAACCATACGCTATCGGCTTCGGAAGGAACTCCTGATGATCCCTTTCAAATATACTCCTGCCCTCTTTACCCAGCATGAACTTGAGGAATTCGATTGCAAGCTTTTTGTGCTCAGCGTTCTTCGGAATCGCGACGCCGTAAACTATCGGCTTCGCGGGAATAGTCTTGTTTTTGAACTCCAAGAACACCTTAACTCTGGCGTAGTATTTCTCAAGCTTCGGACTCTTAAGATTTATCTCATTTGGAAGTTCGACGAACCTGAGGTTGTGTTGCAGTGCTACGCTCTTGTATTCGAACGCGTAATCTATCGCTCCGCTTTCGAGCAATCCCAAAAGCTCGACGGACTTGGGACGTAGGACGATCTTGCTGTTCGTTACCACTTCGGGCGGAACTACGATTTTTCCGTCTTCGGCCCTTATGTTCGTATTGTTTTCTATAAGTTCCTTAAAAATATCCTTACCATACTTGTAATCCGATAGCTTGATCGCCATCAGCGTTCTGTATCCGCAGGGATCCCTGTTTGGATCGGAAAAACCGAATACTACGCCCTTCTTGGCAAGTATCTTATACCAGTTGCTGGAGTTTATCTCGTTTGCGTATTTGCTGTTGTTTGTGTAGGCTATTACGATCTCGTTCGTCGCAAACGCTATGTAGAAGTTGATATACTTCGGATACATCATATCTCGAAGCAGTTGGTAGTCCGCAACCGCTATTATATCTGCTCTTCTACCCAAGTCCGTTATCTTCCTAACCGCATCGATACTACCGCTCGGTTCCATTCTAATCTCGACATCGTATCCCTTCGATCTCATATACTTCTTGAATTCCTTTGACAGATCCTCCAACGGTTTAGATAGCGACCCGGCGTTGAATATCACCAATGTGGCTTTTTTTAGCTCGGATTTCTGCTCAGATTTCTGTGCACAACCGCATATCGCCAAACTTAACAGCAACAGAAATGCGACTAACCTCTTCATTTTATCACCGTTATGCATGAACAAACATAACGATATAAACTTTTTGATGCAAACTGTTTTATTTCGTTACCGTTACTTGCAGAATATGATTACAAAAGAGGACGTTTATCACATAGCAAACTTGGCAAAAATCGAGCTGAAGGAAGATGAGGTCGAAAAGTTCAGACAGGAGTTCGAGAAGATTTTGGAATACTTCAACATACTCGATGAGGTGCCGGAGGATGTCGAGCCGACTTATCAGGTTCACAACCTGAGCAACGTCTTTAGAGAAGATAATCCAGCTGAACCTTTGCCGAGGGAAGAGGTTTTGATGAATGCTAAGCACGTTGAGGACGGTTACTTCAAAGGGCCTAAGATAATGGAGGGCTGATCATGATCACGATTGCAGAATGGAGGGAAAAGCTCGAATCAGAGAGATGTTACGATCTGATCTCGGAACTTTTCGATCGAATCGAGAGAAGTAAGCTGAATGCTTTCATTACGCTGAACAAGGAGGAAGCCCTCAGGCTTGCAGAAGAGTATGATAAGGGAAAGCTGAAAGGAAAGCTGGCCGGGATTCCGGTGGCTGTAAAGGACTGCATCTCAACAAGGGGTTTGAGAACCACGTGCGGATCCAAGATGCTTCACAACTACATACCCCCCTTCGATGCGCACGTCGTTGAGAGGTTGAAGCAGGAGGGTGCGATCACAATCGGTAAAACGAATATGGACGAGTTCGCCATGGGAACGACCACTGAGACTTCATACTTCGGAGTCGTTAGGAATCCCTACGATCTGGACAGAGTCGCTGGAGGAAGTAGCGGTGGAAGTGGAGCATGCTTGGGAGGAGATGAAAGCGTCTTAGCTTTAGGAAGCGATACGGGTGGAAGCATAAGGTGTCCGGCATCCTTCTGCGGAGTTGTCGGCTTAAAGCCCACTTACGGCTTGGTTTCGAGATACGGACTGATTCCCTATGCAAACTCCTTGGAGCAGATAGGTCCGATGGCATGCTGTGTTGAAGACTGCGCCAAGCTTTTGGAGGTAATAGCCGGAAGGGATTCGAGGGATTCCACGAACGCGGGAGTTGAGTTCAGATTCAATCCCGTCGATAAAAAATTCAAGGTCGGAATAATCAGGGAGATGGGCGGGAACGATGATGTAATGGGGAAGTTCGAGGAGGTCGTGAACGAAATAATCAAGCCCAACTTCGAAGTCGTCGAGGTTTCGATGCCTTCCTTCAAATACGCCTTGCCGGCTTACTACATCATAGCCATGAGCGAGGCATCTTCGAACCTTGCGAGATACGACGGCGTTAGATACGGTTACGCTTTGGATAAGCTTGACACTTGGACGAAGTATTTCTCAAAGGTTAGAGCGGAAGGATTTGGAGAGGAGGTCAAGAGGAGAATTATGCTTGGAACTTACGCTTTATCGGCAGGATATTACGGAAAATACTACCTCAAGGCTTTGAAGGTAAGAACTTTAGTTAAGCGGGACTTCGAGAGAGCTTTAAAGGACTGCGACGTCCTAATTGCTCCGACGATGCCGGCTTTGCCTTTCAAGATAGGCGAGCTTGCTGATCCGCTTACAATGTATAAGATGGATGTAAACACAGTTCCGATCAACTTAGCGGGAGTTCCGGCTTTATCCATACCCATCGGGTTCGTGAAGGGATTGCCAGTCGGCATGCAGATCATCGGAAGATACTTCGAGGAGAACACTATTCTCAGCTTCGCTCTCAAGATAGAGAGGGAGGTGAAACATGAAATTTGATCCAAAGGATTGGCTTGGAAGGGTTGAGAGGGATTTCGAATCCGCTTGGAAGAACAGCGTTGAAGTTTTATCCGAAAGGGATTTGAACTCCATTTATCCCCGCTACGGTTATTGTGTAGGCGAGGAACATCCTCTTTTCAAAACCATTTTCGAATTACGTAAAGCCTATCTCTCCTTGGGTTTTAAAGAGGTTGTTAATCCGCTTATAGTGGAGGATGTCCACGTTAGGAAGCAGTTTGGAAAGGAAGCTTTGGCTGTTTTGGACAGATGTTTCTATCTCGCAACCCTGCCAAGACCGGATGTAGGCTTATCCAAGGATAGAGTTGAGAAGATAGAGCGAATAATCGGAAGATCTGTTGGGAGTGACGAAGTTAAGACCCTTCAGAAGACGTTTCACTCCTTCAAGAAGGGAAAGATCGACGGGGACGATTTAAGCTACGAGATCGCCAAAGCCTTAAAAGTTGACGATGCCACGGCAGTGAAAATTTTGGATGAGGTCTTTCCGGAATTCAAGGAGCTGAAGCCGGAAGCTACCACTTTAACGCTCAGGAGTCACATGACGACAGGATGGTTCATAACGCTCAGCAAGATAGCAGACAAGCTACCTCTTCCGATAAAGCTCTTCAGCATCGATCGATGCTTCAGAAGGGAGCAAGGAGAAGATGCCACAAGGCTTTACACATACTTCTCAGCAAGCTGTGTTGTTGTTGACGAAGATGTAAGCGTTGATGAGGGGAAGGCTATAGCCGAAGCTCTGCTGAGGCAGTTCGGCTTTAAGAAATTCAAGTTTAAGTTGGATGAAAAGAGGAGCAAATACTACATTCCCGGAACGCAGACGGAGGTCTTCGCATTCCATCCCAAGCTTGTCGGCAGTAACACGAAATACAGCGACGGCTGGATAGAGATCGCAACGTTCGGCATATATTCCCCAACGGCGCTCTGCCAATACGATATAGAGTATCCCGTTCTGAACTTGGGATTGGGCGTTGAAAGACTCGCGATGGTTCTCTACGGCTACTCCGACGTTAGAGAGATGGTATATCCACAGCTTTACGGCAGAATCGAACTCAGCGATCTGGACATAGCGAGGGCTATCAAGGTTAGGGAAGTCCCAAGCTCGGTTGGGCTTAAGATTGCGAACGCCATAATCGAGACCGCAGATAGGTATGCGAACGAGAATAGTCCCTGCGAGTTCTTGGCTTGGGAGGGGCAGATATTCGGCAAAAACGTTAGGGTTTACGTTGTTGAGAGGGAAGAAGGAACGAAGCTCTGCGGGCCAGCTTATGCGAATGAAATAGTAGTTTACAACGGTAGCATTTACGGAATTCCGAGGAATGAGAATTGGAGGGAATACTTTGAGAATGGGGTTTCGACTGGTATAAGATACATCGATTCGTTCGCATACTTGGCTTCGAGCGTAATTGAAAGAGCCGTTGCTGAAAGTAGAGAGGAGGTAGAGGTAAGAGTTAGGGTCGTCGAAGGGCTTTCCGACATAAATCTCTTCTTACACGATAACGTTCGGAGATACATAGCATCGACTGGCGGGAAAATAGACGTTAGGGGACCTATGTTCGTAACCGTTAGGGCTGAGATCGAACGGTAATTGTAGCCCGCCGTGTGGAATCCCCATCATGCTTCTCAGGGGACGCATGGCTGGCGGGCTCGTTAAAAGTTATATCTATAGATTTAAAAAGGTATCTCCTGATAGAAGTGGCGAGAACCCGTTTTACTAACGGAGACTTCGAAACCTTCTAATAGCCGTAGCCTATACTTAAACAGTTTCATTCAGCTGTATCGCGGTAATAACGCACCCGATTAGAAATAGTAGTAATACTCTCCCTTTGCCTTTTGCTCTCTGTCCAATCGGGAGCCGAGCTTGTTCACTCTCGGTCTCTTCGTCTCCTCATCTCTTCTGAAAGTTATGCCCAGATTCGAAAGGAACAGATTCATTCCCTCTCTCATTCCCATCGGCTTCCTCGCAATTCCCCTCCTTCCGGGCTCTCCTTGGAAAACCATAAGTCTATCGCTCACCATATCTATGAGGTATATGTCGTGATCAACTACGAGCACGCTTTTCGACATGTTCAGAGCGAATCTCCTGATCATCCTCGCAACTTCAGTCCTCTGCTCGACATCCAGATGCGCGGAAGGCTCGTCCAACAAATACAGATCTGCATCTCTCAACAAGCAAGCAACTATGGCGACCCTCTGCAGTTCGCCACCGCTCAGTTCGTCCAGATTCTTGTCCATGATCTCCTCTATTCTGAGCGGTTTCAGAAACTCCGTCTTGTAGTATGAGGAATCAACCATCGGATTTATCTTCCTGAGAAACATCCCTACGGGCATGCTTACGTCCGCTTTGATGTATTGAGGTTTGTATGAAACCTTCAGATTTAGCTTAACCTTCTTCTCGTCATCCTCAAGGACTCCAGCCAAGATCTTGACGAACGTAGATTTTCCGGTGGCGTTCGGTCCTACGACACCAAGCACCTCTTCGGCCCTTATGTCTCCGCTCTCAACTTCAAGCCTGAACCCTTCAAAAGTCTTCGTGAAAGACGGATACTCCACGAGAACCTTCTCGCTTTCCCCTTCTCTGGGCTGGAATATCTCGAACTCTATCGGCTTGTCTCTGATCCTTACGTTCTCTTCAGCCAAGTAACCCCTCAGATACTGGTTTATTCCAACTCTCGCACCCTTAGCGTTGGTGATAACACCGTAAACTCCCGGTTCGCCGTAGCTTATGTGAACGAAATCGGCAAGCATGTCCAGAATAGCCAAATCGTGCTCTACTATAAGCACCGGCTTCTTCTCAGCCCACTCCTTTACGACTTTGGCAACGTTGATCCTTTGGTATATGTCCAGATAGGACGTAATCTCGTCCAAAAAGTAGAAATCGGCATCCTTCATCAAACATCCGGCAATTGCAATTCTCTGAAGCTCTCCGCCGCTTAGATCCTTGACGTCCCTATTCAAAGAATGTTTCAGTTCCAACTTTTCGACGATCTCGTCCAAAATTCCGAGTTCATCTACCCTTTCGAGCAGATCTTTGACCTTACCCTTGTAAACCTTCGGAATAGCTTCGATATACTGCGGTTTCTGACTCGTTTTGATCTTGCCTTCGGCTAAATCTTTTAGGTAGTTAAAGAGCTCGGTTCCCGAAAACCGCTCGCAGATCTCGTCCCAAGTCGGCTCTTCCCCGATTCTCCCCAAATTCGGCTTTAACTGTCCGGTCAGAATCTTAACGGCTGTAGTTTTTCCCGTTCCGTTTGGCCCTAAAAGTCCGACAACGTAACCCTTCCTCGGAATCGGTAAACCGTAAAGCACGAATCCGTTTTTGCCGTATCTGTGAACTTCCTTCCCCTCAAGCTCGTGAGGTAAGCCCACGATGGAAATAGCTTTGAACGGACACTTTTTAACACATATCCCACATCCGACGCAGAGTTCTTCGGAAATTACAGCTTTTCCGTCTTTGATTACGATGACATCCTCAACACCGGTTCTTATCTTCGGGCAGTATTTTATGCACTCCTGCGCACATTTCTTCGGCTGGCATCTATCCCTGTCCACCACTGCGATCCTGAACTCTGGCATCGAATCTGGCAAGACGAGTCGTCTTATAAATTCTTTTCAACCTCAGCTTCGGGCGAAACACCATACGTTACGGACACGAAAATGGGAAGTCAATCGGGTTTTATTAATGTCTCTTCGATTCTCCGTGAATTAAAGCCGAAGCTACGAGGTGAGCGATTCTCAAAGCTTCCGGTATCTTCCCCTTCAATCTCGATGCTCTGATAAACATCTTTACCTCATCGATTCCGCAACCATTAATCTGAACGAAAAGACCTTCAACTTCACGGATTTCTCCAGCCTTCTCGATCAGTTTCATTCTTTCCTCGAACCTGTCGAGATTTCTCAACGCTTTATTGATTTCCTCGAAGTTTGGCATTCTGCGCATCACAGCAACGACGGGAATCCCCGTTCTATTGTAAATCTCTCCTATGTCGGCTATGTTGAATCCCGCGAAGGTTATCCCATCCAAAAATATGCACTTGAGTTGGATCTTGAATTTGGACGAATTTACGAGCTCGATTATCTTGTCGGTCACATCTAAACCGTCAACTTCGATTCTGTCGATCAAAAATCCTTCTACGTAGCTTCCGGCTGTTACGCATCCGACGATGTAGGCTACACCACCCCCAAAGCTGTCGTCGAAACCTACGAATCTCCAAACCTTCATCAGAAAAATTTAAAAGCTGAGTTAAATTTATATTGTCTTAGCTTTTTGCAATTTTTACTTTCGGTGATGCTCATGTATGTTCGACTAAAAATTAGGGATACGGTTAGAGTTCCACCAAGAAGGCTGGGAGAGGACATTGAGGAGGTAATTAGGGATCTCCTCTGGGAGCAGTTTGAGGGCAGACTCGATAGGGAGTATGGAATGATCATAGGAATCGAGAGTATAGACAGCATCGGGGAGGGCAGAATTATAGAAGGCGATGGAGCCGTATATTTCGATGTGGAGTTTACTGCGATAGGATTCAAACCTCTGATGCAGGAGGTTATCGAGGGCGAAGTCGTCGAAGTTGTCGAATTCGGAGCTTTCGTTTCCGTAGGGCCCTTTGATGCTTTACTTCACAGAAGCCAGATAATGGACGATTACATAGTTTACGACGAAAAGAATAAACGTTTGATAGGTAAGGAGACGAAAAGAACGATCGAAGAAGGAGATCTCGTAAGGGCGAGAATAGTTGCTTTGAGTTTGAAAGAGAGAGAGCCGGCTAAGAGCAAGATAGGTTTGACAATGAGACAGCCTTGGCTGGGTAACCTGAAGTGGATCGAAGAGGAGATAAAGAAGCTTGAGGAGCACAGGTGAAGGATATGACGGAGTTGGCTTGCAGGAAGTGTAGATACATAAACATCGATACGGATGTCTGCAAGAACTGCGGTAGCACGGATTTAACGAAGGAGTGGTATGGATACGTCGTGATAATCGACCCTGAGAAGAGCGAAATCGCAAAGAAGCTTGGTATTAAGATTCCGGGAAAATACGCGCTGAAAGTGGGCTGATATGCTGAAGCTGACTGAAGAGTTGAGAAAGATCCTATCGGAGCCGCAGGGGAAGCTTTACGAGGGAGAAGGTGTTGAACCCATAAGGGTCGCTCTGTCAGAAATTAACTTCGCCATTTTGGCTTGCGTTGGAGATATAGTAACGTATTACGCACTCAAATCTCAATTTAAACCGGATATTGTCGTTATCGACGGTAAAAGTATTAGGAAATCTCTAAATGCTGATATCAAAGCCGAGATAGACCGGATGACTTCGAACTACACTACAATCGAGGCTAAAAATCCTGCTGGACACATTACGGAGGATTTAGTTGAAAAGCTTTTTGAAGCCATCAAAATTGCGAAATCTGGGAGTAAAGCTAAGGTTTTTGTTGAAGGTGAGGAGGACTTGGCAGTAATGCCACTTGCCATCATGCTTCCAAAAGGCTCATTAATCGTTTACGGTCAACCGAGGAGGGGAGTAGTTGCGGTAGCCGTAAGCCGGGAGAAGAAGGTTGATATGTTTGATCTCGTTAAGAGAATGGAAATTTTAGGTGGTGAAACACTTGATAAGCTTAGGAGGTGGTCTGATGGAGATATTGGTTGAAAAGGACAGATACAATCCACTGCTGAAGAGGAGGGAGTTGCACCTAAAAATAGTCTACTGGGGTGAGGGAGCCACTCCTACGAGGCAGGCGGTGAGGGAGAAGATAGCCGGACTATTCAACGCAGAGTTGGACAGGATCGTCATCGACTACATTAAACCGGAATTCGGAAAGCAGGAAGCTAAGTGCTATGCGAAGATCTACGACAGCCGCGATGATCTCGTGGATATCGAGGAGGATCATATAATAAAGAGGAATTTCGGAGGCGGAGAAGAGGGAGAGGAAGGTGGTAGTGAAAGCGGGGAGTGAGGTGATCTGAATGGCGAAGGGTTCCGAATGCGTTTCCAAGTATTACGAGATTAAGGGGGATAAGGTCGTTAGGAAGAGGAAGTTCTGTCCGAGGTGCGGTGAGGGAGTTTTCTTAGCCGAACATCCGGACAGAAGGACGTGCGGTAAGTGCGGTTACACCGAGTTCAAGAAGCAGGGTTAGCCAGATTTAAAGATGAAGGCGCTCGGCATTGAAGGAACCGCTTGGAGCTTAAGCGTAGCGGTGGTTGACGAAAACGACGTCATAGTGATGGAAAGCGATCCATACATTCCCAAGGAAGGCGGAATACATCCGAGGGAAGCTTCCCAGCACCATTCCGAAAGGATAGGCGAGCTGATAAGAAGGGTGTTTGCCAAAGTTAATCCTGAGGAGATCGACGTAATAGCGTTCTCTCAAGGACCGGGAATGGGGCCTTGCCTAAGAGTGGTCGCTACGGTTGCGAGGGTTCTCGCCTTAAAGCTTAACAAACCTCTCGTCGGAGTAAACCACTGCTTAGCGCATGTTGAGGTTGGAAGATGGAAAACCGGGGCAAAGAATCCGGTAACGCTCTACGTAAGCGGTGGAAACAGCCAAGTAATTGCGAGGAGGGGGAACAGATACAGAGTTTTCGGAGAGACTCTCGATATAGGAATAGGAAACGCTTTGGATAAGCTTGCGAGGCACATGGGGCTGAAGCATCCCGGAGGGCCGAAGATAGAGCAACTGGCTAAGGATGGAAGAAACTATTACGAGTTGCCCTACGTCGTCAAGGGAATGGACTTCTCGTTCAGCGGACTGGTTACCGCGGCGCAGAGGTTATACGATTCCGGAGTAAGCAAGGAAGACGTAGCTTTCAGCTTCCAAGAGACCGCTTTCGCAATGCTCACTGAAGTTACGGAAAGAGCCTTGGCATACTTGGATCTTGATGAGGTCTTATTGGTCGGCGGTGTTGGTGCGAATTCGAGACTTCAGGAGATGCTCAGAATTATGTGCGAGGATAGGGGGGCGAAGTTTTACGCCCCTCCGAAATATCTCATGGGCGACAACGGGGCTATGATAGCATATACCGGCTTACTTATGTTCAAGCACGGGCATGTTACGCCCATAGAAGAATCCTACGCGAAGCCGGATTTCAGAATTGAAAGCGTCGAAGTAAACTGGCAATGAGGCTCGACAAACTTCTGGTTTTGAAGGGTTACTTTTCGAGCCGATCGAAGGCTAAGGAGTTCATAAAAAGGGGGCTCGTTAAGGTTAACGGGAAAATCGTTACTAAACCATCGACTGAGGTCGAGCTTTCAGCCGAAATAGAGGTAATCGCTGAAGAAAAGCCGAGGGGATACTGGAAGCTGAAGGAGTTGGACGAGAGATGGAACTTCATTAAGGAGGGTGACGTCGTTCTCGATCTCGGAAGCAGTGCTGGTGGCTTCCTACTTTACGCGAGCGAGAAGGTAGGGGAAAAGGGTAGGGTTTACGGAATAGAGTTCAGCAGAGTGTTCGAGAAGGAACTCAGAAGGATCGAAAGCGAGCGGAAGAACGTCAAAATATTCATAGACGACGCTTTCAGATTCGATGTTTCGAAGCTCGAACCTCTGGATGTAATTCTAAGCGATCTTACGCTCGATCCGATCTCATCCTTTAAGGCAACATCGAGATTTCTCCCGCTATTAAAGCCAAACGGTTTAATACTGTTCGTTATGAAAACCGGTTTGGATTTCGAGAAGCCCGATTTCGGTGAACTGGAGGTAATCGGTGTTAGGGATTCCGAAGACAGACGTGAAACTTACTTTCTGCTGAGAAAGAAGAGAAAGAACTGATGCGCTGGTAAGTCGCAAAATTTATCCAAACTACTTATACGCCATCGGAACGACGATTCCGCCGTTCATACGTCAAATAATTTATGCCCCGGCCGGGATTCGAACCCGGGTCTGGGAGTCCGCAGCCCCCAAGGATATCCAGGCTACCCCACCGGGGCTGTATAAAAAATTAGAGGAACTCCTCGAACTTGCTCCTTTTTTTCCTCTTTCTTTTATCCTCTCTCTTCTTATTATTCTTTTTGGGTCTATCATCAAGTAACTCTTCGAATTCCTCATCGCTGACCGGCTTTAAATCCAGCAACTCCTCTACTTTCTTCGATCTCTTCAACCTCATCTCTTAGGCTGAGTTTAAAACGGAGGTATATATCCCTTTTCCTTAAATCCTCGACACAATTTTATTTTAATCCTATATTATGGTATCTTGCACGGATCATAGGTATGATCTTCAATTATGCGAAAAGTTTAAATATCAAGCGGTTCAACATCAACCGATGCCTAAGTTGCCCGAATGCAAGACCGTTTACGAACTCTTTTGGTTTAGATTTTGGTTTAGCTATCAGTAACTAAGCCTATCTTTTCGCGTCTTTGTTTTTCCGTTGGGGGTGTCTTTATGGTCGGCAAAATGAGGCGGTTGGGGAGGATCGTCAAAAACGGCAAAACCCTGATAGTCCCGATGGATCACGGGATATCTAAACCCATTAAGGGCTTGGAAAACATCGACGGCGTTCTGAAAAGAATAGACGGTGCAGTCGATGCCGTCGTTCTGCACAAAGGTGTCGTGAAGCGTTCCAAGTTCGTTGCGGAGATGGGGATGGGTCTTATCATCCATCTGAGTGCATCCACGTGCTTGGTCGATCCGAACGATAAGAGGATAGTCACTTCGGTGGAGAAAGCTATAGAGCTTGGTGCCGATGCTGTAAGCATTCACGTAAACATCGGATCGAAAACGGAGGGAAGACAGATTGAGGAAGCGGGAAGGATTGCGGAACTCTGCGACTCTTGGGGAATGCCCCTGCTCGCCATGATTTATCCGAGGGGTGAAGGGATAAATGAGAGGGATCCAGAGATGGTTAAGCATGCTGTGAGGGTTGGCTACGAAATCGGTGCGGATATAGTTAAGACGAACTACACCGGCGATCCGGAAACGTTTGCTGAAGTTATCGATGTTGCGGATATACCCGTAGTCGTGGCTGGAGGCTCGAAGACGGATGAGTTGAAACTTCTTAAGGACGTCAGAGATGCGATTTTAGCCGGAGCTATCGGAGTTGCAATCGGCAGAAACGTATTCCAGCATAAAAAGCCTGAACTAATCGCAAAAGCTTTAAGAATGATTATTCATGACGGTGCGGACGTTGAAGATGTGAAGGGGGTTTTGTATGAAGGAAGCCTGGCTCTTAGCTGATGGAGAAAATTGGGAAGAGGAGAAGGAGAAAATAAAGGATGCCATAGAGATCGGATACACCGGAGTCGTCGTAAGGGAGGAATTTGCCGATAAGGCTAAGAAGCTCGGAAGGCTCAAGGTTTTCGCAAAGAAGAACGGGGAAGCCGAAGGAAACGGAGAAAGAGCAGTTTTCGTAGACATATCTTCAGCAGAAGATCAGGAGAGGGCTGTAAAGCTTTCCGAGGAAGTGGATTACCTATTCCTTTCATTCTCCGATTGGAAGATAATACCGCTCGAAAACCTCATCGCGATGAAAAAGAAGGCTAAGCTAATAGCTATCGTGAACTCTTTGGAGGATGCGAAGGTAGTCCTTACAACGCTTGAGAAAGGTGCGGACGGCATAGCTGTTAGAGAGGAAAGAAGGGAAATTTTGAGGCAATACCACGAGCTTGCGAGCGGAGAGAAAGGCTACGTCGAATTGAAGAGGGCTAAGATAACGGAAATAAAGCCTCTTGGCGTTGGGGATAGGGTCTGCATAGATACCGTGACGCTGATGGATGTCGGAGAGGGCATGCTCGTGGGAAACAGAGCCGGATTTATGTTCCTAATTGCAAGCGAGAGCGAGGAATCCGAATACGTTGCATCCCGTCCGTTCAGAGTGAATGCGGGTAGCGTAAACGCATACATAAAGGTCGGGGATAAGACGAAGTATTTAGCCGAGCTGAAGGCTGGAGATGATGTTGAGATAGTCAGATACGACGGAAGCACGAGAAGGAGTTACGTAGGAAGGGTTAAGATAGAGAAGAGACCGCTCATTCTTATAAAAGCGGTTGCCGATGGAGAAGAGGGAACGGTAATACTGCAGAATGCCGAAACGATCAAACTGATAAATCCGGAAGGTAAGCATGTTTCGGTTTCGGTGCTTAAGCCCGGAGATGAGGTTCTGGTTTGGATCGGAGAAAAGGCAAGGCACTTCGGAGTCGGAGTTAAGGAGTTTATAATCGAGCGCTAATTTTTATATTAAATATTAACCTTAATTCCCTTTCTCTCCAAAACGTTCCTACATCTTGCGCAGTATCTCCAATCCTTAATGTCCGTGTCTATTATCGAGTTCGAGAAGTGCATGACGCATTTCGGATCGTTGCAGTGCAAAAGCCCCAGAACATGCCCTATTTCGTGCATAGCTTCCTTAAGCGCTCTTAGCTTAAGCAACGCATCGTTGGGCTTATCGCCATAGAATTCCGGTCTCAGACGCTTTAGAGATATGATGGCTCGATTTCCTCCGACTTCTGCTTCGCCGAAAACGAAGTTCAGCCTATCTGCGTATAGATCCACTTCGGTAACCCCCAAAACGATCTCGCAGAGGGGCTTAATTCTGAGGAGAATTGCGGTGGAGTTGAACTGATTTCTCTCCGGATCGAACGCATCCATGGGGACTTCCATCGGGATGAGGATCTTACAGCAACCGAAAACGCACTTAAGCTTGTCCCTAAGGAACGTTAAAACGTCCTCATCGACTTTACCTATCGGTCTTATGCATAGATCCATGCAACCACCTCAAGAGCTCTCATATAAGCTTTCTTGTTTTATTCTATCGCGATAAACGACTCTGATCACGATCAAGCTGATTTCGAAAAATAAGAGCATTGGAACGGCAACCATCAGCTGGGTGAAGACATCGGGCGGTGTTATAGCCGCACCGATTACGAAGAACGCAACGTAGAGGTGCCTTCTGTAGTATTTCAACGTTTCATACTTCACGATACCGTTTCCGACTAAGATGCACATTATGAGAGGCATTTCGAAAACGAAGCCGAATACGACGAGCATCAAAACTACGAAGCTTATGAAATCCGAAATGGAGTAGTAGGCTAAAGCGCCCTGCTGAACGGCTAAGCTGTATAGGAATTTCATGAACAGTGGGAGCATTACAACGTAACCGTAGGCAACTCCAGCCGTGAATAGAATTGCTCCGACGATCAGATACTTCACGGCCTCGGACTTACTGATCTGGACGTTGTTCAGCAGATCCGTTCTCTCCTTCAGAGTTCTGTAGATTGTGTGAACTATGTATGGCAGAGCGACGGCGAATCCCAAGTAAAGAGAAATTTTGAGCTTTAGCATAAGAGGTTCGAGCGGGTGGAGGTAAACGATATGAGCACCCTTCGGAAGTAGATCCGCTTTGACCTTCTCTATTATCCAGTCGGTTATGAACGTGAAGGATATAGCCCAAACGGATACTATAATTACAACTATTCTGAACAGCTTTCTTCTTATACCTAAAAGTATCTCGGCTATTTCCGTAGCCGTTAGTTCTGCCATCGTCCCACAGTCACGGCTTTTGTTTATAACTCTTGTTCAAACCAAAATTCTTACCAAAATTCTTAAATTCAAAATCGAGCTTCAAAGTTTTAAGCCGCCGTGGCTTAGCCTGGTAGAGCGGGTGACTTGTAATCACCAGGTCCCGGGTTCAAATCCCGGCGGCGGCTCTTTTCTTTTTTGAAATTAAGTAACATATCGAAAACGAGAAAAGGCTTAAAAATACAGTAAATCCAGCCACGAGCTTCAATTTGCTAAGGGGAATGTAAGGATGCGTTCCTACAACGTAATCCATGAAATCGTTCAGTAAAAGCCAGAGCAAAGCAAAAACACAGCTTTTGTTAAATTCGACTGTATAAGCCAAGGGAATAGCTTCGGTAGCAAGTAAGGCGTGAGATATAAACATGCAGGAATAGAGCAACCGTCTTTCCGGGCTCAAAAAGTAGTCGTGATAGAGAAGAATGACGAAGCACGTCCAGATTCCGTATTTTAGCGCGTTGCACGATGCGAAGAAGCTGAGAAAATCGTTTTTACGATTCTTGGCTATAAGAATAAGGGATAACGCAACCATCAGCGCGGAATTCGGGCAATCGGCAATGAATATCCATAGGTAAGCGGGACTTGAAAGCAGTTGGTATTCGTAGTAATACCAGCCGTAGATAGCTCCGCCTATGTTGATGAATATTACAAGCCAGATCCATCTCTTCGGCTTTTCGAACAGCTCCAGAAATCTCATCATACTAACCTTCAGACCAAGCAAAGGTATATATAGGGTTTATAAACTCTATTTAAAAGGGTGAAAGTCATGGAAAGAGATTTTAAGATAAAGATCGAGAATGTTGTGGCTTCTACGCAGATAGGGGAGAACATAGACCTGAACAAAATCGCAAGGGAGATTAAAGATGCGGAGTATAAGCCGAAACAGTTTCCGGGATTGGTTTTGAGAACTAAGGATCCGAAGGCGGCGGCTTTAGTCTTTAGGAGCGGTAAGGTTGTTTGCACAGGCTCTAAGTCCGTTGAAGATGCGAGAAGGGCGGTAAAGCAGGTTGTGAAGATAATAGGGAGCTTGGGGATTCCTGTCATCGAAGATCCGGAAGTGAAGGTTCAGAACATAGTTGCCTCAGCCGATTTGGGAGTGGATTTAAATCTGAACGCGATAGCGATAGGTTTGGGGCTGGAAAACATAGAATACGAGCCCGAGCAATTTCCGGGCTTGGTTTACAGGCTTGACAAGCCGAGGGTTGTCGTGCTTATATTCGGTTCGGGGAAGATGGTGGTAACCGGAGGAAAGGATCCCGAAGATGCGAGGAAAGCTGTCGAGAGGATTGCGGAGGAGTTGGAAGCTCTCGGCTTGATGTAAATGAAAAAGCTCGATATAGAAATTGCACTTGCGGAAGGTTTCAGAACGATATTGGAAAAGCCGAGCATAATATTTCCTTCCCTTGCCTCATCCCTTCTATTTTCCTTTCTGGTATACCTATCATCATCGTTAGACAAAAAAGATATAAACGAGATTACACACGTTCTCGAAATCGCAATTGCAGTAATTTTATTGGGTATATATTTTGATTCCGTCGTTGTAAGGCTTGCATACACGAAATCGTCGATTTTCGAAGCGTTCGGCTTCGCCCTTAAGAAGTATCCCATAGTCCTTACAGCTATGATCCTTTACGTTATCAGTGTAGCGTTGGGATCCGTAGCTTTAGTAATTCCCGGAATTTATCTGGCCGTCAGACTCTACTACTTCATCGATGCGATTCTGATAGATGAAAAGGGAGTGATTTCATCTCTAAAGACAAGCTGGAGGATCGTGAAGGGTAACTGGTGGGCTACATTTTTAATTTTAATAATAATCGCACTATTTTCAATTCTCATAGATATTTTTATAACGTCGGCTCTTTCGATAATTCAATTCGGTAAATATTTGAAAATCGGGGCCTTCGTTCAAGCTCCGATAACTGCGGTCTTCAGAGCTTGGAGCTATTCGGCATTCGTCAATGCATACCTCCAGCTTAGGAATAATTCAGCCCAACTGAACGAACCTAACGATAACGTTATCTAAGTCCTCGAACTCCACGAGAACACCTTCCTTCTTATTGGCCGGAGGAACCTTGACGATAAGCGTTTCGTTGAATTTAGCAACGCCCTTGTGTTCATGTATGTGACCGCAGAAAACCAACTTCGGCTTTGCATTTTCGATCCATCTTCTTATCGACATGCTTCCAACCGATTTCCCTCCGACCCAGTCGAAGAATCCGTAAGGCGTGTCGTGAAACACAGCGATATCAGCTTTGTAGCCGGCTATCATCTCCTCTATCTGCTCGTCATCGAACTCGAACGGAGTTCCGAACGGTGTAACGGAGCTACCTCCGAATCCGAAGACTTTAAATCCGTTGAAATCCACGACCTTTCTGTGAATTGAAACACCTCGTTCCTCAAGTAGATCCAAGACCTCTTTTCTATCCATATTTCCCGGAACGGCTAACACCTTCGTCTTTATCGAATCGAGAACCTTCTCCGCAAAGCTTGGGGAGCCAGCATTTGTAAAATCTCCAGCAATAAAGACGGCATCGACATCCTGAGGAACTTTTACCTCAGTTTCGTGGAGATCGGCAACAACCAAAATCCTCATAGTATAAAATATTCTGTGCAAAATTTAAACTTTTAGTCGATCGAAAACCTAAGCAGTGCCGCTATACCGCCCAAAGACATAAGCCTCTGCCCCGGTTCGAATTCCGTGCTCATTATAACCACCTTACCCTTCATAGCTTCGACGTTCCTCATGAACTCATCGATGTTCCACCTTTCCCTCTGCTCTCTAAGAAATTCGTCTGCAATCAGCAGAACCTCTATTGCTCCGTAATCGTATGCTTTCCTAACCTCCTCAAGCCCGTAGGCAACCCTATCGTCCTTTGCTATTCTCTCGAGCAGAACGTCTATGTATTCAGCCTCCTCCGCAAGCCTTATCTCTCCGACTATTCTGTTCAGAATACCTCTTTTCAGGACTTCCAAGAATCCTCTCGTCCCTATTGCCGATGCGTCGCAAGTTATAACGTTCCAATCCGGCTTTTTATCCTTCACAAATTGCGCGAAGTCCTCCTTTGCAAATCCCGGTCCGGCTATAACAAGATACTTAAAATCTATGCTCTCGAGCTGACGAAGTATTTCCGCAAAGAACTCCATCCTCTGGCTCGATTCCTTTCCGTAGCTCATTCTGACGTTCGAAATCTCCTCAACGCCCCACTGCCTTACCACACCAATTACGGCTTCCCCCTCCTCGATCGTTACTATTACGATTTCCGGCTTCTTCGAAGCCTCTTCAGCTTCCCTTATCCTTTTAAGCTGTTCCTCCTTCCATTCCTCCTTTATTATGCTAAGCTCCTTTCCTACTGGGATGTTTATCGTATGATATCCCGAATCCTCTATTCCCGCAACTATCTTGCCCGTTATCCTCAACCTGTTTGCGAACTTGTGAAACTCGACCTTCTCAACCTCTATGCCCAACCTAACGGTAACCTTCTCCTTGTCGCTTCTCAGCTTATCCGAACTCTCCCTAACTCTTTTCGTTAAAGCGAATACTATATCTCCCGGCTCTATTATGAACTTGAGGTGCCAAAGATCGTCCAAATTCTCCGGGATGAGCTTGATCTCACCCTTCCTTCCCTTCAGCATCTCCTCGACGACGATCATGGTAAGAGGTTGTGTGCCGGATTAAATTTATTTTCTTAACGCGTTAATTCCTTTCCTTATGCATCCGTGCTTGTAGCTGAAGTAACCCGTGAAGATTGCATTTCCGATCGTTAGGATCAGCAGGATCGCCGAAGCGAATTTATCGTAGCTGTATGCAATTGCAACTATTACGAGCGGAGAAATCATGGATGCAATGGGCCCGGCAACGAACATCGCAAAGAATCTCCAGCCACTCGATTTTTCGGCAATTTTTAGCGTTAGGAACGCCTTTACGGAGAAGATTCTCGAAATAATTGGAATGCCGGCTTTGGATAGCACCGAACTTGAGAGAAAGTAGTATCTGAATTTGATTCCCAAAAGCCTGCCGATTATGTAGTGGGATAGGCAATGAGAGAAGTAGAGCATCATGAACCAGCATACGATCAGAATTATTATTTTTGGGATCTCCGGAAGTGCGTATACGTGCTTTGCAATTTCTACTGCAAGGACGAGCATACCTACTGATATCGCATTGCCTAAGATCAACGGAATCCTCGGCATAGTTTGGGTTATGTGGAACCTCGATTAAATCATATACGGCGGTTATCCGATTTCAACCGCGAAACATATATTTGGTTTCCGAGTCCAAGTAATCTTCAATGAACGTAAAGATCGAGAGAATTATTGTTTCAGCAGTCGTTTACTCGACTGAGGACAGAGAGAAAGTTGGCGAAGCTATGGCTACGCTCTTTCCCTTCGAATTCGAGATAATGGTCAGCGAAGCTAAGGGACACTACGGAAATCCCCTCCTCTACTTGGAGGTTGAGATAAACAAGAAGAGGCAGATAAAGGAGTTCTGGAACTACCTCATGGAGCTTTTGGGCGAGCAAAGGAAGTTCTTACTCAACATGCTCGAAGAGAAGGTAGACGATCAGGGAGTTCTGCACATAAGGATCGATAAGCAGAAAGCGTATCTGGGCGAGGTTGAGCTGACGGAAGGCGGAGACGCGATCGTCGTTAAGACTAAAATCGTCACTTATCCTGCGAAGAGGGAAAAGATAATCGATGCCGCGAAGCAACTCATAGAGAAGGGATACCGATGAAGATAGTCAACGTAGACTTCGTCAGATTCGTTCCAGATCGAAAGGCTTACGATTTCGGATTCAAAAACTTTGTCGTCTTCTCCGAAAATCCTTCCAATTTGCCGGATTCGGTGCTTAAAGGATACATAGTAAAGGCTGAAAGCGTAAAAGATCTCATTGCGAAGCTTAGGCAGGCTAAGGACGACTGGTTTGTAGGAGTGATGGGCGATCTTAAGGTTTTGAGAAGTGCTGTGATGAGGAGGAGGGTCGATCTGATATTGGATTTTATGGATAGAGAGCTTGATTACGTAACCGTTAAGATGGCCAAGGAGAAGGATGTGGCGATCGAGATATCGCTTTCCAAGTTCCTTAATACCGAAGGATTGAAGAGGTTGAGGCTGATAGAGGAAACGATGGATCTGATTAGAATAATAAAGAAGTTCGATGCTCCGTTCGTTCTAACTTCCGGAGCATTTCGATTCTACGAGTTACGCCCAAAGAGGCAGATACTCGAGTTCTTCGAGTTCTTAGGGGCCAACGTCGATAAAGCGGAGTGCTGGCTCGAAAGGTTGATCAGACGTTATACGGATCCGAACTACATTATGGACGGACTCGAGATCGAGGAGGACTGCTGAGGAATTGTTAAGTATGTGCTTTGACCACTCTATCCTATGGAAATCGCGCTGAAGCCAGTGGGCTACGTCATCGATGAAAACGTCATAGAAATCCTTCCAGAATTCGAGCAGGCACTCAAGGATTTGGAGAAGCACGAGCTCCTCTGGATCCTCTATCACTTCCACAAAGCCGAAGAGGCTTTGCTCGTCCATCCTCACGGTGATAGGACGAAAATTCGCGGTGCGTTTGCCACTCGATCTCCGGCAAGACCGAACAGAATCGGCATGTCCGCAGTTAGACTTTTGAGGGTTGAGGGAAGAAGGGTTTTCGTTCAGGGGTTGGATGCGCTTAAGGGCTCGCCGGTTATAGATATAAAGCCCTACGCGGAGGTGTTCGATCTGCCATTCGGAAGTGTCCTATGCATGAAGGATATCAGAAATAGGATTCTCCACGACAGGTTAATCGAGGACTACATCGATCTCGACGTTCAACTTCAACCGAACGGATTCGACTGCACGCTGAGGAAGGTTGCCAAAATCAAAGGATCTGCAAGGATCGACTTCCATTCGAAGGAACTGCCTGAAGTTGAGGAGCTGGAGTTCGACGATGACGGATGGATTTTTCTGCCGAAGGGATTTTACAAAGCCTATCTGAACGAGATCGTAAATCTTCCGACTAATTTGATGGCTTTCGGAAGACCCCGTTCGACCCTCATCAGGGCTGGAGCGAATATACTCACAGCAGTTTGGGATGCCGGATACAGAGGGAGGAGCGAAGTCGGGTTGGTGGTCTACAACGAAAACGGAATCTGGCTTAAAAGGAATGCGAGAATAATGCAACTCGTTTTCGTCAAGCTTAGCTGTGAAGCCGAGCCTTACGCCGGTAGCTACCAGCACGAGAACATCTGATTGTTATGCTCGAACTTCTGCCGATAATAGCGTTTATCGTATCTTTTTTCACATCCCAAGCTGGAATATCCGGAGCTTTCCTACTACTGCCCATCCAGATCGGTCTCCTTGGGATATCCTCACCTACGGCAAGTTCGACAAACTTAGCCTACAACCTTATAGCTATTCCAAGCGGGATATACAGGTATAAAGCGGAAAAAAGGTTCATTCCGGCTTTGGCTTTATCTATCTTAGCCGGCTCGATTCCGGGCATCATACTCGGCTCTTTTATCAGAGTAGCTTTCATGCCTGAAGCGACGTTTAAGCGGTTTGTCGGCTTGGTTTTGCTATACTTTGGAGTTAGGCTCGTCACAGCCCAAAAGAAGACGAGTATAGTCGGGGAGATTAAGATCAGGCGAGCAAATCTCTTTCGAGTTGAGTTCGAATTTGGAGGGAAAACATACGTTTTTTCAACCCTATCGATTTCGGCGGTATCTTTCGTTGTTGGATTGATCGGCGGTGCTTACGGCGTTGGTGGCGGAGCGCTGATAACTCCGATGCTCGTAACGACTTTCGGCTTGCCGATTCATGCCACGGCAAGTGCAACATTGCTCAGCACGTTCGTATCTTCAGCAGTTGGAGTCACATCCTACACACTAATGGGCTACCCACCTAATCCGAAGGTTGCGATCCTCTTCGGAATGGGTGGCTTGGCTGGGATATACTGCGGGGCGAGGGTTCAGAGATACGTGCCGGAGAGGGTGATAAGGGTCATACTCGCAACAGTAGTTTTCGCTTTGGCATTTAGATACCTACTAAATCCTTAGGAAAGCTTTTATTCAAAACAAATCGATGCGGATTGCATGGTCAGAGTGGTGGCAACGGGAACTTTCGACATAATCCATCCCGGTCACATCAGATTCCTTGAAGAAGCCAAGAAGTTGGGTGACGAGCTCATAGTCATCGTTGCAAGAGAGAAGAACGTTCGGCACAAACCCAAGCCGATAATTCCAGAGGAGCAGAGGAGAAGGGTGGTGGAAGCTCTAAAGCCGGTCGATAGAGCCATCTTGGGTGATGAGCACGACATGTTCAAGCCGATAATTGAGTTAAAGCCGGACATAATCGTTTTGGGCTACGATCAGCACTTCGACGAGAAGAAGCTCGAAGAAGAGTTGAGGAAAAGGGGATTGAACACAAAGGTTGTTAGAATAAAGGTAAAGGAGGAATGCGAGTTCTGTTCGAGTACGAGAATAATCAAGAGGATCGTCGATGTCGTTAAAAGTAGGTTGAAGGAGTATGAGGAATTCTTTAGGAAGAGGGGAATCGAATAAAAATTTTAAGATCTATCTCCGTTCTTAGGAGGCCAGTTCTGTTCGAGCCAACCTTTAATCCTTCCCGAATCTATCGGCCCAACTAAGATCTTCCAGCCAGTCTCATCCTCTATCGCACCCTTCAGCCTCGCCGCTAAACCGGGGATTATCAGATACCGATGCTTCACCTTCTCCTCTATCTTCGTCTGCTTCATCAACTCCTTGACTCCGCTTGCGGTGAACTTTCCTCCAGCCACGGCGGCTTCAACGCATATTCCGCCCGTATCGAGAACTAAAAGCCAGCAGTCTATCTTCGCGCTCGTAAGATCGCTCTCGACCGTATAGTAGGTCAGGGCGAAGTTCGTTGTGATCATAACCGGAGAATTCTCGTCCGGATTTCCGATCTTTCTCAAACCGGGTTCGACCTGCACAGGCACTCTCGGATCCGTGTATATGTTCTGCCTCAAGATTACGAGCGGCATGATCGTCCAAGGCTCAAGACTCTTGAATATCATCACGTCGGCATACTTCACTATGAATATCGCACCTATCACGCACTCCCAGTAAGCTTTTGCCACATCATCACCTTCGATAACCCAAGCGGAGATGGGAGTTACCATTATCGGATATGCGACATCCTTGTCTTCGTGGATGGCGGTTCTCCTAAGCTGAATCACCCTCTCGAACGTTCCTCTCAATCCCTCACCCAAAGGCTCGGTAACTGGATCGAGCACGATATCCTTAACACCTACCTTTCTAAATGTGACCGCTAAGCTCTTGAGGGTGTTTAGATCCTTAGATCTCAACGTCACCGGAACCTTAAATTCCAGAGCAAGCTTCAGAAACTCCCTCCAATTATCCTCGGTTGCCGCGTATATGAGTGGTCTCTTATCCGCCACTACTTCTAACGCCGATCTCATGCATTTCGGATCGAGCGAAACCAAGATCATAGGTCTTCCGTAGCCGGCTACCTTCTTAACCACATCCCTAAACCTCTTCGCATCACCGGAAACGCATCGAACCGCCATTCCTTCGATCGTCAGGAACTTTCCGACGTAGAACTTCCTGTATTCAACGACCCTACTACATCGCTCGTCTATCTCCTTATCATCCAACGTGTCGGGAATGTCGTAGAAGAAGGCTGTGGGATTGTAAAACGTAAGCTCGTGCCTGTGGAGAACGTCCTCTCCACCTATCTTAACCGCGTAATCTCCGGTTCCTATCACTACTTCGGCTATCTCCGGAGCAACGAGCTCCTCTATCTGCTGAAGCTTTTTCCTAGCCTTCTCATCCTTCTTCGCTTGCTCGACCAAAGGCTTGCATTGAGTCGGTTTTGCAGATCTGTCCAATAGATGAGCGGCAAAGCTCATGCAGGTGTCGAATCCACATTCCCCGCAGTTCGTTTGGGGAAGAAGCTTGTAAATTTCGAGCGGACTCTTAGCCTTCATGCTACCACCAGCCAATCCTTATCGACGCTCTCCTTCGACTTTCCTCCGAGCATGCTTATAACGTCCTTAAGAACGGCAACGCTCGCTGGATGGAGCATCATGAATATGTCGACACCAGCCAAAGCGAGCGTCAGTCCCGTTACGATCTCCCAGAGCGGACCCCTCAACTCCCTCGGCCCCCAAGATGTGTCGCCCGAAATCGGCGACTCCTTCATCCACGCCTCTCTCGCACCCCATGCGTTCGTCGTTCCGCTCGAAATCGGGAATGCCAAATCCACGTCACCTTTTAAAGCGGCGAGTCTGATCCTCTCCATGTTTGAGAAAGCGTAGTCTATGCCGTATCCGAGGGGGGCGGTTGTGGGATCCATAACTAAGCTGTTCGGCGACAATCCAGCCTTCTTGAGCAGATACCTGTTCAGAGTTTTCTGGGAGTTTATATCGAGCTGAGTCCAAGCCAAAACGACCTGATTGTGCTTCTTCGCGGCATTCGCAATTCTCTCCCAGTCGGTATCGAGCGTTGCAGATGCGAGCAATACTCTTTCCCCTTCAGCCACCTCAGCAACCTTCTCAAGTAAAGGCGGATCCTTCTCCTTGTTACCGCTACCTCCGACGACTATGGGACATTTGACGGCTTGAAGAACCTCCTCAACAGTCTTAACCGCTTCGTGGATCGGAGTATCATCGAGCAAGGGATCCGTGCTTATCAGATGAATCGTAACCATATCCGCTCCGAAGTCCTTTACCACCTTCTTAGCCCATTCCGCTGGATCGTCCATCACATCCTCGTAGTGCTCTCTAACGGCTTTGGGGAATGGAACGGGCTTGTCGAAAACGTCTATAGTGATCACCGGCAAATGGGGTTGCTCGGCATCGAAGAAGTAGAAAGGCAAACTCCTCTCTCCACCGACGGTGATCGTATACTTTCTCGTTCCTCCCTCCTTTGGCGTTGCTCCCAATGTCACCTCGTTTATCTTCCCGGGAAATTTAGCCTTGTATGGCTTAAATTCGGCTTTAATCAATTCTCGCGGTAGCTCTTCTTTCTTCTCCAATTTTTTTTCAATTTCCGGCTTAAGCTCACCGCCGAAGAGTTGCTCAACCGGAAATCCTAAGATCTTCGATGCTCTTGCCAAATGATAAGCCGCCATTCCGAGCTCTTGAGCCAAAGCCTGAATGATCGGAAGAATATTCGCTCCGGATTCTATTTCTATTTCGATATCACCCTCAATACGCACTCCTTCAAGCTCTTCAACGTTATACTTCTTCAACAGCTTGAACAGGTCGTCTATCTTCACGACCCCCACCCCGTAAGAACTTCCGCAATAAGCCTAACCCTCCTCGCGAACTCCGAATCTTCGGATAGGTTAACTATGGGCTCTCCTCTCAGATCGAGCTCGACGACCTCTTCATCGTAAGGCAGAAGATCAAGCAGAACGAAACCTTCCTCCTTTGCGAAATTCTTTATGACCTCCTTCGCCTCATCTCCCACTATTTTGTTTCCGACGAGGAACATCTCCCTAAAGTTTAGATTGAGCTCTTCAACCAAATCCTTTATCTTCTTAGCCGTCTTTAGACCCTTTCGGGATGTGTCGGTAACTACGACTATGTAATCCGCACCCTCTATCGTTTTCCTGCTGAAGTGCTCCAATCCGGCTTCGCAATCGACTATCACGTGATCGTAATGCCTCATAAACTTCTTCAAAATCCCCCTGAGTAGGTTGTTCACGAAGCAGTAACAGCCTTCACCTTCAGGCCGACCCATAACGAGGAGATCGAAGTTCTCGAACTCGTGGATGGCTTCGAATATCTTTCCTTCGAGCCACAATCCCTTATCGACAGTTCCCAAGGAATCCCTCGTAACCTGAAACAACTCTCTGACATCTCCAAGCGTTTTCTCGACTTCCACGCCCAAAGCATCCGGCAGATTCGAATCCGGATCGGCATCGACGGCTAAAATGTTGGATGTCTTTTCGGAGATAAACTTAACTAACAGAGCGGCTATCGCAGTCTTTCCGGTTCCGCCCTTCCCCGTCACTGCTATCACAACCACAGAAGATCCCCGCTACTCTTCTTCGAACCTGACCTTTTCGATGTATATCTTAGCATCTTTTAAAATAATTTTAAACTTTCCAGCGTTCTGCCTTTCATCCCTCATGATCACGACTTAGCTCTTTTTGTCTTCAACCTTTCGAACGACCACCTTATCGATGTAGATCTTGGCGTTCTTAATTATCAGTCTTATGGTGGGCATGCTCTGAGCCATAGGAATCTGAGGAAGCTGAGGCATCTGAATCGGTAGTTGAGTTGGTAATACGGACGGAGCCTCTTCCGCCGGAACCTCTTTAACTTCTTCAGCCTTCTCTTCCTCCTTCTCCTCCACCCAGCCTTCGGTGATCTTCTTTCCATCGACCGGTCTAACGACCCCCTTAACGACCGGATGATCCACCCTCTTGAGAAACTCCTTCAGCTCGTCTATCGTCTTCGCATCCTCCTCGGTGGCGATCTTGTCTCGCATATCCTCGGGAATATACTTCAGAACCTTCTCCTTCAGCTCCTTCGGCATCCAAACTACTCTATACCATCCGCCATCGGCTTGGAGGAACTTCTTGCTTCTGAAGTAAGCCATACCTACGCCCAAGAATCCGACCGTCTGCTTTCCTCCACCCGTCTGCCCAGCCATAGTTGAGAATGGTAAGCCGTTCGGTGCGGGATGCGGATACCCTCTATGCACGAATCCTATTCCGTCGACTTCGGGCATGTAGAAGCCGATGACTTCGAAGCATCCGCATGAGGTATGGGGGCTGTCGAAGAAGCTGTGAAGTTTAACCTTCTCCACACTTCCACCGCTCTCCTGCTTCGCGAATTCGTTGACGCCGGAGTATTCCCCACCTATCGGATCCACGCATTCTCCCTTCGGAACGGGTCTGTTCGGACCTTCCGGATCTATCTTTGATGCCGCTCTCGCATCGAACCAAGTTATCGCTCCGCAAAGTGCGGGTCTGTCTGGACTTATTATGCAAACGTGGGTCGGAGCGAAGCTTTGGCATAGAGAACAAGAGTAGAACTCATCGACGTCTTCGTCATGCAACTTCTCGACCCTCGCGTCTCTCTCCTCGTAGATGGGTCTCGCAAGCTCGTTCAGTAGCTTCTCAACCAGCTCCCTGTCGGTTATGTATAACGCCTCTATCTTCTCTATGAAGGACATCTCGTTCTTATACAGCAACATCGTGGCTTTTGCTATCTGCAACAGACTTTTAAGACCCTTCTTAACCGCGTTCTTTCCGATTCTGATCCAAATCGTGTCCCTCGAGTTTATGTGCATGTAGCCTTCGATGTAATTCTGGAATTCGTGGTTTCTCCTTTCGACCACTGGCTCTATGTCCGGATCGATCTTTTCGCCGGCTATGTAGTAGATCATAGCGAACGGATACCTGCCACCTTCTTCCATCTCGTCGAGATCAATTCCGACGAGCGTTGCCTTCATGTCCTCAACCTGATCCGGAGGAAGTGATATCACGAGTTCGAATCCTACCGTCTTCGGGCCGGCTAACTCTACGAACATGTCTCCCTTTCTTATCCTCTCCCCCTCGAACATCGGAGATATCTCAAACGGGAAATCCTCCTCACCAACGCTAACCTTGACCTTCTTCCCTTCGGGGATCTCGACCTTCCTTCTCTCGACCATCCTTCACACCTCTAAAATCATGTTCAAAGCTTCATAATACAGATCCTCATTCAAATTCGGAAAGCTAAACTTGGCGTGCGGCTGATAGTATTCGCATATCGAAATCGTGTTTACCCTTGAGAAGTGCTTCAAAGCTGACAGCATCCTCGAAAGGTAGTATGGTGCTGTGAACCCTATGAACACCGCTAAATCGTAGTTACCCTTACCGTCAAATCCCTTCCAGTTTGGATCGGTGAGGTATTGGGTTACGTAGTGGAGCGTAAATACGGTGGCGACTGGCTCAACACCCCTTTCAATCAGAGGTCTGCTCGAACCACCCGTAGCGATTACGTCCATCCCCGTCTTCTCGTGAAGCTTGACGACGAAATCTACGAGCCTTTCATCCTCAAGTAGTTTACCTCCGGTTATCAGAACGGGGTGCTTTGACTTCTTTATCATCGTAGCTACCACCTTCGGCTTTATTATGCTCGCACACTTACTCACTTGGACGTCCGCTGGATTGAAAATCCTCGTAACCCTCTCGAAAGCCTTATCGAGGCTCATGGCGATCACCTAATGATCTTCTCTCCGGTATACTTCTCGTAAACGTGCTCAACCAACGTCGGATTGAATCCAGCATCGTATTGCCTTATCGGGCCCTCAAGAATCTTCTTGTTCTTCCAGTCGATCTTCCAGCCGTGCTCGTCTTCCAAAATCTTCAACAGTTGATCCCTCATCTTAACTGGAAGATCTGCCTCCGTTCTAACATACAGATGCCAGTCATCTGGCAAACAACCCAAATACTTCTGGCTGAGCTCTATGTAGTGAGTGAGCTTGATCTGTCTTCCCAAGTAAGTGTCAGCGGGTCTTATACACAACCTTGCAAGCTGAACTATTGCCTCCTCCTTCGTTTCCGCACAGACGAGCAAAGCATCTGGAGCGGGTTCAACCGGTATCTTCTTCTTCGACTTTATGTCGTAAACCCACCACTTCTCCTTCTTCCAATACTTACCGATGTAGGCTCGTCTGTATTTTGTGGAATGAGGTCCGACTACAGCCGGAACGCCAAGTCTGTTGAAGCCGGTTGCAATCGACGCCGCTTTCTGGCTGTATGCACCCCAAGCCAAACCGACGGCTCCTATTCTGTTCAGTATGTAATCGGCTATCTCCGCGTAGTTGCCTCTCAAAGGTCTCTGCGCGAATATGGCGGCTATCTTTATCACCGCTCCGCTTATGTGCGAATTCGCAACACAGCTTCCGACGTTCACAAGCCCTCCGGCATCGAAAGAACCGGGATACTTCTCGTATAAACTCTTGCCCTCCTCGTCGGTATACATTCCCAGATCCATCGCATGACAGCCAGACGTTACGACGATGTATCTCCTCTTTAAAAACTCCTCTACGATCTGCCCGAGTTCCTCTCTTGCTCTCGGATAGTTCGGACAACCTATTGCCGCGATGACTCCCGGAATCGTTCCCATAACGATCGGCTGTCCGACCTTTCTAATTTCCACATCCTGAATCGGCCCCCTTCCAGCCCTGCTCTTGCCGGTTTTAGACTTAAGCTGATCCAAGCTCGACTTCATTATGACATCTACGATCCTTATCCCTTTGGGACATACCTGCTCGCATCTTCCGCAAGCTATACACGTCGGTTCGATCTCTCTGAACTTGCTGAAGTCCCCTTTCTTCTTTGCATGTTGCATCGCAACATCTATGCGGAGATTGTGCGGACACGAGAATACGCACCTCGCACAGCCGGTGCACTTCTGAACTTCGGCTTTGAGTTCTTCTTCACTCATGAAAGGCTCCTTTCTACCCTTCCTCTTTCTTACCTCTATAGCCACTCTCACCGCTATTTCTCCGACCTTATCCGGATCTCTGATCAAAACACCCTTCGCCCTTCCGCTTACGAGGTCTTCTACTATGACATCGGGATTCTCGTGGGTTCTGTCGGGCAATCCCCTCGAAGCGGCTTCCGAAGTAGCTATAACCGGAATCCCCATTTTGGAGCATTCTCTAAGGGTGTCCGCTCTTATGCACTGTTCATCCGTAACAACGACATCCGGAATTCCGGAACGGATCGCTCTGAGTTCGAAGCTCAAAGTTCCGACGATCTTAGCCTTGGGATCGTATCTCGTTGTGTCTATTGCGGTGCAACACAAACCGGCTACTTCGACTTCGTTCTCAAGACCGTGCTCCTCCAAATAGTCGACGATGTTTCTCGCCGGAAGGACGTTGTGTCCTATAATCAGAATTACGGGCTTGTTCAGATCGAGCACGCCGAAACCGGTCTCTACCAACGGAGCATCCGGATCTCCTTTCGGATAGTTAAAAGCCGCTACCTGCGCTATGTCCGCCACTTCCATCGCAACGTGATCGAGCATTCCGACGTGCAGAGCTTTCGATTCGTAGTCCAAGTAGCTTTCCTCCTGTCCGGTGTGGAGGGTGTGCAAAACTCTAACCAACTCCTGCTCGACGTAATCCAATACCGTCTCAAGATCGCCGATAGTTTTTGGTCTTATTCCGAAAACGAGCCTCACGTTCGGAGCTTCGATGTTCACGTTGTTTCCCAAGTCAATGGGATGATCCCTGCCGAACTTTTCGACGAGGTAGTGAACCAAGTGCCTCGCATGAGCGGTATGAGATGAAGCTCCTATGAGGCATGCGAGAACGACCAGTCTGGCTTTCTGGGTTTTAAGATCGATACCGCAAGCTCCTTCCTTGTTGTGCGACAGTTCACAGGGACCCATCGTGCACAGATTGCAGAAGTCCTGCATAGGTGCGTAGAATGGCTCGTATCTCTCCAACAGCTTCTGATCCCAGTATCTTAGGTCGAGGATGTGGGGTTTCGGAGTCGGACCCATCGGCTCCCATTCATCCTCCTCGATAACCTTCCCTATTCGAATCGTGACGTTCCTCATTTCATCGAGAACTATAAAACCATCCCTGAGATCCATTACCATCCCCGCCTCGGATCTAACATTATAGATTATAAAATTTTCTCTTCTGAAATATCTGTCATTTTAAATTATTGGCTTATGCGGTATTATTGCTTAATAGATCATTAACACTAAATAATAACTACGTATATCTTTCGAGAAGTTCGTTCGGCGTCGTAATTTCGCCGTCCGTCGGTTCTATTGTAATCTTGTCCGAATATAGATAGCAAGAGTAGATGCTTTTAGGAATTAATGCTCCATTTTCCGGAGCAATCTCGCTGACTTTAAGCCTCAAATTCGCGCATCTTTCGTATGACGAAACTTTCACTATTTGCCCGTCTTTGAATCCGAAGGTTTTTGCCGTATCCGGATGTATGATCACCACGGCAGATTTTTCGACGAATTCGTCGCCGAACTTGTCTTTCACCGCAACCGATACCTGAAATCCGTCTCTATACGTAACAAGCTTCAGTTCAACCTTTTTGAGGTATTTCGCGAACCTCAGCATTTCACAATCCCTCCGAAATACTCCTCAATATCTTGGCATCGTCGTATTCCGACTTAAAAATCGGTTTCAGTTCGACTTCCACGAAATCACTTCTGATCATCTTTCCGCCGCATTCAACACCCGATATTGCAGAAGGAATTACGACATCCGCCATCTTTGACGTAAAACTGACTTTAGGATCTATAACTATTAATTTAAGCTTCAAAAGTCTTTTAGCTACGTCGAAAGGCATCGAGTTCAGCGGATCGCTACCTACGATGATCGCCGTGTCTACTTTTTCGTCGATGAGCAGATCCTCTAAGTTCGCCTTCGGTATACCAGCTTCGAATAGGCTTTTGAAGAATCCCATCGAATTCGTGCGGTAATCCGCGGGGATGAAGTAACCCACATTGCTTACGAATCTGACGAACTCCTCAAATTCGTTACCCAATCCTTCTATCAATCCCCCTCCGCCGAATATGACGTTGAAATCCGATTTCTTCAACTCCTTGACAACTCTCAAAACGTCCCCGCTCGCTATTCCACCTTCTAAAGCTGTTAAGAATTCACGAATGAGTTTTCCGTCGTCGTCCGTCTTTATGAAGACGGCGTTCTTCTTAGCGAGCATAGCGGTGTGGCTTCTTCTAACATCCACGACGACCAAAAACCTGTCCTCCTCGTATCCCCTCTGCCTCTTCTTCCCTCTCGGATAGTAGGTGTATCTCGACATGTGCCTCGGCATCGAATTGTGAACGTCGCATCCCCAGTAGAATATAACGTAAGCGTAATCCTTCACGTTTTCAAGAGTAGTTGAAGGTATCTCTTTCCTCAATATCATCTCCGCCAACTTGCCGAACTTCGATCCGTTGTCAACGTATGCGGAGATCTTCTCCGCGATCTTCATTGCGATCTTTTGAGCTTCGAGCGTTGAATTGTTTAAGCCGTAGATTGCAACGCTCTTCGAATCTTTCAGAATCTCCACAGCCCTCTCAATAGCAGAATCGATATCAGTTCGCTTTCCGTCGATGAGGGGTTCGGCTCTTGCAACCGAACGGTTGAGGTATAATCCGGCTCCTATCCTGCATGCATGCCTTACTACGTCTCCTTCAATTTCTATGTCGTCGCACAAACACGAACAACCCGTGCAGACCCACATCATAACTCCTCCAGAAATGCTATTGCGGAAGTGGGACAGTTCTCCCTACAGGCAACGCAGATGGTCTTCTCCTTGTATCTCCTGCATAAGCCCACATCTACAACCCTAACCACTCCGTTTTCCACCCTGAGTATGGGATTCTCGAGCCTCACTCCGAATCCAGAGCCCGCTCCTTCGGGATCTTCGTAAACGTGAACCGGGCAAACGACGATGCAGTTTCCGCAACCTATGCAAAGGTCTTCGTTCACGACCAAACCCGTCTCCGTCGCCTTTTCAACTACCTTCAGCATCTCCTCTATCTTTTTTCTCTGCTCTTCGAATTCGGGCTCGAACAACGGCTTGCAGTCTTCCAACTTCTTCTCCTTTTTAATCAGCTTGAACGCGAAGCTCATGCAAGTTTGCTCTCCGCAAAGCTTGCAATTAGTCTTCGGAAGGAGCTTGTAGATGTCCATAGGTGAAGGCATGCTGAAAATTTACATTGAACAATAATTAAAGATTGTGCAACCAACAACAAATAATAATGATTATCATAACATTATTGTTAAATTAAATACATTTTAGTAAAAAATATATACACTTTTGTGGTAAACCTATTTTTAGGAGGGGACGGTATGAACTTAGCCAAACTTTTACTGGTAACCCTTGTCCTCGCCGCAACGGGATTGGTCGTTTTACCCAGCACGGTTTCACTGTTCGCCGGGCAACACTACTGGTATAACCTAAGCGGAACTGGAAATAACGTTCCCTGTAAAAAGTGCCACGCCGATATATACGAAGAGATGAGAGCGCACGTAGGCCCGCACACCGGCGAAACCGGTTACGTATTCGAATGCCAACTTTGCCATAGGGCGGGAGGTTTCAACGGAATTTCGTTCGCAAGCGTAAGTGGTAGTTACACACAATATACGCCCGGTGTTCAAGCTCATGCGGCGAGCACCGTGAGATGCATGGATTGCCACGGTGCATACAACAATCTGAATCACGTAGGTTACTACCTAAGCATAGGCTCTCAGACGTGTTACGAGTGCCACGGTAATCCGGGAGTCTTCAGCAGTAGTTACGTGATAGCCGGAGGATTCGGTTTGACTGCATATCCGGGAGATACCGGAAGCTGTGCGGCGCACTTGGCTTTTGTTAGAGCCGCCAACAATTCGACCCTACTCAGGGGAGAAAACGAAGCTTGCATAGCCTGCCATACCGCCGTTGCCGTTAAAATTAACTGGACTCACGCGAGAAGCTTGGAGTTCGACGTAAACATAACCAATCCAGCTACACTGTCAAACGGCGTGCATAACTGGAACATCACGAAGTGGAAGATAAACGGAACCGCATGGGCGATCGTATACGGTAACACCACAGGCTACGGCGCCACCAACTTGACAAACGTTACGTGGCCCGGGGTAATTCCCAACGTGAATTATCAATATTCATGAACTTTTTTCAAAAATTTAAATATATTTATTTATTTAAATAATAAAAAACTATCGGGCATCGAAGTAGCTAACTTCAACCACATCCGCTTCGGTCGTGTCGAGAATTCCGGCGTTATACAACTTCACTATCCTACCTACACCTTTTACATCCAATTTCAGCCTTACCACCGTCATTTCGTTCTCCTGAATCATGCTTTCGGATGCGAAGATCAGAGAATGCGATATTACCTCTTTACCGACGACTTCGGCTATTACACCGACAGTTCCCTTATCCACATCGTGCAACTTCGAAGTCGTAAGCAAAACCTTATCTCCTATATCAGCTTTCAAAGCTGTCGCAACGTTGTGAGCACTTCTCAATTCAATCGTTTTTATTATCCTTCTCGTCAACTCATCAAGAGCCCTTTTGGAAACCCCGGTGATGACCAAACATCTCATGATCATCACCCATACATGGGCAGTTCTTCCCTCTTCATAGCCTTCTCCTCGTGCATTCTGGCTTGTTCCGCAAGCTTCTGCATCTGAGCCTCTATCATCTCGGCCTCCTTGATCAACTTCTCTACGCTGACGTTCCAATTAAACATTTTGTTCAAAACGTTTATAACTTCTGCCGCCGCTCTCGGATCGGGATTGAATCCTAAAGTTTCTCCGAGCAAAGCCAAGCCGGGGAACTTCCTCGCAACGCACTCGTTTAAAATCGAACCGGCAATGCCGGAAATCGTCCCACTCTTAAAGATTTCAACGTAATCCTTGATTTCGTCTAACAACTCCTTGGAAGTCGCCGCTCCGAACACCCTCTTCTTGTCCTCAAACGTTGCAACTCCAGCTAAAGAGAAGATCCTTCTCGCGTTTATCTCGATCGCCCATTCCACTATCTTCTGACTCATCTCGTAAGTTGCGTAAGGAACTATCGGAACGTCCGAATGGATTAAAACGAATCCTAAATCTACTGATTGGTATATCCTTATCGGCGGTAGAATTATTCCGTCCATGAGCGAAGCCACCGGAGGAATGCTCTTCGACTCGATCACACCGATCTGTTCTAAGTTCAACTCCATTATGAAGTGCGAGGATGCGATCGTTCCAACGAGTCCGATCCCGGGGAAGCTTGTAAGGACGATAGGATTTCTTACATCCACTTTATCGACCAATATTCTTGTTTCAAAATCTTCCATGATTATGGATTGATAAAAGCTTATTTATCCTTTTCCATAGCTTATAGCATGAGAGAATACAGATTTAAGAGAGGTTTTAAGCCCACGCAGGAGAGATTGGAAGAGATGATCGTCAAGCACTTCGGCGAGTTCGAGAAGGACGGTGACGTTTACATCGTCAGGTTCGGGGCTATAGAAGAGCTAAGACTCTGGCTTAAGGATAAAAAGCTCTACGCTGAGTCGAAAACCAATCCGAATGTATCTGAAGATGTAGCAGTTCAGACGATTAAGACTTACAACAAGTTTTTAGAGGAACTTACGGGCTACACGGCAAAGGAGAGGCAGAAGTTGTTGAAAAAGGAGGTCGAAAAGGACTAATCTATCCTCAAATCTTTAACGAAAACCCCTTCTCCCTCCTCTACATATCCGACGATCTTTCCATCAATTACACCCGCTCTTTCGAGTTTTTTGGCTTCCTCCTTGGGCATAACTATTGCGAAACCCATGCCCATGTTGAAGGTTCTGAACATCTCATCATCATCTATGTTTCCCAATTCCTGAATGAACCTGAAGATCCTCTGCGGTGGTAGGGGATCGTCTATCACGAACTTAACCTTTTTAAGCCTCTTGAGGTTGAGCAGACCTCCGCCAGTGATGTGGGCGAGACCGTGAACCTCGTAGTTCTTAATTACGTGCAAGATCTCCTTAACGTATATCCTCGTAGGCGTTAGCAACTCTTCACCGATCGTCTTACCGTTTTCAAATTCGTCGCTGTAACTGTAACCGGCTTTCTCGATAACCTTCCTCGCAAGAGTTAAGCCGTTGCTGTGTATGCCGGAGCTCGGAATTCCGAAGATAACATCCCCCGGCTGAATGTTTTCGCCGGTTATTATCTTATCCTTATCTACTATTCCTATCGCCGTTCCCACCAGATCCCATCCTTTGATTAGATCCGGCAGAGTTGCCGTTTCGCCTCCGACGAGAGTTATGTTTGCGATCTCGCATCCCTTCTCCAATCCCTTGGCAATTTCGGCCATGATCTCCTCATTCGGCTTGAACGTTGCGATGTAGTCAACCATCGCTATCGGCTCGGCTCCTATGGCTACGAGATCGTTGACGTTCATTGCTACGCAGTCTATTCCGATGGTGTCGAACTTACCGAGCTTCTCAGCAACCATTATCTTCGTTCCGACGCCATCGGTGGTTATCGCAACTCCGAACTCGCCGAAATCCAAGACGCTCGCGTAATGCCCCATCAAAATCGGCTTACCGGAACCGCTCCTAACATGCTTTATCTGACTCGTGAGGGCTTTGACGGCTTTCTCTTCTTGAAATATATCAACTCCAGCCTTCGCGTAGCTGAACTTCTCCATACGTGTATTACTGCCAGCAAGCTTTATTATTTAACGGTTTAGTCTGACCACGTATGATCAATTGCAAGCCGATCGATTTGGGAGATCATCTAACGTAACTCTCAACCACCACAAAATGGACGATCGTAACGAAGTCGCTATCCTTTATATCTCCATATATTCTCCTAAGAGCTTGGATAAGCTCGTCCTTACTGCTGAAACCGTCTCTCTTAGCATCCTCATCGGTGAGCTCGCTAACTCTCTTTACGACCACCTTCTCAACTCTCGCCCTTGCAAACGGCGTGTAGTTTACGGTGAGATCCACTATTCTGCCAACGGGGTAGCTCTTGATTCCCTTTCTAATCGTAGTGACCTTTTCTCCCCTTATTATGGGTCTGACGTATTCTGCATCGAAGTTTATTTTGTCCATACCCTTAGCTATGCAAACCTTATAAATAATTTAACCTTTGAGCAAATTTTTAAACAGATACTGCTAAGCTTGAGGCGTGAAAATCGAAAGACCGAGAGGAACGAGGGACTTTCTGCCGGATGAGATGGAAAAAAGAAGAGCCATCGAGAAAATCATGAGAAGAATTGCGGAAAGCTACGGCTACAGAGAAGTTTTAACTCCTACGTTCGAGCATTTGGAGCTTTTCACGATAAAATCCGGCGAGGGGATAATAGAGGAGATATACGCGTTCAAGGATAAGGGTGGAAGGGATCTCGCGTTGAGACCAGAACTCACGGCTCCGGTAATCAGGATGTTCGTAAACGAATGCGTCGGAATGCCGAAACCGTTGCGGTTCTACTACTTCGCAAACTGCTTCCGCTATGAAAGGCCTCAGAAAGGAAGATACAGAGAATTCTGGCAATTCGGAGTTGAGCTTATAGGCTCCTCATCGCCTTTAGCCGATGCCGAGGTTGTATCCCTCGCATACAGAATAATGGACGAGCTTAAGATTAAGTTCGATCTGCACGTAGGTCATGTAGGACTGCTGAGGCATCTGCTCAGAGATTTGGATGAGAACGTTGCTTCGAAGATCATGAGGCTTATAGATAAGAAGGACGTCGAAGGTCTTGAGAAGTATCTGGACGAAGTAGGGGTTAGCTCGGATCTGCGAGATTCGATATTTTCTTTGGTCGAACTCGTTGGAGATAGAGACATCATTGGCTCAGCTAAGGAGATCATCCCCGATTTCGATTTCGGTCACATAGAAAAGTTGTGCGACGTATTGGATGCTCTCGACGTTAAATACAAGCTCGATTTCGGAATTGCGAGGGGGCTGGATTACTACACCGGCGTAGTCTTCGAAGCCTACGCTAAAGAAGGCTTGGGAGCTCAGAATCAGATATGCGGGGGAGGTAGCTACCGTTTGGCGCATCTTTTCGGAGGGGAAGATACTCCAGCCACAGGCTTCGCTTTGGGATTCGATAGGATTGCCGAGATCTGCGAAGTTGAGTTGGAGCGAAAGAAGAAGGTTGTCGTTGTAAGCTTCAGGGGTTTGGAAGGAGAAGCCTTTAAAATTGCGAATATGCTGAGGGATAAAGCGGTTGTCGTTACGGATGTCATGGAAAGGAACATCAAAAAACAGCTCAGCTATGCAAACGACATAAACGCGGATTTAGCCGTAATCGTCGGTGAGCGAGAGCTTAAGGAAGGGAAGGTCGCTGTTAAAGATTTGAGGAGCGGTGAGCAGAAAGCCGTAAGCTTGAATGAACTCCTAGATTTGATATGAACTTTTGGTTGTTGATTACGGAACTCGGAGACGAAAAAGCGTATTTAGTTTTCGTTCCTTTCGTATACTTCGTGGTGGACAGAAGAACGGGATGGCAACTCTTCTGTGCGCTCATCTTGAGCAGTTTAACCGTTATAACCCTAAAGAACTTTTTCAAGCTTCCGAGACCTCCTAAGTATCTGTGGAAGACATCCGTAAGCGGTTACGGATTCCCGAGCGGACATACGACAGTTTCAGCGACTTTCTGGAGTTACTTGGCGTTTAAAATAAGGAAGGTGTGGTTTTTCGCCGTTGCTTTTGTTGTGGTAGGTCTCGTAGGTCTGTCGAGGATATTTCTCGGCGTTCATTACGTTAGAGATGTGATCGGAGGTTTGATCATAGGAATTTCGATAGGATACGTCGCATCTTCGATAGAATTCAGTTTAAACAGAAGTTCAAAGCTTTTGGGAATCGTGATTTCGTCCCTTCTCATCTTTTCCTTATATCCCTTGATCGGACACTACGCATTCAAGATCGGCGGGTATCTGCTCGGATTCGGTGTCGCACACACCTTATCTACGGACTACCTAAACTACGAACTTCCCGACAGCTTAAAGCTCAGATTCGTTATGTTCCTAATCGGCTTGTCGATACTGCTTTTCGGTTCTATCATCAACCGACCGATAGTGTATCCGATCTCGGGATTTTTTGGATGCATAATACCGAATTGCATCGGCTGGAGGTTTCGAAATGAGGAGCGTATTGAGCATAGCCGGATTGGATCCGAGCGGTGGGGCTGGAATCCTCGCAGACGTTAAGACCATAAAGGCTCTCGGCTTTTTTCCGTCTTCAGCCGTTACGGTTATAACGTATCAGAACACGTGTGGCGTTTACGGGATCTACGAGATCGAACCGAAATGCCTCGAAAGACAGATTTCGGCGGTGTTGGACGATCTAAACTTGGCCGGTATAAAGGTGGGATTGGTTTGCTCCAAAGATCAGGCGAAGGTTATTGCGAAGCTGATAAAGGGTCTCGAGATTCCCAAGGTCGTTGATCCCGTAATCAAGGCAACTACCGGCTTTAAATTTTCCGGCAGGGACGTTTATTCTATCCTCGCGGAAGCTTGCGATGTCGTAACTCCCAACGCGGATGAGGCTTCTAAGCTTTCTGGAATCGAGATTGAGGATTCGGAATCCGCGGAGAAGGCGGCGAAGGAAATTGCGGATAGATTCGGATGCTCGGTAGTGGTTACAGGTGGGAGCTTAGGTGGAAGGGATGTCGTATTCGATGCCGATACTGGAAAAACGTTCGTAATCGAAGGCAAGATCGTCGATGCTGAGATCCACGGAACGGGCTGTGTTTACAGTTCCGCCCTTGCATGTTACCTTGCTAAAGGGTTGGGCCTACAAGATGCTTGCAAGAAGGCGAGAGAGTTCGTTTATAGGGCTGTGATCAACTCAGCCGAAGTAGGGAGATGCTTGAAAGTGGTGAACGTCTGATAAAAAATCTTAAATATACTTTGCCAGAAGAGCCTAAAAATGTATGAAATACGATGTCATAATCGTTGGAGCCGGCCCTGGAGGTTTGTTCGCCGCATACAAGCTTGCAGGAAAGTTGAAGGTTGCGATCTTCGAGCTCGGTAGAGATATCGACAAAAGAAAGTGTCCCAGCGATCTTTCCGAAAGTTTCTGCACGAAGTGCAAACCCTGCAACATAACCTTCGGCGTCGGAGGGGCTGGTGGTCTTTCCGACGGAAAGCTGAACTACGCCATTCCGGAGTATCCTTCAAGCTACACCGTCGGCGGAGATCTGATCGATCTGATCGATGCTGAGTATCTGCTGAAGAAGATGGAGGAAGTCGATAAGATATTTTTGCAACACGGAGCGCCGGATGAAGTTTACGGGACTGATAAGGAGAAGATCGAAGATTTTTTGAGAAGGGCTAACGCCGCCGGAATTGAGTTCGTTCCGCTTAAGCAGAGACATGTAGGGAGCGATGAATTGCCGAAGGTCATAAAGAGCATAGAGAAGTATCTGAAGGATAACGGCGTCAAGATATACACGAGGAAGACGGTCGTGGATATAAATCCGAAGGAGAAGAAGATCACACTGCACGACGGGAAGCAATACGAATACGATTACTTAATCATCGGAGTCGGAAGAGGTGGATCAGAGTGGCTCGAAAAGTGGGTTAAGAAATACAATATCGCCGTGAGTGAGAATGCGAAGGCGATAGATGTCGGAGTTAGGGTTGAGGTTCCGGCTTCGATAATGGACGAGATAACTTCAGTCATATACGATCCGAAGCTGAGGATACTTACGAAGAGGCACGACGATTACGTCAGAACGTTCTGCACATGTCCGAGAGGTTGGGTCATAAGGGAAGATTACGGGGACTTCTGCTTGGTCAACGGACACAGCAAGGCTAAGGAGAAGACGAACAACACTAACTTCGCTCTGCTTGGACATTACGAATTTACGGAGCCCTTCGAATATCCAAACGAGTGGGGTAGGGATCTTGCAAGGATAACTACGAAGCTCGGCGGAGGTAATCCTATAGTGCAGAGGCTTAAGGATCTTAGGTTGGGGAGGAGGAGCACGGAAAGGAGAATAAAGAACAACCGTCTCGTCCAGCCAACGCTGAAAACCGCAATTCCGGGAGACATAAGCTTAGCCTACCCCGGAAGAGTCGTTGACGACATCTTGGATGCACTCGAAGCGCTCGATAAGGTTATCCCCGGCGTAGCCGATGATTCGACTCTTCTGTATGCTCCTGAAATCAAGTTCTACTCGCTTAAGCTGAAGGTTAACAGTGAAATGGAGACGAACATTCCGAACGTCTATGCAATTGGAGATGGAGCGGGAATAAGCAGGGGAATCGTTGGTGCCGCCGTTACGGGCTTGATAGCGGCTGAGAGCATACTCAGAAAGGAGAAAAAGGATAGGTAATCTTACAATTTTTATGATCGTCGAAATTTTTGACAGATTCGCTGAGAGATACGATTCATGGTATGATCGCAACAGGGAGTGGTTTCTAAAGGAGGTAGAACTGATAAGAAGAGTCGCCGGAAAATTCGAGCTCGGGCTTGAAGTCGGAGTCGGAACCGGCAGATTCGCAAGGGAACTCGGAATAAGATACGGAGTGGATCTGGCGGATGCGATGCTGAAGCTCGCAAAATCGAGGGGAATAGAAGTTATAAAAGCCGATGCTAAAAATCTGCCGTTTAAAGATAAGAGCTTCGATCTCGTTCTCTTCGCATTTACGCTGTGCTTTCTCGATGATCCTTTTAAAGCTTTGAAGGAAGCACGAAGAGTCGGAAAATCAATTGTCGTGTGCGGCGTTCCCGCGGATTCGAAACTTGGCGAGGAATACAGTCAGAGGAAGGACAGTCCCTTTTACGCAAACGCTAAGCTATACAGCTCGGATGAAATCGTGAAAATGCTTGAGAGCGCTGGATTTAAAATAGAAAGGGTGGAATTCGCAGATCTGAAGTATGGGAAGGATGTTGTCTGCATTAGGGCTCGCTGATCAACTGCTCAAGCAAGTTTTGGGCGATCTTTTTGCCGAGCAACGACGGAAGCTTTTCTTTATTTCTCAAAATATCTTCCTTATTCCTTATTCCTGCCCTGAACAGCTTTCTGGCTCTGACCCTTCCTATTCCCTTAAGCTCGACGAGTTCGAGCAACTCTTCCTTAACCCCGTGCTTTATCCTCAAAACCAATCTGTCAAGTCCTTCAACGTTCAAAAACTCCGCAATTCTTGCCAAGGCATTTGCCAGCCATTCTGCGGTTTCAATCAGTCTTCTGAGATCTCCGGGAGCTATGCCGAACTTGGAGCATATTGCATCCTCGTCGACCTCGTTTATCCAATCTTGCAAGCACAGAGCGGTTTTGAGTTCTCTGAGACTCCAGTCGTTGAGTGGAATTCCATGCATCAGCGCTTCATCGGTAAGCCAGTTTAAATCCGATTTCCTGACGTATATGTGCTCCATATCCGGCGTTCTGCATATTAAATAAAGGGCATCGAATCCCGAAAGAAATTCGGATCTCTTAATTTCTTCCACGAAAAGATAACCGGTTAGGGGATCGATGTAAAGTCTTGATACGAGTTTTCCCAATTCGGTCGGCTTAACGCTATCGTAGTCGAATTCAACCATTCCCCAGCTGTCCAACTGCAGAACAACCCTCTCGAGCTCGTAAGCGAGCGAGATTTCATTCTGATGGAAAAAGAATGTCTGGGAGAAGAAGTCCTCGAGATCCTTAAGGCTTTTTGCAAATCCTTCCGCTATCAGCGATAGACTGTGAAATCTGAGATGATTCTCAGCACCGAGCTTCGATCTTATCTTCTCAAACTCCCCGAAGACGAACCTCTTCAGAACTCTACTCTTCTCAGCTTCGTTCCTAACTATTAGTATAGCCTCGCCCCTTTCATCCATTCCCGGTCTTCCAGCCCTTCCAGCCATCTGCTTGTATTCCATGACTTTAATCGGTTTCGAAAATCCGTCAAATCTGTAGTAGCTTTTTATGATGACCCTTCTCGCCGGCAGATTCACTCCAGCCGATAGCGTCGGAGTTGCGCATACCACTTTGATCTTCCCCTCCCTGAAAGCCCTCTCTATAGCCATTCTCTGAGAGCTCAGCAGTCCGGCGTGATGGAATGCACAACCCCTAGCAACGCATTCCGACAGCCTCCTGCTCATCTCACAATCGTTTTCCTCCAAAACCAACTTTGCAACACTCCTGAGTTCTTTCGGATCAGAATACCTTGCGGTTACCTTTGCAAGCTTTAAAGCAGTATTCTCGGCATTTCTCCTCGTTGAATCGAATACGAGAACCTGCCCTCCCTCTTTCAAACAATCCTCCACCAAATCTTCAATGCTTTTGCCTACTATTTTCGTATCCACCAGCGATCCATCACCGTAAAGCTCTATCCTTCCGTTCACGAAGACTCCTTCATACAGCGGAACGGGTCTCCAGTCGCTTCTTACAAGCTCAGCATCGAGCCACTCCGCTATTTCATCCGCATTTGGAATCGTTGCTGAGAGAGCAATTATTTTAAGTTCGGGATTAATCTTTCTCATCTTCGCAATTAGAATCTCCAGAACAGCTCCTCTGTCGGCTGAATCCAAAAGGTGAATTTCGTCCACAACTAAACATGTAATTCCTTTCATCCAGCTCGCTCTATTCCTAAGCAGGGAATCCGCTTTCTCAGCCGTTGCAACAATTATATCCTTGTTCGAGAGCCACTCGTCTTTGGATTCGTAATCGCCGGTCGTTATTCCGACCTCTATACCAATACTCTCCCACTTTCTAAATTCTTCGAACTTCTCGTTGGCTAAAGCTCTGAGAGGAACCGTGTAAAGACATTTACCGCCCTCTATAACCTCCTTTACCATCGCAAGTTCAGCTATGAGCGTCTTTCCGCTTGCCGTCGGAATTGCTACAACCATATTCTTTCTATCAAAAAGTCCTCTCTTTACGGCTTCGATCTGAGGAGGAAAGAGCTTAATAATGCCGTTCCGCTTGAGAACATCGATTACGTAGCTTGATAGATGATCCTTAAGCTCATCAACATCCATAATACCAAGCTTGGTTAAGTTAAGAAAAAGCTTATCGATTCGGCGAAGATCCTCGAAATATGATAGCCGGAGTAGGGCCTGCTTTGGTCGATCACATATACGCGATCGACGAATATCCTCAGAGGGGAGGTCATGCGATCGTCAAGAACTTCGTAAGGATGCCCGGCGGTGCATGTGCAAACGTAATGGCCGGATTGGCGAGCTTCGGCGTAAGATGCAGGTTCTATTCCACCATCGGAAGGGATGAGAATGCAAAGTTCTTCATGGAGAGCATGAAGAATGTGGAGCTAAGGTTGAAGGTTACTCACGATCTAACTGGCAGGGTTGACGTTTACGTTGATAGGCATGGAGAAAGAACTTTCTTCGTCCATCCGAACGCATCCGGCGTAGTCGAATTGGAAATAAGCGATAGGGATTACGAGGAGGTCGATTACTTCTACTTGGATCCATTTCCGTCGAAGCAAAGCTTCGACGTTCATTTAGAAATAGCTAAGAATGCCAAAAAGCATGGGAAGTTCGTGATATTAAACCCCGGCTATCCATACACCAAGCTGGGCTTCGAGAAACTTAAGGAGCTTTTGAAGTTCACGGATTTGGTCATAATATCCGAGCCAGAATTCAAAAGTCTAAACGTTTCCGAAAAAGACTTTCTGAAGTTCGTCGAAATTCTTGTGATTACCCTCGGAAGCAGGGGAAGCAAAGCGGTTACGAAGGACAAAGAGATATATCAGCCGGCTTTCAGCGTAGATAGGGTAGTTGACACAACGGGAGCCGGAGATGCATTCTCAGCCGGATTTCTATACGGATTTCTGAAGGGATTACCTCTCGAAACGTGCTTGAAACTCGGAAACTTCGTAGCGAGCTACAACATCCGGTATTACGGAGCGAGAAACTTCCCGGCGAGGGATGAAGTCGATAAATTGATCGATTGAATCATTCTATTTCGATGACCTCCAGCACTTCAAGCGGAACTCTCTGCAACCTCTTACCTATTTCGGACTTCGCTATTCTTGCCGCATGCTCCTTACTCTGAGCGTTGAACACCTTCATCTCGAAGATCAGCCCGACCAAAGCAGTTCCGGCCACCATGAAAACGCTCTTGAGGTTTTCGTGACACTTCGGGCATTGCATAACTCCGACGTCTATCTCAACAAAATCGAGATCGGGATGCAACCTTTTTCCAGCCTCAGCGACAGCTATGTTCATGGCATCCTTTATGGTTCTGGCATTCCTGACTATCCATGCGCCTTGCAAAACTACGAGGTAGTTAGGCATAAATCACACCATAATCGTTTCCCTAACCGCTTTATTAAAAGCTATCTCCCCGATGGATTTAACGTGTCTGCAAGCTTCGAGCAGTGATTCCAAAGCCAATTTGCAGGGAACTCCATCTTTACCACTTCTCGCCCTTAGTATTTTCTCTTCAAGCTCCTCAGCCATTTCTATTCCGTCCTCGCACACTTCAACGTTTCCGTTGAAGTATGAGTCCAAAACTATCTTGAATATCCTTCTCAAATCGAGCAGAATCGGAAGCACTTCACCGTTCTCAACGCTTAAAACGAATTCGGAGGCGTCATACAAAGCATCGGCAATCTTTTCAAGCAGTTTCGCAACTATCCTCATGCCCAAAAGCTGTTTCATCTCGTTCCACTTCGTTGGACAAGATAACTCCCTCAAAAGCTTGTGCTCAAGTCTGACGGCTAAGAGATAAAATCTGTCAGCCTCCTCCTCAAGCTTAGGTATTACGCTTACGGTAGATGGTTTTTTCCTCCTCAGAAACTCCTCGATTACGTCGATCATCTCGATGACGATCTGACTCATCCTCCTAAGAACGCCTTCGATATCGAGATCGGAAGCTGTAAGACATTTTATAACCACCTTGTAGTCGGTAACATCGATTATCTCCATTCCGATTAGATCCCTAACGATTTCGCTTAGTTTCGTAATTATCTTCGGCGACAACGTGTCCTCAATTATTATCTCGTCTGAACCCTGAACGTATAACGCGTAAATGAATCTCCTAAGGAATTTGTCGTCGGCTCTCGGTATCTTGTCGATCTTAACCCTAAAAACGTTTTCAGCACCTTTTTTGGGATATATCTTAACTACGCATTTGTCGACCTGCAAGATGAGTTCGTCACCTTGATTTAGGTTGTTCTCCTTAATCCAGCGTTTCGGTAAACTTATCATGTAACTCGAACCACCGATAAGCTGAAGTTTCCTTATTTCCATGCTAATCTGTATCAATTCTAAACTGTTAAAGTTTTTTTGGCTTGTCAACGAATGTCAAAGTCTTTTCTTTATAATCTTCTTAGAATTTTCAAAAACATCCTCGACGTCATCAACTCCGGCCCCTCTTAGAATCTTTATCGCAGTCTCGGTGTCTATGAAGTCTGCAGGTGAATGAGAGTCGGTGTTAATCACGAGCTCGCATCCCACCTCTTTGGCGATCTTCGCAACGTGCCCGTTCGTTAGGCAATGCCCCTTTCTGGCTGAAATCTCCAAATAGATCCCGTTCTCCTTGGCGAGTTCCGCCGTTTTTATGTCTATAAGTCCGGGATGCGCTAAGATATCTATCTCCTCCTGAACTGCGGCGATGTTCGTTCCCTCCTTAACCGGCTCGGCTATCGTTTCGCCGTGAACGATGACTATTTCCGCCCCCTCCTTCCAAGCAAGCTCTACCGCTTTGCCGATGAGCTTAGGAGGAACGTGGGTTATTTCGACTCCGAACAGAACGTCCAATTCGTAATCGTCTCTGAAATCCATGAACCTCCTTAAGTTCTGCATTATCCAACTTATGTTCGAGAAGTCCGCATGATCTGTAATTGCCAGTCCTTCGTTTCCCAACTGCGCCATCCTTCTAATTATTTCGGAGGGAATAAGCTCTCCATCGCTGAAAACAGAGTGGATGTGAAGGTCGATCATGAAAGGATTTCAAAAGGTAAAAATAATATCGTTTGCTAAATTGGATCATGGATCTTGAGACCATTCTTAAGGATAGATCGAGCGGACAGTCGAGGATTATCAGAATGACGATCGATCTTCTGAAGAAGACGAGGAAGAAGGGTGATAGGATCGAGATATGCAGGAAGGTTTGTTCGGCTCATAAAGCTATGGCTGGACTTAGGTGGTTGCTCAAGCGTGTTGAAGAGGGGAGATCCATCTCGGAGATCGAGGCGGAGATAGAGGAGATGGATGATGGATGTGCAAAGAATCTTGAGAAGATTGTTGAAGGTAAAATCGTTACTACGATTAGTAGGAGCCACATAGTCGAAAGGGCTTTGCTTAAAGCAAAGCATGTGATAGTTCTTGAGTCGACTCCGGGTAAGGAAGGTTTGGAGATGGTGAGGTATCTTAGGGGAAGGGGACTTCTGGCAACGACCTTCCCGGATTCCGCTATTAGCTATGCAGTTAAGGCTTGCGATTTGGTCGTAGTTGGTGCAGATGCGGTGCTCAGCGATGCGTTCATAAACAAAACGGGAACGCTACCGTTGGCTTTGACGGCTAAACACTTCTCCAAGGAATTTTACGTGGCTTCGCCGAGCTACAAGTTCGGAGATGTCGATTTTGAAGAAGTTGTAAGCACATCATTCAGCGAGGATATGCTCTTCGAGCTCATTCCATCGAATTTGGTGACGAAATTCGTAACTGAGAAAGATTAGATCGCAAAATTTTTCTTATTTCGAACCTATAAAATAGCATGGAATTTATAATCGTCAGCGTAGGTAACGAAATCCTCAGCGGAGACATATCAAACACCAACGCAACTTACATGGCTCGCAGGCTTACGCGGAAGGGACATAGGGTTATCAGGATCATAACAGTGCCAGATATTATAAAGGATATTGCGGAAGAAGTAGATAGGGCAAGGAAGATGGCTGATTTCGTTCTCGTTACCGGAGGTTTAGGTGCGACGCACGATGATGTAACAACGGAAGGCATAGCCAAGGCTTTGGGCAGAAAGCTCGTGCTCTACGAAGACGTTTTTGAGAAACTAAGAAGGAAGTATCCGAATGCGAATGAAGAAGCTTTAAAAAAGGTTTGCACTTTCCCCGAGGGATCGGAAGTTATAGATAACGATGTAGGCGTTGCACCGGGTTACGTGGTTGAGAACGTTGCAGTTATGCCCGGCGTTCCTGCGGAGATGGAGGATGTGTTTGAAAAGATCTTGCCGAGGTTTGGAGAAAAGGAATACTACGAAACAACGCTTAACGTGGAGGGATACGAAGAGAAAATTCTGGATCAGCTGAACAGGGTTGTGGAGGAGTTTAAAGACGTTCAGATCGGTTCTTATCCGAAGCCCGGATATGTAATAATAAAGTTCTCCGGTAAGAGTAAGGATAGGGTTGAAAAGGCGAAGGAGAGATTGAAGGAACTTTTGAAGGAGGTAAAGAGTTGAAGAAGCTGTCGGAGAGGATAAAGTCGGTCGATGGGATTTTAAACGAAGCTAAAGAATTGCTGAAGGAGAAAATCAACGGTTCAACGAGCTTTTCTGAAATCGTCAACTTGCTCGAAAATTTGGCACATCAAGTGTATTTAAATGAAGAACTCGAAGCTATTGCCTCGTATTTAAGAGATAACATTCCAGAAGAGATTAAAACGATCGAAGATAGGGATGAGTTAATCGACAGGTTGATTAATCACATTGCAAAACTGATTCAAGAAAGAATAGCGAGCGATCTACCGAACATAAGAAGGGCAAGGGTTGGAAGTTCAGCGGAAAAGATACTGCAAATAGCTTTAAGGGATTTTGAAGGAATTGAATGTGAGGTTTTGAAAAAGAAGAAAAAAGAGGAATATTTGCCCGATTTAGCAGTTTAACCAAAGAGCAATACGAATTGATTCAGAAACTTAAAGGTGAGATGGGTTCGAGTGATTCGGAAGTCGTCAGGAACATTATAATAGCTTGGCTCTCCGAAAAATCGATATTATCCGAAAAGTTGAAAGAGAAGGTGAGTAGATGCTAAGAATTAGAGACAAAAGCTGGGATTTCAGAGGAGAAACTGCAAAAATAGGTATTCACGGAATTCATACATATCCCGCGATGATGCTACCCCAGATCGCAAAGAAGTTGATCGAGAAGTATGGTAGAGATAAGAAAACGATTTTAGATCCGTTCTGTGGTTCTGGAACCGTTTTGGTTGAAGGGATTTTAAGCGGTAGAAACGCTTTTGGATACGACATAAACCCACTCGCAATTTTAATTTCCAAGGTTAAGATTACACCTTTAAACGTAAGGACTTTACTTTTGGAAACTGAGAGGATAGAGGAAAAACTTTCAATCGCGCAGTTTAATCCGAGGATTTTTGAAAGCGTTGAAGTTCCTAAGTTCTTCAACATCGACTACTGGTTCAAGCCCTCCGTGATCAAACAGCTGTCGTTCATCAAAAGAGTTATCGAAGAGGTTGAAGATGACGATATCAGAGATTTCCTCTTCATCGTTTTTAGCGAAACAGTTAGAAAGGTCAGCAACACGAGGGATAGTGAGTATAAGCTGTTCAGAATTCCCGAAAGCAAGCTGAAAAGCTGGAATCCAAACGCCATAGGAATTTTCTTGGAAATCCTGAACAGGAACGTTAGACTTGCGGTTGAATACTATCCTGCTATAACTAAGCTACTCGATCGAATTTCTGCAGACGTTTTTTGGGTGACGTTCGAAACGGGATTGACGTTTCCGCCGATATGGTTCTAACTTCTCCTCCATACGGAGATTCGAGAACGACGGTTGCTTACGGGCAATTTTCTCGACTTTCACTTCAGTGGCTCGGATTCGATTAGGAAAAGATACGGAACATCGATAGGATATCTCTTGGAGGAATCAGGGCTAAGAGAATCCTAAGTGACGTAAAATCACCAACGCTTTACGAAGTCTTAGATGAAATAAAGGAGAGAGACGAAAACAGAGCTCTGGACGTTTACACTTTCTTTAGGGATTTTCAAATCGCGAGCGATAATATAGTTGACGCGTTATCCGACGATTCTATCATAGCTCTCGTGGTCGGTAACAGAACGGTTTGTAAGGTCAACATACCAACCGACATTATAATGTCCGAGATCTTCCAAAGCTTGGGCTACGAGCATTTGGAAACTGTAGTAAGGGAGATTCCAAGCAAGAGGCTACCGAAGAAATCGAGTCCCTCGAACGTTAGGGGAGATAAAGTTGAAACGATGAATAGGGAGTTTATAGTAATCCTAAAGCGGGCTTAGTCTTTTTTGGAAATGGCTTGGTAATGCAAAATATCGTTGGGAGATTACCAACGGGAGATATATATATTAAATGAATGGACAGCTAAATCGTGAGACCATTCGTATTCATTAACATAGCTTCGAGCGTGGATGGAAAGATCAGCGATGAAACGAGGAGACAGATTAGAATTTCGTGCGAAGAAGATCTCAAGCGAGTCGATAGGCTTAGGGCCGAAAGCGATGCGATAATGGTTGGAATCGGGACTGTTTTGGCTGACAACCCACGTTTAACCGTTAAAAGCTACGAACTCAGAAGATGGAGGATCGAGCAGGGAAAGCCGGAGAATCCCATCAGAGTCGTCGTAGATAGCAAATGCAGGATTCCTCTAAATGCTGAAATCCTAAACAATGATGCAAAGACGATCGTAGCGGTATCGAAGGTGGCTGATCGAAGCAGGGTTGAAAAGCTGAAAGAGAGAGCGGAAGTCGTCTGCTTCGGTGAGAGCAGAGTGGATTTGGTTGCTCTTATGAATTACCTCTACGAAATAGGTGTAAGGAAGGTTATGGTGGAGGGCGGGGCAACGCTGAACTACGGATTGCTTAAAGAAGGTTTGGTGGACGAGATTTACGTATATTACGGCAACATGATAATCGGCGGGGCAAAAGCACCGACAGTGGTGGACGGATCTTCTTTCAGCCCGCCTATAGAACTCGAATTGATTTCGGTTGAAAAACTCGGAAGAGGTGTGCTCACGAGGTGGCGGGTAGTTTCCCGTCGATCGAGCCGTTAAAAAACATCTTAAAGTCAAAAAAATTCGAAAGTGTTATCTATTAGCAATGTTATCATAGCACCATGGCGGAAAAGGTGTATGTTGTCGGACACAAGAACCCGGACACGGACTCCGTCTGTTCTGCGATCGTGTTTGCATACTTGCTCAACCAGTGGAAGGAGAAGGGCGGATTGATTAAGATCGACGGCGAGGCTGTGCCGGTTATTCAGGGAGAGCCGAACCCAGAAACGAAGTTCGTTCTTGAAACGTTCGGAGTTTCAACTCCGGAGATAATGACGGATGCGGAAGGAAAGAAGATCGCTTTGGTCGATCACAGCGAGAAGACTCAGGCTCCGGACAACATCGACAAGGCTGAGATAATCGCGATCGTCGATCACCACAAGATCGGAGATGTGACAACACCGAACCCGATACTCTTCGTGAACTTCCCGGTCGGATGCACTGGAACAGTCCTCAAAAAGCTCTTCGACTGGACGGGAATCGAGATTCCGAAGGAGATGGCTGGACTCATGTTGGCTTCAATTCTGAGCGACACCGTGATCTTCAAATCAGCAACGACTACGGACATGGACAAAGCGGTAGCTGAAGAGCTTGCGAAGATAGCCGGAATAGAGGACATAACGAAGTTCGGAATCGATCTAAAGGCTAAGCTTTCAGCAGTAGAAGGAATGTCTGCGAGGGATATCATAACGAGGGACTTCAAGGACTTCGACATGGCTGGAAAGAAGGTCGGAATTGGTCAGATTGAGCTCGTGGACTTGGGATTGATCAAGGACAGGATCGACGAGATCTACGAAGAGATGAAGAAGATGAAGGAAGAGGGCGGCTACGCGGGAATATTCCTGATGCTCACGGACATAATGAAGGAGGGAACCGAGCTACTGGTCGTTACGGACTACCCGCAGGTAGTAGAGATCGCGTTCGGCAAGAAGCTTGAGGGCAAGAGCGTTTGGCTTGATGGTGTGATGTCGAGAAAGAAGCAGGTCGTTCCGCCGTTGCAGAAGGCTTTCGAGCAGGTCTAACAAAAATTTTTTATTATTTTCGGGTATCCCAACCCCTTTCTTAAAATTAGAATTAGAAGGTGCTTACCTTCCCTTCTATGACCATGTCCGTGATCTTCAGAATGTTGTCCAACCAACCTTCGGCTATCTCCACAGCCCACTTCTCCATCTTTTCCACTTCGTAACCCTTCTTCGGAATTATCTGAATACTCAAAGCACGGGGCTCGTTTATCGGCTTTCCGATCTGGCTCAGAATCTTAACGTAGACTTCCTCAATTCCTTCGATGTTTTCGTAGCAGTCCTTAGCTATTAAGTTTGCGAGGATGTTGTAGATCTTGCCGACGTGGTTTATCGGATTCTTACCGCTCGAAGCTTCCATGCTCATCGGTCTGCAGGGTGTTATGAGTCCGTTGCATCTGTTACCCCTTCCAACGCTACCGTCGTCCCCCTGCTCGGCTGAAGTTCCGGTGACGGTGAGATAAACGCAATCCCTCTCGTAATCGTCGGCTGTGTTCACTTGGACGTTCACTTCCCTCTCAGTATATTCGCCCGTGATCTCCTTGATCCAGTTCGTGAGTTCATCCTTCACGGCGATGTATTCCTTGATGTTGTTAAGGTATCTATCCACGAATGCGCACGCAACCGTTAGCGTGATCTTGTCCCCTTCCCTAAGCCCCATAACTTTCACATCCTCACCTACAGCCTTCTCCTGCTTCCTGAATTCGTTGTAAATCCTCCTCTCCACGTTATATACCAAGTTCTCGGTTTCCGTGAACGGGGCGAAGCCTATGCCAAATGACGTGTCGTTAGCCATCGAAACTTCTCCCTTCCTTCTCGCGAACACGTCCCTGAGATCCGTGCTACCCTCCCCGATCCGAACGTCGAATATTATGTCGGTTTCCGGATCCAAATTAGCCATCGCACTCCTTATGTAATCCTTCGCAGCCTTTAGAACTATTCTGTCCGCCGGAATGCTAACACCGTCAAACTCCTTCGTAGCTCTGCCGACGAGCAGGATGAAGATGGGCTGAATTAATTCGCCACCTCCAAAAGCCGGTTTGGCTTTTCCTGCGACGATCTGAGTTTCATCGGTGTTGTGATGCAGAACTACCCCGAACCTCCTTATGTATTCCCTGCTCAAAGCCCGACTCATAGCCTCCGCGATTCCATCTGCCAAGCTGTCGGGATGCCCGATACCCTTCCTTTCGACGATCTCGATCATCTGTTGCTCAACCGGAATCTGCTTGAGCTCTTGAACGTAAATGTTTCTCATAACTTCAAAGCTTTTGGGGAGAGATATAAGTTTTAGGGTTTGAAGTTGGCGAAAACTCGTTTTGAAATATACTTCGATGGAACACGAAATTCAGCCGTCTTCGACTGCAACGTAGAAGTCTAAAAAACATAATAAACAAAGTTAAATCGGGGTGCTAGGTATGAAGCTAACTAAAACGGCTGAGATCGTGCTGAAAAAGAGGTATCTGCTGAAAGATAACGAGGGTAATATCATAGAAACCCCCGAGCAGATGCTTTGGAGGGTTGCAAACGCGATAGCCAAAGCTGAGGAGTTATACGGCGGAAATCCGGGTGAAATGGCAAAGAAGTTTTTTAAAATAATGGATGAACAGCTGTTTTTACCAAATTCCCCCACTTTGATGAATGCCGGGACTGAGCTAAACCAGCTTTCCGCTTGTTTCGTTATTCCGATTGAGGACTCTATAGACGGGATCTTTAAAGCGCTTTGGGACATGGCTAAAGTGCAAAAGAGTGGGGGAGGCACTGGTTTTAGCTTTTCCCGTTTAAGACCGAAGGGAGACATAGTAAGATCGACCAAAGGAGTGGCAAGCGGACCCGTTTCATTCATGAAAATCTTCGACTGTGCTACGGAGCAGATAAAGCAGGGTGGGAAGAGAAGGGGAGCGAACATGGGCGTTTTAAGCGTCCACCATCCCGACATAGAAGAGTTCATAAAGGCGAAGTGGGAGGAAGGTGTGCTCAGAAACTTCAACATCAGCGTTGCGATTACGGACGATTTTATGGAGGCACTCAAGAACGACGGTGAGATCGAGCTTATAAATCCGAGAACTGGGAAGGTAGTTAGAAAGATTCCCGCAAAGAAGATATTCGATTTGATAGTCGAAGGAGCTTGGAGAAACGGTGAACCGGGAATGATTTTTATAGATACAATAAATAAATACAATCCTACTCCTCATGTCGGAAAAATCGAAGCTACGAATCCTTGCGTTACCGCTGATACATGGATAATGACTGCCGAAGGTCCAAGGCAGGTTAAGGATCTAATTGGCAGGAGGTTCGTTGCCGTTGTGAACGGACGAAAATATGAAAGTGGCGGTTTCTTCTTTACTGGTATTAGGAAAGTTTACAGGCTTAAGACGAAGGAGGGCTTTGAATTAAAACTCACAGCTGACCATCCGATTTTGAAGGTAAAGAGGATGACGAGATATGTGCTTGAGACGGAGTGGGTTAAAGCTTGCAATCTCAAGCCTGGAGATAAGGTCGTTTTGAACAATCACAGGGAATTTGAAGGCTGGAATGGGAAGTATAGCAAGAAGGAAGGATATTTAATGGGTTTGCTTTTAGGGGATGGAACGATAACCAAAGAAAAGGCTATTCTTTCAGTTTATGGTGATGGTAGAGGTGCAAGATCGATCAGGGAAATAGCTTACCAGTCCGCTTGCTCGTTCCCGCATAGAAAGGACTTCAAAGGCTGGATAAAGAGAAGAAACGAATACAGAACAGCCTACATAACAAAGCTTGCGAGAAGATTGATGCCCAATGGAAAAGCTATCACACCGGAGATCGAAAAAGCATCTAAGGACTTTTACATCGGATTTTTGAGAGGATTGTTCGACGCTGATGGATCAGTTCAAGGTTCGCAGAAGAAGGGTATCAGCATAAGACTATCTCAGAGCGATCTGGGGATTCTCAAAGCTGTTCAGAGGATGCTTCTGAGATTAGGAATCTATTCAAGGATCTACAAAAACAGGAGAAAGGCTGGAAAGCAAAAGCTTCCCGATGGCAGGGGTGGTCTGAAGGAGTATAATATTAAAGCTCAGCACGAGCTTGTTATCTCAAACGAAGACGTTTTTGAGTTCTATAGAAAGATCGGGTTCGGCGATGTTGAAAAAGCAGAGAAGCTTGAAAAACTAATTACGAGCTACAAACGAAAGTCGAACAGAACGAGGTTCGTTGCAACTGTGGAGTCTATAGAATTCGAAGGATATGATGAGGTTTACGATGCCCACGTCAGGGAAATCCATGCGTTCGATGCAAACGGCTTTGTAGTTCACAACTGTGGCGAACTTCCGCTCCTTCCATACGAATCTTGCAATTTGGGAAGTATAAACGTCTCAAAATTCGTGAAAGGGAAAGATATAGACTGGGATAAGCTTAAGGAAGTAGTCTGGTTGGCTGTTAGGTTTTTGGACAACGTCATAGATGTAAACAGCTATCCAATTCCCGAGATCGAAAAGATGACGAAGGCGAATAGAAAGATCGGATTGGGCGTAATGGGCTGGGCTGACCTATTGTTCAAACTCAAGATTCCGTATGACAGTGAAGATGCCTTGCAGTTGGCTGAAAGGCTGATGTCGTTCATTCAGTCGGAATCTCACAAAGCTTCGCAAGCTTTAGCTGAGGAAAGGGGGGTATTCCCGAATTGGAAGGGTAGCGTCTGGGAAAAGAAGGGCATAAAGATGAGAAACGCAACCACGACTTCAATAGCTCCTACCGGCACGATCAGCATTATAGCGGGATGTAGCAGTGGTATTGAACCGGTTTACGCCTTAGCCTATAAGAGAACGCACATACTGAATGGGGAGGAGTTCTTCGAGATCAACCCGGTTTTTGAGGAAACCCTAAGAGAGATGGGATTGTACAGCGACGAACTTATCGCAAAGATCGCCGAGGAGGGTAGCATTCAGGAAATGAAGGAACTGCCGGAGGAAATAAGGAGGGTGTTCAAATGCGCTTTGGACATTCACTGGAGCTGGCACGTGAGAATGCAGGCGGCGTTCCAGAAATACGTTGATAACGCGGTGGCTAAAACCGTAAATTTACCGAACCATGCAACGAAAGAGGACGTTGCCAATGTATTTTTGACGGCTTACGAGCTTGGATGCAAAGGCGTTACGGTTTACAGGGATGGTAGCAGAGAAGAGCAGGTTTTGGTTACTAAGAAGACAGAAAAACTTAGGAGGTTCGTAGAGCCGAGACCTCGTCCCAAAGTTACATCCGGCAAAACCATTAGGATCAAAACAGGTTGCGGATCGTTGTTTGTTACGATAAACGAAGACGATTACGGGTTGGCGGAGGTCTTCGTTCACTTGGGCAAGAGTGGAAGTTGTTTTGCTTCGCAGACCGAAGCCATAGGTAGACTGATCTCCATAGCTTTGAGGAGCGGTGTTAGCCCGGAGGCGATAATAGATCAGCTTAGAGGGATCAGATGTCCGTCGGTTGGATTTGACGAGGGAGAGATGGTTACTTCTTGTGCGGACGGAATAGCAAAAGCCTTGGAGAGGTATTTGAGGGGAGATGCCAAGAAAGTCAAGCCGCTAACCGAGTTTAAGGAATTCAAAGAAGAAAAGAAAGGAAGACTCGGCACTCCTTGCCCCGAATGCGGCAACATTCTTGAGTATTCGGAAGGATGCGAAACCTGCAGAGTTTGCGGATTTACGAGGTGTGGGTGATGATATTGAAATTTATTTTTGAATTCTAATTTTATTTTTATTAAAATTAATAATTTTTTCTTTCATCAAGCTGAGATAACGGAATTCATATATTGTCTACACATACATGCATTCATGTATGAGGAATATAATGGTGAGGGATGAGGTTTACGAAAAACTGCTAAGGTTGAAGAAAGAAGGAGAATCGTTTTCAGATGATATATTAAGACTAATAGAGGAAAGAAAAGACAAAATCTTTAGATGTTTTTGAAAGAGTTGCTGGAAAACTTTCGGAGAGCGATCTGTTTGAGATCGTGATGAATGAAAGGAAGAAATTTGAGGTGAGGAAACTTGATATTTGGCACATCCATAGTTCTACAAATTTTATAAGGATAAAGAGTTCTTCGAGAATATTAAAAATAAGATCGATGAGTAAGTTAAGGTAACTTCTGTAAGTGTTTACGAATTGCTTAGGGGTGCAATATACGTAAAACTGACAAGAAACAAAGAACTGAGTATCTTGCTTGATCTATTTTCAGACATTTCGATCGTGCCGTTTACATCCGAAGATGCTAAGATTGCTTCTATAATTTGGGCTAAGCTTAAAGCTGAAGGTTTAAGTATTAGCGATGCTGATATAATTATTTTGGCAGTCTGTATACGAAATAGAGAAAAGTTGCTAACTTTGGATAGAGATTTTGAAATGATAAAGCGGGTTCACGAGAATTTTGATGTTGAAATACTACAATAGAAAACTTAAAAAATTATTAAAAAATTATTTAAATATTGTATAAGTTAATACCATTACGGACTTTGAGTTTAATCTTTTTAATAAAAGATCCATAAGTGTATTTCGTTTAAATAAAGCTTTAGACTATCTTTGTCGATTTTGAGCTTTAAGCTTCTTGAAATTTCTACTGTGATTATTTTTGTTATTCAGGCTTTTATACTTACTGGGAAATATTAGTGGAAAGTATTAAAGCAAAGTCAAGATTTCTTTCCCACAACCTTACTCCACTTCTTCTCCCAATACTCTTTGATAACCTCCAAAGCGATTAACTTCTCACCGCTCAGGAACCTTATGCATGCACCTCCAGCTACGGAAACGTGATCCATCTTCTTGTCGATTCCGGTCATCCTTGCGGCCGTTGATATGTGACCTCCTCCGACTACCGAATATTTCGCTTTGGATACGGCTTTGAGTATCTCGAACGTTCCCAACGTGAACCTTTCGTCTTCGAACACTCCTGCTGGGCCATTTATCACGGCGATGTCATACTTCGGAATCTCCTCGGAGAGCATTGATATCGTCTCAATACCTATGTCCATTATCTTCGCTTTTCCATCGAATTTGTCCAGTGGAATATCCTTCCTGACACCGTTGATCTCCACTCCGACATCCACCGGCAAAACTATCTTGTCTTTGAATCTGTTATAGAGTTCGATCATCTCCCTGTCGTCTACGCCCTCCTTGTTTTCCTCAACCACCTTTCGGTTTATATCGCCGATGTCCTTTCCGGCGAGCATGAGGAAGTAGTTGGCTACGACTCCCGTTAGAATAACTTTCTCTGCGATTCCCTTAGTTAGAACGTTCTTCATCACCTTAACAGCATCTTCGATCTTTGCTCCACCCAAGATAAAAACCTTTCTCCCCTCGCTCTTCAGAGCTTTAGAGAGAGCGAAAACTTCCTTCTCAACGAGCCTACCAACTACGGAAGGTAAAACGGGAGGGAAGCCGACTAAAGAAGCGTGAGCTCTATGACAAGCCGAAAAAGCATCGTTTACGTATAGATCGAAGTAATCCTTCAGCTTTCTCACCATATGAGAAGTAGCGTGCTCTTCCGCACTTCTCTTAAGTTGCTCCTCTGAGTAGAATCGGACGTTTTCGAGCAATACGACCTCTCCTACATCCATGTTCTTTATCTTCTCCGTAACGCGACTGCTGAATATTTCGTCGAGATATACTACCTCCCTCCCCAAAAGCTCGGACAGAACCTTAGCGTGAATTTCGAGCGTCGTAAAATCCTTCTTACCCGGTCTGCTTTGGTGGGCGAGAATCACGACCTTCGAATCCTCAAGATCCTTGAGAGTCGGAACGTGACTTTCAAAACGCGTCGTGTCCAATATCGTAGAATTGACTATGGGAGCGTTTATATCGAGTCTGAGCAGGACGCTTTTACCGTCGTAATCTACATCGTCGAGAGTGGGCAAGCCATCGATCATCAAATGTTGTGGAATTAATGATTATAAAATACATTCGTTTTGAGACGAAAGATCCAAACGGTAGGTCATAGGTTCTCGGGAATTGGGCGGTGTAAACAATGCATCTACCACTCAGTTTGCCAAAAGTTTTATCTGTTGTGTTCCTACAACCCTTACGGATGATGAATGCGGCCGTATCTGATTTAAAGATGATGAGTAGTTCCAGCCCTGAAACTAAGCCACCATGAATGCGGACTCTTTAACTATCTTTAAGTGCTCTTCACCTCTAAGGAAAAGCAGAATGACGATGAAACCAACGGCTATTAACGGTATCGCGCTCACGAAGACGTGTCTGAAGCTCCTCATGAATGCTTCGACTATCAGCACGAGTGGTGCTCCGAAACCTTTCATCGCAAGGATTCCGAGCATCTTAATTTGCAAAGGATTCGGAAGCTGGTTTCCGTAGTTGGGTATGAGTTCGTTCATCTTTCCAGTAAACAGAACTCCTCCAAACGCAACGCCCATCGCTTGGGCGAGCGTATTAAACGTTCTGATGGTTCCGCTTGCCATACCGGCTTTTTGCGGAGGAACTGCGGTTATCATGACGTTCATCGCCGGAGCCATTACCAGTCCCATTCCCGTTCCGAGCATCGCTAAAATGGGAGCGAGATCCCAAAATCTGACGTTTATCTTCAGATGGCTCAGAAGGTAGAGTGAGGTCGCAAAAAGAATTGGCCCTACGCACATCGTTATCTTCGGATTTATCCTATCGCTCAACCTTCCGGCTAACGGGGCAACTATCGTGTTTAGTATAGATATCGGTAGAACCCATATACCGGCTTCTTCTGCCGTAAGCCCCTTTATTCCCTGAAGGAAGAAGGGCAACAGAAACATCGAAAGGGAGAGACCCATGAACATGAAGAAGAGGGAAATCACGCATACACTGTAATTCCTTATTTTAAATAAGCTCAAGTCGAGGATGGGATGCTCATATGTCAGCTCCCTAACTACGAACGCGATCAAATAAGGAATGGATATTACAAAGCTTGCTACGGTCTTTTCCGAATCCCATCCCCATTCTTGACCTTTTATTAAGCCAAGGGTGAGAAATCCGAGTCCTATCGCGAGCAGAACAACGCCTACGACATCTATTGGCTCCCTTACGCCTTCACCTAAAGCCGGAAGTAGCGTCAGCCCCAAAATGACGGAAATTATTCCCACCGGTATGTTTATGTAAAAAACCCAGTGCCAGCTTAGGTTTGTAGTTAGCCACCCTCCCAAAACGGGGCCGAGGCTGAAGCCCGTAGCTATTATGATCGACTGAACGCCCATCGCGGTTCCTCTTTTGCCCGGAGGAAACAGTTCAGCGAGCATAGCAACGGCGTTTCCAGAAATTATCGCACCGCCCACAGCCTGAATAACCCTAAAAATTATAAAGACGGTTACGTTCCAAGACTGGGCACAGAGGTAGCTCCCGATTACGAATACCGACATTCCGACGCAGTAGAGAAGATCCCTTCGCACCATATCTCCTATCCTGCCGAACGGAATCAGGAGTATGACCAAAGTTATCGTGTATGCGTTCAGTATCCATTCTACATCCGTCGCCGTAGCTTTGAACTCCTGAGCTATGCTCGGCAGTGCCACATTCAAAACGCTTGCGTCTATTATAACCATGAAAAGTCCCAAGGCGACGGGTAGTAAGGAGAGCCATGGATTAACCCTTTCCACGTTTAGCCCTCCTTACGAATGCAACGGCAATCGCTAAGCCTGTTATCGCCAAAGCTATCGACGTAGCCATTAGAGGTGTTATCAGCGGTTTTTCCCTAACTTCGACAGATGCAGTTATGGGACTCGATACATGCCTGTATCCTTGGCTGTCGTAGTATTCGATCACTATGTTCACCGGATAGTAGCCCGCTCCCGCATCTTTGCTTACGTCAACCTTGAATTTTGCAACTGCGGTCTGATTCGGTTTCAGAGTTCCTACGAAGTATAATCCCGGCTGGGATTTTCCTATTAAGCTACTTAAAGAACTTCCGCCGGCTATCGTCAATGGCGGGCTGAGTTCAAGCTCCACAACCGCGTTGTAAACTGTGAGACTGCCTATGTTTTTCACGACCACTTCAACGTTTCCCGTTTCGTCCGGATAAAGCTCGCTCTTAATCGATACTACTTCGAAGTATGCAATCTTGGGTTTTACTACTATCGGAAATGATTCAACGCTGACCAGATCCTTTGCATCTCCGAAGTCGAATCTCTCTATTAAGTATAGCTTGTGAGTCCCGCTTACCGCATCTCCGGAAATGTAAAGTCTGAAAGTTGCCCGCTTTACGCCGAGGTCTCCCACGAAGTATGCCGGGCTGATGGGGGTTATGGTTGGATCAGGAGATACGAGGTAGAGGCTGAGGTCTCTGACATCCCTCCCGCTCAGCTGAATCGTAACGCTACCTTTCATTCCGACTCCGACGTTTTTAGTTTCTATTCTGTCTATTTTGATAGGACTGGACGAAGTTACCGTGACTTCAACGTAATGCCTCTCGCTTACGACATCATCTCCGAGCGCGTTTTTGTATCTCAATAGTAAGCTGGCTCCGTATGTTCCGACGGGGGCCGAATCTCTTATGTAAAATAGAACGATCCTCGTTTCTCCTCTCTTAAGGTTGCCCAAGTAGGGTTCGTTTTCGGCTTGAATTAGAGGAGTATCGAATGTTAGCACGGCTACCGCATCGTTCATTGTTTTTTCGGCTTTAATCTCGACCTCAACAAAACCCCTCGTAGGTATCGTGATCGTTTGGGCATCGTCTCGTGTTTGCATTTGGATGAACGGGAACTTCTGTTGCATGCCTTGCTGTATACCGTATTGCTTCGGAATCGTTTTCGGAGCGGTTATGAGGCTTTTAACGGATAGGATTTCGAAAGTCGTTTCCCTTACAACCTTCAATCCGATCTGCCTTGTCAGTATCTTTGGTATATCTCCGGTGGTTTTGAATCTTAAAACGAGAGTGGCTGGATAAGTTTGATTCAGCGCACCTTCGGAGACGTAGACCTTAAATTCGGCTTTGGCAACATCTCCGGGACTTAAATTGCCGAGATAAACGGACATCGCTTTGGGATTAACCACCAGCGGAGGCGTGGCGTTCAGTATTAGAACAGCATTGCGCATCTCGTATAGTCCGGTGTTCTCGATCGTAACTTCAACCGATCCCTCGCCGTTGGTTTTTAAATTCGCGTTGACTCTTATAACGGCGAAATCGTAGTCCTTTTTGGTTACGTTTACCGTTACGTATTCCGTATCACAATCGTTTTCGGAATAGGTTATTATCACACCGCCGTTGGCTTTCTCGTATCTAACGCTCGTATATCTCAATTCTACGGGAATCCTGTATTCTCCCATCTTGGCGTTTTCGTCAACTCTGACCTTAAAAACAGCCTTTGCGACTCTTCCAGCCGGTAGATCACCTATCAAAAACGGATTGGCTGATTCAACCTTAATCGGAACGAATTCGTCGTTGATTTTAACTCTGAGATCTTTAGCCGTAGTTATCAGTTGTAAAGCTGGTGCCGTGCTTTCGTTCAAGTAAAATCCGCTTACAATTCCCTCGTTCTCGATGAGAAGAGTTATATATGTCTCTTCACCGGGATGAAGCTTGTTGTCTCCCAATATTACGACGTGAAAATTGTTGGACGCCTTTGCGACTCCTACGGACAACACCAATAAGATTGCAAGCAAAACCCGTCTGATCATTTCTCATCGACCTCTCTTAGTAAATCTTCAAGTTTTCTTCTGGTTTCTTCGAGTATAGCCAGAACGGCATCTCTATCAACGTTAGATCGGTATAGTTTTTCGAGGGTATCTACAAAATCGCGCGGAATCAGTGCGCATATGGGGATTCCCCTCTTAATTTTATCGTCGATTCTCTCGGCAACCATCATCAAGTCGGGATCGTCGAATATCTTCGCCAAGACTATGTGCGCGTTCTTTATCTTTTCGAGCAGTTCCGTTTTTATTTTGCTCGTCTCCTTTAAAGCTTCCTTTCCCTTTTCCGTTAGCCTGTAAACGCACCTGTTGTCGAGCTCGCATTTTTCTACGAAACCGTCGGTTACCAGACCATCGAGGAGCGGATAGATTGATCCGGTTGACGGTTTCCAGAATCCGGTCTTCTCACGAATTCTGGCTATTATACCGTAACCGGTATCGGGTTTTTCATCCAACAGCTTTAGAATTAGATACTTCAGAACACCGCGCGGAATCTTTTCCATATCGATACCGATATATCGATACCGATATAAATTTTACCATCGAGCCCTCGGCAATCGGCAAATTCATCACCGTTCAGCACTGTTTTTTCTTCATCGGGCGCAGTCATTTTGAGACAAATTTCATAAAAGGCTTTTGCCTCAGCGTGCCCTGGGTATCGTCACGATTCAGAGAAGGGCAAGGTCATCATCGGCGTCAGACCTAAAACGTCTCCTCATTATTCAGGAGGGCCGGACGTCATCATCCGCCAGATTAAATAACCGTCGATACTTAAAAACGTTTGGATGATGAGATCGACCCGGGCTGAGTGGTGATGATGTGCGCGGGACTGATAAACTTTTTATTCTCATTAAATCGAAACTCGATCGGGTGATGAAACCCATCGGGTCTGATAAAAGATGATGACAGGGATGTCGGCTGATCATTCCAGCAGAATGTGATCGTTCTCGTTCCAAGGCGGATAGCTTACGACGAACAGCTTTACCCAACCCTCAGAAACTACTTTGTGGGGTGTGTTCGGAGGGATCTTAATCACGTCTCCTTTACGAATCCTGATTTTGGACTTACCCAGAAACAGAACCCCTTCGCCGTCGCATATCATGTAGAGTTCCGTAGATCTCCTGTGGAGATGAAGCTTAGACTCACGAATTTCGGCAAAAGCCAAACTGAAGTTCGGATTTCTCAGAATTTCGTAGATCTTCTCCGTTCCCAAATTGACGAAACCTCTACCCCTCAGCTTCATAAACGTTAAACGAACATCTGCTTCGGCGGATGTCTTGAAGGTGTTTTTACCTTCTCAACCGCACTTAGCAGATCTTCGGTCTCTATGGCATCCTTTCCATCCGCTATAGCTTTGTGCAAAGCGGACTTGATCACCTTCTCAACGAGATCCCTTCCCGAGAAACCTTCCGTGCTCCTTGCAACAACGTCCAAGTTCGCTTTGACCTTCAGCGGGAAGTCCTTCAGGTTGTTCTTCAAAATTTTTAGTCTCTCTTCGTAGCTCGGCAAGGTGAACTCGATCTCCTCCTCGAATCTGCTCCTTATCGAAGGGTCGAGCATCTCGATTCTGTTCGTAGCGGCGATCGTGCATATTCCCTCGTTCTTCTGAATTCCGTCCAGTTCGGTAAGCAAGGCGTTTACGACTTCGCTGACGTCTCCTCTTAGATCCTGATACCCCCTATCCAAAGCGATCGAATCGAACTCATCGAGAAATACTATGCAAGGAGCGACTTGCCTTGCCTTCTCGTATAGCTCGTGTATCTTTCTTGCTCCATCTCCTACGTGCTCCCCGATGAGCTTGGTAGATTTAACCGAAAGGAAGGGAACCTTAGCCTCGTTAGCCAACGCTTTGGCGGTCATGGTCTTTCCCGTTCCCGGCGGGCCGTAGAACAGAACGTTCTTGGGCGCCCACTTTCCGAACTTCTCAGGGTTCTTTAGGTATTCCAGAATAACCTTCACCTTCCTCTTCGCATCCTCCTGCCCGACGACATCCTCAAGTCTGACATCCTTAACTATCTCGGTTTCGATGATCCTCGTCGGGTTTTCGACGAGTATGATAGTCGAATCGGTAATGATGCCATCCGGCTCTGCACTTACGACTTCGAAAGCGAAATCGGGAAACATTCTGTAGTCGAACAGAAGCTTGCCCTTCGAAACATACTCACCTTTCCACTGATCTTTCGCGTATTTCTCAAATACTCTTGGGTTATCTACTACCGGATACTCGTGATAGCTTGCCTTTAGGGGGTATCCCAAGGGTCTGAGCACCAAATACCTTACCTCTCCAACTCTCGGCTGTTCGTTGTTTCTCTTATATCTGTTCACGCCCTAAAGTTGAACGGAGGTTATTAATATTCCTTATGCCTAAGGACAACGCGCGCTACCTTATGCGAAAAGAAGCTCATATATAAAAACCCACTTTCCCCTAACGGATCCTTGACATATGCAGAAGTAAAAAATAAAAAATTACGTCTACTCCTCTTTCGTCTTAGCCGCTATCAAACAACCTCTTGCGACGCTGAAGAGCGGATCCTTAGCCATTCTGATCTGGGAAACATCGACTGGCAATCCGACTTGTGAAATCTTCTCTTCGAATACCCTCTTGAACCCTCTCGGCTTCGAAGTTCCTCCGGCTAACACAACCGGGAAATCTACTTGCGGAGGTGTAACTTCCGTCAACTTCCTCTTCAGATTCTCGACTACATACGTGATCAGGTAGTCGTAGTAAATCGCTAAGGCTCCCTCAACACTTCCGAGCTCGACCTCATACTTCAGCTCGAAGTTCGACTCCTTGATCGCGCAAACCTGCTCCTTCGGAGTTCCGGTTGCCTTCGCCGCATTCTCGTCGATCCAATCTCCTCCTCTGGCTATGCTGAACGAAACGATCGGTGCGGCGAAGTAAGCTGCAGTGACGTTCGTCATTCCCGCTCCGAAGCTGATGCCAATTCCCGTGAAGCTGTTATCGGCAAGCTCCGAATATATGATCGCAAGACCTTCGTCGATCGTAAACGGGTGGTATCCCAACTTCTTAACCAAAGCTTCCATGGTCTTTCTGTGGTATGTCGTTTCGATGTCGGAGTCGATCGGATTAGCTGGGGACGATATGCAGACCACTTCGTTCTCGTAGTTCGGTTCACCCAAAACCTTTTCGACGATTAGCTTTATTATCGGAACAGCCTCCTTCTCCTCCGGACTGAGAATTCCGGTCTTCATCGGTCTCCTCGTGCTCTTTCTAAAAACCGTAGCGAATTTCATCGCATCATCGCCGAGCACGTATATCTTATCACCCTTCACGACATACTGAACGTTCGCGTTGTCGAGCATCATCTTCGTAAGGTCGCTGTAGTCCAATTCCAAGAAGGCGTTTCTCTGCTGGACGAAAACTACGTTTTCTCCCTCCATCTCCGCACAAACAATATTCATAGTTCCGACATCCAGCCCCTTAGCCATAGCTCAACCCCCAAAAATCTTCTTTTTATCCTCCTTCCCCATCCTACCTTCAATTGACTTTAAAGCTTTTGTAACCTCCAAAATGTCCGAATCGGACTTCTTAACCTTAAGTTCTCCTTCTTTAACTCTAACGAGCTTTTCAGCCTCTTTACCGACCTCATCCTTAACCTTAACTATCTTACCCACTCTCGACTTCTCCAAAGCCTTTCCCGGCTTTAAATCTGATGGTATCGTGATATCCTTAATTTCGAGTTTGGGTTCTTCGACATTCGTGGGGAAAGCGAACTTAGCTTCGAGCGGCGGGAGTTCTTCCGTTGATTTCGGCTTTTCCTCCACCCTCTCGTGATGGATAACCTTCATTATGGTCTTGCTCGAGCTTTCTATGATCCTTTCAACCGCATCGGCAAATGAACTTCCGAAAAGTGTAATCAATCCCAAAGCGTAAATTATCGCAACGTAGGTTACATTCGGATAATACCACTCCTCGGGATAGTAAAAATCGAATAAAATGACGGCTAAAATTGAAAGAGCGAAGCCGAAGGTTGCGATTACCTTCGACCCCCTTCGACTGCTAAGCATCTGGCTCAAGCCATAAACTATTATCGGAACGGCAACACCTATGATCGTGAACGTTACCTTTACTTTAAACGGCTCAGAACCGTAATGAAGCTGAAAGAACAGAATCATGAAAAGACCTAAAATTAATAGACCAACACCGACTGCAAATATAAACGAAGCGCTATAATATCTCATGCGGTATCATCTGATGAGATGTTAATAAAATTATCGAATTGACGATTAATTGAGCTAAAATCAACTACTAATTATTATAAATTTATCAAAATAATTTTTGATCCGTCCGACTGCTGTATTTAATTCGGATAACTCGATAACTTCGAGCAAAAGATTTATATAATATAGAAATCAAGCGTGGGGAACTAAATTGGAGGTGCCGAATTTGGATAGAAAACCTCCCGTAAATGTGGGAGATGTAAGGGAAGTTAGAATTGAGGCTATGGGAAACGGTGGAGACGGAATAGCAAAAATTAAGGGCTACGTAGTGTTTGTTCCGGGAACGAATTTGAACGACGTTGTTAAAATAAGAATCACGAAAGTTTTGAAGAAATACGCGTTTGCCGAAGTTGTGGAGTAGGTTCGATAAATTATCAAAAATTTTAAATTTTAAAATTTTAATTTATTTAATTGTTTTTTTGCTGGGGTTACTCGAATCCGGCAAAATACGCTTTAACGTGATCTACATCTATAACCTTGGTGTCGTAGTTTTTCTCTACAAAGGAGCAGAGTTCATCAACATCGTCGTCGTTAACTTCGCCGAAGTGCTCGGTGAATAGATCCATGAAAACCCTCAGCCCTTCCGAGGTTATGCAAAAGCCGTTGAGTCTGAATCTTTCCATGAGCATTTCGGCAACTTTGCCCATTCCCAAAGGAACCCTGAAATTGCACGAAGGACAGTCCATAATCGCGATCGCCCAAAAATATATTAAAATTTTGTCATTCCACAATCCTGAACATCGGAACGACTCTTCTCTGCTTATCGGGATAGAACTGCTCCGTCGGAAACTCTTTGCCGTAAACTTCGACTCTCTTACCTATAAGATCCTCCTTGTCGGCTTTCTCCGCATCGACGTCGAGTCTTCCAACGATCCAAGCTCCCTCGTCAAGCTCGACGATCGCAACCACGTATGGAACCTCCCCGTCGTATCCCAATGGTGCGACGTATGTGGCTGTGTAACTCACTACCTTCCCTTTGCCGGAGAGCTCGATTCTCTCAAGGTTTCTACTTCCGCAGTTGTTGCAAGTTGACTTCGGCGGGCACGTTATTTCCTCGCAGTCCTTGCATTTGACACCAATCAGCTTTCCTTCCATGAGCGCGGAAAAGAAATCTTTAAACACGGTATCACCTCCTGTGGACGCTCAGAATTACGTTTACAAGAGTTCCGAAATCTCCGCCCAAAGTATCTGTGATTGCCGTCTCAGCATCGATCTTGATAAAATCGAGCTCTCCTCTAAGCAGTTTCACTGCCGAATAGATCTGGGCTGTTCCCGTTGCTCCGACGGGATGACCCTTGCCGATCAAACCGCCGTCCGGATTTACGGGAATCTCTCCGTCAGCCCAAGTCAACCCTTCTTCAACGGCATCAGCACCCTTTCCGTATTCGAAGAATCCCATAGCTTCGGTAGCTATAACCTCAGCGATCGTAAAACAGTCGTGCACGAATGCCACGTCTATATCCTTCGGCGTCATTCCGGCCTCTCTGTAAGCCATCTCCGCAGATCTCTTTCTCGGCAAAGCTTTCACCACATCCCATTTCTGCCTGAAAAGGCTTCCGGCAGAGGATTGTCCGGCTCCCCGCACGTATATCGGCTCGTCAATTCTATCCTTCGCAAAATCTGCCGTTGCTATGATTACAGCCGAAGCCCCGTCAGTCATCGGACAGCAGTCGAATAACGTTAATGGAGAGCAGATCATCCTCGAATTGAGAACGTCTTCGACCTTCAGATCACCGAACTTGTTGTAGAACTGAGCTTTAGGATTCATGGCCCCGTATTTATGGTTCTTAACCGAAACGTGCGCGATCTTCTCTCTGAGCTTCTCCAAAGGGATGTCATATGTTTTCGCGTATAACCTCGCTATCAGAGCGAAAACTCCGGGGAAAGTCAAGCCGGAATTCACTTCGTAAGCGGAATCCAAAGCTGTGGCTAATGCTCTCGTTCCGATGGGTGTCCCAGCCGAATAGAGCTTCTCCGCCCCGCCGACGAGAACGCAATCGTAGATACCGTGCTTCACCGCCAAATATGCATCTCTGAAAGCTACTGAAGATGATGCGCAAGCTCCTTCGAATCTATAAGCCGGAATCCCTCTCAGCCCTATTTCATCAGCTATGAAACCGCCCAAGTTTGCCGCTCCGTCAGTTATTTCTCCGACGAAGTTTCCGAAGTATATCGCCTCGATATCTCTTAGCTCTATGTTCGATGAATCGAATGCTTCAAAGAACGCTTCCGCAAAAAGTTCTGGCAGGGTTTTATCCGGATGTGAGCCGAATTTCGTCTGCCCGACGCCCAATACTGCAACGTCCCTTTCCATCGTTCATCAAAGAAATTTCGAGGAAATAAAAATTTCCATTCGACTTTCGACGAATTACCTTCTACGCTTGCCTCTAACCTCTATAGCCCTAACTCCGACTCCCATCAGCTTTCTGATCACGGCATCGACGAACCTGACGTGGTTGCCCTTCTGTCCTACGAATGCTCCGAATGCGCTCTCGTTAACCTTCACGGCAAGAGTTGGCCCGGCGAAGTCGATATCCTCGATATGCTTCCAGATCCAAGAAACGGGGTGAATAGCTCTTATAAGCTCTCTGAAGTCCAACGTGAGTTCAACTCCCCTGATCCTCTTTTCCGTCTCCTCCTCTATCGCGTTGATTCTTTCACCGCCCTTGCCAACCAATCTTCCGAAGTGACCCTGCTTCACTATTATCAAAGCATCAGGTGTGTGCTCGGAAGTTATCTCGAACTTCTCCTTCTCCTCGCTGAACTCCACAACCGTGATGACGTCAGCATCAGGCGAATGTATCCTCGTAGCTTCTAAGATATCCTCTTCTTCGTCGCTCAGTTCCCTCGTTCTCATCCTGTATTCTATTAGAAGCCTGAGTCCCCTCTTCGCTCCTTCTCTGACTATATCCTTGATCCCCAAGTCTACTACCTTCGCGTTCTCCTCGCTCATCAGAACGTCTCTGATTAGGGTTGCCGGATCGTTCTCAACAGCCTTAAGCGATTGAAAAACAGGATCTCCTGCCACTATCAGCCTGCTGTTCCTTCCAACTCTGACCAAAACTTCTATCAGACTTTCCGGTTTCAGAGCCTGAACCTCATCCAAAAATATGATCGCATCGTCGAAAGTTCTTCCCTTCAGGTAGTGAGAATCGACGAATACCAATCTTCCGTCATCTATCAACTCCTCAAGCTTATTCCACTCAACGAACTCGCCTATCACGTCTCTGACGTATTCCTTAGCGAGTTTGAGGAACTCTTCGCCGGCTTTGGCCATCGTAAGCTCCTCGCCGGTTACCACATCTACTATCGGCTTGACGACGATGAACCTCCTGTGGTTTCCCTCCAAAACGTCATCTATGCCGTAGGCTAAGCTGAAGAGTGATTTGCCGGTTCCAGTGGGACCGAATATTCCGATTATATCGTAATCGTCATTCAGTGCGTCGAGTATCTCCTCCTGCCCCGGAGTTAGAGGCTCGATCTTTTCGAGAATCATAGGAGAAAGTTCGAATCTCTGCATAAATCAATTTCGTCAGCTTAAGGCACCAGCCAAACCTCTAAGCCTTCTCCTCATCGCCTTCGACTTACTGACGACTTCTTCGACGTTCGATTCGTCGATCCAGTAAAACTCCGTCCCTTTTAGCTTATCCGCTATATCACTGTCGAACTCCCGCCTTACGGATTTTCTGACACCCTCTACACCTCCGCTTAAGTATGCTTCAACGATGTAAGCTTCGGCAAACGTCGTTTCGCTGATTACAGCCAAGTTCGAATTTCTGACGGCGAATTCGTTTCCGTTGAAAGAAACTGCCAATCCGTTTTCCTTAGCCCACGAGAGCATCGCATGATCGGATATGCTATCTCCGATGACTACGGGATCTGGGATACCGTAGCTCCTAACGACGTCAAGCTTCCTTTGCCCACCCACAGCCTTAACTTCATCCAAAATCCTCCCGGCTTCCATTTTTGCAAGCTTATTCCAGAAGAAGTCATTTAACCACTCAACGGAACTTTTTGAGCGATCGTTGGGCGGTATGTCGATTTCGGGAAGAGAAGCGATGACATCCACTGCTTGAAGTATGAAATCCCTTTCGTCTTTAGGCAGACGATACTTTTCCGGCTTAAACGCAGTCGCATGGATCCTTCGTATGCATAGGGGTTTGGCTGAAACTTCCAAAAAGTGCTCGTAGGCCGTTGAAATCACAACCGGTTCGATCCCCTTCTTCAGCAGATATCCGATCGATTCTTCGGCGTCAGGTGTGTAGGCTAAGACCCTCTCAGCTAAATCTTTCAACTCGTCCGACGAAATTCCTAAGGCTACGATGAACGGTGCGAGAAGTCTCAACGTATCTCCGGCTTCGTATCCCCTCCTCTTTTCGATCAGAACGAGGTAATCGTCGTATTGGCTTAGTCTTTCAAAAAATTCGTGGTTGTTGAAGAAGGCTATCGCAACCTCATAGGCAAAATCCGTTAGAACCCAAGGCCCCTCCCAATCTGTAAAGAACAGCATAGCATCACCTGTTCCGCTCTATAAATTCTCTAAGCTCCTTTTCAGTCCTCGCGCCTTTAATCCTGTCAATCTCCACACCATCCTTGATGAATACCAAAACCGGCAGAGCGATCACTCCAAATTTCTTTGCCAGATCCCTGTTCTTTCGAACGTCGATCTTTACGAGCTTAACATCGCCGTATTCCTTCATGAGCTTATTCATGATAGACTCGACTGCCTTGCAAGTTGCGCATCTTTCCGAATAGAAATCCAAGATGTATTTCCCTCTCGACAGATCCATCAGAAAAACAACCGAAATAGATATATTTACATTTTCGCTAAATTCTTTAAGCGGTCGTAGTCTAGCCTGGCAGGACACGGGCCTCCCGAGCCCGTTGCCCGGGTTCAAATCCCGGCGGCCGCATGTGCGTTTTTTAACTACTTACCGATGCAAGCTTAACGACCGGCTGTTATTTGTGAGTCCAGACGCAACAGAATTAGAAAAAGAAAAATTAAATCAGATACCCCAGGCTTCGTCATCGCAGAAGCTCTGTATCCCCAGCTTCATCACCGAATTGAAATGAGAAAAGATTGCAGATAACCGTTTTGGAAAAATTTAATTTTTGATATGGAAAGTTAAATTAATGCCGTCTTGGAGGGAACATATGGGATTCTGTTTGGAGCATGGGATAGACGAGGAAATCTGCGATTTTGCAAACCGCTTGGTTGATACGCCGGAAGAATACGTTCCAAAGCTTCTGAGGAATGCGAAGGTTAGGAAATACGTATCGAGAAGGTTGAACTTGAGTTCTGAGGAGATAGATGCGATTGTTGGAGATACTGAAATAGCCTACAAAATCAAAAACGGTAAAATTTGCGAAGATTGTAACTTCAGGAACGAATGCAAGTTTAAGGATTTGGACAAAAAGCCGGAACCACCGTTCGTATTTAACGGATTTAAGTTCTACCTTAGGGAGGATCCGGAATACGGTTTACAGATTGTAAAACAAAAATGGGGGTATATGATATGTGCGAAGAACTTGGAGGCTAAGATGTTTTTGATGAATCTCTGTTAAAATTAAAATTGAAGATTATATTGCCTACTGGAAAAACTGTCCGATAATGCGTAAAAAGAGAATTTGCCGTGTAATAATAAGCAGTAATAACGGTTAAAAAATTAGCCTCGTTGATAGCTAAATTTTCAATGGAGCGGGTATAATTTACTGAAGTCGTGCGTTCCGAAGGGTTGTGACTTAAGGATGAGGGTAATTGCGGGCGGTTGAGAACTGAGGTCGACGTGCGCCAAGAAGTATGCGGACGTTCGATATATCCCCCGAATCATTTAGTAAGTTTATATCTACCGTTCTCGCATTTAGTTACGATACCCAATTCTATCAAATTTCCCAAGTGATGATAGACTGTTTTAACGTTCAATTTTAATTTCTCAGCAATCTGCGAAGGTGTCAAGCCGCCGTTTTCCTTTAAAAGTTCTACGATTTCTTTCTTCCTACCCTTAACAACATTCGCTAAATCGATGTCATCGGTGTTGAGAAATATAATCCTGTTTTTGCCGAACTTAACGGTTTTTATCCATCCCTCCTGCTCCAATCTGCTTAGATGGTATCTGAGCGTGCTTCTGTTTTCTTTCGTCATTACTTCAAGTTCGGCAACGCTTATACCCTGATTTTTCATGATTATCTTTAAAATTCTACGTCTCTTTGCGTTTTCGAGAGCGGATTTTAACTTTGTAATTAAAATTGGCAGAAACTTCCAAACGCCGATTATACCCAATACGACCGTAATTATGTAGTGGATTTTAATCCAAAGCGGTAAATCCCAAAAGGATATTGGAATTTCATTTGGATCATCCTTCTTCAAGATTTCCTGCAGTTTTTTGTCACTTACGTTTATCGGCTCGTCGCTGAAGGCGGATACTACGGGTAAGAATATTATAATGAAAATCAAAGTAATTGCAACGGTTAAAAAGACCTTAGCCTTCATAAACAGCAAAGGCGTAGAACTGAATACCTTTAACTCTTTCACCGTAGACTCTGAAGAACCAGTAGCCAGTCTCTGCATTCGTTATTCTTATCATTATCTTTCCGTCTATCTTGCCGTCGTAGCCATCTCTGTAAGTCTTAACACTGCCATCCGGTGAGTAAACGGTTAAGGTTAAGCTGTTTGACGGGTTGTTCCAGATTAAATAAACGTCAAATGTTGGCGATGTTACGTAGGAATAATACCAGTGCGATTCGCCCTGTCCGATCCAGTTATAAACGGTTTCAACGCCTATTTTCTTTTCGACTTTGGCACTTACAGTGGTTGCTAATCCGACTAAAAGAAGAAAGACAGCTACGGCTTTAATCCATTTCATGTTGAAATTTGTGGTTATTTTCTATATAAACTTTCTGACCATATCTTGAGAATTATACTTTGAATTATTTAATCTCAATAATATTATTCTCAATATATGGTCAGAAAATATTTGTAGAATTAGGCTAAATATGAAATGAGAGGAAAAGAGGTGGTGGGATGAAAGGGATTAAGTCGGTGATAGGGGTAGTATTGGCTTTAGTGGTGCTTGGAAACATAGTGAGTCTAGCTATGGCGAAACAAATGGAGGCGACAACGAGTCTAGATACGGAAAAGTGCCTAGAAGGACAAGTTACTACAATGGTTCAACATAAGTTAGGAGAACTGTCTATTACTGAAATAAAAGGGAGAATGACTTATATTAAAGCTTTAAATGCATTTAAAGAGTCAGCAAAGCTAAGAAAGTATATAGAACATTACAAACCTATGTATGACAAAGCTAAAGTCTACATCTTAAAATATGGTAACACTCCTACAGAAGTCATTAGAATTCCATTAAAAGGAGAGAAGCCTGCCGTATTCATCTTCGCAAAGGGTCGATATAATACTGTTATACTAATAAAAATTGTAGATACAAAATCTCAAGAAGTAAGGTATTATCTCTATAATGGCGGTAAAATTAAAACCAAAGTATTTAGTTATTCCATAGACGGAAATGCAGATGTCGAACTTGGTCATAGTGGCTTTATTTCTCCATTGTGGGTGTCCACACCAGGAAGCGGTGGTGGAACGCACGAGAAGATAAGTTATCAGTCTGCAAAGGCTCTTGATATACCAGAAGAGTATAGAAATATATTGAGAGACCACTCTGGGGATCCAGACAGATACGATCAGGGTTGGGATAGAATCTGGAAGCACGGCTATTGTCCCGTGGGACCGTGGGGCTTTGGTGGAGCACCGGATGCATGCAATAAAAACGTTACTGATGCGTTAAACAGTTTCAGAGATGGAAAATATACTGATGGCTATAAACACTTAGCACACGCACTACATTACCTCCAAGATGTAGGTAATCCCTATCATACTACTTTCGATCCGTTGTACTATCCCAACCATGTGTATTACGAAAACTTAGTTGACGATCATTGGTCAGACTGGAACTTGGACAATACTGTTTACTATGCTCAAACTAAGACTGTAAGTAGTCCAAAGTCAGCCGTTGTATCGCTAGCCAGATACTCCTACAACTGGTTAACAACCTTAGACTGGGCTATTGACTTATATAGGGCAACGGGTGATGTAAAGTACCTCAACACGATAAAGAGTTTAACGACGATGTTAATAGGCGAAACAGCAGGCTACACAAAAGGTCTAATAAAATATACATTGTCGAGTATATAGAGGGGATGATGTATGAGAAAATGGATAATTTATTTAATTTTACTTATTTTTATAATAATTGTTATTGCGTGGTTCGTGTATTGGTCTTTAACTGTGGTTTGGGGTCCACCGAGAGGATACGTAGTGAAGGCGGTTGCGGTAGGGAATGCGACAAACGTAACGATTTTTATGCCAATAATTTACATTAAAGGGAAACCTATATTCGAATACGAAAACTTCAAATTTGGGAACGGTTGGGAGTATAAAATAGTCGATACTAAATACGGCAAGATGCTCGAACTACACACTGATTACGTAAACGGCTCGAAGATTATATTTAGAGGGCGTAAGCTTTTCGATTTCCCGGTTACAGAAGTTAATAATGAAGTTACTATCAAACCATCGTGCATTACGAATTCTACGATGTTTAAAGATCCTTTGGATGGAACTATAAGGTTAATAAATTACACAGCCCCATTTTATACATCTCACAACCTAACAATAGTAGTAAACCTAACCGTTTGTTCGGGAATCGGTCTGTTTGAACCCACCTACAACGGTAAAAAGTACTGCGGAGATAGGGTGGATGAAATTGTTGCGAGCGGTAAAGGTTGGATATTGGGAAAAGGGTCAGCAAAAATAGACATGTGGTTCAGAAAGCACTGGTACGATTTATAGTGTAGTTTGAATATAAATCGCTATTCCGAGGGTGATTAGATGAAAAGGGTTAGATCGCTGAGGGAGATAGTATTGACTTTAGTAGTATTAGGCGGTGTGATTAAAGCTTCAGTCGCTTTGGAACAGATACCGATCGACCAACAAAGAACATTGCCTTCAGTTGTTACAGCAACACCCACTATTACGGCAATCGAGGACAACAAAATCATCGAGGATGTATCTTCAAAAACGCCCAGAAATTGAAATGAGGTCAGTCCTGCCCAGTGTCATCACTGTTCAGACCCCGTAAGTTTCCTCATCCCTCAAAGTGAATCTCAAGAACTGCTTATAAAACCAATCAAGCGAAAAAGCTGAAATAAAAATAGAAGATCAGTAAGGCGTAGCCCAACTCTCTTCGTCCTTGTAGACCTTCTCGTCTATGATCATCTCCCCTTCTACCAACGGCTTTGGCTCCTTAACCGCTTCAATTCTATACAACGTGGACTTATACCAGTTATAGTCGATCCCGACTCCCAGCTTCTTCACTATCGGCAACTTCTCCTGAAATCTGAAGAAGTTCTTCTCTTCCTGCGGATAGACGTTGAACTTCCTTCTCATGTCTGTAATTATGAATCCCATCTCGTGTATCATCATCTGAATCTCGAACCACTTCTTCCTCGAAGCCTCAAGCGTTGTTAAGCCGAAGTATCCGGAGCATCCCACACCCTTGAGCGTCGAAACGCCTCTCGAAAGGAAAAGCTTTAGCCCGGGGATCGTTTCGACCGGATCCGTTACGAAGACGTCGAATTTCCTCTTAAGATCATCCGGAAAAGCCTGCTGAACGTCGTAGACTTCAGCTTCTACCGGCAATCCGTATTCGTCAGCCTTCTTATTTATGAAATCTATCAGCCTTTCGTCGATGTCGATTACGAATACCTTCTCCGGCAAACCAGTGAGAGCCGAAGCCAAGCTGAACAGATCGTCATCTCCGACGACGAAGATCTTGGTCTTAAGCAGATCTCCCCTCTCATATAAGAATTCCACCCTTCTGATTACGCCGTCCAAGCTTATGAATCCCTGATCGTATTTCTCTATTGCCTCTGGTCTCTCCTCTGCAATTTTAGCGTATTCCTTCATAACTTCCTGAAAGAACTCATTTATCTCGTATCCCGTTCCTCCGCAACACTTGCACTCGAATCTGCCGATCTTCTTCAAGCCCAAGGACTCACAGACCTCGATGCCCTTTTCCGTAAGCTTGACCTTCCCGTCTTCAATAGCAATAAGCCCCTCGCTCTCTATCTGCTGTAGCAGTTCGAAAAACTCCGGTAAGCTCGCATCCTGCTCGTCGATAAGCCTGTAGACGCTCATTGGCTCTCTAAACAAAGCCTGCAAGATTTGCCTTCTAATTCTCTCCATCATCTCCCTAACCCCTGTCGAGTATGTAGTGCCTGTATGATTTGGGTTTAAACTTTTCTAAGAACAGCTGGAAGGCTTTCTCAGCTTTTTTTGCATCACCACACGTGAACACATCCAAGTTTACGAGCTCGTATTCCGGCCATGTGTGCACCGATATGTGACTCTCCGCTATCAAAACTATTCCCGTCACGCCGTGCGGATTGAACTGCTTGTATACACTGCCCACTTTGTTCAGCTCCGCCTCTTTGACTACCTCCTCCACAATCTGCCTTACCGTGCTCTCATTTGAAATTAGCTCCTTTGGAACTCCATACAACTCCGCAATTATATGCCTTCCTACGATCATAATCATCCCCCCTTTCTTCCATATTTTTCACCCCAATTTGAGCATATTTTCAAATTTAATTGGGTTTAAGCGGAAGACATCGGATTTTTTTCGGACTTGACAGCCCGTATCAAATTTACTTTGATCAGGCTAAGTAGAAGCTATTAACTATTGATTTTTAAAGTTTTCGCAAAACTTGGACAAGAATTTAGCGTTTAAAATCGAAATGTTCAGCAATTCATCGACCAAATCTTTCCAAAATCGCAAATTTTTGAACTTTTTTGGTTAATTCGCGAAAAAATAGACCGTTTTTGGTATAACCTAACAAAACCAATTATTTTTAAGATATATACTTCAAAGATCATTAAAAATAATTTAGAGTCCCGTATATTCCAAAAGCTTGTCCAAGTTGACGAAAGTCTCAATAAGCTCTCTCATTCTTTTAATTTTCTCCTCCCCCCTTATCCTCGCTTTTCCAAAGATCGATTGGGTCTTTTCTACAGTCGTAAGCGTATCGTCCTGAACGAGAATCATCGGAATTCCCTTTTCCTCGGCTTTTCCTACGACTATACTCGGTGGCTCAAGATTTCCGGTCAAAATAAGACATCTTACGTTTGGAATCTCCAATGCGAGCATTATTAAGTCCGATCTGTCTCCGCCGGTGATTACCGCACAGTTTTTAGCCTTTCTGAAGTATCCCAAAGCTGATTGCGGGGACATGGCTCCGACCAAAAGCTGTTCGATTATGTAATCCTGCTCGGGCTCGACCAAGTATCTTCCGCCCAAGGCTGAGGCAATTTCGCTTACGAAGACTCCCGCAAGCAGAGAATCCTTCGGAATCATCCCCAGCACATCTATACCATACTTTACGAGCAGAGATTTGGTTATGCTCTCCAAATACGATCTCTTGTAGCCCGATATCTGATTGAAGATTACCGGCTTCAGCTTCTCACCGAATTGGGATTTCGCCGATATCAGCCTATCGATAACCGAATCGTCCGTGAACTTCACGATCATAAGATCATCGACATCGAGCATCGAGGCTACGCTTACGTCGCAAAGACCCAGAGTTCTTCCCAATTCGTAATGTAAAGCTCCTTCGACTAAAACAACATCCTTATCCCGCTTGATAGTTTCGTAAGCCCTCAGGATATCCCTTTTGATCTTTACCGGATCCGCTGAAATTATGAATTCAATGTATGGCTTATCTATCACAACCGGGCAGATGTCTTTGATGGGATCTTCAAGCTTCAGCGTCTTCGCTACGAACGTAACGTCCTCATCTATAAGCTCATCGCCGACGTATCTTCCGATTCCCAGAGGCTTGAAGTAACCGACCTTATAGCCTCTATCCTTCAGAATCAATCCGAGAGCCGTTATGAATCCGCTCTTTCCCGAATACTCATCTATAGACGAGATCAGCATTCTATCACCTCAAAACGATTTTCGCATCGACGACACAACAACCCTTCTCGTAAACGAATATCGGATTTAAATCCATTTCAACTATCTCCTCAAAATCTAAGCTGAGCTTGGATATTCTAAGCAGGACATCAACAAGCGAATCTATATCGGAAGGCTTTTCCCCCCTAACTCCCTTAAGAATCCTGTATGACTTCACCTCCCTTATCATATCATAAGCGTCGCTCTTCGATATCGGAGCTATTCTGAAGGAGACATCCTTAAAGACTTCAACGTAGATTCCGCCCATTCCGAACATTATAAGCGCTCCGAACTGCGGATCCCTCTTCATCCCCACTATGACTTCCCTTCCAATAGGCATCATCTTCTGAACCATCACCCCTTCCACATCCGCTTTGAGGTAGTCCTCAGCCCTCTTCACGAGTTCGTAGAACGTCGGTATAACTCTATCCCTATCAACGTTCAGCTTTACACAGCCCACATCGGTTTTATGCAGAATGTCGGGGGAGACTATCTTCATCGCGACGGGATAACCTATTCTATCGGCTATTTCCAAAGCCTCCTCAGCCGTCCTCGCGACCCCGTAAGGAGGAACGGGAATTCCGTAGCTCTTGAGAATCTCAAAGCTTTCAGCCGTTAGAACCCTCCTATCTCTGTATTTCTCAACGATCTTTCTCGCGTTGTCGGTATCGACATCTATTTCGATCGATTCCACCTCCCTTTCAAGCTTGATTTTCATGAGCTCATATTTTTTGACCGAGTTTAGGGATTTGACAGCTTTAACCGGATCCAAGAAGTTGACGATACCGTGTTTTTTCAGCAGATTTACAGCGTCGGCTACAGTCTCTCCACCCATGAAGCAAGTTACGATCGGCTTATCGACACTCGCAACGAACTCGGAAGCTTTAACGAAATCTATTTGTGCTGTGGGAGTCAAAATAGCGATTATAGCTCCGACGTTCTGATCTTCTGCTACTATCTTCAAAGCTTTTCCGAATCTCTCGGCATCCGCATCTCCGAGAACATCCACGGGATTGTAAACGTTTGCGATCGGTGGCAGAATTGATTTAAGCCTATCGATCGTTTTCTTATCGAATCTTGCAAGATTTAAACCGAATTCTTCAACTGCATCAGCCGCGATTACTCCGGGCCCACCGGAATTCGTTACTATCGCTATATCGCCGTTGATCGAACGAACTCTTCTCAGTATGAGGGTGTAGTCGAAAAGATCCTCTATGGATTCAGCCTCAACAACACCGGATTGCCTGAATGCCGTTCTGTAAGCTACGAAGCTCCCGGCTAAGCTACCGGTATGACTCGATGCCGCCTTAGCTCCGGCTTCGGTTCTTCCGCTCTTTACGGCAACTATCGGCTTTACCTTCGAGACATCCTTGGCTACATCCATGAACTTCTTCCCATCGCTGACTCCTTCCAAGTATAGCATGATCACGTCTGTTTCGTCGTCTTCTGCAAGGAACCTCATAAAATCGGATTCGTCCAGAACGGCTTTGTTGCCCAAGGAAACTATCTTGCTGAAGCCGACATTGTTCGACTTAGCCCAGTCCAGAACGGCTAAGATGAAGGCTCCGGATTGACTTAGGAATGCTATGTTTCCCTTCGGAGGCATCACCTTGCCGAACGTTGCATTTAAGTTGTTGTGAGTATTGATGATGCCCAAGCAGTTCGGACCTACCATGTTTATTCCGTATCTCCTGCATATCTCTGCGATCTGCCTTTCCAATGCGTAGTTTCCGGCTTCTTTAAAGCCAGCCGTTATAACGACCACATTTTTTACGCCCTTTCTGCCACAAGATTCGAGAACTTCTGGAACAGCTTTTGCTGGAACAGCTATAACTGCCAAGTCGACATCGTCCGGTATGCTTTCGACGTTCGGATAGCATTTGAAACCCAAAACCTCTTCATACTTCGGATTTACGGCATAAACCTTTCCCTTAAAATCTTTAAGATTTTTTAGTAGGATATTTCCGACCTTGCCTTCTTTCGGAGTAGCGCCAATAATTGCAACGACTTTCGGATTGAACATCCTTTCCAGCATTCGAGAAAAGATGAGTTTTAACAATATTTGAAATTTACTACGAATCGCAGTTCTACCAAAACCAAAAGGCTAATATATATAATTACTCCACCGTAATTTGGAGGGATAATAATGAAGAGGATTATACTGTTGTTGTTGATATGTGTTGGACTCGTGCTGGCTGGTTGTGCTAAAAAACAGACTGAAGTGCCCAAGGCGACACCCACACCAACAATGACTAAGGAAGTGTCGAAGCCCGTTCAAACACCGAAGCCCGCCGTAACCCCGACGCCAACGCCAAAGAAGACGGAGGAGATCAAGGCCGCTCAGCCACCCGCGAAGGTTAAGTGTGAGTTGTGTCACACGAAAGCGGTAGACTATCCACCGCACAAGGAGGGCGGAAAGTATTGCCTCAAGTGTCACGGTAAGCCGGGTATGACAGTTGCCGAAGTTGCGCACACCGTTCACAGGGGTGTAATAAGCTGTGATGTCTGTCACGGAAAGGCTCCGAACCTGACGATTCCAAAGCCGATATATCCGAACCAGTCGGTCTGTGTTAACTGCCACAACCCGAAGGATCCGACGAAGCCCTGCACGAACCTCGTAATAATTCACCTCGAGAGAGGTAAATACTGCACCGTCTGCCACACACAGCCCATAAACGTCATTCACAAGGCGGCGGATGAAGATTTCCTCGGTAAGTAGCCATGAAGGCCTCCAAACTTTTTTTAATTTTTATAGTGGCTTTTGCAGTGTCCTTCTGCCTCTGCGCCAGTAAGCCAACGCCGGTAGAGAAAACACCCGCTGTGACTCCGAAACCTACCGTAACTACGCCCGCTAAACCGACACCGGTGGCAACTCCGAAACCCACATCGACTCCTACACCCGAAAAGAATGTTTCCGCTGAAAAGATTAAGCTCGTCGACGGAGAGTGCTTGAGCTGTCACAACAACCCATCCAAGAAATTGGTATATCCGCAAGCTCTCAGCATACCCGGACACATCAACGGATCGGCTTACTGTAAGTATTGTCACGTTCCGAACGTTACCAAGATGACTCCACAGCAGATAGACGAATACATAACTGAGTTGCATCACAAAACGGTATACGCCCAGAAGGGAGACTGTCAGTATTGCCACAAAGCCGCCATGAGTGAGAAGAGTATCAAGAACTGCGGAACATGTCACGACAACGGTAACCTTCTTGCAATACATTCTCCGTATCATGTGGGTTGTAAGGAGTGTCACGGTTACAACTTCATGAGAATTCACGTTGAAAAGAAGCCGTTCCCTCCAAAGTTCCCGATACCCCCAAAAACGGAAGAGGTGCAGAAGGGTTGGATCTGAATTCTTTTATTTTTTAATTTTCACGCTAATTAAATTGAAATCTTTTTAAATCGTTGCGGCTATTGCCGAGGGATGATTCTAAGGGGAAGAGCTTGGAAGTTCGGCGATAACATATCCACCGATCACATAACTCCGGGTAGATACTTCCATCTTAGGAGCAACATTCGGGAACTCGCAAAGCACGTGATGGAAGATGCGGATCCGGACTTCATGAAGAAGTTCAAGCCGGGGGATTTCGTTGTTGGTGGTAGGAACTTCGGAATGGGTAGCAGTAGAGAGCACGCCCCTCTCGCTTTAAAGGTTGCTGGAGTTTCAGCCGTTCTCGCAAAATCCTTCGCCAGAATATTTTACAGAAACGCGATAAACGTCGGCTTGCCCGTGCTGATGGTTGACACCGATCCTATTGAATCCGGAGACGAGCTTGAAGTTGATCTGGCTGGCGGAGTGGTTAGAGATCTGACGAAGGGGATCGAGCTAAAGGCGAAACCTCTGCCGGACATAATGATTAAGATTCTGCAGGAAGGCGGATTGGTGGAGTTCGTTAAGAAGTATGGAACTTTTGAAGTTTAGATGAAAGTCGTGATCTACGGCTTCGGGCAGATCGGAAGACTGCTGGCTGAAAACTGCATCAAAAGAGGATACGACGTAGTTGGTGCTGTGGACGTTAACCCGGAGATTGTTGGGAAAACTCTCAGAGATTTCGGAATAGATAGCGATGCCAAGATCGAGAACTCACTCAGCTTTGAGGGAGATCTGGCTTTTGTAACTACCGGTTCGTTTTTAGACGAAGTTTACCCGCAAATTGAGAAGTGCATTGAGAAAGGTTTCAACGTTATAAGCACGTGCGAGACCCTCGCATATCCGGAATACCGCTATCCGGAACTCGCGAGAAAAATCGACGAACTCGCTAAGGAATACGGAGTTACCGTGCTCGGAACCGGAATAAACCCCGGATTTCTGCTCGATACTCTTCCGATAGTCCTTTCAGCACCCTGCGTTGAAGTTAGAAAAATTAAAGCGATTAGATGCGTAGATGCGTTAAAGAGAAGGTCGCAGTTTCGGAAGAAGGTCGGAGTAGGCTTGAGTGTGGATGAATTCAAAAAGGCAAGTCCGACCGGTCATGTCGGTTACGCCGAATCCGCTTTGCTGATAAGCGAAGCTTTGGGCTTCAAAGCCGAAAAGGTTGAGGAGGAGCAAAATTCAGTGGTTAAAAACGGTAGAATATTGGGGATGAAGGGTTTCGGTTCGGTCTTCTCCGAAGGCGAAGAGGTGGTCAGAGTGGAGTTTCACGCTTACGCAAACGCTGAGGAATTCGAAGAGATCGTTATAGATGGCGACAACAAGGTTATCTGGAGGAGTAGCGGTATTAAAGGTGAGTTGGGAACAGCGGCTGTTTTGATCAATCTGGCGAAGGCTGTGGTGGAGCACAAGCCCGGTTTGATTAAGATGACCGACCTAATTCCCTTCAGGTTTTATCGACCATCGAAATCTTAAATATTCTCAAGACTAAACCTGTATCGTTATGAAATCGATGTATCTACCCCTTCACAACGGAAAGGCTCCCTATTGGTTGCTCAACAGAATGAAAAAGTTAGCCAAGCCCATAATCACGCTCATAATCGAAGAGTTCGGGGAAAGAGAGTTTTTTGAAAGGATCTCCGATCCTATATTCTTCCAATCGTTCTCAAACGTTTTAGGCTTCGACTGGAACTCTTCGGGCTCTACTACGGTTCTGATAGGTGTTTTGAAGTCCGTTCTGAATTCCGAAGAGTTCGAGATCAGAGTTGCCGGTGGAAAGGGTGTGAATGCACTAAAGACTCCGGAAGAGATAAGGACATTCGCCAAAGAGATCGATGTGGACGCCGAAAAGCTGATTAAGGCGAGCAGATTGACAGCTAAGATCGATAACTCGGCTCTGCAGGATGGATACGACGTATACCATCACGCGATAATATTTTCTAAGCGGTTCTGGACGGTAATTCAGCAGGGAATGAACACTCAGCTTAGAATGGCGAGGAGATACCACTGGGACGTTTATTCATCCAATCCCGAAGTTGAGAATCCGCATTCGGGGATAATAGCTGTAAGAAGGGAGAATGAAGTTATCAACCTCACATCCGATAGGAGCAGAGATGCGAGAAAGGTCATGCTCGACATACTGAAAGACGGAGCGTTCAAAAGGGACTACACGAAGTTGATCTCGATCGTTAGATTCAGAGACGGTATATCCGTTCCGAAAAGGATCGACTGGAAAGCAATCGAAGTCGCTTACGAACTCCAGCCGGAGCGATTCGAGGATCTGTTGCTAATCAGAGGTATCGGAAAGGGAACACTCAGAGCCCTAACACTGATAGCGGATCTGATCTACAACACCGAATACGATAAGCAAGATCCAGCCAAATACTGCTTTGCTTTGGGTGGAAAGGACGGTGTGCCGTTTCCGGTCAACAGAAGGGTCTACGACGAGGTTATAGAGTTCATGCGCTCCGTGATAGAACAATCCAGATTGGGCGATTTCGAAAAGAAAAAGTTGTTGCTGAAACTCTTTAACGAACGTGCTCCGGAGCCAATCTCGTGAGTATCTGGTAGTCCGTTATAACACCTATCGGCTCACCGCCGTCCGTAACGACAACCAGCCGAACTCCTTCGTCTCTCATAATCTTCAGAACTTCTCTGAGTTTCGTATCCTTTTCAACTGTTATCAACTTAGGATCCATGAAGTTCCTTACTTTATCGTCAGCCTTACCTTCTATAAAAGCCTGAACGGCGTTCGCGAGCGAGAATATTCCTATAAATTTGTCGTTTTCTTTCACGGGTGCTCTGTGTATCTTGTTGTCAACCAAAACCTTTGCCGCGTTTTTTATTGTATCATCAGCGTCGACGGTTATTATCGGCGAAGACATGTGCTCCTCAACTTTGTCTTTTGGAAGGGCAAAGATCTTTCGAATGTCAATAACGATTATGTTCTCGGTATCGTCTCTGCCGGTAACTCTGCCGTAGATCATCATCTCGTTGACCGGCGTAGGCCCTATCGCCACCTCGTCTCCGGGCATAATTCTTCTTATGTTTCCGATGATCCTCACCTTAGCCTGACAAACTTCCGGATGCGAAAGCGATGGTAGGCTCATCTCTTCCGCGCTTAAATCCTCCATAAGAACGCCGTTAACGATAACGGGAACTTTAACAGCTTCATCCGGTTTCGTAATGGATAACAGTTCGTAGGCTTTGGCAGTTGGTCTGTAGCCTCCTTTAGGACCGGGAGCACCTTCAACCAATCCCAAAGCCCTCAAAGCCTGCATCTGATTTCGAACGGTTCCGGGGTTTCGGTTGATCAGTTCGGAGATTTCCTCTCCTTTTACCGGAGCTCCGCCCTTCTTTTTGTAGAGCGTTATGAGTGCGTATAGGATATCTTTCTGAATGGGAGTAAGCTCTAACTCCATCACATCACTTTTGAATGAAGAATTATAAATATTTTTCTTGGGTAATTTGCGCAAGAGTTGAGAAATTTTAATTCCCATCAAAAAATGCAGATATTTTTATTTTTAATTAAAATAGCTTTAAATATAATTATTAATCGTTCGAAAAGACTTTTTAAATTTCGGTGCAAATCGGTTACAATGTTCGAAGCTAAAAAGTTGCCTACGGTGCTGACAGCCGAAGAGTTGCTCGATAAAGCTTTTGGAAGAGCATCCAAGGTTACCGGTAGGACTAAAAAGGAAAAAACGATCAATAAGCTTTCAACCGTTTCGAACGTTTTGAGGGATTACTTCAACAAGATCATCAGGTCTCATCCAAGTTACGATAATCTCCCGGATTTTTACAAGGAGATGGTAGATGTTGCGGTGGGTCTGAGGAAGATTAAGAAAGCTTTGGCGGCTTTGGACTGGGCGAATTCGATGACGCAGAAGATAATCACGAAGAGTATAAGAGAAGTTAAAGCAGGTAAAAATCCCGAGCAAGTGCTCAAATCGGCATACGGTAGAATAGCATCAATAATCGAGCAGATAGATCCGGAACTAAGGTTTTTGAACGAAGCCAAGAAGATTCTGAGGGAGATCCCTTCGCTGACCGATGATCCCACGCTTGTGGTTGCCGGTTATCCGAACGTGGGGAAGTCGAGTTTCGTATCGAGGATCTCGAGCGTTAAGCCAGAAATAGCGAGCTATCCGTTCACGACGAAGAAGATCTACGTCGGATACACCGAGATAGATGGAGTTAGAATTCAGGTCATCGACACACCCGGTTTGCTCGACAGACCTATCCATAAGAGAAATGAGATAGAGAAGAGGGCGATACTATGCTTAAAGCATCTCGCAAACTGCATACTGTTCATAATCGATCCAACGGAAACCTGCGGTTATCTGATTGAGAACCAGTTGGCTTTGCTCGAAGAAGTTAAGGAAAACTTCGAAGTCCCGGTTATAGCCGCTTACAGCAAAGCGGACATGCACGATAAAAGGGATCTTCCGGCTTTCTCGAGTGTAACGGGAGAAGGGATAGACGAAATTTTAAAAATAGTAAAGGAGAAGATGGGGATCAGTAGTAGACGGTAGCTCTCGTAACCGATGAATTCGCGTCGTATGTCCAGCCGTCCTTCACAACGTTATCCACTACGAACGTGAATTCTGCTCCCGGATAGGCTCTGACCCAAGGTGAATAGAAAGTCGCAATTCCGTTTGCATTCGTATAAGCCGTTGCATTTCCGCTCACTATTCCCTCCCAATGTCCGTAGACTTCGGCCGAATCGATCGGGTTTCCTGAAGAATCGACCACCTTAACCGTTGCAACCGCATAGCGCCACCATCTTCCCCAGCCGTAAATGGTTATGTCTATCGACTGCACCCTCATAACGTTTTGAAGCTCGAACGTCGTATTCGTTACTACATCCGAAGGCTCACCCTCGTTTCCGGCCCTATCGATTGCTGTGACGTAGTAGCTGTATGTCGTGTTCGGCTGTAAGTTCGTGTCGGCATATGCGGTTGTGTTCACAGTTGCGATCGCAACGAACGTTCCGTTCGTGCTTCTGTATACCCTATACTTCACCGCATCGCTGACAGCGTTCCAGCTCAGATCGATTTCGAAAGGCGAAACCGTTACAGCCTTCAAACCGGTAACCTTGGCTGGAGGAACTGTATCGACGACGAAGTTCCAGTTTACGCTTACATTTCCGGCTTCGTTCCAAGCTTCCACCGTTACCGTGTAGTTTCCGTCGGATAGGTTGGCTGTATAGGATATGATTGTTCCGTTGAACGTTGCGTTAACTAATGCACCGTTCAACAGCATCCTCGCCCCGTCGGCGTTCAAAACTTCTGCAGAAATTGTTACCGTCGAATAGTTCAGATAGGCTCCGTTCGGAGGACTTATCGGCTTTATAGTTACGGCGTTGGTTAGACTTAAAGCGTATTCCACTGCCCTCGTCGCATTAACCAAACCGTATCCGTATCCCGGATCCTTACCCGGCAAGCCTAAATCGTCCGCTGTTTGATCGAGGATCGTTCTGATTTCAGTGTTGTTCAAGCCGAACGCCTTCAGCAAAGCCGCCACTCCGCTTACGTGCGGGCAGGCCATTGAGGTTCCGCTTAAAATTCCGTAGTTCGTGCCGAGCGGTGAACCGTAAGTCGGAAGAGTCGAGTTTACATTTACTCCCGGAGCAACGAGCTCGACGAAATCACCGGTGTTGCTGAAGTTCGCCAAGTTGTTCGAGCTGTCAACCGCTCCGACGGCTATGACCGAATCGTATGCGGCTGGATACGAGTATTCGGTGGTATTTATGTTTCCGTCTCCTTCGTTTCCGGCAGCGGCAACAAGAACTATTCCAGCTTTATACGCGGCATCGCACGCCAATTTGAGAGATGTCGAGTTGTATGACGATCCCCAGCTCATCGATATAACATCCATGTGGTGCTGAATCGCCCACTCAATTCCAGATATACAGTCCGAAAGCGAACCTGAACCGGTAGAATCGAGAACCTTAACCGCATACAGATTCACCTTCGGAGCAACGCCGACGAGTCCGTAGTTGTTAAGAGTTGCCGCTATTATTCCCGCACAGTGCGTTCCGTGTCCGTTATCGTCGAGCGGATCGGTATCGTTGTTCACGAAATCGTATCCGCCCTTATACAGAGGAGCCAAGTCCGGATGGGTGTAGTCTATGCCGGTGTCTATAACGCAGACGTTCACTCCAACGCCCATCGTGTAGTTCCAGACCAAGTTGGCTTTGATATCCCGAACGTTCCAAGGAATTACGTCCGTATAGTTTGCGAATCCGTAAGCGTGAACCCTCACATTCGGCTCCACGGCTAAAACACCCTTAAGCCTCTTAACCTTCCTAACCGCATCCTTCGGCAGATCAACGACCATGGCGTTTATTATGTGAAATTCCTTCTTTATCCTGCCACCGCAACGCCTTATAGCCATCTTGTCCTGCATGCACGGTTTGTATTTGTATAAAACGATATACTCATTTGCCGATGCCGTTCCTTGCAGTAGAACAAAAAGTAAAATCAACAAAACTATTTTCTTCATAAGTTTGGATGGGATGATTTCAAATATATCTGTTTCGAAAATCTAAAAAAGCTTAAACGTTTATTCGTGCGCTATGAGCAAAGTCGTTTTGTCGTATTCCGGCGGTTTGGATACGACCGTCTGCATTCCTCTGCTTAAGGAAAAATACGGTTTCGATGAAGTTATCACGGTTACGGTTGACATAGGTCAGCCGGAGGATGAGATCAAGAAGGCTGAAGAAAGAGGTAAGAGGTATGCGGACAAGCATTACACGATCGATGCCAAAAAGGAGTATGTTGAACTGCTTTTCAAGCTGATCAAGGCGAACGGTGAATACGAAGGATACGTGCTCGGAACAGCTTTAGCTCGTCCGTTGATAGCCGAAAAGGTCGTTGAGGTTGCGAAGAAAGAGAAAGCGGATGCTATAGCCCACGGGTGCACGGGAAAAGGCAACGATCAGCTGAGATTCGAAAACATCTTCTACCAATACGGTTTCAAGGTCGTAGCTCCGATGAGGGAAATGAACTTAACGAGGGAGTGGGAGATAGAATACGCCAAGCAACACGGAATAGAGGTGCCGGCGACGAAGGAGAAGCCATACAGTATAGATGAAAATCTATGGAGCAGAAGCATAGAGGGGGGAAAGCTGGAGGATCCGACTTTTATTCCGCCGGAAGACATCTGGGAATGGACGAGCGACCCTTCCAAAGCCCCGGATGAGCCGGAGATAGTTAAGATAGAGTTCGAGAGGGGGATACCAGTTGCGATTAACGATGAGAAGATGGACGGGCTAGAGCTTATAAAAAGATTGAACGCCATCGGAGGTAGGCACGGAATAGGTAGAACGGATATGATCGAAGATAGAGTGCTGGGTTTGAAATCCAGAGAGTGCTACGAGCATCCCGCCGCAACCATTCTTATTACAGCTCACAGGGATCTTGAAAGATTGGTTTTGAGCAGAAGGGAGCTGAAGTTCAAGAGGTTCGTTGAAGAGGAGTGGGCTGAGCTCGTATACTACGGCTTAACGAACGACCCGCTTTTCGAAGCTTTGAACGCGTTCATAGATAAAACTCAGGAGAGGGTTACGGGATGGGTTACGGTAAAGTTATTCAAAGGTTCCGTTATGCCGGTAGCGAGGTTTTCTCCGTATTCGCTCTACAAGCCCGAGCTTACTTCCTTCGATACAATAGCAATCGATCAGAGGTTTGCGGAGGGTTTCTCGAAGTTCCACGGTCTGCAGGGTAGAATTTACAAAGATGTTATGTCAAAATAATCAAAAATTTTATAAAATTATGTAGATATCAGCTTAGCTCTAACCCTCGCGTAGGCTCTTATTATGTCACCCTTAGTAATTATGCCCAACAGTTTCGTTTTATCCTCTCTTGAAACAACCAAGAGTCTCCCGATGTTGTGATTCACCATCTTAGCCAAGGCCGATCTAAGATCTTCGTCCGGATATGCCACGATCAGTTCGGTAGTCATCACATCTCTAACCTTCGTTTTGGCTCTGTCCTCTACTGGTATCTTCTCGATATCCTCAAATGTTACTATCCCCACGAGTTTTCCGTTTTCGATGACCGGATATCCTATGTAACCCATCTTCTCAATCAGCTTTAGGACGTCAAGCACGGTATCGTCGGGCGAAACGGTCACGATCTTTTCGGCTGGAACCATGGCGTCTTTAACCTTAACCTCTTCGAGTAGATCTATCAGCATCTCACTTCTGTGTGCGGGACTTTCCACTCTCGTCGGAACCTGCTTCGTGTAGAGGGTGTATTCTCCGGTGACTATGTAAGCTACGATTGAAGCTACCATTGTCGCCGGTAGAAGGGTGTAGCTACCGGTTATTTCGAGGACGAGTATTATTGCAGTTAGGGGCGTCTTAGAAACTCCGGCGAGGAAGGCGGCCATCCCCACTAAAGCGTAAGCTTCCGGCTGGGTAACTATGTTTGGCATCAAACTGTTGAAGAACAGACCGACCGCTCCACCTAAAAAGCTACCTATTACAAGCGATGGGGCAAACAGACCACCGCTACCGCCGCTTCCAACGGTTAAAGCAGTTGCAAAAATCTTTGCGAATGTTAGGAAGAGGAGAAATGTTATCGTAAACTTAGCGCAGTTGGATAAAACCATCTGCGTGAATCCGTATCCTGTTCCCAATATTTGGTGAATGTAAACACCCATTATTCCGACAATCAAACCGCCTATCGCCGGCTTGACGTGATCGGGAATTCTGAGTTTCTTGAACAGCTTTTTCGTGTAGTGATAGCTGAATATGTAGACCAGTCCGACTCCTCCCGCTATGGCTCCGAGTGCGGCATACGTCAGGAACTCTATCGGCGAACTGATTCTGAGGGGATGCATCTTAAAGATCCTGATCTGACCGAAAGGAACTCCGGCTATATTCGACAGCAGGGTCTCCAGCACGGTGTATGCAACTATGGAGGATGTGATAGCGGGAATGAGGGCTTCGATCTCGTAGTCTCTCTTGTAGAGAACCTCTATACCGAAGAAAGCTCCACCCATCGGAGCCAAAAAAACGCTACCTATTCCTCCAGCCATTCCGCTTACCAAAAGAATCCTTCTGTCTTTATCCGAAAGCTTGAACAGGTTGGCTATCGTTGAGCCTATTCCACCTCCTATCTGCGTGATCGGACCCTCTCTTCCCGCACTTCCACCGCTACCTATAGTTATTGCCGATATGATCGTCTTTATCACCGGAACTCTCGCCCTCACGAAACCCCTGAATCTATGGAACGCATCTATCACGTGCCCCGTTCCGCCTCCGGCAGTTTCCGGTGCTAAGGTGTATGCCACCAAACCAACAATCAGACCGCCCAAAGCGGGAATAACGAAGAGGGGCAGGATGCCCCAGTGAACGCCTAAGTGAACGACTTCTACCTCCCCGCCGGGGCGGGGCATCTTGAAGCTGTCTAAACCGGATAGAAACAGCTTGGTGAAGAATTGGGTCAAGTAGTAGAGGGCGAACGAAGCGATACCGGTTACTACCCCAACTATAACGGATAGAAATATCAGGAATCCGAATCTTAGGGGGGGTCTCGTTTGAAGCATCCTAACTCAGTTAAGCCTTTGAATTAAAAAAGTCTTTCTTTTTTTATGATCGCGATCGTAAGCGCATGTCTACTCGGTATAAACTGCAGATACGATGGGGGCAATGTAGCCGACAAAGAGTTGATCGAAGTTGTTAAAGCCGGAAAAGTAGTTCCGATTCCGGTCTGCCCGGAACAGCTTTCGGGACTACCAACGCCACGAAAAACCTGTGAGATCGTTGGCGGAGACGGCTTCGACGTTTTAAATGGGAAGGCAAGGGTTTTGACGAAAGATGGGGAGGATTTGACCGAAAAATTTGTGAGGGGAGCAAAAGAAGTCGTGAAGATAGCAAGGTTGGTTAAAGCCGATGTCGCTATAATGAGGAACTTCAGTCCGTCTTGCGGATGCGGTCTTATATACGACGGGAGCTTCAGCGGTAAAAGGAGAGAAGGATTCGGCGTTACCTCGGCTTTACTGGTGCAAAACGGCTTTAAAGTCGTTAGCGTCGAGGAATATTTACGCATTCGCGAAATACGTTAGTAAAAGGATCAGAACGCTATGAGAATCGTGCATTCCATATATACAACAGCCGAGAATAGAAAATCAATGTTTTTTAAAAGTGCGCTTACCAAGAACAGCATGCACGTTATCAGGATCAGCGTTGACCTAATCCAAGTCGGAACTTCGGATTTGATCCTTCTTCTAACTTTGAGATCGACAATTATAAGGGACAGCCCTACTATTCCCGTTAGATAGCCCAAAGTCTCCAACTTTTGAAGCTCGTTGATACCTATCGCTTTGAAGAGCGCTAATATCCAGATTAAGAAAAAAAACCGATACCGGTGGCTATCAACAGCAAACCATACGCTTTTTTAATGCTCATAAATTGCTTGAAGTATGGAGTATTGATAACCGTTTTGGAATACGAACCGAATTGAATCGCTAAAGTTTTGTATTCGTTTTTAATATCTGCCAAAATACTCAAGTGCCCGCAAGGGCAAACGGTTTTATAACGTTGCGAAAATTGGCGAGAGGTGATGCTCATGGAAGAAGTTAACAAGATCATCACGTTATGCGGAAAGGATTGGGCTAAGATCGGCGTCGAATTCATATTTTTGGGTGGAAAACAGGAGTGCGAAAATTGTAGGCTTAAAACCATCTGCTTAAGGCTTAGAGAGGGGGCTAAGTATAAGATAGTCGGACTCAGAGATGGAGCCGTCCACGAATGCCCGTTGCATGACGAAGGCGTTGTAGCTGTCGAAGTGGTGGAACTGCCCATAGTGGCTCTAATAGACTCGAAGATGGCTGTTGAGGGTGCGAAGATAAGGTTCGAAGGCAAAAAATGCAACATACTCGACTGCGAGATGTATAACCTATGCAATCCGGTTGAGCTTAAGGAAGGGGACTCGGTTATAGTTGAAAAGATAATAGGGGATGCTCCGGCTGAATGCAAGAAGGGGTTCAGCTTGAAGGTCGTTGAACTTAAAAGGGAAGATTGAACCCATCTTTTTTTCAAACTACGAGGTCAATCATGAGAAAAACGTTAGTGATTTTGATAATCGTAGCATGTGCAGTCGCCGGACTTTTTGCAATTATGGGATACTACGCGTATAAGCATTACACTGATAAACGTGCACGTGGAAGTTGCAAACTGCTCTAACGCTGAACATATCACGGATGACATGCTGAAAGATTTACCGACACTCAAAAAAGCGCTTGAAATTGCGGAAAAGAGGGGTGAAGTTACGTTAAAGATCACAGTCGAAGAATTCAACAAAATGAGACACCTGAGCGGACATTGTGTTGAATATAGAGGTAAAACCTACAGAATCTACCTCATCACTCCTTAAAAAATGTTCTCGGAACGAGAAAAGCTAAGGAGAACAGATCTCGCAAGCAACGGGAGGACAAATTTTTTATTTTTTACTTGACAAATTGTATTATGGCTTTAGGTTTCGTTTTGATAAAGGTGCTACCCACTAAAGAAAAGTATGTCTACGACAGGCTTGCTGAGCTTGAGGAAGTCGAAGAGCTTTATCCCCTTTTCGGAGAATACGATCTCATCGCAAAGATCGTAGTTAGAGATTTCGAGCACTTAAGCGAGGTCGTTTTGAAGAAGATAAGAACTATAGACGGTGTTGTCGAAACCAAAACCCTCACCGGCGCAATATTATAAACCTTCGCGGAATCCGTAGTATGTGGAGCTAACTAAGGCATTCTTATTAAAGAAGTTTAAGGAATACTACATCGATGCGGATCTTTACATCCCCAAAGAGTTTGGGAGAAGGGAGTGGGCTTTCGTTCCGCTTGAGCACTTTCCCGATTTCGTGATGCACAGACACATTTCCTTCTCTTCTGATTTAGAGCTTAAGGCATACGTCATATCAAACGTTCCCGCTCATGCTTACTACTCTTCGGCGTATTACGATGATCCGTCCGCGGAAATGGAAAGGAAGGGGTGGAAAGGTGCGGATTTAATCTTCGATATCGACGCCGATCATCTGCCGAGAAAATCGCTGAAGGCGGCAAAGCTTGAGGTTTTGAAACTCATCAAGATCTTGACAGATGATTTCGGAGTCAGCGAGGACGACATCGAGGTGGCATTTTCGGGGCATAGGGGATACCACATTCACGTCTACGATGAGAGGTTTAGAGATTTGGGATCGGCTGAGAGGAGAGAGATCGTGGATTATCTAACGCTGAACAACCTGAAGAATTCGGAGAGCAGGCAGATGAGAAGGATTGCGAAGTGCATAGCGAAATACATCGCAAATGCGATTAAGGACAATAGAATCGAAAGGCTCTTGGAGAACTACGACGAGAGCAAAAGGCAGAGGTTGATATCAATTTTGAAGTCCAACTTAAAAAACATAGCCGAAGGTGATCTGTCGTCGATACCGGAGGAGGTATTCGAAAGGGCTTTCAATCTGTGCTCATCGAGACTCACAGTTTACGTCGATCCGCCCGTCACAGCAGACATAAAGAGGCTCATAAGGCTTCCGAATTCATTGCACGGTAAAACGGGGTTGAGGGTTACGATAGTCCCTCTCGATAAGCTCGATGAGTTCGATCCGCTTAGAGATGCGGTGGTTTTCGGTGATGATAAGGTTAAAGTTAGAATTTTAAAAAGGATAAGGTTAAGAATGATGGAAGAGGAATTCAAACTGCAACCCGGAAAAGATAAAATTCCCGAATATTTGGCTGTGTTCTTGATCTGCAGGGGTGTAGCGTTGTATGGACATTGACGAACTTTTGACGATCCTTGAAAAGTCAAAGAGCGGAAAGCTTCAAAAGATCGACGAGGATTTATACGAAAAAATTAAGGAAAGGATTGCGGAGCTCGAAGAAAGAAAGAAGAGTGCGGGTAGTGAGGTTGAGGCTGTAAGACTCGAAGACGAAATCAGAACTTTAAAGAAAATTCAAAGAAGAATTTTTGAAGCCAGAACCAGCAGGATAATTAAGATCGCTTGGGCTAAGGTCTGCGAAACCGAAACTGACGAGGAGCTCGATAGCATGACGTCTGCGGAGAAGAGTTTGTTTAAAAAGCTCGTAGAGATATTGGAGGACTTCAAAAAGCGGATACTCGAACATGTTAAGAAGGAAGGTGTGGTAAGAGAGACAGAATATGTAGTCGTTAGAATAAAAAAAGATATTCCCGAATTTGTCGGTGTCGACGGAAAAACATATAAATTGCGTAGAGAGGATGTAGTTGTGCTACCTGAGCTTAACGCTAAAGCTTTAATAAAAGATGGAATTGCAGAAGAGATAGAGGTGAAAGGATGAAGTATCCGAAGAAGGTTAGGACATTTTGCCCGTTCTGCGGAAGGCACACGATTCATGAAGTTGAGAAGGTAGGCAGGGGTAAGCAGAGTGCTCTCAAGTGGATCAACAGACAGAAAAGGAGGAGAGGTAAGGTAGGTAACTTAGGTAAGTTCAGCAAAGTCCCTGGAGGAGACAAGCCGACGAAAAGAGTTAACATCAGGTTTAGGTGCACGGAATGTAAGAAAGCCCACTGCAGACCGACTTGGAGAGTGAAGAGGTTTGAATTGGTTGAAAAGTAAGGGGGTGGTCGGGTTGGAGGAGAGAATGCCCACGAGCAAGTTTCTTAAGGTGAAGTGTCCGGATTGTGAAAACGTTCAGGTTATCTTCGACCACCCCTCGACTGTAGTGAAATGTTTGGTCTGCGGGAGAACCTTAGCCGAACCGACGGGAGGAAAGGGCATAATTAAGGCGGAAATCCTCGAGGTTTTCGGCTAACATTTTTTAAACTAAACTAAACAAGATCAAACTGAAAGCGAAAACTATGCAGTTTAGAGCGCCTATTATATCCCCATTCACACCGCCGAAAGATTTCATTACGTATGATCTGTAAAGAACGCAGAGAATGATACTTAGAACGTTGATCAAAACGATCTTCGGATACGCTTTCATGCAAACCAACGTGAAAGCTACCGTAATTATTAAACCGATCAGTAAGTCCTTTTTTCGAGCAAATTCCATCATGTAAGAAGCCATACCTTGCCAAATCGGTTTCGTTGTAGTTAAGAGCAGAAGCATTCCGAACTTTGACATCATCTGGGAATCCACGATTGCTACGGCGATTTTATCCGAACCTAAGCTCGTAAAACTTTGCATTAATGTGAAGACGTAAAAGCAGACCGCAACCGTTCCTCCAACGCCGGTTTTCAGATCCTTCAAAGCCTTCAGCTTCCTATCTTTAGGTGCGAAGAGCGCATCTCCGAAATCCGCAAGCCCGTCGATGTGGTTTATTCCTTCAACAGCCAAGTAGATTAAAACGGCAACGAACGTAATGTTCTTGGCGAGGGTTGCCAAGGCGAGGGTTGGAATGGCGATGATTAAACCCAAGATGATTCCGACGATCGGCAAAATCCAGAGGTTCCTTCTGAGAGCTTCGAAGCTTTCCGCATCCCTTCCAATCGGGAGAGTTGAGAAGAAGCCCAGAGCACCCTTCAAAAATTTCATAATTTTAATCCCTCAAGCCTGAGCAACTCCCTTTTGATTTCTATTCCGGCACTGAATCCGCCCAAGCCGTTTTTAGCTACAACCCTGTGGCACGGAATAATGACGGGCGTTGGATTTCTCTTCAAAGCCTGTCCTATAGCTCGTGGGGAGGTGTTCAGACTCTCCGCAAGTTCCTTGTATGTGATGATGCTCCCGTATGGTATGGATCTAACTTCGTTCAAAACCACCCTAACGAAATCGGATAGCTCGGACAGATTTACGCCGTAACTACTAAAATCAACTTTCTCTCCTGAGAAATACCTTTCCAAATCCTGTTTGAGCGATTTAGCAGTATTTGACTGAATGTTCTCGTAAAAGGGATTATCACTGAAGGTAACCTTAACAACCCTCTCATCCTTCAGAACTACGTTTACGAACTTTATCCACCGAACGCTTATTACCTCAAGCATCCTTGCCCGCTATCTCCCTTATCCTTTCGATCCCGCCTACCTGCTTTATCACTTCCGCAACCGATTTCGGCACCAAATCTTCCCATCGTTCTCCCTTAAGCATCCTCCTCCTTATCTCCGTTCCCTGATACTCGTTGCGATTATACATCTCGGTAGTTTTAACATTGAATCCGGCTTCCTTGAACAGCCTTATTACGAGGGGGTTGTTCGAAAAAACTACGTCGAACGGAGGAACCATCGAACAAACGTGGGAAACCCAGAGGCTGTTTCTGTATATGTCCTCAAGCGGTATTATATAAACCCTCTTTTTAAGTTCCGGATCTATCTCATCCAAAGCCCTCGAGACCATCAAAACCCTCTCTCCAGCGGTGAAGGGATTCTCGAGCGTGTGGCTTTCCTGAGCGCTCCCTATCGCTATTATCAACTCATCGACCTCATAGACTATATGTCTGATCACGTTGTGATGCCCCAAGTGATACGGCTGAAATCTGCCGATGAAGAAGCCCCTAATCATGTTTCCACCTCTGCATCAGATAGTCTTTGGACTTGAGCATAGCCTCCTCATTTCTAACCTCAAGCGTCAGATATCCATTATAATCCTTCGGAATAACGCTTAAATCGACGTTTCCTTCACCCAAAGCTAAGTGCTCGTCCAATTCTCCCCTGTTGTCGTGAAGATGAACGTTCACCACCCTATCGAACCAATTCAAAAAGATCTCATGACCCTCTCTGCAGTTGTAGTGACCGACATCGAAGGTGAGCTTAAGATCCGTTTTTTCAAGCAAAATTTCTATAGCCTTCTTTAAGCTCTCATCGAGCGAAATCGTATTTTCCAATGCTAACATATCGCATTCGGTATCCATCAAAAAACTTAGCATCTCGGTCGTGAGAACCTTATAATTATGCTTCGAATACAGCTCCTTAGGAAATACGAAACCTCTTGCGGTAATAAATCCGGGATTCCAGCCGATGTGAAACGTTACGACTTTGGCGTCACATCTTTCGGCGTAATGCAGAACCCTTCTAAGCTCTTCGTAGCTTGCCTTCCTCATCGTTCCGCTTACCGATATGAAGTTAGTTGAAGTGGCCGGAGCGTGCAGAAGGACATCAACACCGTAACTCTCCTTAAGCTCCAAAAGCTCAGCATGAGATAGGTTCTCCATACTGTATAGGGGATGATCCATGAGGATTTCGACGTGAGAAAAGCCGTGCTTCGAAGCGAATTCGAAAGCATCCTTCGGCTTGTGCGCTACATCGGGCTGGATTCCCAATTTCATCGAATTTTGTTAAACGACCGTTTTTTGAACTTTACGGAATGCTTAAATCGATTGAAATCAACGCTATAATATGATCGTCGAATCCTATCTATACGAGAGAGAAAACGACACAGTTATCTGTAAAACCTGCATGCACAGATGCAGGCTCAAACCGGGTAAATGGGGGATATGCAGAGTTAGGAAGAACGAGGATGGAGTTCTTAAGGTTTACAACTACGGTTTGGTTTCATCAGTTGCGTTGGATCCGATCGAGAAGAAGCCCTTGCACAACTTCAAGCCGGGAAGTGCGGTTTTGTCCTTCGGCGGTGTAAGCTGTAACTTCAGATGCAAGCACTGTCAGAACTACACGATAGCGTTCGCGGATCTGAGCTACCCTTACGTTAGGGAATACACTCCCGAAGACATTTTGGAGCTTACGAAGGAAAATAGAGCCGATGGTATCGCTTGGACTTACAACGAGCCATCGATCTGGCACGAATTCGCATTGGATTCGAGCAAACTCGTTAAGAGGGAAGGGTATTATGTGGTATACGTTACGAACGGATATATGAGCTTCGAGGCGATAGATCAGTTTGAGGGAATATTGGATGCCGCAAACGTCGATGTTAAGGCTTTTAACGAAGACTTCTACAAGCGAATATGCAAGGCGAAGCTTGAAAACGTGCTTAAAAGCGTTGAATACATGCACAGAAAGGGGATATTCTTGGAGCTGACCTACTTGATCATTCCGGGGGAAAACGATTCGATGGATGAAATAAGGGAGTTCGCGGAATGGGTTTACGGCTTGAGCAAGAGGATACCGGTTCACTTCTCAAGGTTCCATCCCGATTATCAGATGCTCGACAAACCGCCTACGCCGGTTTCAACGCTCGAAAAGGCTATAGAGGTTGCAAAGGACGTTGGACTCGAATACGTTTACATAGGAAACGTCTGGGGGCATAGGTATGAGGACACATACTGTCCGAACTGCGGGCATCTTCTGATAGACAGGGACGGATTTTACATCGTTCGAATCGATTTGGACGGCGACAGGTGTCCGGAGTGCGGTTACAAGCAGAACATAGTTTTGTAATATAGACAGTCAGCCGTATTTAGTTGCGTTTAGTGCATCTTTCGGCAATTTTATCACAATCGGTTCGTTGTAGTCGTAAAATTCCACAGTAGTTTTTATCCTCTCTTTAATGCTGATGTTTCCCTTGAGTGACCCGATCGAAATTTTCATGGGCATTTCCATTACCGTCAAAACCTCGGATTTGATTGGGTAGAACGTATCTTTGGCGATCCATTCCTTGATCTCCACCTCTTTGATCGTGTTCTTGAGCATGCTCATGTTTTGCGGAACGCTTTTGGATGAGTTCGCCATATATTCCACGAACTTATCGAGATCGGGCTTCAATTCGAGAACGTAGCATTCCGTTCCGTTTACACTTTCCTCGGATAGTTTTTCAACCTTCGAAAAATTCAGAAATTCAATTTGCCGGTCGATCTGATTGTTGCGAATCCAAAAATCGTTTCGCACCTTCGTCTTGAACCAGACGGACGATCCGTTGGGTCTTACAGACCTTACGTAGGCTGTATCGTTGATCACGTATGTTTCGGATTTCATCTCGTAAGTCCGCCCGAGTCTGTTTATAACGGTATGGACATCCACATACATCTTCTTGTTTACGAGATCGACCGCTCCCGTTGCATTTGACACCATCGTCGACTTCAAACCCTCCGATTCGTTTCCGAATACCACTTCGGATCGAACGCTCATTTTAAATTTATATGTCTTTATATTTTTTGACGATTCAATAGCCTTCTGCTTTATTACCTCTGGATTAATACTCTGGACACACAAACACATCAGAACTCCGAGCAACACCATCACAACAACTAACTTCCTCATTTTAATCCCACAAAACGTTAACAACGCAAATATAAATATTTTGTTCTAAATCTTCAGCTCATCTATTATAAGCTCTAAAGCCTTCGGAATAGCTTTCCTTACGCTTTCGGACAATCCAATACCCTCTCCAACTTTTTCGACCTCGATACCGACTATAACGATCTCCGGAAGGTCGATAAATTCTCCGACGACTTTGATCAAAAAAGCGAAGTCCACATCGTGCATCGAAACTACTCTCTTGCTCTCACGTAATTCTTTGGGATCAATCTTTACCACATCGCCCGGCTTTCCGAAGCCCTTTACGGCATCTACAACTATCACCTTGTCGTATCCAAGCATGGTGTTCAGTATGTCAACGCCCATCGTTCCGCAGTCGTAAATGTCAGCGTTCACATTCATCTTCTTCAGTTCGTTTATTACAGCTATACCTACGCCTTCATCTCCCATCAATAAGTTACCTATTCCGATTACGGCAACCTTCATGCTACATCCTTTCGAGCGGTTCTATTCCCAGCAATTCGAGTCCGTTCCTCAGGACTATTCTCGTAGCATCTACGATAGCCAACCTGTGCATCCTCAACTCGCTCTCAGCCTTAAGCACCGGATGATCCCTGTAAAAGTCGTTGAAGGCGTTCGCAACTTTGAGTAGGTAATCGGCAAATACGTTCGGCTTGAGTTCGTTCACGACTCTAAGAACCACGTAAGAGAACTTCGACAGCAGAACTACGAGTTTTCTTTCCAAAGGAGTGCAAAGATCTCCTCTGAAATCCAAATCTGGCATACCGCTTTCGACGGCTTTCCTTAGAATCGAGCAACATCTCGCGTGGGAGTATTGGATGTAGCTTGCTGTCTGTCTTTCGAAATCCAAAGCCTTCCGCCAGTCGAAGACCATCGGTTTTTCTGGAGCGATCTTAACGAAGTCGAATCTCAGTGCTCCAATCGCAACGGCTCTTGCTATGTGTTCCTTCTCCTCCTCTTTTAGCTCTTCCCTCCCCTCAACTATCTTCTTAGCCTCCTCGTAGACCTTCTCTATGAGCTCATCAGCTGATATGAACTTCCCCTTCCTCGTGCTCATAGATCCTTCCGGCAGAGAGACGAATTCGAAGAACACTATTTCTGGCGGTTTCAATCCGAGCAATCTAAGTATATCCTGCAGTTGCCTTCCTACGAGCTTGTGATCCGCTCCCAGCACGTTTATAAATCGCTCGAAGTTTTCGTTTTTCCAGAGATGGTAGGCGAGATCTCTAGTAACGTAAAGAGTTGTGCCGTTTTCCCTTCTAACTACAACCTCCTTCTCGTAACCCAAATCGCTCAAGTCGATTATCCAAGCCCCGTCCTTCTTAAGCAATCCCTTCTCATCGAGCATCTTCAGAATCCTGTCGACGTAACCGTTCCTGACGAATTCGGATTCCCAAACGAACTCGTCGTGCTGAACGTTTAACTTTCGCAGAGTCTCCTTAATCCCTTCAAGCGCGAGCTCCACGACATCCTTAAAAAGCTTGATCGCTTCTTCATCTCCCCTCTCATACCTTATCATCAGATCCTCAACTTCCTTCTCAAGCTCTGGATTCTCCTCAAGCTCCTTATTCATCTTTATGTAAGCTTCAACTATTGCATGATCGGGCTTCTTCGTTCTATCTATTCCGAACCTCTTGTAGCCCAAAGCTGTAATCGCTATCTGCCTACCCATATCGTTGACGTAATACTGAGTCCTAACGTTCAAGCCGGCTTTTTTCATTATCCTCGTAAGCGTGTCTCCTATTATCGAATTTCTGATGTGTCCTATGTGCAGTGGGCCATCGGGATTCGCCGATGTATGCTCGATCAAAACCTCTCCTTTTATCTTCGGAGAGCCGTAGTCGTAATCCTCGTCGAGGATCAAGTTGATCGTGTCCTCCAAAAATTCCTCGCTTACGAAGAAGTTTATGTATCCGTTCACGACTTCGATGCATCCTACGTAGTCTCTCGGCTCAAGCCCGGCAACGATCTCTTCGGCAATCTCCTGCGGGCTTCTCTTCTGTTCCTTCGCAAGTTTAAAAGCTACGGTGCAAGCCAAGTCAGCGTGATCGCTTTCTTTAACGTATCTCTCGTCAACGTTGAGCATCTTTAAAACTTCCCTCTTAAACTTCAGAAACATATTTGCAAATTGAAAGCGGGACTTAAATTATTATCCTCGGAAGTATGTCCTAACCTTTATATATCCTCCCTTTAAAACTTAATTAATGCTCATAGAGTTGCCCAAGCATACGGAGATATTTGGGTGCATCAAAATCCACGAAGTTCAGAGAGTCCTGAAATTCGAATCCGAGGAGGTTCATTCGGAATTACTCCGAGGATTTTCGAAGGAGGAGATGGAGGAGATTCTCCACAGAATGACGATAGTCGTTCCGATAAAGGATGAGAAGATGCATCTGCTCGACGGAGTTCTTAGATCCATTCCGTTGGGATGCAACATAGTCGTGGTTTCGAACAGCCAGAGGGGGGAGAAGGACATATTTAAAATGGAGAGAGACCTAATTTCCGATTTTTATAGAGTTACTAAGCATCCCATCGCTTTAATTCATCAAAAGGATCCCGGTTTGGGTGTTGCTTTTAAGGAAGTCGGCTATGAGTATATTTTGGATGAGACCGGTTTCGTTAGGAACGGTAAGGCTGAGGGTATGATCATCGGTTTGCTTCTTGCCAAGAGGATCGGTAGCGATTACGTCGGTTTTGTCGATGCCGATAATTACATTCCATGCTCCGTAAACGAATACGTCAGGCTCTACTGTGCGGGACTAAGCATTTCCAACACTCCATACTCTATGGTTAGGCTTCACTGGAGATACAAGCCGAAGGTAATCGAAGATAGGCTATACTTCAGAAAATGGGGGAGGGTTTCCGAAATTACGAACAGATACCTCAACATGCTTTTAGCCGTTCAAACCGGATTCGAAACTAATATAATAAAAACTGGAAACGCCGGCGAGCATGCGATGACGATGAAGCTGGCCGAAATTATGGCGTTTTCCACCGGCTACTCAATCGAGCCTTACCAGTTAGTATATCTCCTTGAGGAGTTCTGGAAGGGCGAAACGAAGTTTAAAGAAGCCGTAACTTCCGGAATCGAAGTCTATCAAATCGAAACGCTCAACCCGCATATACATGAGGAAAAAGGTGATGAGCACATAAAGGAGATGCTTCTCCAGTCTCTGGCAACCATATACCACAGCAAGCTTTCGAATGAAAAGCTCAGAAACGACATCGTAGAGGAGTTGAAGAGGAACGGAGTGATAAAAAGAAGATCCGAAATAAAGAAGAACGAAATTATGCCACCGATAAATTCGATTGATATAAAGGAGTTCAATAAACTCTTAGACGAATACTCCGAAACGTTTATAATGTATGGATAATCATCTTAATAATGGTGATGAGTAAATTCGTCGTATTTACGGACTTAGACGGGACTCTTTTAGACGAAAACTACTCCTTCGATTACGCAAAACCAACGATAGACAGGCTCAAAAGTCTCGGAGTTCCTATAGTTTTCTGTTCGGCAAAAACGAAAGCCGAACAGGAAGTTTTCAGGGCTGAGATGGGAATAAACGATCCTTTTGTAGTTGAGGACGGCTCAGCGATATACGTTCCGAAAGGCTACTTTGCGAGGAGGTGCGGAGAGCCGAGGGATGGATACGAGGTCATAGTTTTGGGAGTTGAATACGAGAAAATAGTGAACAAGATCGAAGAACTGAGGAAGAAGTATGAAATAAAGAGCTACTACTTCATGAGCGTAGAGGAGGTCGCCAAGGTTACCGGCTTGAGTTTGGAGCTTGCAAAACTTGCAAAGATCAGGGAATTCAGCGAAACAATAGTTTTTGCGGAAGAGGAAGCTCTAAAAGAACTTGAGAAGGATTTTAACGTCGTGGTGGGCGGTAAGTTTATTCACGTATACGGAAAGAATGCGGATAAGGGGAAAGCGGTCAGAATTCTGACCGGTCTTTACAGGGAACTTTACGGAGACGTCGTAACTGTAGGGATCGGAAACTCATACACCGACGAGCCTATGCTCAGAGCGGTGGACATTCCGGCTCTCGTGAAGAATCCCGATTGTTGGGCAGATATTAATATTAAAAATCTTTATAAAGCGGAGGGTATAGCAACGGTGGGATGGGTTGAAGTCGTTGAGAAGTTCGTTTTAGGGTGATACCATGTCCGAGAACGGCTCGGAAGAGATTAAGAAGGAAAAAGACGTTATTTACGTCGTTCCGCACACGCACTACGACGCAGTTTGGGTGTTTACGAAAGAGGACTACTTCTATATAAATATAGATTTTATTCTAAAAAAAGTTATTGAGATACTTGAGGAGTTTGACGAATACAAGTTTCTGATCGAGCAAGCATTTCTGCTCGAAGAGATCGAAAGCAGATATCCAGAGCTTTTTGAGAAGATTCGCAACTTCGTGCGAGAAGGTAGGATCGAGATTGCGGACGGGGAGTATTTAATGGCGGATACGATGTTGCCCCAAGAGGAGACCCTCGTCAGGGAGATCTTGGTTGGGAAGAGATACGTCAGGCAGAAATTCGGAAAAGACGTGGAAGTTATGTGGCAGGCTGACAGCTTCGGCTTGAACGCTCAACTACCTCAAATTTATAGAAAGAGCGGTTACAAATACGTAGCATTCAGGAGGGGATGTCCGGAAATAAAACCTTCGGAATTCGTCTGGGAAGGTTTGGACGGAACGAGGATCATAGCTCACGTTTTTCCGTTAGGATACAGAGCCGGTCTTTACATAGACAAGTGGGAGGACAGTTACAGTTTCCTTAAGGAGTGCGCGTTTTCAAATCACATTCTGATGCCTTCCGGTAGCGGCTCTACGCCTCCGCAAGAAGAGATAGTAGAGGCTGTGAAGAGATGGAACGAAACCCACGAAAGTTCGATGATGAAGATCGCCACTCCCTTGGAATTCTTCAGGGAGGTTGAGAAATTCGCTGATAGGTTGCCGGTTAGGAAGGGGGAGATGTATTGCGGAAGATTTTCGCCGGTATTTCCGGATACGGCATCGAGCAGAATCTGGATCAAGCTCAATTTGAGAAGGCTCGAATGCGATCTGCTAACCCTTGAGAGGTTCGATACCGTTTGCAGTCTTCTGTCTGGTCAGTATCATAAGGAAGAACTCGACAACTGTTGGAAGAAGATACTGTTCAACGCTTTCCACGACATACTGCCGGGAACGGGTGCGGATGAGGGTTACACCGAAGTTAGATACAACATAAGCTTCCTCAAAATGAAGATTCCGCATCTGATGGAAGACATACTCAGGAGCATACTCGATGCGGATTCGAACGAATCGATGACTGGAGATATAGTAGTTTTCAATCCTCTCTCTTGGGATGTGGAAAATTGGATTGAGGTGGATCTAAGCTTTGACAGGGGTTACATCTACGACATAAAGGGTGTGAAGTGCGGGGATGAAGAGAGAAAGGTGGATATAATCAAGATAAGCAGATACTACGACGGCTCGATAGGTTATGCGAGAATCGGTTTCGTTGCAGAAGTTCCTGCTTTAGGCTACAAAGTCTACAAGCTTATCGAAAGGGAGCCAGAAGAAAAAACGGACAGACACCTGATTAGAAGTTCCACAGTCATCAACAACAAGTTCTTCCGAGTTAACTTCAATCCTGAGAACGGAATAATCATGGTCAGCAAGGGTGATGACGTCATTCTTTACGAAGGAAACGAGATGATCGTTGATAGCGAAGCGGGGGATCTTTATCACCACTACGAGGATATAGAAACTCCCGTTAAGGCTGAAGGTGGAGAAGGAATAAGATTCGGTAGATTTAAGGTTGATAATCTAACCGTCGAGGATACACCTCTGAGGGTTATAATAACGGTCGAAACCAGATACTACTCCCTAATCTGGCCATACAGACTCACTGAAAAGTGGAAGCCCGTTATTTGGAAACACAACTACGTGTCATTCATCAAGAAGATCATAGTATATAGAGACTTGCCGCGAATAGATTTCGTAACTGTAGTTGAGAACAAACATCCGAGGACGAGGATAAGAGTAAGGTTCAAGACGAACATAAAGGAGAAGGAATACACATGCGACATGCAGTTCGGAGCTATAAACAGAAAGACGAACATGTATTACTTTAATCCGGAGGGTTGGGTTGAGAAACCTTCCGGTGTCTATCCTTCGCTGAGATGGATAGATTACAGCAATAATAAGTATGGTGTAACCGTTATGAACAGAGGAACTCCGGAAAACGAAGTTAGAGATGGCTCAATATACATCACACTGCTGAGATCCGTGGATCTGCTATCTCACGGCAAAGAGGGGCCGGTAATTCCTGTTTACGATGCTATGGAGCTCAACAAACGATACGAGTTCAGATACTCGGTTTATCCGCACGAAGGCACTTGGAAGGATGCAAAATCGTATAAGATGGGTTACGAATTCAACTACGATCTTATAGCTTTTCAGATTCCTCCGAACAGGAAGTTTAGACCTTCGAGGTCGTTCTTGAGGGTTAAGCCGGACAACGTCATCCTAACGGCTTTGAAGAGGGCCGAAGAGGGTGATGGCATCATCGTAAGGGTTTACGAGGCAACGGGGGAAAGGGCGAAGGCTGAGATAGAGTTCTTCAGGGACGTTGAATTAGCTCAAGTTGTAAATCTGCTTGAGGAATACGTTGAAGAATTTGATAAGGATGTAGAAATCGATGGCAATAAGGTTAGATTTGAAATAAATCCGTTCGAAATAGTTACCCTTAGAGTCAAGCTTAAGGGGATGTGAATGATCAAAAATAGGGATGAAATTTTGAGCTTCGGCGATGTTGAAGCCAAGGATGTAGCCTTGCAAATAGTCGAGCACGCTATTGCAAGGGCCGATCCGTATAGAATCGTTAAGGAGAGCGTTAAGGTTGAAGGTAGCAAAATCATTGTGGAGGGAAGAAGCTTCGAGATTAAGGGAGACATCTACGTTGTTGCGATCGGTAAAGCATCATGTCCAATGGCAAAGGCTATAGAAGAGCTTTTGGGTGATAGGATCAAAGAGGGCGTAGCCGTAACGAAATACGGCTATGCTGTTCAGCTAAGCAGAATAGATGTCGTAGAAGCGGGACATCCCATTCCCGATGAGAACTCCGTTAGAGGGGCTGAGAGAGCGATAGAAATAGCTAAGAAGGTCGGCAAAGACGATATTCTGATCGTTCTCGTTTCCGGAGGAGGTTCTGCATTGTTCGTGATGCCAGAAGATGGAATAAGCCTCGATGACAAGGTAAAAACCAACGAGCTACTGCTGAAAAGCGGTGCTAAGATTCACGAGATAAATGCCGTTAGAAAGCACATATCGAAGGTTAAGGGCGGAAAATTCGTTAAGGATGTTGAGGGAACGGTCATATCGCTCATAATCTCCGATGTGGTTGGGGATAACTTGGAGGTCATAGCTTCTGGAATTACGGTTAAGGATCCGACGACATTCGAAGATGCTTACAGAGTCCTAAAGCATTACTCGATATGGGATAAGGTTCCGGAATCGGTCAGAAAGCATATAGAGCTCGGAATGAAAGGGATGAGGGAGGAGACGCTTAAGGAAGATCTTAAAAACGTCCACAACTTCCTGATCTGTAGCTCGAAGAAGGTATGCGAGTTCGCAAGCGAGAAAGCTGAAGAGTTAGGATATCGAGCATACATCGTAACCTCATCGCTCGAAGGAGAAGCAAAACACGCCGGAACGGTAATAGCTTCGATCGTTCAAGAGATATGGAGAAACAACAGACCCTTTAAGAAGCCAGCAGTTTTGATATTCGGGGGCGAAACGACGGTAACAATAGCCGGAAAAGCCGGAAAGGGTGGGCCCAATCAGGAGTTGGCTTTGAGTTCCGCTAAAAAGATCGATAAACTTAGGGGATGTTGCATAATATCGATCGATACCGACGGAACGGATGGTCCAACGGATGCGGCTGGCGGAATAGTTGATAGCCATACTGTCGAAGTCTTAGATGCCAACGGAATAGATGTGGATGAATATCTTAGCAATCACAACGCATACGAAGCTTTGAAAGTTGCCAAGGGTTTGGTTTTTACCGGAGCAACCAAAACGAACGTGAACTCTTTAGTTGTGGCCGTAGTCTTATAATAGCTTATGATAAAGGTCGGATGTTGCGGTTTTCCGGTTAAAAGGGAAGAATACTACAAAAATTTTTCAGTTGTTGAGATTCAGCAAACCTTCTACAAGCCTCCGAAGCCTTCGACGGCTAAGAAATGGAGGAAAGAAGCTCCGGAAGATTTCGAATTCACCGTAAAGGCCTTTCAGATTATAACGCACCCTCCGAACTCACCCACATACAGAAGGTTAGGTTACAAGCCGAAAAATGCCGGATTTTTCAAACCCTGCAGGGAGGTTTTTGAAGCTTGGGAAATTACCAAGGAAATCGCAAAGATACTGAAGGCTAAGGTTATCCTATTTCAGACTCCAAAGTCGTTTAAGGATACCGAAGAAAACATTCGAAACATGAAGGATTTCTTCTCATCCGTCGAGAGGGACTTCATTTTCGCATTCGAGCCGAGAGGTTGGAAGGATGAGAGCGTAAAAGCGGTTTGCGAGGATTTGGATTTGGTTCACGTTGTGGATCCCTTCGTTTCAAAGCCCGTTTGCGGCAAAATCTATTATTTCCGTCTTCACGGGCATACTCGGATTTATAAGCATAAGTATAGTGAAGAAGAACTCAGATGGCTTGCGTCTTACGTAAAAAGCTTGGATAGGGATGTCTACGTTATGTTCAACAACGTCTACATGTTTGAGGATGCGAGAACTTTTCGGAGTATCCTACAAACCGAACCGAATATATGACCACTGGAACTTCTTGGATGTGTGGCTCTTCGTTTACGGAACGTTGATGGATCCCGAAAAAGCTGAAAGGATATTCAGGAGGTTACCAAAGGCTAAGGTCGCGTTTTTGCCGGGATACGAAGTCGTATTTAACAAGGAAGGATTGGAAAAGGGAAATCCGAACATAAAGCCCGGCGAAAGGGGTGTTTGGGGAGTCGTATACGAGGTAGATGAAAATGATTTGCAAAAGCTCGACAGGATAAGTCCCAAATATGAAAGGAGGCTGGTTAGGGTTATGGTTAATGGGAACGAGCGCGATGCGTGGGTTTACGTAGCCAAACCGGAGTTCGTGAATGATAGATTAAAGCCGGACAGATCCTGCATAGAGAAGATGGTAAGAGGGGCAAAATTTCATCGTTTGCCTGAGGAATACGTAAAATGGCTCGAAAGCTTATTAAGGACTCAGGAACCATAGGAGCTCATGGTTAAAGTGACCGTATTATCTGATAACAAGGTCATCGCTCTGAGACCTCAGGGCTTGAAGGCCGAATGGGGATTTTCGGCTCTGATTGAATGCTCTGAGCCCATACTGTTCGATGCCGGGCAAACTGGGATAGCTTTTGAAAACCTGCAACTGCTGAATAAGCCTATTCCGAAAAAGATAGTTCTCAGCCACGGACATTACGATCACACCGGCGGACTTTTGCCGTTCCTAAGGGATGTTAAGCTGTATGCACATCCCGATGCATTCCTTCCGAGAATATACAAGGGGGAATACATCGGAATTCCGTTCAGAAGGGAGAGAATTGAAGACAAAGCCGAAGTTATCGAGCATAGAGAGCCGATCGAAGTATCGAAGAACGTTTGGGCTTTGGGTGAAATTCCGAGGCAGTTCGAGACGGCTCTGCTTAAGGATTCTTACATAATAAGGGATGGGAAACTTGAAGAGGATAAGATATTGGACGATCAGAGTTTGGCTGTAAAGACGGATAAAGGTGTTCTGCTGATACTCGGTTGCTGTCATTCCGGTTTGAGAAATACCGTAAGGTGGGCTGAGGAAGTGACAGGTGATGAGGTAAAATTCATCGTTGGCGGGACGCATTTGATTGCCTACAGCCCGGAAAAGATAAGAGAGATCATAAGCAAGCTCGACTTCGAGTTCATAGCACCCTGCCACTGCACAGGATTGAAGGCCGAGTTTTTGCTTATGGAGATGCTCGGAGATAGGTTTAAGATGGTTGGAAGCGGTAGCGTCATCGAAGTTTAAGGTGTATCGGAATTTCGGCGTTCTTCAGCCTACCCGTAGCAAATTTCATCAAAAGAAGATTTAAAAGGTAATCATGAAGTTCAGAAACAAGCAGGAAGTTAGGGAATTCGTTTGGAAGAAGATCGAGAGGTTTGCAAAGTTCCCTCCGCCTTTCGGTAGAATACCTAACTTCATCGGAGCTGAGAAGGCTTGCGAGAAGTTGAGAGATCTTGAAGCGTATAAAAAGGCTGAAGTCGTATTTTCCGCTCCGGATTCCCCGCTGAGAAGAGCGAGAGAAATCGTGCTCGAAGATGGCAAGATTTTGCTTGCCGTGAAGCCGAAGATGACCGGATTTCTTGTTATAGAAAGGGGAAGGGCCGGAACGATAAAGGAAATGATGAGATACGGCAGAGAAGTAAAGCTTGAAGAATTGAATCTGAAGGTGGATATATTCCTTCAGGGTTGCGTTGCGGTTGATAAGAAAGGAAACAGAATCGGAAAGGGTAGCGGTTTCGGGGATAAGGAGTATCGGCTTTTGAAAGAGATGGGTTTGCTTTCGGATGATTGTTTGTATGTCGTCGTAGCTCATCCCATTCAGATCTTCGATGATTTGAGCCATTTGATGGATAAACATGACGTTAAGGCTGATGTTATTTTAACGCCAGACGAAGTGATTTGGACCGAAAGGTGAATCTGAAGCAAAAAATTATTATAAATTTCCCCGCCCATTGCTATGATGTTCAAAAAGATTCTCGTCGCGAATAGGGGAGAGATAGCCATAAGGGTGATGCGTGCCTGCAGGGAGATGGGCATCAAGAGTGTTGCAATCTACAGTTCCGCAGATAGAAGGGCTTTGCATCGCCTTTACGCCGATGAGAGCTATTACGTCGGCGAAGCTGAAGCTATGAAGAGCTATCTGAACATGGATAAGATCATCGAGATAGCCAAGAAGAGCGGTGCCGAAGCCATACATCCCGGCTACGGCTTTCTTGCGGAAAATGCAGAATTCGCGAAGAGGTGTGAGGAGGAAGGATTAGTTTTCATAGGTCCGAAGCCGAAGGTAATCGAAGCTATGGGCTCCAAGGTGAACGCAAGGAAGATGATGGAGGAAGCCGGCTTGCCAGTAGTTCCGGGATCTCCGGCTTTAAAGGATGTGGATGATGCGATCAAATGGGCTGAGAAGATCGGCTATCCGGTTGCCATAAAAGCTTCCGGCGGCGGCGGTGGAATAGGTATAACCGTCGTATGGAACGAGAATGAGATCGAAGATGCGTTCAACCGTTCTAAGAAGTTGGGCGAAAAGTATTTCGGAGATGATACCGTCTACATCGAAAAGTTCCTTCCGAAACCGAGGCATATAGAATTTCAGGTTTTAGCCGATGAGCACGGCAACGTTATTCACATGGGCGAAAGGGAATGCTCAATCCAGCGAAGACATCAGAAGCTGATAGAAGAATGTCCATCTCCGGCTGTGGACGATGAAACCCGCGAGAAGATGGGCAGATTGGTCGTTAAGGGTGCGAAGCACATAGGATACACGAACGCTGGAACGATGGAGTTTCTTTATTACGAAGGCAACTTCTACTTCCTTGAGATGAACACACGTCTGCAAGTTGAACACACGATTACCGAAATGGTCACCGGCATAGATATTGTCAAGTATCAGATCAGGATTGCATATGGCGAGGAACTTCAGCACGATCAGGAGGACATCGTAATGAGGGGACATGCGATCGAGTGCAGGATTAATGCTGAAGATCCGATCGACTTTCTTCCGAGAACAGGAAGGATAATACACTACAGAAGCCCCGGAGGAATTGGAATAAGAATCGACAGCGGTGTTCATATGGGATACAGGATTCCGAAGGAATACGATCCGATGATAGCGAAGCTCATTGCTTGGGGAGAAAACAGGATGGAGGCTATTATGAGGATGAGAAGGGCGTTATACGAATACGTAATAGAGGGTGTCGAAACGAACATCCCGTTCCACATGGCCGTTCTGCATCACGAAGCCTTCGTTAGGGGTGATACCCACACTAAGTTCATCGAGGAGCACAATATAAGAGAAGAGGTTAAGAAGTTCATGGTCGAACTGCATCCGATTAAGAAGAGACTCGACGAGATGTTCGCAACGGCTAAGCCTGTTGAAGAGGAAGTGGTCGCAATAGCATCGGCGATAGCTTACGCGAAGATGGAAGAGCCTAAGGTCAGCGGTTGGAAGCTCCATGCAAGGCTCGAAAATTTAAAGTAAACTTATGGCACCGACTGAAAACGTCTTTGAGTGTCTGTATTCTGGGATCATTTCTTTTTAGCAAGTCGTTAATAAGAGGTTCTATTTTATTTGGATTTCTTAAATTTAACATTTTCAGATCCTTCGGGTTACTCGGCAATCCGAAATTACTTAAGCTAACACCGAGTATTTTGGCAGTTTTTATAAGCCAATTTTCAAGATCTGGACAGAGAACTATCAGATAATTATTTCTCTTTCCATCGTGAGCTACTTTGATATCGTTCTCGTTTAGAATCAGTGAGTTTCTAAGTAGGTTTTCCATGTATGTCGGTCTGGTTTTTGTCAGATCTTCATCAACTACCCCGCAGGAGTTTACACTATGCTTCAATTTATTGCAAACCTCTCCTATACCCCCAGCACATCTGACATACTTTTTACTGACCAATTTAAGAACTAGAATTTTGTCCGTTTTGCACTCGATAAAGATCATCCCGCTGAATTTCGCCATTTTTAATCCTCCAACAGTATGTCCAAGTTGAAAAATACACTCGAACCCAAGTCAAGAATTTCCTGAATTTTCTTTTCGCTCATCTTTTTAACTTTAGTTTGGTAATCCTCGTAATATGTTACATAAACAGCAAGATCTTTCTTCGGCGTTTTTTCGATTAACGTCAGTAAGAAGTAGGGATTATGTGTTGTTATGAAGTATTGATTAGTTTCGTCTAAGGCGATTAATTCGGCTAAATGTTTTGTGTAGAATGGAAACGCGTGTGCTTCCGGTTCTTCCATTGCGATTACAGAGTTTTTGTTTGTCAAAATAGCAGATATGTAAAATATTAGACGTTGGATTGTGTCTGAGAGAATTTCGTATGGATACATAATAATTACATCTTCGGATTCTTTAACAAGTTTTAACTCATTGGATGCGGGATCCATTAGTGCTTTTAGTCCAAACTTAGCGAATATATCCTTACAAATGCTTTTAACCGATTTATGTGTTAAGTATACAGAAAATAGATTGCGTCCGTCCGGTGGAAGTAAGAAATTGATCTCTTTCCTTTCGTTAAACTTGGCAAACTTGTTGAATCTGTAAAACTTAAAATCCTTAGCTATCTCATTAAATTTATACTCACCAAAGTTATGGGTGAAACCTATTAACGGAGTTAAATTTGGTTCTACCTTAAATTTGTATGAACCGTCGTAGATCATTACAATCGTAAAATCTTGCTTGCCAGCGTAACTTCGAAAAGCAATTCTAATTTCTTCGTCTAAACTGTTGTCATAAAATAGATTGCTGTAATCTTTCTGCCTTATGAATAAACTTACATTCCCATAATTATAATAAGATCCACCGTAGTAATATAGCGATGGAAAACCAACTACAGCTTCAAGTATGTTCGATTTTCCGCTGTTCGGCTCACCTATAAAGACGTTAACCCTTCTACACTCCAATTCAATATGTTTTATCGATTTGAAGTTTTCAATTTTAACTTTTTTTACGGGCGGAAATTCTTCAGATGATTTGGAGCTCATATTTCATCATTTAATCGAAAATCAATAAAAAGTTAATCGAATCAAAAGTCTGTCATAATTCTGAACTGGTCTGTGTCCGGCTTCATATAACGAAGAAACTTTCTGACCGCTCCTTCAACATCCCTCGCCCTCGTAATGGCTCTTCCCACGATTAGTATGTCCGCTCCGGCGGCCATAACCTCTGGCACGTTTTCAGGTCTGATTCCTCCGGCTACCGCAACCAAAACGTTGAACTTCTCCTTCACATCCTTAGCAAGATGCCAAGGCGGCGGAGCTTCGCCTTCGACATCTATAGCCCTATGCAACTCAACGACATTTGGCATGTATCCAGACTCCTTGATCTTTTCAAGCCTCTTTATCGGATCCTCAACACCTAACATGTCAACGACAGCGTAGATGCCGGTTTTGTCAGCCTCCTTTATTCCTTCGATTATGGTCTTTATCGGGGCTAAACCGGAGATGACTATGGCGTTGGCGGTTGCATCCGCCGCCATCCTTGCCTCCAACTTTCCTACATCCAGCGTTTTTAAGTCCAGCACGTAGAATGCGTCTGGCTTAACTTCTCTGAGCTTCAGAATAACCTCTGCACCATACCTCTTCGCAAGGGGCGTTCCTACTTCGTATATGATGTGATCGCTCTCCGGAATCTGCCTCATCACGTTCAGAACTTCATTTAAGCTCGTGAGGTCGAAGGCTATCTGTAAGTAGGGCGGATCCCATAGCTTAGTGAGCTTTCTACCGACGAGCGGATGGAACGCTCTGTCTTTCTCCCATAGAACCTTGTCGACGTCCGGAAATCCCCTCATAGCCCTCTTCAAAGCGAGCTTTGTGGCACCGTAGTTGTAGTAGTATATCTTGTTCTTATCCTTCGCCTTTGGATGTATGAAGACGCTGACGATTACAACCAAATCTTCAGCTTCATCCTTCGGAATTATGCCTTCCTCAACCGCATCGGCTATAGCCTTAGCAACCGCAGCCTGTGCCGGTCCGAAAATCAACTCAGCCTGATGCATGTCCTTTATTGTAACCTTGGGAACGATTATCGCCGGAGGTTTCGTGATGAGGTTGGGTCTGAGAACGGCTAAAAGCGGCGTGTGTCCGGCTGATAGCTGAGATAAAGCGTTCGCAAAAGCTTGCCCTACTGGGCTGTCTTTCGTCCCTATCATCAGATCTACGTGCGCAACCTCGTATCCCTGCCCTATGAGGGCTTCGCCGATGAGAAACTTCATGTCCTCTTTGAAATTCGAGAACCATAAAAAAATATCGATCAAGACCAAATTTTATAGAACAACCTTCTGCATCCTTCGTAGCTGAGCTTGCTTACAGCTTTTGCAATCTTGTTTTCTTCAACGAGATGTGGATACGGATTGTCTTCGGTTGGAAGCATCTCGTCCTTCGGAATGAGCGAGATGTAGATGATTCCTCTCGCCGCCATAATCTTTGCAGTTTCTTCGTCGATGTTTTCGCCGAGCATAAACTTCTTCGTGAGCTCGTTTCCCGGATTCGGATACAGCTTTATTCCGAGCTTCTTCGCAACCATTTCTGGTAAGTTGAGCGTGGAAACTTCGAATCCCAACTCCTCAAGATAGCGAGGCAGAAGAAGATGAATCTGACCAGCCTCAATAAGGACGCCACCGCTTTCCACTTCCAAAACCTTCGCTATCTCTTCAGCCCTCATCCTATCTCTAACTTTGAACCTCTCTGCATCGGCTTTCGTGAACCTAACCGTAGCATCCACAAGCGCATCGAAATCTTTGCGAAGGAACGCTTCCTGATAATCGAGCCAAGCTAAGTTCGCCTTCCTCTCCGCATCTATGACTTCGGCGATCCGACCTTCCTTCGGAAGCTTCTCGAACTCTCCCCTCTCTATAGCCCTATGAATGACTTCGATAATCTCAAGATATGGCTCGACCTGATAGATCCTTTTGCCCAGACCGTGCAGTTTCCTTAATATTTCGCACTGATGCTTCGAATAGATAGGAAAAGAGGTGTCGAGCGTTCTTACGTAGTTATCTATCGAAATCTCTCCGCTGAGCATTTTCCGAAATTGATCGTCTTTCGGCTCTTCGATAATGATGACGTCCCTTTTCTTTGCTTCTTCCTCAAAATGGGGCAACATCTCAACCCTGTGCGACGTAAACAAAACGAGAACGTCCATGAGATTCGCTCTGCTGAGAGGCTTTGTTAAATTTTACGAAATGGATTTATCGAAACATCCCCAAATTGCAACGATGCCGAAGCTGAGGGGACACCATCTGATCTGCCTTCAGTTTTTCGTTGGGAAGGGTTACAGTCGCAGATTCGTCAGAAATACGTTAAAAGTTCTTAGAGAAAAGGATAGGATCACAATCGTTGATGGCTTGGACGACGTATGCCGAGCTTACCCTTACAACACTAATGGCAGATGCTCCAATCCGAGAACTTCGAACGAAAGGATATGGTGTCTCGACAGACTGGCTTTATCTCTGCTCTCCGCTAAAGTCGGCTCGAGGATCAACTGGGATGAGGTAAGACGAAAACTACCAAAAGTCCTTCCGATCTGGATTAAAAGGGCTTGTAAAGGTTGTAGATGGTGGAAGATCTGCAAAAACGAAATGCTTAAATTCAAATGTTAACTTCACCGTTTGCATGGTTAACAAATATATACGTTTTTCGCTTGCGTGCGCTATGGCAGTTCTAACGGCAATTTCGGCACAGATCCAGTTCAAGATTGGCCCCGTTCCTTACACGATGCAGAACTTTGCGATAGTTCTTTCCGGGCTTCTGCTCGGCAAATTCGGAGCGTTTGCTCAGCTTATATACTTGGGCATGATCGCCGTTGGCATTCCAGCCGGAGCGGGGTTTAAAGGGGGTATCGGAGTCTTGTTCGGCTACACAGCCGGATACCTCTGGATGTTTCCCGTTTCAGCCTTCATAATCGGACTTATAAGGGAGAAGATTTATAAAAGTGGTAACCTGAAGGAGTTGATTGCGCTGTGGATCGGAAGCGTAATTGCCGTGATTCCTCTTTACATCGTGGGATTTCTCGTGTTCTACCACTTCGCAAGCGGATGTTCGGGATTGATGGATTGGTGCAAAAACGTGGCAAATTACTTCGGAATACATCTAAGTCCTTTCTGGACCGTTTTCTTTGTGTCAGTCGTTATATTCATCCCGCAGGATATCTTCATGGATCACGTCATTGCCATATTGGTATTCAGATACCTCCACGAGTTGCTGAAGCAGAGGGGTTATGATCTGCCTTAAGAATGTCAGATACGTTTATCCGAACGGAATCGTAGGATTAAAAGGTGTAACGCTTAGGATAGAGGAGAATACGTTCCTGAGCGGTTTTACCGGAAGCGGAAAATCCACGTTGCTGAGGACTTTCAACGGACTCATTCCTAATTTATACGGCGGAAGGCTTGAAGGAGAAGTCGTCATCGATTCGGATGTATATTTCCTTGGTCAGAATGCGGATGAGCAGATAATTGCGAGCAGAGTTTACGATGAAATCGCTTTGCATCTCTTGCATAAAGGCTACGACTGGGATGAGGTCGATAGGAGGGTTAGGAGGGTTGCAAAAATATGTGGAATTAGAAATCTGCTGAACAGGAGAACTTCCGAGCTATCGGATGGGCAAAAGCAGTTGGTTACAATTGCCTCAGCCTTGGCAAGCGATTGCGGTTGCTTAGCTTTGGATGAACCCTTCGGCAACCTCCATCCGAAAATTGCGAAGGATATCCTAAAAATTCTGCTCAAGCTGGACAGAACGATCGTTCTATCGGAGCACAGACTAGAATTTGCAGAATATTTCAATAAACGAATTTGGATGGACGACGGAAGGATTACGGACTTCCCGGACTTAGATTTCGCTTTAGATTGTAAGAGAGAGCTCAAATCGAATAAAACTGTAGTTAAAGTTAAGTCCGTTACTTTCGGCTACGATGAACCGCTGTTTGAAGATCTCTCCTTTGAAGTTAAGGAGGGCGAGATACTTGCGATAGTCGGACTGAACGGATGTGGTAAGACAACACTGCTGAAGATCATAGCCGGACTTCTGAAGCCTTGGGATGGTAGCATAGAGGTTAAAGGGTGTGTTTCGATGTCCTTCAGCTTCCCGAATTACCATCTGTTCGAAAATAGGGTTTGTGAAGAAGCTAAGCCCGAAATGCTCAAACTCTTCGGATTGGAGAGCTTAGCCAACAGACATCCGCACTCCCTAAGCTTTGGGCAGGCTAAGAGGGTTGCGATTGCAAAAGCCTTCTGCGGAGATGTAGTATTGCTCGATGAGCCGACAGCCGGGCAGGATTGGAGATTCAAATTGAAGTTGCTGGAAATTGCAAGGAAGCTCGGAAAAACGGTAATTTTAGCCACTCACGATTTGGAGCTTGCGGGTTGTTGCGATGAGGTTCTGGAGTTACCTTAAGCTTATAGAGATAGCGCTGGAAGAATCCGATTTCGAGCCGAGAATATGCTTAGTTTCAGTCCTAATACTCTGCATCTCCGCATACTCCTTCAGAATCGACGTAGCTTTGGTAATAATCTTTCTGACGTTTTTATTCAATCCGAAGAAAACTCTCGCCGGTTTGTTGGCTTCAACTCCCTTCATAGCCTTCTTCGGGCTCATCAGTTTCGTTTTGGGCGGTTTAGAGAAGATTCTAACAGTTATAGCCCTAATCTGCATAGGATGCCTGCTCTACGGAATCCAGCCCGAGAAATTCGGCTACTCTCTGATGTATTTCAGAATCCCGCCGAAATTAGCCCACTCGATTTCGATAGCTATGAGGATGTTCCAGATTCTGGTAAGAGACCTCAGGCTTACTTCGGAAGCGTTGAGATTAAGCGGTGTCAAGGGTTTCGAATATTACGTCAAACTTATGAAGGCTTTTTCGGCTATAACCGTTCTTAGAGCATTCGCGATGGCCGAAACCCTCTATTCGAGAGGATTTAACTTCGACAGAAGGATAATAAGATGTGAGAAGCCGAAGCTTAAGGATTGGTCTCTGCTTTTGCTTTCGATTCTGATTGCATGCTACACCTATCTAATTCGTAATGCGTTATAACTATGCACTGATCAGCCTGAAGCGAAAGAGGAGATAGGGAAACGATCGTATCAGCATACTTCAAAACCAGCCTTTCATCTTCATCCCTAAGTCCGATGTGATCGCCCAGCACGAAGAGCGGATTCTTCAAATCGCATGCTACATCTCTAATATCGACCCCGTCTTCCCTTAAATAAACTATCGTGTCGTATTTCTCAGACACTTCGTCCAAAAGCTCTTTTAGCGTCTTCCTTGCGATGTAGATTCCGGGGGTGCTCAGCTTCCAATTACTGTCAACCTTAATCTGCAAGGCTTTTCTGATTAATCCGCCCACATTCCTCTCATCCGGCGCCATATATCTGACTTCACTACCCAAAATCTTCAGAGCTTTCGGAGGATCTGGCTTACCCAAGAGAAGCAGATATATCTCGGAATCTCTCCTTATGCCATGAGAGATGAACAAAGCCTGAGCGACGCATCTGCATAGAATGTCCATCCTCCCGGCCGAACCGGCGAGATCCTTAAGACTGAACGGCTTCGTTACGGCTTTATTTCCTACAACCAAAAATCCCCTCATGTCCTATCCTCGTCAACTTTCAATTTAACCTATTCGAGCAAAGGGTAATATACAGTAGCTGTGAATCTATCATATGCGTTTAAGGATTTTCACGATACTTACGGCTCTAATCCTTCTCATATCGATAGCAGATGGTGCTGTCGTTGTTAGAGTCGATGTAAAGGGTGAGATAAATCAGGGAACTGCGATCCTTGTAGATTACGCTTTCAAGAAGGCGGAGGAAATTCATGCGGATGCAATTCTGATCGTTATAGACACTCCCGGCGGCTTGCTTTCGGCAACGAAGGAGATAGTTTCCGACATTCTGAACAGCGACATCCCCGTAATAACTTACGTTTATCCCTCCGGAGCCTTCTCAGCTTCCGCCGGCTCGTTTATACTTATAGCCGGAAATATCGCGGCGATGGCTAACGGGACATCGGTAGGAGCGGCTACTCCTTACGTTTCTGGCTTTCCGCCGAAGATTGAGAACAAGACTGTCAACTACATTGCGAGTTACGCTAAAAGTATCGCGGAGATGAGGGGAAGACCTGCCGATGTGATCGAAAAGTTCGTAACGGAAGGTTTGAGTCTGTCAGCCGAGGAAGCCTACAAAAAGGGTGTCATAGACGTTTTAGCCGATTCTCCTAACGAACTCTTCGAAAAGATAAACGGTTGGACGGTTAACGTTAAAGGGAGGAAAATAAAACTCGATTTCGGCACTGTGGAAATTGTAAATGTTAAAAAGCCTCTGAAGTCTCGGATATACGAGATCCTCTCGAATCCGATGGTCGCCTTCGTTCTCCTAATTCTGGGCATCTACTGCCTCATATTCGGACTCATGACCCCCGGCTTCGGAATGGAGGTATTCGGAACTATTTGTCTTATCTTGGCTTTGTTCGGCTTGGGTGCCATAAGCATAAACGCGTTCGCCGTGATTCTGATTTTGCTCGGGATACTTCTGCTCGTTTTGGAGCTTCTAACACCCACCTTAGGCATATTGGGTATAGCTTCAGTAATATGCATGACCTTGGGTTGCATCATGCTGTTCAGAGAACCTCTGATGCCGAAGGAATTCTACAGGTATTTTCTGATGTTCGTCGGCGGGATAAGCTTGGGGATTGCCACCATAATGACGTTCGTAATAATCAAGGTCGCTCAGTTGAAGAGGATGAAGAAAAAGGTCGGCGGGGAAGCCATGATCGGCGAAGTCGGTGAGGTAATGGAGTTCAAAGAGGGAAAGGGATTGGTTAAGGTGAGGGGAGAGATTTGGAGATGCGTGAGTGAGGATGATCTGAAGAAGGGTGACGAAGTCGTAGTCGTCGGAAGGGAAGGTTTAACGCTGTTCGTGAAAAAGCGGTGATAAAATGAATGAGGAAAAGATAGCCGAAGAGCTTAGAAACGAAACTTTGAAATGGCTGGAAAGAATTAAGAGCAGGATCAAAAACGTTAAAGCTGTTGATCGAAACGGCGAAGAATTTCTGAGAAATATTCGAGCCTACATCTCGGATTCGGAATACTTTTTGAATAAAGGCGATCTCGTTAGGGCTTTTGAATGCGTCGTCTGGGCATGGGCTTGGCTTGAAATCGGTTTGAATATCGGAATTTTAGTTTAATTTTATTATAGAATTTTTGTGATTTTTAGAGTTCTGCCGAAAGGTTTTTATTTTTCAAAATACATATTTTCTAAAAAAGGATGATGACAATAATAATGATGAGTAGAATTTAGGAGGTGATATATATGAAAATAGGCAAGTTCGGATGTTTATTTGGAGTGGCAATGATAATAATTATGATCTGTGGAATTGCAACGGCGATCGACGAAATAATAATAACTTCTAACGATCTAAAGCCGTATGCGGAGGAATTATCGTCACTTCATAAGTCCATGGGAATATCATCAGAGATCGTAACAATCGGAGAAATATGGAAGAATTATACTCCAGCCAACGATCCACCGATTTACGGTTGCGCAAATGAAACGCTAAAGGATATAAAAGGATACAACTACATACTTGCTAAAAAAATAATAGCATTTCTGAGAACTCAGATTGGAAATGCTGAATATGTAACACTATTCGGAGATGCAAAGATCATTCCACCGAGCTACTACTTCGATTATAAGCTATTCGCAGGGGTCACGGAAACACCCACTGACTTCTTCTATGCATCTCCAGACTATGACATGAAACCGGATTTTGCAGTCGGAAGGATTCCCGTCAATAATGCAGAGGAAGCTAAAATATACATTGACAAGCTAAAGGATTACTATGCAAACTTCAGCATCGACAAATTTAGGAGGGCTATCTTCTACGGTGGTAAGATCGAAGCGTGTCCCGGGAGAACGGATTATAAGGCTATAGATGATGTCGAAGTCTGGCAAGGCGAGTTAAGCGTAGCCGATTTGATGTGGAAGAACGTAACTTCCAAGTTTAACTCGACCATAATTATGGAGAGTGACGGATATTCAAAGGACATCATTAGAAGTATATTCAATAAGGCATTTTCGGGTGGATACGGAATTGTATTTCACAGTCAACATGCTACAGCGGATGGAATCGTGATCAAGGGGCCGATATATACTAAAAGGGACAGTAGTCTACTGAAAAAAAAGGACTCTATACTTCCGATATTCATATCTGAGGGTTGCGAAGTTGCAGCTTACGATACCGAACTTGCCCCGAACCTATGGACATGGTATCCACCTAAAGATAAGTCATTCGCCGAATACCTGCTTACCATAAAAGCCGGAGCCATAGCATCAATAGCGTCGACTAGGAGTACTACTATAGATGGACAGTTCGAGATAGATAACGGTTTCGTGAAGTTCACAAACTTCGATTACATGCACGTTATAACATCGAGAATTCTTGAGGACATAGGCAAAGTTAACACGCTCGGTGAAGCTTTCAAGGATGCTTTAACGTATTACTCGGAGAAGTATAACCTTAAACCAGTAAATCCGAAAGATAAGAGAGGCAAGTGGATATATCAGGTATTCCTTCAAACGGTTCTGCTTGGAGATCCCACGCTGAAGTTACCTAAGCTTGAAAGCGGAAAGCCGAGTTCATTGAAGGTCGAGATATTAAGCAAACCCGAAAAGAATGTTACAGTGTTCAGCAATTACGAGCGCAGATACTATACGTATCCTTTCTATGAAGGAGCAGTTCGCATAAGGTTCAACGAAAATGTTACGGTTAAAGTCTTTGAGCTCTCCCAGATAACTGTGCCACTAATTGAAAGAAAGCAAGTTAGCGGTGACTATGTGTTTAAACCGAAGAAATATGGAAAGTATCTCATTAAAATTTCGGATAGAAGAACAGAGGTTTGGTATGATTTCTACGCCGAACCCTTGCCAAATCATCCGCCAACGGTTGAAAAGATAGGCGAAATATACGCAAAGGTTGGAGAAAAGGTTATCGTTCACATAAATGCAAGCGATCCCGATGGAGACAGCATAACTTGTAAGCCCTTGGAACTGCCGGAAGGTGCAAAGCTAACGAACTTTACATTCTACTGGATACCACAGAAGCCGGGTAATTACACGGTTAAGTTCGTCGTATCTGACGATAAGGGCGCAAGCACCGAAGGAACTTTCATAATCCACGTATGTGGTGTTGCTATAAATATAACGCTGGTATATCCTCCAAACGGAGCGACAAATGTTCATCTTTCACCCACTCTGAGGGTTAAGGTTGAGAGTGCTAAAAACTATACTGTCGAATTTTACAGTGGAGGGGGAAGGCTAATAGGAACTTCGAACAACGGCAGTATAACATGGAACAACCTCAAACCGGGAACCACTTACAAGTGGTTTGTAATCGTTAAGGGAGATTTCGGAGAGGTTAAATCCAGAACTTGGAATTTCACGACAAGTTATGCTCCAATAGCAGACTTCAAATACACAGTTTCCGGTAAAAACGTAACGTTTACATTTGCGGGTTACGATCCAGATAACGGAAAAGTTAAATGCTACTGGAACTTCGGAGACGGAAGCAAAACTACGGGGTGCAAAGTGACGCATACGTATAAGAAATATGGAAAATACAACGTAACTTTGACGGTCGTTGATGACACTAATGTATCATCAAGCGTAACAAAGAAAGTTTGCGTCGGTGAGCATGGTCCTCCAATGTCGAAAGATTTGGATGGCGATGGGTTATATGAAGATATAAACGGCGACGGAAAATTTGACATCAACGATATAAATTACTTCCAGTGGCACTTTAAGGATCCAAAGTTCCAGCAGTATAAGAAATACTACGACTTCTGGCCGGATGGCAAATTGGATTTGAAGGACATCCTTAACCTATATGTCTACTGGAAATGGGGAGTCAAGAGATGGTGATTTATCCCTTAAACTCGAAAACATAAACAGTATGTCCGTCGATCAATCCAAACCTCTTCCCATCTTTTATTATTGGTTTATTTAATATTTCTGCCGTTTTAAGTAAATCATCAAAGCTATTAACTGTAACAACTGTGGAGTCCTTAATTTCAAGTTTTCCGAGTATTATAAAATCCTTATTTCTTTCATACATAATTGTAGCCAAATCCTTTTCTATCTTTATGGGCTTAACTCTCCAGCAAAATATACCGACAGCCAAGAAAGACAGGACGGACAAAATTCCCGTTGCAATCTTCATTGAATTCTTACCTTCATCAACAACGTAAACTATCTTTTTCAATGTCCTTACCTTCGATGTTTTATGTTTTGTCGAAATCTTAAAAGCTTTCGAAAGGAGGGGAAAGCTGAGGGTATGTAAGAACGTATCTGAGAAATTTCTACCTCTTACGTAAGTTTTTATGGATATAACCACCTCAGGATTTGTTCCCTTAAAACCGAGCTCATTGTTTATTCTGTTGTATATACTTCTAAAATAGTATACATCTATTGGGAAATTCAAAATATAAGAATTTTTGAACTCTCTTTCAGGTATAATTACAATTGTCTTGTTCCACTCCTTCGTTTTAATCTCAGCTATTACCTTATATATACCATCAACACTGCCAGAAGACTTAGAGAAAAACATATATCTAACAACAATATTCTTCGTTATATTAATATATATTGTGGAATCTTTTAATATAGTTTTATTAAATAAAAAATTTGGTTTTAAATAAACATAATAATCAAGATAGTCTGTTAGGGTATACCTGTTAACAACGATCTCCCTTTTCGCTTTAACGTTTATAGTGACGGAGTAGGCGGCAAGTAGCAGAGATATCATTAAAAGTGCTACGACGATTCCGTAATACTTCTTCCTCTCAATCTCCAATCAACCACCTCCTATGATGTGTCTTATAAAATCTCTCACCATGAGCGGTATCCACCCGATTTTGGGTATCACAAATACGACCTTTCCGATTATTCTATCCGCCTTAAAAGGTTTATCTGGAACGTTGTTTGCATCGCCTTTTGTTATAAAAATCAGACCGTTTGGAGTTTCTTCTATTTTTATTACCCTGTGGGTTATTGTATATCCTTTGCCAGAGTAATACTGCACGATATCACCGACATGGATTTCGGATGGTTTAACCTTTTTTACGATTACTATGTCCCCCGTGCATATAGTGGGCGTCATGCTACCGCTACCCACTACTGCTGGATGATAACCGAGCTTTCCAGTAAAGAATAAAATTAAAAGAACGCACGCAACAAATGTAGCAATCCAAGATTTTATGTCTTCTTCCTTCCTGACTTTAACATGCTTAACCGAAACCTCACTCGACATTATTGCATAGCCTATTGTCGGAACCAATGCCCTTATGAACGATTTAACCATCCAATCGAGTTTCGGTAGTATTGGAGATAACCATTCAAAGCCCATCATTATACCGAAATACGTCGAAGATGCATAGGCACCGGAGTAATAAGCAAGAAGGGTTGCAAAGAATTGCTGAGAAAGAGTGGGTATAGCCTTGGAACCTATGTATCTCAAAATCTCAAGTTTGCCTTTAGGTAGGAATTTGAGTGTTGGTGTTAAGAATATAACGGTGTAAATTAATGCCACAGCCGGTATCACCCACGATCTTTTAATCCTTCTGAGAATGTAAGCTCTTGAAAATTCGAAGCTCAAAACGAACGATGAGATGTATAATACGTTAATCAGCATGCCAAGGGGCGTATGGGAGTAAGGGCTTTTACCGAATCCCATGATAAAACCGGCTGAAATCATCAGAATTACGTAGAAAATACCGATATATACAGCAAATTTTATTGCGTTACCGAAAGTCTTCATCCTAAATAACTTTTTACATATATTATAACCTCTTCTTCTTGCGAAGAACATGGATAAGCAGAAGATGAAGAAGTTGAGAATGATCTGAAGGTAGAACCCGTTTATAGGAGCGATTATGAGCAGAGAGTTAGATACTACCAGAAGTCCAATCAATATCAATACATCCATCAAAAATTTAGGAGCCTAAAAAATTTAAAAATTTATTCATTAAACTGCCCGAACGTCAACGTGAGGTTAAAGCTTAGATATGCACCTTGTGGTGGTTTCGAGTCGGGTTTGATTACTATCCAGAAACTGTCAGTGTTGTTCAGATAATCGATTAAGTATTGTGGTAGTCCAGAGTTTGGATTTATTTCGACATCGGTTATTTTTATGGTGGCGTTATTCGGTTTACAGAAAGCCACCCACCCGCCGGGCTGAAAAACTACATTGCTCAATACCTTTTTGATGAATCTCGGTATATCTGTGAGGTTACAGCCAACGATTGATGCTTCATATACTGGAGTAGTAGTAAAGTCACCCGTAGGACTCCAAACTATAATCATTGCCGCTCTTACATCTTTAGCAATGTTGTATGGATCGTTTATTGTTATGTTGACGTCACTCAACTTTGATGGGATGGAACCTTCATTTACATATACGAAATGAGCCACGGCACCGTATCCAGGGTAGACATTTTTTAGTGTTATGGATACTGTGTCTCCATTCTTCGATATGCTTGCATTACCTACATCTATGCTTTCAGGGGGCTCTAATGGAATTATACTTACATTGTTGGATGTTGTAACTATGGCATAGTTGTAACTGCCATAAAATGCGAAGTCGGCAATATCAGGGGCATTTATCCAATCCAGCTCAGACGGTAGATACAGCTTCCAATCCATCGTTCCGGTTTGAACAATGTTTGGCTTGTCAACATTACCTATACCCACCGTAGATGAGAATCCAGAATATGTGATACTTAAGACCATCACTGCGATCGGTAGTAACATTATGGCTTTCTTCATATAGTTTCACCCCAAAACAAAAAAATAAAATGGTAATAGAGTTGAAGTTAATTAAGGTGCGTTGAATTGGTTGACGTTTATGGTAACTGTGAACGTGTATGTCGAGTTCTGGGCAGCCAGATCTGTGACGGTGGTGGTAACATTCAGGTAAGCCGTCTGACCCGGAAGCAGGACGCCGTTGCTGTCAAGGCCAGTCCATGATGTGCTAACGGCTATTTCAGTGTTCGGATTGTCCACAGTATCCGACAACTTAACCGGAATCGTTCCAGTGTTCACTATTGAGAAGTTCGCCCAAGCTACGTAACCCGGATAAGCATTCGTGATCGTGATCGTCGCTGATTTCATGTCCGGAGCTATTACGTAGTTAATTGCACCCACATCATAGACGTTTTCGTTGTCACCGGTTGTTGCTGCCGTTATGTTTGCGTCGAGAACACCCGTGCCCACGGTGCCACTTATCGTCAGTGTCTGGCTCCAGTAGGCATATGTTGCCGCAGCTACCAGCAATCCAAACAGCAATGTTACAAATATCGCCCCAAACTTCTTCATATCCTTCCCCCCAACTCCAACTGCTGTTAACATCTAAAATTGTCAATATATAAAAATCAATCAGAAAGTTATGTGATTAACAAAAATACTCATCAAAAATACTCATAAATCATCCAAAAAATTATTATGACAATTATGATCGAAATGATAATGATGGATATATACGAAATTATAGATGAAATAGTAGATTTAATTAAAGAAAAAGAATACACGATCGAAGAATTAGCAACCATGTTAAACATGCCAGCGTATGTTCTTAATAATTTATTATTTAGTATGATCTCGCCAATTGAAATATTTATAATTGATAACAATCGTGTAAAGCTTGGAAAGTTAGGAAAAATTATAAATAATATCTAAATTATTGTCATTTTTTTCAGTTCTCTTAAGTAATTTAGAATTCTGACACCTTCTTCTGTAATCTCAATACGCCTTTCCACCTTTTTAACTAAACACTGCTCTTCCAATAATGAAATTATCTTTTTACCAAGATCGAAGTTTAAGTTTACTCTTCTGATTAACTCTGATGAACTCATACTTCTTCTATACAAATTCTCGAGAATTTCAAAGATAATCTGAACTCTATTTCTTTTTTTGCATTTTATTTTATCTATTATTCTTATTTCACAGTAGTAATTATATTCCATAGATTTATAACTTCAAGCATTCTTTAAAGTTTTTACGATTTTTGTTCTATTATTTTATCCTTATTAGTATTAAAATGATAAACATGGCTTATTTTAATAAATGATTTTTAGTAAACATTAAAAATAAAATAATTTTATGATTGTGTAGTATTGCAGTTTAGAAAATATTGTTAATCAGAGAATTTTAATAAATAAAAAAGTATGGAGCTCGATTAAAGTTCGATCATTCGAGGTATCCTAACTCCACCAAACGTATCAAGAGATCGACGGCTTTGCGATCACGAAAGAACGGATCTCCCAAAACGACGTGGTCGCAAATCTTGAGAATGTCATTTATCTTCCCCTTTACCTCATCCAAGCTACCGCTTATGCTGAATTTCTCAAGCAGAACGTCTTTATACATTAAAATCTTTTTAAATTCATCGACTTCGAGCAAATTACCTCCTTTCTGCCTTATCGAGATCAACCTTCCGAAATCGAATGCGAAATCCCTGCACATGTCGACGAATCCGAACTCCTCGACGAACTTTCTACTGCTACACGATACTATTGCGCAAGCCAACAGCAGATCTTGTTCGAATTCGCTGGGGAGAATCAGGGAAGGGGCAAAAGCAACCCTAATTATATCTCGTTCTGCAAAGCGGGATATCCATCGCAGAAAATCCGGATGGCAGTAGTTGAAGAGAATTCCGTCAGCTATTTTAGAAGCCTTAGCGGTTATAAGAGGACTTGAGCAACCACAGAATATCGGAACCTCAAGTTCTCTCTTAAGCCTTCTCAGGCATTTCAAAGTTATCTCGAGAGCCGTTTTCGGATCTTTAAACTTTCCCGGAGCGATGCCCAGTAGAAATTCGTTTGAATGCTTATTCATCAAGCTACGAACTCGATCGATTATTTCGGAACAGCTCCTTCTTAGGGGAGAAACTATTCCGAAGCCTATGGGAACCGAAACGAAATCCGCTATAAGATCCGCAACGTAAAACGGATCCTTAAAGAGTTCGTTTTCTCCTATCCAAATAACAACACCAACCTCATCAGCTTTAAAAGCAACTTCAACAATTTTTTCATCCGGAAGGTCTCCGTTAATGTTCAAGCCTAAAACTTCAGATAACCCTTTCTTTCGAGCCATTCTACCTGAGGATTCGTATACCTCCAAACTATATCCGCCCTATCCTTTCTAAACGGCCAAGGAACTATTATAACGACGTCTCCTTCCCTGATCCAAACCCTCTTCCTCATCTTACCCGGTATCCTCGCCAATCTTTCTACGCCGTCTTCACACCTAACCTTAACATGCCCGGCACCGAGCATCGATGTGACTATCGCGAACATCTCTCCTTTCTCCCTATCCGGCAATTTAACACGTATTACCTCTTCTTCCATTCAATCACCTCCTTTTAATTTTTCTCTAACATTTTCTAAGATTTTGTTTAAATATTTTGCTACAGCCTTCTTCAAATCCAAAGGATGAAGATTTCCGGATTTATAGTCAGAAGCAAGCTGATCGAACGATTCGTATTCAACATCTCCGCCGAACTTCTCTTCCCTTTCAACAACCACCTTTCCGAACCTCGGGAAGATGTAATACTGAACTATCTGCAGAATCGGATTATCCTCAACCTGCCCCCTCGGACAGTATGCTTTTAGGATCTTCCTCTCAACATCCTCAGCGGAATCCCGCACGGATATGTAGTTGCCCTTAGAAGAACTCATCTTCTGTCCATCCAATCCGACGAGAATCGGTGTGTGCAGGCATACAGGGGCTTTGTATCCCAACCTTGGCAGATTCTCCCTTGCAAGCATGTGGATCTTTCTCTGATCCATTCCTCCAACGGCCAAATCGACGCCGAGATGTGCTATATCCAAAGCCTGCATGAGCGGATATATCATCTGGGAAACCATAGGATCCTCCTTTCTCCTGCTTACCTCATCCATGCTTCTCCTCGCCCTATTCAGCGTCGTGATTCGAGCCATCCTCAATACGTCGAGCACGTAATCCCTGCTCAGCTGATATTCGCTTCCCAAAACGAACTTGGCTTTGCTTTCATCCAAGCCCAAAGCTATGAAGGCTTTTTTGTTGTATTCCGCAATCTTCGCAATCTCATCGAAATCTCCCTTCTCGTTGAGATAGGCATGAACGTCAGCAAGGAGAACTATAACTCTGAATCCAGCCTTCTGGAGATCCATGAGCTTCTGGACGGTCATCATGTGTCCCAAGTGTATCTCTCCACTCGGCTCGTAGCCAACGTAAGCTGTCGGCTTGTCGTTAGTTTCCAAAAGCCGTCTCAGTTCATCTTCGGTTACTATTTCAACTGCATTCCTCGTAACCAGTGATATCCTCGTCTCTAAATCCATAAAACTGGCAGGGCTAAATGGGTTTAAAAAATCATCGACGACTTTTCTTCAATTAGCTAACCGGCTCATAGACTATCCCCAACTTTTTTGCATAATCGTAGGCTTCTCTCATTTCTTCAGCACTCGGGCGTCTTGCAATATCCTTCCATCTCTCCGGATACCTCGCAACAAGAAACTCTGGTCTATACTGCTCCATTACGTTCACCAAAGCCCTCGGGCAATTTTCCGCGATCCACTTCAGAACGGGTTTAGTGCAACAATCAATATGGTTCGGTAGGACGAGATGACGTATGATTATATCCGCCCAGTCGTGAGCCCACTTTATGTTCCTCGTTACAACCTTCCAGTAGTTCTTTACCGAGCTCAACCTTTTCGCACATTCGTCGCTTCCGTATTTAAAATCTGGGAGCCAGATATCGATAACCTCCCTCAAAAGCTTCATAGTCTCCTCGCTACAATACATGTTGCTGTTCCAGAGCTGGGGGACGTTAACGTCCAAATATCTGAGGCTTTCCAATATAACGTGCGTGTTCGGAGTCGGATCCCCTCCGACGTGGTTTATGTTTCTCGCTCCCTCATCCCTAAGCTCCTTCTGAATCAAAGCAAGTTTTACAGCATCCACAACGACTCCATCCTTCGGGAACTCCTGACTTATGTCGTGATTCTGGCAGAAGACGCATTTGAAGTTGCATCCGCCGTAGAATATAGTCCCGCTCGGAACCAGAGGAGCTTCCTCACCGTGATGAAGGAAATAGCTGTGAACGTAAACCTTATCCACACCGCAAACTCCTATCTCTCCTTCTTTCCTATTAACTCCGCATCTCCTCTCGCAAAACTCGCATTTCTCATAAATCCTCTTCGCTATTTCTATCTTAACGTCCAAAAAGTTTGGATCTGCATCTTCGAGATCCTCGAAATCGATTTCACCCGATCTTATCTTCGCAAACGTTTCATCGAACTTCTCGGAAAGATGCTCGTGAAGATTCCAGAGTTCTTCCAAGCTTAAGCTTTCCGGATCCTTTTCAGCCGGTATCTTCTTGCATATCATGAACTTGGCCGGCTTTTCGTTATCCATCACCGCCTTATACCATGCCAAGCGTTCCTGAACGGTGGGATCTTCCCAAACGAGTATGGAGTCGGGACGGAATATCTTCCACATCGATTTAATTTTCTCAGACGGTTATAAAACGGTTGCCGACAGGTGATCGTAAAACGTTAATAACCCTTAAGCCGATCATTAGAGCATGTTCAAGAGCGTAAACGGCATCCTTCATGTCGAAGATGTCAGCGTTGCGGAGTTGGCTGAGAAGCTTGGAACTCCTCTCTACATTACCTCGAAATCGAAGCTTGAGTTAAATCTGAAGGCTTACAAGGATGCTTTTCCGGAAGCGGGTCTGCTTTATGCTGTTAAGGCCAACAACAACCTATCAATTATGAGGATAATTGCAAGGAAGGGATTCGGAGCGGATGTTTTCAGCGCCGGAGAGCTTTACATGGCGTTGCTTGCAGGATTCAAGCCGGAAAAAATCCTATTCAACGGAAACTCGAAGAGCGATGAGGAAATCAGAATGGGTATAAGAACGGGCGTGAAGTTCAGCGTAGATAGCATCGACGAACTCTACACCATTTCGGAGATAGCCGTCGAAGAAGGCAAAGAGGTTGAGATAGCATTCAGGATAAATCCGGAAATAGACCCCAAAACTCATCCTAAGATCGCAACAGGCTTGAAGACTTCGAAGTTCGGAATACCTTGGGAAAAAGTGCTCGATGCCTACAGGCTTGCGTTGGAGTTGCCGAACGTCGTTCCCATAGGTATCCACTGCCACATCGGAAGCCAGATCACAGAGCTCAGTCCTTTCGTCGAAGCATTAAACAGACTTTTCGATGTAGCGGTGAAGCTTGAGGAGATGGGGATAAAAGTTAAGTTTTTGGACTTGGGCGGCGGATTGGGGATAGATTACGAAGGGAAGGGTGCACCGACTCCGAAGGATTTTGCGGATGTAATTACGCCGGTATTCGAAAAGCGTTGCAAGGATCTGAAGTCGAAGCCGGAGCTATGGTTGGAACCGGGTAGGAGCATCGTCGGAGACACCACGATTCTTCTAACCAGAGTAAACGCCGTAAAGAGGTCTTACAAGAACTTCGTTGCGGTCGATGCCGGATTCAACCTATTGCTCCGTCCGGCTATGTATGGGGCATACCACAGAGTAGCAGTTGCAAACAAGATGGATAAGCCCGCTGAAGAGGTTTACACTATAGTTGGGCCTATCTGTGAGAGCGGGGATATCCTTGCGGAAGATCGAAAGCTTCCGAAGGTTGAAAAGGGCGATCTTATTGCCATATTCGATGCAGGAGCCTACGGCTTCGTTATGAGCAGTCAATACAACGGAAGACCGAGGTGTGCGGAAGTGCTCGTAGATGGCTCGAACTGGTTCGTGATAAGGGAAAGGGAGAACTTCTACGATCTCATAAGCAAGCAGATAATTCCAGACTTTTTGCTGTGATTTTTTAGCATTGAGATGAGATCGATCGTAAACATTCCGGAAATCGTCAGATCACTACCAAAAGAAGATAGAGAGCTATTCGATAGAATCTACCGATACTACGTTGAAGTTGGAAGGTTGAAATTGCCCGATGGAATTAGAGATTTAAGGGAATTCGGGGAATGCGAGGAGCAGACGATCGTCAGGGTTACGAATAAGATAACGCTCGAAAGCACCCTTTTCAACGAACTTAGAGCTAAGAGACCCATAGAAGCAAAGATGGAAAGCATAGACTACTCATTGGGAGAATGTAGGTTCTGTAGGGCTGAAGAGCTGACGGCAGAGGATGTGTTTGGAAGAATAAAGGGCAAGCATTGCGTAACTGCGAGCAACATGGCGAAATACGATTACCTTCATGCTATAATAATTTTTGGAGATCACGATCCCTTCGTTTGCGAGGAAGAGAAGATAAGAGATTACCTGAAAGTTGCTCGGACTTGGTTTAAAATGGCTAACGAGTTCGACGAATCGGCGAGGTATCCGTTTTTTATGTGGAACTGCCTTTGGAGAGCCGGTGCGAGCGTAATCCACGGGCACGCTCAGGTTCTGCTATCAAAGGAGCCTTACGCGATGCAGGAGTTCTACAACAAAGTCAGAAAGTTGTATAAACGGGAATTCGATTCCGAATACTTCGATGATCTCTTCAGAGTTCACGAAGCCTTGGGCTTGGGTTTTAGGATTGGAAAAGTCAGGGTTATGGTTCACCTGACGCCGATTAAGGAGAAGGAAATTCTTATGCTTGCGGAAGATTTCTTGGATCTTCCGAACGCTCTTAGCAATGTATTGCGTTGGTATTACGGCATAGGTGTAAGAAGCTTTAATCTGGCGGTGTTTTTGCCACCTATCGGTGAGAGCGATCTATGCTTAGCAAGAATCGTTGATAGAGGAGATTTGGCAAGTCGAACTTGTGATATCGGATGTATGGAACTGTTTGCGAGGACATCGGTAGTTTCGAGTGATCCCTTCAAGCTTGCCGATAGTTTGAAGAAATTTCTTGGCGGATTTAATGAGTGATCGAGTGTAAGAAATATTAATTGAATGGTAATTCCAATCTTAAATTTTGATTACTTTTGTTAGATCATCTGATCTTTGAACCCGGAGGAACTTCCCTATCCGGATGCAACAGCACCGGCTTTCCGTTCACATCAGCCGCGAGAATCATTCCCCTGCTCTCAACACCCATAAGCTTTGCAGGTTTGATGTTGACCAAAACTGGGACCAGCTTGCCGACTACCTCTTCCGGCTTGTAAACCTCCGCAATTCCCGCTACGATCTGCCTAACCTCGTTGCCGATATCGACTTCGAGTCTCATCAGCTTCTTGCTTCCCTTAATCCTCTCGGCCTTCAATATCTTGCCGATTCTTATGTCGAGCTTTTCGAACTCCTTGATGTCTATAAGTTCTTTGCCTGATTCAGCTTCTTCGGCTCTCCTTATCCTTTCGAGCATTACCCTCTCCATCTCCTCGATCTTCTTATCATCCACCTTCTCGAAAGGTATGAACGGCTTTTTGAGTTCTATCGATTCAATCGGCTTCAAAGCGTCCTCGAGTCTCGCATTGGCAATGTCGAAGCCCAAGAATTCGGCGAGCTTGCTCATGGTTTTCGGCATCACGGGATAGGCGAAGATAACCAAAGCCTTCACGATCTGAATGCATGAAGCCAAGACGTCCATGCATTTATCCCTATCCTCCTTGATTAAATCCCAAGGCTTGGAACTCTGGAAGAATTCATTACCGAAAGTTGCGAGCTCCATAAATGCATCGCTTGCTTCCTTGAACTCCCATCTATTTATAGCGGAAACTATCTTATCTTTTATCTCAGCTATCTTGTCGATAACAACCGGATCTACCTTTCCTTCTATCCTTCCGAAGTTCTTCCAAGCGAAGTGGAGAACTCTGTAGATGAAGTTGCCCAGAGTCGCTATTATCTCGTTGTTTACCTTATCCCTAAAGACCTTCCAAGAGAAGTTCAGATCCTTCTCATGTGATGTGTAGTTCACTATGTAGTATCTCAGGTAATCCGGATTGAATCCGGCTTTTAGGTAGTCATCCTCCACCCAGACAACGTAGCCTCTGGTCTTGGAGAATGTCTTTCCTTCAACCTTAACCATGCCCGAAGCAACAACGGCCTTCGGTAGTGAATAACCGGCTCCTTTGAGCATCGCCGGCCAGAATATGCAGTGGTGATAGACTATATCCAATCCTATGAAGTGCGTTATATCCGAAATCTCACCGTTTAGCCAGATCTCCTTCCAATCCAAACCCTTACGCTTGCAAGCCTCTTCGGTAAAGCTGATGTATCCGATCGGAGCATCAACCCAAACGTAAACGACCAAGTCTTCCCCCGGAAACTTGACTCCCCATTCCAAGTTTCGGGTTATGCACCAATCTCTGAGCTCTGACTTCACCCACTGCCTTGCGTAGTTGAGAGCGTTCTCCGTTCCCTGCAGTTTGTTTTCCAAGTAATCGATCAGAAAATCCTTAAAAGCCGTAAGCTTGAAGAAATAATGCTTCTGCTTTCTGAACTCCGCTTTACTTCCGCAAATCTTACACCTCGGCTCCTTAATTTCGCCGGGTTCAAGATGCCTTCCGCAACCCTGATCGCACTCATCCCCCCTCGCAATCGCTCCGCAGTATGGGCAGATACCTTCCACATAACGATCCGGCAGAAATCGGTCGCATTTCGGACAATACGCAAGCTCTATCTCCTTTGCGTAAACGTATCCGTTCTCTATGAGCCTTTTCACTATCTCCTGAGTTCTGCGATGGTTGTATTCTGCATCGGTCCTCCCGTAGAAGTCGAATTCGATTCCCAATTCCCTGAAAATTTTTTGGAAGTGCTCGTGGTATCTATCCACTAACTCCTTCGGACTTATACCTTCCTTCTCCGCATTCACGACGATGGGCGTTCCGTGGCAATCGCTACCGCAGATGAAGAGAACATCTTGCCCCATCAGCCTGAGGTAGCGAACGTAAACGTCAGCCGGCACGTAAGTTCTTAGGTGTCCGATATGGGCTTTACCGTTTGCATAGGGCAAACCGCACGTGACGAGTTTCATCTCTAAACAGAAGCCAGCCGTAGGAATATAAAGATACCGACAACGTTAAGAAATCCGAGTCCATTTTATGTTGGATGCAAACACCCATCGGGCTCGTAAAGGGGCCGGCGGATTCGCCTTTGGAGTTCAAGTTTATAACTCCGGATAAGACCAAGCTCAAGAGCGGTGAGTTCGTTTACTACATCCTTAACGGCAAGAAGGTTATATGCAGAGTCGTTAAGAGATATCCCCTCCGTCTTTATCCGGATCTATACCTTTCGAAGCCAAATGTGAGTCCGGAAAGGATAGTTCGAGCTTTGGGAATCAACGCGAAGGAATTCGAGCTCTTCGAAGTTAGAGCTTCGATAATGGGTTACTACGACCGAAAACTCGGATTCGTTAATCCCAGAATCCCCCCGAAGCCGGGGCAACCGATATACCTTGCGGAAGCCGAGACGATTCAGGAGGTTTTGATGAAGAAGAAAGTCGGTGAGATAGGTTCTCTTCATATAGGCTACCTGCTGAACAGAGATGAGGATGTGCCGGTCGTTCTCGATTCAGCATTGGTTACGAGCGAGCACATGTGCATTTTAGCATCTACGGGCAGTGGAAAGAGCTACTTGGCTGGAGTAATTGCTGAAGAATTGCTCAAGCCTTACAACTCAGGAGCCTTGCTAATCTTGGATCCTCACGGAGAATATCACACGCTGAAGGAGATAGAAGGACTTGATGAATTCAGACTCGGCGATTACGTTCCGAGAGTTAGGATATTCGGGAAGGGTGAGATCAAAATTAGGGTTTGCGAGCTCGACTACGATGAGCTCGTTACGTTACTGCCAAGATTAACGGATAAGATGGAAGCTTTGCTGAGCGAGATCTATAGGGATCTCTCGGGAAGGCTCTGGACGAGTGAGGAGCTAATAGAAAGGCTTGAAGAGATCGCCCAGCAGGAGCCTAATTTGAGATCAACGGCTTACGGATTGATATGGAGGATAAGGAGATACATCCAAGGCATGAGCGTCCTCGACGATTACGAGCATATAGAGCTTAAGGAGCTTTTAAAGCCCGGGCAGGCGAGCATACTTCAGCTTACGGATATGGAGGAGATTGAACAGCAGATCCTAGCCTGCGTTCTGCTCAAGAAGATTCTAAATGCAAGGATTAATGCTGAGAAGGGAAGAAACGGCGAGAAACTTGAGTATCCCGTATTCGTGATAATCGAAGAGGCTCACAGATTCGCATCGCGCGATGCAAGGAGCTATGGTGTTCTGAAGACGATACTCGCTGAAGGAAGAAAGTTCGGCGTCGGAGTTTGCCTGATAAGCCAGAGACCTTCCAAGATCGATTCGGACATTTTAAGCCAGTGCATGACTCAAATAATTATGAGAATCGTCAATCCAGCGGATCAGGAGAATATCAGGAACAGCATAGAGAGCATCGGAAGGGATATGATCGAAGAACTGCCCGGCTTGACCAAGGGACAGGCTTTGGTTGCCGGAGTCTCGATAAACGCTCCCGTGCTTATAAGGGTAAGAGAGAGGCTGACGAAGCACGGAGGAACGAGCAAGGATGCCCCGAAGGAATGGATCAAGTGGAGGAGCTTGAGTAGGGAAGAGAAAGCGGTTATTAAGGCTAAGCAAGGGAGGTTGTTCTGGGAGGAGTAGATTCCCGATTATCACTGACATTTTAGCATTTAAAGGTATTGAGGATGGTTGAAGAATGATTGGATAGATCTGAGTTAGTCGGGGATCTTAAGATTCCCAAGTTTTATAGATTAAACTTGTAATTTAGGTTTAGTTATTTTGGTTATTGGAGGGATGGGATAATTATTTTGAAGTTTATCCTTGATGAAATTGATTAGATTTTCGATTAGGTGAGCGATAGTGAATTAAATTGGAAGAAATCGGAAAGATAAAAATCGGGTAAGGTTATATATGATCTACATTATCGATGTCGTCAGAACGTATTTAAATTAAACACTAATTCAGAAAAGTTTATATCTGTGAATATCCCCAAATTACTCAAAGATTAAATCAGACTAATTTAGGATTGAAAAATAATTATAAAGTGAACTAACCTGATTACTTATAAAATGATTAAATCAGACTAATTTAGGATTGAAAAATTTCCGCCGGTTGCATAGCCGCGAGAGTGATTTTACGTTTAAATCAGACTAATTTAGGATTGAAAACATACGTTAATGGCGATAAAATCGAGGAAACGCTCATCGAGTTTAAATCAGACTAATTTAGGATTGAAAAGACAGCTTCAGACCGCTTGCTGGTGTTCCTTTAGCAATGTTTAAATCAGACTAATTTAGGATTGAAAGGAGAAGCTAAATGCCTTGTCCGTTGCGGATTTGATGGGGTTTAAATCAGACTAAAGAATGCAATATTTGGTTTGGTTTACTTCCGAATCGTAATTATTACACTTCAACAAATTAAGATACCATGAACGTTGAAATCTGGCTGAATTACTTTTATCCAAAAATTATTTCGGATTTCGGATTTAGCAGAGAAAAAGACGTTAAGTCTGCAAAAATTTTATACGAGCTCAGTAGGGACAAACTTACTGATTGCTCGGTTTTGAAAGATAGAATTGCAAATAGAAAAGTGATCGTAGTTGGAGGAGCTATAAAAAAAGCGGATTTCGAAAAAATTCTTGAATTGAACGAGTGGGTAGTAATAACAGCTGGCAAGTCCATCTTGAGAATTAAGGATTTCCTGCCTAATTTTATTCCGACCGTTCATGTTACGGATATGGAGGAAGACGACGAGATTTTGATTGAACTTGAAAAACAAGGATGCGTCTTGGTCTTACATGCTCACGGAGACAACATCGACAGAATCCGTTCGGTCGTCCCGAAGCTCGGTAGATTCGTAGCTACGACGCAAGCCGAGCCTTTTGACAAAATATACAACTTTGGGGGATTTACGGATGGAGATCGTGCCGCAATCATTGCAAAAACGTTTAACGCTAAGTGCGTAAAGCTTGTGGGATTCGATTTCGATAGAGCTGAAGGTATTAAGCTGAAAAAACTGAGATGGGCTAAGAAGATCCTGGAATTCGAAGGTCTGCTTTAATTAAAACATGTTAGAAAATGGTGGGCGCGCCTCGGGTCGACCCGCCTTACGGAAAGCAGTCCGACCCAGCCTCTCCTCCCCGCACCCCCGAAAGCGCCGGTCGTCCGGGGTAAGCCTGCTCCCTTCCGGGCCTGGGCCGGTCCCCCCGGCAAACACGGCGGGACATCCCTCCAGATGTCCCCACCGTGACCGCCGACCCTTCGGGACGGGGACTCTGCGAGGCTGGATCGGACTGTAGATTTCCGCTCGGCGGGCCTTCCCTCGGCTTCGGCCCCCGCATATCGACGGTTTCGGGTTACAGGGGACGCCGAACCCCCCGGCCTAGCCCACCGGATACTGTTAAGTGGAAAGATATTAAAGCTTTTTGAACCAACTAAAATACCCGCAGGCATCACATGGATCCGCAGTTGCAGATGTAAAATTATTTAAATTCGTCTATCTTTGCCCTTATCGCACTCATAAGCTTCTCAGCAACGACCTTGCCATCGACCTTTCCCCTGAACTCCTTCATAACCAAGCCCATAAGAGGTTTGAAAGCGTGCTCTCCTCTCTCCCTTATGAGTTCGATCTTCTCATCCACAAGCTTAGCTATGAACTCGTCCAAATTCTCGGCTTTGCTGAGGGATTCCAAGATTTCATCAACTCTGGCGTTCGGATTTTGACAGAACATCTTCAAGACTTCCTCGGCTCCCTCCTTAGCGATCTTTCCATCTGCAATAAGCTCAAGCGCGATTCTGAAGTGTCTCTCGTTGAGAACATCGATGTTGTATCCGTCCTTCTTTAGCTCAGCCGGAATTATGTGCAGAACTCTCGCGACGATGGTCGGGGCGATCTTTTCTGCGAACTCCTCAAAAAGCTCGTAGTATTCGGAATCTGCTATGGTGTAAGCCAGATCGTAGCTTAAGCCGTATTTCTCAGCGTATCTCTTTGCCCTATCCTCTATCAGCTCCGGAATCTCGACATCGAGCAGTTCTTTCGTAATTCTCACGGGAGGAACATCCGTCTCTGGATACATTCTCGCCGCTCCGGGTAGTGGTCTTAAATAGGAAGTCGTTCCGTCCTCATTCGCCTTCCTCGTCTCTTCCGGGACTCCGATTAGACAATACTCGGCTCTTTCAATTATTCTCCTCAAAGCCCTTTCGACTCTCGTCTCATCTCCGCAAGCTATGACCACAGCGTCCTCATCGCTCGCCTCAACCTTCTCCTTCAACTTGGCAACTTCCTCTTCGCTGATTCCATATTTCGGCAGTTCATCTGTATGGAAGATTCCGCCCAAACCGAACATCTTTGCTATATCCGCAAATTCGGTTCCGAGCCTTCTCCCCGGCTGAATCTCTCTGCCAACTACGCCGGCGAACTTCTTCAGCAAAATAGCCTTAACCCTACCGCCGCCTTTGATAGCCTTTGCTATAACCTTCGACTTCGTATTTGCGAATACATCCGTCACGTCGAAGATATCTTTCACCACCGAAGCCCCTCTCGCTTTAAGCTCATCCCTTATCTTTAGCAGATTCAACTGCCTGATTACCTCATACTCGACGATCTTGTCGAGGATATCCAAATCTTGAACGCCCTTGATCTCAATTCTCGCCCCGTCCCTTATAGATATGTTAACATCCTGCCTTATCGTTCCCAAGCCCCTCTTAACCTTGCCGGTCGATCTGAGTATCATTCCGAGCTTCTTAGCAACTGCTTTAGCCATCCTCGGCGTTGTTATATCCGGATAAGTGCCGATCTCAACGAGAGGAATTCCCAATCTGTCGAGGGAATATACCACTACGTTTCCCTTATCCTCGATCTTCCTGCAGGCTTCCTCTTCCAAGCAGAGCGTGGCAATGCCTATTCTTTGTCCGTCAACCTCTATGTAGCCATCGAAAGCTATTAAAGCCGTCCTCTGGAATCCGGTCGTGTTGCTACCGTCTATGACTATCTTACGCATCACGTGAACCTCGTCGACGAATTCCATGTTGAGCATCTTCCCGATCTGTATCGCAATCTTAAGGGCTTCCATGTTTAGCTCCCTTGGAGGCTCTTCATCGGCTTCAACCAAGCATGTCGTGTCGTAGAACTTGTAGACGAACTTCTTGCTTCTCATAACCTCCTCCTTTGCGGCCCTGTCTTCTTCTCCGATCTCGCTCCTCTTCAATCTTAGATAACGGAAGAACTCAAAGTTTGATTCTTCTACATCTCTTTGAACAGTTGGACAGTAGCAGAAGAGCTTGTGCTTCGTATCGAGTTGCTGGTGAATTTCGATTCCCACCCTTAAGCCTACAGCATCGTAATCGATTTCCATCGTATCATTTTAAGCTTGCATGTTAAAACCGTTTGCGGTTGCTCATGGTGCCGTCTCGTGAGTTACGGACGTCTTCATATTGAAACGAATATATACCTCGTCGGTTAACCTTTTTTAACCGATGATGAAACGAGGGCGAGCTGACGTATGATGAATCCACCCGTTTCTGAGGTGGTAGCGATAACGGGAACCCCCGGAACCGGAAAGACGACGGTAGCTAAGATTCTGCGAAGAAGGGGTTACAGTGTTCTCTCCGTAAACGAGCTTGCGGAGCGGTTGGACTGCATAATCGGAGAGGAGGAAGGCTGTAAGATAGTGGATGTCGACGAACTCGCGAAGAAAATTGCCGATGTTCTTCCGGAAGGTCTCGTATTCTTGGAAGGACACCTTTCCCACCTTCTGAATCCGGACATAACTGTAGTTCTACGTTGCAATCCCGTAGAGCTTAAGAGAAGACTCGAAGGAAAGGGTTGGAGTGAGGAAAAGGTTTTGGAAAACGTTGAAGCTGAGATCGTGGATGTTATTTTGATCGAGGCTCTTGAACGCTGTAAGGAAGTTTACGAGATAGATACGACTGAAAGATCTCCCGAAGACGTCGCAAACGTAATCGAAATGATCGCAAAAGGCGACGAGGAGGTCAAAAGGAAATTCAAACCGGGCAAGATAGATTGGATAGCGGTCATCGGAAACGAAATCGATGAGTTAATCAGAATCTAAGGTGGTCTATCACGTCTTGAGACGGAACCTTTTATTTACTTGAGTTCGGCAGTGACCTTCGTGTATAGGGTAAAACCCGGCGACTTTATAATACTCACCGAAGTATTGAGGAAAGCCGAGGAGATAAAGCCGACGCAACATGCCAAAAGGATCGTATTCGAGAAGTATGGGATACTCGGCACTAACATCGACAGAATACTGACGGCTATCTATTACAAAATTATGGGTAAACTCGGAATAATAGACAGGATAATAAGGGAGCTCGTCGGCGTTCATCAAAACATCTTGGATCCGTGGCTCAGAGCGGCTTTAAGGGTTACGATTGAGTTCCTCGTTTTTGAAAGGAAATACATAAAGCGTCTCGATAAAGGTAAAACAAAGAAAGCTATGGCGGATTTTCTTTCAAAAACTACGCATCCCTACGTTGGAATGTTCTACTACGAGATATTCGACAAGATAGACGAATACGAGCTTAAGCCTAAGGATGAGCTTGAAAGACTGGAGCTTGAGTATCTGTTGCCGGCTTGGTATATAAGAAAGATGAGGGAACTCTTGGGAGATGAAGCCGAAGAACTGTTCAAAGCCCTTAACAAGGAACCTCTTATAAGCATCAGGGTGAACACGCTTAAAGCAACGGTCGAAGAGGTATTGGAAGAGCTAAAAAAGGAGAAAAAGAAGGTCATAGTAAGCAACGTCGTTCCGACGGTTCTTAAATTTGAAGGACCATACGATTTCGACAGATCGAAGTTGTATAGGAAGGGCAAGTTCGTTATTCAGGAGGAAGCCGCGGCTTTGGCTTCAATTCTGCTCGATCCAAAGCCCGGTGAAACCGTAGTGGATCTATGTGCGGCTCCCGGAGGAAAAACGATCCATATGGCTGAGTTGATGAGGAACAAGGGAATCATACATGCATTCGATGTCGACGAACTTAGGATAAGGAGGATGGAGGAACTGATAAGCAGGTGCGGAATTAGGATCGTGAGGATATACAAAAGGGACGCCAGAAGCGCTACGAGAGTTCTCGGTAGAGAAATCGCGGACAAGGTTATGCTCGACGCACCCTGCACATCAGACGGAACTCTAATGAAGAATCCCGAACTCAGATGGAGGATCAGGGAGGAAAAGATAGGAGATATCGCCGAACTTCAGTATCAACTTCTGAAGACGGCTGTTGAACTTTTAAAACCCGGCGGTAGGGTTCTTTATTGCACATGCTCCATGTTTAAGGAGGAGAACGAGGATGTGGTTAAGAGGATTTTGGAGAGCAGAGATGATGTGGAGCTCGTGCCGCTTAAGGGATACTACTCCGAAGGATTTCTGAAGGGAACGATAAGAGCTTTTCCGCATAGACACGGAACGATAGGTTTCTTCTATGCCCTACTGAAAAAGCTCGATCGACACGATGCAGATTGACTACTCGTTTTAGCTAAACGTAAGCAAAAGGTAAGCTTGGAAAATCAACTGATAGCGTGGGGTTATTTTCAATTATGGAGCAGGCCGGGAGGGATTTGAACCCCCGACCGCGGGATTAAGAGGCGGTATAATCGACTACAAGAAGCTTAGAGACGAGTTTATCGAATGGCTTGAGATGCGCATAGATGAAGGAACAGCTAAAAAATACGTAAAGCATCTTGATAGATTCTTAACTGAACCCATCACATCGCCATCTGACGTAACGAACATTATCAAAAGCATAACCCAAAAAGGTGTGAGGCGTTGGTTCATCAACGCCTTTAGGAATCTACTAAAGTTCCTTGAATACGAAAAAGGATGGGATGAGTCTATAATTAACAAGTATCGAAAGGTTGCAAAGACAGAAAAAGCAGGAGTTCGTGAAGTTTTCATCACAACCGATGAACTCCTTGAAGCATTTAACAACATCCTCCCGAAGTATCACATCCTGTTTAAGCTTATAGTCTATTCAGGAATGAGATTGGATCAAGCTTGTGATATGCTCGCTACCTACGAACCAGAAAAGCTGGTTATCAAGGAAGATCTTGGACTTGCTCGTTATCCTGTAGCATCAATAAGCAAAGGATATAAACGAGCTTATTGGGCATATATGCCAATAAAGTTTGTTTCCGAACTTGAGCAGACATCTATCAAGTATGGAACAGCAAAAAAAAGCAATTTACTACAAAAGAGTTTCAGCTTTGAGCATCAGGAAATGGCATCTAAACTTCATGATCGAGAACGGTGTTCCTGAATCGGTTGCAGATTTCATCCAAGGACGAGCATCGGTAACTGTTGGATCAACGCATTACCTCCACAAAACGAAACAAGCAGATCAGTTTTATGCAAAGATTGTAGATCGATTTCCAATCTAATTTTCATGAGCATGAAAAAATAATTAATTTTATAATGAATACCGAAAACTTACGAGCTTTGAGATTGATGTAGGATTCTAATCTTTTCATTGGATTTAAGTCTACAAAACGAATTTTATAAAAATTAGAAAATGGAATTTAAATCCTATTTTCGTAATAATATAAAAAAGATTAATCTGATAAGAAGGCTTGAATTAAGTTTTGAGTAACACGTAACACTCAGCGTTTTATGGGATTCAAGACCTATGAAAATTTAAATTTTATAAAATTCTTAATATTCTAAACTATTGAGGTGGGAGGGTTTAGGTGGTGGAGTGGGTTTGTAGTAATCTTTTTATATTCTAATGTGGTAATGTATCTTGGTGTTTGAGTATGAAGGAGGAGAATTTGATGTCTACTACTGTGAAAGTTCCAAAGGATGTTTGGAAGGAGGTTAGGAAAGCTTCCATTGATCTGGAAATTCCTCTCTACCAGATCTTGAAGGAAGCTCTTACTGAATGGTTGAAAAAGAAAGGGAGGTGGGAGGATTGACCGATGAGTATTCTCGCTTGTTTGAAGATATTAAAGATACTTATGAGAGGTTCAAGAGTTTTTGCGAAGGTATTGTTAACTCCATCTCAGATCCTACGATTCAGAATATTTGTAAATCTTGGATTGATGAATTTTTGAGGTTTTGTGAGTCTGATAAGGATTCTATCTTTGGTTATATGCTTTCCCAATCTTCGAATCCTTTCGCTCTTCTTGTAAGTTGGGTATGTGTTAGGTTGTATAGATTAAAGTGGGGATGGATTGCTCCTACCTTTTTGTCTCATTTCGTCTTTCTCGATAAGATCCTCAGCCAGAGGGATCGCATTGACGTTAAGGAATTAGCTGAGTATATTGTGAGTAAACTCAAGAAAGATATCAAATCTTTTGACGATCTTGATACTTTGTTTACTGTTTATGGATCTCCTCCTCAGAGAGGTGATGATGCTTGATTATGCTCTAAAGACAATCATTAAAGCTATTGATTCGGTGCTTAATTGTAAGTTGGATCGTGAAGATCTTATCCAGCTTATTAGCTTCTTCTCCATCCTTAACGGCTGGTTTAGACCTTCAATACAGATATGTGTTCATGACTCTTTCATGAGGAAAATTATCCTCTATGGTTTGTAGAGCTTGTTACTTCCTCTTCCAACTCTCAGATAAGTATAAAATAGAACTCCCTGACGATCTTCCTTTTGTCTATGAATGGTTGCGTTCGGAGTTGTTCACTTGTTTGGACCAAAGCGAAGTATTACTATTCCACGTTGAAATAAAAATTCTGGGATGCTGTTAATTAACATGGGTTTAGATAGGAGATTTCGGAAAATAGAGGATTCTCCAGCGAGATATATTTCCGTCTGATAAAGTCATTTACTCGAAGATGATCCGGATGTATTGCTCGATGAAAATTTCGCAATCTCGCAATTTTACAAAAGCGAGGGATAAAAATAAAACAGCAATGTATAAGTATCCGAAACTAAGATAAAAGTTAAAGAATAAAAACAATTAAATAAAATTATAAAAATATTTTTATATTATAAAATCATCCGAAAAATTTTAATGCAAGTCTTATCCATGTTTTACTCGTTAGGAGGTGAGAACCAAAGTGAAGGTGTGTATCTTAGAACGAAAACTTATAAGAAACCCCATTAAAGATAAAAAAGGATTCTCCGCAATCGTAGGAATCATCGTCCTGCTAACATCTCTGATGATTTGCGCAATAGTTTTCTCTCAGCTTTCAGCACAAGCAAAAGCTATTGCTGAACAGAACAATGACACTGCTGCTTTAAATTTTATCAATCAAGCAATAACCACAGGGTATTCAGCGTTGAATATGTTCATCATCGGTGCAATAGTCATGGCTGCAGGATTCATCTTAGCGCTACTTATTGCATGGGGAAGAACTGGAACTGGAGGAGTTTGAAAAATTTATTTTTATTTTTAATATTTTTCACATTTATCCATCGTGATCGCATGGAAAATTTTTACACCCTCAGCCCGAACTTACGTAGTTCGGGAAAGATGCTTGATATCCTCTTTATCGCCTCCTTTTGACTAAATCTTCACTCAGAACCGTCTTCCAT
>JALVJV010000022.1:895-8091 GCA_027028145.1 Archaeoglobaceae archaeon | reverse complement strand
TCTATCTCCTTCAAATGCCTTTGCCCGTAGTTGAAAGTTAGGGCATGTATCTTTTGATGCTTTTCAACCTTTGCAAGGAACCATAGCAAAGTGGTTGAATCCAGCCCACCACTGAATATCAGCACGGTCACGGAATCTAAGTCTGGGGCTGGGTATATATAGATGAGCGACATGCTTAAGTATGCTGTGACAAGATAGCCAAGTATGAGACATCCGGTAGTAGCTGGTTCGTTTTACCCGTCGAATCCGGATTCGTTACTCGCAATGCTTAACGAGTTCGTTCATCCGAATCCCGATCCTTCGGTAATCGCTTGCGTTGCACCTCATGCCGGCTACATGTATTCCGGCAGAACCGCCGGAAAGGTTTACTCTCTCCTTCCGCAGGTGGAGACATACGTGATAGTGGGCCCTAACCACACCGGCTACGGTTCTGCGGTTGCTGTCTCAACGGACACTTGGCTAACGCCTTTGGGCGAAGTGGAAGTCGATAGGGAATTTGTTGAAGCTCTTCCGAAGAGGATAATAGACATGGATGAGATAGCTCACAGATACGAGCACTCCTTGGAGGTTCAGATTCCATTCCTTCAGTATATCAACCGGGGTAGGGAATTCAAGATAGTTCCTATCTGCTTGGGATTGCAGGATGAGGATGTTGCGAGGGAAGTTGCGGAGGAGATAATAGTTGCGAAGGAGGAAACTGGAAAGGATATAGTCGTAATCGCCTCATCCGACATGCACCACTATCTGCCCGATGAGGAGTGCAGGAGGCTCGACGAGATCGTGATCAGGGCTATCCTTTCGATGGACGTTTCGAAGTATTACAAGACCATTTACGATTTGCAGGCGAGCGTTTGCGGTTACGGAGCTATAGCCGTAGCTATGCTCTATGCTAAGCAATATAACGCTCATGCGGAGCTTGTTGATTATTCCACGAGCGGAGATGTTGCTGATAAGAGTCAAGTTGTAGGTTACGCCGGCATCGTGTTCAGGGTGTGATTGGATGTTGGAGGAATTTGCGGATCTTGCCAAATCGATTTTGAAGAAGAAGGACAGCGAAGAGATCAGAAAGCTCGCCGAAGAGATTGAAGAGCTTTCAAACAAGGCAAAGGAAATGTTCGAGGAGCTTGAGGAGGGTGGAGATGTAGAGGAGCTACTCAAAATCGAGCCGAGGGTAAGGGAAAATACGAAGAAGATTCTTGAACTCGCGTTGAGCGATGAGGCGTTCGAGCTTGCTAAACATCTTGCGGTTCTGAACGGCGACATAGTGAAGGATGTCGCCGAAGAGATTTACTCGGAAAAGTTTGAGGACTATCCGGCGCTGATCGATGAACTGGTATCGTTCGGAATTCTTGAGGATTCGAACTTTACCTTCAGATTCAGCAAACCCGCAAAGGAAATCTTCGAAGAGTTGGAGGAAGAGGAGTATCACAGACTTGCGGTCAGATACTACGAAAAACTCGTGGATAGCTTGGACAATAAGGCGTATTTGGCTTATCACTGTCTGAAAGCCGGAGAAATCGACAGAGCCTTGAATCTATTCATCGATACCGCAAACAGGTTATACGGAAGACACTCATGCATTGATACGCTACTCGAAGTCGGAGAGAAACTCGTTAAAAGGATAAGCGATGACGACACGAAGTGCAGGATATTGGGGACTTTGGGCAACCTATATCTTCTCGTCAAGAAGTATGAGGAAGCCGAAGCTCACTACAAAGCCGTTCTGAACTACTACGTTAAAAAATCAGAAGAGGATTCGAGTTACAGCAGATTCGTAGCGGGAGTTTTGAACAATTTAGGAAATCTATACTTCGCGAAGGGTGAACTCGACAAAGCGGAGAGCACGTATACGGAGTGCCTAAAGGTTAGAATGGAGATGGAAGACGAGGAGGGTATGGTTCCGATTCTGCTATCGCTCGGAGATCTCTACATGGCTAAGGAAGACTACGACAACGCCGAAAAGTGCTTCCACGACGCTTTAAGGATCGAACTTAAGAAAGCCAAAGAAGATAAAAGCAAGATGACAAACGTGGCGTCGATAGTAAACAACTTGGGTTACCTTTACAGCAGAAAGGGAGATTTAGAAAAAGCCGAGAAGTTCTACAAGGAGGCTATAAGATTATTCGGCGAACTATCGAAAGATAACACGGACATGTTGGGGAATCTCGTAACGGCTTTGAGTAACCTGAGCTCGCTTTACATGAGCGGTGGAAACGTCGACAAAGCGATGGAGGTTCTTGAGGCGATTAAGGAGCATTGGGACGCCATTCCGCCGGATGTAAAAGCGACCTTCTACATGAATCTGGCGAAGGGTTTGGAGAGCAAGGGAGATCCGAAGGCGGCGGAGTTCTACCTCAAAGCCGGTGCTTTGGGCTTCATGGTATTCAGAAATTACGGAATAACTGCTATAAACTTCATGCACTGCTTCGATAAAGCCGAGCAACTGGGTAAAGGGGATTTGAAAGGGGATGCAAAGCTGATAAAATCGGCTATCATGAGGATGTATTACGGTGTGAAGTCCGAATTGCCGGAAGTCGATAGTTGCAGTAATAGAGGCAGGATAATCATCAGAGCTTCGAACGGAGAAAAAATCGAGAGTATAGAGCTTAAGGACGAGGTCGATATGACCGTATACATATTGGCAAACGAGCTAACGTATCATAAAAAGGCTTAAATCGTAATTCGGCAGACCATCAGTCCTTGGGTCTTCTAACGACTCTGTAGATTTCATCTTTGAGCTTTTTGCCCGTCTTCTTCTCCCACTCTTCAACCGGAATTCCGAATTGCTCGTGAATCTTATCCCTGTAGATTTCGGGTAAAACGTTAAAAGCACAGAACGGGATTATTCTGCCATCTGGCGTTCCGTAGTGGATTACGCACCTCTTCACCCTCTCGATGTCGTAGTTGTAGAGGTCTTGGAAGTGCATCATTCCGATGAACAGAGTCTTCGCATGGAATTCTCCGAGCGTCGTATAATCGTGCCTAACTAAGACGTCAAAAAGTATTCTGCTAACGTCCAAACTCTTCGGAGCATGCTTGGAATCCACGAACCTCCTCAAGTCGAGAATGCTCTTCAAGGCTCGTAAACTTTTTATTCTGCTACTCTTGATCTCTTCAGCCTTCTCGTCCAAATATTCGAAGAATCCTTCAACGTCTACGAACCTCGTAATCGGTATGAGCTTTCCGTTTTCCTTGAAAACGTAAGTAGCCATTCCGCATGCGAAATGACAGGTGAATTCATACTGCGGTCTTCCGGTCAAAGCTTCAACGAAATGCGATATCGGAGTTACGCTCGGAACGGGATAGAAATCTTCCCTTGCGATCTCGCCGTTCGTCTGCTCTTCAATTCTCTTTATGACATCTGGAATCGTTATCCTATACCTCTCCCTCTCCTTCCTCGGCATGCTTCCGACCAAGCTGACGGGCTGGATGTTCACCCCCCTGACGACGTCGATGTTATCGGCGGCAAACCTGATTATATCTCCCAACTGGTGGTCGTTCACGGTATTTATTACAGTGGGAACGAGAACAAGCCCCAATTCAGCCCTTCTGCAGTTCTCCAATATGGATGGAATCTCCCTTATGTTCTTCGGATTCGTCTTCTCATCAACGCCGTCGAATGATAAGTATACGGTATTCACTCCGGCTTCTCTAACCTTCAAAGCGAAATCTCTCTCAAGAGCGAGCCTTATGCCGTTAGTATTCAGCTGAACGTGATCTATCCCTTCAGCCTTTATAGCCTTTATTATATCGATTAGATCGTCCCTAAGAGTCGGCTCACCGCCCGTAAGCTGAACTGCGTTGCAACCGACCGGTTTCAGATTCTTAGCCGTTCTTACCATCTTAATTATTTGATCGAGAGTTGGCTCATACACATAGCCGGCTCTTTTAGCATAAAAGAAACAATACCAACAGGCTAAGTCACATCTGTTAGTTAAAACTATATTTAACAGGGCAGTATGGCTTTTGTGCAAATTGCACAAACCGCATGAGAAGGGACAACCGTTCTCGTTCTTGGTTATCGGATTCCAAATTCCCAAACCGTCGTGTCTAAAGCGAGAAGCTTTCTTGAAAAGTTCGACGTCACCCCAATAAACGTCCACAAACTCACCATGCTCGGGGCAGGTTTTTCTGATCATGACTTTACCATTCTCCTCGTAAACTTCGGCGTCAAGAACTTTCAGGCATTCTGGACAGAGTGAGCGCGTTTTGTAAGGAAGTTTAATTTCATCTTCCATAATTACACCTCCACAGGCTTTTGAAACCGAAGATATATTAAGTTTTATATCACCCTCCGATCTCCGAGGCTCTATGTTTGAAGTCGTAAAGACGGTATGGCTACTGCTACCGGCATACACCCCCAACAACTTCGCCGTTCTATTTGGGGGAGGGACGCCAATAGACTTCGGCAAGAAATTCATAGACGGAAAAAGGATACTGGGGGATGGAAAAACCATAAGGGGTTTCGTTGCGGGAGTTTTAGGTGGTCTGCTCGTTGCTCATCTCCAGCTTTTAATCGAAAGGTTGGCTGGATTCAGGTTGTATTCCAAGCTCCCCTATTACCAATTCCTTCAGCTGGCTTTTCTGCTCGCGTTCGGTGCTATGGTTGGAGACGCTTTGGGCAGTTTCATCAAGAGACGTTTCGGGGTTGAAAGGGGCAAGTGCTTTCCGGTTTTGGATCAGCTTACGTTCCTCTTAGTCGCTTACGCATTCGCAAGCATTTCTCCAGCTTTTGGCGTTCTGTTCACGATGAAGATTCTGATCATCGGAATCGTTATAACTCCCGTTCTGCATTTAGTCGTGAACGTCATAGCATACGTTCTAAAGCTGAAGGAGGTTCCGTGGTGAAGGCGAAGCTAATAAAAAGGCTTAAAGAGGTTGGAGCTCTTAAGTTCGGTGAATTCGTTCTCTCATCCGGACAGAGAAGCAACGTTTACGTCGACATAAAGCTCGCGTGCACGTATCCGGATATACTCAAGCTTATAACCGAACTGATGGCTGAAAAAGTCGAAAATCTTGATTTCGACAAGATAGCCTGTATAGAGCTCGGAGGTGTTCCCCTATCCGTTTCTCTTTCTCTAAAACTTAACAAGCCGTTGGTTATCTTCAGAAAGCGGAAGAAAGATTACGGGGTTAAGGATGACTGCATCGGGATCGTTAAAAGCGGAGAGAAGTTCGTAGTGGTTGAAGACGTAACCACCACCGGCAAATCAGCTTTGTCCGTAGTCGAAAGGGTCGAGAAGAGGGGAGGCGAAGTCGTGGCGATATTGAGCGTTGTAGATAGGGGCGCAAACCTTCAAAATTTAATTTCGATCTTGACGCTTGATGAACTCATTTCAGAATCTTCATGACGTCTTGCTTCGTGATTATCCCTATTAATTTGCCACAATCGACGACCAAAACGGCTGGATTTTCGAGCAACAGCTTGCTGATCACGTCGAGACTCTCGGACGGATGAACCTTCGGAAATGGTTTGTCCATGCAATCCTTAACCTTCAACTTGTTGGCTTTCCCTCTTGAGAGTATCGTCCTTATGATAGAACTTTCGGTAACGCTACCCACGACACTACCGGATTCCAAAACGGGCATCTGGGATATTCCCCTTTCCATCATTATCTCCATAACCTCTTCGAGGGGCGTTTCGGGAGTTGCGTAAATTACTGGAGAGTTCATAACGTCCTTAGCCGTTGTCTTTTTACCCTCCAACTCGTCCAGAACGTCAAAAATTCGCTTAACGAGCGAAAGCTTGGGGTCGATCGTTCCCGACTCTATTCGAGCTATGAGCGGTTGGCTAACACCCACAAGTTTCGCCAACTCCTTTTGAGTTAAACCCAACCTCTTTCGCCTTCTCCTTATTTCTTCGAGATCAAACATCGTATGTTAGGTTTAACCTAAAATATTTTGAACTTTTTGGCGAACCTTAACTGCACCACTCTGCAGACGCTCGATTTAGGATTGCGTTTACATCCACGCTCCTTTCAAAAACCTCCGCAAATGCGTCGATCCAATCCTTCCTTTTGTCCATCTTAACGCCCAAGTAATCGGAAAAAGCCCTTAAAACGTTATCGTTGCCGAACAGTCCGTGCAGATATGTTCCCCAAGTCATTCCGTCTTCGCTCGCACATCCTTCGTCTTCAAAGATCGGATTGCTTGAAAAGGTCTTACCCTTGTGAATCTCGTAACCCCAAACCCTCTGACCCTTTATCTTATCTATTATCACCGCATCCCCAGTTACGGTTTTAACAACCTGAACCGTTCTCTTCTTGAACTCGTCGAAGACCGTTACCGCATCGAGCAAGCCCAAACCCTTCGCTCTGATGTAACCGTGTTCAACACCCCTATCGATTATCTCTCTGCCCAACATCTGATAGCCACCGCAAATGCCTATGATCGGTATTTTTCCAGCGATACCTTTTATCTTCTCGTCGATCCCAGCCGACTTGAGTTCTTTCAAATCCAGAATCGTGTTCTTTGTTCCCGGTAAAATTATTAAATCGAACTCGGATAGATCGTCCCTCTTCCAAACGAACCTAATCCCGGCAGGCCTTAGATGTTCGAAATCCGTCCAATTCGAAATCCTCGGAAATCTTACTATGCCTATTCTGGCATCCTCATCGCTCCAATCTTCCAAGCTTAGGGAGTCTTCGGGTGTAAACGTTATATCGACGAACGGAATTACTCCTAAAACCTTAACACCGGTTAGAGCTTCCAGCGTATCGATTCCGCTTTTCAGCAACCCCACATCTCCTCGAAACTTGTTTATTATGAAACCCTTAACCATCGAAGCAACATCCTCTGGCAAAAGCTCGTATGTTCCGTAAAGGGATGCAAAAACTCCGCCCCTGTCTATATCTCCTACGATAAAAATAGAGGGTTTAGCGATCCTTGCGATCCCTACGTTTGCTATGTCCCTATCGTATAGGTTTATCTCTGCAATCCCTCCCGCTCCTTCGATAACTATCACTTCGAACTCCCTTTCAAGCTTTCTGTAAGCTCCCTCTACAATTTTCCGCAACCATTCGATTTCTTTGTAATATTCCAAAGCAGGGATATCTTTTACGGCTTCACCCAAAACTACGAGCTGTGAAACCTTGTCTCCCTTAGGCTTAAGCAGAATAGGATTCATAAGCTCGCTCGGTTCAATTCCGCAAGCTTTAGCCTGAAAAGCCTGAGCCATTGCGATCTCCTTACCATCC
>JALVJV010000022.1:0-885 GCA_027028145.1 Archaeoglobaceae archaeon | reverse complement strand
AATTTAAGCTCATGTTTTGTGCTTTGAAAGGTGCAACGTTGTATCCCATTTTGCTGAGTATCCTGCACAAAGCCGCAACTATTACGCTCTTTCCGACGTAGCTTGATGTTCCAGCAACCATCAGCGCCGGCATGCTTCGAATCTGAATACAGCATTCAAGATCGCATACGTTACGAATATATCCTTACCTATGGGCTCGCAGAGAATGACTTTCTTGCCGTCGAACTCACCTTCTATAACACCTGTCCTTCCTTCGAAACCCAAAGCTTCCGGAAGCTCCTCAGTCGTATGAACTCCGTAGGCTATAAAGAGGGGAACGACGTAGATAACATCCGACTTCATTTCCCTTATAACCTCATCTACCGTTGGCTTTCTATTGTGCGCCGCGAAGGCAAGCTTTACCTCATCGAAAAGTCCCGTTTTCTCAATCCTCTCCCTATGCAACTCCATAACTTCCCTATAATACGGCAACTTACTTCCGTGTCCGACTATAACAAGTCCCCTCACGAAATCACCTCCTCCTTGCAAATAAAATGACGAGATCCGATTTTATTTCGCAATTCTCACATATCCTCTCGCTTTCGTATCCCAAGTTCTCCAAAACTACGACATTCGCAAATTCCCTCAACTTCCCAATATTGAACTTCGAGTCAGCCAGAATCAGGGCGTCTCTACCCATTTCAAAAGCCTTCAGAACCTCGTCCAAGCACTCCCTCGCATGCCCGTCTATAACGACAACTTCGGTAAGATCGACCCTAAGCCTTGCGAGGGCAAGCTGAACGGAAGAAATTCCCGGCTCGACTTCACCGTCTATCTTCTTCCCAAGCCCGGAAACCATCGGGTCTCCCGTGGATAGGACTACGACCTTCCTCTTCTTTCCCTCCT
>JALVJV010000021.1 GCA_027028145.1 Archaeoglobaceae archaeon | reverse complement strand
TAAACGATATGCATTATCGATGTCGTCAGAACGTATTTAAATCAAACACTAATTCAGAAAAGTTTATATCTGTAAATACCCCCTAAATCATACATAGTTTAAATCAGACTAAAATAGGATTGAAAGTTTATCTAAGTTGCTATCATAATATTTCAACGCATTTTCGTTTAAATCAGACTAAAATAGGATTGAAAGACAATAGTTAATTCCTGACTCGTTGCCGTAATATTTCCGTTTAAATCAGACTAAAATAGGATTGAAAGCTTTAGAATGCTCAATATCTACCCTACCAGCACATGGTTTAAATCAGACTAAAATAGGATTGAAAGACAATCAAAAATTTCCTACCGAAATGATCAATTCTATGTTTAAATCAGACTAAAATAGGATTGAAAGACTAACACCGCAAGCACCCACAATAAACCCTGTCCGAGGTTTAAATCAGACTAAAATAGGATTGAAAGTCGGTATCTTTTCGTCGGCTTTTATTAAACCTAATCTTGTTTAAATCAGACTAAAATAGGATTGAAAGGAAATTGAATACTACGCTAAAGCGGATGCGGAAGTGAGTTTAAATCAGACTAAAATAGGATTGAAAGAAACGTCTTTTTGAACTGAATATGACTTATTTGATCGGGTTTAAATCAGACTAAAATAGGATTGAAAGACCGTTCGACATCACATATTCACCGAAGACAAACGTAAGGTTTAAATCAGACTAAAATAGGATTGAAAGGCTGTTAAATCTACAGCCTCATACGCTAAATTAGTTCCGTTTAAATCAGACTAAAATAGGATTGAAAGAACAAAATTAGTAATGCAGTCGGTGATTTTGCTAAAAGTTTAAATCAGACTAATTTAGGATTGAAAGGTTCTTAGAAGCTTAAACATAATTAATCCCCCTCCCTTTGGGTTAGAAGGGGAGAACGTGCGTTTAAATCAGACTAATTTAGGATTAAATTATTACAAATTATAAAATTTAAATGATATACTTATCGACTTCTTTTATCTTCCTTCCGCAGTAGTAGCACTTAGCAACTACTCTGTCGTTCTCTACGAAGACGTAAAATCTCGGAGTTATCGGTTCCCTGCTGTTCGTTATGCAGTTTCTGTTCGGGCAAACCAAAATCCCCTCGATCACTTCCGGCAATGTAACCTTAAACTTCTTCTGAATTTCGTAGTCCTTAATCAGATTTATAGTAGCCTTCGGAGCTATCAGAGCGATCTTATTCAGTTCCTCTTCGCTTATGAACTTTCCCTCCACTTTAACGATGTCCTTCTTCCCCATCTTCTCGCTCGGAACGTTCATTACCATCGAAACCGTCTCCTTACTTCCGGGTCTTATTCCCAGAATTCTAAGGACTAGCAATGCCTTTCCGGCGTTTATGTGGTCTATGACCGTCCCCTCCTTAATCTTACTTATGACGAGCTCCTTCTCGGCCATAAAACCACCTCAGTCGAGCATGACCTCGGTAAGAATAGCCATCCTAACCGGCACGCCGTAGAAAGCCTGATCGAAGTATTTCGCATGCTTCGTTCTGTCAACTCTCGGATCTATCTCGTCGACTCTCGGCAGTGGATGCATTACTATCAGATCGTCCTTCGCATCCTTCAGAACTTCGGGCGTTATCTTGTAGCTTCCGGCGACCTTTCTGTATTCCTCCTCATCCGGAAACCTCTCCTTCTGAATTCTCGTAACGTATAGAACGTCTATTTCCCCTATTACATCCTCCAAGTTCGCGATCTCTATGTCCCCTTCGAGCTCTTCAAGAAACTCCTCCGGCAACCTAAGGCTTTCCGGACTAATCAGGTAAATCTTCGCATCGAACAGCGTCAGAGCTTTGATTAAGGAATGAACGGTCCTCGAATACTTGAGATCACCCATCAGTGCAATCTTTAGTCCTTCAAGCTTCGACTCTTTCCTTATCGTATACAGATCGAGCAGGGTTTGGGTTGGATGTTGCCCAGCCCCGTCGCCGGCATTTATCACAGGAACTTCCGAAAATTCAGCCGCAAGCCTCGCCGAACCTTCGAGCGGATGCCTAATTACTATTGCATCAGCATACTTGCTTACCACTCTGATCGTATCGGCTAAGGTTTCTCCCTTAGCTATGCTCGAAGCCTCCTGAGCAGTCATGTTCAGAACCTCGCCGCCGAGCCTCTTCATCGCAACCTCGAAGCTCATCCTCGTTCTCGTGGAAGGCTCGAAGAAAAGATTCGCTAAGATCTTCCCTTCGAGGATGTTGCACTTCTTCCCTCTCGCTATATCTTCGAACTCTTCGGCTTTATCGAGGATGTAAACTATGTCATCCTTACTCAAATCATCGATAGAAATGAGATGCCTAAATCGCGCCATCATCTTGCATGGTTCAAATTGAAATATAGTTTTTTCTTGCTTAACACCTATAACATTAAATACTTTCCAACGTAAATTCTTCTGTGGTTGAAAAGATCGTTCTGGCGATAGATCGAGACGACGATCTCGGTAGGAAAGCGGGCATCGCTTCGCCCGTCATCGGTAGAGATGCGAACCTTGAAGCCGCAATCAAGCTTGCCGAAGTTGATCCCGAGGATTCGGATATAAACACGATCTTCGGAGCCATAAAGGTCTACGACGAATTAAAGCGGAAGGGAGAGGACGTTGAGATAGTAACCGTCTGCGGAGACGAGAAAGTTGGTGTTATTTCCGATTCGAAGATTGCGGAGCAACTCGATGAGATCGCAAAAAAATTAGGAGCTAAGAGCGTTGTTGTGGTTACGGACGGTTCGGAAGACGAATTCGTTCTGCCGATAATATCTTCGAGGTTCAGAATAGATGGTGTAGTCAGAATAATAGTAAAGCAGAGCAAAACAATCGAGAGCACATACTACCTCATAAAGAAGATGCTCGACGATCCGAAGGTTGCGAGGGCCACCCTTGCGCCCTTGGGAATAATCCTGACCGTTTATTCGATCTCTCTGATTTTAAAAAATCCCGAATGGGGATTGGGAGCCATAACGCTCGTTTTGGGTATATACTTCTTGGTTAAGGCTTACGGATTCGAGGAATCCGTTGAGAATTATCTATCGACGGTGAAGAGATCGCTTATGGAAGGTAGGCTATCTTTCGTCATGTATATCATCGCACTGATCCTATTCGTCATAGGCGTAATTCAAGGGTTCTACAACTTTTGGATCTTATACAATCAGAAGGTCATGCCCGGAATCGTTACGCTCGTGGTATCCTTCATATACGGCTCAATTTGGTGGATCGTAGCTTCCGGGCTGTCGGCAACTCTCGGAAAGATCTTCGACCACGTTCTCGAAAGGAAATCCTTCAGAAAGTATATTACTACGATGTTCTTAATCGTAGCGGCTGGATGGGCTTTCTGGGGGGCGAGCACATTTCTGCTTAGCAAGAGCAACGTTATTAACGTCGGGGAATCTCCGTTGCAGATCTTGGTGATGTCCATACTCGCATCAATACTTATATCTCTGCTCGGAATAATACCGCTTAAGATACATGAAGGCTGAGATAATCCCGAACGAGCCGGCCATGTTGCTTAAGGGAAGAAAGAAGATTTTGCTCGTTGCGGACTTACATATAGGACTCGTAGATTTTTATGATAAAGTAATTATAGAAAAACTGAAAAATTTAGCTGAAGGCGTTGAAGCCGATGAGGTCATAGTGCTCGGAGATGTTAAGCATAGGATCGGCAGATATCACAAGCTGGAAAAATTGTTCGACGGATTTGAGATCCCTCTGTCCGTTATCAAGGGTAATCACGACGGCGGTTTGGACTGCTTCGAAGTTCTGAGCGCTAAGGGAATAAGAATCGGAAAATTCGGTCTGTTTCACGGGCACGCCTTGCCGAGCGATGATGTTATGGAAGCGGATGTCCTCATCTTTGCCCATGCCCATCCCTCGGTGCTGATAAAGGACGACGTCGGTGGTAGTAAGGTTAGGGTCTGGATTTTCGGAGAATTCGACGGAAAAAAGGTCGTCGTAATGCCAGCTTTCAACGATCTGTGCGCATCCACACCCGTCAACGTCGAAAAGCCGGCTGGAGTTATGTTTAAAAGGTGGGATTACGGAAGTGCTGAAGCTATTATGCTCGACGGAACGTATTTGGGCACTATCAGGCTTTTGTAGCCAGACCGTTCCATCTTTTGTAATCTACTTCCAAGCCCAAGAGTTCCATAACCCTCGCGACGGTGTGGTTCACTATGTCATCTACAGTTTCGGGCTTTGTGTAGAAAGCCGGAACGGGCGGCATAACTATTGCCCCCATCTCCGCGAGTCTGCACAAGGTTTTGAGGTGACCTAAATGCAGGGGCGTTTCCCTCACGAGCAAAATTAGTCTTCTTCGTTCTTTCAGCGTTACATCCGCGGCTCTCGTTATCAGATTGTCGGCGATGCCGTAAGCTATGCTCGATGCGGTTTTTATGCTACACGGTGCGATAACCATTCCGTCATGCCTGAAGCTCCCGCTCGAAATAGGAGCCGCTATCTCGGATTCCTCGTAAAACTTGTGGGAGATCTTTCTGATATATCCGACGCTGTAGTCCGTTTCCACTTCGAGCGTAATCTTTGCCTTTTCCGAAACTATTACGTGAACTTCAGCGGTTTTTCTGAGTTCTTCGATCAGCCTTATTCCGTAAATCTGCCCCGAAGCACCGGTTAATGCCACTATAAATTTCATCTAAGCTCGTCCCACTTCCTCTTCTGTCTCCACTTTGATATCGCAACCGCCGCTATACCTCCGCCGACTATCACCGCTATGCCTATTCCGATGTATGTGAGCATCTTCGTATCAAATTTGAAGTTGAAACTCGGCTTCGTCGGAGTTGGGGTCTCTTTTGAACTGACTATGTTTTGAAGTTTCGAAACGATAATACCGAGCTGAAGCTTGATGTTCTTAGCTTTATCGATTAGGTTCTTGGCGTTATCTATAACGTCGTCGTATTTTTTCTCGTCGTAGAGTTTCTGAATGTCGTTCAAGTTGTTCTTAAGATCGTTCACCGCATATTTGATCTGAGTAACGTTTAACTTGAACTCCATTACCTTCTCGGCTTTTCCCGCACTTTCTGCAACGCTTATGTAGCTTTCCGCTTTGAGAATCAATGCATCTATATCGTTCATGATGTTCTTAGCCTCGGTGAGGTAGTAATCGGCTTTCTTCTCTTTGACCTTAGTCTTTAAATCTCCTATCGCCTTCTCTATCCAACTGATCTTCTCGCTCACTTTGTCGTAATCCTTATCGTTGTAGTATTCCTTGGCAAGCGTTAGGTTGGTTGCGATCTTGTTATACTCTTCATTCAAACTTTCGACGCTTACGTATTTTCCGAGCTCGTCTATCTCGTTTTTAATACTCTTTAGTTCGTTCTCCAAGCTCTTGAGACTTTCCTCAAGCTTCGAAGGATTTACTATCGTTATGTTGAACAGTAGTGTATCTCCGTCCTGAGGAACTATCTTAAAGAATGTGAACTCCTCGACACCGCCGCTGATCGAGGGAACGTAACCGCTGACGTTTATTTCGATGTGATCTATTCCGTATCCAGAGCTTATCTCGTAACCTTTTATCGTTAAGCTGTCTTTCGTCGTGGACTCCGTATACTTCACGTAGGTCTCTCTTGAAACGAACGAAACCTCCATGTTTTTCGGAGAATCCAAGTAGTTGTAGAACGTGTAATCTCTATTTTCCATTCTCTTAGCTATGTCATCGCTTTTCGGTTCGATCGTAATCTTAACGTCCAGCTTATCGCCCGGGCTGTAGCAACTCTTCTTACCCTCAATCGTAATTTTAAGATCGTCCTTTTTTAGGTATTCCAATCCGAAAACCGGAGTGGCAAATAAAAGCAACAAAAGAGCCACTATTATCCACTTTTTCATTGCATCACCTCACACCAGCGGCTCTATATCTTCGTCGAAGATTGCAAGGGTCTTCTCGATCCTCTCCTTCTCAACCTCTTCTATCTCCTCCTTAGCTTCAACCGCTAACCTCTGCAACTGCTTTACTCTCGGAATATCCGTAACGTTCGCTAAAACGACCAAAGCCGCTACGTATTTAGTTCTCCTCGTCGGATAGTCTCCGGCTCTAACTTCAACTCCGGCGATCTGATCTTCGAGCCATATCTTAGCCTTCTCCAAACCCTTCCTATCCAAATGCTCTGGAGGACCAGCTACCAGAACCAGAGCCCTTTCCGCACTTCTTATGTTGCACGGAATCGTAAGCCTACCCAAAGCCGCCCTTCTGACAAGAGAGGCTATCTTCGTAGCCTTGTCTTCTTCCATTATGTTCGGTTCCCTTTCCTCCTTCTTCTTGAAAAACGGTAGCTTTATCTTAGATACCGGCGGTTTCTTCTTTTCCTCAGCCAAGCTCGTTGCGTAGCCTATTGCTGAAATGCCTCCTCCCCTAAGGGTATTTATGACTTCGGCGCTGTCTATCACCATCTCTCCGATCATTCCCTCTTCAACCGGCTCTCCGGCTCTTGCCAAGACAGCTAACCTCTTGACGATCTCCTCATTGATCTTTGCAAAGCTCTCCTTCAAACTCAAACCTTCGAACTTCCAAGCCCCGTTATCCACCAAAATCAGATTGTCGACGTATTTCAGCAGTGAAACCATGCTTCTCGCGGCATTCAAAGAGTATAGCTTTCCTTCCTCTGGAGCGGGAAGAACGCCAACGACGTAAACAGGCTCGGAATACATCTCAGAAAGGTATTTCGCAAGCACCGGCGCTCCTCCGCTCCCGGTTCCTCCTCCTAAGCCCGTGATGATCAGAAAAGCGTCGATTTCGTGTGTTCCCCTTTCATCTATGGCACTTAAGATCGTTTCGATCTCATCCTGCGCTATCTTAGCTCCCAACTTGTTGTCGGTTCCGACTCCATGTCCCTTAACTACGGTCTGTCCTATGAGGATTCTATCCTTCATCGGCACATGCTTAAGCCCCATTAGGTCTGTTCTTGCGGTATTTATGGCTAAGGTCTTGATCGTGATTCCTGATCCTCTCATCTTCTCATTTTCGAGAAATAAGTCGAGTATCTTTCCTCCACATTGCCCGAAACCGATTACGAAGAACTTCATAGTTTCACCGTTAACTTAGCGTTTAAGCAATTTTAATTTAAGCCTTTCTGTAATTGTTAAATTAGCCGTATAAAATTTGTGGAGGTGATGCGATGTTCGTCGACGATTACAGCTTCGGTAGAATCGTAATCAACGGTAAGACTTATAGAAACGACGTGATAGTTTCGAGAGATTGGATAAAATCGAATTGGTGGCGCAAGGAGGGGCATACCGTCTGCTTGGAGGACATCAAGGAGATTTTGGAAAAAAATCCCGAAGTTGTCGTATTCGGAACTGGTGCTTACGGCGTTGTTAAGGTTAAAAAGGAAGTTATAGATGAGCTTAAAAGGAGGGGGATCGAAGTCATATGCGAGCCCACGGCTAAGGCTGTCGAAATCTACAACAAGCTTCTGAAGGAAGGAAAGAACGTAGTTTTAGCGGCTCATTTGACTTGCTGATTTTATTTTAATTCGACGCCCCTCATCCTGCTGTATTCTATTTCCGCGAGTATTATTTCGAGCAGATCTCTTTCTTCTGGAATGACATCCATAAGCCTCAGCAGTAGGGATCTGATCAGCGATACGTCCTTTCTGCACCTGTCGATGAGCGGGATTAGGTAGGGTATCCTGAATTCGCCGTTAGAATAATGTATCTTCCTTAAAAGCTCGTCGCTGACCGGTTTAATTTCTTCACCGATTTTCGGAGCGGTTCTCGGCTCGTCCAGATTTATCTTGCACAGCGATATGCATCTGGCAACCTTCTTACCTTCGGAAATATCCGGCATGAACCTCCTTATATCTTCCCTGTCGAGATCCCCCAAATATTTCGCATACTCCGGCTCCTCCTGATAAACAGATGCGACTATGGCTAAGATGTCTCCGCAGATGACTATGTCTCCGACCGAAATATCCTCAACTTCCGCTTCGAATTCGCTATGACTCAAAACCCTAATTACCCTTCCGAGCATCTATGCTTTGCTGTAACAATTCTTATAAAACGCTTGCTGATTACTCGAATCGGTGATGACGCCTACGGGGTCTGAGCCGTGATGATGATCGTGCCCTAAACTGAATTGTGATGATTCACTCCCCTCCAGAGCGGTGATGAAGACGCGCGAGAATTCTGATGTATCTTTGGTTCTTAACTAATGTTAAAAGTTGGCGGAGTTTTTGATTTGATCTTCTGAAGAGATGTGAACGGTCTCCCAATCCATTTGTCTCCCTTTCGAAAGAAGTTTTGCACAGGAAACAGGAAGGTAGATAAACACTTTACCGGAAGTTCCGATACCGATGATGATTGGAGGGGTCTCTGAAGAGTGATGAAAAGCCGCCAATCTGAGGTTACCTTCTTCTAACCTTATTCGGACATATCACTGCGAAATGACAGTATCTGCACTCCCATTCGTATCTCGGAGCCCTTTTGTCCACTATCAGCCTTAGAATTTCATCTTCGCTTAGTCTATCCTCGATAGGATATTCGACGAATCTTTCGGGAGTTACGTAGACCAAAACGACCTTTTCCAAATCGTATAGCCAGTTGTAGATCTTAGCCTGCAAAACGTGGTGCTCATACGGTATTTCGATATCGGCTCTCGAAGTCTTGATTTCGATTCCAACCTTTCCAACGATCGCATCTATCCTACCTACGATCTTATACTCTCCTATCTGCTTTTCCGCTTTGACTTCAACTTCCGCGTTGAGTTCGGACGAAAGCAGATTCTCCAATCCCAGATGAACGAGGGATCCGAGAATCGTATTCGGTGTGAAAACCGTAGCCCTATACAGTTCGGGATACTTCTCTTCGAATTCCCTCTTCAGAGGACATCTTACCAAGTCCGTAACCCAGATACCGTCTCTCTCATGCTTTTCGAGTTCTCTCAATCTCCACGAAATTACTATTTCTGTAATCACATAATATAATTAAATCGAAAAATTTTAAAGTTTACGTTACAATCTTTTTCAATGTTTGCTAACGTCAGTGAAATTTCAGCTTACGTTGTCTGTCCGAGGCTGTGCTATTTTAGAATGAGGGATAAGATTAAACCGACGGAGCTTAATGCCGTTAAGGAAATTTACCTCAGTAGGAGAAAGGGGTTCGATGAAAGCTGGGCTTTCGAAAGGTTTAGTCAGATGTTCGACGATGAGGAACTATTTAGAAGGGCGTCGGAGAACTTCAAATTCGACAGATCTCTCGAACGTCTAAAGCCCGTAGATTGGGAAATAAGGCTGAAATCGGAGAAGATCAGGCTTAGAGGAATTTTGGATGAGCTTGTGGAGTATGGAGATAGAAGGTTTCCGCTCGTTCTGTCTCTCAGAAGTCCGAAGGACGACGTTTGGTTTAGGGATAGGATTAAGCTTGCCGCATTCTGCATGTTGCTGAAGGCTAACGGTGTAAACTGCGAGAGGGGATTCGTCTATCACTGCTTCGACGGAAAGCTTAGGGCTGTCGAAATTGGGAGGAAGGATAGATACTACGTTCTGAAACTGATTGAGAGGGTTTTAAGGCTAAAGAAAGGTTTCGTTCCCGAAAAAACTAGGAACACCAAAATATGCGAGAAATGCGATTACGTGGAAGTCTGCAGTTCGAAGCCCTCAACCTTCGCTTCAAAGTTCCTTTAGTTCGAGTTCCTCAAGTTTGTCTTAAATTAGCCGGACTTAAAACCATCGAAAAGGGCGATTTTCTCTCTAACGAGTAGAGATAGCTTCTCGATTCCTACAATCCTAAGCTCCTCATCGCTTATGTCGAAAAATCTCTTAATTCTCTCGATTTTATCTTCGTCGAGTTTGAGCACGGGCGTCATCTTAAATCCCAAATCCTTCAGCTTGTCAACGCATTCGTCCTCTAAAACGACAGCCACAACCTCGTTCAACCCTTCCTTGAGTCCCATTTCAACCGCATCCGAAATCTGCCTTCTACCAGCGCAGTAGAGCAGAATCTCCATTGCGAGCGTTTTTGCAACCCGTCTTCCTTCCTTCCAAGCCTTTATAGCCTTTTTCGTGGCGAATTCTACGTGATCTCTATCCACTACGTATTTTGCGTCGAGAAAAGTTACTGTGCATCCGAGTTCGTTCAGCTTGCTGAGAAAATCCTTTAGCGACTCGACTTCGATTACGCCCTCGATTATTTTCATGTGTTCTCACTTCCGGCGTAGTATGTGAAGTTAAAGAACTCTCATGACGGATTCCATTTTTATTCCTCTTTCGGTCAAGTCGTATCTCAAAATAGACTTCGGGACGAGAACTCTCTTGAGCTTTAGAATCTTCAGAACCCTCTGAATTTCGTTTCCGGACTCATTGATCGTCATCTCGATGATACCGTCGGCTATAAACTTTATCGTATTCTCAAGCTTGTCGTCCGCTATTCCCTTCGTCATAAGCAGAAGTATTACCGAATCGTTCTTTTTAGCCGTTAAAGACATCTCGTTTATCAACTCAACTACGTCATCGGTGTTGTAGTTCAAAACGAAATACGCGAGACTGTTGAGTATTATCCTTTCATGATTACTACTTGCGATTGTCGTCTTTACGTGCTTTAGGGGATCGTGTTTCATCTGCTTTAAAAACGCCTTTACGTCGGACTTTGAGTCGGTTTGCTGAAGTAATCGGGAGGAGACCAGATCTACGAATTCGATCCTATCCGCTACGCCGTTTTCGAGTGCGAAGTATAGCTTGATATTCTGCAAAATCTGGTCTTTTGTATCGTTTGTCGTAATATATAAAACTTTTTCATTGTTGTTTATTCCCGCCACCGCGAAGTGAAAGGAGAACACGTCAGCCCCAGCCCCCGGTTCTTCCAGAAGTAAAATCAAGCTCCCAGATGGAAAACCACCACCAAGCTGAGCGTCGAGTGGTGTTATGCCCGTGCTATACTTTTTCATGGTATCGAAAATTTGTTCGCAGAATTTATAAAACTTTTTACAAACGACTTTTTATGATCAAGTTCGACGAGAGAGGCTTGGTTCCCGTAGTAGTCCAAGATGCGAAGACAAAAGAAGTTTTAATGCTGGCTTACGCGAATAGGGAGGCTCTGAAGAAAACGTTCGAAACCGGCTACGCTCACTACTGGAGCAGGAGTAGGAAGAAACTGTGGATGAAGGGTGAAACTTCCGGAAACGTCCAGAAGGTCGTCGAAGTTCGAATCGATTGCGACAACGATGCCATACTTTATTTGGTCGAACAGAAAGGCGTTGCTTGCCATACGGGAAATTACAGCTGTTTTTACAGGACTTTGAAACCCGAAGATTTGGAAACCGACCGCTAAATTTATAACTTCAAGATTATTATTACGATTATGACCTACTATTACGATCCCCTGTCATTCTTGGGATCGATGATCTGGTGGCTTCTACTATTCTGGCTTATCTTAGGGCCTCAGCTTCAGTATCGCCGTCTGATGCTGATGAGACAATCGCTGATGAAGAAGATGGGCGAAAAGCGGGGATCGAACGTCATAGCGATGATTCATAGGCAGGAGAGCATAGGTCTATTCGGCATTCCTTTCTACAGGTTTATAAGCATCGAGGATTCCGAGCAAGTTCTGAGAGCTATAAGGAGGACTCCCAAGGATAAGCCGATCGATCTGATCCTCCACACACCCGGCGGACTGGTTTTGGCGGCAACTCAGATTGCCAAAGCGATAAAGGATCATCCCGCGAAGACAACCGTTATAATCCCGCACTACGCGATGAGCGGCGGAACTCTGATAGCTTTGGCTGCGGACGAGATAGTGATGGATCCCCACGCCGTTTTGGGGCCGGTGGATCCGCAACTGATGAACATGCCGGCTCCATCGATTCTGAACGCTGTGAAGAAGAAGGATCCGAACGAAGTGGACGATCAGACGCTCATAATGGCTGACATAGCCGAGAAGGCTATAAATCAGGTTAGGGAGTTCGTCTACGAGTTGTTGAAGGATAAGATGGGCGAAGAAAGAGCGAGGGAGGTTGCTAAAATCTTGACGGAAGGTAGGTGGACTCACGATTATCCGATCACCGTTGAAACTGCCAAAAAGCTGGGATTGAACGTTTCTACGAACGTGCCCGAAGAGGTCTACGAACTTATGGAGCTCTACCCACAGCCGCTGATGCAGAGGCAGGGAGTGGAATTCGTTCCGACTCCGAGGAGACAATCGACCGGATCTGATGTTACGGTTAGATTTCCTTAGTTACAATTTTTCTAAGCTCTTCCAAAGTTGGAACTCCTACGATCACGTGTTCGTCGTTTATTATTATAGCCGGAACGAACTTTATTCCGAACTTCGTTGCGGTTTTGAAACCTTCTTCGGTGTTCACCGGTAATTCGAGAATTGATACATCCTTCATCTCTTTAGCAAACTTATCAACCACTTCCTTGGCTTTGGGACACATCGGACATCTCGGCGATGTGAGTATCTTTATCACAACCATAACCGATAGTTCACTTAGGTAAATTATAAGCTCTTCCAAATCCTTTTGAGCATGATCGCATCCTCCTCCAAGTTCGGACTCTCGATTATGATTACGCCTTTAGCGTTGAAGTCTTTTAGAGCTTTTAGGAGATCTTCGAATTTGAAGTCGGACTCTCTCAAGTTGAGATGCCTCTTTTCCCCCTTCAGCCCGTATTCGATCCCGCTGACGTGAATGTGCAGATCTTTTATAGCATCCTTGCCCAGTTTATCTTCAACTCTCTCAAGCAAAGACGCGAATTCTTCGTAGCTGTTCATCGCCCCCCTCATCCTTGCGTGTATGTGGCTGAAGTCTATGCACGGTTTTAAGCCGAGTTCTTGGCACAGATTTAGGGTCTCATCCACATCTCCGAACTGCGTTGGTTTTCCCGTAGTTTCCGGTCGAAGTTCTACCCTATAACCTTTCTGCTCGATGAACTCAAGCACAGGCTTCAGGTTATCTCTTATCCTCCTGTATGCCCCCTCCTTCGAGGACTTCAAGTAGTATCCGGGATGGAACACGATGTTCCTCGCGAAGATGCCTCCCACCCTAACGGTGTCTATCAGCCTCCTTATGCTATCTTCGACCTTCTTCCTTTCTTCCGCGTTCAGGTTTATGTAATACGGAGCGTGAACAGAAAGCTCGACGCCTAAGGAATCCGCAACCATCTTAACCTCCTTCGCCTTCTCTTCGTTCATCCTGACTCCTCTAACGAACTGAACTTCCATCGCATCCAATCCAAGCTCCTTGATCGTCTTTATGCCGCCGATCGTCGATCTGTCCTTCGAACAATTAGGAACGCCAGCTGTTCCGAACTTCATGTTTTATGCTAAGACTTGCCATCACAAAACGATTTCTCAAAAAGCTTTTATTTTTGTTTCATCTGCGAGAGGCTGTGAAGAGGCTCTACGCTGATTTAGGGCTTTTGATTGTCGCACTGATCTGGGGGATAACGTTTCCCGTCGTAAAGGTTGCCGTTGAGAGCATATCACCCTTCGCATTCAACGCTATTAGATTCTTTATCGCGTGCATCTTTTTTCTCCCCTTCGTAAGCTTCGAGGGGTTTAGGGATGGATTCAAGATCGGCATAGCAACTTTCTTGGGCTACTCCTTTCAGACCGTTGGCTTGCAATACACCACAGCAACGAACGCCGGATTCATAACCTCCCTCTACGTCGTCTTAGCACCTTTGATCGCCTTCGTTCTTTACAGAATTTCTCTGAGGGGGATCGAGGTTTTAAGCACATTCGTGGCTTTGGCTGGGCTGTTCCTCTTAACCGGCTACGAGGGATTCAACTGGGGAGATATTCTGATGCTCGCCTGCGCATTCGCATTTGCCATGGAAATTGCCATGATTTCGCACTATTCGAGGGAGATAAATCCTACCCAGCTTGCGTTCTGGCAGATTCTTGCTGTAGCCGTTTTGTCCACTCCTTTTGCTGTCGTCACCGATAGGTTCGTTCTGAATCGGGATGTTGTGATCGCTCTGCTGATAACGGCGATATTGGCAACTTTGGTGGCTAAACTGATGCAGAACCACTTTCAGAAATGGACTAAGCCAGCGGACGCTTCGGTTATAATGTCGATGGAGGGTGTGTTCTCCCATATATTCTCCGTTTTTATGCTCGGGGAAAGTTTGAATTTGATTCAATATGTTGGAGCGGGCTTGATAGTCCTTGCGGTTTTGATGGTCTCATCAGAGTTTTAAAATCTACGCGAGATTGTAGAACATGCGCATAGTCGAAATACTCCGAGAGATCGATAAAGCGCTTTTAATCGGCATCGGCGGTGGGGGAGATGTAGTCAGCACTTTGATAGTTGCCGACTTCTTCAAGCTCTTCGATGTGGAGTGTGTTCATGCCGGCGTTGTTTGGGAGAGGATTTCGAGAGATCCGAAGCCCGGTCCCCGCTCGATTGAGGAGATAGAGAATTGTAGAATCGTAAACGAGTGCTTGGCTTGGGTGAACGGAAACAGCAGAATAAACGGACTCAAGCCGATTGTGGCTCAAGTTTCGGAGTTTTTGGGCAAAGAAGTCGTTGCTGTGGACATAACAAAAGGTGAATTGGGAGTTAGAAGAAGCTTAAAGGAGTTCGTTGAATACGAAAACGTAGATCTCGTCGTTGGAGTTGATGCAGGAGGTGATTCGCTTGCGAGAGGAAGGGAGAGAAACCTCTGCAGTCCGCTTGCCGATTCCATAATGCTCTCGGCTCTGAGCAAGTTGCGATCGATCTTGGCTGTGACCGGCTTTGGAAGCGACGGAGAGCTTAGTAGGAATGAAATAGAAACATACTTAAGCGAGATCGCAAGAGAAGGTGGTATATTGGGTGTCAGCATTCTGATGAAGGATAGAGCTGAAAGACTGTTCGAGTTCGTTAAAGATGTTCATACCGAAGCTTCCCGCATTCCGATAATGGCTGGAATGGGCTTTAAAGGAAAACGCAAGATCTGGGGACATTACGATGTGGAAGTTTCGATACTGAACGCTCTGACCTTTTACATCGACATCGGCATTCTGCTGAGGTTTACTCAGCTACCGAAAGTCGTTGAGAACAGCGAAAGCGTATTCGAAGCAAACGAGCGATTGCACGGTTTGGGAATTAAAACCGAGCTCGATTTTGAAATCGAGTGGAGCAAACGTAATATAACTCCTCAAAAAGCTCAGAGATAAAATAACACGTGGGAGTTGCTTAAGCTGAAGAGTATTCTTGAGTGAAGGATTAGGGAATTAGAAGAAAGAGGAGAACGTGAGAAGGCGCAAGCCGAAGCCGTCATTTTGGCGATGGTTCGGAAAGTATTAAATCGTTCAGTCGAATCTGCGATTATGGATCTTGAGAAGCTTAGGAGATTTCAGGAGGAACTTGCCAAAAGCGTAGTTCTGAGGGATCTCGTCAAGCCGGACGAACTTAGATTCGTTTTGGGAGTCGATCAATCCTTTATTGGGAAGAAGCGGGAGAAGGTGATATCAGCTTGCGTTGCTTTAACGTTTCCAGAATTGAAGCAGATAGATCAGAACGTCATCATTGAGGACGTCAACTTTCCATACATCCCGACCTTTTTGATGTTCAGAGAGGGAGATCCGGCAGTTAGAGGGATTAAGCCTGTTTTGGAAAAGCTCAACAGGAAAAGGACGGTGGTGATCGTAGACGGTAGCGGGATAGCGCATCCGAGAAGATGCGGATTGGCTACTTACATCGCATTGAAGCTTAAAGTGCCTACGATCGGAGTTACCAAGAGGAAGCTATACGGTGATGTCGAGCTTCCGAAGGAGGAAATGGAAGCGAAGCCCATTTACGATGGAGATGAGATAATAGGCTACGCTTTAAAGCCGTGCAAGTTGTGCAAGCCGATATTTATATCCCCGGGTAGTTACGTAACCCCAAAAACGGCTTTGGAGATCGTGAAGGCTTGCATAAGGAATCATAAACTTCCGGAACCGATTAGACTCGCCCACGAGCTTGCGACGAAATCGAAGTCCCACAGTCTGTCTTCATTCATGGAGCTTTAGAATTTCTAAAACCTTATTAAATATGGGATCGTAGTTAGATCGTGGAGAGGATAGAGGAATACCTCGAAGCCATGCTCGACATTCAGAAGGAGAAGGGGAGGGTCGTAAAGACGAGCGATTTAGCTAAAAAGCTCAACGTTAAACCTTCGAGCGTTACCGAGATGCTACTTAAGCTCAGCAAAAGAGGATACATCGAATACCAACCTTACCATGGTGCTGTTTTAACCGAAAAGGGTAGGAAGGTAGCCGAAAGAATAAAGCGCTATCATAGAATATTCGAGATGTTTTTCAGGGATTTCTTGGGTATAGATGAGGAGGAATCCCATAGGCTCAGCTGTGAGTTGGAGCATCACGTAAACGATGAGATAGTTCGAAAGGTATGCATGATCATTGCGAGCGAATGTAAAATCTGCGAGAAGTGCGATTTTAAGGTTATCTCATTGGTTGAAGCCGAGCCCGGTTATTACGAAGTTTTAGCTTGCCCTTCGGCGGTTAAAATGGTTGGAATCAAACCGGATGTTAAGCTGAAGGTAGTCGATAGATGCGTTGTTGAAGTAGACGGTGAGGAAATCAGCTTATCGAAAAGTGTAGCCGAAAAAATTATCGTCAGAAGGATCTCTCAAGAATAGCTACCAAGTCCTTTGCATCCGTTCTCCTCGGACATAGATCTATCAACCTTTTGAGTTTAATCGCGTTCTCCGCAAGCTTCGGCAGGTCGCTCTTATCGAATCCCAACTCATCCAAGCTCGTCGGAACGTTTAGGTCTTCCATTAGCGATTTTACGCCACCCAATACCTCTCTGATCCTCCCAACCTTCTCCGGAACAACGGGTTCGATGTATTCCAGCAGAGCATCGCCGACGATCGCAACGCAAATTCCGTGCGGAATATCCTTTGCCCCGCCTATCGCATGCCCCAATGCGTGTCCCAAATGAACTCCGGCGTTTCCGAAAGCTATTCCAGCCATATAAGATGCCATCGCCATCTTCATTCTCGATTCTAAATCCCCCCAGTGATAAGCTTTCCTCAGGTTTTGTGCTATCATTTCGATAGCCTTTAAAGCAAGAGCATCCGTGATCGGATTCGATCCCGAGTATGGACTGTCGTATGGATAAACTTCTGCCGGCTTTACGGTGTATGCTTCGATAGCGTGCATGAGCGCATCCAAGCCCGAAGAGGCTACGATTTCGGGAGGAGGCGTTACGTTCATCGGATCTATGATCGCAAAGCTTGGGAGCAGACATTCCTGAACTATTCCAACCTTAATTCCCGACAGCTTTACAACCGAAGCACATGTAGTTTCGCTTCCCGTTCCCGCAGTTGTCGGAATGGCTATTAGCGGTTTCAGCGGTTTTTCAACCGTTATGCCCTTCCCGAACGGCTTCGGGAAGTAGTCGAAGAAGTCTTCCGGCGGATATGTTGTGTATAAATTTAGAAGCTTTGCTACATCTATCGCACTTCCTCCTCCGAGTCCTATGAGCAGATCGAAGTCCTTCGCAACTTCGATTCCCTCCCTAACGCATTCCACATCAGGTTCGGGCTTAACACCGCTCCAAACTTCGTAGCTGATTCCGACCTCTTCGAGCGAACCCTTTACCCTTTCGCAGATCTCACTACTGCCAACCCTCTTGCCGGTGACTATCAATGCCGATTCAGGTTCGAACCTTTTGGCTATCTTTCCGACATCCTTCGTTGCGTCGATTCCTATCCTCGCGGGGGTGAATTTCAGTGAAATCATAATTGTAAAAAATCTCCAACAGTTTTATATACTATCGAGTTTAAGGGTCTCATAGTCGGAGGGAGATCTATGGAGTCCTTAGTTAGAGAAGCTCTTGCGAGGGCTGAAAGGGAGAGAAGAGCGCCGGTGGAAGATCTTGAGGAAGATATACTTCAGGTTTTGGAAGAGCTTAGAACTGTTATAAAGGTTATCGGTGTCGGTGGGAGCGGTTGCAATACAGTTTCGAGGATGTTCGATGAGGGTATTGAAGGAGCGGAGCTCATTGCGATAAACACCGACGCCCAACATCTTTGCTACACTAAAGCTCACAAGAGGTTGCTGATCGGAAAGAGGAGAACGAGGGGTTTGGGGGCTGGAAGCCTCCCTCAGGTCGGTGAAGAAGCCGCGAGAGAGAGTGAAGATGAGATCAAGAGGCTTGTAGAAGGGGCGGACATGGTCTTCATAACCTGCGGTCTTGGAGGTGGAACCGGAACCGGTGCTGCGCCAGTGATAGCCGAAGCGGCGCAGGATGCCGGAGCTTTGACGATTGCCGTTGTGACTTTTCCGTTCTCCGCTGAAGGAGCGGTAAGGAGGGCTAACGCTGAAGCTGGATTGGAGAGGTTGAGGGAGGTAGCGGATACGGTGATAGTAATTCCGAACGACAAGTTGCTCGAAGTCGTTCCGAACTACCCGATACACATAGCGTTCAAGGTTGCTGACGAGGTTTTGATGAGGGCTGTGAAGGGGATAACCGAGCTGATAACGAAGCCGGCTTTGGTTAACTTGGACTTCGCGGACGTTAAGACGATAATGGAGAAGGGCGGAGTTGCTATGATCGGACTCGGAGAGGCAAGCGGTGAGGATAAGGCGGCCGAGTCCGTTAGAAAGGCTCTGAAGTCTCCGTTGCTCGATGTAGATATAACCGGAGCCAAAGCCGCGCTCGTTAACGTAACAGGTGGCCCCGATATGACCATAGAAGAGGCTGAGAGCGTTGTTGAGGAGATATACAGCAAGATAGATCCGGAGGCGAGGATAATCTGGGGAGCTATGATCGATCCAGAGCTTGAGAACACCATGAGAACGCTCGTAATTGTTACCGGCGTCAAGTCTCCGCAGATACTCGGCAAGAAGACACCCCACCTCTCGAAGAGATTCGGAATAGACTTTGTGAGGTAAGCTTATATATCGGATGTAGCTGGATTGGATTATGCAAATTCCATCGATCGACGAGCTACAATCGAAGCTTCAGGAATACATTAACGTCTTAAAGATGGCGAGAAAACCGGATAAGGAGGAGTTTTTAACCACCACGAAGATATCGGTAGCCGTCATGTTCTTAGTCGGATTGGTCGGTTTTGTTATATATATACTGATGCAGATTGTTCCAGAGGTGTTAAAGAAATGAGCAAGTTCTTCGCTGTCAAAACTACGGCTAATCAGGAAAGGTTGGTTGCGAACCTGATGGACATGGCTGTCAGAAAGCACAAGTTGGAAGTCTACTCGATACTGGCTCCGAAGGAGCTTAGGGGATACATAATAGTTGAAGCTGAAGATATGCAAAACGTTTTGAAAGCTATAAGGGGTTTGCCACACGTTAAGGGAGTCGTTAGGGGGGAGATCAACTTCAGCGAAGTGGAGCACTTTCTAACGCCCAAGAGGGCTGTTGAGCAGATAAAAGAGGGATACACGGTCGAAATAGTTTCCGGCCCGTTCAAGGGTGAGATGGCTATAGTTAAGAGGGTGGATACAGCCAAAAATGAGATCACGGTTGAATTGCTCGATGCGGTAGTCCCGATTCCAGTTACGGTTAAGGCTGATCACGTTAGAGTGATAGACAAAAAGGAGGGATGATGTATGCCTGTGCAGGTTGTTGAGGTTCTCGTTACGGGAGGAAAAGCGACTCCCGGGCCTCCGTTGGGTCCGGCAATAGGCCCTTTGGGTCTGAACGTCAAGCAGGTTGTCGATGAGATAAACAAGAAAACGAAGGATTTCGAAGGATTAGCCGTTCCAGTGAAGATCATCGTAAAGGAAGACAGAAGCTTCGAGATCGAAGTCGGAGTTCCGCCGGTTTCGGCTCTCGTGAAGAGGGAGCTCGGAATCGAGAAGGGAGCACACAAACCAAAACACGAAACGGTAGGTAATCTGACGATGGAGCAGGTGATAAAAATTGCGAAGATGAAAAGAAAGCAGATGCTCGCGTATACACTTAAATCTGCCGTAAAGGAAGTCTTGGGCACCTGCGTTTCGATGGGGGTTACTGTGGAAGGGAAGCATCCTAAGGAAGTTATCAGGGAAATAGAGGAAGGGAAAATAGAGATTCCCGAAGAGGAAGGTGAAGAATAATTTCTTAATATTTTAATTTTACACATAGCTATTATTGCCAGCTTGGGAGAAACCTAAATATAAGTTGTGAAGTGGCTTGGTGAATCGCAAGCGTTATATTTCTGAATGGGTAGTTGTTTATGAGTGGGGTCGTGGCGTAGCCAGGTAGCGCGGCGGGCTCCAGCGGTGTGATGACGAACGGGTCTGCTGATGTGTGATGACCCGTTGGAGCTCTGACCGAAGAGACCCGCTGGTCGTGGGTTCAAATCCCACCGGCCCCACTCCCTTAACTTTAAATTCTTCGAAATTCTAACGTATTTCAATGAGATTCCTGTGGTTCATAGCACTGCTACTGCTGGTGTATCCGGTTAACGGCGCAATCATCCACGGAACAGTCTACTCTTGGGATAACCTCGAACCCTTGCCTAAAGCGATAGTGACGATAAATACGACTCCGGAACAGAGGGTTGTAGCAGAAAACGGAACTTATTCGTTCGTCGTTCCTCCGGGAACCTACGTGATTAGAGCCTACTACTACAGTCACGGAGAGCTTGAGCTTTACGATGAAGAAAACGTAACCGTAAAGGGAAACGGGACTTACGTGTTGGATCTGATATTGTTTCCATACCTTTCCAACATCAGCGAGGAGATTCCCAAAATACAGGTATCTTTAAGTGGAGGGGAGGGGAATTCTCAATTTCCGGTCGGCTTGGTGGTTTTTTTGGTGGTGTTGGCTTCCGTCTTCGGAGTTTGGTATTTCGGCAGGGGTAGGCTTAGGAAAAGGGAGGAGGTCATTGCGGAATCCAAAGATGAAGAAGAGATGCCCGAAGATCTAAGAAGAGCGGTTGAAATAATTAAGAAGGAAGGAGGGCGAATAACTCAGAAGGAACTTAGGAAGAGGTTGGGATATTCGGAAGCCAAAGTTAGTCTGATCATAGCGGATTTGGAGAGGAGGGGTATCGTCGAGAAGGTGAAGAAGGGTAGGGGGAACATAATATTCCTAAAGGAAGAATAAGATATAAAATATACAATCCGATTTACATCAACATTGAATTTATAATAATTCTCCAATAAAATTATCTAAAAATTTTTAAAGCCAGACCGACAAATCTTCGGGTTGGGATGGTCAGAGTAATAGGGCACAACTATCACCTATCAAGAATAATGGGTATGTATAGAAATAGAATAATAATTATATCTTTATTTTATCCTTCGGCTTTGATTTTGGCGTTGCTCTGTCCTCAGATATTTCCGGCCATAGCCTTAGGTCTTGCCGTAGCGACTGCAAAGCTGGTAAAATTTAGCTCGAAGTATATCAAATACAAAAAGGGGATCAGAGGTGAAATGGAAGTAGGAAAGGCTCTCAGCGAGCTCGACGATTCATACATACTCATAAACAACGTTCGATTGCCGAATAAGAGCGGAAACATAGATCACGTAGTTGTTGGGCCAACGGGAGTTTTCGCAATAGAAACTAAGAACATAAGGGGTAACTTCATCTGCGAAGGAGACGAATGGTATAAGATAAAAAACGGAAAGGTCAGAAGGATTAAAAGCTTGAGCAGACAGGCTAAACAGAACGCGTATGATCTCAGAAAGTTCCTAAGAAAGCACGGTTGCGACCAGTTCGTTCACGGCGTTGTGGTTCTAACGAACAGAGATTGCAAGGTCGATCTGATCAACCCTTCGGTGCCGGTTTTGGGCGTCGAAAATCTAACGAAGTTCATAGAGAACGCGAATACCCATCTCTCGCAGAGGAAGATTCACGAGATAGTGGGAATTATAGTTGCGAGAACGAAAAGTCTAACTCAGCAACATTTATAATCAGACCTTTTCGGCTACCAATTTAATGAAAGTGCTCGTAGCAGATCCAATTTCGGAGGAAGCTATCGATCTGATGAGGAAGGAGGGCTTGGAGGTTGATGTAAAAACCGATATAAACCATGATGAACTCGTTAAGATCATTCCCGAGTATGATGCTCTTATTGTCAGAAGCAGGACTAAGGTTACGAAGGATGTTATAGAGGCTGGAAAGAAGCTTAAGATAATCGGAAGGGCGGGAGTAGGTGTTGATAACATAGACCTGAAGACCGCTACCGAAAGGGGAATAATAGTAGTCAACGCTCCCGGTGGAAACACAATTTCTGCGGCTGAACTCACATTGGGCTTGCTCTTTGCGGTTGCGAGGAAGATCCCGCAAGCCGACAAGAGCGTTAAGGAAGGGAAGTGGGAGAGGAAGAAGTTCATGGGTGTCGAGCTTAGAGGTAAAACCATCGGAATAATCGGGCTCGGAAGGATCGGTTACGAGGTGGCGAAGAGGGTTAGGGCTTTGGAGATGAACATCTTAGCTTATGATCCTTACGTTAGCGAGGAAAGAGCGAAGAGCGTCGGAGCCAAGCTTGTAAGCTTAGAGGAGCTTTTGAGGAATTCTGACTTCATAACGATTCACGTTCCGAAAACGAAGGAAACCGAGAATCTAATTTCCGAAAGGGAGTTCGAGATGATGAAGGACGGAGTTTACATAATAAACGCGGCGAGGGGTGGAATAGTAAACGAGAAAGCTCTCTACGAAGCCATCGTTAAGGGGAAGGTTGCCGGAGCGGCTTTGGATGTTTACGAGAAAGAGCCTCCAGATCCGAACAACCCGCTTTTGAAGCTTGACAACGTCGTAACAACGCCTCACATCGGTGCTTCAACCAAGGAAGCTCAGCTGAGCGTTGGAATGATAATAGCGGAGGAATTCATAAACTTCGCCAAGGGATTGCCGGTTAAGAATGCCGTAAACCTTCCGAGAGTTGGTCCGGAGGAGTATCAGTATCTGCTTCCTTTCATGGAGTTAGCTGAGAAGATGGGGAAGATAGCCATATCAAGGCTTAAAGGACAGTTCAAACTCGTTAGGATCACATACAGAGGTAAGATCTCGGAGAAGAACACAGAATTGGTTACAAGAGCTCTGCTGAAGGGTATTCTTAGCTACATACTCGGAGAGAGCGTTAATTTGGTTTCCGCTTTGCCTATTGCAAGGGATAGGGGAATAGTTATTGAGGAGGCTAAGACCGAAGATGTCGAGCATTACGAAAGCCTGATCGAGGTTGTTGTCGGCAATGGCAAAGAGATATATCTGGCCGGAACGTGCTTCGGGGATGAGCCGAGAATTCTCATGATCGATAAATACAAGGTTGATTTCGTGCCGAGAGGGCATTACATAATTTCTCTGCACGAAGACAAGCCGGGGGTGATAGGAAGAGTAGGAACGTTGTTCGGACAGCACAACATAAACATAGCGGGAATGATAGTCGGAAGATACGGAGGAAGGGGAGGAATTCAGCTCATGCTTCTGCTCGTGGACGATCCTCCGAGCGATGAGGTTCTTAGGAAGATGGTCGAATTGGACGGAATAATCGACGCAACCTACGTCTATCTCTAACTTTTTTGGCAAAGATTTACAAGCAGAGCGGAATAATTTATTCTATGAATCTGATCGTTATTGGACCGGCTGGAAGCGGTAAGAGCACGTTCGTAAAGTCGTTCTTAAGTTTTCTTAAAGATGATTACGATGTCAAGGCGGTAAATTTAGATCCTGCTTCGGATCCGATTTACGAAGCCGACGCTGATGTTAGGGAGTTCGTAAAGACTGAAGATATAATGAAGAAATTCAATTTGGGGATAAACGGGGCTCTGATAAAATCGATGGATCTGGCATTGAATAACGTTGATAAGTTGATCTTAAGGGGCGATTACGTTCTATACGACACACCCGGTCAGATGGAGCTCTTTCTGTATCTTAAGTCCGGAACGGAAATCGCGAAGAGGATCGCCGAATCGGATTGGACGGTAGGCTTATTCATAGTCGATTCCGAAGTCGCATCGACTCCGGAGAACTTCATATCGATCTTAGCCCAGAACGCGGTGATATCTTTAAGAATCGGAATTCCGACAATTACAGTTTTCAACAAATCTGATGTGGTTGAAGTTCCGTTCACGCCATCAAGCGTAAGGGATGTGCTGAGAAAAGAAGAAGGGGTTTTAGCAGAGTTGCTTGAGAAGCTCGTGGATTTCTTGGAGTTCACAACTGCAAGGTATAGGATGATCAACATATCAGCACTAAAAGGGAAGGGATTCGACGACGTTCTTTCGATGGTTAATGAGGTTTTCTGCTCTTGTGGAGATTTGAGTTAAGTTCATTGATAACTGCAAATTTTTTAAAATTGGATGGGAAAATTTAAAAAATCTTGTAACTTTATTAAAATTTAATGGCAGAGAAACTGGATTCGCTCGACATCAAGATTCTTATCGAACTGCAGGAAGATGCAAGGAAGAGCCTTAGGGAGATAGCAGAAAAGCTTGGAGTGGCTGAGGGAACGGTCTACAATCGAATAAACAAGCTGAGAAAGATGGGTGTCCTTGAGAGGTTCATCCCGATAATAGATTATTCGAAGTTAGGATTCGATCTAACTGCCATAATCGGAATAACGGCGGAAGGAGGGCATCTGATCGAAGTTGAGGAGCTTCTCGCTAAGGAACCGAACGTGACAGCTGTTTACGACGTAACTGGAGAATTCGATGTCATAACCGTTGCGAGGTTCAGGAGCAGAAGCGAGCTCAACGCGTTCATAAAGAGAATAGCGAGCTTGGAGCACGTAAAGAGAACATACACGATGTTAGTGCTAAATGTCGTTAAGGAGACGCACAGCATAGATCTGTCAAAGTTTGAGGAAGAGGTTATAAAGCGATGAAAATTCATCTCAAAATCGGTCCCACATCCGGAAATCCCTGTCTTTGTCCGGTTCCTGCTAATTTCTGCAATCTTTTAGGATTTAAAAGCAGATCTACCGCATTTCTGACGTGCTCTCTCACCCTATTCTCTGTTATCATCAGAAGCTCCTTCTCATCCTTAGCCTCATCCTCGTGAACGAAAACCTCGATTACGTGCTTGTTCGTCATGAGCTGAGCAAGTATCAGCCCCATCGAAGCTTCGTGGGCGCATTGCTTGTCTATAGGCTTCGGCCCCGGCATTCCCAAGGCTATTACTATCTCGCAACCCTTCTCCTCTATCAGCTTTTTCGCCGCAACCGGTAGATCCTTTATTCCCGGAACCGTATATCTAACGTATGGAAGGGAGCAGATCTTTCTCAGTTCATCTATCGCAATCTTGCCCATGTCGATCCTCGCGAATGTCGTGTCGGCAATTCCGACCCTCATTTCGATCACCAAATGTTTTGCGATCAAATTTCATCGAGGATATCCATAGCAACATCGAGTGCGGATTCGCCGATAATCTCCTTCCTCCTAAGAACATCCTCCAAGCCCGCAAGCGTTGCCAAAACATCCCTCTTCGTTATGTTCCCCATCGTTCCGATTCTGAAGATCTTACCCTTCAAATGCTCCTGTCCTCCGGATATCAATATCTTGTATTCCGATTTGAGGGTTCCCCTTAATTCCTTATCGGTGATTCCGTTCGGCATCTTTATTGCCGTGACGGTATTTGAGTATCTGCTGTATTCGTTTAGCTTCGGAAATAGCTCCAATCCCAAGCTCAAAGCCCATTCCCTAACAGCCTTAGCAAAGGTTCTGTGCCTTCTTATCCTGTTCTCAAGACCTTCCTCTTCTATAATTTTCAGAGCCTCATGCAAGGCGAAGAACAAGGGAACTGCTGGAGTATAAGGCGTCTGCAGATCCTTCGATTTCTTCTTGTATGCCATCAGATCCAAATAGAACGGGCACCTCTCGTTGTAAAACTCCCAAGCCCTTTCGTTCACCGCAACGGCTGAAAGCCCCGGAGGAGCACCCAAACATTTTTGGGAGCCAACTACTGCAACGTCTATTCCCCATTCGTCCATCCTAACTTCATCCCCTCCGACGCTCGTGATTCCGTCCATTATAACTAATGCATCGTATTTCTTGGCTATCTTCGCTATTTCCTTTGCAGGATTCAAAATGCCGGTCGAAGTTTCATTGTGAACGAACGCTACGGCTTCGCTTCCATTTGCAAGAGATTTCTCGACCGCATCCAGATCTATCGATGATCCCCATTCGAATCTTAGGGCATCAACTTCAGTATAGCGCTGGGCTATCCTGACGAATCTATCTCCGAACTTCCCGTTGTCTATGCACGTGATTCGCTTAACTTTCGAGAAGGAAGCTATAGCCGCTTCCATTCCTGCGGTTCCCGAACCGGAAATTATGAAAACGTCGTGCTTCGTTCCGAAGCACTCCTTAAGCATTTTTATGCAGTAATCCATTATCTCGGAGAACTCCTTCGTTCGATGTCCGATCATCTGCCTCGCCATCGCACGAATTATTCGCTCATGCAGTTGAACCGGCCCGGGGATCATGAGCAGATCCATAGGCTGAAGATCGTTGGACGTTTTATAATGATTTTTCTAAGGATAATAGGGGCGGGGGCGAAAGCTTTAAGGGGTGTGCGGGTCGCCCGTATCAGCTCCTCATCTGGAATCGGAGCCTAACCCCCAGCGACCCGTTATATTTAATGCAATAATGACGATATAAACGTTTTGATCGGAATATATACTCAGCGAACTTTCCGAACTTCTTCGGCTCTTGTCTCTTTCTCATTTTCTCGGCTATCATTTCTCTATCTGCCTTCTGTTCTCTATCCTCTTCGCAAATCTGTATCTCTTTCGTTCATCTCCTTAGTTCTCATAATCGTCTTTATCACGAGCTTACCGTTGTCGAAAACGTAACGGAATGTGTAGTTGGATGTGGATATCTTCAAATCCTTCCCTTCAGAATTAATCCGTCCCTAATCATGCCCTCGACTAAGTTGGTTACAGCCCTGACGTAACCTCTTCGAGAACCTCTCGAAAAGTCTTTCAAAAGCGTGCTTCGTTAAAACTACCTCAACATCAGCCCGCTTCGAGCAATTCAATTCCGTCTTCGGTAAGCCTGAGCTTTCCCTCCTTCTCAACTACGAATCCGTTGGCTATCAGCCAATCAAGATTGAACTTAAGCTGAAAATCGGACAATCCGAGTTCCTCTTTTATCTCCTCACTTGTCTTTCCGTGAATTCCTATGCATGCGATTATCTTCCTCCTGATCGGATTCATGGAAGCTTTGAAAAGCCTCTCGTGATGCTCCCTATCCCTAACCTTTTCGGGCATAATAGATGATTCGCAGAACAGCATTTAATGTTTTGCTATCTTACTCATCTGCTCCCCGATGATTCTATCCAACTCCCTTAAGAATTCTTCTTCAGTCCCCCTCGGAATCGTAGCTCCGGCCGCTATGCTGTGACCACCTCCCTGTCCTCCAACCTTCTCCGCGGCGATCCTTATCGCATTGGCAAGATGGACTCCCCTTTCGACGAGCCTCTGCGTCGCTCTCGCGGAAACCTTAACCCCGTCTTCGCTGTAGGCGAAAGCCACTATGGGTTTGTTAAGGTTAGCCTTCGAAAAGCACATACCCGCAACTATTCCGACTATCGTATCGAGTATCTCGTTCCCAGCATGGAAGAACTGGATGTTCTCCAATTCTACTATCCCTATCTCATCTACAAGCCTCAGTCCGTTCGAAAGATTCCTTCTGTGATTTCTAAGCAGATTTCTCGCCTTTTTAAACGCTTCATCCCTGTCTCCCAAGCAAACCTTCAATCCGATATCGCAGTAGCCGTATCTTGCTGTTGCGTTTAGTAGAGTCGAGTATTCCGTTGCGTCCCTGAGCTCCGTTCCCTCTTCTTCATGAAGAAGTATGTATGTTTCGCCTACGAGCCTCTTTATCAGTTTGACCGGCAATCCGGCTTCGATGCATATCTTGACGAGCTCGGAAATTACGATCCTCTTCTCTTCAGGCGTTAGATCTATCCATCTCCGCCAAAGATCTCCTTCTTTCAGCGGTATTCCTAAGCTTTCGAAGAACTCTATCGCCCCCTTCTCGTTCCCGCTTATTCCGGGCAAGTATGGATCGAATGTGTATTCGAGCATCTTGTATATCGGACGGGTTTGCTTTCCGAAGAATCTCAAATCCCTAACTACTTTGATGAATTTTCCTTCCACCGCCTCCTCCAAAATCTTCCGGTTTAAGCCGAGAAGCCTCCCTTCTTTGGAATCCTGCAGATCTCCGACTGCTCCGACTATCGCAATGGAAACGAGATCGTAGTTGAATCCCAAGTATTTCGCAACCAAATAAGTCGTAGTAGCTCCGCTAAGCTCGTAAGTTCCGTCGTAACCGAAATCGTGGGGATTGAGCTGAAATCTATAGTAGCAGTTCGCCGGGCTGTGGTGATCGGTAATAACGCAATCTACGTCGTGCTTCAGAATTAAATCGAGCGAACCGCTACCTAAATCCGTAAACCAGACGAATCTATTCGCGTTTGAAAGTTCCTCAATAAATCTCTCGTCGAGGCTCTTAACGAAAACTATATCGCAGTCGATACCAGCCCGGTTTAAGGATTCGAATGCTATGGCTCCGGATGTAATTCCGTCCGCATCGATGTGCGTTACGATTAACACATCATCCTGCCTTCTTATAATTTCCGCGATCTCCCTCGCCCTTTTGATGATTTCGAGCATTGAGATAATCTACGACAACATACTAAAAAGCATATTGGAAAGAAATTTAAACGGAGATCGAGTTGTAACAACTATGGAAGAGATAGAATTTGAATGTCCGGTTTGCGATGACGGAAAGAAGCACAAAGGAATAGTTCTGAGGAGGATTAAAAGCGATAAGAAGAACAGGGAGATTATAGAGGTTAAGTGTCAGGATTGCGGAAGGGTTGGCAGGATTATAAGACTCGGAGATATAGATACGGAGATATACGATTTTCCCTCACCGGAGGAGCTTAGCTAATTTTGTGTCTCGGCAAACCCTCCCTCGCTCCGACCTTTTGTATGCAGAGCGAAGCTACGTAATTTCCCAATTTTCCGCATTCCTCCAAATCCTTTCCCTTGAGATAGCCGTATAAAAATCCGGCGTTGAATGCATCTCCCGCTCCGGTTGTATCGACTACGTCAACGTTTAAAGCTGGTATCTCGAGCTCCTTCTTGCCGTCTGTTATGTAACATCCCCTCTTGCCAAGCTTAACAACCACAACCTCAACACCCATGTTCAGAATTTCGTTTGCCCCCTCCTTATAGCTAAGCCCGGTGAGTATCTCCATCTCAATAGCGTTCGGCATGAATATCGTAGTTTCCTCGATTATTTCCTTCAAATCGTCCAAACCCCTCTCGGCGTAAACGGCTCCGGGATCGAAGCTTACGATTCCGTCGAACACTTTAACAAGCTTCTTCTGCGATTTGAAAGAATCTTCTCCAAGTTTGCATATGAAGGAGGTTAGGTGGAGCAATCTAAATTTGGAAACGTAATCCAAATCTATCTCGTCGAATCTTATGGTATCGTTAACGCCCGGATCGACCAATATCGCTCTGTTTCCGTATTCGTCCACGAAGATCAGTGCGTTTCCGCTTCTGCCGTCAGCTTTGATAACCTGATACGTGTCCACACCTTCGCTTCTCAAATCTCTCAGCAGGAAATCTCCGTCGGCATCGTTTCCCACCTTTCCTATGTATCCGGTCTTCATTCCGAGCCTCGATAAGCCGACGATCGTATTTGAAGCCGAACCTCCGGCGAAGATCTGAACATCTTTAACGTAAGCCTCCTCCTCTGCCTTTGGAATTTTATTAACCAGATATATTTTATCGACGTTCAAAGCTCCGAAGCCGATTGCGTCCATACCCCTTTTTAGCAATAACGATTTATATTTTGTTTACCGAGCTTCGATTATGGGTGTGATTATTATCAACTTTAAAGCCTACGCCGAAGGCTTCGGAAAGAGGGGTTACGAAATCGCAAAAGCGGCTGAAGAAGTTGCAAGCAAGGTTGACGATTACATAGCAATCGCACCGACCTTTTTGGATTTGGCGGAATTCGCAAAGCTTAACATCGATGTATATGCACAGCATGTGGATGCTGTGGATTTCGGAAGTCACACCGGAAGAATTACTGCTGAGATGATAAAAGAGGTCGGAGCCAAGGGAAGTTTGATAAATCACAGCGAAAGGAGGCTCAGACTTGCGGACATCGAATTCCTCGTGAGCAAATTCAAAAAGCTTGGATTGGTTTCCGTCGTTTGCACGAACAACGTCGCAACTACTAAAGCGGCGGCGGCTTTAGATCCGGATTATGTAGCCGTTGAACCACCGGAGTTGATCGGAACGGGCATACCGGTCAGCAAAGCCGAGCCTGAAGTCGTTGAAGGAGCAGTTAAAGCCGCTAAGGATGTGAATCCCAACGTTAAAGTGCTATGCGGAGCCGGAATAACTAATCACGAAGATTACGTTGCGGCGTTGGATTTAGGTGCAGAAGGCGTTCTGCTCGCGAGTGGAATAGTCAAAGCCAAAGATCCGAAGAAGGCTTTGGAGGAGCTCGTAGGTTTGAGATAGAACGCGACCATTTTAAACTACATTTTTAAGGTGTGCGTTACTCAGATCGACATTTTACTGTGCTACCCCGTGAACAACCGGCTTGACCGCAAGATTTAAATATGTCCTTTGCCAAACAGTTAAATTGCCTTTCGCAAAACTTAAATAGGAGGCACTATGAAACTGCGGAAGATCGGCAGGGTAAGTCACGTGTCGAAATCCGGATTTGTTGTGGCTGTAGCCGATCCGAAGAACTTGCCTAAAGTGGGCTCGGAAGTATACACGAGGAAGATGGAGAAGATCGGTTTTGTCTACGATATAATCGGTCCCACCAAATCACCGTTCATTCTGATCAAGCCAAAGAAGGATGTGCTGAAGCGGGTAATTTTGGATGATCTGTTCGTTTTGGGGGGTGATGCTCATGCCGGAAGTGGAGAAGGTAAAGGAGGTAGAAAAGGAAAAAGAAAAGGAGGTAGAAAAGAAAGAAATAGAAAGAGAAGAAACCGTTGAGGTTTGCCCCGAGTGTGGTTCGCCCCGTATCATTAGGGACTACAAACGCGGTGAGCTCGTTTGTCAAGACTGCGGTTACGTGATCGAAGACAGATACATCGACGCCGGGCCGGAATGGAGGGCTTTCGACAGCGAGCAGAAGGAAAAGAGGAGCAGAGTCGGAGCTCCCGTAACATACACGATCCACGACAAAGGTTTATCCACGATAATCGATTGGAGCAACAAGGACTTTTACGGGAAATCCATTTCGATCAGGAATAGGGCTCAGCTGTTCAGACTTAGGAAGTGGCAGAGAAGGATTAGAATTAGCAACGCTACCGAGAGAAACCTCGCGTTCGCTTTAAGCGAATTGGACAGGATGGCTTCCGCTTTGGGATTGCCGAAGTCGGTCAGAGAGACCGCCGCCGTGATTTACAGAAAAGCCATTGAGAAGAATCTGATTAGGGGTAGGAGCATCGAAGGTGTAGTTGCCGCCGCTTTGTATGCCGCATGCAGACAGGCTGGTGTGCCGAGAACTTTGGATGAGATCGCTCAGTATTCGAGGGTCGATAGGAAGGAGATAGGTAGAACCTACAGGTTCATAGCTAGAGAGCTTGGCTTGAAGCTGATGCCGACAAGTCCAGCAGATTACGTGCCGAGGTTCTGCGCGGCGTTGGGCTTAAGCGGTGAGGTTCAGAAGAAGGCCATTGAAATAATAAAGAAGGCTGAGGAGAGAGAGCTCACGAGCGGAAGAGGTCCGACTGGCGTTGCCGCCGCGGCTATATACATTGCATCGATTCTGTGCGGAGAAAGAAGGACGCAGAGGGAAGTTGCGGAGGTTGCCGGCGTTACGGAGGTTACGATAAGGAATAGGTATAAGGAGCTCGCGGAGAAGTTGGGAATTGAGATAATCCTTTAAATTTTTTAATGTTCGTCGCTTATATGAACGTGCTCCTCAAGGAGTATCGCAGATTCTCCGTAGACGTTTTTGAGCACGTCAACCGTGAGTATTTCCTCGGGCTTCCCGATAATGTAGTAGCTCCGATTCAGTAGAATTATTTGGTCTGTATAAGGCAGAAGCAGTATCGGATCGTGACTCGTAACCAGTATCAGTTTGCTTTTAGCCAACTCTCCGATAATTTCAGCCAGCTCTACCTTGCCCAAAGGGTCTACGGCAGAAAGCGGCTCGTCTAAGAGAAGTATCTGAGGATCGTAAACCAAAGCCCTTGCCAGTAAAACCCTCTGCCTTTCTCCACCGCTCAACTCAAAAAACGGCTTGTGCCACCTATCTTGCGGTAGATCTACGAGGTTAAGGGTGCTCTTCACCTTTTCGATCTCATCCTTCTTTGCGAGTATTCTCGGAAACCTCCTTCTGTGCAGAAGAAGAGAGTTCAAAACGATCTCCCAAGCGGTGATAGGTATGTGGCTGTCGATAGGCATGAGTTGAGGAACGTAACCGACGAGATTTCCGACCTTATCAGGCTTTGCGGTAGTATCTATGCCGTTTACGGTTATCCTTCCGCTTACGGGTTTTATTAATCCTAATATGGCTTTAAAAAGCGTCGTCTTTCCGGCTCCGTTCGGACCTATTATCTGAACCAGAGAGGGTCCTTTAAGTTTGAGGGTTAGGTTTGAGAGGATCTCTTCGTAGCCGAATCTTACCGTGATGTCCTTTATCTCAATCTCAATGGTGTGCACACTCATTGATAAATTTTATAAGCAGTTGTGCACATTTAAACTTTGTCATGCGATGGATTCTGATTCTGGTGGGTCTTACGCTCTTAATTTCGAATGCGAACGGTTTGAATGTCGTCGTAACGTTTCCGAATCTTAAGTATGACCTAAAGCTGATCGCTCCGAACGATACGGTTGTCTCGATTACTAAGCCCGGAGTAGATCCGCACAACTATCAACTCACCCCTAAGGATGTTGCTACGCTGAAACGTGCGGACGTGATCATCTCCACCGCCCACACGCCGTTTGAAATAAAGATAAGAGAGCTCGTTGAGTCTGGTGAAATAAAGGCTGAGCTGATTGAGATTCCGAAGATCCCGGGGATTAGGATTTTGAAGAACCCCGATACGGGTTTGCCGAACTTGCACATGCCGATCTACGATCCCCACAACTACGAGGTCTTCTTGAGATACGTTGCGAAAAAGCTATCACAGTTGAATCCGAATGGAGACTACATTGAGAGAGCCGAAATTGTATGTAAGCGAGTCGAAGAAATCGTGTCGAATACGAAGAAGCTCAACGCTTTTGCCGTTGCGGATCTTCCGGTCGTTCAGTATGCCGTCAGCTGGCTGAACGTAACCATACGCCATCTGCTGATCAAAGAACCGGGACTCCCGGCACTGCCGGAGGATGTTCGGGCGGTCGAGAATATGAAGAACGTTCAACTCGTGGTCGTTACCGACACCAATTCAACGGCTTCTCAGATGCTTAAGAGCATTGCGGAGGAGAGGGGGATACCGGTGTTAGTCGTGCCTTCGCCCATAGAGGGGGGGAGCATCTTGAAGAAGCTTAAGTTTATCTCGGAAGAGGTCAACAATCTCAAGTTTCGAAAAGCTAAAAAGAGTCCGGATTTCGGAGTTTTGGTCGCTTTGTTGGGAATCCTCGTTGCCGTGGAGTTGAGGAGGATATGATCACACTGCTTGCAGTAATTACGGCTATAGTTTCCGCGATCACGGTTTATCAGTATCCCAAGTGGGCTATCATCGTTTTGTCGGCATCTTTAATGTATGGTGCCTTAAGCACGCTCGTATCTGCGAGAAGGCTATACTTCCTTTCTGCGGCGTCATCCCATATAGCTCTGTTAGCCGTGGTTCTTGCGATTCCTCTGTCCAATTTAATGCTAAACGAATACGTATGGGCAGTAATAGTCGGGCTGATTTTGTTGTATGCTGTTGGCTACTCCATTCACAAGGGAATGGACGAGGACGTAGCAACGGCAATTTTCGTATCTCTTACGGCTTCTCTGAGCGTAATTTCGATGTATTTAGTTCTTACAAAATATTCGATTGGTTACGATCTCTGGGCTATAATTTTGGGGGACCCCCTTCTTGCAAGCTGGACGGATGTTTATTACGCAGTTCTTGTAGCCGTGGTAACCCTCACGGCGACGATCTTGACTTACAGAGAGCAGGTTTGCATAGGTATCGAGAGGGACTGCGCGATTCTTTCTGGAATAAACGTCAAACTTTACGACTGGCTTCTCTACACTCTTTTAGGCATCGCAACCGTTGCGATGATAAAGATAGTCGGCTTCGTCCTTCAGCACGTCTTGATACTGCTTCCTTCGGCAATTGCGATGTTGATTGCAAAAGATTCAAAAAGCATGCTTTTTATAAGTGTCCTTATAAGCATACTTTCGGGTTTACTCGGCTTGCAGATCTCGATACTGATAAATCAGGTGCCTTCGGGTGTCATAGGTTTGCTGATGTTCGGAATGTTCGCTCTTGCATTCGTTGCGAAGAGGTGTTACCATGGCTAAGAAGAGGAGATTCGGTATCTCGATTCCGGAGGATGTAGCGAGCGATTTGGACGTTTTAGCGGAGAAGCTCAACGTAAATAGATCGAAGCTCGTATGCGAGGCTATAAGAACGTATATAAGAGATCACGTGCACTACCTCACCCCGCATGAATGCTACGGTGTCATAACCCTAATTTCAAACGATAACGTTCAACTTCTTAAGGTCATCGAGGAGTTTAAGGACATAATAAAGGAGTTCACGCACATACACATAGACGAGAAGTGCATAAACGCGTTGGTAGTCTCCGGTTCTTCAACAAAGATCGCCGAACTTCACAAGAGATTGCTGAGCGCCTTTTACAACGTAAGATTCGTTCCGCTTAGGGAGTGCAAGGTTTAAATTTCGATCGCGATGCTTAAGCTTAATGGACTGGTTCATCGAATACTACAACGGCTCGGCTTTGATGATCAGAGTTAAGAGGAAAATTTTCGAGAAGAAGGGAATACAGCGTATTCAGATATTCGAAACCGTCGATTTTGGCAAGATGCTCGTTTTGGATGGCAAGGTTCAGCTTACCGAGAAGGATGAGGCGTTCTATCACGAGATGCTCGTTCATCCTGCCATGTTAATGCACGAAAACCCTTCGAAGGTTCTCGTTATCGGAGGGGGCGACGGAGGAGCGGTTAGGGAGGTTCTGAAGCACGATCCAGATGAAGTTGTAATGGTCGAGATCGATAGGGATGTTATAGAAGCCTGCAGAAAGTTCGTAGGAATCGACAGGGGGGCTTTGGAAGATAAAAGGGTTAGCATAATCAACGAAGACGGTGTGGAATTCGTCAGGAACTCAGATGAGCGCTTCGACGTTATAGTAGTCGACGGAACGGATCCGAATCCGGTTAGCCAATCTCTGGTTTCTCGTGAATTCTACTCGCATTGCGGTAGGATTTCGGACTACTTCGTCACCCAGAGCCAATCGCCGTTTGTCCAAAGAGAGTATTTCGAGGCTATTTTGAGAAACGCTCAATTTGAGAATAGGAGAATTTACATCGGATTCGTTCCGACGTATCCGCTCGGATTGTGGAGCTACCTGATTGGATCGAACAAAAGGAGGATCGAATTGGACGTGGAGAGAATAAGGGATAGGTTTGAGGAGAGGAGGATTGAGACGGTATACTACACCCCAGAAGTGCACGTCGCATCCTTTTCCCTTCCCAAATGGCTCGAAGATGTTGTTAGACGATTCTGATTGTCCTCACGGAACTCTACTCTCTGACGCTTGAGGGTGATGACGTGTGCTAATAACGATCAATACTCGAGCAACCCCCTCAAAATCTTTAGTATGACTTCTCCCTCCTCTTTGTTCCCCGCCGTCGTTACTACGTGTATCTCTTGAACCGTAGCACCATCGATGAGTAAACCCCTTATGTTACCTCTGTCATCGCACCTCGTGAGCTTGAATCTAACACCGCCACCCAAAGCCGAACCCTTCGCTTCGATAACACCGGGAACTATCTTCTTGACGAATTCCGATGTCGCTATTTTGTGAATCAGCTTCAGTCCTTCTCTTCCGCCGATTATAGTGGAGTGGGCTCCGTGTATCTTCTCCTCCGGCTTTATATCGACCTTTTTAAGTTCCTTAGCCGTTCTTACATGCTTAATCAAATGTTTGAAGAATTCTTCAGCCGATTGGAACGAATTCGTTATAGTTACGGATATCGGTGACAAGGCAACTCTTTTCAGCATCTCCGAGGCTTTCTCAATCAGCTCCTCGCTTATTCCGGAGATGTAAACCTCATCTACTCTCCTCTCGTGAATTCTCTCCGCGATGATTTCGAACGTATTCCTCACCGATTCCTCCTCTTCGTATAGCCTGAACGAAATAGTTTCTTCCGCATGCTTCCCGATGAAAAATAGGTGAATCCTATTATCCGCAATAAACAGCCCGCAACCCAAGGCGTTCCTGCTTCCGCAATGGAGACAGTAAGCGGTTGGACTCGGAAGTTCGGCAAAGCAGTTCGGGCACCTCATTACGGTATCTCGCCCTTAAACAGAACACCTTCCCTCTCCAAAACTTCGACAGCCTTCTCCATGTTGTCTACCCTCAAAATTATCAGAGCCCTGTCACCGCCGAATGTGAACGCGTAGACGTATTCTATGTTTATGTTCTCATCTCCCAAAGCCTTCGCTATCTTGTAAAGCCCGCCGGGTTCGTCCTTAACCACGACTCCCAAAACGTCCGTAAGAGTGACCGTAAAACCGGCATCCTTCAAAGCCTTGTAAGCTTCTTCCGTCTTATCTACGACCATTCTTATTATTCCGAAGTCTCCGGCTTCAGCGATCGTGAAAGCTCTCAAATTGACTCCGGCCTTATACAGAACTTCCGTAACGCTTGCGAGTCTTCCGGGTTTATTCTCGACGAAAACCGAAACCTGCTTGATCGTCTTTTCCATGCCAAATGTTTTATTACGAAACAATAAAAAGATTACTTGAGGAATGATGAACTGGCTGAGCACTGAGGCTCCGATGATGATCTAAATTCGGCTGACTTGTCTCGCCGGTCTGAGAGCATTTTAGCGTTTTTGTTTCGCCGTATATCGAGCGTTTGAACGCAAAGTTTAAGCCGGAAAACGGAATCGAACTATAGCCGATGATGATCTAATCCGCTCCTGAGTCGTGATGAAGCCTGTACGGTCTGAGGTTTTTGAACAAATTTTTTAACTATTAAATTTCAAAAAAATTTTAGAGGGTGCGGGCGATGGGATCTGATGCTATTGGTAGGTTAGTCCTATGGATCGCGTTTTGGTTAGCCGTATTTTTCGTTTACGTTGTTATTATAAAAATATTTGATGATGGTTTGAACCCCTACGTGCTACTTGGGATCTTGGTGTTCGTCTCAACCTTGGCTCTGATGGACGCCATGACATACATGACGTGGAAAAGGACATACAAAACAGCGAAAGATATGAAAGGAGAGTTGGATAAAATAAAAGAAGAACTCCCTCCCGCAGATAAAACAGCCCTGTTATTCCCCGAACCGATTAACGTTTTGGATAGACGTGAAATAAGGAGATCTCTGATCATAACGTTTACGATAATTTACATAATACTGCTGTTCCAAGGTGAAAGAAGTTTACTGGAGCACTTCACGTGGATATATTTCGCAATGATATCGTTTTACTTCGGATCCCGAGCGTTGGATAGGTTTGCGGAGGTTAAGGGTAGCAAAGATCGATAACTTCGATCCCCTTAAACTTGCAGAAGTCCGCCAAGTCCCTCCTAACGTCTCCGTAGGTAATCACGACGTGATTGCCAAGAGAGTTCTCGACGAACTCCTCGACATCGAAAATCGGATCGATCTCAACCTGAGTTCTGCATAGCCCCTCCTCTCTGAGATTTCGAACTATCCTTCCCAATGCTAAGATCATCTTCCTTCTTCCATACCGAGCGATCGTAACGACTTCTCTGCGCAGTTCTCCTCTAACAGCCACCCCCTTTCCCGATTCGGCATGCGTAGTCAGTTCGTAACTTTCGGTCATAGCCAACGGAACGGTGCAGTGGGCTAAGGTTAGAGTCTTCCCTATTCTGCACGTGTTTGCCATCCAGCAGGGCTTGCCCGTGATTCCGCTAACGATCATCATCGTCAGAATCGCTCCGATGTCTCCTTCACATCCAGCCGGGATCTCATCGTTGAGCCTTGCAATTGGTAGACAGGCTGTAGTGTTGTGCTTCAGCAGATCGAAGCACCGGATAGTCAAAGCCGAAAGGTTGTAATTCGCCACGATCTCCTTTAAAGCTCTATAAATCTGATCAGGATCACTTCCATAACGGAGAACCTCATCCAGCTTTATATCGACTATTTCAACGCCCAAATCTTCCGCATCCCTTTTGTCCGAAGCCAATATCCAGTCGGAAACTCCGCCGACGATTCCGAGCCTGAGCTTGGAATTTAGAAGTCTGCAGATACCGATGAACGTTCCAATCTTATCCAAAACACCGTAACTTATCTGGGAATAGATCAGCTTAACCCTTTGCTTGTAAACTGAATAAACCTCCAAAGCCGAGGGAAGGGAGTTGTTATAAGGCAAAGCCCAGATCATTATCGGCTTGTCAGTAGCCTTGATTATGCTCTCAATAACCCTTTCGGTTCCGCCGGTAGCCGGAACAACGATAACTCCGTCATCGATCTCAAAATCCTCAAATTCGGTTGCAAATACCGTTTTTATTTTAAGAAGGGATTCGACCTTCCTCTTCACATCCAAACCTACTTTGCTCTGCAAATTGGATGAAACTACTATGCAGAGCATAAACGATAATTGCCATGCCAGGTTAAATCGTTTGGATGATGAATCGGTTCTCGACTGACGTTAGGATGATGACAGCCTTAGGCTCTGAAATCAGAGAGTACGGCCATCTTCATCGCTTCGGCTCAGATCCTGCCTGAGTCATCATCCGAAACTAATTCGGCATCGTAGAATAAAAGCGTTGTCCTAAGGAAATCCTTAAATTTCCTAACATAAAAAATATTTTGCTTATGAGACCCATAATCTTCGGAGTGATTCTGTTTTTCGTCGGAATGATCGGATGGATGACGTTTGACATACTCAGCAGAATTCCGATCGGGTTCGTAGGGAGTCTGAAGTTTCCCTTTCTTATCGAGGTGTTCAAGTTTACGACTTTTCTAAGCATTCCTATCGCCCTAATTTTGGAAATTCTGCTACTATTATTTGGAAAACGGTGAAAATTAGCCCAAGATCTTCTTAACAGCTTTCATCCCCATCTCAAGTAACTCCTGAGCCCTCTTCTTCGTCTTGGCTTCGGCGAATATCCTGACTATCGGCTCCGTGCCCGAAGGACGGATGAGAAGCCATCCGTCTTCGTAGTCTATTCTAGCGCCATCCGTGAAGTTGGCCTCCGGAAACTCCTTCCTCAATCCCTCCAAAAGCTTGAGCTTATCCCTGCAGGGAACCTTCGTTTTTATCATGTGATACTTCGGAATGTCCTTCACCAATTCGGAAATCGGCTTCCCCTCCAAAGCCATCATCTCAAGTATTCTTGAGAAGCTCATCGCTCCATCCCTCGCAAGCAGATGCTCGGGAAAGATCAAACCACCGTTACCCTCTCCTCCGAAGACGGCATTAACCTTGAGCATTGTCTCCGCAACCACGGGTGAGCCGACCGGAGTGTAAACTATCTCTCCTCCAGCCTCCTTGACCACATCCTCAACGCATCTGGATGATGATACTGGAGTTACAACCTTTCCGCCGCCGTTCTTCTCTACGTAATACTTAGCCATTAGAGCTAAGATAACATCCTCGCTCACGAATCTCCCCTTCTCATCGACGAAAGTCGCCCTGTCGGCATCTCCATCGTGTGCGATGCCTAAATCGGCTTTTACGGCCTTCACGGTCTTCTTAAGCAGATCGAGGTTCTCCTCAACAGGCTCGGGGTTTCTGGCCGGAAACCTTCCATCGGGATGCGAATTTATCGATATGACTTCGCAACCGAGCTCCTTGAGAAGCTGGGGGGAAGTCACGCAACCCGCACCGTTCCCGCAGTCTATGACGACTCTAAACCTCCTTTTGGCAATCGCATCAACATCGACCTTGCTGAGAATTCCGTCCAAATACAGCCTCTTGTATTCGTCGTAATAAACCTGTCCAACCTCATCCCACTTCGCGAACTTGAAAGCCTTGCTCTTGTATATCCTCTCGCTTTCCTCATCCATCTCCCTCGTAAATTCTCTCCCGTCATCTTGGATGAACTTTATTCCGTTGTATTCCCTCGGATTGTGGCTCGCAGTTACGGCGATTCCCCCCTTGACCTCTTTCTTACATTTGACGTAATACTGCAAAGCCGGAGTTGGAGCTATACCCAAATCGATCGCATCGGCTCCGACGGAAGCCAAACCGGCTATAACCGCACCCTTCAGCATGGGACTCGAAAGACGGGTATCCATCGCAACCGCAATCCTTCCCCTCCTTAGCGTTCCCATAACTCTGCCCAAATTCAGAGCCATCTCAACCGTTAGCTCCTCATTCGCAATCCCTCTAACGCCGTCTGTTCCAAAAAGCTCGCCGACAGCACCGATTCTTACCATATTTAAATGTTCGTCGAAGATGTATATTTTATTATCCATTGCATCTAAATTAATGCGATGCTTAGGGATGGATTCAGAATTTGGCTTAAGAATCCCAGCACAGCCGTTCCGTTCGTAATTCACCAGTTCGTCAGATACGGGATTTTAACCATACTCGTTCTATACATGATGATCGAGCTCGGAACCCTATCGGTTTCGCAGATTTTCAGCCATTTAAATGATTTCGTAAGCGCTATAGCTGTTGCAACTATTGCGGATTTGATCATCGAAAGCTACTTCGTTTCGGCTGAGATCAAAGCTTGCCACGATGCCATCAACGGCGAATTGAATTTGGATAGAGCCTTTAAGTTTGCCGTTAAAAGGACTCCATCGATGTTCGCGATCGTTCTGATGATTTCCATTTCGTCCATCCCCGCGATCACGGGATTGCTTAAGAAAGATGTAACTCTCATTGCAGTTTCTACGATATATCTAACAGTCTTGGCGATCTTATTCACTTTTGCGCCGATTGCAGTGGTTATCGATGAGCTTGATCCGATAGAAAGCATTCTCAAGTCTATAAAGATCGTAAAAAATAGGATTAAGGATGTGCTGGCGATGTGGGCTTTATTTGGGCTTGTTCTGATCTCATACGCCCTTCTTCTTCGCCTATCGATGTTCTTCAGCTTGGCTTTAGTTTTCATTTTGAATCTCCTAATCTTTCCGGCTGTGATCATGCCGATACTATTTAATTGGTGGATTCTGCTCTATATGAGATGACTCCCGTCGCAACTCTTAGCCTTAAACTCAAATCCCTCCCTGCAAAATGCGTAGCTTATGCCCAACTCCTCACATCTTTCGATTATCGGTTTCAACAGCTTAAATCTAAGCTCCCTCGGCATGTAATAATAGCATCTTCCGACCCTTTCGGTGTAAATTCTCCTATACCTTTCGGCGAGCTCCGGAAAAACGGAAGCAAACCTCGCAAGTATGTCCCTTCTAAGCTTCAGAGTCGAAGTAACGACGTGATCGACGAAATCGCAGGCTTCAAGAACCTTCAGAGCTTCGCTTTCGGTTAAAAATGGAATCACCGGATCCAGCCGCAGAATTACCGGAATTCCGGCATCCTTAAGTTTTTTCAGAGATTCTATTCTGTCTTTGGGCTTCGGAGCGTTCGGCTCGATCTTCGATGCCATGCGATCGGATAGGCATGTTACGGTGATGCTGACGGCGCATCTAATCTCGGAAAGCAGATCGATGTCCCTCGCAACGATATCGCTTTTGGTAACTATCAGCAGTCTGATATCGTAATCCCTCATTATTTCGAGGCATCTCCTCGTAATTTCAAGCGATTTCTCAGCCTGAGGATAAGGATCGCTACTGTTCGACATCGAAATCAGAGAGTTCGGCGGAAGTTTCCGCAAATCGCTCTTGAGCTTTCTGAAAAGATTCCTCTTAAGCCTCAGTCGATGAAATCTGGGTATGTAGGTTGCGTAGCAGTAAATGCAGTTGTGAGCGCAACCGGTGTATGGATTGAACGAGTATTTCGGAGGGCATGTGCATAAAGGTGATTTCCAAGGGTCGAAGGGCTTGACGTAATACATGCTATAGATCGTAAAGCTCCCTATTTATCCACGGAATTAAAGCCATCGTGACGGCTATTCTCGTAAGCTCGACCCTCGAAACGACCCCCTTCGTGAGGTAATGAATAGCTCCCATCCTCTCTCCGATGTTCTCTATTCCCGTCAGCTTCTCCATCACATCTCCGACTTCTCTCCCCTTCAAAGCCTCCTTAACAACGCACGGCGGAAATTCGAAGCCCGGCCCAAAGCCTATCGTAAACCGATTGCCGTTGTAGATCACAGCCACCTGAAAGTCCATGTATCCGGTCATCGTATTCTCAATGCCGAACAAACCGGCTTCAACTCCGACGCTGAAATCGCAGTCGCCGAACGATCTTACAGCCCGATTTATCGCACCCCTTATGACATCGTAATCGAAAGGCTGAGGAGGAACTCCGGAATCGACGGACTTCGGGATAACCTCCACCTCTCCAAAGAACTGCTCAAATGCCCTCTTTACACCTTCAACCTTCGTCGGATTTTTTGAACCGACCGCAACTCTAAGCATAGATCGTATTCAACGCCATCTGAATTTTAGGCTTTAGTTCGTAGCAACTCCACTAAACCTCTCTCCTTGGAGCAGACACTGGTTGATAAAAATAAAGTTATATAATTCCGCTAAAGCTTCTCCTTTCTCAAGTCTATTATCTGGTGAAGTTCTGGCCCAGTGGAGATCAAAGTTACCGGAACCTTTATGTCGTCCTCAACCTTCTCTATGAACTCCTTAGCCTTAGGCGTGAGCTTTTCCCATTCCGTCACTCCGTAACATTCCTTATCGAGTTTATCTATTCCCGTTAGCGCCGCCTGAGTAGCTCCGTTTACCATTGCAGCATATCGCGCCATCTTTCCGTCCCAGTAACCTATCCTCCTTCTTCTTCCGGTTACAGTTCCGTATTCAACTATCCCCAACTTCTCTGCCTCTTCCTGCGGCATCTCCGTTGGGAAAGGGCCAGCCCCAACCCTCGTCGGGAAGCACTTGAAGACGACGATCACCTCATCCACTCTCGTCGGCCCTATTCCCACATCTGCCGCTATCGACGATGCGGTTGTGTCTTTGGACGTCACGTAAGGATACGTTCCGTAATATAAGCTTAAACCGAAGCCCTGTGAACCTTCTACAAGCACGAACTGATCGTTATCTAACGCAGTATTTATCTCAAGAGGAACGTCCGTTAGGAACGGCTCCAATTCTGGAATGTCCTTAGCCTGCTTCGCAACCCTTTTAACCCTATCGACGTTAGCCGGCCCGCAACCCGTTCCGGTAGTTCCTATCTTCTTGCTTAGATGTTCATCTCCTCTATCCGCTTGAATGTGCTTCTCCTCAATTATCGCACACCTGTAATCCACTCTCGCCCTATCCGCAACGCCCAAAAGCTCGACTTCTTTAAGGAACACGCGCGGATCCACCAAAACTCCCGCACCTATGAGGAGTTTCGCATCCTTATAGACGAAGCCCGACGGGATCATCCTCACTCCATACTTCTTACCTTCGATCTCAACCGTATGCCCAGCATTCGGCCCTACTCCTCCTCTTGCAATTATCACCGGCTTATCCGAGTAGGCTATGTGTGCGATGATCTTTCCCTTTCCCTCATCTCCCCAAAATCCGCCTACAACTATCGTCGCTGGCATCCTAAGAAAGTCGACACATCACTTATTGAATTTTTGCTTTTACGCAAACGTTATTATATGCTACTACAATCAACGGCTATGCCGGCTGTCGTTGATGAGGACAAATGCGACGGATGTGGAGAATGCGTTGACGAGTGCCCGGTTGGAGCGATAGAACTCAACGACGTTGCTCACGTCGATGCGGATATATGCACTGAATGCGGGACTTGCGTTGAGATATGCCCGAACGAAGCTATAACTATTGAATAATTAATTTTTATAAAAATTGCTTGAGCAAAAGTTTAAATTATCTACATCGAATAGAACATTAGAGGTGAACTCATGAGTCTAATACTCAGAATTAAAAAGAAATTTAACGTAATTTTCAAGTTTCTGAGGAAGAAGAACCGAATGAAGATAGGTATTTACGGTCCTCCGAATGCCGGTAAAACAACGCTTGCGAACAGAATTCTCAGGGACTGGGTAGGAGATGTCATGGGATCGGTCAGCGAAATCCCGCACGAAACGAGGAGGGCGAGGCTTAGGGAAGGGGTTACGATCGAAGTGGATGGCAAATCGGTGACGATAGACATAGTCGATACGCCGGGTTTGGCTACGAAGATCGACTTTCACGATTTCTTGAAATACGGCTTGAGCGAGGAAGAGGCTAAGAGGAGAGCTAAGGAGGCTACAGAAGGAGTCATCGAAGCCATAAAGTGGCTGGACGACTTGGATGGTGTGATTCTGGTCATGGACGCAACCGAAGACCCCTTTACTCAGGTTAACATAACGATAGTTGGAAACATAGAAGCGAGGAATCTACCTCTCATAATAGTCGCGAACAAGATCGATCTGCCGAATGCTTCTCCGGCAAGGATCAAAGCGGCGTTTCCTCAGCACACGGTAGTTCCGATTTCTGCTTTAAAAGGATTGAATATAGATACGCTCTATAAGTGTATAGCCGAAAAGTTCGGGTGATCTTATGGAGGGCGTTCAACTCAATCTAATCTCTAAGGAAAGGCTCGAAAAGATGTCCTCGATGGAGAAACTCAGGATGATATTGGATGAGGTTAAGTCCGGCACGATCGTAGTTCTCGAATCCGGCTTGACTCCGGAAGAGGAGGCTAAACTGATAGAACTGACGATGCTCGAAATAGATCACGAAAACTTCGTGGGAATCGAGGTCGAAACGTATCCGCAGAAGTCCGGAGGATTTCTGAGCAAGCTGTTCGGAAAGAAGGAGGGAAGGCTCACGGTAATAGGGCCGGCAAACAAACTCAAGACGCTCGTGAAGAGGGACGATCTGATTAAAGCTCTCGTGAAGCCGTGATCGGTATGCCGCACAAGTGCACGAAGTGCGGGAAAATATATCCGGATGGAGATTACAGGATTTTGAACGGTTGCGAATGCGGGAACAATAAGTTTCTTTACGTTCCCAAGGAAAGGTTAGCCGAAAGATCTACCGAAACGGAGAAAGACGTCAAACCAGAATCTGAAAGTAAGAAGAAACAAGAAGAGGTGAAGATCGAAGACTTCGAGGGTATCGAGAGCGTCAAGATTATAGCGCCGGGAATGTATGAAATCAAGCTCGAAAACATTCTCAGCAGGGACGGTATCGTCATAGCCCTCCAAGAGGAGGGCAGATACATGATCCACCTGCCTTCACTTCTCAAGAAGAGGGAGAAGAAGAAAGAGAAATCTTAAAGTAAGCCGTAGGATTTCAGAAGGACTTCGGCGTTCAACCTTCCGTGAACATAAGTTCTGCCGCTTGAGGCATCGTTTATCACTACTTTAGCCGGTGCAAAAACGTTAGGATCGATCTTGTAGAAATCTCCTCCAGCCTCCTTAAATATCTCGTAGAAGGGCTTTCCGTAGGAAGGAGAAGTTTCGGAAGGCAGATTCTCGAGAACCCCATCGTAGCCGTCAACCGTAAGGATCGCACTGCCGTAGTATATTATGCTGTCGTTCGTCGCACCCATCGCTTTAACGTCATCCTCCATGATCGGCGCGATCGGCGCTCTTCCAATCGCATTTCTAACGAGCTTCGGATCGTAGCCGAGCTGAACCATCTTGAAAAGGGCAGTTTCCAGAACCCTCGCAGAGATCTGAATGCTTCCAACCAACGAGCGAGTTGGAGCTACAACTGCGTAAGTTTCTTCCACGTCGACATCGCATTCCCTCGCGATGAACTCCATGACTTCGGCGTTCGGCAACCTGTCGGCTTCGAGCGCTATTACGGCGTAATCCGTATCGTCTTCGTATTCTATAAGCTCGTAGGTTTTCTTCGGTTTCAAAGCCAAAGCCCTTGCCGGTCCGCTGGCTATAGCCTTAAAGCTATCGAATTCTATCTTCCATCCAGCCTTCTGACAGCCCAAGCATGCCAAAGCGGGATGATCCGTATAAACCCAAACGAAAGGAATCGGAATTCCGTTTATCTCGTCAACCTGTATATTAACTCCGGCCAATCCGCCCATGCAGATTTGAACGAACATTATTCCGGCATCGTAGCCGCCCTTCGCATTGACTCCGCAATCTATAACGGTGGCACCGTTACTGAACTTCTTAGATTGAACGTTCAGCTCCTCCTCGTAATCGAGCATATCCTCGACGATATCCAAAGCAAGTTCGTTCACGCTCAGCATCTTCCCACCTCCTTCCCGTAGATCTCCCTTGCGAAGTTTATTAGACCGCCTTTATCCATAATCTGCCTCAAGAATTCCGGAATCGGATTAATCGGATACTCTTCCCCCTTAGTCTTGTTAACTACCACATTTCTATTAAGATCAACTTCAAGCTCATCTCCATCATCTATCCTATCCGTATCGCACTCCAGAACCATCAAACCTATGTTTATCGCATTTCTGAAGAATATCCTCGCATACGATTTGGCTATAACTGCTTTTATTCCGGTCGCTTTCAAAGCAAGCGGTGCATGCTCTCTACTGCTACCGCATCCGAAGTTCTCTCCGGCAACCACGAAGTCGCCAGGCTTAACCTCTTTCGCAAATTCTGGTCGGATGTTCTCGAAAACGTGCTTGGCAAGTTCCTTAGGATCGTTTATAACCAAATACTTCCCCTGAATGATTACATCGGTATCTATATCATCACCGAACTTCCAAGCCCTACCCATAACGAGCAATACTCAGTTTAATTAAAAAGGTTAATGCTTAAAATCGTAAGGATTAAATTCGTCCGCTCAAAAGCTATTTTAAAATGCGACGATACATCTTCAGGGGGCTGATAGACGGTTCTCTATCCACGCTTGGCGTAGTTATAGGCGCTCAGAATGCGAGCATAGGAATAATAATAGCCGCCGGGATTGGCGGAGGAGTTGCGAACGGACTTTCGAACATACTCGGAGCTTTCACGGCGGAGAAGTCCGAAGCCGAGAGAAAGCTGATGGAAATTCAAAAGGCGATGGTGGTTTATCCGGAGCTAAGGAAAACAGAACTGTATAAGGACATGCTAAAGTCCACGATTTTGAGCGGAATTTCAGACGGCGTCGCTACTATTGTCGGATCGATAATTCCTATAATCCCCTTTATAATCGCACTGTTCTTAGGATTGAGCAAAACCTACGCTCTAATTTGGGCTGTTATTCTGACGATTTTGCTTCTGTTTTCGATAGGCGGCTACTTAGGAAAGCTTTCGAAGAGGAATTTGGTATTATCCGGTATTAAAATGGCCGCGGCTGGGATATCCACGGCTATAATCTGCACGCTGATAGAGAGGTGGATTCCAACTTAAAATAAAATATCAAAAAAGCTATTCAAAAAACACCCAACTGGATTACAGCTGTTCCCTATACGCTTGCAGGACAGCATTAACTATCTTTTCTCTCGCTTCCCTATTCGTCGGATGGAATATATCCTGATACGAACCGTCCTTACCCTTCCTACTCGGCATGCTTACCCAAAGTCCCCTTTCGTTCTCCAATATCTTAATTCCCTTTACTACAAACTCCCCATCCAAGCTTATAGACGCATACGCCTTTACGGCTCCGTTTCCTCTCGCTTTATATATTCTAACTTCCGTAATTTCAGCCAATTCCGACTCCTCCGATTCGTTTCACCGAGCTTGGTTGAACGAGTATTTAAACTTTACTTTATGGATTTTTAAAATATGTTAAATATTATAATTATTTTCGAATCTAACTCCTTCGGCACCGGCTTCAACCAGAAATCCGCCAAAAACACCCTTTGCCTTTTCAATCGATTCGTCATCGCCGATACCTATGACACAGCCACCTCCGCCGGCGCCAGTGATCTTAGCCGATACGCCGAGTTCGGCAAGTCTATCGACGAGTTCGTCTATCCTCCTACTGCTAACGCCTATGGCCTTGAGCATGCACTGATTTAAAAAGAAAAACTCGGAGAGCGTTTTGATGTCTCCCCTTTCTAACGGTTCGACGGATTCGAGCGCTATCGCATCGATCGTATCGAAGATTCCGTCGACAATCTTTGGATACCTTCCTCTAAGCTCGGCGACCTTTCTGACCATATCAGCCGTTATCGAACTTTCGCCCGTATTTATCACTAACAACTTGACGTTCCCAATCTTAATCGGCTTTCTGTCGGGAATGAGCCAAGTTCCGCCGAAGGTGGCTATGAAAGGATCGGTTCCGCTTCCAATTCCCTGAACGTCCAACTCGACCTTCTTCGCAAGCTCGAATATTTCGTCTTTGCTCAATCCGGCGTCGAATTCCCCGTCTAAAGCCTTTAAAACAGCCACCGTTACAGCTGATGAGCTTCCCAAACCTGATGCGATCGGAATGTCGCTTTCAATCCTTATTTCCACCCCGTTTATCGGTTTAACCTCGCTGAATCTCTTTATGGCGTAGGAGATATACGGATGGACTTTGAAATCTAATCCGGTAACTCCTAAGGGTGAATAAATCCTCACCTCGTCGCTCTTCTTTGCTTCCGCATAGCACCTGAGGTTTATCGCTGTAACGACTGCATGCCTCTTGTAAACTACCGCGTGCTCGCCAAAGAGGATGATCTTCGCCGGAGCCGACGCTTTCATCGTTGAAGGTTGGGGTAGGCGTAAATATATTATTAACCAAACACCGAAGGATGTTGAGCCGATGATGAAGGAGAGCCGTGCTGAATTGTGATGAAATCACGACGGTCTGAGGTGCTTCTGATGAAATCGAAGGTAATCGTAATGGTTGTATTGCTCGGCGTTGTGTTGTCCTTCGCGTTCTTAGTCATGCCCAAAGTAGTTCCACACAAATCCACCGCTGAACGTAAGGTAAAGGTAAATAGAAAGCCGAAGAAGGTAACTCGAGCTCCCGAGCGGAAGTTCGACATCGAAATCGTTCGGGTTGAAGAAAGCGGAGCGTTGAGCAGGATTATAACTGCGAGGTTGATCAACAAAGACGTATACGCGAAAAACGTCGTCGTTACCCTCGAACTGTTCGTCGACGGGGATCGGATAAAGGTGAACGGGAAGGACAAGCTCGTCATTAAGGTCGGAGACATGGAGCCGAATAGTAGCGTTGAAAAGAAAGTTGAAATTTCCGTCGGTTTCTTCGACGGATTGAGGATTAAAAGTAAGGGATACGTCGACGCAAAGCTTACGATAAGCTGGAACGGTGGAAGGGAAGTCTTTAAAAAGAGGATTAGGGTGTAAGCCTGTGCCTATCCCTCGGAAACAGCACAGCCTCTCTTATGTTCTTCAAATCGAGCATGGACATGAGCAACCTTTCAGCCCCAAGCCCCCAGCCGGCATGCGGCGGCATACCGTAGCGGAAGGCTTCCAAGTAGAACTCGAAGCTCTCCGGACTCAATCCGCACTGCTTTATCCTTTCGACGAGCAGATCGTATTTATGAATTCTCTGAGCTCCGCTTGCAAGCTCTAAGGCTCCTTTCATCAAATCGAAACTCTTGCAGATTTCCGGCTTATCTTCGTAAGGCATCGCATAGAATGGTTTAGATTCGGTCGGCCAATCGACGATGAAGTAGTGTTTGTTCTCCATCTCCTCCCCTATAGCCCTCAAAGCCGGAGTGCTGAGATCTTCACCCCAAGGAATTTCCTCGCCCTTCCTCCTTGCTATTTCCAAAGCCTCATCGTAGGTTAACCTTTCAAACGGAACCTCCGGAATCTCAAGCTTTACGTTCAGCCAATCCAAGAACTTCTGGCAGTTTTCAGCCACATCTTCGTAAACCCTCGCTATAAGGCGTTCGAGAACGTTCATAACCCCTTCGTGATCCGTGAAGCTCATCTCGATGTCAATCGATATAGCTTCGTTTAGATGTCGGGTTGTGTTGTGCTCCTCCGCCCTAAAGATCGGTCCGATCTCGAATACTCTCTCCAATCCCGCACCCATGAGGATCTGCTTGTATAGCTGGGGGCTCTGGTTTAGAAATGCCTCCTTCTCGAAGTAACTTATCGGAAATAGCTCCGTTCCTCCTTCCGTAGCCGTTGATACGATCTTAGGTGTATGGACTTCTATGAAGCCCTCCTCGCTCAAAAACTGCCTGACGCTCTGCATAATTTGGTGTCTTATCCTGAATATCGCCTGCACCCTCGGCTTTCTAAGATCCATGAACCTGTGATCCAAACGAGTATCGAGTTCCGCGGGAACCTTCTCGGTGACTTCCAGGGGAAGGGGAACCGTTGCCTCGTTCAGGACTTCGATCTCCTTCGGAATTACTTCGTATCCACCCGGAGCCTTCGGCTCCTTCTTTACGACTCCGACGACCTTAATCACACTCTCCCTGTGAATCTTCTTAGCGATTTCAAATGTCTTTTGATCCACCTTCTTCTTCGGTAACGTAATCTGAATGAATCCCTCCCTATCCCTCAGAATCAGGAAGACGAGACCGCCCAAATCTCTGACTTCGTGAACCCAGCCGTAAAGGAGAACCTCCTTGCCCACGTCTTCCTCCCCAATTTCGCTCGTCCACTTTCTCATCTTCCCTTCCAAATGACTTCGGATATATTACTCTACCGTTACGAATAAATAAAGCGGAGGAATAAAAATATGGGGCGATGAGGAGATTGGTCCCGACTGAGCTATGATGAAGACCTCGGTCCGAGCCTTTTCTCCACAGATAAAGCATGTAGCGGCAGACCCTCAGCCCTTGCAAGCTTTATCACAGCATCCCCTATCCTTCTTAGTGCATCCTCGCTTAAAATCTGATAGGTTACGTGCTTCATGAACGTCTCAACACTTATGCCGGAAAACACCTTCGCGTATCCTGAAGTAGGCAATATGTGATTCGTTCCGCTCGCGTAATCTCCGCATGCAACGGGACTGAATTCCCCGATGAAAACGCTTCCGGCATGCTTTATCTTGTCCAAATAATCCTCAGCCCTCTCAAACATCATCGAAAGATGCTCCGGGGCTATTTTATTCGCCAACCTTATAGCTTCATCTATATCCCTTACGACCGCAATCTTTAGATTGCTCAGGTTTATCTCGGAATGATCCGCTACGATTCCCTTCGCAAATTCTTCGACCTTCTCAGCCAAATCCCTTGAAGTCGTGAGGACGATGGCTAAAGCCATCGGATCGTGCTCAAGCTGGGCTACGCAGTCCAAAGCTACGAATTCTGCATTTGCCGTTTCGTCGGCGATTACTAATATTTCAGAGGGGCCGGCAGGCATATCTATCGGCACATCCTTCTGAACGAGGAGCTTTGCCGCGGTAACGTAGACGTTTCCCGGGCCTACTATCTTATCAACTCTCCTTATCGTCTTCGTTCCGTAAGCCATCGCGGCTATAGCCTGAGCGCCGCCTACTGCGTAGATCTCCTTTATTCCGGCTATGTCACAAGCTACAAGCGTTAAAGGCTTTATCTTTCCATCCTTATCCGGAGGAGTGCATGCTACGATTCTTTCAACTCCGGCAATATTTGCGGGAATTCCAGCCATCAGAGCGGTTGAAGGATAGCTCGCCCTTCCGCCGGGGATGTATATACCGACGGAATCCAGAGGCGTATACTTCTTACCCAAAACGCAGTCGCCGAAGTCTATTTTCATGTCCCTCTCCACTGCAGTTATGGAATGAAAGCGTTCTATGTTTTCCTTCGCCACTTCCAAGGCATCTATTATCTCATCATCTACGACGTCGTAAGCTTTGTCGATCTCATCTTTCGGCACTCTCAAGTATTCGGGCTCGACGCCGTCAAACTGCTTGGTGAATTCTATGAGGGCTTCGTCTCCTTTCTCCCTAACCCTCTCAACGATCGGCTTAACCTTCTCGATGTATTCGTCCCAGTTTATCTTCCTCTCAATCCTCAGCAGTTCCTCTGCCGGAACGATCATTGGAATGTTGGTGTCGGCAAAGTCATATAGAACTTTGCTCTCGCTGAACTTATAACCAAAAAGTTGAAACGATTTTAAGTGAACGTTGCGATACTCGTAGGCGGGAAGAGTGAGAGGATTGGAAGGGACAAGGGTCTGCTGGATCTGTGCGGAAAGACTTTCGTGGAAAGGATAATAGAGAAATTCTACGATTGCGACGTGGTTTTAGTTTGCAGAGATAAAGATCAGGCTGAAGAATACTCGAAATTTGGAAAAACTATAGTTGACGAGATCAAAAACTTCAGCCCGCTCGCCGGTGTATATTCAGCCTTAAAGCACTTTAAAGATCACACTCTGATCGTTGCAGTTGACATGCCGCTCGTTAAGAGAGAGCTTGCGGAGTTTCTGTTCAAAAAGTGCGTTGAAGAGGAAGTCGATGCCGTCGTGCCCGTATGGAGCGACGGAAAGATTGAACCCCTTCTGGCTTGCTACTCGTATAGCGCAATCGATAAGATTGGAAAATGCATAGAGAAGGGAGAACGAAGGGTTTACAAAGCTATAAGAAGTATGAACGCTACATACTATCCGATCGATAAGCTTAGAATATTTGATGATGATCTGCTTTCGTTTATGAATGTTAACACCTACGAAGATTACAAAAAGATCCTGAAGGTGGTAGGGTGCTTGTAGATAGATACGGAAGAGTAATCAAGCATCTGAGGATTTCCGTCACCAACAGATGCAACCTGAGATGTATCTACTGCCATATGGAAGGGGAGCAATCTTCCGGAGATGAGATGAGCGTCGATGAAATTGCCGGCATATGCCGAGCTTTTTACGATCTGGGCGTTGAGAAGGTTAAGATAACGGGCGGAGAACCGCTGATGAGAAAGGATATAGTTGAGATAGTTCAGGAGATGCCTCCCTTTAAGGAAATATCGATCGTGACAAACGGAACTTTGCTGTCCAAGTTGGCTTACGATTTGAAGGATGCGGGTTTGAACAGGGTGAACGTGAGTTTAGATACACTGAACGAAAGAAGATACAAGCTCATAACCGGAAGAAATATGCTGAAAAGGGTGATCGAAGGTATTTATTCGGCATGCGACGTGGGTCTTTTTCCGATAAAGCTGAATATGGTAGTCTTAAAGGGAATAAACGAAGACGAAATTGAAGATCTGCTGGAGTTCTCCTCAAAATTTAATAGAGAAAGTATAAACGTGATCCTTCAGCTGATCGAAGTCGTAAACATGCCCGATTACTACGTCGATCTGTCCGAAATAGAATCGAAATTCGGTAAAATTGCGGAGAGGGTAATCGTTAGAGGGTTGCACAACAGAAAGCAATACGTATTCGGGAACAAAGCTGTTGAATTCGTTCGCCCCTTCCACGGGGAGTTCTGCATGCGTTGCACGAGAATAAGGGTAACTTCGGATGGAAAGGTAAAACCATGCCTGCTCAGAAACGACAATTTGGTCGATTTGAGGGGATTGAGCTACGATGAGATGGTAAAAGCTATAAGGAAGGCTGTTGCCTTGAGAGAACCTTTCTTCAAAAACTCTTAAATTTCCCGATGCAGACTGATCTATAATGTTCGGCTGGAGCGAACTAACCCTGATCGTAATCCTCGCAATCATTCTTCTCGGTCCCGACAAATTAGCCGATTTAGCCAGAACGGCCGGCAGGATTTACGGAGAATATCAAAAGGCTAAAAGGAGACTCGAACTCGAAATTCTATACGGTCAGGAAATACCGACGGAAGAAAAACTTAAGGAAATCCAAAGAAAAAAGATTGAAGAGTTAACTTCCGATTTGAGAGAATCTTTAAATAGCGACGGGTTGAGTAGAAGGGGGTGATCGAATGGTTCCAGTCATGAAGGAACAGTTGCCGATCGGTCCCAACGAACTGCTGGTTATATTGCTGATTGCGTTCTTGCTGTTCGGAGCGAACAAGTTGCCAGAATTAGCGAGGAGCTTGGGGAGGAGCATGGGCGAGTTCAAGAAGGCGCAGAGAGAAGCTGAGCTCGAACTCATCGAGTTCGAGAGGAAGCTGAGGGAGGGTAAGTATACTTCGAGCGAAAAGAGGAGCAAGCTTGAAAAGATTGCTAAGGATCTTGGAATAGATCCGGAAGGCAAGAGTGACGATGAACTGCTTGAGGAGATATACAAGGTTCTTCCAAAAGAGAAGTCCGAGCCGTGATTAGAAAGTCTTAAAAATAATTGGCGGAAGGCTGAAATTATGAAGGTGCAGGCTGAAGTTAGACAGCTTAAGGAGGGAGGATACATAGTCATAGACGATGAACCCTGCGAGATCGTGAGCATCTCGGTAAGCAAGCCCGGTAAGCACGGTGCCGCGAAGGCGAGGATAGATGCCATAGGCATCTTCGACGGGCAGAAGAGGAGCATAGTTCAGCCGGTCACCGCAAAGGTATACGTGCCGATAGTTGAGAGAAAGAGGGCGCAAGTTATAAGCGTAATGGGTGACGTAGTTCAGCTAATGGATTTGGAAACGTATGAGACATTCGAGCTTCCGATTCCCGAAGAGTTGAAGGATAAAATAGAGCCGGGTAAGGAGATAGTTTACATCGAATCCCTCGGAAAGAGAAAGATAGCGGAGAAGTAGCATGCACATAGACTCTTTTTTTGCCTGCTCCAATTCAAATTTTGAGGAAGCCGAATTCGTGATCTTCGGAGTTCCTTTCGATGCAACCCAATCGTTCAAGCCCGGCTCAAGATTCGCGCCGAATGCGATAAGAGAGGCAAGCTGGAATTTGGAAAACTACTCCGTCTACTTCGATTTCGAGCTGGATTTTGCAAGGATTTGCGATGCAGGGAATGTGAATGCTGACGGAAACTTTGAAAGGGTAATTGGAAATGTCGGAAAATTTCTTGCAAGATTGAATCTTGACAGGCAGATTCCGATCGGATTGGGCGGGGAACATACCGTCACTTATGCGATCTTAAAGGGTTTGAAGGTCGATTTAAGCGAGATCTGCTATGTCGTTTTCGATGCTCATTTCGATCTCAGAGATGAATTCGACGATGAAAAGTTCAACCACGCATGCACTGCGAGAAGGATCTTCGAGCTTGGGGTTGGGGATATGGTTCAAATCGGTATTAGGAGCGGAACTAAGGAAGAGAAAATTTTCGCCGAAGAGAACGGAATAAAATTCTTCTATTCGTGGCAGAACTTCGATGAAGTTTTAAGGGAAACGAAGAGAATCGTCGGAGATAGACCGATTTACCTTTCCATAGACGTTGACGCCTTCGATCCAGCCTTCGCTCCGGGTGTTTCAACTCCAGAACCGTTCGGTTTGAACCCCATAGTTATGCTCAAGTTCTTCGAAGCGTTCGATAACATATTTGCGATAGATTTCGTTGAGGTCGTTCCGGATTCGGAAAGGGTTACTCCTATGCTCGTCGCAAAGCTGATCTTCGAGTTCATAGCTTCTAGAATCTGACTTATCTTATTTCGAACTGAATTTTGCACAGTATACTTTGAGAATTTCCGAAAATACAACTTCGTCGACCGGTGAAAACCGGGGATTTCTTAGTGACGTTTTGTAAGCTTGGTTCGGCTTCGTCAATCCGGAGCCCACTTGAGAAGGTGCAAGTTTCCTATATGCACCCTTTTGAGATCCCTCTTTGCAACCTCGTAGCATCTCTTAACCTGACTCTTCGGCGTTATCGGCATGTCGGAAAGCCTGAAATCGGGATGGAATATCAGTAGGCTGTATGGAATTTCGTCGCTCAGCGAAGCTATAAACCTCGCAATACCCTCAACCTCCTTCTCATCCACGTAGTATGGGACGAGCAAGGTTGTGGCGGATAAAACTTCTGGATATTTGTCGAATATCCTTTCGAAGTTTTTAAGCGTCTGCTCGTTACTTCTACCGGTAAGAATCCTATGAAGATTCGGATTCCAAGCCTTAAGATCGAATTTGACCGTTCCGTTGCTTTTTTGGCTCAGCTTCCCCGCTTTTAGGGCTAAAGACGTTCTTCCGGCTCCGTTCCACTCCCAGCATATCATTACGTTTCTCCTCTTCAGAACCTCCTCGCTGAACTTAATTGCGAAGGGAAGCTGAGGTTCCGGAGATCCGCCGAAGTGACAGATGCACTTAACCCTTTCCGGCATAGCCTTTTCCACCATCTCCTCAACGGTAACCAAATTTTTCTCCGAGACGAATTTGTGAGACCAGTTTTGACAGTAAAGACAATCGAAGTTGCAACCGTAATAAAATACGGCCAAGTTCACGCCTCTAAGCTTTGAACCTTCGCAAAACCAAGCGTTGCAACAGTTCGTCGGCAACGGATCTTCATAACAACTTAGGATAGCCTTATCAGAGCTAACCAGCGATCTCAGTTTACCGTTGTGAACGATTCTAAGTCCGCATAAGCCTTGATCATCGAAACCGCACTCGTTTGAACACAATCTGCATTTCGCAATCCCTTCGCCTTTGATCTTACCTACATCCGGATGTAGCCTTGCAACGAACTCCAAGGCTTTTTCAGTCTTCGAACAGTTCGGGCAGATCGGAATCGTATCGGTGTAAGTTTCGTTGCCGCACAGCTCGCACTTCACAGTTGTCTTTATAGATTACACTCTTATATCCTTATTGCGGAACTAAGGATATGGATAAACCCATCCTTCAGGTTGCTTTGGATCTGGTTGAGCTTAAAAGAGCAGTTGAAATCGCTAAGTTGGCTTTAAAAGGGGGAGCGGATTGGATAGAAGTAGGAACTCCTCTAATCAAGAGTGAGGGTATGAACGCTATCAGGACTATAAAGCGCGAGTTTAAGGAAAGAACGGTCGTTGCGGATATGAAGACGATAGACACCGGAGCCTTGGAGGTTGAGATGTGCGCAAAGAGCGGTGCTGATGTTGTTATAATTCTAGCTTTAAGCAACGATTCCACCATCGCCGAAGCCATCAGGGCCGGAAGGAAATACGGCTGTAAGGTTATGGTCGACCTGATCAATCATCCGAATCCGGTTGAAAGGGCGAAACAGCTTGAAGAGTTGGGAGTCGATTACGTAAACGTTCACGTTGGGATAGACGTTCAGATGCTCGGCTACGATCCTCTCGAAATTCTTAAGGATGTAGTTGATGCGGTCAGCATCCCCGTGGCAGTTGCAGGAGGCTTAGATGCCGAAAGGGCTTCAGATTGCGTTGCCCTGGGGGCTGATATAGTCATAGTCGGGAGCAACATCGTGAAATCCAAGGATGTAACAGCTTCGGCTCGGAAAATAAGGGAAGCAATAGATTCGGCTTATGCCAAATCGAGGGAGATAAGGATTAGAAGGGCTTCGATAGATGAAGAAATTCGAAGGATTCTGATGCAGGTTACGACTCCGAACGTAAGCGATGCCATGCATAGAGCAAGGGCTATGGAGGGGATCAAGCCGATAGTAAAGGGGAGAAAGATCGTAGGTAAGGCTGTTACGGTTTACACGATGGACGGTGACTGGGCCAAGACCGTTGAGGCGATAGATGTCGCCGGAAAGGGGGATGTAATCGTGATCAAGTGTTCCGGAGATAACGCGGCAGTTTGGGGAGAACTGGCAACGAGAAGTTGCATGAATAAGGGGATAGAGGGGGTAGTAATAGACGGAGCCGTTAGGGATGTTGATGATATAGTAAAGCTGGGATTTCCCGTCTTTGCTAAAAAGATCGTTCCGAATGCCGGAGAACCCAAGGGCTTCGGGGAGATAAACGTTAAGATAGTCTGCGGAGGCGTCGAGGTAAATCCAGGGGACTGGATCGTTGCGGATGACAACGGAGTTATGGTTATTCCGAAGCAGAGGGCTTACGAAATTGCGAGGAGGGCTTTGGAAGTTAAAAAGCACGAGGACAGGATCAGAGCGGAAATAGAAAGTGGTAAAACGTTGGCCGAAGTAGTGGAGCTCTACAAGTGGGAAAAGGTTAGATGATGCGGAAAAATTGATATTCCAAGAAAAATAACAAAAAATCATGAACGATTGTTATGTAGACTCGCATACGCATGCGTATATGTTGCATGCCAGAGATCTTGAGCTGATGGCTTTAGCCGGTGTGTGAAAGACGTTGTGCTATGTAGCTTCGTGCCGGTTGCAAGATATGCGGAAACGTTAATTGACCATTTTACCGAGCTGGATGAAATTCATCGTCCAAGGCTGAACGATATCGGTCTCAAAGCACACATCTTCGTTGGTGTTCATCCCAGATGCATACCGAAGGAATGGAAGAGGATCTTACCCGTAATTGAGGAATACGTTGAATCCGGAAAAGCTGTGGGTATAGGTGAAGTTGGACTGGAAAAAGCCAGCGATCTTGAGTTGGATGTCCTAAGGGAGCAATTAAAGCTTGCTAAGGAATACGATGTGCCGGTAATAGTCCACACTCCAATGGGCAATCGTGTAAATATCGTGAATAAGGTTTTGTCCTTAGCTGAGGAAGTTAGGATGGATTGATACAATTAATATTATCAACGAAGCCGGAGCTGTTCCGGGATTGTCCGTTAAACCCGGGCTTTTAACTCCAGAAAAGATCGCCGAGAACGTTGATAAATACTCAACCGGACTTCTCAACAGTGACTGCGCATCCCTAACAAACACGGATCCCCTCGCGGTGCCGAAGACCGTGAGATATCTTAAAAAAGCCGGAGTCAAAGAAAAAATCGTAAATAGGTTATCATACCGCAATGCTCTCGATGTATTGAAAATCAGATGACCTCATACTCCTTAAACCCGTATTCGCCGATGAGCGGGACGAATCTAACCGGTCCCCATATCTTTTTGCGAATTCTACCTTCTTTATCCTTCTCAACAACGTATAGATATTGCTCGTATCTTCCTACGGGTATCACCATCTTTCCTCCCGGCTTAAGCTGTTCTATTAACGGCTTTGGAATATCCGGAGCGGCGGCGGTTACGTATATCTTATCGTATGGAGCTTCGGGCGGATAGCCTTTTGTTCCGTCACCGACAATTATTATAACGTTATCGTAGCCCAAATACTCCAAATTCCGCCTAGCTCTTTCGGCTAATTCTGGAATCCTTTCGATTGCTATCACCTTGCCTTTCTTCCCGACTATCTCTGCAACAACAGCCGCGTGGTATCCGCTACCCGCTCCGACCTCCAAAACCTTATCGCCCTCATGCAGATCGAGCAGATCGCACATTATCGCAACCATATGCGGAGCGCTGATGGTTTGACCGCTACCGATCGGAAGAGGGGTATCGACGTAGGCTTCCCTTTCATATGATGATGGAACAAATACGTGCCTCGGAACCTTCATCATAGCTCTGGCTACCTTATCGCTTATCCCGAGCTCCTCCCTAAGTCTTTCCACCATCCTCCTTCTCTTTTCTTCATACGGATCAGGCATAGAGCTCTCATTAAATCTTCGGGCGTGTTTATATTTATAACTTTGTTATCATCGACTACATACTGCTCCTCATCCTGAACGCAATCGTAAAACATTCCGTCGATGACGTTTATACCAACGGGCTCGCCGTTCGTGTTTACCACCTTTAAGGCTGGCTTATCGATTTTAAAGTAGAATTCGGCGACGTTCAAAATTAAATCCCTCTGCAGAATTACAAGATCGGCTGAAACTATCAAAATTGGCTCAAAAAGACCGAGCTTAAGAATTGCCTCAACGTAATCTTCGATGTAACCCTTTCCGGATGTTCTGAGACATCTTACCCCCTGAGATTCTAAGTAGTTTTCGGTTTTGGGAGTAAAAGCCGTAGTGACGCCGTAAACCTCGCAAAACCATAGCTCGTCAAGCACGTAGTCTATCAGATACCTCCTTTCAATCCTGACGAGAGGCTTTTCACCCATTCCAAGCCTCTTCCCCCTTCCGCCGCACATAAGCAGAGCGATCACGTAAAATCGATGTCGGTGATCGTTATATAACTTCGGTCGAACTGTCAAGCATGAAGTCGAAGGCTTACGCGGCTGGAACTATAATCAACGCCTTGGCTTTGGGCTACGGAAGCGCATTCGGCTTAAATATACTTACAAAGGTTAGGCTTTCGGTCGAAGATGACCTAAAGCGTAGTTTGTTGATCGAAAACGGGGAAGAGAAGGAGAGCAAAATCGTAGATAGGGTTTTATCCGAGTTCGGAATTAGGGGTGCTGTGGAAGTAGAAAGCGAGATTCCGAAGGGTAGCGGGTTGGGTAGTAGTAGCGCTTTCATGAACGCCCTTCTTTTGTCGGTATACAAGCATCTCGGCATTAGATTGCTCGCGCACGAAATCTTAAGACTTAACGCGAAGCTCTCGCTCGAACTCGGAATAAGCTACACCGGAGCGTTCGATGATGCTTCCGCATCTCTCCTCGGTGGCATAGTTATTTCGAACAACAAGGAAATGAAGTTGATAAGCTGGGAGTTCAAACGTGCTAAGGCGTTAATTTTGATTCCGGAATGGGGAAGAGGAAAAATTTCGCTCGATGAGATAAGAAGGAATCCCGAACTCGTTGGGAAAGCGGTAGAGTTGGCTTTGAACGGCGATTACAGGGAGGCGATGATACTAAACTCGAAGCACTACTGCGACAGGATCGGATACCCGTTTGAGGTTATCGAAAAGGTAAGGGATTTGGAATGCTTCTGCGGGCTTTCCGGCAACGGACCTACTTTTGTTGCCTTCGGAAGTAAAGATTCGCTAAAAGAGGTTGAAGGGATTTGGAGCGAATACGGTAAGGTTGTTTGGACGAATCTCGCCGAAACTCCGAGCGATGAAGTCGTAATCAAATCCGAGCTTTATGACAGCAGTGGGAACATGTGAAGTTCGACGGCGGCGGAATGTGCCTTTCCTCATGACATCTTATGCATTCGTCGACGCTGTAGCTGACGTTTCCGAAAACGACTTCGGGCGTTTTTATGCCGTAGGATTCGAGAATCTTACCTAACTTCAGGACTTCGTAACTGCCGGTAAGCTTTGTAACGTTGTTTCCGACTATTAAGATCACAGTCGGAATGTATTCGAACGGATACATGTGGGCGACCATTATGCTATCCCTCGAACAATTTTTGGGATCATTAACGTTGCAGAAGTCGAAGTGCACACCTTTAACCTTCTCCCTCAGCAGTTTCATGTATGGCTTTACCATTCTACACGCCGGACATTTGGGACTGTAGAAAAAGTAAACCTTAATTTCCTTCGAATTTTCGGAAACCGATGGCGTTGGCATAGCTTTGTGTTCAATCTTTTCGGAGCAACCTACAAAAAGAAGAGAGATGATCAGAAGCAAAGCAAACGATCTCATAAACGCTTAACGACTTCAAACATTTAAATACATAACGGAACGTTTTTATATGATCATGCATTATATAATAATATGAAGATAACGTGGCTCGGGCACGCGGCATTTCTGCTTGAGGGATCGAAGAAGATACTCATAGATCCGTTTCTTAGAGGGAATCCCATGTCGCCGGTTAAGCCGGATGAAGTTGACGCGGATCTGATCTTGGTTACGCACGGACACGGAGATCACTTGGGCGATGCGGTCGAAATTTCGAAGAGATGCAAAGCACCCATAATCTGCATATACGAGCTATCGGTTTTGCTCGGCAGGAAAGGGGCCGAAACGATCGGAATGAACATCGGAGGAACCGCAAAGCTTGAGGATGTTGAGGTTACGATGGTAAAAGCCGTTCACTCAGCGGATGTGGTTGAGAACGAGATAATCAGCGCCGGAGATCCCGTGGGCTTCGTTGTAAAAATGGATGGCATAAGCGTTTATCATGCCGGAGATACGGATGTATTCATGGATATGCAACTCATAGGAGAGCTATACAAGCCAAAGGTTGCTTTGCTTCCGATAGGGGATTTCTACACCATGGGTATAAAAGGTGCTCTGAAGGCTATCGAGCTGATAAAGCCCGAGATAGTAATTCCGATGCACTACAACACTTTCCCGCCGATAAAGCAGAATCCAGAGGAGTTTAAGGAAAAAGCGGAGAAAATGGGGGTTAAAGTCGTAATTCTAAAGCCGGGAGAAAGTTTGGAGGTTTAACCTATTTTTTCATCCGGAACGAACTTCGTTCCGTAGTATATTATCCCGCTCTCCCCCTCTTCGCCGTATTTTCTGAAGACAGCCTTCACCCTCATCCCGATTTTGACCTCCTCAGGCTTACATACCAGTTGAGAAGTAATCACCGGCCCCTCATCGAGCTGAATCAAAGCTACGACGTATGGCTTCATCATTTTAAAGTTTTCCGGGGCATCGTGGACTACGGAGTAGCTGATGACTTTTCCTTTTCCGCTAAGCTGAACCTCCTTTATCCTGCTCTTCCTCCTGCATTTCGGGCATAGGTTGCGTGGCGGATAGTAGTAAGTCCCGCAGTTCTCGCAATATGTCCCGACAAGATTATACCTATACTTTATCTTCCTCCAAAACCTCGGAAGCATCCCATCACCTCTCAAAGATAGTAACTACAGCCGTTGCACCGGTTCCGCCGATGTTCAAAGCCAAACCCCTTTCGGCATCAACCTGCCTCTTTCCGGCATCCCCCCTAAGCTGAAGAACTATCTCCACAGCCTGCCTTATTCCCGTAGCTCCTATGGCATGCCCGCAAGCCTTCAAACCGCCCGAAGGATTAACCGGAATTTCTCCATCGAGCTCCGTAACTCCCTCTCTTATCAGCTCAGCCCCCCTTCCCTTCTCAACGAATCCCAGATCTTCGTATGCGATTATCTCCGCTATAGTGAAAGAATCGTGGACTTCCGCAACATCTATATCCTTGGGCTCTATACCAGCCTGCTTGTAAGCCTGCTTCGAAGCGTGAACAACGGCGTCCATCGTCGTTATATCCCTTCTGCTGTGCAGAGCTATGTAATCGCTCGCCTGACAGCATGCTGAGATATAGACTGGCGTATCCGTGTATTTCTTCGCAACCTCCTCGCTCGCCAATATTACAACCGATGCCCCATCCGAAATCGGAGCACAATCGAACAATCGTAATGGTTCTGCTACGTAAGGCGAATTCAGAGCGACTTCGAGTGAAATCTCCCTTCTGAACTGTGCCTTCGGATTCAGCGTTGCGTTCCTGTGATTCTTAACGCTGACCTTAGCAAGATCTTCCGGTTTAGTTCCGAACTTCTCCATGTGCAGTCTTGCGATCATAGCAAACAGAGCCGGCAGGTTTGCACCGCAGAACACTTCCCATTCCCTATCCGCTGAAGAGGATAGGATATCCATAGCCATCTCAGCGCCAACGTCTGTCACCTTTTCAGCCCCGGCCGCTATGACTATATCGTGCATGCCGGAAGCCACAGCCATGTATGCTTGCCTTAAAGCCAAGCCTCCGCTCGCATCTCCGGCTTCAACCCTCGTTGAAGGGATGTGCAACTCAGCTAAACCGGCGTAATCGGCTATCAATGCGGATATGTGCTCCTGAGCGAGATACCTTCCGCCGCTCATGTTTCCAACGTATATCGCATCGATCTCCCTGCCTTCGAGATTTGCATCTTCAAGCGCTTCGATCCCGGCTGAAAGAACTATATCCCTAAAGCTCATGTCCCAAAGCTCCCCGAATTTCGAGCATCCAACGCCGATAACCGCAACTCTCCTCATGCTATCACCCGAACTTTATCTTCCTCCTAAGCTTAACGTAGAGCCCGTAATCTATGAACTCTCCACTCATAACCTTATCCCAGACCTTCGGCGTTCTTTCGAAGTCATCGATTTCGTCAGTAACGATCAATGAGAAGGCATCGCTTCCGGCTCCAGAGCCAAATGAAACCAAGAGGATTCTATCTCCCGGCTTTGCTTCATCCAAAACGGCACAAAGCCCGAGCAGGGATGATCCGGAATATGTGTTTCCGATGTGCGAAACGACGAGCCCTTGCTTTATCTGTTCCGTGCTGAATCCCAGCATCTTCGCCACCCTAACCGGAAACTTTCCGTTAGGCTGATGGAAGACCGCATAACTGAAATCGGATGGCTTCAAGCCCAGTTCCTCCATTAATCCCTTAGCGGCTGAAGTTATATGCCTGAAGTAAGCTGGTATTCCGGTAAACCTACCTCCATGGCTTGGGTAGGGCTGACCCTCCCTCCTCCAGAAATCCGGAGTATCTGATGTGAACGAGTAAGTTCCCTCGATTTCGGCTATCACCCCATCGTTTCCTATTACAACTGCGGCTCCGCCAGCTGCCGCTGAATATTCCAACGCATCCCCGGGTCTGCTTTGGCTCGTATCAGCTCCTATAGCCAAGCCGTATTTGATCATTCCAGCCTTAACGAGTCCCATGCATATCTGAATTCCGGCCGTTCCAGCCTTGCAAGCGAATTCCAAGTCGGCGGCGAAGTATTCGTTACCGACTCCAAGCGCTTCGCCGACTATCGTAGCAGTAGGTTTCACTGCGTAAGGATGGGATTCGCTTCCGACATATACGGCACCTATCTCCTTTGGATCTATTCTAGCCCTCCTAACTGCTTCCCGCCCAGCTTCAACTGCAATCGTTGCGGTATCTTCGTCGAAGTCCGGAACGGATTTCTGCAGAATACCCAATCCGTTCTTTATCGTCTCCGCATTTTCCCCCCATATCCTTGCTATTTCTTCCACCTTTATTCTGAATTTCGGAATGTATGTTCCGTAGGATACTATACCGACCATGATACCACCTCATATGTTTCTCAGAGCCTTTATCATGTCATCGAGCGGCATCTGAGTTGCTATGAGAGGTATCCTCTCTATCTCTGCGAGCTTGATGGCTATCCTATCAACATCCTCGGCATTTATGCCGTGAAGAACGACCACAGCCGGCTTCAGGTTCGCAACCCTAACGGCAACCATCGGAGATCTGCCCGTCGATACTTTGGTGAATATCAAAGCCCTTTCGGTTGTGAAACCGTATAATCTGTAGAAGTCGTAGGCGTTTAGGGAGAGTATTGCCTTGATACTGTCCACTATTGTATAACCGCTTATGAGCTTGTCGAAATCGGTGAGCATGACACCATCCACGACTTTCGCAAGCTCATTTACGCCGATCAACTCATCGAACTCCCTCATGTCTATTATGACGTCAAGCTTAAACCCGCTCAGAATGTCCCTATACTTGGATACGGTTTTGAAACCTCTCTCCTTGTCGATTTCGAGCATGGCTTCGATTATCCTTCTGATAAAGTTTACACCCGGCGATTTCCTCCTATCGCTTTCGTAGTCGCTGATAACGGAAGGAGAAACTCCAAGCTTTTGAGCCAACTCCTTTTGGGAAATTTCGAATATCTGCCTCCACTTTTTGATAGTTTTTCCGGGGGTGTCTGAAAAAACGATATCTCCGGAGATCTTGTCAGCTAACGCTTTGATGATTGAGTCCATAATCGTCTACTTACACGAACAATTTATAAATCTATCGAATGTATCTTCGACAATTGACTTTTCAAGAGGCGATTGTCCAAGGAAGCCGCTCTTATAAATAAAAAAAGTTTAAGGGTTACTCGCAGACGTCGACAGATATAGCGCCGTTCGGGCAAGTTTCAACACAAGAACAGCACTCCTGACAGTCTTCCGGTCTTACAGGATGTGATTTTCCGTCCTCACCGATCTCGAAAACCTCTCCCGGACAGACACCGACGCATTCTCCACAACCGTCACACTTGTCGGGATCTACCTTAATCTCTGGCATAACATCACCCTTTTGACGCTATAGCCGGCATGTATTTAAATCTTTTTGTTTTTTAATTGAAAATAAGGACAAAAAGAATAGAAGAGATCACGTTCCGGATCTCTTCTTCTCCATTTCCTCAAGCTTATCTTTCGTAGTTACGTAGGTTGTCGAACCCGATGACCAATACGCGGCCTTTCCTTCGTTTATAAGCTCCTGAACTATCTTATCGAGCTCCCTCTTCTTAACTCTCAAGACTTTTGCGAGATCCCTAACCTGCCAAGGCTTCTTTGCGAGGTATTCCAAAACCTTCTGTTTCAACTCTTCCTTATTAACTTCCTCGGTCATTTTGGGTCACCAATATAAAAATTTGAAAAAGGTGTATATACGCTTTACCATCTAAATGCAGCCGATGTTCTGTATGATGCGTAGATGTATGGCGTTCTCTTGTAGTCGTCGATGAGCTTCTCAGTGAATTCCAAGCCCGTCAGCTCGAAGAACCTCTCCCAGCCGATTCTGTGAACCCACTCGGCAATTCTCTCGTATTTCTCAGCATGCGTTGCCCAAGTTTCGAGGATCTTCTTAACGGTCTGAACGACCTCAGGCCATCTCGGCGGGTTGTTCGGCAACCATGGAACTACGACCTTCGAGAGTTGCGGCGGGTATCTTGCGTCGGAGATCTTACCAGCAACCAAGACAGCGACACCGTCGTTTTCTGGGTCGAAGATCGGCATTCCCGGACACATCGTGTAACAGTTACCGCAATACATGCACTTGTCCTTGTCCAAGATTACGGTCTTCCTCTTCATGTCCGGCTTCAGAGCTCCGGTTGGGCATGCGGCTACTGTTGACGGAATCTCACACGTCCTTCTAACAGCGTCGTCGTCGATCTTGGGTATCTTTCTGTGGACACCGACCATCGAGATGTCCGATGCGTGAACGGCTCCACACATGTTCGCACAGCAAGCAAGTGAGATTCTGCAGAGGGCCGGGAGCTTGTGGTCCGTGAAGTAGTCATACAATTCGTCCATAACCGACTTTACGATACCCGAAGCGTCCGTAGCCGGTGTGTGGCAATGAACCCAACCCTGAGTGTGAACGATGTTCGACAATCCGTATTCTCCTTTCGTGGCATCCCAAGTTCCACCGCACGGGAATCCCAACTTCTCCTGAACCTCCTGAATTAGAGGCTCGATCTTGTCGGGATCGGTTAGGAAGAACTCAACGTTATGCCTGCTCGTGAACCTGAGGTAACCGTCGGAATACTTATCGGCGATGTCGCAGATGTCTCTAACGGTATAGACGCTGAGCAATCTCGGTGAACCGAACCTTACGACGTATAGGACATCTCCAGACTCCGCGACCCTCTTAATGACACCCGGTCTAACGACCTCGTGATACTTCCACTTTCCGTAATTCTTCTTAATTATCGGATGGAGCATTATCTCGTAGTGCGGTGGACCGAAATCCGTTTTTATCTCAACGGTCTCTTCCGGTTCTTTCTCAACTTCCTGCGCAACCACACAAAACACCCCCTATTACTGGTTCAACTCTCTCCAGAATATGAACGGGTTGTTTCTCGGAGCGTAAACCATCCTAACATCCGCCTTCTGGTTTATGACCTTCAGGAACTCGTCCATACCCTTTCTCCAGATGAGCTCTCCGACTCTCTCTCTGAACTTACCTTCCTCGTCCCACCACTCCCAGATTGCTTCAAGAACTTCACAGCACTTCTCGATCAACTCGTTCTCCGGTATGAATGGAATCGCAACCCAGCCGATGATGGCTCCATCTACGAATGGAGCCTTACCACCGATTAGGATCGTAGCACCCCTCTCCTTACCCGGCTTCAAAGCCTTCGGCATTACGTTTATGCAGTGCATGCATCTTATGCACTCCCTGTTGTCGATCTTCAACTCCTTGCCGTCCCAGCTCATCGCACCGGTCGGGCACTTCTTTACAACCTGCTTTTCAATGTCGATTACCTTCGCATACTCTTTAACGGCTTCCTGATCGATCTGGATCTCGTCCTTCCAGGTCCCGATGATAGCGAAGTCCGATCTAGCCTTAGCGGCAACACAGTCGTTCGGACATCCAGAGCACTTGATCTTGAACTTGTATGGCCACATCGGTCTGTGGAGCTCGTTCTGATACCTCATCGTGAACTCGTAGCAAGCTTTCAACGTGTCGTAGCACGCGAACTCACACAACGCCGGACCCATGCACGCTGAAGGAGTTCTCAAGTCAGAACCAGAACCACCGATGTCGAACGGGGCTGGTGAACCGTAGAGCTTGTCGAGGTAAGCCAAAGCGTTAGCCATCGGCTGGAGATACTCGGTTCTCGTTCCAAGCAGGATTATGTCTCCAGTCGAACCGTGGAAGTTCGTTAAACCAGAACCCCACTTCTCCCAAGCATCGCAAATGGCCCTCAACGCTTTAGTTTGATAGAACCAACCGGAGGGCATGTTAATTCTCATGGTGTGGAAGTGCCAGACTTCTGGAACTTTATCTTCGAGGTCGCAGTATCTACCGATAACTCCACCACCGTATCCGACGACGGCTACGATACCACCGTGCTTCCAGTGTGTTCTCTTCTCCTTATATGCGAGTTCGAGAACCTTCAAAAGACCCTTAGCGGCACCGGGTAGCTTAATCTTCTTACCGGCTTTCATAGCCTTTTCCTGCTCAATAGCGGCTCTCTTAATCTCCTTTACAAAAGAGGGCCATGGACCCTTTTCTAATTCGTCAAGCAAAGGAGTTTCGGGCAACTCGACATCAGTCATCTATTCACCTCCCAATTAATCGTATAACTATCTTCATAAGACCATATATAAGATTTTCGAAATTGACTTTGATAAAATTAGCTTTAATTACAATCTAAAAAACAAAAAAGTTTTAGGTTGGCTTGGGGCTGTGATTAAGTAAAGGTGGTTGAATGGTCGGTAAGGTTTACATCGTCGGAGCCGGGCCAGGAGACCCGGAGCTTCTCACGATTAAGGCTTTGAAGGCGATAGAGGAAGCTGACGTCATCTTATATGATAGACTCGTCGGAGATGAGATTATCGAGATGCTGAAGAGAATGGGAAAGGAACTGGTATACGTAGGGAAGAACTGCGGTGAGAGGGGGGAGTATAGGCAGAAAGAAATTAACGAGCTTTTAAAGAAGCTTGCAGAGGAGGGAAAAGTCGTCGTCAGGCTTAAAGGTGGAGATCCCTTCGTATTTGGAAGAGGTGGAGTGGAGGCGGAGTTTTTGGCGAGTCATGGCATACCCTTCGAAGTTATACCCGGCGTTAGCTCGGTAAACTCCGTTCCGGCTTCTGCTGGGATTCCCCTCACACATCCCAAGCTTTCTTCTTCGATACTCGTTGTAACCGGGAAAGATGGTGTGGAAAACTGGTGCGAATCGATTTTAAACGGAACGCTCGTAATTCTTATGGGAAGAAATAATATAAAAGAAATTTGTAATAATTTAATTAAAGCTGGTAGAAGCCCGGATACGCCGATTGCGGTTATAGAGAACGGGACTTTGAAAAATCAGAGAGTATTTTTCGGCACACTGAAAAATATAGCCGATATTATTGAAGGAGAGAATTTGAACGGCCCAGCGCTTATCGTCGTTGGGGAAGTCGTGAAAGTTGCGAAGAAGATCAACGCTACAAATCCCAAAATCTTCTCGTCCTTATAAATCTCCTTTCGGCTTCAAGTAATTCCGCGAAGAAATCCTCCTCATTTCTGAAAGGCTTTGCGAGAATTTTTGATGCTGTATCTGCCCCTACGCCGTATGTATTCAAAGCGTATACCGCTTTCTTTCCGTAGCACATGACAAGATTCGCGATTCTAAACAACTCTTTCTTACCGAACTCTTCAAGCCTTCTTTTGGCATTGATGCATGCCACCATCTTCGACTTGCATCTTACGCACTCCAAGCTTTCGATCAGCTTAACCTTCATCTTAACCGTGCATCCGCAGTTGAGACAGTGCAGAATGCACTCCTCTTCTTCGATCCTCCTCCTAAATACTTCCAATATTGCTTTAGTCGGCTTCGAAGGTATAAGAAGATCTGTAAGCTGATTCCTCGTAGCATTAGAAATCGGACTAAGTTCGGAGTAAACGGAAATCTGTATTTCGCCGGCTTTAACCTTCTGCAAGATCTCTTTAGTCCTTTCAACATCCATCTTTTCGAAGAATATCTCCCTGAGCGCTTCTCTGTATATGGGCGTTCCTCTGAGTTTAATAACGAGCTTCTTTAGATTTATCTTCGTTGTGTCTGCGGACTTACTCAGGTAGCCGAACTTCCTCGCGCAATGAACTATCTTCCACTGCATGAGCTTAGTTTCGATCAGAGCCCTTTCCGCAAGATACTCCACAGCATCCGGCTCAATTGATCTGAGTATCTCCGCAACCTCCTCCGCTTTCGCCGGTGTCAGCTTAATCCTGTAGGGATCTACCTCAACGCCAACGCTGCTACCCTTTCTCGCAGATAGAAGCAATGCCAAGATTCTTGCAAGAGTTTCGTTGACCCTATGCCCGAAACAGCAGTTAAGAACGACCAAATCGTTTCCCTCAACAGTAATCCTGCAGTCCGTCGGGACGGCAAAACCCCTTAATATCTGCTCCTTTATGATCGAAACAACCTCTCTGCATGCTTCATTGTTGGTCTTAAACCTTTCCTTAAGAATTTCGACGATTTCCCCTTCCTCAACTCCGGAAACGATAAGCCCGGCTATCCATCTCCTAACTCTCCCTACTTCTTGAGCAACCTCAAACGGAACGGGAATCTCCTCACCAACCCATGAAGGAATGACGCCCTCCTCCCTAACGGGCTCAACCCTAACGGCATCGTTGATTGCCACTATCTTCCATAGATCGCCCTTCATGGCGAAGACGTTTCCTTCGAAGGATGAGACGAAGCTCTCGTCCAAGTAGCCTATGGTTCTTCCGGAAGTTATGTCGACAACCTTGAACCTTCTTTCATCCGGAATCATCGAGATGTTGTCGTAGAAGTATCGCCTCGTCTTCCTTGTGGGCTTTATCATCTCGCCGTCGAACGAGATAACTCGATCCTCAGCCAAAAACTTGCAAACTTCAACGAACTCCTCGAATTTCAGATTTCTGAACGGATAAGCCCTCGATATTATTTCGTAGCACTTTTCAGCATCGATTTGACCGTATTCCAAAGCAATTGCGCAGATTTGATTCGCCAATACATCCAAGCTTAACTCGTGCATTCTCGTCTCTTCTATTTCGCCTTCTTCAGCCCTCTTAACTATAACCCAAGATTCGAGTATATCGTCGAAGTTCCCGGCAATCACGAAACCCCTTGAGGTCTCATCAGCCCTATGCCCGCTCCTTCCAACCCTCTGAACGAGCCTGCTCACCTCCCTCGGACTGTTGAACTGAATTACAACATCGACATGCCCTATGTCAATTCCGAGCTCCATCGACGATGTGCAGATGAGGGCTTTGAGCTCACCCTTACTGAACATCTCTTCCGCCTCTATCCTCGCAGTTCTTGAGAGAGAACCGTGATGAACCTCCGCATCTAAAATCCGCTTGAGTTTTAACCCCAAAGCTTCGGCTGTTTGCCTTGTATTTACAAAAATTAGCGCGGATTTGTGCGATTCAACTATCTCCCTTATAGCTTCGAGCTCCTTCGCGAACTCCTCGTTAACTCCAAGCTTTTCTGCCAAGTCAGTCTCCTTCTCGGGCTTAATTACGTAAAATTCGTATGCTTTCCTACCCTTCCAAACAAGAACCTCAGAAATTCCGAAGAACCCTGCCACCTCCTCAGCGTTCTTGACCGTTGCGGATAACCCGATTATCTGGAAATTCGTAAGCTCCTTTAGTCTTTCCAGAGCAACAGCTAACTGAACGCCCCTCTCAGATTCCGCAAGCTCGTGCACCTCATCTAACACAACGAACCGAACGTTCCTCAAATACTCCCTCAACCTTCTCCCCAAGAACAAAATTTGGAACGTTTCGGGGGTTGTGATGAGAATCTGAGGAGGCTTCAAAGATTGCTTCCGCCTCTCGATCTCAGCGGTGTCTCCGTGCCTAACAGCGATGCTTAAATCCAATATTCTTGCGAGAGTGTGGAATCTCCTAAGCATATCCCTATTTAAAGCTCTTAAAGGAGTTATGTAGATCAAAGCGATGCCCTCATATTTATTTTTCAACATTTTATTTAAAATTGGAATAATGGCACATTCCGTCTTACCGCTTCCGGTCGGAGCAACTATCAGCAGATCCCTACCTTCAGCTACCTTAGGAATCGCAACCCTCTGAAGATCGTTCAACCTTTCGATCCCTATCTCCTTAAGGACTTCGACGAGTTTTTGCATTCCGATAAAATTGAGCAAATGGATATTTAAGGCTTTAACCGAACATCAATCATGCGTCTCATACTTAAGCACGTAAGCTCGGGCTACATCGAAGAAGTTCTTAGGGATATAAGCTTCGAAGCCGAAGCTGGAGAATTCATCGGTATAATAGGCCCTAACGGAAGCGGGAAAACTACTCTTCTAAGAACGATCGCGAAGATTCTGATGCCGAGAAGGGGAGTGATCTACGTGGACGGAAAAAACGTCGCTGAAATGAGTGTCAGAGAACTTGCTAAGATTATAGCGGTGGTTCCGCAAAATTTTCAGACAAACTTCGATTTCAAGGTTGAAGACGTCGTTTTAATGGGAAGAACTCCGCATTTGGGCAGATTCGAGCTTGAAAGTGAGAGGGACTTCGAGATAGCGTTAAAAGCTATGAGAACCGTCGGCTGTGAATATTTGATCGGGCGAAGCGTTGGAGAGCTTAGCGGCGGGGAATTGCAGAAAGTTATCATCGCAAGAGCCTTGGCTCAGGAACCGAAGATACTGCTTTTGGATGAGCCCACGGCCCATCTGGACATAAACCATCAAATAGAAATAATGAATCTGCTGAGAGAATTGGCAGATAGCGGAGTTTTAGTTATAGCCGTAATTCACGACGTCAATTTGGCTTTACAGTTCTGCTCTAAGCTTATTTTGATGAAGGATGGTAAAATAGTTGCGATTGGCAAGCCGGAAGAGGTCGTGGAAGCGATAAGGGATGTCTTCGATATTGACGTAATCGTCAGAAGGAATCCGATTACCGGGAAGTTCTACGTCCTTCCGGTAAAGCTTGAGAAGGTGGGAAATTCAGATGTTCACATCATCTGCGGAGGAGGGAGCGGTGCGAAGCTTATGCTCAAGCTTAAAAGAGGCTCCGCAGGAGTTCTGAACGTCCTCGATACGGATTGGGAGATAGCAAAAAGCTTAGACTTCGAAATAGTCAGCGAAGCTCCTTTTTCCCCGATAAGCGATGAAGCCCATGAGAGAAATTTAAAGCTGATAGAAAAAGCCGAGACGGTGATTTTAGCAGATATTCCGTTCGGCTACGGAAATCTTAAGAATTTGGAGGCGGCACTATACGCATCAGAGCTTGGAAAGTTGATAGTAATCGATAGAACGCCGATTGAGAAAAGGGATTTCACAAACGGCAGAGCTAAGGAACTTTATCGCAGGCTTAAGGGTAAATTTGTAAGAGATGAGGATGATGCTATTTCATCGCTTTGACTTTGCCGAGGATATCATGGCATCGACTATTCCGAAATCTATTCTGTGCTCCATAAGCTTGCATAAGCCCTCTATGGTGGTTCCCGCCGGAGTTGTGACCTTCTCTATTATAACTTCGGGCTCCTCAAGATCTAGAAGCTCGGAAGCTCCTTTGAAAAGTCCAACCGTCATCTTCCTCGCAAGCTCCTTGCTCAAGCCCAATTTTAAACCGGCGTAAACGAAAGATTGGAAGATCTTAGCCATGAATGCTACAGCGCTCGAATAGGCCGTTATGGCATCCAGAAGATCCTCGTCTTCAACCTTCACGACATCTCCCATGCACTCAAGCATAAGCTCGAGCTCGAACTCCTCTTCGGGAGTTAGATCCCTCGTATAGTATGCGGTTATCGAGCTTCCGACTTCAGCTGAGATGCTCGTCATGGCTCTAACTACCTTACAGCCAACGATCTCCTTGATTTCATCGATTTTAACTCCGGCAACGAAGCTGACCAAAATTTTACCATTCAAATTATCCTTAAGTTCGGATAAAACGTTGAAAACGTCCTTAGGCTTAACCGCAATAAAAACGACATCGGAATCATCGACAGCACGAACGTTATCGGAATGAACTTCACAACCAACATCTTCCAAAAACCTAATCTTTTCAACGTTCCTCCTCGTCACAACAACCCTATGTCTTTTCGCTAAAGCCTTGGCAACCGCACAGCCTAAGTTACCACCCCCTATAACCGCTACATCCATGTCAACATTTTATCGCTTGGGTTTTTGATACTTTCCTTGATGCGAAGGTTCGTTTAAAGTCTTTAGGAGTTCGATGATTCCATCGAACGAATACTCATCGGGCATCAGGGAAGGAACACCGTATCTTTCGAGAGTCCTCCTCGTTGGAGGGCCGATAGCAATAACGATCTTGCTCTTGAGTTTTTCAAGCACATAATTAAGCTTTCCGATCTTCTCAGCGAGCTCAAAGAAGCTTTTAACCATCATACTGCTCGAAAAGATTATTGCGTCGAAGTCCATGCTCTCGATGAGCCTTTTCTGTTCCTCTCCGTGCTCGAATTCTATCCTGTATAGAACTATCTCCTCGACATTCGGCAACTTCAGCAAAATCGGATCTCCCCTATCACTTCTGACGATAGCAATCCTCTTATCCTTCAATTCGTCCTTGAACTCTTCGTAAAGCGTTTTTGAATCGAACTTAGACGGAACCTTAGGGCAAATTCCGGCCGATTTTAGTATTTCGGCAGTCTTCTTGCCTATCGCAATGACGTCATCGTGTTTGAATCCGTGTTTGATCAATAGCCTTGCGGAAGTTTGGCTTGTAACTATCACCGCATCGAATTCCTTCAGATCCTTTATTTTGGCGATACCTTCATCGTTCGGAACTATTTTAAGGAACGGAACCGCTACGACTTCAAAACCTTCCCTTCTTAGCCTATTCGAAACTTCGGCAAGATAATCCTTCGGTCTTAAGACAGCAACCTTCACGCTTCAAGCTCGTTACATCGTTTTTAATCGTTTGCGTTAACGTAAATAGCTCAGCCGATGAGTCAAGCATATGAAGGTTACGTTCTTGGGCACCGGAACATGCGTAGATACTTCGAGAGCTCAAAGTTGCATTCTGATTGAAGGAAAGGAAACGAAGATATTGGTCGACATCGGCGTCGGAGCTTTCACGAGATTGAAGGATTTCAACGAAATCAACGCTGTTCTCATAACGCACAACCATCTCGACCACAACGGCGATTTGCTTGCACTTCTAAAGGCAAGATGGCTGACAGGAGGAGACGAACTGCTTATATTTGGTCCGAGTGGAACAAAGGCGTTCTTGGAGTCTCTGTTCGAAGCTTACGCGTATCTTAGGAGAAAGCCGAAGTTTAAGGTTTTCGAAGATCCGGAATTCGAGATCGGGGAGTTTAGAGTTAAAACCATCCCAACAAGACACTCGATCGTCAGTCAGGCTTACGTTATCGAGTTTAATGGCAGAAGGATTGTAGTGAGCGGGGATACGAGTCCGCTCAAGGAATTGGTGGAGATCGAATGCGATGCGCTCATCCACGAGATGTCTCTACCGTCTGGAATATCGAGAGATCATACCACTCCTGAAAACTTTGCGGAAGTGCTGCCGTTCTGCAGAGCTAAGGTCGTTTATCTGACGCATATGTATCCCCAAGCCTACGAGGTAAGAGACAGAATACTTGAACGTCTTAGATGCGTTAGAGAGGACATCGAATTCGTGATTGCCGAAGATGGAATGAGTTTTGAGATTTAGTTGGCGTGCAAAGTCTTATAATTTTTGAAGCATCAGATGAAATTATGAGATTTATCGTAAAAAACTTCGGTCCGATTAAACATGCCGATGTTACCTTAGGCGATTTTACGGTATTTATTGGCCCAGGAGGAACGGGAAAGTCCTATCTGGCTTATCTGATCTGGATGCTTCAAAGGATGGAGCCCGATTGGGGAATTTTAGCGGATAAGATCTATCCTCTTCATGAGTTTCTCGATATATGCCTTACAGTAAGTGGTGAATATGAAAAATTTGGATTCGGTGAAACTATAAAATTTGATGAGGAATTTACATACCGACTGCTTACGAAGGTTATGGAAATAACTCAAGAAGCCCATGAAAAGGTAATGCCTCAATACTTCAAGGATACGTTCAGAGTAAGCGATGTTAGAGAGTTGATACGTAGCGGTGCAGATTCCTGCGAAATCAAGATATGCAACGATGAATCATCGAAATGCGTAGAGATTAGGATCGATGATGAAGTGAGGATAAGAGGTCTCGACAAGCTCATAGAAGAAAACGATTATCTTATAGAGTTTGATAAGTCGAAAAATAAGCTAATGCTAAAATATAAGAATAAAATAGTTTACGAAGAAAATATTTCCCCAAATATTGATATTGGAGAAGTTTCTGGGATAGTTTTCGATTTCGTTACGATGGCAATTCCATATATAATGTCCACATATTTGGATGGTTTTCTTACATCAAGAGCGAGCTTTATCCTTACGGACAGCAAGTCTGGATTTCTCAGATTCGCTCCAAGCTTGATCAGATACGCCTTACTTGAAGCAAGAAGAAAGGATGAATTTCCAATAGGATTTCCAGACATCCACATGCTTTCAAAGCTTATAATAGATAGAAAAGAAATTAAAAATGAAAAAATAGCCAAAATCGCCGATTTTTTGGAGGAATCTATTGGTGGTGTGATTCATATTGAAACTGAAGGGTTGGTATTCCCGGAGATGTTCTTTAAAAAGAGCGACTTGGTTGTTCCTATACTCAGATCTCATTCCGGCGTGAGGGAGTTGGCACCCCTAATCGTTTATTTAAGATACGTGATAGAGGATGAAAGAGCATTTATAGTGATAGAAGAGCCAGAGACTCATCTTCATCCATACATGCAAAGTATCGTAACGAGGGCTTTAGCCATGCTCAGTAAATATGCCAACGTTTTGATAACAACTCACAGCCCGATAATCTTGGATGAGATTGATAATCAAATAAAACTCAACAAGCTCAGTCCAGAGGAAAAGAAGGAAAGAGGTTATAGAGAGGAGGAGGGCTTAGATTCGAACTCTCTGAAGATATACAGATTCAAGCTCGACGGAACTGTCGAGGAAGTAAAGGTTACTGATGATGGAATCGAGGAAGAAGAATTTTCATCTGTTATAATGGAACTCTCCAATAGATACGCCGACGTTGAAGAAGCTGTTTGGAGGAAGATTCATGGAGAGTGAAATCGATAGGCTAATTGAGAAATTGAAAGATAAAATCAACGACAATGATTGCTTCGATTTCAGTCTACATATCGATTGTTGCAGAATAAAAGCATCGGGATATAAGCTTAAAATCAGATTTGATGGATGTGCAGATAGATACTTTAGCAAGGACGGGGGATGCGATTGCATTTTCATATTTTCGGATAAGGTTTGCATAGTCGAATGCACGACGGGCAAGTTTGGCAGTAGAGACGCAAAAAGAAAACCAGAACAAATAAAAGCGTGCTACAATCTCGTTAGGTCGTTAGGTTATAAAGGTCTGATTGTGGCGATCCTTTATTACGAATCGTTTGACAAGAATATCTCAAAAAAAAGAGTGGAACTTGAGCTAAAGAATATCAAGAAAAAAGATAGGGGATTTATAATTAAATATCGCAAATGTGGTAAAGAATCAATTACTTAAAAGCTAAATTTAAGATTCTTTAGCTGTAACTCTATTCCATGAAGATCAAGCCCATAGCCTTCGATTCATTCGGAGCGAGAAGCATGTGCACTGTTATCGAAACGAAAGATCTTAAGATAGTTATCGATCCAAGCGTTGCGTTAGGACCGAAGAGATACGGACTACCTCCGCATGAAATAGAGATCAAGCGGAAAGAGGAACTTTGGCGGAAAATAAAGCAGGAAACGCTTAATGCAGATGTGGTTATAATCACCCACTACCACTACGACCATCACAACCCGAACGAGCCGGAGATATTGGCCGGCAAAACCGTGCTACTAAAACATCCGAAAAACGCGATAAACAAAAGCCAAATGGGTAGATCGGCGTATTTCCTTAAGAGATTGAACGAGCTAAATAATCCGCCGAAAATAGAGTTCGCCGATTCAAAGACATTCGAGTTCGGAGAAATTCAAATCACGTTCTCGAAACCGGTTTTCCACGGAAAAGATAGCAGACTGGGCTACGTGCTCGAGGTCTGCGTAGATGACGGGAAAAATCGGTTCGTTTACACTTCGGACGTGGAAGGAGCGACTCATGACGATCAGATAGCCTTCATAATCGAATCTGATCCAGATGTAGTTTTCATGGATGGCCCTATGACTTATCAACCCCGCATATTCGGAAGCAAGCTCCTTGAGAAGTCGGTTGAAGGCATTTCAAGGTTAATCGAAAGAACGAGGGTTAAAGAGATCGTTCTGGATCATCACCTGACGAGAGATCTGAAGTGGAGGACTAAAATCGATCCGATCTTCAAAAAAGCCGAGGAACATGGAGTTAAGGTTAAATCCGCGGCTGAATTCGGAGGCTTGAAGGAGGAATTGCTCGAAGCTAAGAGGAAGGAGCTTTACGGTCACTGAAAAGTATATATTGTTGCGGTGGTTAGTTAATTCGATGTTAACGCCTGCTGAGATCGAGAAGATAAAGAGCAAGCTTAGAGAAGTCGAAGAAGGGGTTGAAATCGTAATCGTTCCGGACGACAACTGGAAGGACTTCGAGGATTTCGCCAAGATTTTATCCGAAGCTAACGATAAAATTTCCTACGTTGTTGAGGATAGAGATGGTCTGATCGCAAAGCCGGCAATGATATTGAGGAAGAACGGTCGGGAAAACATAATCTACCATGCCATCCCACTCAGAGAAGAGCTTGAGCCTTTTCTGAATACCTTGATCATGCTGTCGAAAGGATTTAAACTTGAGGAAGTCAAAGATCTATCGGCTGAGATAATGGTTTTCGTTATGCCCATCTGTCCGCATTGCGCTAAGGTTGTGGAGACGGTAAACAGCTTTGCGGTGGCGAATCCAAGGATAAGGTCGATCATAATAGATGCGAGCAGATTCACGGATTTAATGCAGAAGTTCGACATAACCTCGGCACCAACTACAATAATAAACGGTGAGATCAAGCTTACGGGTTACCTATCGAGGAGCGAACTGATAGAATGGCTTAGGAGAGCTTCCGGAGATTACAAACGCGATTATTTCGTTACCCTCCTCAACGAGAGGAGGTTGGATGAGATAAAATCCATGATCGAAAAGAATCCCGAAGACATCAGAATTCTTGCGGAGTTATTGGCACATGAGGAGTTTCTCGTTAGATTCGGAGCCATGGTTGTAATCGAGCAGATAGCGAAGGAAAGTCCGGAGGTAATTAAGCTCGCCAAGGATGTTATCAGAGGTCATCTCAAGCATGAGGATTTCAGAATAAGGGAGGACGTAGCCATGCTTCTCGGTAGCATAGGTGATGAGAGCGACGTCAAGTTCTTGGAAGAGCTTTTGAACGAGGAGAAGGATGAAGTGAAGGATTCGGCGATGGAAGCTATTGAGGAAATCAGAACCAAGCAGAAGAAATGATATTTGCAGAATTGAAGCTGAAGGACTGTGTAGTTAGGATACCCTTCGTTTGCCGGCAGTGCGGAAAGTGTTGCAGGATTTTGAGCAAGATTGTCTTTGATCCGGTCGAAAAGAAAATATACATGGAAAATATTGAAGAGATTTCAAAGCACGTGAGTATGGATGAACTCATCGAAGAGTTGAGTAGGAAGATCGATGCCAAGCATCCAGTTAAGCTTCCGTGTCCGTTTCTCAAGGACGACAGGTGTTCCATACATCCGATAAGACCCAAAAGCTGTAGGGTCTTCCCCTTAGGCAAGGAACTCGATCAGGGCATCGGCTGTCCCGGATTGAAAAGGCTTATGGAGCTTACTTCGGCTTTCAACGCTGAAAGCTTGGAGTTCAAATTCGTCGAAGGGGATATCGAGAAGACGAAGGTAAGTAAAGAAGTCTTTGAGAAATTCCTATCGCTAAGTCCGAGTGATGAGGAAATAGAGCTTTTTTTCAAGTTGAACGAGTTAAGAACTTCGGAACGTTCTCCTCGTAAGGCGGATATATCACGCCTCTCTCTGTTATCAGAGCGGTAACGTATTTGAGAGGTGTAGGATCGAATGCTGGATTGAAAACCTTAACGTCCTTCGGAGCGATCAGGGTTTTTCTGCACTTTATGTTGCAGTATATAAGCTCATCCCTGCTTCTTTCTTCTATGATAACTTCATCCATCGTTCTCTGCCAGTCGAAGGTCGTTATCGGAGCGGCAACGTAAAAAGGAACGCCGTGCTCCTTCGCAACTACCGCAACGGTGTATGTTCCTATCTTGTTGAAAACGGCATCCCTAACGATTCTATCCGCTCCGACGATGACCTTGTCAACCATCCCCCTCTGCATCACTATCCCGACCATGTTGTCAGTGATCAATATTACGTCGATTCCATCTTTCATAAGTTCCCAGCACGTTAGCCTCGAACCCTGATTGAGCGGACGTGTCTCGCAAGCTATCACTTTAATCCGCTTCCCCTCCTCAACAGCGCTCCTTATAACCCCCAAAGCCGTTCCCCAGTCGACTGTCGCAAGTCTTCCGGTGTTGCAGTATGTGAGCACGGTATCTCCATCTTCGAGCAACTTCGCTCCGTGCTTACCCATGAGCTTATTTCTTCGAACATCCTCTTCGGCGATCTTCTCAGCCTCCTCAAGCGCAAGCTTTCTAATTTCATCAACATCGTTACCGCTCAAAGCCCTCTTCAGCACTCTGTCAATTCCGTAAAATAGATTCACGGCAGTCGGACGGGTTGAGGCTAAAAGCTCCGCTCTCTTCCTTACATGCTCCTTCATTTCGTTCACATCGTCAAAATCTCGCTCGAAACATGCCAAAGCGATTCCGTAGCCGCCGGCGGCTTCCAAGGCTGGAGCTCCCCTTACCGCCAATCTCTTTATCGCATCTGCCAACTGCTCGACGCTTCTGCACTCTATTATTGTGAACTCATCCGGCAAACGCGTCTGATCTATAAGTTTTACCGCGTTGTCCTCCCAGAATACTGTTCTCATGCTGAAAGGTTAGCTCGCACAATATATATTTTAGCCAATTATATCGCGTTCGGCAACGATAACGTTTAACTTCATGCATGCAGATACCGTCACCGATGCAGTTAAAGTTGACCGACTTCGCTCGGCTTTTTGAAGAGAGTAAAGAGGTAGATAAGAGATGTCAGATTTTGCTTGAGGAAATGAAAGCTTATCACGATCATCTTTTGAAAGAACTGAACAGAATATACGAGATAGCCAAGAAAGCGAGGGCTAAGGGGTTGGATCCATCAACTGAGGTGGAGATTCCAATTGCCAGAAACATGGCCGAAAGAGTGGAACAGCTGATGAAGATCGAGGGATTGGCTAAAAGGATAATCGAGCTCGAGGAGGAGGGATTGAGCAGAGAAGAGATATGCTTTAAGATCGCCGAAGAGATAGTTAAGGGAAAGTTCGGGGAATTCGATAGGCTGACCGCGATAGATAAGGCTATCAGGACTGCGGTTGCGATCCTTACCGAAGGAGTGGTTGCCGCTCCAATCGAAGGTATAGCCAAGGTAAAGATCGATAAAAACCACGACGGAACGGAATTTCTAAAGATATACTACGCCGGACCGATAAGAAGTGCAGGCGGAACAGCTCAGGTTATTTCCGTGCTCGTAGGAGATTACATAAGACGTCTCGTCGGTTTAAACCGTTACATACCAACTGAAGAGGAAATTCTGAGGTATTGCGAGGAAATTCCGCTCTACAAGAAGGTTGCGAATCTTCAGTATCTGCCGAGCGATGCTGAAATCAAGCTGATAGTTTCGAACTGCCCGGTTTGCATCGATGGAGAGCCGACGGAAGACGTCGAAGTTTCGGGTTACAGAAATCTGCCGAGGGTTGAGACCAACAGAGTCAGAGGAGGTATGTGCCTCGTTATTGCCGAAGGTATAGCCCTCAAGGCTCCGAAGCTCAAGAAGATGGTAGAAAAGCTTGGAATCGACGGCTGGGAGTGGCTTGACAAGCTGATAAACAAGGAGTTCGAAGAGGAGTCAAACGAGCAGACTGAGGATGTTGAGAAGTATACGAGCGGTCTTTACGGTGAGAATAAAAGTGAGAAATCTGAAGACAACGAAGAGGAAGAGTTGGAGATAGCCGAAAAGCTGGATAAGGACAAGGATGAGGAGCTTGAAGCCCAGATAAAGCCGAAGGACAAATATCTATCGGACATAGTCGCCGGAAGACCGGTTTTCAGCCATCCTTCCCGCAAAGGAGGTTTCAGGTTGCGTTACGGAAGGGCGAGGAATTCGGGGTTTGCCACCGTCGGCATAAACCCGGCTACGATGATAATAGCCGATGGATTCATCGCAATAGGAACCCAGCTTAAAGTAGAGAGGCCGGGAAAGGCCGGAGGAGTAGTGCCGGTTACGAGCATAGAAGGACCAACTGTTAGACTGAAGAACGGGGATGTCGTGAAGGTAAACACAGTGCAGGAAGCTCTGGCTTTGAAGGATCAAGTTGAGAAGATCTTGGATATGGGTGAGATTTTGATAAACTTCGGAGATTTCTTGGAGAACAACCACCCGCTTATGCCTTCATCTTACGTTTACGAATGGTGGATTCAGGAAGTCGAAGATAAAATTCCGAGGGGGGATTACAGAAGGATAGATGAAGATACCGCTTTGAAGCTGTGTGACGAATACGGTGTTCCGTTGCATCCCGATCACACCTACCTTTGGCACGATATAACCGTTGAAGACTACTTCTACCTCCGAAGTTACGTAGCAGAGCACGGTAAGATTGAAGGAAGGGGAAAGCGTTGCTTGGTTATCGATTACGATGAGAGGGCGAAGAAGATTCTGGAAGATCTGCTCGTGGAGCACAAGGTTAGAGAAGGAAAGATCGTTCTTGATAAATGGAAGGTTCTCGTTAGATGCCTCGGCTTAACGTATGAACTGAAACCGGTAAGGGTGGAAGTAGGCGATGAAAGGGATGTTCTGAACATAGTGAGGAAACTTTCAGGATTGGATGTAAGAGCGAGGGCTCCTACTCGAATAGGTGCGAGAATGGGAAGACCGGAGAAATCCAAAGAGAGGAGGATGAGCCCGCCGCCCCATATCCTCTTCCCAATAGGCTTGGCCGGCGGAAACCAGAGAAACATAAAGGCGGCGATAAACTACACGGAATCGTATAATTCTACGAAGGGAGAGGTTACTGTTGAGATTGCATTGAGAAGATGCAAGGAATGCGGAAAGGAGACCTTCTGGCTCAAATGCGACTGCGGCGGAATTACTGAGCAACTATACTACTGCCCGAGATGCAAGATCAAAATCGGTAGCGAGATATGTCCGAAGTGCAAGGGGGAGGCGAAGGGATACGTAAAGAGGAAGATAAACGTAAGGGAGCTCTACGAAAAGGCTCTTAAGAATCTGGGCGAGTGGGACAGTTTTGAAACGATAAAGGGAGTAATAGGATTGACTTCGAAGATAAAGATGCCCGAAAGGCTTGAGAAGGGAATTTTAAGGGCTAAGCACGGAGTATTCGTGTTCAAAGATGGAACGATCCGATACGACATGACAGATCTTCCGATTACGCATTTCAAGCCGAAGGAGATCAACGTTAGCGTCGAGAAGCTCAGGGAATTGGGTTATACTGTTGATTGGCAGGGGAACGAGCTGAAGAGTGAAGATCAGATAGTGGAGCTTAAACCTCAGGACGTTATACTTTCGAAGGACTGTGCGGAGTATTTGGTGAAGGTTGCGAAGTTCATAGACGATCTGCTGGTAAAGTTCTACGGTTTGGAGCCTTTCTACAACGTAGAGAAGCCCGAAGATTTGATCGGTCACTTGGTAATCGGCTTAGCCCCCCACACATCGGCTGGTGTTTTGGGAAGGATAATAGGCTTCACTGACGTCTTAGCCGGCTACGCCCATCCTTATTTCCATGCCGCAAAGAGGAGAAACTGCGACGGCGATGAGGACTGCGTTATGCTTCTTTTGGACGGATTGCTGAACTTCTCCCGTTATTATCTGCCCGACAAAAGAGGAGGGCAGATGGACGCTCCCCTTGTTCTCACAGCGATAATAGATCCGAGAGAAGTAGATAGCGAGGTTCACAACATGGACATCGTCGAAAGCTATCCGCTCGAATTCTACAAAGCCACATTGCGCTATGCAGATCCGAAGGAGCTTGTAGGAGTTATAGAGAGGGTTGAGGATAGGCTCGAAAGCGATCTCAGATACTGCTGCCTCGGCTTCACTCACGATACCGAAAGCATAGCCTTAGGCGTTAAGGAAAGCGCCTATAAGTCGCTAAAAACCATGAAGGATAAGGTAACGGCACAGATGAGCCTTGCTGAGAGAATTACAGCTGTGGACGAGCACGATGTAGCTGAGAGGGTTCTGAAATGCCACTTCCTTCCGGATATAATCGGAAATCTGAGGGCATTCTCGAGGCAGGAGTTCAGATGCGTAAACTGCAATGCGAAGTATAGGAGGTTGCCTTTAATCGGAAAGTGCTTGAAGTGTGGAGGAAAGTTAACGCTGACCGTTCACAACAGCTCCATAACGAAATACTTGGATCTTTCGAAGTATCTATGCGAAAGATACAACGTATCGAATTACACAAAGCAGAGATTGATGCTTATAGATTTGGAGATCAGATCGCTTTTCGAGAGCGATACGAGAAAGCAGATAAAGATAAGCGATTTCTTCGGCTAATTATTGGTCGTGGAATGGTTGGTAGCGATGCGACACGGTTATCTATATCTATCCGAAAGACAGATGTAGTGTGGATGATGAATACGACCTGCGCCGAGGTTTCCGATGAGGAAATGCACCACCTCTGATCATCCGAATATCGCCTTTTTCAGTCTTAGGTAGCTTTTGAAGCTGTAGTAACGTTTGTATTCCTTCAGCAATTCGATAGGCGGTTTGCCTATCTCCGCTTTCTCCATTATCTGCCTCGAACATAGGTATGTTACGAATTGCGTAACGTTGCTCGGATTTGGGGAATCGAAAGCTCTTTCGAAGTCTATGAAATAGACCTTTCCGTCCCTAATTAAGATGTGCTTGCCCGGATGGTTCATCTCCTCCTTCTGGATTCTCATCCTGTCCAATCGGTAGCAGATGTCTAAGCATCTCTGCAGGATTTTTCTGAGCTCTTCGCCATCACATTCTTTAACGAAGTCTCTAATGAAAACTCCGTCGATAAACTCCATCTCTATCGTTAGCTCGGAAGGTTCGAAATCGTATAGTCTCGGAACGAATTTCTGAGATTGAAGAACGGTAAGATACCTGACCTCCTTCCAGAAGTTGTATCTGAACTGAGGCTTGAAAACCTTTATGGCCTTTCCGTTCTCAACGTAAACCTTGGAATGCTTTCCCTTCAACGTAAGCATATTCTAAATATGATCAACTGTGCATATAGTATTTCTGCGAAGTTCCAGATCCAGTTTGAGGAGTTCGTATACGTTTTCTACTTCTCTGACCTTTCTGTATAGGTTACCTTTGGCGTTGTAATTAACGGATAATGCGGATATGTAGCCCGAAGCAACCCTAACGAATCCCAAGTCTTCAGGCTTAAGAACTCTGCACAGCGGACATTCCCTCTCCAAGTAGAATCCGCCCAAAGCTATAAGCTTCAAAGCTCTGCTCAATGATTCTGGAGAGGTAAGGGAACCGACTTTAGGTTCTTTCGGCAACGGAACCTTTACGAAGTAAACAGAGCATCCCCTTTCTACTTCTTTCGGAACGAATCTGGTCGCATCTTCCGCATAGTATGTTAGCTCGATTATGTCGTCGCAGAATTCGAATCTGATGACGTGCTTTCCTCCGAAACCGAGTTTTCCGACCCTTCGCTCCTCAACTATTTCTCCACCGATTCCTTCGATGTTCGATCTTATTTCGGCAAGCGTTGTTTCGGGCAAGTGAGAATCGATGAAAACGAGCTTATTTCCCAGTATCACGGCATGCTGAACGTCTCCTCCAGAACCGGCATATAAAACGGGAAGGTCGAGATTGGCTTTACCTACTTCTTCAGCTATCTTGAGCATGAAGTCCAGTTCATCCGGCTCTAAGATGTCACTTAGGGCTTTTACCCTTGAGATCATCGATGTCGGTCGCAGATCATCGTCGTTCATATCGATCACTTCAATTAAAAACATCGCAAAACGCCGGGGCTGGGATTCGAACCCAGGAGCCCTTGCGGGCACCGGCTCTCAAGGCCGGCGCAGTACCACTCTGCAACCCCGGCTCGAAGGTTATAGATCAAAACGTTTTTAAAAGCTTTTGCGTCGAATAAATCCATAACATAATATAATATTATACAACAAAACGGTCGGCGGGGGAAAATCCTAAATCTTATAAAGTCCACAGCTAAGCTTAGAAGAGGTGGAACGATGGAAATAGCGAGTCTTGTGGTTTCTCATAAAAAAGCTTCTATTAAAGAAATTGAAAGAGCTTGGCACGGTAATTGTGGATTACTCATCAAACGAATTTTGTCTTATCCCAATATTAAAGAGTGCGCCCTCCTTTTTACCTGCAACAGAGTCGAGGTTTACGTAGTTGGCAAGAATACGGAGGATATGCTCAGGGAATTCGCAAGCGAAATGGGAGTATCTCAGAGGATACTCGATATATACAAGGGAGAAAAATGCCTTGAGCATCTTTTGAGAGTTGCTTCCGGCTTGGAATCGATGATAGTCGGCGAAGATCAGATTCTTGGGCAAGTCAGGGATTTCTACCACATAAGCAAGAAGTTCGGCGGAGTAGGCGAAGTTTTGGATGTGGTCTTCAGAAAGGCCATTCACGTCGGAACTAAGGTTAGGAGGCTAACGAGGATAAATAAGGGCTCGGTTTCGATAGGCTCCGCTGCTGTGGAGCTTGCGGAGAAGACCTTCGGCTTGAAGGATAAAAAAGTCCTCATCGTCGGGGCCGGAGAGATGGGGACTTCCGTGGCGAGAGCTTTGTCGAGCAAAGCTGAAGTTTACATAGCGAACAGGACTTTCGAGAGGGGTAAGAGGTTAGCCGAAGAGATAGGGGGAAAAGCGGTCAGATTCGATGAGCTTGAAAGATGGATAGCCGAATGCGATATCGTGTTTTCGGCAACCTCCGCTCCGAACTACGTAATCACAAGGGATACGATCGAAAGGATCATGAAGGACAGAGATAGACCGCTTTTAATCATAGACATCGCTCTTCCGAGGGATGTTGAGGAAAGTGTTGCGGATGTCGAAGGCGTAACGCTATACACGATCGACGATCTTAGAATGGTTGCCGAGGAAAATCTGAAGAGAAGACTTAAAGAAGCTGAAAAAGCGGAGAAGATCATAAAGGAGGAGCTTGAGCATCTCAAATCGTTGCTCAAGGATCTGAGGGCTAAGAAGGCTATAAGTTTGATGTATTTAGCGGCTGAGGATATTAAGGATGAGGAGATAAGGGAGTTATACAACAAGCTTTCCGCAAAGTTCGATGTTGATGAGAGCGTCATTCCGATAATCGAAGATTTCGTCAGATCTTTTGTCAAGAAGTTCTTGAGAAAGCCGACAGTAAGGCTTAGGGAAGCCGCGAGAAACAGCAGGATTGAGATTATCGAAGCAGTCGAATTCCTTTTTGGAGGGGATGATTATGGAGTTCCCGAAGTTAAGGCTGAGGAGATTGAGAAAAGACCATCTGAGACCGCTGTTCAGAGAAACGAAGCTTGATCTAAACGATCTTATAATGCCGATATTCGTAGATGAGAACATCTCTAAGCCGAAGGAGATAGGCTCGATGCCCGGTTACTATCGAATTCCCGTTGAAAGCGTTGCCGAAGAAGTGGGAAAGGCTATGGAATTGGGTTTGAAGGCGTTCATACTCTTCGGAATTCCCTCTTATAAGGATGAAACCGGTTCCTCCGCTTTCGTAAACAACGGAGTTGTTCAGAGGGCTGTGAGGGCTATCAAGCATGAGTATCCGGATGCGGTAATCGTTACCGATGTCTGCCTCTGCGAATACACAACGCACGGACACTGCGGTGTCGTTAGGGATGGGAGGATACTGAACGATGAAACGCTACCGATACTGGGTAAGATCGCAGTAAGCCATGCTGAAGCCGGAGCGGATATCGTAGCTCCTTCCGGCATGATGGACGGAATGGTGAAGGCAATAAGGAGCGCTCTCGATGCCGAAGGTTACGACGATGTAGCCATCATGAGCTACTCAGCCAAATACGCTTCGAGCTTTTACGGGCCATTTAGAGAGGCTGCAGAGAGTGGATACAAGTTCGGAGATAGGCGAAGCTATCAGATGGACATTCACAACGGCGATGAAGCTCTGAGGGAAGTCGAGCTCGACCTGAAGGAAGGTGCGGATATAGTGATGGTCAAGCCGGCATTAGCGTATCTCGACATAATTAGGAGGGTTAAGGAGAAATTCGGAGTGCCTACTGCGGCATATAACGTTAGCGGGGAATACAGCATGGTAAAAGCCGCAACCATGAACGGCTGGTTGGACGAAAAATCGATAGTTTACGAGATTTTGATTTCGATAAAGAGGGCTGGAGCCGATCTGATAATAACGTATCATGCGAAGGATTTTGCGAAATGGTTTAATGAAGGATCGCTTTAAGCTTTCCCGCCAAACCTGCAAACACAAATTCCACTCCTATTGCGGCTAAGAATATAGCCATAAGCCTCGCTATTATGTCCGAACCGCTTTTTCCGAGCACCTTTATTATGAATTCGCTGTATATGTGCGTTAGTCTGACGATAACGTAAACGGCAACTATCGCCAAAACGAGGAGCATCCTCGAAACAACATCCGTTGCTTCGGAATTCAGGACTATCGCTGCCGTTATTGCTCCAGGGCCGGTGTATAGCGGAAGGGCTATCGGAAAGACCGCCAATGAATCCACATCCACGTGCTCAAGTCCCCTCTTTGCGTAAGCTTCCTTTCCCCTGCTACCCGTTAGGATGTCCAATGCGACTGCGAACAGGAGTATTCCACCAGCTATCCTCAAACTGTCTATGGAGACGTGAAATATGCTGAGCAGAAGGTCGCCCGTTAAGGCTATCACGATCAGCAAACCAGCCGCTATAATCGTGGACTTCTTCGAAACCCTTTCCCTCTCTTCGTGTGTTAACTTCTCCGTTAAAGCGATAAACATGGGTATGTTGCCGGGAGGATCGACTATAACGAATATGGTGGTGAAAGCCGTTATGAAGTAGCTCAGGTAGTCCATAAATCCAACGCCCTCCTAACGTTTTTCAACAGAGCAACGGCGGATTCTTGCGATGGAAAGCTGAACAGACCGCAATCCGGCCCAACGTATGCGATCAGATCTCCGAATTTTTCGTATGCCCTTTCTATTCTGCTCTTTATGACTTCCGGACTCTCTATTTCGTTTATAGCCTTTACGATAAGTTCCTCGTTTTCCCAAGCGTTTACGTTGTGTTTCTGATTGAACTCCGCAATTATTCCGTCTATATCGCTCCTCGCAATCCCCACTCTGAGCTTTTTGTCGTGCGATTCCAAATCTTGGGGATCTACGAAATCCAGAGCCGACGGATCCTTAGCGGATTCTATGCCGATTACATCTATCGTATCGATGTCGAGTATCCTTTCGTAAAAAACGGGGGCATGCAGATGGATCTGAACGTCGACATCGAAATCCAAAGGCTCGAAAGCTATCCTTAGCTGATCGTCCGTGGGTTGCAGATCCGGATTCAATCCCAAGCTCGGTTCATCTATGCTGACGCATTCGACGTTCGGATACTTCAAAGCGTTCTCAACGAACCTCGCAACTGATTTGGCGAGATTCTCAAGAACGTCGTCGAAAATTACCGTTCCGAGCTCCTTAACGTAAAGCTCGAAAGGTCCGGTTACACAGACTCTGACAGCATCGGCACCGATCTTTTCGACGTATTCGAGCTCTATTATCTTGGCTTCGCTCTTCATTACGAGGTATCCGTCCTCCTGATAATTCCTAATGATGCGCATGAACTGTTCAACCATATCCTGAAATTGGGGGTAATTCGGGCACTCAACGCCGGCGTTGAGCTTCATCAAAAAAGCACGCTGAACCATCTCCTCGTATTCCTTGGTGTAAAGGTTCTTCATGACCCAATCCCTCGTTATCCCTTTCGGCAGTGGGAAGCTACCTATGTCGTCGAAGATCATTGGACGAATTGACAGCCCTTTGAATAAAGGTTTATCGATCGCAACTTATTTAAGTGGGTGCAAAGACCTTGTGGGGAGGTGATGCTCATGGCGAGAATGCATGCGAGGAGGAGGGGTAGATCAGGATCAAAGAAGGTGTATAGGGATCATCCTCCAGAATGGGTTGAGATGAAGCCCGAAGAGGTTGAGAAGCTCGTGGTTGAGCTATATAAGGAAGGTTACGAGCCGAGCATGATCGGAATGATTCTGAGGGATCGCTACGGTATCCCTTCGGTTAGGCAGGTTACGGGAAAGAAGCTTGTTAGAATTCTTAAGGAGCACGGAATAGACATAGGTTTGCCCGAAGACCTGAAAGCACTCATTAAGAAAGCTATAAGGTTAAGGAAGCACTTGGAAGTCCATAAGAAGGACAAGCACAACATGAGGGGTCTGCAGTTGATCGAAGCCAAGATCTGGAGACTCTCGAACTACTACAAGGAGAAGGGCGTTTTGCCTGCTGACTGGAAATACGATCCGAAGAAGCTTGAGATCGAGCTCTTCAAATCTTAATTATAATTGAGGATACAAAAAAGTTTTAAATTTTTCTTGCTAACATTTGACATGGTTTTGAGGAAGTTGAAACAAGAGGCGGAAGTAGCGCTCAGGCACTTGGAGATTCTCGACCTCGTCGAAAGAAATCAGCCGATCGGAATATTCAAGCTTGCGGAGATGATCAAACTACCGAAGCACAAAGTAAGATACTCCTTAAGAGTTTTGGAGCAATCCGGGATAATAGAACCGACCCAACACGGTGCTATGGTCAGAGAGGACGTCGATGAGGTCTTTGTGAAGTTGAAGGAGGAAATTAGGGACATCAAAGATATCGTCGAAAGAATCGAGAAAAAGATAGACGAACTATGCTCCCGATTATAGGCGTCGTTCATTTAAAACCTCTTCCCGGCTCTCCGAACTATTCGTCGTTCGATGACGTTTTGGAATCGGCTTTGGAGGATGCGAAGGCTTTGGCTGAAGGTGGAGTAGATGCGATAATCGTCGAAAACTTCGGAGATAAGCCTTTTTTGAAAAATGTGGGCTGTGAAGTGGTTGCATGCATGAGCGTTGTGGCTTGGGAGATTAGGAAGGAGACGGGCTTGCCTTTGGGAATAAACGTGCTCAGAAACGATCCCTTTTCAGCCCTCGCGATTGCAAAAGCGGTTAAAGCGGACTTCGTTAGAGTCAATCAACTTTTCTATGCCTCCCTCTCTCCAGAAGGATGGCTCGAAGGAACGGCTGGGGAGGTGCTTAGGTATAAGAGGGCCATAGACTGCAATGCCATGATATTTGCGGACATCTTAGTCAAGCATGCCCACCACTTCGCAAATTTGGAGGAATACGTTGAAAATGCGGAAAGATGCTTGGTCGACGCCTTAATAGTCACCGGCAAAGCGACGGGTGAGGAGGTAAACTTGAGGGAGCTTAAAGCGGTCAAAAGGATGGCAAGGATGCCCGTGCTCGTGGGAAGCGGTGTAACGCCCGAAAACCTTCCAAAATTTGCGAAATACTGCGACGGATTTATAGTGGGGACGTATTTTAAGAAGCGCGGCAGAATCGATGTCGAGAGGGTTAGGAGGCTCGTGAAGGTTAGGGAGCTCATAAGTAGAGGAAGTTCACTATGATTTCCCTATTGAGGACTTCCGGATGGAAGGAAACGCCGTAGAAATCCCTGCCTTTAACTTTAAACATGCAGATCTCCTCATCCTGCATTGCCAAAGGGATAAGCTTTTCATTCACACTTCTCAAAGCGTATCTGTGTAGGAAGTATGCCCTTATCTCGTCTCCCTTAATTAACGGATTTTCCCTCACAATTCTGACTTTGTAAACTCCTATCTTCTTAATCTCTTCCAATGCGTTCGAGAAAAGCATTGCGAGTATCTGATATCCGGCGCATATTCCGAGAACATTTCCATCGTATTCCGCTAAGTCCGCAAAATTATTGATGTGGTTTAGGTAATCGAAGTCGCGCAGTGCGGTTCCGCATATCAATACCTTGGAATAATCCTCGATCTCTATTCTTTCGTAGTATCTCCTAACGTGATAGTCGAATCCGCAATCCCTTACGATTTCTACGATCGGTCTTACGAATTCCTCCTCGCTCAGCGGATACTTGCAAGTTGAAATTACCAGTATCATTTTTCCACGAGCTCCGCCTTCTTTATGATAAGAGTGGCGTCGTAATCCTTTCCGACGATTTCAAATTCCGATATTTTAAGCTTCTTTTTGAACAGAGGCATGTCCAAAACGAGAGTCTCGTATTCTCCGCCTTCACCGGCTGGATTGATGTAGCCGTATCTCTCTGCGAATTTCCGAACGATATCCTTAGTTAGCTTTTTACCGAGCATCGACTTATCCAAGCCGGCAACCCTAACGAAGATTATCTCGAATCCGAACTCCAGAGCTTCGTTTAGGATTGAGATCTCATCCCTAAGCCACAGCGGATTGAAGCACCAAAGCTCCAAATCGTCGCAGATCCTCTGAAACCTCGTGGCTTGGTATGTAGACCTAATAGCTCCGGTAACGACACCTTCCACACGATAAAACTCCTTGGCTTTTCTAAGCGCATCGTAAAGCACCTTTAAACTACTTTTCTCATCATCCGAGCACGTTTTCATGATCAGAGGTATATCCAGCGATTCCGCTTGAAGCTTTACGAGTTCCGTATTTGGATAGTGGAAAATCGTGCTTTCTTCGGATCTGGGACTAAGCGTTACTAAGCAAGAAACTTCAAACTCCTCGCGAGCCTTCAGAAGTGCCAAGTTTGAGTCCTTGCCTCCCGAGTATAGAACGCATACCTTCATCCCACCATTTTTAACCTTCGACGATAAAGATTTTAGCTTGCTCGATCTTGCACCCTCAACCGATGTCGAAAGTTGCTTATACAACAACGACGAATAGGTATCGATGAGCCTAACGTTTCGCGAATTCGCGGAATTCTGCTCGATCTTGGAGAGAATTTCCTCGACTCTCGAAATGACCGCGAGGATAGCTACGTTTATCAAGAAGATCGAGGACGATAACGATCTTTACAACGTAATCTTGTTCCTCATGGGTCAGGTTTACCCTACTTGGGATGAGAGGGAGCTCGGAGTCGGAGTTGGGCTTATATACGAAGCTCTGAAGGTTGTAAGCGGAGTTGACAGGAGGAAGATCGAGCAACTCGTGAAGGAATACGGTGACCTCGGCTTGGCGGCTGAAAAGCTCATAAAGGGCAAATCGCAGATGACGCTCTTCGCCGAAGAGCTTACAATCGCCAAGGTTAGAGAGATATTCGACAAGATCGCCTCGCTCGAAGGAGAAGGAAGTCAGAAGAGGAAGGTTATGCTTTTAGCAGATCTCTACGTTTCCGCAACGCCGATAGAGGCGAGATACCTCACGAGGCTGATACTCGGTGAGATGAGGCTTGGGGTTGGAGAGGGAATCATCAGGGATGCGATAGCGAGGGCATGGCTTGTGGATGCGGAGCTTGTGGAAAGGGCATACATGATCACGAACGATCTGGGGAGAGTGGCTGTAGTAGCTAAGAACAAGGGTAAGGAAGGTCTTAAAGAGCTTAAGATCGAACTGCACGTGCCGGTTAGGATGATGCTCGCTCAGGTTGCTGAGAGTATAGAAGAGGCTATCAGGGAGATGAAGAGGGTTGCAGTTGAATGGAAGTTCGATGGCAGTAGAGTTCAGGTTCACTGGGGCAACGGGAAGGTTACGATATACTCGAGGAGACTGGAAAACGTCACGAGAGCTTTGCCAGAGATAGTCGATGCGGTTAAGAATTGCGTTAAAGAGGGTGTGATTTTGGACGGCGAAGTTATAGCCGTTAAAGATGGTAAGCCCATGCCTTTCCAGCATGTCCTGAGGAGATTCAGGAGAAAGCACGAGATTACGAAGGTTATGGGCGAGATATCTTTGATAGTTTACTTCTTTGATATCCTATACAAAGATGGGGAAATAATAGATCTTCCGCTTGAGGAGAGGAGGAAGATCCTCGAATCAGTAGTAAAGGAATCTGATGTCGTCAAAATTGCGAAGCAGGTTGTTACGAACAAGAAGGAGGAGATCGAAGCGGTATTTAAGGAGGCTTTGGATGCCGGGCACGAAGGGGCTATGCTGAAGAATCCGAAATCGCCTTACATTCCGGGCAAAAGGGGTAAGCACTGGCTTAAGCTCAAGGAGGTAATGGAGACGCTCGATCTCGTGGTTATAGGCGGTGAATGGGGGGAGGGAAGGAGGAGTCATCTGATAAGTTCCTTTGAACTCGCTTGCATCGATCCGGTAACCGGCAAGCTGTTGCCGATCGGAAAGGTCGGAACCGGCTTTACGGATGAAGATTTGGAGGAACTTACGAAGCTTTTCAAACCGCTGATAATCTACGAAGACGGAAAGACGATAAAATTCCAGCCAAAGATAGTCTTTGAAGTAGCCTATCAGGAGATTCAGAAGAGTCCGAAATACGAAAGCGGTTACGCTTTGAGATTTCCGAGGTTTATAAGAATCAGAGACGATAAGAGCCCGGAAGAGGCGGATACGATAGATAGGGTTGCGAAACTGTATGAGAGCCAGTTTAAAAAGAAAGTAGCTTGAACTCGAAAAGATGGTGGAGTCTGAGAAGTATTTTTAAGCGTCGGAGTGTTTAGTAAAATTTTCGGACACATCTATAGAGATCGGCTTTAAGAATTGAGCGATTTTGAAATTCGAACCTACGATTAATAAAAATTTTGGAAAATATAGAAATTAGATGTCCAAATACTTCATGAACTCCCAAGGTGTGATGTATAGGCAATACTGGTTCCACTCGTCGGTCTTTATGCTCATGAATGCATCGAAGATGTGGCTTCCAAGAACCTTCTGCAGAACTTCGTCGCTCGCCAAGCATTCGAGTGCATCTCTAAGCGTTGTTGGCAACTCTCCAACTCCGAACTCCTTCTTCTCTTTCGGTGATAGCTCGTAAACGTCCTTCATCAGCGGGTCGCCGGGATCGATCTTCTTCTTGATACCATCCAAACCTGCGGCGAGCATCGCTGGAATTGCTAAGTATGGGTTGCAGCTCGGATCCGCTCCTCTGTATTCGACTCTGATGGCTGAAGGCTTCTTGAAGTAAACCGGGACTCTAACCAATGCGGATCTGTTTCTCGGGCTCCAGCAGATGTAAATCGGAGCCTCGAATCCCGGAACGAGTCTCTTGAACGAGTTAACTGTCGGACAGCAAAGGGCTGTTAACGCTTTGGCGTGCTCAAGCAGACCGCCGATGTAGTATCTTGCCGTCTGGCTCAAGCCGAATTCATCATCCGGATCGGCAAAGAGGTTCTTGCCCTTGAAAGGCTCGCCCTCCCAGAGGCTCTGATGCGTGTGCATTCCGCTCGCGTTGTCCAAGTAAAGCGGCTTGGGCATGAAAGTCGCTATGAGTCCCATCATCTTTGCAACGTTCTTGGCGGCGAACTTGTAGAGGTAGAAAGCATCTCCGACTTCAACGACCTGCTTCGGCTTGAAGTCCAACTCTACCTGCCCAGCCGTAGCAACTTCGTGGTGGTGGTATTCGATCGTGACGCCCAGCAGATCCAAGTAGTGAACGAGGAGGTTTCTGTATTCGACTGTCGTATCTTCCGGCGGAGGTCTGAAGTAACCTTCCTTCGGTCTGATTATGAAGTTGTTACCGGCCATGATCTCCGGGCTCTCCGGCATGACCCTCGGCGGACCCCACGAATCACCAGCACCACCGTTTGGAGAAACCCAGAGATCCCATGCGAGCATCGTAGGATCGATGCTTTCGAAAACGAAGAACTCGATCTCTGGGCCAAAAATCGCTGACTTTCCTTCTTCCTTGAGTTGCTTCTCAAGTCTCTCCGCAACGTATCCTCTCGGATCGCACTCCGCAAGCTGTTCTCCGCCAGCCTCGTAAACGTTACCGAACATTATGGCGGACTTCTGAATCGGGTCGTCGATCCACGGAATCACTCTCAGAGTGCTCGGATCTGCTTTCCAAACCATGTCGCTCTGCTCGATGGTCTTGAAACCTCTTATGGAAGACCCGTCAAAACCGATTCCTTCGAAGGCGTCGCCCTCGATGAACTCCCTCGCCGGAATTGAAAACGTCATAAGATATCCTCTGACATCCGGAAAAGCGCAGAGGACTTGCTTAACGTTGTTTTCCTCCAAAATCTTCTTCGCCTGCTCAACGTCCATCCCATCACCCTCTTCAAATTTTTCATAACGCTCATATTATCGCTATATAATTCTTTCGATGAATTGCCGAAGTTCTGAAGATCCTTTAAAAATATAATACTTGCCCAAGGTTTCTTTAGCCGTTTAAGATTGAATCATAAAGATTATGAATTACAATTAATTTTTATAAAAAATATATATTATATTTGCTGAAACATATATTCGTAAGCTTAAAATAGCTCAAAAGCCGAATCGATCATAGGTGGAATAGATGAAAAATTAGTTTGATATATAGATTGTAGCTCCGCCAACCGACCCGAGATCATGTTTGTCACTCGGGCGTGGACAGCGGAGCAATATATGATCGGTTGGAATGTATTTAAGCGTAACGGAGAGGTGAACGTATGGCGAAGAAGGATGTTGAAGAGGTTGTTGATGGAAAGATGCTGGATCTTGAGGATTTGCCGGGAGTAGGTTCGGCTATTGCCGAGAAGCTGAGGGAAGCCGGATTCACGACGATCGAAGCCGTAGCTGTTGCGTCTCCTCAGGAGTTGAGTGCGGTGGCTGAAATAGGTGAAGCTACTGCCGCTAAGATCATCGCTGCTGCGAGGAAATTAGCCAATATGGGTGGATTCGAGAGCGGAGAAAAGTTATTGGAGAGAAGGCAGAGCATAGGCAGGATTACTACCGGTAGTAAGGCTTTGGATTCATTGTTGGGCGGAGGAATTGAAACTCAAGCCATCACCGAACTCTTCGGAGAGTTCGGAAGCGGAAAAACCCAGATCTGTCATCAGCTTGCGGTAAACGTTCAACTTCCGAAGGAGCAGGGAGGACTTGAGGGTTCTGTAATCGTTATCGATACCGAAAATACGTTCAGACCCGAAAGGATAGTTCAGATGGCTGAAGCGAAGGGACTCGATCCTAAGGAGGTCTTAAAGAACATATACGTCGCTCAGGCTTACAACTCCAACCATCAGATGTTGCTCGTAGACAACGCGAAGGAGTTGGCTCAGAAGTTGATGAAGGATGGTAAGCCGGTAAGACTGCTCATCGTAGACTCGTTGACTTCGCACTTCAGAGCCGAATACGTCGGAAGGGGAACTTTGGCTGACAGACAGCAGAAACTAAACAGACACCTCCACGATCTCATGAGATTCGGCGAAATCTTCAACGCCGCGATAGTCGTTACGAATCAGGTTCAGGCAAAGCCAGATGCCTTCTACGGCGATCCGACGAGACCGATCGGCGGGCATGTGGTTGCCCACACGGCGACCTTCAGGATCTATCTAAAGAAGAGCAAGGGCGAGCTGAGAGTTGCAAGGCTCATCGACTCACCGCATTTGCCGGAAGGCGAGGCGGTATTTAAGATTACCGAAAGGGGCATCGAAGACAAATAACTTATCTCAAATTTATTTTTTTCATCTAAATTATTTGACGTTAAAAATTTATAAATATCCGTCGCGGAATCTTAATCCTAATGATGATCAACAGAGTTGGTAGAGTTAAGACCGGTATTTTCGGTTTGGATGAACTCTTGGGCGGTGGTTACTGTCCGAATACCGTAAATATAGTTTTGGGTTCGGCTGGAGTTGGAAAAACGATTTTCGCATTGCAGTTTTTGCTTAAGGGTTTGGAAAACGGTGAGAAAGGTATATTCGTATCGTTCGATATGGACGAAAAGAGGATAATCGATTTGGCTTTGTCTATGGGTTGGGATGAGGTTGGGGATTATCTCGATAAGGGTAAACTACTCGTCGGTAGTAACTTTCACGTTGAGGATATAGTGTATTTGAACAGCGATCTGCTCGATTTCATACTGAGCAACGCATCTAATGGCGATGTTAGGATAGTCGTAGATTCTTTTACGCCCCTAATAGCCTCGCTAAGCTTTGAGATGAGGAAAGACGTCAATTGGTTTTTCTCGAAGCTAAGAGAAGCCGGAACTTCTGTGGTTACCCTCGAAGAGCCGTTGGACGGTAATTTGAACAACCCTTCTATAACCGTTCCGGTGTTCTTGGGGGATAGCGTGATACATCTCGAGAACATAGGCTACGGCGAAGCCTTTAACAGAACTCTTAAAATAATCAAGCATCGAGGCTCATGGCATGCGGAGGGGATATTTCCGTATAGAATCCTCAAAGGACTCGGTATCGTCGTTGAGGGTTCGAGTTACATTGCCGAAATAAAAACGAAGGTCGATTTGGATGAGGTCTTGGGGGGGATCGATCGGAGCAAGATCGATCGGAGTATCCTGAAGAAACTCGAAAAACTTGCTGAAGAGGATGTGCCGATACCCAAGGAGGAGCTCATTGAGATCATAAAGAGGGTGATAGAATGCTCTTGAAGATATACAACATTATGAGACCGATTACGACGAATCCGAAGGTTCAGATGGTCGCACTCTACAGAGTGGACGGCACACCGATAATTGCGGAAGTTAGGAAAAGATCTACGAGGTTTTTGAACATACTCTACAACTTGGAGAACAACATAAAGAACATACTTTACGAGATATTTAACGGAAAGATGGAGGAGGTCAGCTTTAAATTCAAGGATGTCTTCGTTAAGATGTATCCCGTCTCGAAGACCATAGTTCTAACGGTAATAACGAGCGATGAGTTATCTTTATATAGAATCGACGTCGATGTTAAATCGATTTGTAGAAAGATAAGGGAACTGATATGAACGTTGAAGTGATCTGCACACCCTTAAGCAACTACGAGGATATAGTAAAGGATCTCGAAGATAAATTTTCCGCTTTGGATATAGATCCAAATGTTCTGCTCGTGTTCTTTACGGATACCGTTTTGAGCGATCACGGAAAGGTGCTTGCGTATTTGAGAGATAGATTTCCGGATACCAAGATGGCTGGATGCTTCGTTGAAGGTTACACGACTCCGAATGAAACTTGGGCTTCCGGCTTGGTCTTACTGCTTGTAGATTCGGATAACGTTGATGTGTTTTATGCCAAAGGAAAGGATGCCTTTAAAAAGATTGGTAGAGACGTTTCTGGATGGGATGCTTCCATACTGATCTATCCGCTTTTCTACTCCCCGGGCAGATTCGAAATGTTAAGGTTTTACTTCAGCAACGTATATCACTATACGAAATACATTTCGGCAAGATCGTTGAATGATAAGATAAGGGTTCTGAGAGAGTATTCCGATGCACTCGAATCCAGATACGTCTACCCAGCCAACAAGGTTTTGAGGAGCATGCCGGAAGATACAGATATCATCGGAATGAACTTGGTGCCGCTTGAGGCAAAAATCGGTTTTCCGAAGATATTCGCAAACTACGAGAGCATAGGCAGGGGTATTGTTGCAGTATGTTTTAAAGGTAAGATGAATGCAAGCTTTCATGACGTATTTCCGGAAAGAGGCGACAGCTTCGAGGAAACCGTGGAAATTCTCAGAAATACGTTTCCGGATGCCGAAATTGTCAGAGTGGTTAAAAAAGGCGTTGCTATTGGAGAGGTCGACGGAATGAGAGCTACGAAGTTCTTGGAAGCTAAAGTGAAAGCCCTTAAAGAGATGAGCAAGGATGAAGTGCTAAGTAAGCTTAACGATGGTCAGTTTCAGATGGTAACGCCGTATGCTTTAGCTTTCGTAAGTGAGAAGACGTATGGATGTTCGTTACTCGGCTTGCTTCCATGTCCTCTCGGGATATATCCCTCTATATTCGATACGGACTTTTTCCATGATGAAGCACTGTTTTTGGGGGAGTCTTACAGTCTGAGAATGTTTGAGGAACTGTTTAAATGCAAGAGGTTCGAAGATTCGTTCGATCTGTTCTTAATAGATTCAAATGTCTTTCCGATGTTCGGAGGTGGAGTCACCGAAGTAGCTGTGTATGCAGAAGTCTCTTGCCAGCGTTATCTCGGGTTGTTTACATCATGTCCATCGATACGTTTGAGAAGTATAGAAAATAAGTTCATGAGCGAAATAGAAGAGGGAATATGCTTCAACGGCACCGGAACTTCGGTTATGTTAGAGATGAAACTGTAAGCAGGATTAGAGATGTTATAGCGGACAGGACAATAGCCTTAATCGCATTTGAGACTTCGAATGTTAATCTCCACGAGTTTTTACTGAGCTTTATCGTTGCATAAAGAAGCATGATGGACGGAATCAAAGCTACGACGTTAAACATGCTGTATATTTTAAAAAATACGAATAAAGCTATCGAGATGTAATAGAGCCAATGAAGTGTGATAGATGTTTTTAGCAAAGTTTTAGGACTAAAAACCACCGCAAGTGTCTTTAATCCCGCAAGCTCGTCTCCGGTTATATCCTTAAGATCCTTCAAAACCGCACCGGAAAGTGTTAGAAGGGTAACGGTCGTTGCGAGTGCAATAGCTTTGAAATTTAAGTTATCGAAGAAGGACCAGAGGAGAAGCGTGAATGAGGGATAAGCGAGAGCGAAAGTCATAATCTCCGTTATGTAGTAATCTTTCAGTCTTAAAGCGATTCTTCCGAGGAACATTCTGTCCGAATAAGCCCAAGTTAGAAGGAAGCAGATTAGAAAGAATAAAAAACATCTCGACTTTAGATAGGCTATTACCGAAGAGATTGCGTAAAGCACTACGATAAGAACAATCGTAGCCTTCCTGACGGCTGAATTTTCCGTGAGGATGTTAGTTCTCCCAGAATGTTTGTCTTCTTCAACATCGTTAACGTGATTCCACAGATTCACAGCCGGATAAAACGTGTAGGTGAAAGCCATGGCTATTAAAAGGGATTGGAAGCTTCCGTTTGCCATCGAAAAGACGAGAAGAGTCAAAAAGGGTATGGGATAAATAAAGTTCGGAGGGTATGCAGAAAGCTTAAGTATTTCAATAATATTTTTAAAAATTAACATGTTTATCTTTAAACATTCAATTATATTTTACTTCTATCAAAATTTTAACCAAATACAAACAACTTTATTCCCTTAAACACCTTCTCAGCTTCCTCCTTTTCCTTCCTAACCTCCGGCTTCTTCTCCATCTTCACCACCTCCGATACGTCGTTATACTCCGAGATATTTATATTTAACTAAATTTATAAAATAATTATAATTATTATGATGGATAGTATATAACACTTTAAATATTTTATGAAATCTTTTTTGAAAATCGGATAAATTTTCAACTAATATCGTAATGATGATATCTATAATCATCATACAAGTCATTATCATGATGCCTATATAAAATTTTCGATTTTCGATTAAATCCGTCGTTACTTAAAAAATTTAATGATTATAACAATGATAATGAGGACTTTTTGTAAAAATAAGCGCTAAAAACGATGTTAAATCAGTATATACAATAAAATTAATTTAATAAAAATTTTAGAAAAAAGTGCTGTTTAATCGTATTCTCTCCAAGTCTTCCCGCACTTCGTGCATCTGAAAAATCTAACTTCGCTCTCATCCGCCGCTCTCAGTTGCCTCATCCACCAGTATGCTTCCTTGTTTCCGCATGCCGGACAAACGACTCTGACGGTCGGTAGCGTCTTTATGTTCTCTCCTTCGATAACTGGAACTTCCTCCTTGTTCTTCTTCGAAACTATGACCACCTCTTCATCCGAATCGGCTTGCTTCTCGTAGCCGCACTTCCTGCAGACGACCTTGTCTCCTTTGTATATCATTATACTTTTACACTTAGGACAGAATTCCACATGACCACCTCCAGCAGATCTAAGGTTTGACCGCTCTTTTTAAATTTTTATCGCTGAAGTAGTTCGACCAAATACGGTTTTGCGTCATCTATCATTTTATTGTGATCGAAGGCTAACTTCGGAATCTTGTCCAACTCAAAAAGAGCCACTTCCTTCGCGTCGCTATCGGCTTTAAGAGTTCCGCCCTTTGGAACAGCTATGAAGCATACCGAAACGAAGTGTCCTCTCGGATCCCTGTTCGGATCGGAATAGACTCCTACGAGCCTGTATATTTCCACATCCAAACCGGTTTCCTCCTTCACCTCTCTTATCAAAGCGGACTCAACGCTTTCTCCGTATTCCACAATCCCTCCGGGCAGAGCGTAATGATCCTTAAATGGCTCGTTTCTTCTCTTTATGAGCACTATTTTGCCTTCGTATGGAATTATCGCATCCACCGTCAGGGTTATGCACTTCATGTTCGATTCTAAGCTTTGCCGACGTTAAAACAAATTGCAAAATCTTTATATAGTTTCGCTAACCCACTGATATTGTAACTATTATAAAGGGGGTGTTAGGATGGCCGTTGAGATCAAAGAGATCACTCAAAAGTTTGAGAGAATCAGCGCTCACTCCCACATAAGGGGTTTGGGCTTAGATGAGAATTTAAGGGCTAAGGATGTCGCAGATGGGCTGGTGGGACAGAAGAAGGCGAGGGAGGCCGCCGGAATCATCGTCAGACTAATCAAAGAGGGTAAGATGGCTGGTAGGGGGATTTTAATCGCTGGGCCTCCGGGGACTGGAAAAACAGCTATAGCCGTAGCTATAAGCAAAGAGCTCGGTAAGGATATACCGTTTGTCCACGTTTCGGCTTCTGAGTTTTACAGCAGTGAGATGAAGAAAACCGAAGCGCTAATTCAGGCGATGAGGAAGGCGATAGGCGTTCGAATAAAAGAAACGAGAATAGTTTTGGAGGGCGAGGTAGTCGGCTTGGATTACAACATGGTTCCGAATCCATACAATCCAACTCAGAAGATTCCGGAATCCGCAACGCTTACGCTTGCCACCACTGATGAGCAAAAGACGTTCAGCGTAAGCGGAAGACTCGCTCTGCAGTTCCTCTATCAGGGTATAGAGGTTGGAGATGTAATAGTAATCGACAAGGAAACGGGGAGGGTGGCAAAGGTTGGAAGGAGCAAGAGGGCTAAGAAGAAGTTCGACATAGGAGATTACGAACTCGTGGAAGTTCCCAAGGGAAGAATAGAGAAAGAAAAGGAGTTTACATACGTAATCACCCTGCACGACTTGGATGAAGCGAATGCGAGAAGGGGCGGAATATTCAGCCTCTTCGAGCCGGCGAGCAGGGAGATAGACAACGAGGTAAGAGAGGCTGTGGATGAGCAAGTGAAGAAGTGGGTCGAGGAGGGAAGAGCGGAGCTCGTGCCCGGAGTTCTTTTCATCGACGAAACCCATCTAATGGACATCGAGCTGTTCGCTTTCATGAATCGAGCTATGGAGTCGGAGATGGCTCCGATAATAATCTTGGCATCGAACAGAGGATTTGCGAGGATAAGGGGAACCGACATAGTCGCACCGCACGGAATTCCTCTCGATCTGCTCGACAGATTGCTGATAATTACGACCGAACCATACAGCGAGGATGAGATAAGAACGATCATAGAGATAAGAGCCGCCGAATCCGGAATAATGCTAAGCAAGGAGGCTTTGGATAAGCTGACGGAGCTGGGAGTTAAGAACAGTCTGAGGTATGCGATCCAACTCTTAGCTCCAGCCCATGAGCTTGCGAAGCTGAGAAATTCGGGCAAGGTGGAGCTTGAGGATGTTGAAAGAGCGTCGAAGCTGTTCGTGGATGTGGGGCAGAGCTCGGAATATCTGAAGAAGTGGGAGGAGAAGATGCTCGGAATGTAATTTTTTCTCCGCTACATTTAATTAATTTAAATTCAAAGCTTTTAAGGATGATCAAAGCTTGGTTGCTCGATATAGATTACGTTACCGAACACGGAAGGGCGATCATCAGAATGTGGTGTAAGAACGAGAAGGGTGTGTTTGTTGCTTACGATCGCAACTTCTTACCTTACTTTTACGTTTTGAGAGAAGACGGGAAGCCTACAGCTGAAGACATCTTGAACGTTAAGGTAAAAACTAAGACCGAAATTGTTACTCCGCTTAGAGTTGAGGAAGTGACCGTTAAAAGCTTAGGAAAGGAAGTTGAAGCCTTCAAGGTTTACGCGAGACATCCTCAGCACGTTCCGAAGCTGAGGGAGGAGATAAAGAAGTTCGCGGAGGTGAGGGAAGCCGATATACCATTCGCCTATCGTTATCTGATCGATAAGGATTTAGCCTGCTTGGACGGGATCATCATTGAACCAACTGCTGAGAGGTCTGGGTTCGTAAAGTCCTACGAGGTTAAAAGCGTTCAAAGGGATGAGAGACCCGACTTTCCCGATTTGAAAGTTTTGGCTTTCGACTGCGAGATGCTTTCGGAATTCGGAATGCCCGATCCTGAGGAGAATCCGATCATAGTCATAGGAGTCAAGTCAGGCGAATATGAAGAGCTGTTTCACGGCGATAATGAGAGGGAGGTAATCCTGAAGTTCGTGAACACCGTAAAAAAGCTCGATCCCGATGTTATCGTCGGCTACAATCAAAATGCTTTCGACTGGCCCTATCTAAAGAAAAGAGCGGAGAAGCACGGGATCAGGCTCGACGTCGGAAGGGATAGAAGCGAACTGACGATAAGAGGAGGAAGACCGAAGATCGCGGGAAGGCTGAACGTCGATCTATACGACATAGCTCTGAAGATGAGCGACGTAAAGATAAAGAAGCTTGAGAACGTAGCCGAGTATTTGGGAACGAAAGTTGAGATAGCCGACATCGAAGCCAAGGACATCTACAAGTATTGGACTAAGGGTGAAAGGGAGAAGGTTCTGAGGTATGCGAAGCAGGACGTTCTGAACACTTACTTCATAGCCGAAGAGCTCTTGCCAATGCACTACGAACTTGCAAAGCTGATCAGGTTGCCGTTGGATGATGTGACGAGAATCGGTAGGGGTAAGCAGGTCGACTACCTTCTGCTAAGCGAAGCTCACAAGATAGGGGAAGTAGCTCCGAATCCGTTGGAGATTGAAGAGAGTTACGAAGGTGCATTCGTTCTTGAGCCAGCTAAGGGATTGCATGAGAATGTGATATGCTTGGATTTCGCGAGCATGTATCCATCAATTATGGTCGCATACAACATAAGTCCAGATACGCTTGTAAGGGGGCAATGCGACGACTGCTACATCGCTCCAGAAGTCGGGCATAAGTTCAGGAAAAAGCCGGACGGTTTCTTCAAGAGAATTCTGACGATGCTTATCGAAAGGAGGAGGGAGATAAAGAAGAAGATGAAGGAGCTTGATCCGGATTCGGTGGAATACAGACTGCTCGATATAAAGCAGTCCGCTTTGAAGGTGTTAACAAACTCGTTCTACGGCTATACCGGCTGGACTTTGGCGAGATGGTATTGCAGGGAATGTGCGGAAGCAACTACCGCTTGGGGGAGGCACTGCATAAAGAGATCCGTAAAGATAGCCGAGGATATGGGATTCGAAGTTTTATACGGAGACACAGATTCAATTTTTATAAAGAAGAATTCTTTAAGCTTAGAGGAGCTTGAGAAGGAAGCTTTGAAGCTCATCGATCGGTTATCTAAGGAGTTGCCCGTTCAAATCGAGATCGACGAATACTACAGAACGATATTCTTCGTTGAAAAGAAGAGATATGCGGGACTTACGAAGGATGGAAGGCTCGTGGTCAAGGGGTTGGAGGTTAGGAGAGGAGACTGGTGCGAGCTTGCCAAGAAGGTTCAGAAAGCTGTTATAGAGATAATTCTGAAGGAGAAAAATCCGCAAAAGGCTGTGGATTACGTTCGGAAGGTTGTGGAGGAGATAAGAAAGGGTAAGATTCCGCTTGAAGATTACGTAATTTACAAGAGTCTCACGAAGCAACCTTCCAAATACGAAAGCAAGCAGGCTCACGTGAAAGCCGCTTTGCGGGCTATGGAGATGGGGATAGTTTATCCGGTCGGCTCTAAGGTGGGTTTCGTGATAGTTAAGGGTGCCGGGAGCATAAGCGATAGGGCTTATCCCGTTGAGCTTATCGAGGACTTCGACGGTGAAACACTTTCGATCAGAACTTTTGCCGGAATAGACAAGAGAAAGATCGACAAGGACTACTACATAGAACATCAGGTCATCCCTGCAATCTTGAGAATACTCGAGAGGTTCGGATACACGGAAGCCAACATCAAAGGTGTGAGCAAGCAGAAGACACTCGACGCATTCTTCAGTTAACTATATTAACTTCCTATGATATTTCGATGTTGTGGAGAGGGATATACTTTTGGAAAGGCTCGAAAAGAAGCTTGCAGAGAAGGAGAAGGAGCTTGAGGAGTTGAGGAAGATGCTGTCCTCGAAGACGATCGAGGAGCTTAAGAAGGAAATTATTAGGGAGCTTGAGGAGAAGTATAACTTGAAGAGCTTGGAAGCCAAGCTGATCGAACTTTCGAAAGCCATAGAAAATATCATGTCCGATATCCTATACATTAAATCCGTGCTTAAAGGTTCTCAGAGCAAGAAGAGGGATCTCGTGGAGATTAAGGAGCCGGAGAAATCCGAAGAGGTAACTGAGGAAGAGGACGAAAGCGAACTGATAATAGTCGACTGATAATGTTCATCAAAAGAATCTCCTTGAAAAACTTCAAATCTTTTAAAAAAGCTGAGATTACTTTTGACTATCCCTTCGTAGCTGTAAGCGGTCCTAACGGGAGCGGTAAGTCGAATATAGTGGATTCCATTCTCTTCTGCTTGGGTTTAACTTCCTCCTCAAAAGCTCTGAGGGCCGATAAGCTCACCGATCTGATCAGAATCGGCTCAAACGAAGCCGAGGTTGAAATAACGTTCAGCAACGGATTGAAGATAAAAAGAAGGGTGAAGAAGACGGATAAAGGCTACTACAGTTATTACTATCTGAACGGTAAGAGCGTAAGTTACTCTGAGATAGAGAGGGTTTTGGAAGATTTGGGATTGCACAACGACTACAATATAGTGATGCAGGGAGACGTTACAAGAATAGCGGAGATGTCTCCGATTCAGAGAAGGAAGATCATAGACGACATCGCCGGAATTTCAGAGTTCGATGAAAAGAAGGAGAAAGCTCTGCAGGAGCTCGATGTAGTTAGGGAGAACATAGAGAAGCTTGAGGTGGTAATTGCCGAAGTGAATCTGAGGCTCGAAAGTTTGAAGAAGGATAGGGAGGAGGCTTTGAGATATAAGGCTCTTTTGGAGGAAAGGGAGAGATTTCGGAATTACCTCAAAGCCCATAGATATTTGAGTCTTAGGAAGAGAAAAGAATCGCTTGAAAACGAGATCGAACAGCTCGAACTCGAAAAGGATGAACTTACGAGGAAAATTGTGAAGATCAACCTTAGACTTCAGGAGCTGAATGGAAAAGCGGAAGAGCTTTCGGAAAGGATTGCTAAGATCGGAGACGTTAGGTTCAAGCAGATTCAGAACGAGATTCTGAAGATCAACTCCGAAATCGAAGCTATTAAGCGATCCGAAGATATATACCGCAACGAACTGAAAAAGCTCGAAGAGGAGAGAACGCAGATCCTGATTAGCATTTCAAAGTTGAGGGATGAGCTTGAAGAAGTTGAGAAGGAGATCGGGGAGCTATCGATTCAAAGGGCAAGTATAAGCAGTTTGGTTGAGGAAAATCATCAGAAGATAGAATTCGTCAGGGCAAAGCTTGAGGAAGTCGGAGAACAATTCAAACAGCTGAAGGATGAACTTATCAGCAAGAAGGAGGAGCTTGATAGGTTTAAAGAAAGAAGAAGCGAGCTTATAAGAAAGAGGGATCGATTGCTTGAAGCCTTAAGAAGAATAGGAATGGAAATCGACGATCTCGAGCTTGAGAAGGAAAGGATAAAGATCGAAAACCTATTCGATGATCTGAAGCGTAAGAAGGTCGAGCTCGAGAAAGCCGAAAAGAAGCTGAGGGCTCTGATGGATAGAAGGAACAGCGTAGATAAGAAGATATTTGCCCTAAGGGATGAACTTGCGAGAATTGAGGAGGAAATTAAGGGCAAGGAGATAGAGCTTACGAAAGTCAGAACCGAGCTTTCGGCAATGGAGAGGTTTTCTAAAGCCGTGGAGTTGGTTTTGGAAGCGAAGGAGAAGGGAATTCTCAGAAACGTTCACGGAACTGTAGCTCAGCTTGGAGAGGTTAAGGAAGATTTCGCGTTAGCTTTGGAAGTAGCCGCCGGAAACGCACTGCAGTTCATAGTTGTCGAAACTGAAGATGATGCTGTCGAGGCTATAAAGTATCTGAAGAGGATCGACGGCGGAAGGGCGAGCTTCATACCTCTGAACAAGATAAGGAACTTCAGCGTATATTTGGACTACTCGATTTTGAGAGAAAAAGGTGTAATCGATTATGCAGTCAATTTAATAAAATGTGATAAAAAGTTTAAGCCCGTCTTCGAATTCGTCTACAGGGATACGCTGGTAGTCAATAACATCGATACGGCTAAGAGGTTAATGGACGGAAGAAGGATAGTAACGCTCGACGGAGATCTAATCGAGAAGAGCGGAATAATCACCGGCGGAAGTGTTCAGAAGAGGAAAGGAGTCCTACTTTCCAAGGAGTTGCTTAACAAGGAGAGCAGGCTTAGGGAAGAAATAAACGGGATGATGCAGAGGAAGGAGGAGATATTCGACGAACTGAAGAGGGAGGAAAATCTGAGAAGGTCTATCCAAGCTGAGATCGACGAGTTGAATGTGACGATTGCACAGCTTAAGAGTGAAATATCGGCTTTGAATCTTAGAATCGAAGACTCTCAGAAGCTTTTGGATTCGATAAAGCTCAAGCTTAACGAAAAAAGGATAGAGATGGCTGAACTCTATTCCGAAGCTGAGAAGGTCGAGGAGGAGCTCAGGGATGTCGAAAAAGCCATTGCAAAGCTCAGGGATGAAATTGAGAGGCTTGAGGGGAAGATGAAGGGTAGCGAAGTTGCAAAGCTGACCGAGGAGCTTGAGAAGCTTAAGGAGGAGTATTCGAGAAATAAGGAGATTCTGATGAACATCGAAAGCAGGCTTAAGAATGCCGAACTTAGAAGGGAGCAAATCGAAAGAAGCATTGAAGAGAAGGAGGATAGATTGAGGCAGATCGAGTTTAGAACTGAAGAAATTCATAGAGAAATCGAGAACGGGAGAAAGAGAATTGAGGAGTTGAAGCTCAGACTCGAAGAGTTAAGTAAGGAGGAGGAAGAGGTCAGTAGAGAAGCCAAGAAGCTCAGAATGGAGAGGGACAAGATTTTGGACGAAATCAGAAGGCTTGAAGGCGAGAAATCGAAAGCCGAGTTTGGAATAAGGGCGATTGAAGAGAGGTTAAAGGCTAAGGCTGAGGAGCTTAATGAAGTAGTTAAGGAGCTCGAAGGTTTAGAAGTCGTTGAGGTTGAAGATCTTCCACCTCTTGCAATCGTTGAGAAAAGACTTAAGGAGATCGAAGCTCAGATTGTCGAATTCGGCGAGGTGAACATGAAGGCTATTCAGGAATACGAGGAAGTTAAGGCGAGGAGGGACGATCTGCTGAATAAGAAAGCGGTGCTTGATAAGGAAAGAAGGGAGATCCTCGATAGGATAAAGAGATACGAACAGATGAAGAGAGAAGCTTTCTTTAAGGTCTTCAACGCGATAAATGAGAACTTCAAGGAAATCGTTAAGGAGCTTGCGAACGGAGAGGGGGAGTTGTATTTGGACGGAAACGATCCTTTCAACAGCGGTTTGCACATAAAGTTTAAGCCGTTCGGAAAGAGGGTTCAGAAGCTTGAGGCTATGAGCGGTGGGGAGAAGAGCTTAGCCGCTTTGGCATTGATATTTGCGATTCAAAGGTATAAGCCGGCTCCATTCTACGTTTTCGATGAAGTCGACATGTTTTTGGACGGCGTGAACGTTGGTAGAGTGGCTAAGATGATAAAGAGACTTTCGAAGGATGCTCAGTTCATCGTAATTTCGCTCAGAAAGCCGATGCTTGAAATGGCCGATGCCGTGATAGGTGTTACGAGGGGTGAGGACTCATCGATAGTCACGGCGATCCGATTGAGATAATCGTGGACATGGCTAAGAAGGGAGAGATCGATCCTTGGAACATCGACGTAGTTGAATTAGCGGATAAGTTCCTTAAGAAGGTGGAAGAGTTGGATCTGAGATTTTCTGCGAGGGTTCTGCTTTACGCGGCGATTCTGGTTAGAATGAAAGCCGAGATACTCGTTAGCGAAGCCGTATTCGATGAAGATGAAGAAGTAGAAGAATTCGACGAAGAATTGCCGGAAATCGATCTCACTTTTGAATTGCCTACGGAGGAGACGGTAGTTTCGGAGATGAAGCCGAAGAGACCGAGGAGATACACGACACTGCAGGAGTTGATAAGGGAACTCAGGAAGGCTGAGATGCTCGAAGTTAGAAGGAGGAAGAGGAGGGTTGCAAGAGTAAAAGCCGAAGAGAAAATTTTGGACGTTCCGCATGAGGAGGACATCGAGGAAACCGTAAATGAGGTTTACGAGAAACTCGTTGGAGAATTTAGGCTCAGACCCGTGATTTCGTTCTTCAAACTCACAAGAGGCTTCGATTCGAGTAGGCTGATCTCCTACTACGTTTCAATTCTGCATTTGGCATACCGAAGGAAAATTGAGATATATCAGGAGAGGTTTTACGAAGATATAAAAATCAAGCCGCTCAGCTGAAGATATGGATATCGTCAGGATCGTCGAAGCAATTCTTTTTTCAGCAACGGAACCGCTTTCATCGATAAGCATCGCGAGGATCGCTAAGAGGAGCGTTAGGGAAGTTGAATCCGCACTTCAGAAGTTAATCGAGGAGTATTCTTCGAGAGATTCCGCGATAGAGATAGTCAAGATTAAGGATAAGTTCCTAATGAGGGTCAAGCCTGTCTATCAGAAGTTCGTGGGCAAATTCGTCGAAAGCGAGCTCGATAAGGGATGTTTGAGAACACTGGCAATCATAGCGATAAAACAACCCATAGAACTCAGCAAGTTGGCTAAGATAAGAGGTAATCGTTGCTACGAGCACGTTAAAAAGCTTGAGGAGATGGGATTAATCAAGGCTGAAAAGAAAGGCAGAACGAAGGTTCTGACGACTACGAAAGACTTCGCCGTTTACTTCGGCTTGAATACGGATGATCCGGAGGAAATCAAGAGGTTGCTTAAGTCGGATCTTGAAAGGTTTATAAGAACTTAGACGAATTTCGATCATGCGACCGATAAGAATCGTTACGCCTCCACTCATGGCGAACGCTTACCTATTGCTCGATGATGTTCCGAGTTTGATCGACGCCGGAGGAGATTCGTCGTTTATAGTCAAAGCTGTAAGCAAACACGTTAATCCAAAGGAGATAGAGTTCGTATTCCTAACGCACTCGCACTTCGATCACGCGATGGCTTGCGTCGATCTGAAACGCTGGTTCGGCTGTAAGATAGTGATGCACGAGAGGGAGTTCGAACTGCTCAAGAGCGGATACACGCTTTTCGGATACAGATTCTACGTCGAGCCGGATGTGCTTGTGAAGGGAGGAGAAAGATTCAGGCTGGGCGAGATTGAGCTTGAGGTTATCCACACCCCCGGACACACTCCGGGAAGCGTATGCTACTACGAGCCGAACAGGAAATGGCTCTTCAGCGGGGATACGGTATTCGCTCATGGTGCCTTCGGAAGGGTCGATCTGCCCGGAGGTAACAGCTTCGAGCTGATAAGTTCGTTGGAGAAGCTTGCGAAGTTGGATGTATCGGTGTTGTATCCGGGGCACGAGGATGTAGTTGAAGAGAACGCGAGGGATCACATCCTTAAAGCCCTCGAAATAGCTAAGATGATACTCTGAGAGATGCGAAATGAGGGTCGGCGTCCTTCTTGTTGAGCTTAAGATACCCGAGAACGTAGGCTTTATAGCGAGGGTTATGAAGAACTTCGGATTTAGCGAGCTCTACCTTTATAACTGCAAGGTTACGGAGCAATCATACGTAACAGCGGCGCATGCCAAGGATATTCTCGAGAACGCCGTGAAACTGAATAGCTTCGAAGAGATACTTGAACACGGGAACATCCTAATCGGAACGACTGGAGTTACCGCTAAGGCTCAGGAGAGATACATCAGAAAGCCTATTTTCAGCCCCGAGGAGCTTAGAGTATTTTTGGAGGGCAAAGACGGAAAAGCTATCGTAGCTTTCGGAAGGGAGGATTACGGACTCTTCGATGAAGAACTCGAACTCTGCCACATGATCGTGACGATTCCGACGAATCCGGAATATCCGGTTATGAACGTCAGTCATGCTGTAGCGGTTATCTTATACGAGCTAAGCAAAGGGAGATACGGGGTTGAGGAGAAGACTTATGCGACCGCTAAGGACATCGAGAACTTGGTTGCGAACTTCGAAAAGCTAATGAAAGCCGTCTGGTATCCTAAGCACAGAATAGACAGAACGATAATAGCTTTAAGAAGGATACTCGGCAGATCTTTAATTACGAAGAGGGAGCTTACCGTTCTTCACGGAATAGTCACTAAGACTATAACTTACGTTGAGAAACTCAAGAAAGATCTTGAGAATTGTAAGTGATCAGCAAAGCTTGACAAGCCTACCTTCGGCTTTGACGAATTCCAAGAATTTCCTGTAAGTTTCGTGCAGGCTCAAAGTTTCGGCATCTCCTATGCAAATAAGTTTTCGCTTGGCCCTCGTTAAAGCGGTATTAAGCCTTCTCAAATCCTTCAGAAATCCCAAGTCTCCATCTTTATTGCTCCTGACGAACGAAATTATTATGATCTCCTTTTCCCTACCCTGATAGCCGTCGACTGTGCTTATCTCCACTGTTTCCCCTATAACGGATCGAAGCAGATCTACCTGATCGTCGTAGGGAGTTATTACGCCTATCAACTTAGCCTTTACTTTCATCTCAAGCAACCTTTCAACGATCTCCCCGACTATCTCAGCTTCGAGCGGATTTTCCCTCGAAAGAGATCCTTTTCTTTGCCTTTCCCATCTATTCGGACAATTGGATGTATCGACGAAAACCAGCACCTCTTTAGGATCGAGAATTTCGTCCCATGGACTTCCGAATTTAGGTTTTTCAACGCCGAGATCCGAAAGCGTAATTCCCTTAACGCTCTCATCGGACTTAAGCTTGCCACCGTAAAACTCCTTGCTCGGAAACCTCATGAGCTTCTCGTTCATTCTATACTGAACGTCGAGCATCTTAGAATTCCGAGGAAATCTTTCTATGAGCTTTTCAAACAGGGTTTCGCTCAGCTCCTTAGCCTCTTCGCTCAGAATAGTCGGAGGCAGTTGCTTGTGGTCTCCGGCCAAAACGAACCTCTTGGCTTTTGAGATCGGAATAAGAACGCTCGGAATCGTTGCTTGGGTAGCTTCATCTACAACTGTAACGTCGAACTCTACGTCCTTAATGAAATCGAGAGCGGCGGAAGAATTCGTGCTCAAAATTACCTGAGCGCGATCGATAACATCCCTAACTATTTCATCCTCGATCTCCTTCGCCTTATCTAAAAGCTCCTGAATTCTTCTATTCAGCTCGATCCACTTAGCCATGGACTTTATCCTTTCAACGCTCAAACCCCTCGCCCTCCTTCCGCTTTTTGCAAGCCTCAGAATTTCCTCGTCGCTCAAACCCCTTCTAAGTTGCGGAATCGGCTTAACGTAGCCGTCCCTTATCTTCATCAATCTTTCGGCTTCTTCCCTGAGCTTTTTTACATCCCCAAACTTGGGATGGACTTCCACATGATAAGAAAGGGTGGACTGCTTCAGATGCTTTGAAACCCTCGAAGGATGACCCAATCTGACGAGTCTAACCTTTCCAAAAAGTCTTTCCACGAGGTTATCAACAGCCACGTTGCTTTCTGCGGTGGCAAGAACTTTGCTACCCCTCTTAACCTCTTGTAGAACAAATTCCGCCAGAGTTCTCGTTTTTCCCGTTCCGAACGGTCCGTGGATAAGAAAGAAATCCTTACTTCCCAACGCCAAGCTTACAGCTTCTCTCTGACTTTCGTTCAATCCTTCATCGAACGGTTCGAAATCTATTGGCTCTGGCATCTCCGGTTTTCTTAATCCCAATGCGAACTCCAAAGCTCTAATCCCGCTCTCGCTAAGGCTATCTAAATTTTCCATCATCCTTCTGAACGTTACGTCGTTCGCGTAGAGATCTATCCTAACGTTCTTTAAAGCCCATTTGGGAACTGATTCGAGCGCAACCACTACGAACCTCGATCCCTTTTCCGTTACTACTCCAACGAGATCGCTTGCCAAAGGTTCGCCCTTGCTTATGAGAACGAGGTCGCCTACGCCTATTTCAGTCTTAAACGGCTTCGATCTTCCGTATTTAACGAGCTTGTAGCCGAATTCCTGACCGATTATTTTGCCGTTCAGATTCAAAATAGCCCTGCCCAACCTCTCCCTTTGCTCTCCGCTGAGTTTTCGCATCTCCTCCCGCATCGCATCTATTTCCGCTTTTCTTTCGATCTCCAAAAGCCGCTTGAGCTTTCGAATGTATCTTTGTAGTTCCTTAAGGCAAGTCTTCATGCTGATTTTCGGATTACGTATCCTCAGCCGCAGGAAATTTCATCACGAATCAGAGCGACCGAAACTCATCATCGGTATAAAAAATGAGCAGAATAGCGATATATTAAACTAACTCGGTGGCTACAACCTCTACGCTCTCAACACCTTCGATGCTCTGGATCTTCTCTATAAGTTCGTCTCCAATTCCGCCTTCATCCGGCATAACGGCCATAACGAGGAGAGCCTTCAATCCGAAGGCTATGGGTTCGATCTTGTAGTCCTTGATCTCAACCTTCTCCGGAGCAACTTCCTTTATCTTCTCGTATATCTTTTCGAGATCGACGTCGACATCTTCGGGCATCACCTTAAGCTTCATGTATACGTTCCCCATCCGAACCACCTCACGGCCCTACAAATCCGCAGTTAGGACATTTATACGGATTCGCAAGCTTCCTACATTTTTTGCATCTGTATATCGTCTGACCGCATTCCGGACAAGGAAACGCGACGTAATTCGTTCCTATTAAGTTGGCACCGCAAGTTATGCATCTCGCCTCCATCAGCATCACCTCCCCTCAACCAACGTGCCTTTCGCTCTTCCTTTAGTTATATAATCTTTTACCCTGTTAGCAAAAAGCCCGTTGCAGATAAAGGTATCCATTCCATACTCGATCATGAGTTTTGGGGCGTATTTGTCCAAGCAAGTTTGAATTCCGATCAGCTGAGAAGCCCGAACCCGCTCAACAACCCTGTTATTCAATATTATACCATCGACATCCGTAAGCTTTACGATATTATTAATCCCTAACTTTGATGCTATCCATATTGCAATGCTGTCGGAAGTTACGTCCCAAGAATGCGGAAGCTCGTCGTTCCGTAAGATGAGTTCGTAGGGTAGCAGAACCCTAATCCCTTCAAACTCTATATCTTCGAAGTCCTTGGGCTTTATCGTTTCAATTCCGAAGCTGGAGATGTAGTAACCGAACTGCTCCATCGCCAAAATCGCCATCCAATGGGCTTGCTCATCTTTAACACCAAGCTTTCTAATTTGATCCGCGAATATCCAACCCCCGGGAACTATTAATATATCCCTGCCGGTTGAACTCAGGACAGACAATATCTCCTTTACATTCGATGCCACGCTTCCACCAAGCTTTACGACGATCATAACTGTAATTTAAAAGGCACTTTGATGGGGCCGCCGAGATTTGAACTCGGGTCTCCGCCCCCCCAAGACGGAAGGATGCCAGGCTACCCCACGGCCCCTCCTAAATACCTAAACCTCCGCTTTTTAAAGATTTTTCTTGAGCTACATTTTAACGGCGATCTCACTTTTACTGCTCAGCTTACGCTTGACGCCCTCCAGAATCCTTTCCATGATCTCCAAATCGGAAAGCAACCCTTTAGCTTCTATGACTTTCTTCAACCTTAAAGGAACGGCGTCCATTCTGTAAGCCGATCCTTCAGCTTCGATTCCCACGACCTTCGAAGGTATCACAATGTCGGCTATTCTGCTCGTCAGACTTTCGAAAGGATCTATCACTATTAGCGGAATCTTGGCGAGGTATCTTACCGATTCCCTTGGGAAGTGCGCCGCCGGGTCTGAAGCTATAACCAAGACCGCATCAACATCTTTGCTCTGCAACAACGAATTCGCGTCGGTTTCTCCGGGGTTATACCAAGGATACCCCCTCGTGAAGTCAACTGCAAATGGATATCCTGTTTCCCAGCTTGAAACTTCGTTGAACCCGGTAACGTTGTAGTGTCCTCTCATAGCCATTATGCTGAACTTCGTGTAGCGGTTCAGATCCCTCACGAGCTTGATTGCTTCGGCTATGTTCCTGTGCTTTCCCCTACTCATCGTCAAGCCAACGCCAAAGAATAGGATCCCGAACTGGCAGTTTTTCATCCTCTCGGCAAGTTCCATCAACGTTTCCTTTTTAACTCCGCCGATCTCTTCATGCGGGATGTCTCCCTTGTTCAGAATAGTTCTGAGAGCGTTCAGAACCTCGAAATCGTAACCCGGTTTTACTTTAACGAATAGATCCGCTATTTCAGCCGTTTCCGTTCTTCTGACGTCAACTACGACCAAAAACCTCTCCAACTTGCCTTTGTCGGTGAACATACCCCTCGGAAAGAGGGAGTATCGGGACATGTGCCTCGGATGTGCGTGCATCGGATTGCAAGCCCAGTAAATGACGAGATCTGCCCTGTTCTTTACCTCTCCAAGCGTAACCGAAGGATAGCCGACTTCCTGCACGGCTAAAACGCTCGGACCGTGGCAGACTGATGCTGTGTTGTCGATTACAGCCCCGAGCAATTCGGCGAGCTCTATTGCAACTTCATGAACCTCGCAACTCGTCGAGGAGAAGCCGTAGAGGAGCGGCTTCTTAGCCTTTGTCAAAATCTCAACGGCTCTTTTTATCGCCTCGTCGTAGCTTACCTCCTTGAATTCCTGTCCCTCTCTAACCATCGGAGCCTTTATCCTGTGCTTCTTAACGGCTAAAAATCTGTGCGCACCGAACTTGCAAGCATTTTCGACTTCCTTGATCTCGTCGTTTTCGACATACACTACTATGTCATCGCAAAGGCATCCGCAAAACGGGCAAACGACGTCTTTAACCCTCAAACTCATACCTCCTCACCAGTTCGTCTCCCCTCAAAACCCTTCCGTCGGCTTTCTCAATCCTGACCTTGATTCCCTTGAAGCTCGGCATCCCAGTCGAATCCGTTCCGGCCGGAACTACTGCATTAGCCCAAGGACCCATGGGGATGAAAACTATCCCTCTGTCCAAGCCCTCACAAGGCTTAACGTAAACGTTAACCTCACCGGCTTCAGACTTTACCCTAACGACGTCTCCATCCTTAACGCCCAATTCCTTCATATCTTCGGGATTCATCTCACAAATCGCACATGCCTTCATATACTCTTCGCTACACTTCTGATGGAGGGTTTCACCCTGATGCATCGTCCTTCCGGAGATGAGAATGAACTCCATGTTTGTCAGAATTAATATTGATTATTTAACGTTATTGGCGAAGTCATTGAGGATTCGAAAATCGAGCTCTATCGAATTTTCGCAACGATCTATGTTAATCGTCGTTTAATCACTCGGTATGGATTTGTCATTTCGTATCTAAGCTAAGCGCTCGCAAGTTGCATATGATTGAAGAGTTATCAAATGACAAACGATGACGATCGTCGAAATCGATTTAATTCCAGCTGGTAACTTCAGCCGGATGAAGATAGTTCTGTCGTTGGGCGGTTCGGTTTTAATGAGGGATTTCGATGCCGAAAGGATAAGGAGCTTTGCTGAAGTCATTGAAGAAATTGCAGAGGATAACAAGGTATTCGTGGTCGTTGGTGGCGGGAAAATTGCGAGGGAATACATAAAAACTGCCAAAAAGCTTGGTGCCGACAACACCCTTTGCGATTACATCGGAATCGAAGTTACGAGGATCAACGCGATGTTGCTTTGCTCAGCTTTAAGCAATGCACCGAAGGTAATTCCTAAGGATTTCAGAGAAGCCTACGAGCTATCTCTGAATCATAACGTGGTTGTGATGGGCGGAACGTTTCCCGGGCATACAACCGATGCAACCTCCGCTCTGCTGGCCGAGTTCGTCAAAGCCGATCTGTTTCTGAACGCTACATCAGTAGATGGAATCTACTCTGACGATCCGAGGAGGAATCCGAATGCGAGGAGGTTCGATAAAATCAAAGCGGATGAACTGCTGAAGATCGTTCTGAAGCTATCGGCTGAAGCGGGGGGAAACTTTCCGCTCGATGTTCTTTCGGTAAAGATCATTCAGCGAAGCGGGATTAAAACGATCGTGTTCTTGGGTGAGCCAGAAAACATAAAGAGGGTCGTTGAGGGGGATTACGCCGAAATCGGAACCTTGGTCGAACCCTGAGGTTAAGCTTATATCCCTTCGCACGGGATCTTAGATTTATGAGGAGGAAGAAGGATCGTCAGGATTACTACTACTGGCAAGCCAAGAAGTTGGGATACCGAAGCAGAGCGGCGTTCAAACTCCTTCAGATGAACAAAACGTTCAAGCTAATTAAGGAAGGTGATTGGGTCTTGGATTTAGGAGCTTCGCCCGGCGGATGGAGTCAGGTGGCTGTGGAGCTCGGATCGAAGGTAGTTGCAGTAGATATTAACCCGATGAAGCCGATAGAGGGAGTTACGTTCATAAAAGGAGATATAACGAAACCCGAAACCCTCGACGAAATACGGAAGATCAGAGAGGAGTTCGATGTGGTTCTGTGCGACGCATCGCCTAAAATAACCGGCAAGTGGACGATAGACCACCTTCTTTCCGTCGATTTGGCGAGAGCGGCTTTCAACATAGCCAAGCAGACGCTCGTGCGGGGTGGATGCTTCGTCGTAAAGATATTCCAAGGTGAGGAAATTCAGAACATATTTAACGAGTTCAAGCCCTTCTTCAGGTTTAGGAAATTCCACAGCCCGAAGGCTTCAAGGAAGAGTAGTGCCGAGATTTATTTCGTCGGCAAGGGGTTCAGGAAACCGTAGTCTGACGTCTTTGTCTAACTTTAGGGTTGTATCGAACAGCGTAGATATCAGTATTTCCTCGCTTTTCGATTGTGCTCCTTCGATGAGCATACCGATTATCATTCCGCCCTTCTCCTCGATAGTGGCTAGGAGGTGTAGCAGGAAATTGTAGAGAGTGTTCAATCCGTGAATTGCCAGGAGTTCCGATAGGCACGACATTATAACGGCGCAGTTTGGTGTTGCGCTCCTCGAAACCTGAAGTAGTATCTCCTGCAAGTTTCCCGGATTTAATCTTACGGAGTTGAATCTACGCGTATTGAACGAGAACACCTTTGCCTTCCTATCTTTAAGAGCCTTGTAGGCTAAAAACGGGTTCGAAGACACCCACAGAATCTCTTTGTTCCCAGCCAGTCTTAGAAGGGTGCGGTATGCTTCGAGACCGATTTTCGAAACGACCAATATTCTCGATAGATCCGCGTCTTTGATAATCATAATCCTAATGAGCATAAAATCGTATTTAAAATTTTCCATTTTGAAATATTAAGTTTTTTATGAGCGAGAATACGAACGCTAAGTCCGTTAGCTGATTACGATCTTCTGAACTCCATCTACCTTCAAAAATTCGTCCACGAGTCTTCCCGGAATCTTCGTATCCGTAACTATCGTCAGCTTGGACTCGACGCTGAGCTCTGGATCTTCCGCGAGTATATACCTTATAGATATGCCCTCCCTTGCAAGTATCGATGTTATTCCGGCGACTATTCCGACCTTATGGCTTTCCGCGTAAACTTCGAGCACACCGAAGCCCAATATCCTTGCAACTTCGGTGATGTTTGCGACGGGCTTTAGAGATGAAAAAACCTTTCTCAACTCTTCGTCTCCTTCTATATTCTGAATTGCAGAAACGACGACCTTCCTATCGACGCCCAAAGCTTCGGCTATCTTAGTCGGCACGAGCTCAATTTCCCCGCAGTAGGCTTTCCCGTTTTTGATCGAAATACCCAACCTCAAAAACTCCTTGGCTACTACGATTTGGGACGGATACCTTTCGAACTTTTCCGCGATCTTCTTCCACATCGTCATAATCTAAGGTTCGACGATAAAATAGTTTTTGATAAAATCATGTTGAGTTGCCGGATTGATCTGACGTGAAATACTTCAAATTATTCTTCTCAGCAATCCGTATAGATTCCTCTTTATGATCTCCGGAATATTTATCCCGGTAATTTGCGCGACTACGTAAGCTCCGTATATCGTTCCGATCATGCTTCCGACGTTAGTCAAAGCGGCTACGAGTAAAACTCTAAAAACTCTGTTTCTCATAAGCTCCCGAAGGCTTTCGGCTTTCGTAAGATCCTCCAAATCTTGTGAAGTCGGCTTTCTCATCTTAGCCTCGACTATCCCAGAAACCCAACCGGCGGCGATCATGGGATTTAGAGACGTAAGCCAAGCCGAAAGGAATGCCGCCAAAGCTGAAAGGGGATGACCGCCGGCGATCAGAGCACCGATTGCGGATAGAACTCCGTTTATTAAAAACCAATAAAGGAAGGCTTTTAATATGAGTTCGGAGTTCATAGTTGTGAGAACGGCTACGAACGTCAGAATGACAAAAGCTATTATCGCGAAGCTCACAACTTTGAGGATGCTAAATTTTCTCTCCTTAACGCTTTCAAGCTCCCTTAAATCCGGCAGAAGCTCGGGATTTTTCAGATACCTTTCGATCCCCTTCTTATGCCCAGCTCCGACTACGGCAACTATCTTCTCGTATCTCTTAGATGCTTCGATCAGCTTTGCCGCCATGTATGCGTCCCTTTCATCTATCAGAACCTTCGCAGCCGATGGAGCTATGTCTCTGAACTCTTTAACGAGTCTTTCGAGTATGTCTTCCTCCAGCATTTCGTCAACATCTATTTCCTCGTCGCCGAACAGACCTTTTAACATGTGGAAAACCAGCCTAATCTTCTCGAAGACTGATAGGGAATTCCAGAACCTCTTGAACGTGATCGCGATGTCCCTGTCGATGAGCAGAACATCGGCTCCGATTTCTTTCGCCTTCTCTATTGCGGCAAGCATTTCCGCTCCGGGCTTAACGCCGTATTCCTCGCCGATCTTCCTTTGGAAGTATGAGAGAAGCATTTGGAATAGAACAAGAGCCGCATCGCCCTTTTTTATTACATCTACAACCGATATCTCTTGAGGCTTCTGAGTTAACGCCAAAAACCTCTTGTAGCACAACTCCACAGCAACGGCTTGAGGCTTGACCTCCTCTATGATTCTTTTGGTTTCCTCTATGCTCTTCTTGGATACGTGTGCCGTTCCTACGAGGATTATTTCCATCGGGTTTAGCGGTGCGTTAAGTCTATTATACTTTCCGTTGAAATTCTTGCGGATGATGAAGCCCCCTGAGCTCTGAATCGTGATGAATTAGGGGCTGTCTGACATCACAAAATTAAGCCTATCGCGATTGAAGTTAAACCTATCAGCAGATGAATTTCCGGAGATGTTTGAACTGCATGAGGTTGAATGGGGGCGGGAACTGGAGTAGCTGAAATCGTTGATGGTTTGATCGTAAAGAATCTGAACACTTCGAAGGAACCGAGTAGCATGCAGACTAAAGCAGATAAAAGCAAAATTATCCTTGTTAGATCGTCTGGGTATAGTATTTTTCTTCCCTTTTCCGTAAGCTCGTAGTATATCCACTTTCTGCCTTCGTCAACCCTTCTGACGAGTTCCGCTTCTACCAACTTATCTAAATGTTCCTTAACCGTCGTCTTTGCCATGTTAAGGCTTTCAGATAGCTCCGTTAGAGTCATCCTTCTTTCATTCAGCTTCTTAAGTATCTCTATTCTAGTATTGGAGGCTAAAGCAAAGATCGTCTTTCTATCGATTACGATCTTCATATAACATTCACCGTTATCCAACTCCAGCCCCTTCCTATTGCTCCGGAGAAATTTATGCAGAAAACGTATCTTCCGGGACGGAGCGAACTATCTGAGCTTATCCTCAATTTAAAGATGTAAGTGCCGTGAGGGCTTACGAGTCGCTCCGACGGAATAACCTCAACGCTCAACCCGTTCGGCATCGGTATCTCCTTCTTTTCGTAAACTTCCTTAACCCTGTAAACAGTAAATCTCACGATTCCCGGTTGGGATTCTCTGGTGTGTAGAACGATGTTAACTTCCGCGCTTTCTCCGGCTTTCACCTTCACCACATTTGGATGCTCGATTTCCGGCGGATAAAGCGAAGCGAAGCACGGATTGGGACTTTTAGCTACCAAAACCCTAAGCCAGTCTTCTATCGTTTTTCCGTCAATGCTTGCACGGATTAAGAATGTGTGCGATCCGCTCGAATTTGCATGGGTCTTAACGATTACGCTGAAAACGTTCTCGTTCGGTTTTAGTTCGGCTTCAGACGGAATTACTCTTACAACCACTTCGCTTTCGATCTTACGGGTATCCCCAACCCCAGATACTTCGTAGGCTTCAAACCTAACTTTTCCCGTTTTTGCAGTGTATATCACGAACTCCGTCTTTCCGGTTTCGCCGGGTCTGAGATATATGTGATGATTAACAAGTCCGCCAAATTCTTCATAGCGTGTTTATTGTGTCAAGCGAAGTTTAAAAATCGATTGAAAAGGTTAGGTTTCAACCTCACAACCCAATAAATTATAATATTTCCAAATAAAATTTCAAAAATGAAAATCGTTATTATTTATAACCGTAATCCCATAAAATTAGACAAATCTTATTTTTTGGAATCAAACCCGTAAAATGAGAAAGGTTTATATACGCACGATTAACCTTGCATCGATGACGTCCGGCATTAGGGAAGGTATATACATGTCACGAAAGGAGATCGAAGCGATAAAAGAGCGCAGGTTCCGAAGTATCGTGCGCTACGCGTTCTGGAGGTGTCCGTTCTACAGGAAGAAGTTCAAGGAGGTTGGGATAGACGTCGATAAAATAAGGAAAGTCGAGGACATCGAGAAATTGCCTTTTACTACGAAACAGGATTTGAGGAACGCTTATCCCCTTAAGATGTGTTGCGTTCCAAAGGAAGAAGTGGTTAGAATCCAGATGAGCGGAGGAACGACCGGTCAGCCTGTCATCATTCCATACACGCGCAAGGATGTCGAGCAGTGGAAGGAGATGATGCTCAGAGCCTTCTATTTAGCCGAAATTACATCGAAGGATGTCATCCAGATTACTCCCGCTTTCGGGCTTTGGAACGGCGGCTTCGGATTTCACTTCGCAGCCGATGCGATAAACGCCTTCATAATTCCCATCGGCCCGGGAAACACGAGAAATCAGCTCAGATTCATGAAGGATTTCGGAACAACCGTGTTATGCGCAACCGCAAGCTATCCGTTGAGATTGGCTGAAGTGGCTCGGGAGATGGGTATCGACGTCAAATCCTTGAGTTTGCAGAAGATGTTGCTCGGAGCGGAGCCTTGGAGCGACGAGATGAGGAAGAGGATAGAAGAGATATTTGAGGTCAGAACTTACGATATTCCCGGACTTACGGAGATGGGTGGCGTTGGGACTGTAGGCTTCGAGTGTCCGGAGAGAAACGGTCTGCACATGTGGGAAGACAACTACATCGTCGAGATAATAGATCCGGAAACGGGGGAAGTTGTCGACGATGGGAAGGAGGGGGAGGTCGTTTATACATCTTTGAACAGGGAAGCTATGCCTTTAATTCGATATAGAAGCGGTGAGGTTAGTGCAATAGCATACAGAGACAGGTGTGAGTGCGGAATAGAGCACATGACTATGAAGAGGATAAAGGGTAGGACAGACGATATGGTGATCTACAAGGGTGTCAAGTTCTATCCGTCCGATGTCGAAGAGATCCTCGCAAGCTATGGCATCGTCCATTACAAGATAGAGGTTGGAAACGGAATTAGGATCGTTTTCGAAGGTGATGAAAGCCTAATTCCAGCCATTGAAAGGGATATTAAGGAGTTTTTGGGATTCAAGCCTAAGCTCGTAGCCGTTCCGTTCGGGAGTTTGGAGAGGTTTGAGGGTAAGGCGAAGAGACTCGTTAGGCTCGACGAGGTGATATGATGAAGAAGCTCGCGATTTTGCTCATTTTCGTTTTGCTACTCACCGGATGCGCTCAGAAAACGGTTACGGAAAAAACAAAAGTTAAGCCGACGGCTGAGGAGAAAGTTATCAAGGTCGGAGTTATTGGCCCCATGAACACCGTCTTCGGCATAGCTGAAAAAAAGGCTGTTGAGTTGGCCGCGAAGGTTATAAACGAAGAAGGCGGGATTCTGGGAAGGAAGGTCGTCGTTATATCTGCCGATACCGGAATGGATCAGAATAAAGCGGCAACGGCTTTAAGGCACCTCATTCAGGATGAGGGATGCAAGGTTATAATAGGCGGCTTTGCGAGCGGTGTTACTATTGCCGTTCAGCCGATAATCGCGGAAACAAAGACTGTTTGGCTTGCCGACGGAGCCGCACCTTCGCTGACCGATTGCGTCGTTAAGGATTATAAGCATTACAAATACTTCTTCAGAGCCGGAACTCTAAACGGAACGACCTTCGCTTACGACATATTCGATGTTCTAAACAACTACTTCAACGGCGAACTGAAGAAGAACTGGACGAGGGTTGCTATAATTAGAGACGGAGCGAAGTGGGATAGCGGAGTTATGAAGGTCTTGAAGCCGATGCTTGAAAAGCACGGCTACAAAATCGTTATGGATAAGGCTATGTCCAAGGAATCGGAGGATTTCACATCGGTTCTGCTTGAAGCGAAGGAGAAGCATGCGGACGTCATAATAACACTGCTCGCCCATGTAAGCGGAATTCCGTTGGTGAAGCAGTGGGCGGATATGAGGATCAAGATACCGATAATCGGGCACGATCTATCCGCTATATCGCCGACCGCATGGAATTCGAGCGATGGGAAGATAGATGGAGAGGTTTTCATAGCAACGGGCGGAGCAATTCCGGTTCCGCTGAACGATAGAGCCAAGTGGTTCCTGAAGCTTTGGAAGGAGGAATACGGTGGCTATCCGGACGCGAACACAGCATACGACATGTTCGACGCCCTGTTCATGTATAAGTGGGCTGTGGAGCAGGCGGAGAAGGCTGGAGAGAAGGATCCGTTCAATTCCGATATCGTCGTTAAGTATCTTGAAAAGATAAACGCAAGCCATCCCTTCGAAACGGTTAGAGGAAACTTCGCCTTCACAAAGCGACACGATCCGCTTTGGGGGGATAAATACATCAGAAACTGGGTGTGCCAGTGGCAGAACGGAAAGATCGTTATAATATGGCCTAAGAACGTAGCAACCGGAGAATACCGACCGCCCGCTTGGATGTCCTAAATTTTTTCATTAACATTTTTAAAGCCAACCGCTCGTATTAAGGCGATGGAAGAAATCCATTGGGCTGACGTAATTGCGGAGGATCTGCTGAAGAAAAGTAAGAAGCACAGAATAGCTACCGGCATAACTCCTTCCGGGCATATCCATTTAGGAAATTTAAGGGAGATGCTTACGGCAGATGCGGTAAGAAGGGCAGTGATCGATAAGGGGGGAGAGGCCGAGCTCATCTACATTGCGGACACATTCGATCCGTTGCGAAAAAGGTATCCGTTTTTGCCCGAAGAATACGAGAAATACGTCGGAATGCCCTTAAGCGAGATTCCAGATCCCGAAGGTTGTCATAAAAACTATGCGGATCACTTCCTCGAACCCTTTTTGGAATCGCTCGAAATTCTTGGGATTCCGGTTAAAGTTGAGAAGGCCGACGAGATGTATAAGGAGGGAAGATACGAAGAAGCCATAAGAACGGCATTGAAGCGCAGAGATGACATTGCCAGAATAATCGAAGAAGTGACGGGCAGAAAGCTTGAAGAGGATTGGTATCCCTTCATGCCCCTCTGCGAGGAATGCGGAAGGATAAATTCAGCCAAAGTGACAGGATTCGACGATAAGTGGATCTACTACAGGTGTTCGTGCGGGCATGAAGGAAAAGCGAGCTACAGAGGTGGAGGAAAGCTGACTTGGCGTGTCGATTGGGCGGCGAGGTGGAAGATACTGGGAATAACGTGCGAACCCTTCGGCAAGGATCATGCGGCAGCGGGCGGAAGCTACGATACCGGCAAGAGATTGGCAAGGGAGATATTCGGAATAGAGCCGCCGTATCCGATTCCATACGAATGGATTAACCTTAAGGGAGTAGGAGCGATGAGCTCATCCAAGGGCATAGTTATTCCGGTGAGGGAATTTTTGGACGTTCTTCCGCCGGAAATCGTCCGATACATCATAATTAGAGTTAAGCCGAAGAAGCACATCGACTTCGATCCGGCAAACCTGCTTGAGCTCGTCGATGAGTTCGAAGAGGGAATTAAGAAGAAGGATAGAGCTGTTGAGCTGTCTTTGGTCGGAGATGTTGAGTATTCAGACATCCCGTTCAGACACCTCGTAGTGGTTGGGCAAATAGCTAAATGGGATCTAAGCAAGGTATTCGAGATACTCGAGAGGACGGGCTACAAGATCGACGAGAAGGCGAGGAGGGATGTGGAGAGGAGAATAAAGTATGCAAAGAACTGGCTCGAGAAGTTCGCTCCGAAAAGGCTTAAGTTCGAGATAGCCGAAAGCGTCGATCCTTCAACGTTCAGCGAGGATGAGAAGAGATTTCTCAGAACGTTCGCTGAGAGGCTCAGCGATGACATGAAGCCCGAGGACATCCACAACCTCGTCTATCAGGTTGCCAACGAGCTCGGTTTGAAGCCAGCAAAGGGATTTCAGGCTATCTACAAGGCAATACTGGGCAAAAACTACGGACCGAGAGCCGGCTATTTCATCAAGATGCTCGGAATCGAATGGGTTAAAAACAGATTCATGCAGATTAGTTGCGAGTAGTCGGCGGTGTTGAATTTACTCTTTCTTTATTAAGCTCGCACAAGCGAAAGGTCTTTTACACTTCGGCTTCAGTTTCATGTAATGATGATTGAATCCAATTCTGAGCGCATGCGATGATGAAGTAGCCCGCGCCTGAATTCATTCGATGAAACTCTTCCTTTCCAAAACGTCCCTCAAGCCCTCTCCAAGCAGGTTGAAGCCGAGAACCGATAGGGCTATGAACAAACCCGGAAAAAAGGTTAGCCAAGGTGCCGTGGTTATGTAATCCTTGCCCGCGTTTATCATCTGCCCCCATTCCGGTGTCGGAGGCTGAATTCCCAGTCCCAAGAATCCCAAGCTTGCGATCGTCATGATGACGTTACCCATGTTCAGGGTTGCCAAAACGACTATGGGCCCTATCGAGTTGGGAATTACGTGCCTAAGTAGTATATACCATTCGCCCGCTCCGATAGCTTTGGCACAGAGAACGAATTCCCTTTCCTTCAGAGATAGCACGATCCCCCTCGTAATCCTCGCGTAGCTAACCCAGTTCGTTATAACCACAGCCAAAATTACGTTCCAAGTTGAAACGCCGTAAGCTACGCAGAATATCCCGACCAACGCTATGTTGAATACAAGCTCAGGAATGGCTAAAAACACGTCGATAATCCTTCCAATTACATCATCGATTATCCCTCCGAAGTATCCGCTTACCGCTCCGATGATGCATCCCAGAGACATTGAGATGAGGGATATCGTGAGGGCTACGAACAAAGAAGTCCTCGCGCCCCATAAAACCCTCGAAAACAGATCTCTTCCAAGCTGATCCGTGCCAAAGGGATGCTTAAGGCTCGGAGGCTCGAGTCTATCCTTCAAATCCGTTTTGTATGGATTCCCAGCTATCAAAGGTGCCAACAGACCTAAGATGACCATCAGCAGTATTATTCCCAATCCCGTAACGCAAAGCCTGTTCATCTCAGTCACCGTATCTAATCCTCGGATCTATGAAGGCGTAGAGTATGTCGACGATCAGATTGACGAATACGAAGAGAACTCCGGACAAGAAAACCAACGCCTGAACGACGGGAAAATCCCTTTCAAAAACGGATTCCACAAGCAGAGATCCCAAACCGGGCCATGAGAAAACCACCTCAACCATGATCGAGCCTATGATCAGATGGTGAATTGAAAGGGAGAAGTATGTTATTATCGGAATCAGAGCGTTTCTAAGTGCATGTCTCAGAACAACGAGCCTTTCCGATAACCCCTTAGCTCTCGCCGTAACTATGTAATCCTGAGACAGAACTTCGAGCAGACAGCTTCTAACGAACCTCGTCTTTATAGCCATGAATGAAAAGCTCCAAGTTAAAACGGGCAGAATCATGTGCTCAATTCCGCCGTAACCGAAAGCAGGCAGAAGGTGAAGTTTTACCGAAAATATCCAGATTAGAATTAAGCCGAGCCAGAAGCTCGGAATGCTTATGCCCAAGAGGGAAAATATTCTGCAGATGTGATCCACAGCCCTATCTTTGTATATGGCCGAAATTATTCCGAGAAATAAGGCAAAAGATATCGATACCGCAAACGTTGCGAAGAATAGCTCGGCTGAAGCCGGGAGTCTCTGCATTATCAGATCCATAACCGGCTTTCCTTCCGTCCAAGACGTTCCGAAGTTACCCCTCAAAACGTTCGAAAGCCAGTGGAGATATTGGACGAGAAACGGTTTATCGAATCCCATCTGCTTCCTTATTCTTTCAACGATTTCCGGAGTTGGTTCTATCTTGTATCTCACCTCAGCCAAAAACTCCGCCGGATCTCCGGGGAAGAGGTAGAGTAGGGAAAACGAAAGAAGGGAAACACCGAAAAGCGTCGGAATTACCTGAAGAAGTCTCCTCGCTATGTATCTAAGCATTCATGCCCTCACTCCCACGTTGTAGAACAACGGCTCTCCGAACGGTATCCCGTTGGGGTAGTGGAAGAGGCTGTAGTAATCCGCATCGACGTTCTTGCTCGTAACCACCGTCATTATGTCGAAGTATAAGGGCACAACGCCGTGTTCGTCGTGTATAGCCTTGTAGAACTCTATTAGATACTGCTTTCTCTTCTCCTTATCGAACTCCTTGAGTATCTTCTTGCAGAGTTCTCCCGTTCTCTCGCTTACGTATGCGCTCCACTTGTTTCCCGGATAGAACCTCCAATACATCCTAAGGTAGAACCTCCTGTCGGTTCCACCGATGTAATACATCCTCATGTCGTATTCGCCCGAATCCCTCCTCTGCTTGTAGGCACCTGATTCGAGAACCTCAAGTTTGACGTTTAGTCCTATGTTTTTCAGTTGTTGCTGTATTAGCTGGCAGACCAAGATCTGGTCGCTTTGGGACTTATCGACGATCATATCAACTTCGGCACCGCTGTATCCTGCCTCTTCGACGAGCTCCTTAGCCTTCTTTGGATCGTATTCGTAAGTTACTCCAGCCTCCTTTATCCCCGGCGCATCCTCTATGAATAAAGTCCTTGCCGGAAGGACTTGGTTGTCGAATATCTTAACCACGTCATCCCTGTTAACGGCTAAATCCACGGCTTCCCTCATTTTAACGTCGTTAAACGGCTCTTTCTTGTAGTTGAACGCTATTATCCAAGTTAGCGGAATTATCCTTTTGAACACGTTGTATCCTTCCCTCTTCAAGGGTCCGAGTAGATTTCTTGGCGTGTAGGCGCTCCCACCGTGAACGTAATCCGATATCGCATCAACTTCTCCGCTCTTCAAAGCCATTACTCTCGTGTCGTCATCCTTTATGAACTTAACAACGAAACGCTTGAACTTCGGCTTTATGCCGAATCGCTCATACCAGAACTCGTTCGGAGCGTAAATGGCATACTGCTCCTCCTTATAATCAACTACCTTGAACGCACCGCTTCCTATCGGCAGAACGAACTCGCCCTTCGGATCGCCTTCTGGCTTAACGCTCTTCGGGGACATTATGCTCATGTGAAATTCCGCCATCTTGGCGAGGTTGAAGAACATCGCATCCTTGTAGTTTATGGATACCGTGTAATCGTCCACAACATCGGCTGATTCGAACGTTTCCGCTCCGAGGGGATGGTTTAGCTTAAGCCATTCAACCGTGAACTTAACCGCCTCAGCGTTGAATTCGCTACCGTCCGAGAACTTTATACCTTTGTTAAGCTCGAACGTTATTATCTTTCCGTCCTTCTCAACTTCCCACTTCTTTGCGAGGCTTGGAACGTATTCGTCGTGCTTGAGATCGTATTCCACCAGCCTCTCCAAAACGTGGATCTTCGGGAAGAAACCGATACCCCACTTGCCGCCCTTCAGTTTGTGATCCTTTCCGTATCCGAGCACGAACTCCGCCTTGTAAGTCGGCTTAGCCGTCGGAGTGGTTACCGGAGTTACCTCCTTTTTAGCACAGCCGAGCAAAAGGGTTGCCGAGCTTAAGGCGACGTATTTCAGGAAATCCCTCCTTGTAATCATCCGCATCACCTCAAAATCGTTAGAGTGGTTACCATACTCCTCTTAACGAAACCCAATTCGTCCACGTATCTCGCGGATATGACGTTAACGCCTTCGGCAAGCTTCAATTTTGCACCCTCATCAGCATCGAACTCGAACGACCCGTCGGAATTCCTCAGCCTAACCTTGCCGGCTACGGGTTTGCCCCTAAATAGAATTTGAACCGTCATTTCGTCACCGATCCTATCCGGCATCAATTCGAGTTCCAAGCCTAAAGGCACGATGTTATCATCTAAATAGACCTTAGCAAAGCCCAATATACGCCTAACCTCCTTGACTGAGTATTTCGGAGGAACGGATCTTCCAAATATCCACTTCCCGTCTTCGGTGAGCGTGTAAACACCCCTGTCGTATTCAACCGCTACGGCATCAGCTTCGTCGAACTCCAAGAACAGCCCACCTTTAGCCGAAGAGTCCTTATCCATGCCCACGATTACGGGCTTTGCAGTTCCTTCAGCAACTGCGAACGCCCTCGTTATGCTTAGAGGATCGAGCTTGCCGTCCACTTCCGGATAATGCCCCCACTTGAGGTAAGCTCTGCCGTTTCCGATCTCGATCCAAGCCTCGTGATTAACGATTTTAATAATGTCATCCATTTTATCACCTTTTGTTATTATTGACCTGATCGATCGTGACTTTGTATATCAAATTTTCCAAAGCGATCGTCGAATAATACGATGACAATCTTATTCTCTTCACATTAATTCTCATAAAAAATTTAAAGAGTAATATCACTTTACCGGCGATGAACGTTAAGAGGATGATAAGGGAATACTGGGATTCGAGGAGCAACAGCTACGACAGATCTCCGGGGCACGTTTGCTTGCCGGAAGTTTGGCGCTCGATCTTGAGTGAAGTTTTCGATACCACTACGAGCATCTTGGACGTCGGAACCGGAACCGGTTTCTTGGCTTTGATTTTAGCCGAAATGGGACACGAAGTCGTGGGTTTGGACATATCCGAGGGCATGATAAGGGAGGCGAAAAGAAAGGCTGAGCGAAGGAAGTTGAAGATAAAATTCGTTCTCGGAGATGCGGAAAACCTACCGTTCGAAGACGAAAGCTTCGATGCCGTTATATGCAGGCATCTCATCTGGACGCTCCCGAATCCGAAAATTGCCCTGTCTGAGTGGGCGAGGGTTGCAAGGCAAAAGGTGGTCGTCATAGACGGCAAGTGGATGGACAAATCCTTAAGCACGAGGGTTAGAAAGTTCATCGGTAGAATTCTGGTCGGTATCTACGAGAGGAGGAATCCTTTCAGGCAGATCCATTACGGAAGGGAAATAAACAAGCATCTTCCGTTTTACGGCGGAGCGGAGATGGGCGCTATGCTCGATATGTTCAGATCGGTTGGACTGCATCCAAAGGTGAGGGATCTGATGTGGGTTAGGGATCTGCAGATGAAGGATATGCCGTTCGTTTACAGGATCGCATGGACTAAGAGGGACTACTTCATGATCGAGGGCTTCAAAAATCGGATAGCGTAGTTTGGATTCTAAACATTTTGAGAATTTCTTTGACTTTGTTTCTGTCTACTTCCTTTCTAAGCCTCAAGGCTCTCCTAACCCCTTCCTCAACGACCCAAACTCCCAGAGGAGCGTAATACTCCGGTTTTATAACTCTAACTACGAAAACCCTACCCTGCCTTCTGATCTTCCTTAAAAATTCCAAAATCGGCAGTCTCGCCGCGTAGTAGCCTCCTCCGAGCACCGAATACCTCCTCTTCTTCAAAATCGTTTCACAATCGTAGCCTATCCAAGTCGAATCGGGACTCCAAAAACTCTTCTTTTCCCATATCTCGACGAGATTAAAAGAGTATCTTCCCGGAAGGATTAAAATTTCGAAGCGATTTCCGAAGTGCTCGTAGCTGAAGAACATAGCTTCGTTTACCGAGTCGAACTCGGAAATCTCCCTCTTCAGGCTTTCACCCAACATGTCGTGAACCGCTGTTATGCTCCATCTCGTCGGCACGAGTTTCTTTTCAGCACCGAGCATGCCGATTGAGAACAGCTTCTGGATATAGTATGTGCTGAATCCGGCATCGAAAAGCAATCTTACGGCTTCAACAGCTTTGATCTCATCCTTCCAAACTTTTTCAACCTTCTTCGGTATCTTTGGATTTTCCGCAAGCCTAACGTCTTCGATCTTAGCCGCAACGCCCATCGGCTGTAAGATATCGTCGAATATCGGCTTCTCAACGATCTTTTCGATTCTGCCTTCCAAATCTACATGCCTAACAGAAGCCGTAGCCTCTTGAAGGGTCTCGATAAACCTGTCGCTCGAATGAATGTCAGTTAGCTTCATCCCCCTAATCAGAGACATTCTAATTTCGATAACGTCTTCAACGCTACCCTCCCAAAGCCAAGGTGAATCGAAGAACTCCGGATTGTCATCGTTTAAGGCAATTAAAGGTCCGACGAAAACTTTCGGGTAGCCGAATCTCCCAACGAAGACGGATGGAGGCGTGGGCTTTTCGATTTCGCCCTTTTCCAACTTAACGCCTTTAAACTTGAACTTTTCGAGCAAAGGGCACTTCAGCCTACCACAGAGCAACCTGCCTTTGCACTTGGCACAGAGCACACCTAAATTTTGAGTGTTCAGGTAAAAAGTGTTATGCGTAAGCATGAACCATAAGCGTTAAATATGTTGATAGTTATTGTTATGATGATGTGGGGTATTTCCATGACAATGATCTACCTTCAAGTTAGGCTCAAGAGGATCATAGCCATAATTGGAATCGATTTAGAGCGTAGGGAAGTCCTAACAATCGAATGCTCGAACGTGGATTTCTGCAGGGATGCCGGAATTCTAAGCGAATGTTGTCCGGGCTATTGCGAGATTCTGGTCGCGGCGAAGGATTTCGCATACGGAAGGAGAAAGCCGAAGGCCGAGGTTATCGAACTAAACGAAATTGAGGTTTAGGAATTAAAATCGATCCGTCTTTCCCATCGACGATTTCGCCCCATCCTTCGAGGTAAAGCCTAACGGTTAAAGCCGAGATGACCGCATCTATCACGTTATGATCTTCGAAATCACGAACGTCGACGAATCTTTCCAAGTCCCTAAGAATTTTCGTTCTTCCCTCTAATTTCTTTTTATTCGCTCTCGGTGCTATGTTTAGTAGAACCCTCGTAGCAAACGGATAAACCTCGTAAACTATGATGCCCTTTCTTCTAAGCCTATCGGCTATTTCCATGCCCTTCTTTGCAATTCCCTCGATGAACTTCGGCGGAAGTAGTCGGATACCCATTTTGTGCAGTTTTCTTTCGCACTCCCTGAAGTATCCTTCCTTTGGAAAACTTAAGGGAGCGTCGATTCCGGCGAACTCGAAATCGATGTCGCAATCTTCGAGCGTTCCGACGTAAACGATTTTTCTCCCGTCTATCACCGCAACGTGGCAGACCTTGCCGACATCTATACCGGCAATCATAGTTTAATTCCGGCGAGCTTTTCCAATTCCTCCTTTATTCTGATGATCCTCTCCCTCGTCTTTTTCGTAAACCAAGCGGTTTCCGGATGATCCCTTTCAAGCTCGTCTAGTCTCTTTAAGAATTCCTCGAACGGAATCTCTCTGTCACCCCTCGTAACCTTGTCGGCGTAGCAAACGATCTTCTCTTCGATCGTTTCCGGCATGAAGTTTTTGACGACTTCAAGCCCCAACTTCTTGGCATCCTCCTCCGTAACGCCGGCTGAGAAGTGTCTTTCCGCGATTCTAACGATTTTCTCGTCAAATCCCTCTTTTCTGAGCAGTTCTCCGCTCAATATGAAGTGTTTGAACGGTTCGTGGGTAATCGCCCTTCCCAAATCGTGCAAGAGAGCGCCTTTTTTAACGGCATCCAGATCTACATCGTATCCGTTCCGCTTTATCCTTTCCGCTATCCTCAACGCTATCTCAGCTACCTTCATGCAGTGTTTCCTAACGTTCTCCGGCAGGTTATACTTGTTCCAAACCCTAAGAACATCCTCCGGAACATCCATCGAACATCTGCTATATCCCACGTTATTATACTGTTTCGAAGGTCAGCGAAAATTTAAAATCCATTGCGATATACTTCTAAAAAACGAGGAGGTAATGGGCGAAGATGTCGGAGATTTGTCCGATTTGCGGATTGCCGAAGGATATTTGCGTATGCGAGGAAGTAGCAAAGGAACAGCAACAGATAGTGATCAAGGTGGTTAGGAGAAGATACGGGAAGGAGGTAACCGTGATTGAGGGAATCGACGGTAGCGAGATAAACTTAGAAGAGTTGGCGAAATTTCTTAAGACCAAGCTCGCTTGCGGTGGGACGGTTAAGAACGGGGTTATCGAGTTGCAGGGTAATCATGTTGCGAGGGTTAAGGAGCTTTTGATTAAGAAAGGATTCAATCCGGACAGAATTAAAGCCTAATCACCTTTTCTTTCCACAAACATCGAGAACAGTTTATACATCGTTCCGTGATATTTTACGATATTTTCTAACCTGTGCTGTAACGTTTTCCAAGCGTATTCGTCCACTTCAAATTCCACATTGTCGTATGTAACGTCCTTCAGAATCAAGCCGTAGGGAGGAGCCGGCTCTATTCTCTCCCTATGCTTTTCAGGATTTAGCATCGATTCGAACCACTCCAGATCTCTGTGCCCGCTTCCAACCTCCTCGAGCGCCGTAACTATGCAACGAACCATGTTCCATGTGAAGGCGTTTCCTTCGATCTCCAGTATTATGAATTCCTTGTCGACTCTCAGCTCGACGTTGTAGATGGTTCTGACACAATTCTCGCCTTCTCCAAACTTCTTTGTGAAGTTCGAAAAATCGTGAGTTCCCAAAAGCAGTTTTGCGGCTTTTCTCATAGCAGAGATATCGTAATCTTTTGCGAATAAAACATAGGTGTATATCCTGCTTTTAGCATGTCTCGGGTTGAAATCGTCACCAACCTTAGCCCAAGCCCAAACGGTGATATCATCGGGCAGATGGGCATTCACAGCCCTTGGGAATATGGGCTTTTCGACGTTCAAAGCTACAACTTGCCCAAAAGCGTGAACGCCGGCATCCGTCCTTCCCGCACACTTGTAATCCGACTTCTCAACATCTATTCCGAGTTTCTCAAAAGCCTTGAACAGTTCTCCCTCAACGGTTCTGACATTTGGCTGGTATTGAAAGCCGTGAAAGTTCGTTCCGATGTATGCTAATTTCAGAGCGATTCTCATGGATAAGGGAAGATAATTAAAAAACAATATTTAAGTTTTAAGGATTTACAAGCTTCAGGAAGTATTCGTGAATTCTCGTATCATTAGTTAGCTCGGGATGAAACGCCAAGCCCAAGATGTTATCCTGCTGAACCGCTACGATGTAATCCTCAAACGTTGCCAAAACTTCAACACCCTCACCCACTTTTGTTATGACTGGTGCTCGAATGAAAACCGCTTCGAACTCTCCTATGTGCTTGACGTTAAGCTTGACTTGAAAGCTCTCCCTCTGCCTTCCGAACGCGTTTCTCTTTATCCAAACATCCAACAGACCGAGCAACTTCGTTTTCGTCTTCTCAACCTGCTCATCTCCGTGTTTCGAAAGCAGAATCAAACCCGCACACGTCCCCATTACAGGCTTTCCGCTTTCTGCGAGCTCGACGATTTCGCTTGCGATCGAGTCTCTAAATATCAATCTACTTATCGTCGTGCTCTCTCCGCCGGGAATTATCACTGCGTCGCTCTTCGAAACAACTCCGTGCCTTCTCGTCGCAACTACTTCGCCGTCTATCCCCAAATTCTTCATCGCCTTCTTAGTCGCTATTACGTGCTCTTCAACAGCCCCCTGAACTCCAATTACCGCTACTCTCATACTCCCCTTTCCTGCAACCTCTCCTCTTCGCTCAACTTGAAAACGTCGAGACCCTTCATGGCTTCGCCAATTCCCTTGCTAACTTCGGCAACTACTTCCGGCTCATCCCAGTGCTGGACGGCCTCAACTATAGCCCTCGCATAAGCTTCCGGATTTGACGACTTGAAGATGCCGGAGCCTACGAAAACGCCATCAGCACCGAGTTGCATCATGAAAGCGGCATCCGCTGGGGTTGCTATTCCTCCGGCCGCGAAGTTGACCACGGGCAACCTTCCCATCTTCTTAATCTCAAGCAGAACCTCGTAAAGTCCTTCCACGATTTCCTCCCAAGTGTATTCCTCGTATATTACATCATCGCGCTTTATATCGGTAAGCAAGCCCATTTCCTGCCTCACAAGCTTAGCAAGCTGAACGTATCTTTCGGCGTATTTCTCGGCAACCGCATAAACCTTCTCATCCGGCATCCTCTGCAGTTCCGCTATCGCGTAGTTCATGATCCTCATGTGCTTAACAGCCTCAACTACGTTGCCGGTTCCAGCTTCGCCCTTCGTCCTTATCATCGCCGCTCCTTCCCATATTCTCCTTACAGCCTCACCCAAGCTCCTCGCACCGCAGACGAAGGGAACTACGAACTTCCTCTTGTCTATGTGGAAAAACACGTCAGCGGGTGTAAGAACTTCGCTTTCGTCTATCATATCCACTCCCAAAGCTTCCAAAGCCCTCGCTTCGGCAACGTGACCGATTCTGCATTTGGCCATAACGGGTATCGTTACGGCATCCATGATCTCCTGAATCTTCTTCGGATCAGCCATCCTCGCAACTCCGCCGGAAGCTCTTATATCAGCGGGAACCTTGTGCAGAGCCATGACAGCTACGGCTCCAGCATCCTCAGCAATCTGAGCTTGTTCCGCATTCGTGACATCCATTATTACTCCGCCTTTCTGCATCTTAGCGAATCCCCTCTTTATGAGCTCGGTTCCGAATCTGAGTTCCTCAAGCTTCATCGTTTAGAGATGGATCGACTGATATTTAACTTCTGCGGGCTAAACGTTCCTTCAGCTCCTTCAGTTTTCTCTCACAAAACTCGAAGATCTCCTTGCCATCTTCCTTGCTGAGTTCTCCGCTCGCGATGTAGGAGCCTATGTGCGGATATATGATGTTGTCGAGCTCCCATTCGATCCTCCTAACATCAACGTCTTTCTCCATAACCTCTTCAAAGAATTTCTTCAAAGCGGTTATTATTTCGTCCTTCACCATGAGCCAAGCTCGGCAGGAAAGCTTATCTATTGTTTGGTTCAACATCGATATTGTCGATGAAGGTATACGTAATAGATTCGAGTGTGATATTTCTAAGGAAGGCTCATTACGGAAGGATGGTAACGATTCCGGAGGTAGTTGACGAAATAAAGGATGAGAATTCCCGCTTGTATCTCTCCCTACTCGACATCAGAGTTGAGGAGGCGTCGAACGAGAGCGTTGAAAAGGTCATTAGAACTGCCAAAAAGACCGGGGACATTCACAAGCTTTCGAATACGGATATAAAGTTGCTCGCCAAAACTTTGGATGAAATGAAGAAAGGTCATGAGGTCGTTTTGGTTACCGACGACTATTCAATTCAGAACGTCGCAATGTTTTTGGGATTGAAGATTGAAAACATCATACAGCCCACGATATCCAAAGCATTTAAATGGATCAAGGTCTGTAGGGGATGTGGGAGAAGGATTGAAGGTGACGTATGCCCGGTGTGTGGTAGTGAAGCCGTATTGAGGAGGGTTAAGAAGTGATAGAGGATCTTATTGAAAAGGCTAAGAAGTTGAAGGAGAAGGGGCTTACTACTGGCGAGATTGCCGCGGAGTTGAACGTTTCTAAGGAAACGGCGATGTGGCTTCTTGCAAAGGCTAAGAGGGCTGAGGCTCCTCCGTCGGACGTTTACGTAGATCTCAGAAACATCGCGAATCCGTTCAGAATGAAGTGCATCGCGAGCGCTATGACGGATATGATAATGGAAAGGTTGAACGAAACGCCGGATGTAGTTGTAGGAATAGCTACGAGTGGAATCCCTATCGCAACGCTCGTTGCTGAGGAACTCGGAGCGGATTTGAGCATGTATTATCCGAAGAAGCTCAAGTGGGAAGGAGAGGAACAGAGGGTTGGAGGACTCTTCAGCGAGAACTTCGCTAAGGTTGATGAAAAGAAGTGTGTAATAGTCGATAACGTGATAACGACCGGAAGCACGATTAAGGAGACTGCCGAGCAGATAAACAAGAGAGGGGGCAAGGTTCTCTGCGCGGCTGTGATAATAGACAAGAAGGGGATAGATGAGATGGACGGATTTCCGGTTTTGAGCATATTCAGAATAGTAAGGCTGTAACATGGATGTTTGCATTTTAATTCCAACGCTGAATGAGGAGAAAAGTATAGGTAGCGTGATAGACGGATTCAAGCGTTTGGGATTCGACAACATCCTCGTAATCGACGGACACAGCACCGACAGAACCGTTGAAATTGCGAAGAGCAAGGGAGCAAGAGTAGTTCTTCAGAGCGGGAAGGGGAAGGGACAGGCGATAATAGAAGCTTTCCAGATCTTGGACAACGAAGTAGTCGTCATGATCGACGGGGACGGAACTTACCTGCCGGAAGAAGTCCACGCTCTCCTTGAGCCTATAAAGAAGGGCATAGCGGATCACGTGATCGGAAACAGATTCGCAAACTTCGAGAAGGGAGCTTTCACGAGGTTAAACTTAATCGGTAACAAGATACTCAACTTCTTCTTCAGGATGATGTATGGAGTCGAACTGCACGACATTCTTTCTGGCTATAGAGCCCTTACGAGGGATGTCTACAAAAACGTGGAATTGAAAAAGCACGGATTTGAAATCGAGACTGAACTGACGATCGAAACTCTTGCGAGGGGATTCAGGATAGTTGAGGTTCCGATAACATACAAGAGACGCGCCGGAAGGACGAAGCTGAAACCTTTCAGAGACGGTTTCAGAATAGCTCTAACGATCTACGAGCTTTTAAAGAGATACAGCCCGGGAAGATACTTCTACTTCCTCGGACTGATAATGATCATTCTCGGAATATTTTTGGGCATAATAGTCGTTCGTGACTGGTTTAGGCACATAACTCACTATCTGCTCGCCATTCTGACGGCTCTGCTTATAATTTCCGGTATGCAGGTTCTGATATTCGGAGTTATGAGCGACTTCGTATTCAAAAGTAATGCCGAAGTTAGAAAGGAGCTTATAGCGGTTAAAAACGAGATCAGAAGGTTGAGGGAGTATGTGGACTCCAAAAAAGATTGAAGAATTATTTTATCAGGATCTGCACGAATTGGGAATGAGGGCGAACTCGCTGAATAATAACATCGTCACGTTCGTCGTAAATCGGCACATAAACTACACTAACATCTGCGTTTCGAAGTGCCCGCTGTGTGCTTTTCACAGAAACAAGGGGGATGATGATGCATACCTCATGTCAGTTGAAGAAGTAGTAAAAAAGGCTTGCGAGGCCGTTAAGCTCGGTGCAAAGGAGTTGCACATCGTGGGCTCCCACAATCCGGATGTAACGGTGGAATACTTCGAGGAGATTTTTTCCGAAATAAATAAGAGATTTCCAGATGTGGTAATAAAGGCTCTTACGGCTACGGAGATACACTTCTTAGCTAAGAAGGAAAAGATGAGCGTCAGGGAAATCCTAAGTAGGCTTAAGGATGCTGGATTGAAGGCTATGCCCGGGGGAGGTGCTGAAATACTCGTGGACGATATAAGGAAGAAGATATGCCCGAATAAGGCTAAGGCTGATGAATGGTTAAAGGTTATGGAGATAGCCCACGGTTTGGGAATTAAGAGCAACGCTACGATGCTTTTTGGACATATCGAGAGCTATAGGCATAGGGCGATACATCTTTATAAGCTGTGGAAACTTCAGTGCAAGACGAACGGATTCTTAGCGTTCATTCCTTTAGTCTTCCATCCGAAGAACACGAAGCTTGAGAACGTAGTTGGGGATAAAACCGATCCGGTAGACATACTTAAAACGATAGCGGTTTCGAGAATAGTTCTCAGCAACTTCAAGAGCGTTAGGGCATACTGGGTCATGCTCGGGGAAAAGCTCGCCCAGATAGCCTTAAATTACGGTGCGAACGACATAGACGGAACTTTAATGGAAGAAAAAATTACGCATTCAGCCGGAGCAGAGACGCCGGTGTATCTCCCAACTGAGAAGATCTTAAGGATAATAAGGGGTGCTGGAAAAATTCCGGCTGAGAGGGACACGTTCTACAACATCCTGAAGGTTTACGCATGAGCTATTTCAGCAAGGGCAAGTTGCCCGTCACCTTATCTATCTTCTTAGCCTCATCAGGCCCTATCACAACCGCTGTAACCGTTCCCGGTGGTATTTCGGTTAAGCCGGCATCAATTACAACTCCGGTCGGTAAGCCAAGTCTTTCCGCCTTCTCCTTCAATTCCATAAGCTTTTTCAGATCTGGAACCTTCAGAACTATCTTCTTCTGCCCCTGCAACTTCCAAGCTTCTACTATCCTCCTATCCGCTCTCTCGTATCCTATTATAGCCGCATGGGCTACCTGAACAGCCAGCTTTCCCCTCGAAAGTTTAAGATCTTCTCTGACGATTATAACCTGCTTGAACTCACTCATACTTCATTCTTTCAAGTTCTTCCAACGTAACCGGCTTGGATTTCTCCACAACCCAAACCTCGCCCAACTCTTCGGCCGTTTTCTCATCGAAGTCGGATACGTGGATGTTTTCGGCTTCAACTTTGACTATGCAACTCTTCGGAATCGCTATGAACTTGTCACCGACCTTGACGATGAGGTTGTTCTCATAAACGTCTATGCTTTCCCCGATCTTCTTGCCATTTTTTATGACGTATTTGCATATGAGATCGTCCATAACCGACAGTGAAACCTCAAAAATATAAGGTTATCCCAAAAAGGTATTTATCCGAGCGACGTAAATTCGATGGTATGTCCGAATGGTATCTCGACTTCGTCCAAATAGGCTACGAGCCGAAAGAGAACGAAATGATCTGCATTTTTAGGGTTGAACCGGACGGAATTTCCATGGAGGAGGCGGCTGGAAGGGTTGCATCCGAAAGTTCAGTCGGAACTTGGACGACTTTAGCAAAGTTGCCGGACAGGATAAAGAACCTGATGGCTAAAGTATTTGAGATCAACGGAGATGTAGTCAAAATCGCCTATCCGCTCGATCTTTTCGAAGAGGGAAACATTCCGCAACTTTTGAGTTCGATCGCCGGAAACATATTCGGAATGCGAGCTTTGAAGAATCTTAGGCTTGAAGATGTAATATTTCCGGAAGAATACGTTCGAAACTTCAAAGGTCCGCAGTTCGGGATAGAGGGAATCAGAGAAAGACTGAAGATAAGAGATCGACCCTTAACAGCTACGGTTCCAAAGCCGAAGGTCGGATTCGATGTCGATGAATACGCCGAAGTGGCTAAGGAGGCTTGGATGGGGGGAATCGATCTGCTTAAAGATGACGAGAATCTGACGAGCCAGAACTTCATCCGCTTTGAGAAGAGGATTGAAAAGGTTATGAAGGTAAGGGATAAGGTTGAGGCTGAAACCGGGGAAAGGAAAAGCTACCTCGTAAACATCACAGCTGAATGCAGGGAGATGCTGAAAAGAGCCAAGTTGGTTGCCGATTACGGTAACGAATACGTGATGGTGGACATAATTACCGCCGGCTGGTCGGCTTTGCAGACTGTGAGAGAAGAATGCGAGGATCTGAAGCTTGCGATCCATGCTCATAGGGCTATGCATGCCGCTTTTACGAGAAATCCGAAGCACGGAATTTCTTTAGATGTCATAGTCAAGCTAGCGAGACTGGTTGGAGTTGACAACATGCACGTAGGAACGGGAGTGGGAAAGATGGTGGGAAAAGCCGATGAAGTAAGGAGACTTAGAGATCTGTGCAGAAACGATTGGTTCCATCTGAAGCCGGTATTTCCCGTTTCCTCCGGAGGACTTCACCCCGGACTTGTTCCGGACATAATAAACCTCTTCGGCGTGGATGTTATAATCCAAGCCGGCGGAGGAGTCCACGGGCATCCTAAGGGAACTTACGCCGGTGCCAAAGCATTGAGACAGGCGATAGACGCAACCCTTCAGGGAATAAGCTTGGAAGATTACGCTGAAAGCCATAGAGAGTTGAAGGAAGCGCTGGAGAAGTGGGGTCATCTCAAGCCTAAATGACGTCCGAAATCTCTATTTTCACAAAATTTTTATCGATAAGATCATACTTGAACTCGCAGAACTGCGATAGGTAGTTCAGGATCTCAGACAATCTTGGAAATCCCTTGAACTGCGGGATGAGGGTGTAATAAAGCTCGAACAATTCGGCTTTTTCCGGTTCAAGATCTGCGAAGACTTCGGAGAATATAACTATAACACCGTTCCCTCCCAACGCTTCAACAGCGTTTCTTAAAACGGCTCTAACGTCCGCATACTGAAGGATGGATGAACATATTACGTAATCGTATCTCCTTCTGAATATAAGCTTGGAATCAACGTATTCCTGCCTCAGATTCACCCAGTCCAGTCTGTTTTCCCTAACCCTTATCTTGGCTAAGTTCAGGAGGGGTTTCGAAAAGTCTATTCCGGAATATATCCCGTTCGGTCCGATTACTTCGCCGTAGAATACCGGCGATGCGCTTCCGCAACCGAAATCGACGACCTTATCACCATCCGAAAGCGAAAGGATCTCAGCAATCCTTTCCCTTGCAAGTCTGAATATTCCCTCCCTGAGCCACAGATCCCAGAGGTCGGCATCCTTGATGAATCCCAAAGTTATGTTCGGATGATCCCTGTGTATCAGCGCGAAGTAGGATGACCTATCCAAGCAGTCGAATAAGTTTAGGCAATCCGAAGACGGCTGTGCGGAGATGAGTTCGAAAGCCTTTCTCAGCATCGACTCGAAGTCGATCTTACTGCAAAATTCCCTCCACCGCCTCGCGTATTCCGAGTTTGGATACTCCATACTCTCGACGTTGGTCTTTATCTTGAAGAAGTAGGACTTCAGTATCATGTATCCGTAAACGAAGTCCATGTCGTTTACGTTCATACTCTTAAGCATGGATGAACCCCCTGTAAACCTCCCTCACGTGCTTCGCAACTTTCCTGCCCAACTCCGTTATTCGGTAATACTTGTAGCCTTCCCTCTCAACTACTTCGACGAGCCCTAATTCTATCAGCGAGCTGTTGCCGTTGTAACGGTTGCCCATACCTTTGAGACATCCCAAAACGTTCGAGGGATCGCTACCTATCATTCTGGCGATGTTAGTGAGGTAATCGGCATTGGGATATATCGAATCCAAATATAAAAGAACTTTTTTTCTAAGAGAACTTTTGTTTATAGATCTTAGGATGTGCGGGTCGATCGTTAAGATGCACGACTCGAACATCGTCGTCACCTCATGATGATTATCGTTATTATCAGTAAAATTATTGTTCTTCAAGCTTTAAAAGTCTTTCGATATCCCATTAATGAAAAATTTAGTTATATACCTAAAAGATGCATTATCACGAGCTGGGAAACGTATCCGGAAATCGCCGCAAGCCAGATCATTCCAACCAAATGCACGAAACCGCTCATCCACCGCCCGCCATCCACCATCTTAATTGCAATGGACGCAATTATGGCGTGGAAGAACAGGATGAACAGGATTGCGGCATTTAAATAAGCTAAATCCAAGCCGGATACGGTATGCAACAAGCCTTGCAGGAAGTTTCCCGGAATCTTGAGTGAAGAGAACATCTTGTTCATAGCTTCCACGACTCCGAAAGATACGTAGAGCGAGAACGCGATACCTATTATGACTCCGTAGCATATGCCGACGAATGAACTCGCACTTCTGTCTCTTCTCTCTCTGAGGCTGTTTATTACCGAAAAGTTCTTGGAAACTATCTCGGCAACCTCCTTCGGATCGCTACCCAAAGATATGGCTTCGACGAACATGTCTATGAACCTGTAGATCAGATTGCTACCGGTGTCGATGCTGAACTTCTCCCAGGCTCTCCTTTTGTTTATCCTCGTGCACAACCTCTTATATAGAGCTTTAACATCTTCCGTCAGCGCTCCGAAATCGTGGGCCGTTAGGAACTTGAGGGATTCGAGTATATCACCTCCCCTTGCGGAAGCGGAAGCTCCTAAGCTCATTATGAACGACGGCGCGTTCTTGTCCTTGTCCTTAATTACCGCTTCCTCCTTCTTCGACAGGTATCCCGGAATTATTAGCGGTGTGACCGAGAGAGCTATTATGAAAGGCGGCGGAATCTTGACTGTTCCCCAAACGTATGTGACGAAAAGTGAGATCGTGAACACGACCAAGCACAACGCACATGAAATGTAGAAAGACTTGTAGAGCTTCCAATCCGTTGGTGTAAGTTCTCCGGATGTCTGCCAAATCGGATCGACGGGAGCCACTGCTTTCAGATACACCAATATCGCAATTTCGACTATTACGAAAAACAGAACGATTATATTCAGTATCAACTTTACACTTAAACCGGTTAGGAACGGAGCTATTATCGCGAAAGCCGCGAAGAATGAAAGCGAGAGGACGAGGGAAACGTAAACCTCCTTGAAGACGTCCACACTGTAAAGTTTTCCTTGATACAGGTTAGAGAATGCGTTCATAACCGTCTCCTGCTCTCTCTTTATGAACTCTCCGAATTCCTCACCGCTGTCGAGCTCGTGCGCCATTCTATCTAAGAAGTCCGCGAATATCTTACTTGGCGTCCTCCTTGCTAAGAACCTACACGCTTGGGCGAGGTTTTTGTTCCACTTCTCCATTAGAAGATAGATCTTCTTCGTTTCCTCAGCCAAAGCCTTATACTCCTTCCTTTCGGAAAGCATCTTCATCATTTCCTTTCTGCTGACTTCAGATGTTGCCAAAGCTCCCAAATGGGTTATGTAGAAGTGTATGTTGTCTTCTATCTCTCTTCTCACTCTTCCTTTAACGATCTTCGGATATAACAGTGCGGTAAGGATGACGAACATCGGAATTATGTAGAGCAAGATCGCGAACAGTCCTAAAGATATCAGGAGGGATCTGAGCATCGTTAACAGCAGTAGGAAGTAGATCAGCGAGAATATCGTGGACGGGATCAGAACAAACCTTACGTATTTCTGCATGTTCACATACATATCCACCACCTCACAGCCTGAACGGCAACCCCTGCAGACCCTTCTTGTAAAAAGCCCAGATTATCTTCGTAACCTCGTAGTAGTTGAATATCTTAAGCTCGACCATCCTCTGCAGAATCCTCGCCCTAAGAAACATCTCCTCATATATCTGCCTCGGATCCTCAAAACCGGCTGTTTGGGCGATCTTATTTTCGAGTATATACGAGTTATACAATCCTCTGAAGATGTGCTTGTCGGTTACGGAATCCCATTCGAAGACCGTTCTCGTAACGACACCTCCGACTTCTTCATAGTAACCCTCTATCTCCTCAACGACCAAACATCGCCTTAGGAACTGTCCCCTTCTATAAACAGCCTGCTGAATCAGAACGACGTTTAGGTTGTCTATGAACGTAATAGGGACGTTTATCGGATCGCCCGTCAACCTCTGAATCAGCTTCTTGACGCTACCGGCGTGGAAAGTTGCCAGAACCGGATGACCTGTCTGCATAGCTTGGAACGCAACTGCACCTTCCTTACCTCTGATCTCACCGACTATGATGTAGTTCGGTCTGCTTCTCAGAGCCGCTTTAAGCAGATCGAAAAGATCTACTTTGCCTTCGGTTCCCCTTTCCCTCGTGCAGAGTTGCTGCCAAACGGGATGTGGAACCTGAACTTCAGGAGTGTCCTCGGCGGTGAATATCTTGGACTGCGGCTTTATGAACGGGATCATAGCATTAAGCGTCGTCGTCTTACCGCTGGCGGTTTCTCCGCTAACCCATATGCTCATTCCATACTCCAAGCAGAGCCAGAGGTAAGCGGCAACCTCAGCCGAAAGGGTTCCCCAAGCTATAAGCTGTGTTATGCTTAGAGGAACTGCGGTGAACTTTCTTATGGTGAAAGATGGGCCTTTAAGGCTCACATCCGTGCTGAAGATTATGTTTATTCTGCTTCCATCGGGCAACGATCCATCGACTATCGGATTTCTCTCGCTAACCGGTCTTCCGATTCTCTCTCCGAGGTTCTTAAGATACTCAGCCATGTATAGCTCGTCCTTGAAGTCTATGTTCGTCGGAAGCATGTCGAATATCTTGTGAACTATGTGCGTGTTGTGGGGTCCTATTACATGGATATCCTCGATGTATGGGTCTCTTATAAGGGGCTCGAGAGGGCCTACTCCTATAACTTCCCTCTTTATAAGGTATCTGAACTTGTAAACTTCCTCTTCGGTTAACTTGAGCTTTTCAAATCCCAAACTCAGAAACTTCCTCTTCTTCTCAAGCGGAACCTTTTCGGGCACGATTTCGACGATCTTATCCATCAGAACGTCTATAAGCTGGCTCAACTCCTCGTCATCCTTTGGAATCTTCTCCTGAGGAGCGAGTTCGAGCATCTTGTCCATCAAAGCCTGAAACTTGGGCTCCTCATCCGGAGTCAACCTCGGCTCTATCGCTATGTAACGTCTGTTTCCGTCTTTATCAGTGTATATGTGGATGAATATCGGATCTCCGACGGGGTATATGAGATTGGGTCTCGGGAGGGATTTCATATCTCTGCTCAAAGCCGGGACGAAAGTCGGGACTACCCCTTCCCTCTTCTTGAACTCCTCTATATATTTCCTGAGATGAGGATTCCTCTTCAGAGCGTCTTCCAGCGTATCAGACTTTACGACCTTCATGCTACCGCGGCGATTTCAACTACCAAACCTATCTTCGGCTCAACCCTAAACGCGATCTGCTTCGAATACTGACCGGCGGCCAAATTGAATTTCTTTATAACCATCAGGTTTTTCAGATCCGTTCCGAACTTCTTTATGGTGGTTTCAGCTATGAACGAGCACGTCGATTCTATCTCCTCCATGACGCTCCTTTCGAGCTCGTCCAAAGCCGTCAAAATTATAGCCTTCCCGAGCGCTGACAACCTTTTGAAGAAGCCCATAAGCTTTATTGCGGAATTAGGATCTATATCGAACTTTACGAGCGATGTAAAGCAGTCTATGATAATCACGTCGTTTTCAAAGAGTTGCCTCGCGCTCATGAGCTTCTCGGAGTAATCCATCCTCTTCTTCGGCTCTTGCAGAAGTGGGTAAACTGTGATGAAGAGTAGCTTCCTCCTGATTACGTCACGTGCGATATCGTAGCCAAGCGAAGACATCTGCTTTATGAAGTCGATCGTCGTAAGCTGTGTCGAGATGTAAGTTACGGAAACGTCGTTCTTCAGCAGTCCGTAGGTTATTCTCTGACAAACTATCGATTTCCCGCTTCCGTGCTCTCCCATAATCAGTCCTATAGTTCCAGCCGGAATACCACCTCCGAGCTTCTTGTGAAATTCGTCGTTCGCAAGCTGAACCGAGAAAATCCTCGCCATATCGATCACCTCAGATCGTGAAGTCTAGAGAGTCGGAAACTCCGTTTTCGAGTATAACCGTAATTCTGTGGTTTCCGGGACTGAGTGAAGTGATTACGTCCAACTCTCCAACTTCTCCGGGGTTTAAAACCGAAGGATTCGTTGTTACGTTCTGCTTCGGAATTATCCAACCGTCTATCAAAACCGTGATTGTATCGTTCGTGAAGGCGAAGGACGTATCGCCGATGTTCTTGATGTAGAACACATAAGCAGTATTCGTTCCTATCGTTTTGGTCGGAATCTTTAAAGGATCGTTTATGATTTCGAAGTTCGTGGACAATACTTTCCCGATAAATTCACCCTGATTCTTTATCTCTATGGACATCTTCTCTATAGTGACTATCATCACCGCTGAAACGGAGCTGGCTATTAGTATCGTCGCTATGAAAAGTATCATGTGCGCGGCGCTTTCCCCAGCCATAACGATCACCCCACGACGAAGGTTGCGTATCTTTCAATTCCGTTGTCCGAAACGACCTTCAGCCTGTGTGAACTTCCAACGGTTCCGGGTAAGTTTCCGGCTTTGAACTCGGCGTATTCCAAAGGGTAGAGCATCGAAACGTTGCATGTGGCGTTGATCAGCTTTCCATCGACGAGCAACGTAAACTTCGTGCAGTCGAAAGTAGTTGATCCCGTGTTTTCGATTATGACAGTTAGGTTGTATTCAGTTAGCGTAACGTTAACAGCGGTAACGTTCACTATTTTGAAGTCTGAAGTTTTTAGCTCAATTTCTTCTTTATTTCTAAGTTTCACAATTTTGTTTAACTCCTTAACCTCGTTAATCGTTACGGTTGCGACGACTCCGAAAGCTATCAATCCGGCTATAAACAGCAGTGCGAAGCCGGCGGTGGTGCTAAACCCCATGGATCTCCGCTACCTCCTTCTTTATCTTGTATATCTCCCTCTCCACCTCCATCAAAAGCTCCTTGTTGAATCTACCAGTCCTGAGGGCTTCGATGAACAGAAGTGACGTTATGTGGTCTTGGACGTTCATGTAACCGACCGGTCTCCAATCGGAGTTCTGATGATACAGCCTTATGCCCTTGGCGTATCTTAGAATGGTGAACAGAACGTTGTCGCTGATCCAGTTTATGTCCACGTAGTAGTTCAAAAGTTCCTCAAGTCCGTCGTAGCCCACCCTTTCGATCATGAACTCTATCCACTTGAGCAGAATCATGATGCTCTTCGCATCGTTCGGGATCTGCTTTAGGCGAGGTTCTGATGGAGTAGGCAGGACTTCAAGTCTGGGCTGAGGCTGAACGGCTGTCGGCTGGACTTGAATCGGCTGAACGGATTCTACGGGTTGCGATATCTGTTGAGTAGCTTCGGATGCTTTTTGGGTTGGTTGTTCCACCGCCGCTTGTTGAGTCTGAACTTCGGGTTTCGTTCTTTGCCTCAAAAGAGATTCGATGTTCTCAAGCTTTCTGAAGATTTCATCGATCTTCCTCGCGTTCGTCAAATTTTCCTCGATCTTCTTTATTATTTTATCAACCTGCTCCTTCGTTACGTTCTTACCCTTCAGCTTGTTGTATAGATCGTCCAGCAGAACCGACGGTATCCGTCCTCGAAACTTGTTCAGGTATTCCTTAAGTTCGTTATCGTCAAGCTCATCGAGGCGTATTATGTTTCGGTTATCTTCCAAGTCACATCACCTCCTCGTAAAGAATTTCATCAATAATTTTATCTAAATCGATATTAATAATAAGCTTGAGATCTTTTTCGAGATCGTCAACCTTCTTCTTTAATTCTCCCACGTCTACAACACCAGATGATGAAACGAAAGGATTGATCTGAGATGAAACCACCTCATACAAAACCATAACATCCTTAAGCGTGTCGTCCACCTTCTGCAATTTCGATTTTATATCGTCGATCTCCCTCTTCAGGTTGTCTATCGATACGTCTATCCTCGGTAGTCTGTTCTCGATTTCGTTTATCCTTTCCATGAGCTTGGTAGTTAAATCTGAATCCTCTCTCGGCTTAGTTTCTTCCTTCTCTTCTTTCTTAATCTCCTCTTCGAGCTCCTTCTCTATCTTGTCCTCTTCCTCTTTTCCTTCTTCTTCGCTTTCCTTCTTTTTCTTGACCTTCGGCTTCGGAATCTTCAGCATAAACATCACCTCTGTTTTTATGTAAAATTATTAAATTTTCTTATGTTATTGCTGAAAAAAATAAGGGAAAAATTGGAAGATTACTGCAGTTCGATTACCTTTTCGGTGAACGCCGGCGGTGTCGTGAACTGGATTATACCCGGAGCACCGAACTCCGGTGTAACCGATCCCGTAACAGGCACTCTGTTTCCTAATCCGCTACCGAACACCTTTGTAAGATCAACCGTCAATATGACCTTGTCACCGCTGTCAAGTGTTGGGTTTGCTGTGTTTCTTGTGATAGATCCGTCAGCGTCCTGCAGAACGATTATACCGAAGTTCTCGGCTGTAAGGTTCTTCCAGGCACCTAATGATGAATTAAATATGTTGTTGCTACCAGTTGTAAGATCCGAATACGCTGTGCTGTTATATGTCAGCTCTGAGGTATTACCATTAACACTCAAAGCTACGATCGTCTTGCTGAGATCGATCGGCTGACCTCCGGTGTTCGTTTCTACGTAAATCGCGAGCTTATCGATCGTCCCACCTGGAGCGCTGGGATCGTAACCGAGGACTCTAACGACCTTTATACCGCTTGCAACTTCCTTCGTCGTCTCTCTTCCAGTTGCCGTTGCTTTCTGCTGGAGGTAGCCGACGGTCTGTATCAGCACCGCCGCACTGACCGCTGCAACCAAGACGATAGCTATGAACACTATCAGTATCTCTATACCTATGGCTCCTTTCTTATCTCTCTTCAACCCCTTCAACCAACCCACCGTCTCACCTCCTTACAATCGTTGTTGTGATGACGATTATATTTAACAATTTTTTGCGTATATAATCCGATTTGCAAGTGTAAAAACAGTTGTATCTGTATGGATCACTACTTACGCAGGTGCTTATGCAGGTGCGTTAATTTTAATTCTTTAATTTAATAAAAATGAAAATTAATAATTAAAAAAAATCGTTACTAATTTAGAAAATCAGACCGCTTCTAAGCTCCTTGAGCTTTTCTTCGAGCGGATCTATTGCATCTTCGCCGTATTTACCGATTATATCGACTATAGCGCTTCCGACAACCACTCCGTCTGCTCCAGCCTTAACGAGCTCTCTAACGTGTTCGGCTTTCGAAACTCCGAAACCCACTGCCAACGGCTTCGAGCATATCCTCTTAGCCCTTTTAAGCAGATCGAAGGCAAGCTGAGATAGCTTTTCCCTCGCTCCGGTGGTTCCGTATAGGGAGATGAGATAGACGAAAGCTGAGCTCGCTTCATCGATCATCCTCAATCGATCGTCGGGTGTGTTTGGAGCGGCTAAAAACACCGTTCCCATATCGTATTTCTCGCAAACGTTGAGGTATTCGCCAGCTTCCTCGAGAGGTAGATCCACTACGATCATAGCATTAGCACCGTTTTCCTTGGCTTCTGCAACGAACCTCTCAACTCCCCTTCTGTATACCGGATTGTAGTAGGTCATCAAGACGACGGGAGTATCGGAATACTCCCTGAACTCCCTAACTAAGTTGAAAACATCCCTAACCCTCGTTCCCGCTTTAAGTGCCCTAACGTTCGCCTTCTGAATTGCCTTTCCGTCAGCCATGGGATCGCTGAACGGAATTCCCAGTTCTATGACATCCGAATACTTGTCCAAAGTCAGCATGAAATCGAGCGTCGCCTTAACGTTCGGATCTCCGGCTGTTATGAACGTTATCAAAGCCGGCTTGCGGAACATGTCAAAGCCTCCATAACAATTCCCAAATCCTTATCTCCCCTTCCCGAAAGATTAACGACCACTATTTCGTCCTTACTCATTTCTTTGGCTATCTCCATTGCGTAAGCCAGAGCGTGAGCGGATTCCAAAGCAGGTAAAATTCCTTCTGTTTTAGAAAGCTCCACGAACGCTTTTAAAGCTTGATCGTCGGTAACGGCGACGTATTCGGCCCTTCCCGACTCCTTTAACCAAGCGTGTTCAGGCCCGACTCCCGGATAGTCCAAGCCGGCGGCGATGCTGTGCGTAGTTGCTATCTGTCCGTCTTCATCCTGCAAGAAGTATGACAGCATCCCATGTAGAACTCCTTTTTCTCCAGCGCAAAGCGATGCGGAGTGCTTTCCGGTTTCGATGCCCTTGCCAGCGGCTTCAACGCCGATCAGTCTGACCGATCTATCCTCTATGAACGGGTGGAATATTCCTATAGCATTGCTCCCCCCGCCGACGCATGCAACGATTACGTCCGGCAACGCTCCTTCGATCTCGAGAATCTGCCTCTTCGTTTCCCTGCCGATCACCGACTGAAAATCACGAACCATCGTCGGATAAGGATGAGGGCCGACAACTGAACCGATTAGGTAGTGGGTGTATTCGAACGTTGCAACCCAGTCTCGAAGGGCTTCGTTTATTGCATCCTTCAGAGTTTTACTTCCGCTGTGCACGGGGATAACTTCGGCTCCGAGCAGTTTCATCCTGAAAACGTTCATCTTCTGCCTTTCGACATCTTCAGCACCCATGTAAACTTCAACCTTAAGCCCGAGCAAAGCTCCGGCTATAGCCGTAGCAACTCCGTGCTGTCCGGCTCCGGTTTCGGCTATCAATCGGTTTTTGCCCATCTTCTTCGCAAGCAAAGCCTGTCCTATGGTGTTGTTTATCTTGTGTGCACCGCTGTGCAACAGATCTTCCCTCTTTAGGTAGATCTTGGCTCCGCCCAGTTTCTCCGTCAGATTCTTAGCGAAATATAGGGGCGTAGGTCTTCCGGCGTAGTTTCTAAGATAGTAATCGAGTTCGCTCTTAAATTCTTCGTCGTCCTTCAACTCGTTGTATGCTTTTTCCAACTCCTTCAGCGGTGGAATCAACACTTCCGGCACGAACTGCCCGCCGAATTCTCCGAATTTCATGGGATCACCTTCCCGACTTCAAAACTCAAATCTTCCAAAACTTCAACGGCATTCTCGACATCCCCGTCTCTAACGAGGATGTGATCCGTCGAATAGGACGAAAACACCAAAACGCTGATTCCGGCATCCGCTAAAGCCGTCAAGATCTTAGATATAAATCCGACCAAATCGAAGGGCAAAATCGCATCGAACGTAAAAAGCCTAAAACCCCTTTCGCATTCAACCGCATCAATTTTTTCCAACTCGGATTCGGGTAGGACTACCGTTATGCCGTTGCCATCTCTAACGATTGCGAAGAAATCTAATTCCGGCATTTCTCCAACTTTTATCACCGCAAAGCTATCGGGATGCAGAACAACTCTCATAATCCTTTCACCACGCTCACGAATTCCCTGATCAAATCTTCATCCTTCCTACCGTTTCTCTCAACCCCGCTCGAAACATCAACGCCGAACGGCTTGACGAAGTCTACAATTTCAGCCACGTTTCGCGGATTTAAGCCGCCAGCAAGTATTACATCGAATTTTTCGGCAACAATTTTGCTGACGCGATGGTCGTGAGTTATGCCAGAGCCCTTGCCGGTGTCGAGCAAAATTCTATCGACCTCGAACTGCTCTATTTGTTCGATCAGTTTCTCGGCATCTTTAATCGGATCTTCGCTCTTCTTGGGAACTTTAAAAGCCTTCATGATGAAAACACCGAATTCGGACTTTATACTCTCCACGTCTTTGGGATTTATCGAATCGGTATGTATCTGAACGTATTCAGCGTTAGTTTTTTCGACAACCCACCTCCATCCTCCGAAGTCGCTTAAGGTTGAAACGACAAATACCGGAATTTCAGCATTTTCCACGATCGCCTTCGCTTCATCCAAACTTATGCGACGCTTCGATTCGCATTCGACGACTACTCCGGTAGCGTCGGCGTATCTTTCGACTATTCTTAGATCGTTCAAATCCCTAATTCCGCAGATCTTCACGAACATGCCATCACCCCATCCGCCACCGGCGTATTTTAGACCTCCTCTCTAGCTTTATCGATCGTCTTCATCTCTGAAATGCCCTTTTGAAGACCGCCACACATCATATTTGACCTTTGCACAAGTCCACAAAATTCTTTATAATCTTCAAACCTTCTCCGCTGTGATATTCCGTAAGAACGCTTTCGGGATGGAATTGGACACCTTCAATCGGCTTGCTCTTGTGTCTTATACCCATGATTACCCCATCGCTCAGCGATACTGCCGAAACCTCGAATCCCCTCGGAACTTCCAGAACCGCAAGGGAATGGTATCTTCCGGCTTCGAGCGGATTCTTAACTCCGCTGAATATCGTTTTTCCATCGTGCTTCACAAGGCTCGATTTGCCATGTAAAGGCTTCACCCTACCAACCTTCCCGCCGAAAACGTGCCCTATTATCTGATGCCCCAAGCAAACGCCCAATATCGGAACTTCAATCTCCAGAACTATCTCCGGACTGTTTCCAACATCCCTCTTGCTTTCTGGCGAGCCGGGGCCGGGAGAAATAATTATTCCATCTGGATCTATCTTCCTGACTTCGGCAAGCGTAATCGTGTTGGGCACAACTTTGACTTCATCGAAAATCGAAGCGTATTCGGCTAAGTTCCAAACGAAGGAATCCCTATTATCGACAAGCAGAATCATTCTACCACCTCCAACGCCTTCAGAACGGCTGACATCTTTCTTTCCGTCTCCATGAACTCCTTCTCCGGCTTCGAATCCGCAACGATGCCCGCACCAGCCCTAACTCTACATACATCGTCAATTTCGACCATCCTTATCGCTATCGCCATGTCAGCCCAACCATTGATTGAGAAGTATCCTACGCAACCGCCGTAAACCCTCCTCTTCGACTTCTCAAGCTCATCTATAATCTCCATAGCCCTGATTTTAGGTGCCCCCGTTAAAGTTCCGGCCGGAAATGCCGCCTCCATCGCATCGAATGCCGTTTTGTCGTCTTCCATTTCCCCTACGACTTCGCTCTCTATGTGCTGGACGTGACTGTATCTTATCACCTCCATGAACATCGTAACCCTGACGCTTCCGGGTTTGCTCACCCTTCTGACATCGTTTCTCGCCAAATCGACAAGCATAACGTGCTCCGCCCTCTCCTTCTCATCGGAAAGTAAAACTTCAGCTATTCTTCTGTCTTCCTCCTCATCCTTCCCCCTCGGAGCCGTTCCGGCTATTGGATTTATCTTGACGATTCTTCCTTCAACGGATGCCATGGTTTCCGGAGAAGCTCCGACGATGTCTTTACCGAACTCCAAGCAGAACATATATGGACTCGGATTTATCGCTCTGAGATTTCTATAAATCTGGAACGGGGAATAATCGGTATTGATCTCGTATTCCCTCGAAAGGACTATCTGAAAGGCGTCGCCGGCAAATATGTATTCCTTGGCTTTTAAAACCATATCCTCGAATTCATCCCTATCCGCATCGCATCGCAATATTTCCGAACCGCCCTCTTCATCATCGAACTCGAATCTCTTGGCCTTCTCAACCATCCTCTCCGCATCCCTTTCTGAGTTACCGAGGAAGTAGAATCGGTTCGATATGTGATCGTAAACGAAGACTTCTCTATAATATCCGAAGACCGAAGGCTCGTCGATACTGCCGTCTATAAAGTTATGAACGGCATCGTAAGCTACGTAGCCCACAAAGCCTCCGACGAACCTTTCCCCATCTTCTTCGAATTCAAACAGATCTTTAAGGGCTTTGAACGGATTCGTTTCTTTCGAAACGATCTTACCATCTATCCTAGTTCCTCTTCCGTCCACCTCAACAACGAACTCGGGATTCGCCGAGATGTATGTGTAACGGGCCTTTGTTTCGTGCTTTCCGGCGGATTCGAGAATAAAAGGAAAATCGCATTCATACCTAAGGACGGCGTATAGCTTCAGGGGATCGACGTATTCAAGCTTTCGGGCACGCATTTACTATCTCCTCCAACTTTTTTAAAGCTTTACCACCCAAAACGGACTTTACGAGCTCAACGCATTCATCGAAATCAGCAACGTCTGCTGAGTAAAGGGCTAAGCTTGCATTGGCTATTATGAAAGCTCTGTCTTCTTCTCTTCCTCTACCGGTAAAAACGGCTTTTATCCTTTCGGCACTCTCCTTTGGGCTTTCGCAGGGAACTATCTTCGCGGGCTTCAATCCGAAATCTTCGGGCTCAACCTTATACTTCTCGATTCCGTCCCTTCCGACTTCCGCGACTACGGTCTCTTTAGCCGGATTAACTTCATCCAAGCCACTTCCGTGGATGACCAAAGCCTTCTTGACTCCCAAGAAGCTCAGGGCTTCAGCAACCTTATCCACCAAATCCAACGAACTTACTCCGACTATCTGATAAACAGGCTCAGCTGGATTCGCTAAAGGACCCAAGACGTTAAAGATCGTTTTGATCTTCAGCTCCTTCCTAACGGGCATAATCCTTTTCAGCGTCGGGTGATAGAGAGGAGCGAAGAGAAATGCGAAATTAGTCTTCTCTATTACCGATTTCACTTCCTCGGGCTTCAGATCTATCTTCATTCCGAACGCATCAAGAACGTTTGCGGAACCGCTTTTTGACGTTATAGAAACGTTTCCGTGCTTTGCAACCTTGGCGAAGCACGATAATATTATTGCGCTCGCCGTGCTTACGTTTATGGTCGATGCTCCGTCACCGCCGGTTCCGCACGTATCGCAGACCTCGCCGAGATCGAGCCTTACCGCATTGTCTCTCATAGCCTTAGCGAATCCAGCCAGCTCTTCAGCCGTATAGCCTTTGGTCTGCAACGCCGCAAGATAACCGGCGATCCTGATATCCGTCTCGTTGAGCAGAATTCCGTAGAGCTCGTATGCCTCCTCAAAACTCAAATTTTTGCGTTCAACTATCTTGCTCAGCATAATTTCGCCTCCACAAATTCCCTAACGATCTTCTCGGGATCGTCAGCTTTCATAAAGGCTGTTCCGATCAGAACAGCATCGGCATGAGTTAAGGCAATCTTCAAATCCTGAAGAGATGAGATCCCGCTCTCGCTAACCTTCACGAACTTATTCGGAATCATCGGGGCAAGCTTTGCTGTAAGGGATACGTTGCCGTCATCCTTTTCAAGCCTTCCTATATCCCTATTGTTTATGCCGATCATAGTTGAGTTCGTTTCGATAGCTATTGCAAGCTCCTCCTCGCTGTGAACTTCAACGAGCGTATCGAGTCCGTGCTCCAAAGCGAAATCGACGAACTCTGCGGTCTTATCCCTTAAAATTCTCGTTATTATCAAAACGGCAGATGCTTCGGCTTCAGCCGTTCTTTCTATTTCATCCTTCGTCGTTATGAAGTCTTTTCTTAAAACCGGTAGATCCGTTTCCGCGCATATACGCCTAAAAAGATCGAAATCGCCCTTAAAGTATTTAGGCTCCGTTATGTATGAAATTCCTATAGCGCCAGCCCTCTCGTAAGCCCTTAAAATTTCGATCGGATCCCTATTCCTCAACAAATCACCGTATTTTGGAGAGTAAACCTTAATCTCAGCGATAACAGCGTTCTTCTTGCAATCTCTAATCGCTCTGCTCAGTCCAAAGTCCATCACCCATCTTCACCATACATGCCTGATTCCAAAATCTGTATTTAAGCATTTTCATTGAGATCGATTCCGTATAATGGGAACGATCCCAATTGTATGCGATGAAGACTCTGCTGAAGTCCACGAAAAAGATTTATATCGAATTGCCATCATTAAGCTGAGGGCTCGTAGCTCAGCCAGGTAGAGCGACGGGCTTTTAACCCGTCGGTCGCGGGTTCAAATCCCGTCGAGCCCGCTATCCCATACTATTCGGTGGTAAACATGAAGATCAGGTTGCAGGATCACATACTCGTTCCGAAGCACGAGGTTTTGAGTAAGGAGGAAGCTGAAGAGGTTTTGAAGACTCTCGGCGTTAAACCGGAGCAGTTACCTAAGATTAGAGCCGACGATCCTATAGCCAAGGAGATCGGTGCCAAAGTCGGAGACATAGTCAGGATTATCAGAGAGAGTCCAACGGCTGGGAAATCCATCGCTTACAGGCTTGTAATTCCGCCTTCGATAAAAACCTCAAAGCTCGTGAAGGAGGAGAAGGAAGAGGTTGAGTCCGAAGTTGAAGAGGAGGAAGAAGTTTAAAATTATGAAACATGACAGTTTTTCACGAATAAGTTTAAATTACCGAACTTTTAACTTAGCCTACTTCGGGTGGTGGTTATGTTAGATAGGAGGGTTTTGGCGAGAGCCTACTTCACCCACGAAAGGCTCGTCAAGCATCAGATAGATTCGTTTAACAGATTCTTAGATGAGGGTCTGCAGAGGGTAATAGACGAGCAGAAGATCATCGAGTTGGACATTCCCGATACCTACGTCAAACTCGGCAAGGTTTGGGTTGGAAAACCTATAGTAAAGGAGGCAGACGGTTCGAGGAGAAAGCTTTTCCCGGCTGAAGCAAGGCTCAGGAATCTGACTTACGCCGCACCGATATACTTGGAAGCCCAAATTGTAGATGAGGGCAGAGAATTGGAGGAAGAGGTAGTTGAGATAGGGATGCTTCCGATCATGCTCAAGTCCAAAGCGTGTAACCTCAACGAGGTCGACGATGTAACTAAGGTCGGAGAAGATCCTCTTGATCCGGGCGGATACTTCATAATAAACGGAAGTGAAAGGGCTTTAATGACTTTGGAAGACCTCGCTCCGAACAAGATTCTTCTCGAAAAGGAGGAGAGATACGGTGAGGAAATAGAGGTTGCGAAGTGCTTCAGTCAGAGAGCCGGTTACAGGGCGCTTGTGGTTGTAGAAAGAACGAAAAGCAACATACTCGAAGTTACCTTCCCTCAACTGCCCAAGCCGATACAATTCGTCGTTCTAATGAAGGCTTTGGGTGTGGAGACTGATCAGGAGATCATCGAGATGGTCAGCACTAATCCAGAGATCATGAAATTCATGCTCGAAAACGTTGAAGTTGCGGAAGTCGAAACGCAGGAGGAGGCTATAGAATACATCGGAAGAAGAGTTGCTCCGGGGCAGAGCAAAGAATACAGAATTCAGAGGGCTAATCAGGTTCTGGATCAATACTTCCTCCCCCATTTGGGCGTTGAACCTGAAGCGAGGAGGGCTAAAGCGTTCTTCTTGGCAAGGATGGCTGAGATGGTTTTCGAGCTCGCTTTAGGATTGAGGAGGGAAGACGACAAAGATCACTACGCGAACAAGAGGTTGAAGTTGGCCGGAGATCTTATGGAGGAGATATTCAGAGTTGCGCTCCTCAGACTCATAAAGGATGTAAAGTATCAGCTCGAAAGGGCTAAAGCGAGAGGCAGACCTCTCAAGATGGCTACAGCCGTAAGGGCCGACGTTCTTACGGACAGAATAATGCATCCGATGGCTACCGGAAATTGGGTCGGCGGAAGGACTGGAGTTTCCCAGCTCATAGACAGGCACAACTACATGTCGGTCCTTTCCCACCTGAGGAGGGTTATCTCTCCGCTTTCAAGATCACAACCTCATTTCGAGGCGAGAGATCTGCATCCGACTCAGTGGGGTAGGGTTTGTCCGAACGAGACTCCGGAAGGGCCGAACTGTGGATTGGTTAAGAATTTCGCGCAGTATGCTGAGGTTAGTGTTGGAACGAATGAAGAGGAGGTCAAGAGGATACTCTTCAATTTGGGTGTAGAACCGATAAGGGGTGGTTGAATTGGAGAGGAAGTGTAGAGTTTACGTTAACGGTGCTCTTATCGGATTTGTCGATGACGGTCAAAAGTTGGCTGAACAGATAAGAGAGCTTAGGAGGAACGGTAAGATTTCGATTCAGGTTAACGTCGCTTACTATCCCGACTCAAATGAGGTTAGGATAAACACCGACGCCGGTAGAGCGAGAAGACCCCTTATAGTTGTTAAGGATGGAAAACCGCTCGTTACCGAAGAAGATATCGAGAAACTCAAGAATGGGGAGATAACCTTCGAGGATCTCGTTAAGCAAGGAAAGATCGAGTTTTTGGATGCCGAGGAAGAAGAGAACGCTTACATTGCCGTAAATGAGGAAGACCTAACTCCAGAACATACGCATCTCGAATTGGATCCTTCGCTGATAGCCGGAATCTGCTTGGGTTCGATTCCTTATCCAGAACACAACGCATCTCCGAGGAACACGATGGGTGCGGCAATGATCAAGCAGAGCCTCGGCTTGCCGTATGCGAATCTTTCGTGGAGGGCCGACACGAGAGGGCATCTCTTACACTATCCGCAGGTTCCCATCGTAACGACGGATACGCAGAGAGAAATCAAATACGACGAAAGACCGTCCGGACAGAACTTCGTCGTTGCCGTTTTGAGCTACGAAGGATACAACATCGAAGATGCGCTTATCTTCAACAAGGGTAGTATAGATAGGGGTTTGGCGAGATCGCACTTCTTCAGAACGTATGAGGCTGAAGAAATACGATACCCCGGAGGTCAGGAGGATAGGTTCGAAATTCCTCCGGCAGACGTTTCCGGTTACAGAGGAGCAGAAGCATACATGCACTTGGATGAGGACGGACTCGTTTTTCCGGAAACCGAGGTAGGGCCGGATGACGTTCTGATCGGTAAAACTTCTCCGCCGAGATTCCTTGAAGAGCCCAAATTGGGAATAAGCCCACAGAAAAGAAGGGAGACGTCGGTATGCATGAGAAGTAACGAGAAGGGAATAGTGGATGCCGTGTTTTTGATGCAATCGGAAAGCGGTTCGAAGCTTGCAAAGGTTAGGGTTAGGGATCTGAGAATTCCGGAGCTCGGAGACAAGTTCGCATCGAGACACGGGCAGAAGGGTGTAATAGGTTTGATCGTGCCGGAAGAAGACATGCCTTGGACGGAATCGGGAATAGTTCCGGATATGATCATCAACCCGCATGCGATTCCGTCGAGAATGACGGTCGGTCACGTTCTGGAGATGATAGGCGGTAAGGTCGGTTGTTTAGAGGGAAGAAGAATAGACGGAACGATATTCCACGGCGAAAAGGAGTGGGATCTTAGGAAGGCTTTGGAGAAGTTCGGATTCGTTCACACGGGCAAGGAAGTCATGTATGATGGAATAACAGGAAAGAGGTATGTCGTAGACATATTCGTCGGAGTTATATACTACCAGAAACTCTACCACATGGTCTCAAGCAAGATTCATGCGAGGAGCAGAGGGCCGGTGCAGATTCTCACGAGGCAACCTACGGAAGGAAGAGCGAGGAAAGGTGGTTTGAGGTTTGGAGAGATGGAGAGGGATGTGCTTATAGGACACGGAGCGGCTCTACTTCTTAAGGATAGATTGCTTGAGGAATCGGACAAGATAGAGGTCTACGTTTGCGGAAACTGCGGGCATATAGCGACTTTCGATTACAGGAGAGGCGTGGCATACTGTCACGTTTGCGATGACGACAGCAACATACATAAGGTCGAGATGAGCTACGCGTTCAAACTGCTTTTGGATGAGCTAAAATCTATGATGATCGCCCCAAGATTGATTTTAGGAGATAAGGCGTGAGGTGATCGTGATGATTCCCAAAAGGATTGCGGCCATCAAGTTCGAGGTTTTGAGCCCTCAAGAAATTAGGAGAATGAGTGTTGCCAAGATAATCACTCCGGAAACTTACGATGATGACGGTTTTCCGATAGACGGAGGTCTAATGGATCTAAGGTTGGGAGTTATAGATCCCGGGCTTAGGTGTAAGACTTGCGGTGGTAAGGCTGGTGAATGCCCCGGACACTTCGGGCACATAGAGCTCGCCGCTCCGGTTATCCATGTTGGTTACGCTAAGCTCATAGCCAAGCTTCTGAACGCTACTTGTAGGGAATGCGGTAGATTGTTGCTCAAGGATAAGATCAGGGACAAGTTTATCGAGGAGATCGAGAACCGCAAAAGGCTCGGTCAGGATTACGAGGAAATCGTGAAGGAGGTATACAGAAGGGCTAAAGCCGTAAAGAAGTGTCCTCACTGCGGTGCCGATCAGATAGAGGTCAAATTCGAGAAACCGACGTTCTACTACGAAGGAGATCATAGGCTGACTCCCAAAGACATCAGGGAGAGGTTGGAGAAGATTCCGGACGAAGATCTGCCCGCTTTGGGCTTGAATCCTAAAGCCGTAAGACCGGAGTGGTTCGTGCTTACCGTTTTGCCCGTTCCGCCGGTTACGGTTAGACCTTCCATCATCCTCGAAACCGGACAGAGGAGCGAAGACGATCTAACGCACAAGCTCGTAGACATCATAAGGATCAACCAGAGGTTCTTGGAGAACAAGGAAGCTGGGGCTCCTCAGCTCATCTTGGAGGATCTTTGGGAACTGTTGCAGTATCACGTAACCACTTATTTGGACAACGAGGTAAGCGGAATTCCTCCGGCGAGGCATAGAAGCGGAAGACCCCTCAAAACGCTTGCCCAAAGACTTAAGGGCAAGGAAGGCAGATTCAGAGGATCTTTGTCCGGAAAGAGAGTGAACTTCTCCGCGAGAACCGTAATCAGCCCGGATCCGTGCTTGAGCATAAATGAGGTGGGAGTTCCGAAGGTCATAGCTGAAGAGCTCACCGTTCCGCTGTATGTAACGGAGAGGAACATAGACGAGGCGAGGGAATACATACTAAGAACTGAACATCCCAAGGCTAACTACGTAATCAGACCAGATGGCAGAAGAATTAGAGTAATGGATACGAACAGGGAAGAACTTGCGGAGAAGATCGAGCCGGGTTGGATTGTAGAAAGACAGCTAAAGGATGGAGACATAGTCCTCTTCAACAGACAGCCCTCACTGCACAGAATGAGCATTATGGCTCATTACGTTAGAGTTCTGCCATACAAGACCTTCAGGCTTAATCCAGCCGTTTGCCCGCCTTACAACGCTGACTTCGACGGAGATGAGATGAACCTTCACGTCCCTCAGAGTTTGGAAGCTCAGGCTGAGGCGAAGATTCTGATGGCAGTTCAGGAGCATATATTAAGCCCGAGATTCGGTGGGCCAATAATCGGAGGTATTCACGATCACATCTCAGGCTTATACCTGCTTACGAGGGGAGAGAGGAAGTTTACGAGAGAGGAGGTCATGTCGATAATCAGACCGCTCAACATCAAAGATCTTCCGCCACCGAAATACGTTGAGGATGGTAAGGAATACTGGACTGGAAAGCAGATATTCAGCCTGATTCTGCCGGACATAACGCTCGAATTCAAAGCAGAGATCTGTCAGGGATGCGACGAGTGCAAGAAGGAGGAGTGTCCGTATGACGCTTACGTAATCATAAAGAACGGCGAATTGGTTAGGGGAACGATAGATGAGAAGGCTGTAGGAGCTTTCAAGGGTATTGTAATCGATGAGATCGTTAGAAAGTATGGAACAGAAAAAGCTAGGGAGTTCATCGATCAGATGACCCATCTGGCGATCAGAGCGATAATGTTCACCGGTTTCACGATCGGAATAGATGATGAAGATATACCGCAGGAGGCTATCGAGCAGATCAAAGAGGTTATAGCAGAAGCTGAAAAGAGGGTTGAGGAGCTAATCAAAGCTTACAGGGAAGGAAACTTGGAGCCGATGCCGGGAAGGAGCTTGGAGGAAACGCTTGAAATGATGATCATGCGAGAGTTGGGTAAGGCGAGAGATCAAGCTGGTAAAATTGCCGGAAAGTTCCTGGGTTATAACAATCCGGCCGTGATCATGGCTGTGAGCGGTGCGAGGGGTTCGATGCTAAACCTAACTCAGATGGCGGCATGCATCGGACAGCAGTCCGTAAGAGGAGAGAGGATTAAGAGAGGATACACATACACAAACAGAACGCTTCCACACTTCAAGCCCGGAGATCTGAGCGCTAAAGCGAGGGGATTCGTTGAAAGTAGCTACAAGCGAGGTTTGAACCCGATAGAGTTCTTCTTCCATGCCATGGGAGGTAGGGAAGGACTGGTTGACACAGCAGTTAGAACTTCGCAGTCCGGTTACCTCCAGAGAAGACTCATCAACGCCCTCCAAGACCTGAAGGTCGAATACGACGGAACTGTCAAAGAGCAGACATCTGGAACACTCGTTCAGTTCAGATACGGTGAAGACGGTGTGGATCCGATGAAGAGCTTTAGAGGTAAATCTGTTGACATAGACAGGATTATTAAGGAGGTTTTGGCTGAAGAGAGGAGGTGATTTTTTTATGAATTACGATGACCTGCTTAAAGATCAACCTCTTCCCCAGAAGGTTAAGGAGGAAATAAAGAAGAAGCTTGAGGAGATAAAAGCTGACGAAAAACTTGCAAAGAAGATAGTTGAGAGATGCGTTCAAGCATATTTCAAGAATCTGATGGAGCCCGGAGAGGCTGCCGGCATAGTTGCCGCCCAGTCCATAGGCGAGCCGGGAACCCAGATGTCACTGCCTTGGGATGAGAAGATAATAGTGAGGGAAGGAGAAAACGTTAGAGTAGTTGAGATCGGTAGGTTCGTCGATGAGTGCATGGAGAAGTTCGGATTCGTTAGGCAGGGAATTCACGAAATATGCGATTTGCCGGTAGAAATCTACGCGCTAAGCTTGGATCAGGACGAGAGAGTTAGATGGAAGAGGGTTACGAGCGTTATAAGGCATAAGTTCGGCGGAAAACTGATAAGGATTAGGACGAGATCTGGGAGGGTAATCACAGCAACACCCTACCATTCCTTCGTTGTCAGGCAAAACAACAGAATCGTTCCGGTCGAAGGAAGGAAGTTGAAGGTCGGAGATAGAATTCCGGCAGTGAGGTATATGCCGTTGAACTGCATATCCGCAATCGATCTCGCCGAATTCGTCAGCTATCCTGTCGTTGGAGATGTCATAAAGCCCATCAACGGCAAGGCTATTCCAAAAGTTCTTGAGTTGGACTTCGATCTCGGATACTTCTTGGGGATATACCTTGCGGACGGCTACTCAACCAAACACTTTGTTTCGATCTCGAACACGAGCGAAGAAGTCATAGAAATCGTCAAAAGGTTCGCAGATAAACTCGGAATTAAGATAGCAGAATACGATAATCGTAGCGGATTCCCGGAGAGTCGCGATGTAAGGCTTTACTCTTCGGTTCTGAGCGAGTTCGTTAAAAACTTCGGTAGCAACGCCAAGGATAAGAGGATACCGGATTTCGTATTCGGTGCTGAAAGGGAGTTCGTTAGAGGTCTTTTGCAGGGTTACTTCGATGGAAATGGAAGCGTAAGCGTTGAAAGAAAGACCATAAGAGCTTTTTCGTCTTCCAAGGAGCTTATAGACGGAATAGCTCTGTTACTAACGAGGTTTGGTATATTCGGCGTTAAGAGGAGAATGAAGGGGCAGTATGGAATTGAGATATCCTACAGATACGCCAAGAGATTCGCGGAGGAAATCGGCTCATCTTTGCCGGAAAAGGCTAAGAAGCTTGAGAAGCTCGCTGAATCACTTGACTCTAAGACTACATACGATCTGATAGACATGATACCTTCGATAGGCTCTGCACTTTTGGATGCCTCAAAGAAGCTTGGATATCCGTTGCACTATGCGAGGAAGTTCGTAAGAAAGCAGAAGATCGGAAGGGCAACTCTGCAGAGGCATCTTGCGAGACTCGAAGAGCTTGCTAAGGTTAGAGGAATTGAAGTGGAAGAGCTGAACGTTCTCAGAAGGGCGGTTGAATCCGACGTTGTCTGGGATGAGATAGTATCGATAGAATATGTTGATTACGACGGCTACGTATACGATTTGAGCGTCGAGGGTTTGGAGACGTTCACAACAGCCGAAGGCTTGATTACGCACAACACGATGAGAACGTTCCACTACGCTGGAGTTGCTGAGATAGACGTTACGCTTGGTTTACCAAGACTCATAGAAATTTTGGACGTCAGAAAGCATCCCTCAACGCCGATGATGACGATCAGATTGTTGCCGGAATACGCGAAGAGCAGAGAGAAGGCGAGAGAGGTGGCTAACAGAATTGAAGCTACCTACATCCTCGACATCGCGGACGTTACGACCGACATCAGACGCCTCAGAATCGTCATAAATCCGGATCCGAAGGCTTTGGAGGATAAGGGGCTAACGCTGGGTGAAGTCAAGAAGAAGCTTGAGAAGAAGCTCAAGATGGAGGTAATAGAGGAGGACGGAAAGCTTATAATCCAAATCCCACCTGACGTTGACAAGCCATACAAGACCCTAATGGATACGTTCGATAAATTGAAGAAGGAGGTAATAGCCGGAATAAAAGAGATCAAGAGAGTGATAATAAGAAAGGAGGGCGACGAATACGTGCTCTACACGGAAGGCTCGAACCTCAAGAAGGTAATGAAGGTTAAGGGCGTCGACTTCACAAGAACTCTGACAAACAACATCTACGAGATATACGAAGTTCTCGGAATCGAAGCCGCGAGAAATGCCGTGATTAGGGAAGCTGTCGCCACACTTGAAGAGCAGGGTCTTGAAGTTGATATAAGGCATATAATGCTCGTAGCGGATGTCATGACCGCTGACGGAGAGTTAAAGCAGATTGGAAGACACGGAGTTGCCGGAGAGAAGCAGAGCATACTTGCGAGAGCGGCATTCGAAATGACGGTGAACAATTTGCTCGAAGCCGCCGTTAAAGGTGAAGTTGACGAGTTGAAGGGTATTACCGAAAATATAATCGTAGGTCAGCCCATAAAGCTTGGAACGGGTGATGTTGAGCTTGTAATGAAATTGGGGGGTAGGAAATGAAGGTCGATCTGGAGAAGGCTTTGAGAAAGGCTTTAAGAACGGGAAAGGTCTACTTGGGAAGTAAGAGAACGATAAAGGCTTTGAGGAAGGGCGAAGCCAAGATGGTCATAGTGGCTATGAACTGCCCGAAGGAAATTAGGGAGAAGATCAACAAGGCGAATAGGGCGAAGGTGCCGATTTTGGTTTACAACGGAACGAACATGGAATTGGGAGCAATATGCGGTAAACCCTTCAGCGTTGCCGCGTTGGCTATAATAGAAGCCGGCGAGTCCGAGATACTCAGCGTTGAATGAGGTTTGGTATCATGGAGGTGAAGCTCTCGGCGGAGAGCATTCGCTATCTTACCCTTTTTGAGAGCTTAACGGGAGCGAGCGTCAAGGACTGCATAGTGCAGGATGACAAGGTGATATTCGTAGTCAGAAAGGGGGACATGGGCATTGCGATAGGCAAAGGAGGTATAAACGTAGAAAGGGCGAGGGAACTCATAGGTAAGAAGATCGAGATAATCGAGCATTCGGACGATCCGGTTGAATTTATAACCAACATTTTTAAGCCTATTAAGGTGAACGTCAAGATCATCGAGAGGGGAGGAAAGAAGATAGCTCAGGTTAGTGTAAATCCTCAATATAAGGGTTTGATAATAGGTAAAGGCGGAAAGAACATCAACAAAGCTAAAGAGTTGGCGAGAAGGCATCACGATATTGACGATATAATCGTTAAGTAAGTTCATTTATTATTTTTGCATGCGGGGTTATCTACCTCTTCTCCGCCATCGAATGCCGAAGGCTATTTATACCACCCAACTTCCGAGATAAAGTTTAAAAAATCAGAACCACCCTAATTGTTAGGAGGTGACGCTCATGGGTAGGGGATTATTTGCCGCGAGAAAGCTGATAGAAAACAGGAAGAAGTTCAGATGGAGCGATAGGAGATACGTCAGAAGAATACTCGAACTTAAGGAGAAATCCGATCCTTTGGAGGGAGCTCCGCAGGCGAGAGGAATAGTGCTCGAGAAGATCGGAATCGAAGCGAGACAGCCGAACTCGGCTATCAGAAAAGCCGTCAGAGTTCAGCTGATTAAGAACGGTAGGCAGGTAACCGCATTCTGCCCGGGAGACGGAGCCATAAACTTCATCGACGAGCACGATGAGGTAATAATCGAAGGTATCGGCGGAAGAATGGGTAGGTCGATGGGTGACATTCCGGGTGTAAGATACAAGGTAGTGATGGTAAACGGTGTATCGCTTAAGGAACTCGTAAGGGGTAGAAAGGAGAAACCGCTCAGGTGATACCATGAAATACGGATTCACAAAGGAGGAATTGCTGGTATTCGGAAAGTGGGATCCGGAGGAAGTCGAAGTAAAGGATCCAGCATTGAAAAACTACATCTGCTTGGAGCCAAGATACGTGATACACACGCACGGAAGGCATGCGAACATTCCGTTTGCCAAGCAAAACGTGTTCATCGTTGAGAGGCTCATAAACAAGGTTATGAGAAAGGGTAAGAATACCGGCAAGAAGATGCTCGCCTACGATATCGTAAGGGAGGCTTTCGAGATAATTCACCGCAAGACCAAGAAGAATCCTCTTCAAGTGCTCGTGGATGCCATAATTAACGCTGGGCCGAGAGAGGAAGTGGTTAGGCTTAAATACGGTGGTATCGCAGTTCCTAAGTCGGTCGACACCTCATCGCTCAGAAGGGTTGACGTGGCTTTGAGAAATCTTGCCGAAGGTGCTCGTTTGGCGGCTTTCAAATCAAAGAAGAGCATAGCGGAATGTTTGGCTGATGAGCTGATTGCCGCAGCCAACAACGATCCGAAGAGCTACGCGGTTGCTAAGAAGGAGGAAGTTGAGAGAGTGGCTAAGTCTGCGAGGTAACCATTTTTTAACGTCCATTTTTATAAATTGATTATATATGAGGTGATAATTTATGGTAAGGGCAAAGAAAATGATCGATAAGATTAAAGAGTTGATGTGGAAACCCGAGCAGATCAGAAACATGGGAATAGTTGCGCACATCGATCACGGAAAGACGACTTTGAGCGATAACCTGTTGGCTGGAGCTGGAATGATCAGCGAAGAGCTTGCGGGACAACAGCTATACTTGGACTTCGATGAGCAGGAGAAGGAGAGGGGTATCACGATAAACGCCGCAAACGTTTCGATGGTTCACGAGTATAAGGGCAAGGAGTATCTGATAAACCTCATCGATACCCCCGGTCACGTTGACTTCGGAGGAGACGTAACGAGAGCGATGAGGGCTGTCGACGGTGTGATAGTCGTCGTCGATGCTGTCGAAGGTGTGATGCCGCAGACGGAAACCGTGTTAAGGCAGGCGTTGAGGGAGAACGTTAAGCCCGTGCTTTTCATCAACAAAGTCGACAGGCTCATCAGAGAGCTCGAGCTCACACCAGATCAGATGCAGGAAAAGCTGATGAAAGTAATCTTGGAGGTAAACAAGCTCATCAAGGCTATGAAGCCGGAGAAATACAAGGAGTGGATGCTGAGGGTTGAAGACGGTAGCGTAGCCTTCGGTTCTGCTCTTTACAAGTGGGCAGTCAGCGTTCCGGCGATGAAAGAGACAGGCATAGGTTTCAAGGAGGTTTACCAGTATCTGAAGGACGACAATTGGAAGGAACTGGCTAAGAGGTCGCCGTTGCACAAAGTTGTGCTCGACATGGTTATCAAACACCTTCCGAATCCAATCGAGGCTCAGAAGGAGAGAATCAAGATAATATGGAAGGGAGACGTCAACAGCCCAGAAGGGCAGGCCATGGTTAACTGCGATCCGAAGGGGCCGGTAGCTCTCATGATCACGAAGATAATCGTCGATCCTCATGCCGGAGAGGTTGCGGTAGGAAGGCTGTTCAGCGGAACGCTCAAGCCGGGAATGGAGTTGTATATCGTTGACAGGAAGGCTAAGAACAGGGTTCAGACGGTTGGCTTGTTCATGGGTCCGAAGAGGGTCGAGGTGCCGGAGGTTCCGGCGGGTAACATCGTAGCGGTAGTTGGGTTGAGGGATGCGGTAGCAGGTTCGACGTGCTCAACGCTCGAGAACTTCGAGCCGTTTGAAGAGATCAAGCACATCAGCGAACCGGTTGTTACGATGGCTATCGAAGCTAAGAACCCGAGAGATCTGCCGAAGCTGATAGAGGTTCTAAGACAGCTGGCTAAGGAGGATCCTACTCTGCACGTAACGCTTAACGAAGAGACTGGAGAACATTTGATCAGCGGAATGGGAGAACTGCACTTGGAGGTTAAGGTTGAGAAGATAAGGAGGGAGAAGGGCATCGAAGTTATAACGTCACCGCCGATCGTAGTTTTCAGAGAGACGGTTACGACGACTTCTCCGGTTGTCGAAGGCAAATCTCCGAACAGGCACAACAAGTTCTACATCGTAGTCGAGCCTTTGCCGCATGAGGTCATCATGCTCTTCAAGGAGGAGAACATCGACATAAGAAAGGCTGACAAGAAGGAGTTGAGAAAGAAGCTCGTAGATGCTGGCTTGAGCAAGGAAGAAGCGGCTGGTATCGTTGACTACTACGAAGGCAACGTGCTGTGCGATGTTACGAAGGGTATCCAGTATCTGAACGAGACGATGGATCTGATCGTTCAAGGATTCAGGGAAGCTATGAGTGCTGGGCCTTTAGCCAAGGAGCCTTGCATGGGTGTTAAGGTTAAGCTCGTCGACTGTAAATTGCATGAGGATGCCGTCCACAGAGGTCCAGCTCAGGTAATTCCGGCTGTTAAGGGAGCGATATACGCGGCTATGCTACAGGCTAATCCGACTCTGCTTGAGCCGTATCAGAAGGTGTTCATAACCGTGCCGCAGGATATGCTCGGTAACGTTACGAGGGAGATTCAGGGAAGGAGAGGTCAGATATTGGAGATGAGGACTGAGGGGGATCTAGTTACAATCGTAGCTAAGGCTCCGGTCAAGGAGATGTTCGGATTCGCCGGAGCAATCAGATCGGCTACAGCCGGTAAGGCAATGTGGAGCGTTGAGCACGCCGGATTCGAGCCGGTTCCGCAAGCGTTGCTTGAGAACTTCATAATGGAAGTAAGAAAGAGAAAGGGAATGAAGTTGGAGTTGCCGAAGCCGGAGGACTTCCTGCCTTAAAATTTTTATTATTTCTGCAAAATTAAAAAGCTAAAAAGCATTGAAAAAAGGTATAATTTCTGTTCTTGTTGGTGGTAATGCTGAAATATACATGCTGGGTGAGTATTTTACTTCTGACATATTTTCGGATCGAAATTTGGAAGTTCTAATGAAAGATAAGAGTAGGATAATCTGGATAATGTGTTAACCCAAAACGAGAAGCCAAAAGAAGGCTAAAAATCCTAAGAAAGAGAAAATACTCATTATAATAGACTAGACAAGATTTAAGAGGTATATCCAAGAAGGAAAGCTTAAAATAATTGGATATCTGAAGATACAGATTGAGGATTTAAATTTTTAATCGTGTTTTCGGAGGATATATAATAAATGCCAAAATAATACCAACTATAAAATAAAACGGGATTGGAATCCAATCTCTAACAGTCCAATACAGCACATCATATTTAAAGATTTTAATTGGGATTTCTGTCGGTTCTAGTAGGTATAGACTTTGAATGCTGGATAATGTATTAATCATTATAATTCCAATGCCAAACACAACGAATAGCACGATATTGATTCTCTTAACGTGAACTTCGGACCATCCGGCTGATTTTACTAAACATATAGAAAGTGCTCTCAATAAAACCCATATAATTCCAGAAAATCCCGCATAAAACATGCGAGCACCGGCATACATGAAGATAAACTTATCAATATTCAATAAAATAGATCCGGCGACAATTAATACTGAAAATATAACAACAAGCTGATCAACCTCTTTTAAAATTTCATTGAACTGTCTTAAATTTAATTTTTTTAATTTGTCGATTGTGTCTTCATCCACATTCTCTGTGCAATTGTAACTCTCCATAGCTTAAAACTATCAAATGTCAGACTCGATCGCTACGTATTTCATCTCCCTAAGGTAGCCCACCGGAATACCCTCCCGCTTAGCCTTCTTTTTTAGCATCTTGTCGTTCGTGATCAAAACGCAACCGAACCTTCTGGCGGTCTCGAGCAGAGCTATGTCCGTTCCCACGGCTTCGACCTCAACGACTTCACAAAATTTCTCGACCAAGCTCAACGCGAATCTTGCCGCTTGCCTTTCCTTGCCGGTCAAAGAAACGGACAGATTTCTAAGCTCTTTAACGACCTTCGACGGAACTACAAATTTGTTGAAGCCCAATTCTCTAAGCTGGGAAAAGACGTCAACTCTCTCGGTAAAAATATACATTAGAACGTTCGTATCCAAAACCGCGCACCTTACCTTATCGTTCCCGCGCCTATCAGTCTCCATCTCCCGCCGACTCTTCTGCTTACAGCAACTCTCCAGCCCGACTCAGCGCAGACCGGTCTCTTTAGCTTGACTTCAACCACGTCATCTCTGGCTGATGTTACCGTTCCCAACGTTACGGCAGTTCCGATTACGAGCATCAGCGGCTCGTTCATCTTTATCTTTTCGACCTTTATCTCCTTCTCAACTCCCACAACCCTCTCAAGCAACTGAACATCCATCGTGAACTCCGTAAGAATGTCAGGCAGTTCGTTCGGGTGTCCCAATACGTTACCAACCAATCCGTCGCTTTTGGTCAAAGCAGGATCGAGCTTCGTCGAGACTCCTATAAGCCCGCCGGGCGTTGCCTCTTCAACCTTCCTACCGGAAGCCATTATGCTAACGACTTCAGAATGAAGGGGTTGCCAATTTCCCCTTTCATCCTTTATCCCCGGCCTTATCTCGATCTCATCTCCAACCCTGAGCCTACCTCTCGCCAAAGATCCTCCGACTACACCACCAATTAGATTTTCTGGCTTCGTGCCGGGTTTGTTAACGTCGAAGCTCCTCGCTATGTGCATAAGGGGTGGGGAATCCAGGTCCCTTTCTGGAGTCGGGATCGTCTCCTCTATCGCCTCGATCAGCGCATCGATGTTGACCTTCTGCTGGGCGGAGATCGGAATTATCGGAGCGTTCTCGGCAATCGTCCCTTTAATGAATTCCTTGATCTCGCGGTAGTTCTCCAAAATCCTCTCCTTCGGAACTGTATCAATTTTATTCTGAGCTATAACGATTTTATCCACGCCTATAATCTCCAGAGCCATCAAATGCTCCTTCGTCTGCGGTCTTGGGCACTTCTCGTTCGCCGCTATTACCAAAATCGCACCGTCCATCAGCGCGGCACCGCTGAGCATGGTAGCCATAAGCATTTCATGTCCCGGGCTGTCAACGAAGCTTACAGTCCTAAGAATTTCGGTCTTAACGCCATGAATCGGGCATATCCTTTCCGTCGTGTAAGCCTGAGGGGGCTCGCATTCTGGGCATTTTCTAAAGGTTGCGTCCGCGTAACCCAACCTTATAGTAATACCCCTTTTGATCTCCTCACTGTGCCTGTCAGTCCAAACACCGCTCAAAGCGGCAACCAGCGTCGTTTTACCGTGATCAACGTGACCAACCAATCCTATATTAACTTCCGGAAGCGGAGCGTCTTCATCTATCATGATGTTTTAAGAAGTCCGGCGATGTATTTAAATCATACGATGGCGGATTTCCTCCTCCCTCAAATAGCAATCTGGATCGTCTCCCCAGAGATCTCCAGCCCTTAAGGCTCTTAGCCTGAATCCTCCGCAGACATCCTTGTAGGCACAGCGCCCGCATTTACCTCTAAGATACTTCGTCTTGTTCCTAAGCTTTATCAGAAGCTCGTCCCTCGGATTCAGCCAGATTTCGCTGAACCTCTCTTTCCTAACGTTTCCGCACGTATGATCCCACCAGAACTGATTCGGATGGACATTTCCATGCATATCTATGTTCGCAAGCTGTGCCCCGCTTCTATCCCCACCTCTAAACTTAAGAAATTCGAAGGCTTTCGATGCGAGATCTTCATCCATCTCCTTAAGCTTAAGGCAGACGTAAACTCCATCGCACGGGTTATCGACGGTCAGAATCTCGGTTTTGCAACCTTCGTCGTGCAATTCAATAGCCTTATCAAAAAGCCAGTCCAAAAGCTCCCTCCTTTCCTTCAGGCTTATATCGTAGCTGAAATCAGCCCTTCCCGAAGGAACCAAGTGATAGAGGCAAAACCTCGGAATCTCGTTTTCTGCGAGCAGATTCAAAACCGCCGGTATATCTTTGATGTTGAACTTCGTAACGGTAAACCTTATCCCCGTAAGCAATCCGGCATCTCTTGCATTCAAAAGCCCTTCAAAAGCTTTTTCAAAAGCACCCTTAACGCCCCTGAACTTGTCGTTTGTTTCAGGCATACCGTCTATGCTAACTCCCACGTAAACGAATCCCGCTTCCCTAATCCTTTCTGCAACTTCCGGAGTTATCAGCGTTCCGTTCGTTGATAGAGCGCACTTGAGTCCCTTCTCCTTTGCATAACTTGCGAGTTCGAAAAGATCCTTCCTGAGCAGAGGTTCTCCACCGCTGAATAAGATTAGGGGAACCTTCATGTTGGCTAAATCGTCTATAACGGCTTTGCACTCTTCAGTCGTAAGCTCACCGCTCGTGCCCGAATCTGCGGAAGCGTAGCAGTGAACGCATCTCAAGTTGCAGGCTTTTGTGATATTCCAAACCACAACCGGCCTGAAGCTTTTGCTCAGCTCTACAAGCTTCTTTGGAACGTGACTTCCGTCGCCCTCATACGTGATCCTTCCCGATACCGTAGCCTCACCGGTTACCATCTTGGTTATGCTGATCATGCCGATCGTTAGATTTCGAGATATTAAAATTGATGCTCAAGCTTAAACATGAAATCCGCTAAATCTTCGACTTCCGTAACTTCTCTGCCGATTATCGAAAAAATTCTCCTCCTAATTTCGACGTTCGGAATCACGCCCCAAGAAGAGAACTTCATCACCAAATCGTCCTTCAGAGCTTCGCCCTTCTTGTCCCAATCCGTCAGTATTATGACCTCCCTGCATCCCACCAGATCAACCAGCTCGGCGTTGGAATGATTCGATGATGCCAGAATCTCCCCCTTGACTCCCAGCATTCTCAGAGATCTTATATCGTTTTTGCCTTCAACGATAATAACCGCTCCCTCTTTTGATCTCTCTATCAACTCGTCTATGGTTGCTTTCAGCTTCAGATAGGCTTCGATCTTCAGCTTCATATCAGCTTGTCGAGTTTCCTCAAATCTTTTTCCTTTCCTATAACGAACAGAACGTCTCCCTTCTCAAGCCTTATGTTCGGATCGGGAAGGATTAAATTTCCGTTTCTCGCGATCGCTACGACCATGCATCCGAACTTCCTTCTCAGATCCAACTCCTTGAGGGTTTTTCCTATTAGTTCGCCTCTTTCGAGGACTATCTTCTCGAGCAAGAAGGAATCCCCCTTTCTTCCCATTATCGTCTCTATGAACTCCACCGTTGCCGGTCTCATGAGCATGGCGAACACCTTCCTCGCAACGTCCTTGTATGGCGATAGTATAAGATCGACTCCGACCCTCCTCAACTTCCTCTCAGCGTCCGGATTCCTCAAAACCGCTATAGTGTATATGTTCGGATTTAGATCCTTCGCCGCCAATAGCGCGAAAGCGTTGCAAACGTCCGTCATACACCCGACTATGACCTTAGCCCTCCTAACTCCGGCTTTTTCGAGTATGTCCTCATCCGTCGCATCACCGTGGATCGCTATATATCCCTTCATCCTCGCAGATTCGACCTTGTTTATGTCTCTGTCGATGATGACCACCCTATCCCTTCCGAGCTCCTTTGCGATTTCCCTCCCCATCAAACCGAATCCGCAGATGATGTAATGATCCTTAATCTTTTCAAGCATCTTTTCCCACCTTCTGATCCTTCTTTCGACAAGAGCGGGAACCAAAACGTTGATACTATACATGAAGATTCCGACACCGAAAAACATCAGGAACATCGATAATATCTTTCCATAAACACCCATCTTACCGACTTCTCTGTAACCGGTGGTTGTGATCGTTATTACGGTCATGTAAAGGCAGTCGAAAAGGGGCCAGCCTTCGAGAAAATGATAAGCAAACGTTCCGAAGATTATAATTCCGATGAGTAGGACTAATATTCGGAGTATATCGTATCTGATATCTTCGCTGTGCACGGATTTATGTCGATATTCTCAAATAAATCTTTAATGCCTGAGTAAGGATAATAAATATTAAAAACAATTATATTAATCCAGCCCTCTGAAGCAATAGTAGATCCTCCGTCTCGATCTTCTCTCCTCTCTTGAACATTTCGTAGATTTCCTTCGCCTTTCTGATAAGCTCCTCTTTCTCTCTTTCCTCCTTGCTCTTTGCCATCCTCGCCTTTAGCGCTTTGATGACCTTGTCGAGATCTCTGAGATCTCTCCTGATTCTCAGAATCTCGGCATGGCATCTGTCCGCTTCCCTCTTGCTTTCCAAGAACTTCTCGTGCATCTCGTCCGCGAGCTTCCTCTTCTGATCTACCTCGTCGAAAACCTTGACCATCTCTTCGTGATACTTATCGGCCTCTTCTACGAACTTCATCATCTCCTGATGAATCTCTCTAACCTTCGCTTTCAGTTCCCTTATCCTCGCGATCAGCTTCTTAAATTCCTCATGCTTTTCGAGTTGTTGCTTTCTCTCTTCGAGTTCCCTTCTCAACCTTGCAATTCTCTCTACCAGAATTCTCTCCTTTTCGATAGTCAGAACGGATGTCTGCTGTTTGAATTCGAGCCTCCTAATTTCCTTTTCTATCTCTCCGAGCGGTCTTCCGCCCTTATCTATGCTCTTTCTGAGTTTATCGAGTTCCTTGTAGAGGGCGTCGATCTCCTTGTAAAGCTCGTTCTTCTGATTTTTAAGCTCCCTCGCCTTAGCGTTGAATTCATCTCTCTTAGCTTTCAGTTCCTTGGCTTTGGCAATCAATTCCTTCACTTCCTGATTCAGTTGGTCCCTCTTCGACTTGAACTCCTTAGCGGCCTTATTCAGTTGGTCTCTTTTTTCAATATACTCCTGCAATTCTTTCTCTAACTGCTCCTTCCTCTCCTCCAATTTATCTAACGTCATGGTCTCACAACAGCCATTTTTTGTTCGTTGAACTGGTGAATCTGCTACCGGCACGAATGATAGCACGAAATCAATTTAAAAACTTTTCGAGATTAGAAATATCATGAATTTTAACACTGTTTTGGCATAACACACTACTTCATTATCTTTTTCATGATCTCTCTTGCCTTGGCTGAGAAATCCCACTCCTCCTCCTTCGGCAATACTGCGATCTTTTTGGCGTAGCGGTAGTAAAGGTAAGCGTAAAGGAGGGCCGTCCAAAATACAACCACTCTGGCTGTCACGATGCCGAAAACCGAATTTAAGATTATCGCCGCGGATGGAACTATCAGTATGGGAATGCACAGTATTATCCACGCATCCATTTTATCGAATATGTTAAACTCACCCGTTATGAATACCCACCATATCACGTATAGAACGACGTATAGGAAAACTTCGTAAGGCAGTATGAAGTTTATCATGAACAGGTATATTCCGAAGAAGAACATGGCGACCATTATGGTTTTAACGTAAAATGTAACCTTACGGATCAGCAACGTTTCGCCCGGCGTAGGACCCTTCGCCACTCTCTCCTCGATACTTCTAATTTCACTTTCAATTTCCGATAGCTTAGTCTTGACCTCGTCTATCTCAGCCGTGCTGAATGCAACCTGCTCCAAAAGTGGCTTAAGCCGATTGTAAAGGATTTCGTCAAACACGGAATCTGCCAAAGCCTCATACGCGAGTATCCTTTTGTATAGCCTCAGACCTCCTCCAATCAACACCAGGCTAAATGAGAAAAACAGGAAGTCGACGGCATAGTATTCCGGCGGTTTTCCGTTAGAAAGATCGTTATACATCGAAACCAACGAGAGTATCAGCATACCAAAACCGATGAGCATAACGAATACGACCACAGCCTTCTCAACGTTCTTCATTGCATCAGAGAGTGGTGATTAAGTAGTATTAATGTTTTGTCATTTTTAATTTTATAAGAAGTGTAGAGGTGCCGACAGCTTCCGCGCTTCCCGTGCCCTCTCGGAGCACAGTACAACGCGGAACGGGATCGGGCTTAACTTCCGGGTTCGGAATGAGTCCGGGTGTTTCCCCGATCCCTATGGCCGTCGGCAGAATTAGTTGAATGGGGTCAGATATTTAAAGATTTTGCCAAAAGATTGTTGAGGTAGTGCCCACAAACGGATTTTTTAAAGAAACATACGATTATGCTGAAAATTTGGAATATCGAATACGCAAAACCGGCAGTCCGTTCAAGGTTCTATACCTCTATCCGTAATCATGAAGGTGCAACTCATACCTTCCGGCTTAGATCTATGTTTAACCAAAACGGCCCTCCTATGCTTGTTTAACCTTTCCAAGCCTATTATAACCTTCGATATATGATCTATGCTCGGCCCTCCCAACGGTTTCTCCTCTCCGGTCTTTACGTCCGTAAAAACCTGATTTGTGATAACCACAGCCAAATCGAACTTTCTCGCCAAGCCTAATAGAAAAGTCAGCTGAGCGATGAGCTCACGCTTTATCTTGATCTGCCTCTCAACATCCTCAAGCTCGCTTCTATAGAGAAACGTGAATGAATCGACGATTATGAGCTTGATATCCTCATCCTTGCAGAGCTTCGCTAACTCCTTGATTGCGGAACTCTGCTGTTTGAAGTCTATGACGTCGTATATGAATACGTTCTTCAACGCTTCCTTGTTCTGGAAAATCTGAGACACCCTTTCCGGCGAAATCCCTTCGGTATCGATATAAGCCACCTTTAAGCCCGATTGGGCGGTGTTGTAAGCGAGCATGAGGCATATAGAAGTCTTACCCGTCCCGCTTGAACCGTAAATCTGCGTAATTGTGCCGGTTTCGACACCACCGTCGAGCAAAGAATCCAAGCACTTACTGCCGGTCGGAAGTTTCATCGGTGATCAATTTTTCGGGCTGTAAATAAACGTTAGAGTTTTCTGAGAACCTCCTTATAAACAGCCAAAAGCGGTAGATTTAACTCCTCAGCGATTTTCTTGACGTCTTCGAACTCGGGCTTTAAAATAGAAGACGACGAATACTTGACTCTGAGTTTAAACGTTCTTCCGAAGATTTCGACCTCCCTATCTTCGATTCTTCTCCGCTCGATTATTCTGTTCATCGGAACTATTCTAACTCCCAAGCTTCCGGTTTCTTCCATCATGACTTTTGCCACCCTTTCTACATCGTCCAGCCTACACAAGGCCCTGATTATGACCGCCGGTCTGCCTTTCTTCCCCACGCACTGAATCGCCGAAACGTCCAAGCAAATTTCGGAAAGCCTATTGAGAGCGTTGCCTAATATTTCCCCGCTTACATCATCGACGTTCGTTTCAAGAACAGCAATCCTATCGAAATCGAAAAACTCTCCGAATATTACGCTGAATCCTCCAAAATCGCGGACTTTGACGATCTTAAAGGGATGTCTTAACGTTTTGCAGAACTTAGAAAGTATCGCAACGACTTCAGCAGAAATATCCGATCTCTTGGCCGGAATCACCTCTATTTCCGATTTCTCCAGAACCTTTAGTGCTAAGCGATCATTCGGCATCGGAATCGGATTGACGAACAACTCGAAGCCCAACCTCTTCAAGCAGTTTAAAATTCCGCAGGCTTTTCCGATCTTCTCTCGATCGAATTCAATTCCCAAATCCCTAAGATCGGCGGAAATTTCATCAACCACGCCATCATCTTCCCGACAGTCTGGAGCGATCTCGATCAATGCTGATGTAAAGTCATCGAGCGATATTCGTTCGATATCGAACAGAACTAATCGCACCATAAGTCTTTTTATAGTTGTGCGAATTTTAAGATATTGTAGGGTGGTAGCCATGGAAATAACGCTCAAAGTAAATCAAGCTTATCCGAGCGATTCGGGGAGGGGAATCGCAAGACTCGACCCGGATGCGATGTTAAAGCTTAGAATATCCCCCGGAGACATCATAGAAATTGAGGGTAGGAGGAAGACCGTCGCTAAGGTTTGGAGGGCTCCGAAGAGGGATTGGGGCAAGAGCATAATTAGGATCGATCGATTCATCAGAGAAAATGCCGGTGTCGGCGTTGGAGATATAGTTAAGGTTCGCCGTGCGGATTATCAACTCGCTAAGGTTGTTATTCTCGCACCCCTTCGAAAGATGGATTTCAGAGTTTACGGAATGGATATCGGCGAATATCTAAAGCATCAGCTTTTGAAGAGACCCGTCGTTGAGGGCGATCTCGTCCCCTTGGTTAGCGCTCCGGCTTTAGCGGGATTCGGAAGATACAACCAGAATCAGGCTTTGGTTTTCGTTGCGGTTAAGACCGAGCCCAAGGGACCGGTTATAATAGATGAGATGACGAAGGTCATCTACAGAGATCGCCCCGCTAAGGGATTCGAGAGATTCGGGAAGGCTGGAGTTACATATGAAGACATTGGCGGTCTTAAGGAGGAATTGCAGAAGGTGAGGGAGATAATAGAGCTACCGCTGAGGTATCCAGAGCTTTTCCAGAGGCTCGGCATAGATCCGCCCAAAGGTGTTCTTCTTTACGGCCCACCGGGAACAGGAAAAACTCTAATTGCTAAAGCAGTTGCGAATGAAATAGGGGCGTCGTTCTTCACGATAAACGGTCCGGAGATCATGAGCAAGTTCTACGGAGAATCGGAGCAGAGGTTAAGAGAGATATTCGAAGAAGCTAAGGAAAACGCTCCTTCGATAATATTCATAGATGAAATCGATGCCATCGCTCCGAGAAGGGATGAAGTTACTGGAGAGGTGGAAAGAAGGGTTGTTGCTCAGCTACTCGCTTTGATGGACGGTCTCGAAGAAAGAGGGCAAGTGATAGTCATCGGAGCTACGAACAGAATAGATGCGATCGATCCAGCTTTGAGAAGACCGGGAAGATTCGATAGGGAGATCGAAATCGGAGTTCCGGACAGAGAAGGCAGATTCGAGATTCTCCAGATTCACACGAGGAACATGCCTTTGGAACCGGAATACGACAGAGATTTCGTGTTGGAAGCTCTGAGGAGCTTGCACAGAACTTACAGCGAAGACGGCAACAAGGAAATCCTTGAGAAGTTGGAGATAGCCTACGATGAAGTTAAGGATGCCGAGAAGAAGGATGAGATAAAGAAGATAGTCGAGAGGTTGCTACCGTCGGAAGTAATTACCGAGCTTGAGAGGGAAATAACCAAAGCCATGCTGAAGTATTTAGCGGATCAGACCCACGGCTTCGTCGGAGCGGACATCGAAGCTCTTTGCAAGGAGGCGGCAATGAAGGCTTTGAGGAGGTATCTGCCGAAGATCGACTTAAACAGCGATGAAATTCCGGTAGAAGTTCTCGAATCCATCAAGGTTACGATGGACGACTTCAAGGAAGCATTGAAGGAGATCGAGCCTTCTGCGATGAGGGAGGTGCTCGTTGAGGTGCCGAAGGTTACTTGGAACGACGTCGGCGGACTTGAAGACATAAAGAGGGAGATAATCGAAGCCGTGGAATGGCCGCTTAAGTATCCCGAGAAGTTCAAGAAGTTCGGAATCAAGCCGCCTAAGGGAGTTCTTCTTTACGGCCCACCGGGAACAGGTAAAACCCTCATAGCTAAAGCCGTTGCGAATGAAGCCGAAGCGAACTTCATAAGCGTTAAGGGTCCTGAACTGCTGAATAAGTGGCTTGGAGAGAGCGAGAAAGCTGTTAGAAAGATATTCAAGAAGGCAAGGCAGGTTGCTCCGTGCATAATCTTCTTCGATGAGATAGATGCAATAGCACAGATGAGAGGGCTCGATGAAGGAAACAGGGCCGTTGAGAGGGTTGTAAATCAGTTGCTGACGGAAATGGACGGTTTGGAGGAGCTTGAGGGCGTAGTTGTAATCGGAGCGACTAACAGACCCGACATCCTCGATCCCGCTTTGCTCAGACCGGGAAGATTCGACAGACTCGTTTACGTCAGGCCTCCGGACAAGAAGAGCAGGTTGGCGATATTCAAGATCCACACGAGGAACATGCCCCTAGCTGATGATGTCGATTTGGAGGAACTCGCCGAGCTTACGGAAGGCTACGTTGGAGCGGATATCGAAGCGGTGTGCAGAGAGGCGGTGATGCTCGCTTTGAGGGAGAACATAAACGCTGAGAAGGTTGAGATGAGGCACTTCCTCGAAGCTTTGAAGAAGATAAAGCCGAGCGTCAACGAGTCGATGCTCAGCTTCTACGAGAGATTCGAAGAGAAGGCTAGGAGGGATAGGGCTAAGGTTTCCGCGAAGACTTTCATAGGATATGGCTAAATTTAAATATTTTTCTGCTTAAGTCATCTTCGGTGATTGTTATGATCACTGCAAGGTCTTTAGCGAAGAAGACCGTAACGCTTTCGGACGGAACGGTTGTAGGTCAGCTTTACAACATCATGGTGGATCTGAAGACCGGAACTCTTCTTCATTTGCTCGTTAAGCCGATGAGGGAGATTCCCGGGCTGAAGATGGAAGACGGACTTTACGTGATACCGTTCGACAGTGTAAAGGCTATAAGCGACTACATAGTTATAGACAAGAGGAAGATCAAATGAGGAGATACGTTTTTCCGCCGTTACTCCTTCCATTTTTCCTCCTCTTCATAGTTTTACCCTTCTTCACGCTTTTGTTCGTTCTAACCACGCCCAAGGTATTTCAGATAGTGTTCGGACTGAACTACCTCGATGCGGTTACGGTTTTTACGCTGATAATCTTGGGCAGTTTTATAAATATTCCCATATACGAAAAGGAGGGGAAGGTTGTAGTAAGTCGATACTACATTTTCGGCTCCATTTATTATACGATTGCGGAAAGACAGAGGATAGTTATAGCGGTAAACTTGGGCGGATGTATCCTGCCTTCGATCTTGGCTCTAAAGCTTCTGACGGAATTGCCGATAATTCCGTGGCTGATAACGTTCCTCGTATGCTCGATCTTAATATACTTCTACGCAAAGCCGGTTCCCGGATTGGGTATAGCGGTTCCGATGTTCATACCTCCCCTCCTATCCGCATGCATGAGCTACTTGGTCGTTTTGGCATTCAAACTTCCGATATGGCTTCTGCCGAAAATGGCCTTCTCTGCCGGAGTTCTATCCGCTCTGTTCGGTGCGGATATACTTCACTTGAGGGACATAGAAAAGATAGGTAGCGGCGTTGTAAGCATAGGTGGCGCCGGAACCTTCGACGGAATATTTCTTACCGGCGTTTTCGCCGTCTTATTTTCCCTATTTCTGCTCTAATTCCAAAATCTTACCTTCAAACCTCCCGCCGGCGTAATGCACGGCGATCCAGTTGGCAATAGTATCCATGACATTCTCATACTCCCTCAGCCTGTGATGACCGCCTATCACCTTCACAAAATACTTCGGCTCCTTAGCTATCTCAAACATCATCTTACTGCTTTCGAATGGCACTATATCGTCATCAGTCCCGTGAACGAACAGAACGGGCTTTCTTATTTCCTCTATCCACCTCTTAGGTTCGAATTCTTCCATATCCCGCCTAAATTTCTCCAAGAACTCCTCAAGATCTCCGACGCCCTTCAAACTACCCCTGAGCTTCGCGTTGGCATGTGCTTGAACAAGCATATCCTCCCTAAGCATTTCAAAGCTACATGGGACTGCAACAAGCACCAAGCTCTTCACGTTATTTAGCTGGGCTGAATAAACTGCAGGCACACCGCCCAAGCTGAACGCAACCAAGTGAACGGATTTAAACCTCTCGATTAAATTTAGGAGGTCTTCTACCCAGTTTGAGATGCTGAACGATCCCTTGCTCAAGCCCGTTCCGGAGAAGTCGAAGATAACGGAATTTAATCCTTTACATGCAAAGAATTCCGCGAGCTTATCGTAACCCTTGGCAATTACCGAAGATGGTTCGTAAGGCAATCCGTGGCAGATGACTACCACGTTCTCAGCGTAAACTCTAACGAAGTTCCTTCCGACGTTTAAATCGAACTGCATACCGACACCTCTCAGGTGGTGTATTCGGAGTTTATTCTTACGTATTCGTAGCTCAAATCGCATCCGAACGCATAGCCCTTGCCCTTTCCAACCTTAAGATCTATTTTAAGCAATATTTCATCGCTCTTCTCCATTATCTTTCTCGCCTTATCCTCGTTCGTCATCGATCTTCCGTTTCTAACGAGATCGACGCTACCCACAGCGTTTCCATCTTTAAAGCCCTCAATCGAAAGATCGAGATTCTCGCTAACCTCAACGCCGGAATAACCCAAAGCCGCTACGATCCTACCCCAATTCGGATCGTTTCCGAATATAGCGGTTTTTACGAGCAAAGAAGATGCCACGGTTTTCGCCGCTTTAAAAGCTTCTTCATCGTTCTTAGCTCCTTCGACTCTAACCTCCATAAACTTCGTTGCTCCTTCTCCATCCCTTGCGATCTTCTTCGCAAGATCTATGCAAACTTCAGTCAGCCTTTTCTCGAAAATCCTCCTATCGACCTTCTTTTTTCCGGTTGCTATTAGCAAAACCATGTCGTTAGTTGAAGTGTCTCCGTCCACAACAGTGACGTTGAAAGATCTGTCCACGGCTCTCCTAAGCATATCGCGAAGCTCCTCAGGCTCAAAATCTGCATCCGTGAATATGAAAGCGAGCATCGTAGCCATGTTCGGTGCTATCATTCCAGCCCCCTTGGCAACACCCGCTATCGTAAACTGATCTCTAATCAAACATTCCTTCGGAAAGGAATCGGTCGTCATGATTGATTTTGCAAAGCTTAAAGCATGATCTCTGCTCGTTCCAAGGTTTGCAAAAACCTCTTCGAACTTACTTTCTATCCATTCCATGTCCAACTGAACACCTATTACGCCCGTCGAAGCTACCGCGATCTTGTGAATCGGAACTTTAAGCTTTTTCGCGAGGAGTTCGGCCATCCTCTTTGCATTTCTCAAGCCCTCTTCTCCGGTAAAAGCGTTAGCATTCCCGCTGTTTACGATTATCCCTTCTATTTCCCCCGATTTAACGTGCTCCTGAGTGATTATAACCGGAGCCGCTTTAAACCTGTTTTTCGTAAAAACCCCCGCAACCTTCCCCTTGCAAACTACTATCCCCAATCCGTTCTTTCCCTCCTTAATTCCGTAGCATTTAACTCCTTCTACTGCCGTGATCATGATAGACGATACCACTACGTATTTTTAAATCATGCCTCTTCGCTGAACCACTCCCATATCTTCTTCAGAGCTTTGAGCAAAGCCTTGTAGACCTTGAAGTTCTCTCCGAACTCCCTCCACTTCTTAAGCTGAAGGCACTTGCCGACCACCAATATCTCTTCCTCATCGCTCAGATCGACTCGATCCGTCTTCGAGTAGTAATACCTCACGAGAGGTCTTATGACATCCGACACGTATTCGTAGAGGCTCATCCCGTGGAAATACTTCTTTATCCTCTTCTTCTCAACCTTTCCGAATTCCGGCTTAGGAATGTTCGCATCCTTCATGAGACTCCTGAGCAAGCCCACAGCGGTTTCGGTTTCCAAATCGCTAAGCTCATCGCTTAAGTATTCGATCAGCCTTCTCGTGAAGTCCGCATTTATATCCTCAACCTTGCTGTATACGTGGGGCTTCAAAGGCCTTATGACTACGAGCGTATGCTCTCCGGAAACTTCGTTTCTCTGCGGTGTTATGTGAACCGGATAAAATCCGTTCTTTATCCAGAATCTCATCAACTCGGGCGAAACTCCGAAACCCGAACCTACCCAGTCCATATCCTTCGATTGCGCCCATTCCACGATCTTCTGCAGGGCGAAGCTTCCGATTCCCATGTTCATTACGCTCGGATGAGTGGCAATTCTGACTATTCTTATTCCGACAAGCTTCGGAAACTCGTAATCCCAATAGTGCTTCAGAATGATATCGGGAATTATCTGACCTCTCGGCTTGTAGCCTTCAGCCATCTTTTTTATCGTCTCATCGTCCATCCTGCCTTCAACCGCTACATGCAGAGAACAAACTGTTTTGCCGTTCACTGCAACCCTGAAGGCTAAGTGGTTCGGCATATCCGCTAAGATAACTATGTCTGAAGGTCTGTTCCTGTAATGTGCTAAGACGTATATTCCGAAGAACTCCCTGAGCAAATTCTCATCCGCAAACAGCTTATCCTTATCCAAGAACTCGAACTCTAGCCTTCCTTCCCTTATTGCGTTTACATCTTCCTCCGTCAACTCGGCGGGCTGTGCATCCAGCAGTAGAACATCGTATAGCCACTTCTCGATCGGATCACCCTTTCCGTATCTGATAGGTTCGGTCAGATGTATCTTTTCGATCTCTATAGTCTCATCCTTCTCAAGCTTTCTCAGAAATCTGATGCTGAACCCCCTTCCTGCTCCTTCGTATCCGTGGATCGTTGTCGAGAAGATAATATATTTCACACCCTCGGAGATCTTCCACAAAACCGGAACGTCTATTCCGGCGGCTTCGTCGACTATCACTATGTCAGCTAAATCCTTTTCAACTATAGCCCTCCTTGGAACTACATATTCAACCCTCGCAAACTTCGAGTTTACAACCGTGGTTAGCCCGTTCGATTCCTTAACTCTGTATTTGATTCCGTAGCGAACCAACCCCCTCTTCAGGAACTTGAAGAATGTTTGGACAGCATAGGGGGTGGGAGCAACGACCATAATCCTAACGGGTCTTTTCAGAACCTTATACATTCGCCATATTAGGTATGGCGTTACGATTCCGAGAACTGCCGTTTTACCTCTTCCCCTATCTGCCGTAATAACAACAGCCTTCCTATCCCTTTTTCTGTCGAAGAAGTGTTCGAACAGCTCGAGCACCCTAACCTGATCCTGAGTTGCACATAGCTTGTATAGCTTCCTGTTTATCTCCCTTTCCTCTTCAGGAATCCTTATCTCTTCTCTCGATTCCTCGACCTTTCTGAATTCGTATCCCTTTACGACCTCCCTCTTGTCCGCATCAAAAACTATTATTCCCTCAGCCTGCAGAGTCCTTCTTATGAAACGTCTGTAGAATCGGGGAACCACATCCTCAACGCTGTAAGGCTCGCTAACCAGTTCTTCGTGCCACTTGCTTACCAAATTGTTCCAAGCATGAATGGGAGGCGAAATGGCGATTATAATTCCACCTTCGGCTATCGTTTCAACTATTATCCCCAAATCGTTGGGGTGAAAGCCTTCGGTGAAGTCGATTAGAAGGGAAGAATAAGTTTCGCCCAAGACGGAAGGTGATTCCTTATAGTGAACGAACTTACCGGAAAAAAACTTCTGAGCTTTTTCCAAGAAGGATGACCTTCCGGCGATTAGAATTTCTCTTTCTTCATCCTCCTTCCCGAGTTTAGCCTTCACCTTGGAGTATCTTCTGTAGACTCTCTTTGCAAGTCTGAAGATTCGATCTTCCGCATTTTCCGAGCATATCATCACCAAAAACCTGTGCCTATTCTCAACAGCGGTTGCAGTGGCTTTTTCGACCTCTTCTATAAGTTGCTTTACGGTCATCCACCAAATTAAGAATTATGGAAATAAAAAGGTTAAGACTTGGCGACGAAAACCGGAACCTTTGAATACCTCAAAATGGCATCGGCGGTGCTTCCCAAGAGTTTTTCGGTTACGGTTTCCGGAACTCCGCCTCCTATGAATACGGATGTTGCGGACTCCTCGTTGCATACCTTCAAAATCTCCTTGTGAGGTGTTCCGTGCCGAACAATCGTTTTAAATTTGTATCCGCTCAACTCGTCCTCAACAAATCTGAGCTTTTCCTCAGCCAACTTCTCCCCCTTCTCAACAACGTGGACGAGGACGATTTCGCTACCGATTTTATCGGCAATGAACTTGACGTATTTCATGACCCTTTCGGAGTGTTCCTTCAGATCGTGGGCGTAGAGAATTTTATCGAACAACCTCTTAACTTCCGTCTTGTGCTTTATCACCATCACCGGGATGTCAGACTTCCTCGCAACGCCTTCGGAAACGCTACCGAGCAGAATCTCCTTGATTATTCCCCTTCCCCTCGAACCCATCAGGATCAGCTTCGCCTCACTTTCCTTAGCCGCCTTGATGATCTCGTTTACCGGATCTCCGGCGGGAATTGGAATTACAGGCTTCGCCTTCAATCCCAAACACTCGATTCTGCCGACGATCTCGGCAAGCTTAGATTCGGCCTCTCTCCTACACTCTTCGACGTATTCGTCTATGTTTATACCGCCCGCAACACCTACAACCCTGTTTAAATTAATCACCCTAACCACAACAACCTCTTCGGTTCCTATCTCTTTAAATTCCGGCAGAAAATCCAATATTTTCAGATTGGGTTCCGAAAAGTCGGTTGCGAATAGGATCCTTTCAAACATGCCTTAAGATTGGTTTCGGATATTTAAATCTTTGAGTTGTCGACTATTCGAACCTGCCTCTGCCCCCGCACCAGCCTCTACCTCTTCCACCTCCGCCACCACCTCTTTCCCTTCCGGCATCTATTCTGTGGATGTTAGGGCTACCGCACTTCGGACATGCTTCGGGTCTTCCGGTTCCGAAGGGTTCCTCCCACTCATATCCGCAGTCGAAACACCTAAACTTCCTCATTATGTGCTCACCTCCAACAACCCTAATATTCAGCCCCTCGATCAGAGCCTTCCCTATCTTCCTTCTCGCTTCTTTGAGTATTCTGTGGAAAGTGGGTTGACTGATACCCATGAGTTTAGCGGCCTCGGTTTGGCTCAATCCCTCCACATCCGCAAGCCTTACAGCTTCAAGTTCATCCGCCGAGATCTCTATCTCTCCTTCGATCTTACTCGGCAGTTCGAGCGAAACCCATCTGCACTTCTTTCTTCGGGGCACGATTTAAACTTCCATTTTATGAGATAAATTGCTTTTCGGTAATCATCATTTATATAGTTGTTCGCCGAACGCTTGAGTTGAATGAAAAAGCTGACGCCAATGATGGAACAGTATTATAGAATTAAGCAAAAGTATAAGGATGCCCTGCTATTTTTCAGAGTAGGCGACTTCTACGAGCTATTCGATGAGGATGCAGAGATTGCATCGCGGGAATTGGGCATAGTTCTGACTTCCAGAGACAAAAAGCATCCGATGGCTGGAGTTCCTCATCATTCTGTGTTTCCATACATAAAGAGGCTGATCGAGAAGGGTTACAAGGTTGCGATATGCGAGCAGGTTGAGGATCCTTCCAAAGCGAAGGGTTTGGTTAAAAGGGAAGTCGTAAGGGTGATAACTCCCGGAACTCTTATCGAAGAGGAGCTTCTCACGAAGGAAAACAATTATCTGATGGCCGTCGTTGAGGATAACGGCTACGGAATAGCTTTTTTGGACGTTTCAACCGGTGAGTTTTTCACAACAACGGTATCGTCGAAGGATGAAGTCATAGCCGAAATTTTGAAGTTCAATCCTGTTGAATGCATAATTCCGGATGATTTCGATGAGGATTTTGCGAACGAAATAAGAAAAATCGTTAAGACCGTCCATAAGGTTGAGAACGAAAGGTTCTCAGTTGAGAATGCTCTAAAACTTTTGGAGTCGATTCCTGAAGCTAAGAATCTCGATCTTACGAACGCATCAATAAGAGCTTGCGGGGCTGTTTTAAGCTACGTTAAGGATGCTCTTCTGCTTAAAACCCTCAACTTCAGATTGCAGAGGTATTCAACGCAAGATTACATGGTTCTCGATTCGACGACTCTAAGGAATTTGGAGATATTCAGGAACATAATAGACGGAAGCAGAAGGGGGACGCTCATCGAAGTTTTGGATAGAACCGTAACCGCTATGGGTAGCAGGTTGCTTAAGAAGTGGCTTCAGAGACCTCTGTTGGATATAGATGAAATCGAAAGCAGGCTCGATGCTGTTGAAGAACTTAAGGAGAAATCCTTCCTGAGGCAGAACGTAAGGGAGATACTGAAGGAAGTTTACGATTTGGAGAGGATCGTAAGCAGAATAGACTTCAAATCTGCGAATGCAAGGGATCTGGTTGCCTTGAAGAACTCCCTAAAGGCCGTTTCAAAGCTCAAGCAATTCAATTTCACGTCAAAGAAGCTTAGGAGCATAATATCGAATCTTGACACGCTCGACGATGTGTGCAGGCTTATAGATTCCGCTATAGTCGATGATCCGCCCATAACCGTCAAGGAGGGCGGAATAATAAAGGATGGATTCAGCGAGGAACTGGATAGGCTTAGGAATCTGAAGAAGGAGCATGAGAGCTTTATAAGGATGATAGAGGAGAGAGAAAGGAGAAAGACTGGAATCGATAGCTTGAAGGTCGGATACAACACAGTATTCGGATACTACATCGAAGTTCCGAAATCGAAGATAAGATTGGTTCCTAAGCATTACAAGAGGAAGCAAACCTTGGTTAATGCCGAAAGGTATACGATTCCGGAGCTTGAGGAGAGGGAGGAGAAGATACTGGCTTGCGAGGAGAAGATAAAATCCCTCGAATATGAGATATTCGAGAGCATTAGGAATGAGGTTGCGAAGCATGTTGATAGGATAAGGGACTGCGCAAGCAGAATAGCAGAATTGGACGTTTTGGCATCTCTCGCAGAGGTTGCGGTTTTATACAACTACACCCGCCCGAAGGTCAACGAAGGCTACGACATAATCGTAAGGGACGGAAGGCATCCTACCGTAGAGCTAACTACCAAATTCGTTCCTAACGACGTTACCTTAGATAAGAAAAGCAGGATTTTGATTATCACCGGCCCAAACATGGCTGGAAAGTCGACTTACCTGAGGCAGGTGGCTTTGATCACGATATTGGCTCAGATCGGAAGCTTCGTTCCGGCAAGCTATGCTGTTATAGGAATTGTAGATCGAATATTTACGAGAATAGGCTCGGTGGATGACATAACAAGAGGTTACAGCACTTTCATGGTTGAAATGGATGAGATAGCAAAGATACTCAGAAACGCCACAAATAGAAGCCTAATTTTGCTCGACGAAGTTGGAAAAAGCACGAGCACAAAAGACGGCTTGAGTTTGGCTTGGGCAATAGTGGAATACATTCACGACAGAATAGGAGCTAAGACGCTATTTGCAACCCATTACCACGAGCTTTCCGTGCTCGAAAACAGGCTTGAGGGAGTGAAGAATTACCACTTCGGAATTAAAGAAGAAAACGGTAAGATCGAATTCGATAGGAAGATTAGAAGAGGTGCATCGAGCGAGAGCTACGGGATTAAGGTTGCAAGCATGGCGGATTTGCCGGAGGAAGTTATAAAAAGGGCTTTCGAGTTGCTTGAGATGAGGGGTTCGGATTTTGATGAGAGCATCGCGTCATTTTTGAGGGAGATAGCAAAGATAGATGTGGTTAACCTGACACCCATTCAGGCTTTGGTTGAATTGGATAAGATCGTGAGAAGATGCAGGGAGATAATGAAAGATTAAGGAGGGAGCTCGAAGAAATCGTCGAAAGGTTGGAGAACATTAACAGGTTAGTGAACTTCAAATCGATTGAAAGGGCGATCGAAGAGATAAAGATAGCCATTGGTGAGCTCGAAAGCTTTAGGAGGAAGAGCACGGAAGGGTTAGATCACTACTCCGCAAAGGTTAAGCTAATCGAAGAGCTGATGAAGGACGGAGGGACTTGCTATTTAGAGTCGGAGCAGACAAAACTCTCAAAAATCGGATACAGACCGGATGCTGTAATAGTTAAGGATGAGGAAGTTATCTTCGTTGAGATAGAGACGGATCAAAGAAGATTGCTCAGAAAGCTGAAGAAGATAAGAAAGCTTTGGAGTAAGATAATCCAAAGTCCGATATTAACGGGGAGAAGGCTCAGGATAGTTTTCGGAGTTTCGGATGAGAGAATAGGGAAAGAAGTGATTTCCGAGACTAAAAAGTTGAACGTCGAGATCTATGCGGTATCATCCGACAGCATTTTTAGACTTTTATAAAAATTAATAACCCTTAGGGTCGAGTAATTTGGCTGATTAAAAAGTTCGCTTAGTTAAACCATTGCAATTTGAAATTTTAAACGTAGGCGTAACCTAACATTACCCTTCGCATATGCGGATTAATATACCATCGAGCAACAACTTTTAAATATCGTTTTAATATTCGGTCCTCTTAGCGGTGATGAAATGACGGAGTTCAAGCATATCGTCAGGATTGCGGATACGGATTTGGATGGTAATAAGAGCGTCATGGTGGCTCTCACCGGCATAAAGGGAATCGGCTTAAGGATGGCGAGGGCTATAGTCAACGCATTGGGCTTGGACGCCCATAAAAAGCTCGGTGAGCTCGACGACGAAACGATAGAGAGACTAAGGAAGTTCGTCGAGGAGGAACTTGAACAGCACATCCCGTCTTGGATGTTCAACAGGAGAAAAGATCCTTATTCGGGCAAAGACCTCCATCTGCTCGCTAAGGATGTGGACTTCGCGAGGATGATCGATATCGAGAGGATGATCAGAATCAAGTGCTACAGAGGAATAAGGCATGCCAAGGGTAAGAAGGTTAGAGGGCAGAGGACGAGATCTACTGGCAGAAAGGGTATGACGGTTGGAGTTGTTAGGAAGAAGAAGTGAGGTGATTGAATGGGCGATCCAAAAAGGCATAGGAAGAAGTATGTTACTCCTCCCCATCCTTGGGATAAAGTTAGACTTGAGAGGGAGGCTCAACTTGTAATCAAATACGGGCTGAGAAACAAGAGGGAGCTATGGAGATTCCAGAACATTCTGAGAAAATACAGAAGGGTCGCGAGAGATCTTTTGGGTAAGGTAAATCTGCCGGGCAAAGAGGGTGAATACGCAAGGGCTAAGGCACAGGCGGTAATAAAGAGGCTTGCGAGGATGGGTGTGCTCGACGAAAACGCAACGCTCGATGACATTCTGAACCTTACGGTCGAAGACTTCTTGGAGAGAAGACTCCAGACGTTGGTTTACAGACTAGGCTTGGCAAGGACGATCAAGCAGGCGAGACAGCTTATAACCCATGGCCACATAGCGATCGACGGTAGAAGGGTTACCGCTCCAAGCTACATCGTCGAGAAGGATGAGGAAAGTAAGATCGGATACTATCCGAACTCGCCCTTCGCTAAGAAATCCGAAGAGGTAGAAGTTGCATAGGGGGTGTGATTTATGGCTGAGAAGAAGAAAAAGGGTAGGTGGGGTATAGCGCACATCTTCAGTAGTTACAACAACACCATAATTACGATCACCGATATAACCGGTAGCGAGACGATTGCGAGGATCAGCGGTGGAATGATCGTAAAAGCCGACAGAGACGAAGGAAATCCCTACACTGCTATGCAAGCCGCTCTTAGGGCCGCTGAAATTGCTAAAGAGAAGGGTATCGAGGGCGTTCACATAAAGGTTCGTGCACCGGGTGGAAACAAGCACACAACACCTGGCCCAGGTGCTCAGGCGGCGATAAGAGCTTTGGCGAGAGCCGGACTTAAGATCGGAAGGATCGAAGACGTTACGCCGATTCCGCACGACGGCACAAGACCGCCGGGCGGTAAGAGGGGAAGGAGAGTTTAATCCCTTATTTTCCACCAAACTTTTAAATAGAGAGTTCGTGTGGGTATAGCTATGAAAATCGAGATACTCGAAGAGAGCGAATTTAAGGTTAAGTTTATACTTTACGATGCTCCAATAGCCCTTGCAAATTCGTTCAGAAGGGCAATGAAGAGTTTAGTTCCCACCATGGCTGTCGACTATGTTGATTTCTATATGAATACGTCATTCTTATATGATGAAATTATCGCTCATAGGATTGGTTTGATTCCTATCAAGACCGATTTGGAGAGGTTCAACCTGCCAGACAAATGCAGTTGCGGAGGCGAAGGCTGTCCGAACTGCCAAGTATCGTTCAGACTGAATGTTGAGGGGCCGAAGGTAGTATATTCCGGCGATTTGATTTCGGATGATCCAGAAGTTAAGCCGGTCTTCGACAATATACCCATTATCGAGTTATACGAAGGACAGCAGTTGATGATAGAAGCCGTTGCGAGGTTGGGAACCGGAAAAGAGCACGCAAAATTCCAACCCGTTTCGGTGTGCTTTTACAAGATAATTCCCAAAATAGTTATCAAGGACGACTGCGACAACTGCGGGAGATGCGTAGAAGTCTGTCCGAGAAAGGTTTTGAAGGTTGAAGACGGTAAGATAGTTGTTGGAAACGTCTTGGAGTGTTCGATGTGCATGGAATGCGTTAAGAACTGCGAAGAGAACGCGATAGAAGTTTTGGACACGAACAACTACCTCTTCACGGTCGAAGGAACAGGAGCTTTGCCAGTTAGAACTGTAATGAGGAAGGCTTTGGAGATTTTGAAGGAGAAGGCTGAAGAGATGAACGGTATCATAGAAACCCTGATTTAATTTTTGAATTCTACCCGTCAGATACTGCTAGTTTTATATTTGAATATGAGCCACACCAAGCGATTCGATATAAACTTCCAAAAGATTTTTGTTCGATTGCAATAAAATTCAGTTATGCGTCGATCGCTTTCCCTTGTGCTGATCCTAACGCTGATGCTCCCGCTGATTCCCGTAAAAGGACAATTCGTCAACGCCAGAGTTGTTAATATTAAAGCAGTTGCCGTTAAAACCGGCGAAAAGCCCGAAGGAGCCGTCATAAACATTACAGTGATAGTTACGCCCGGAACGGGAAAGGTCTTCGTTTCCATAGTGCCTTACACCGAAATCGACATGCAGGGTAGCGCCCAGCTTGCCGCGTTGACGGCTTGCGATCTGCTTGGGCTGGATTTCACAAAATACGACTTCTTCTACGAGATAAAAGCCGACGCACCGATAGTTGGAGGACCTTCGGCTGGAGCCGTTATGACGATCGCAACCATCGCCGCATTGAAGAACCTGACGCTCAGAAAAGACGTATTTATGACGGGAATGATCTATCCGGACGGCTTCATTGGGCCAGTAGGCGGAATTCCGTATAAGCTTGAAGCAGCTGCTAAGGCTGGAGCTAAGATATTCCTAATTCCTAAGGGTCAGAGGATAGTTTATGTTCAGGAGAGGGTCGTGAAAAAGCAAGGCCCCTTCCTGATCATAACGACGAAGATGACACCCGTAGATCTCGTGGAAATGGGCAAGAAGCTTGGAGTAAAGGTCATCGAAGTTAGCACGATAGAGCAGGCTCTGTGGTATTACACCGGCTATACGATTGAAAAGCCGAAACCGTCGTTCAACATATCTAAGTATTCGGATCTGCTAAAGATACTCGCCATAAACATGAAGAATAGAACTCTTCATATGCTTAAGATAGTCGAGAGATTCACGGAACCTCAGGAGGCGATTCAGATTATTCACGAGGCGGACAATTACTACAAGAAGGGATACTACTACACGGCAACTTCGAAATACTTCCAAGCGGAGATAAGACTCAGATACCTGTATTACCGCAATACTATAAACAACTACGATGATCTGAGCAGAGAATTCGACAACGTCAGCAAGGAGATAGACGATATGGTGAAATACCTCAAGAGCATCAAGAATTTGGGTGTGGAATCGTTCCAGATCGTCGGAGCCGCCGAGGAAAGGGTAGCTTGGGCTGAGGAGTATTTGTTCGATGCAAAAACTTGCGGAGACTTCGATACGGCATTGAACTACTTAGCCTTAGCTAAGGAGAGAGTCGAGAGCGCCAAGGTTTGGTTGTCCCTACTGAGCACGATTAATGAGGACGTTCCGATAAACAGAGAAGAACTAAAGAAGAGAGCGGAATTCTACTTCAGAGAAGCCGAATCGCTCATCGTCTATGCGAGATCCATCGGAGGTTATCCAAACCTCATAAGCAGTGCTGAAGACACGATGGATCTTGCGAGAAGACAGTTCGACATGGGATTCTATGCCGGTTCGGCTATAACATGCATAGATGCGATTACGAAAGCAAGTTTATCCATCGAGTTCATAGGTGTCACGAACGATGAAATGTTAAAGGATAAGCTTGAATCTGCAAAGAAGTCAGCTGAAGCCGCTTTGGCTGAAGCTGAGAAAGCCGTAACGCCCATCTTACCGATAGCATACTACGAATTCGCGGAAACTCAGAAGGATGTAGCTTTGGCCATATCATACTACAAACTTTCGGAGAGACTCGCGAAGCTCATCTTGGTTGTAGCAAAAGCCTATCCTGAAAGGAAGCTCGTTAAGGTCGAAGCCCCGCCGATAACGCCGGAAGAGGGAGTCCACACATACCACCACATGCATCAGATTTCGAACATCGAAATCCCGGGATTCAGCTTAGCTTTGGGATTAACAGCGTTGGCTTTGGCTTTCTACTTTAGGAGGAGATAGCAGAACAGTCCGGAGCTGAGAGTAGCTAAGAAGTTAACGCCGGCGTTATTTAAATATCCTCTTTTTTCTAACGTTGCACCCAGTATGCTGTCAACGTGGACTCCGATGAATCCGGCTAAAAATGCGACGATCGCGAGCTTAACGCTTAGAACTCCGAGCAAGACAGCGGAAATGCATACGATTAAACAGCCCATCAGAGCGGCGATTTCCCCCAATAGTGAGATACCTCCGCTAACTCCCGGTTCGACGCGCTTGAAGTTCGTGATCAGATAAACCTTTTCAGCCGTCTTCCCGACTTCGCTTGCCATGGTATCCCCCAAAGCCGTGGCTATGGATGCGACGAAAGCTGTCAAGAATAGATCGGACTTGAAGACTCCGTAGTTCATTACGAAGAATAGAGCCGGAAGGCTGTTGCTGAATACGTTCGCATAACCCCTCGCACCTCCAGCCTGCTCAGCGATTCCCCTCGCAAGCTTTACGGAATACTTGTATTTCGTCACGGCAGATCCTATTCCGTAGAAAAGAAGCAGGATTACGAAGAACCTTATGTCGGAGAAAACTATCGTAAGCGTTCCGATCAGCGTCGCGCTCAGCAATCCGCTTTCGTCAGCGACTCCGGATTTCGTAGCGAGTAGACTCAAAATGAAAGAGATTGCAAAAGCGACGGCAAGCTGATCCAACGAAACTTCTATGGCGTAGATGTGAAAGATCGTATATACTGTAGCGACGGCTAACAGAATGACGACTTCGTTACCACCTACGCTTTCTATTAGCGACGCCGTAAGACCGCCCATAAGGGATAGAAAAACTATGTATTCCAAACCCCAATTTAAATGATTGAAGTGATCGTAGATTAAGAAAAAGGCAAAACCCAAAATCGTGTAAATTAGTATGTTCCAGATGGCGTTTCTTTTAAATTTGTGTCCGAGCAGAACGAACATCGACGCCAAAACTATCGGCTTCGAAAGTCCGAGGTATGTTAGGGCGAGCAAAAGCGTCGAAAGTATGGATACGTCCCTCAAAACCTTGTCTCTATTGCGAGATAAGATCGCAACGATCAGCAGGATTAGTATCGCGTATATCGGCTTTAGCGGTATGGATACCAGCGCTATCGTCGGAACTATAAACATTGCAAAGGTTTAATTAACCATGCTTTTAAGAATTTGTGTCGATGATAGAATTTATAAAAAAAATATACGAGAGAAGACTTGAAAAGAAGCTTTCATCTGGAAAAATTCCAAAGCATATAATGATAGTTGCCGATAACGATTTCATCGAAAACGGTTTAAGAAATTTTTTAAAATGGTGTGAAAAGTTTAATGTTAAAGAAGTTACGGTCTGTTTTAGAGGGAAGAAAAAGAGGGTCGAGTCCGAAAAAGTTGGAAAAGTAACCCTGAATCTTATAGAAGGCTACGGGGGAAAGGATGAGATTACCGATGCTGTTAAGGAGTTAGCCAAGCTCGTCAAATCGGGCAAAATAGATCCGAACGACGTTAACGAACGTGACATCGAAAGATTTCTCAAAATTAAGAGTTCACCGGATTTGATCGTTAAAGCCGGCGAAGAGATTCCCGAATTTCTGATCTGGCAGAGCATATACAGCGAACTATACTTCATCGATATAGACTGGAGGTGTTTCAGATACGTAGATTTTTTAAGGTGTTTGAGGGAGTTTCAGAGGAGGGAAAGGAGGTATGGAAGATAGGATGCTTAGAACAGTCAGAGTTATAGCGGACTATCAGTTCGGCAAAGGTGCCGGAAGGGTTCTTTTTCCCGAAACTTGCAAGTTCGTCCTCTCTCCGACGACGGGAAGGATAAGACAGGTAAAGGACGGAGGCGTTAGAATTGCTACGCTCAAAGCGGATTCTGGCTGGTTTACGTTAAGCATTGAAGGTGCCAGAAGGCTTCACGAGGCTTTCGAGTATCCAAAGCTGAGGGTTGTTGTGCTTAAGGATGTTGCGGAGTTTATCGCCGAAGGTAGAAGTGTTTTTGCTAAGCACGTTGTGGATGTCGATCCCAATATAAGGGCTAACGATGAGGTTATCGTCGTTGACGAGGACGACAACCTACTTGCCACCGGAAGAGCGGTTCTGTCGGCTAAGGAGATGCTCGAGTTCAGCAGAGGCGTCGCAGTTTCCGTTAGGCAGGGGGTTAAAAAGCTCAAGAGGTGATCGCATGTTCAAAGTGGACAGATCGAAGGGTGTTTTGATAATAAAGAAGGATGGTGTCGTCGTTAGGCATCTAAGATTCAACGGACGGGTTGTGGCTGGAATGTTTACCAACTTCTGGGGAAACATCGAAGCTGACGAGGTTTACTTGGCAAAGGGATGTGTCGTAAGCGGGGATATAATATGCAGGAGGGCTGTAATCGGAGCATACACTAAATTCAGATCTATAATAGCCGATGAGGATGTTTTTATCCAAGATAAGTGCGTAGGTTATTCGGTTAAAGCCAAGAACGTTAGGATATCGAGCGGTTCGGTGATAGGAGTTGTTGAAGCTGATGAATCGATATTGGTCGACGGAGCTTCCAAGCTCGGCAAACTAAACGCGAGGAGGATTATCGCTACCGAGAGTAAGATTTAAATTCACATGCATACAATACACAATTCGAGCCGCCGTAGCTTAGCTGGTAGAGCGTCGGCCTGTTAAGCCGATGGTCCCAGGTTCGAATCCTGGCGGCGGCGCTATCGTCTTTTAATTTCTCGAATTGAAAATCTCGCAGGTTCAATCCATTCGCTTTTACACTTTGGACATCTGCTAACCTTCGGCTTATCGAACCTGAACCCGCACTTTCTGCACTGGGGCGGGATCATAACCAATTCGAAACCCTTCCTCTTCAACACCTTGACGGCCTTCATAATCGCCGAGTAAACTTCGTTCTCCCTGCTCGGCTCCAGCCCTAAGGCGTAGCAGATTTCCTTAGCTGTCAACCCCTCTCTGTGCTTGAGCAGAACCTCGATCACGTCCTCGATCAGCGCCATACTCCAATTTAGCAACACATATTAAATATGCTGTGCCATCATCAAACATGGCTAAGATATACTACGATTCGGACGCGGATTTGAGCGCTCTCGACGGAAAAACGGTTGCGGTTTTGGGCTACGGAAATCAGGGAAGAGCACATGCTTTAAATTTGAAAGATTCGGGAGTTGATGTAATAGTCGGCTTATACAGGCAGAGCAAGAGTTGGAAGAGAGCCGAAGAAGACGGATTGAAGGTTTTGGAGGTCAGCGAAGCTGTGAGCGAAGCCGACGTAATAATGTTTCTCATTCCCGACATGGTTCAGCCCGAAGTTTATCGAAGGCTTGTGAAGGATCATTTAGAGGAAGGGGACATGCTGATGTTCGCTCACGGTTTCAACATCCACTACAATCAGATCGTTCCTCCAGAATGGGTCGATGTGACGATGGTCGCTCCGAAGAGCCCGGGGCATCTCGTTAGGAGGATGTTCGTTGAAGGTAAGGGCGTTCCAGCTTTGGTTGCCGTTCATCAGAACTACACCGGCAAAGCCCTTGAGGTAGCCTTAGCCTACGCGAAAGCCATAGGTTGCACGAGGGCGGGAGTTATCGAAACGACGTTTAAGGAAGAAACCGAAACCGATCTATTCGGAGAGCAGGTGGATCTGTGCGGAGGTGTAACCGAACTCATAAAAGCTACGTTCGAGACCCTCGTTGAAGCCGGTTATCAGCCAGAGGTAGCCTATTTCGAAGCTCTGCATGAGTTGAAGCTGATCGTCGATCTGATCTACGAAGGCGGGCTTATGAAGATGTGGAATGCCGTAAGCGAGACCGCTAAATACGGAGGACTTACGAGAGGAAAGAGGGTGATCAACGAGAGCGTTAGGGAGGAGATGAAGAAGATTCTAAGGGAAATACAAACCGGCGAGTTTGCGAGGGAATGGATACTGGAGAATCAAGCCGGAAGACCCGTTTACAACAAACTGCTTGAGATGGAGCGCGAGCATCTGATCGAGAAGGTCGGTAAGGAGCTCAGAAAGATGATGCCTTGGCTTAGAGAGGAGTAATTTTATTGAATTTTTTATTTATAATCATTCGGTAATCTCTTGGAACACCAAAAGGGTTTTAAACAAAAGTTCGATTAGATGAGTTGAGCTCCGGTGGTGTAGCCCGGCCAATCATACCGGCCTTTCGAGCCGGTGACCCGGGTTCAAATCCCGGCCGGAGCACCACGCTCCGGATATTCTTTCCCAAAATGCCTTATACGCAACTAAGAAATGAAAAAGAAGACGATTAACGATTATGTTAACGTCTAAGCCTTCATTCTTCAGCTCTTCGTAAATATCTCGCTTTATTTTAATTCTGGCCATAACAAAATCTGGTTCCGATTGGTCGTCGTTGGTAAAATCATTACCAGTCATAACCACCGTTACCGCGGAAATACTATAAATCACATCCGGAATTTGATCGGCCTGCTCCTGCATACCACCCACCTAACCGTATAGATCCACCCAGAACTGCTGGAATTCCGATTCCGTCAAAACCTTGAACATCTCTCTGGGAAATCTTATAACCTTCCGACCATTTCCATTAACTTCCGTATCGTATTTCTTGAATCGATCGATTTCTGCTAAATAGTAAAAGCAACCGTCAAAGACTACAAGATATAAATTACATTTTAAACACTTGGCGACTTTCTTGTAACCGACTAGCTCGTGGGCGGGAAAATCGAAGTAATCGTAGTATGCCGCATTTGAATACCTCTTAAGCTCTGCTATTGCTTGAATTCTCTTCCCTACTTCGATTACCAGATCGATGTCGAAGACGTTAAGCTTGACGCCGCTGATATTCATGTAGACATCAATAGGCCGATACGGACAATTTTTGCAGATCGGAACTTGTCTAATTAGCATCGGAATCCCTCCTTACGTAAACTACCATACACTCGTCGCAGAACTCGTAGATCACATTTCCAAGCTGAATTACCGTTCTCTCGTGATTACAGTCAGGTTTTCCAGCCTTTACCTTGTATTCCGGGTTAATAATCAGCTTAGACATCAGGCATCGACCTCCTCAAAAAAAATTAAGAAAAATCACAAATTAAGCTCCTTAAGCTGTTCAACCATCTTCTCAACAAACTCTCTCAATTCTTCCCAGTCTTCGTAATTTACCATTCACATCACCCCCGGAAAAAAAATTAAGAAATAACCGGAATTCCAACCTTCCTCATGATTTCTCTTGCTTCCGAACCGTTACGACCGTTGCAGTTGTTGTAAACGGCAATGTATTGCTTGAGATATGCGTAATCTTCCAGAGCTTCCTCTATTTGCTTAAACAACCTCTCTGCAACCTTCTTAAGCTCATCAAAAGTAGTTCCGCTTATGTAGAATCGTC
>JALVJV010000020.1 GCA_027028145.1 Archaeoglobaceae archaeon | reverse complement strand
TTTCCAAAGAAGATTTTGAATTTCTGAAGAATTCAATAATGAGTGGATTGTTCTTCGATTTTGTAGATTTGTGGCACACCATCTTGAAAAAAGAGTTTGGGGGTGATGAGAGTGTCTAACTCAAACCGAATTTATAAGGTAAAGAAATATTTTGCCTTGGCTTTGGATCCGATTCAATTGCTACTGATGTTCTGACTTCGAGATTAGAGTTTACGATTGCTGTAAATATATCATTTGGAACTACGACAATTCTATTTAAAATCTCTTCATGAAGTTCTAAACTTTTTAACTCCTTATCCTCATACTTCCATTGGGTGGGATCTATATCATCTTTATTTTCCTCCTTTTCTAGTAGTAACCATCCAAAGTTCAAAAATTCTCTTTTATCTGCACTTTCTTCTTTATCTCTCTCCTTAACTCTATTCTCAGATAATTTCAGCGTAACCGATTTTAAGAAACTTCTCTTTAACTTCATTATTTTGTCTTTATCACTTCCTACTTCAATCTCAGCATCTTCTAAAACCATTGGGCATGTAACCCAAACTGGACCGATCATAGTGGCAACTGGGAAGAACAGAATTCTCGCATCCGAGAATAAAGCCATAGCTTGCATTGATTTGTCTTTTGAGGTATATCCAAAAGTTATACAGATTGAACATTTTCCGCACGGCTCGATATCTTTCTTAACTTTACCCTTAGCACATTGTTGATTAAATCCTACTTCCTTCAGTTTACTTCTTAGCTGATCGTTTTCCATAATTTTCAAGTATGCATAACTCCTGCAACATCCTTCAATTGTGGTTCCCGGAATCTTTGGAATTCCGGTAGCTGGCTCTCTAACTATCGTGTTGTCCACTCTTCCGATTCTATATCCACCCGTTCCGACATGGTCCAGAAAGGGGAGCGGTAGAGGAAGGTGCATTGTTCACTTACGAAGCAATCCCAAGAGGAACGGTGCTTTGGTTTGATGTGATATATCAGAATCCCAAGAACTTTCCAGCACTTAAAGATTTAAAGCTTATCTGGGATGGAAAAGAAATAAGTATAAATGAAAATTCCGACGACAATGAAATATTTTCAGTATTAACAAAATGTGTGGAAGCCGGATTATCTCTATTTCAATACTTGGGAGTAGGTGGAATGGGTTCAAGAGGATTTGGAAGATTAAGGGTTTTGAATCAAGATAAGGGTGATGAAAATGATGGAAGAGAGTAATTTGGATCTCATGTCGGCGGAAACTGGATTTGGTATGTGCGATATATATCTCAGTTTATGCGATATTTTAAAAAATGAGATAAAAAAATACACGAACTACAGTGATTTTAAGGGAAACGCAAAGTCGATAATCGATGCAGTTAAAGAAAAGACAAAAATAAAAGATTACGACTTCGTAGAAAACGTATTTAACGAGATTGTAATTAAAAAAATAGAAAATAGCAAGAATCCTGAAAAATCGTTTAAAAACTTAAAAGATAATCCGCCTAAATTCGACGCAAAGGAGATGGAGCGGATTATAAACAAATCCCTTGGGATACTTATTGAAGATGGATTGCTCGCTTACACCATATGGTTGGAAAGTGAAAACAAAGAACATCACAAAGTTATAATTATTTCAAGTTTGAAGATATTAAATGACACGGGTTTGGTGTCTAACCAAGATAGTTTAAAAGATGCTATGCTTAAAATAGCAAAATCTATTCAGAAAACTCTTCTCGCAAGGCAACTCCTTGAAAGAATGCTTGTCTATGCAAGATTATGCAAGATACAGAGCAAAAGCTCTTCAGGAGTGATTAGCCATGAGCTGGAACTGCTATCTTACAATTTTCAAAGCGGAATCTCCGGTTCACATAGGATATAAACAGATAGGGTTACTGAAAACCACTCGCTACTACATCACGGGTAGAGCAATGTGGGGCGCAATTACTGCAAATTTAACGAGAGCTCTATTCGATAATCCAGATATGAATAACTATCAAAAAGTTGGAGATTTTGTGAAAAGATATATAAAAACAACCTACTTCTTTCCAGCAATAAGAGGGGATGCTAAAAATAACGGAGAATTAACCGATGTTTTTATAGATGCGGAAAACGATAGATACTCGGTTTTTCTACCGAATTACACCAATGACGGATTGAAATTTGGTAGATTAAGCAAAGAGGAATTCGAACAAATTTTTATCGGTTCTTTCGTCTCAACAGCTTTAGACGCAACGACAAAAACGGCTGAAGAAGGCAGCCTGCACGAATTCGAGTTCATAAAAAATAAAGTTAAAATCGGAGGAAAATCGTTAGACGTCTTCTGGGTTGGATATTTTTTCGTAAAGGAAAAGGAAGAAAGTGAAAACAAAAAAATAAGAATTGAAAAGTGTGAAGAAAGAGAAGTAAAGGTAAGGAGACTCGATAATAATAAAGAGAAAAATCTAACCAAAAATCTAACCGATGTTGTTGTTAATTTAATTTATGTTGGTGGCGAAAGAAACTACGGTTTAGGTAAACTGAAACTTGTAGAATTTGTTAAAAACGATGTTAAAAACGATGACAGTATTATTTTCAATAAATTTAAATTTGAAAGTAATGAAAAAGTGATTTTCAGAAATTTAGATTTTGCCATTTCGCACGTAAAATTGGACGGGGTTGAACCGAAGTTGGGGGAAATAGAGCCTCTCGTAGGTTTGGAATGGTCCGATAAAGGTGCCGGGCAGAAGATTAGCGATGCGGAAATATGTGCTACTCCCGGGAGCAAGCTAAAATCTGGTAACTTCGTTTTATGTGATTACGGAATACTCGGCTCGAATTAGATTAAAAGCTTAGCAGATCATCTATGACAAGCTTTCTCATAGCATATTCCAATAATGTTATCGAAACTGTGGTTTAGGTAAAAAACAAGAGACAGTTCGTAGAATACGCTAATCAAAACAATCTATTCATTATGGAAATTAGTTTTCGTCGATGTCGAATACGATGATGAAATAGGATTAATGTTTGAATTATTTTTATGTAATATTTATATAGATTTAATATTTTGGTTTGGTTAAGGGGATAATTCTTTCTAATTAAATATATAAAATTTTGCAACATGGAGTTTAACTCCTAAAGAAAAGATCGTGATCAAGCAGATATATTCGAAAAAATCTCCGAAAATCCGATTCTCGTCTGTGACGTTTATAGTTTTTAATTTGATAATGCAGTTGTCTCAATCCAAGCTCGATAAAAATAAATTAAAAAGAAACTTCACATTTCAACGAGCTTAGCCATGGCGTAAGAGGGAAACACGGACGAAATTTCTCCGTATTCTTCTGCAATGGATACATACTCCAATCCAGCCAACTCCGTAGCTTCTCTAATCAGAAACTCACCGATCCCGCATCCTAAGACTTTTCCGAGCCCAAACCTTTCGGAAATACGTTTTATCCCATCCACAAGCTTTCTGATCATAGCGATCTTAAAGGCTTCAGCCATTGCTCTGACGTAATCCTCGCCTACCTCTTCAAGATCGCAACAGATCGCTCTCGCAAGCCGTCTCATGCAACTTTTGACATCCTTGCCCCTTCCATCCGGCGTCTCGCAAGTATAATTTTCGGACTTTATATCCCCCGTTATCACGAACGCATCCCCGGCTATCGCAAAGAATTCGGATGCAAGTGGAACGTCGAATTTAGGTAAAATATAAAATACCGGAGTTCTCAAAACGCCGAAATAAAGCAGTTCTCCCCTTCTCAACCTTTCGTAATCCGTCCTTCCGGCTTTTATCCCATCTGTTACCGGAATCAGATCCGTTGTGGTTGAGCCGATGTCTACAAGTATGAAATCCCTCCAACCGTCCTTGAGCAGGAATTCAGCCGATGCCACCCAATTGCTCGCCATGAACATCCTTGGATTCCCCAGCACGTAATTGTAATCTCTCAACTCTCCGTTAACATCGAGATAGAACGCTCTATCGAAAACATCCTGAACGATCTTCGCTATCCTCAGAATACCTTCCGTTTTCGTTGGAAACACATCCGAAAGTTCCGCGGTCATGACAACTCCTACGATATCGGGCTCGAAGCTATCCCTGATAACTTCGAGCTCCGCTTTTAGCCTATCGAACTCCTTCCAAATTGGAAGATAGATCAGCCTGAATCTCCCATCAGCATCCGAAACCTTCAGATTCGCCCCTCCGATGTCAATTCCCAAAGAAGGCATCGAGCTTGACCTCCTTAAATTCGAAGGTTTGGTAATCGTAGCCGATCGGATACCTCCTTACGGCTATATCGTGCGGGGGAAAGAAGTGTCCGACGTGCGTCAAAACCGTTTTCCTTGCACCAATCTTCTTCGCAAGGGTCAGAGCTTCATCGGCATTCATATGCTTCCTAAATTTCCCTTTAGGAGCCAAAGCTTCGACTATGAAAAGATCAGGATTCTCCATGACTTCCAAACTCCGCTTGGGTATGTTTATATTCGTATCCCCGCTGATCACAACCGTGTTTCCGTCGCAGACTATCTTGACTCCTATGCTCTTAACTGGGGGATGATTGACCTCGAACAGCGTTATCTCCATGTCGAGCAGTTCAAATGGTTCGTAGCATTCAACCTCCACGGGTCTGTAATCCATAAATTCCATAAACCTCCCGATCTCTTCGTGAATTTCGGGCAACGTGTAAACCTTAACGTCGCTCTGAACCCTGTAGAAGTTTCCGAAACCTCCGAAGTGGTCGAAGTGGCAGTGGGTCCATATCACAGCATCGACCCTATCGACGTTCACATCCAGAAGCTGACGCCTCATGTCTGGAGATGTATCCACGAGTAGCGTCTTGCCCTTATGCTGAACCATAACCGAAAATCTCTTTCTTTCCCATCCCTTCAACCTAGCGTCCTCGCACGTCTTGCAGTGACAGCCGATTATCGGAGTTCCGGTGGAATCGCCCGTTCCGAGCAGAACTACCTTCATCCGATCACCTTCTACGTTAACTCTTATTTTTATTTTTTAAGCGGCACTACGCGATGATGCATTGGATATGCCGAAAAGCTATAAAAAGCCATTTCAACATCGCTACAATTATGGAATACTCTTTGATCTGCATAGAATGCGGGAGGGAATACGAGCGGGATGACGTTTACACGTGCGAATGCGGCGGACTTTTGGAAGTAAGGCTCAAAGATGTCGATGTGGATTTTAAGCTTGACGGCAGGGATTTGAGGGTTTGGAAATACGGATGCCTTCTGCCCGTTAAAATAAAACCCGTATCGCTTAAGGAAGGTGGAACTCCGCTTTACGAATGCGAAAGGCTTGGCAATGAAGTCGGATGCAAGGTTTATGTAAAGCACGAAGGAGCAAATCCTTCCGGCTCTTTTAAGGATAGGGGCATGACCGTCGGAGTTACTAAGGCGATAGAGCTCGGCAAGAGTGCCGTAGCATGCGCTTCGACCGGCAACACTTCGGCTTCCATGGCTATGTATGCTGCGAAGGCTGGATTGAAGGCTTACGTTCTCCTTCCAGCCGGAAAGGTTGCGTTGGGTAAGGTCGCCCAAGCTCTCATGCACGGGGCGAAGGTTATAGGGATAAAGGGGAACTTCGATCAAGCCTTAGCCTTGGTTAGGCAGATCTGCGCAATGCAGGGATTTTATCTGCTGAACTCCGTAAATCCGTTCAGATTGGAGGGTCAGAAAACTATAGCGTATGAAATAGTCGATGAATTGGGATTCGTTCCGGATAAGGTAATTCTGCCGGTCGGAAACGCCGGCAACATTTCGGCGATATGGAAGGGATTTAAGGAGCTCAAATGGTTGGGTCTGATCGATTCCCTGCCGAAGATGATAGGAGTGCAGGCTGAAGGTGCGAATCCGATTTACAAAGCGGTTAAGGAAGGAAAAGACGACATAGAACCCGTTTTAAATCCTGAAACGATAGCGACGGCTATAAGAATAGGTCAGCCGGTAAACGCGAGGAAGGCGATCAGGGCAATTTATGAATCTGAGGGAACGGCCGTGCAGGTGAGCGATGAGGAGATTACGAAGGCTCAGAAGGATCTGGCATCTATTGAGGGAATCGGAGTTGAGCCCGCTTCCGCGACATCCATCGCTGGCTTGAGAAGGCTTGCGGAAAACGGTGAAATAGAGAGGGATGAAGTAGTGGTCTGCATAACGACCGGACACCTTTTGAAGGATCCCGAGGCTGTGCTTAGGGCGTGCGGAAAACCTATAGAAGTTGAACCGAATGTTGAAGCCATTTTGAGTGTTTTGTGATCTTCATCATAATTATTCCGACTGCTAAGCCTTTTTTTGCAGAAATAAAAGCCTATAAAACGTTTTTCCAAAAAGGATATATTATAACGATTTATCATTCCATTGATGTTCGCGTATCCGATGGAGGTCGTTTCGGATATATACCTCAGCAAGATCGGGGGATTTAGCTGTGAGCTGAGTAAGAATGAGATCGGAATAAACGCCAAGGCTTTGGAGGTTAACACATCCATAATCGCGAACGAAACGTATGCAAAGCTCAGATTTTTCGACGAAAAGCCGTATCCGTATTTCTTTAGAAGATCCTTTAGAATAATCGGTTTAGAGGAGAACATGGAAGGTTACGAGTTCTCTTCGAATGGAGAAGTCGTCCTGTCGGCTGAACTTGAAGACGATTTCAAGAACACCGTTGGAAGGGATGTGATGATAAATACGGTTGAGAGCTTCAGAATAGATTACGACTATCGAAAGGTTATAATGAAGATATTCGATTACGCTGGGATATGCTTAGAAGACCGACGAAGAAGGAACTGAAGGTGATAAATTCAGCCTTAAGGGCTTTCGGATCGACCGATTTCCTCAAGGATAACGAAATATTGATTCGCGATGACGCGTTTGGGGTTAGGGAAGCATACGCCCTCTCAAAGGATTTGGTCAGGTTCTTGGAGCTGTTCAAATTGAATTACGTTCACGCCGGGCTGAAGGTGGGTGAAGTGGGTAGTAGGAGGTTCAGGTTCAGCTTAGAGGGTTCGTTTTATTTAGTCAGGAGGGATAGGAAGAAGGTGTTCGTGAACGAGAGGGGTGAGATGCTGTTTCTATACGGAAGGGACATATTCGCAGAATCCGTCGTGAAGGTTACTGAGGATGTTAGGGAGAACGATGTGGTTTTCGTCTGCAACACCAAAGGAGATATCTTGGGAATAGGGAGGGCGAGGTTCGATGCGGGGAGGATGAGGGAGGTTGCAAAAGACAGGGTTGTGGTTGAAAATTTGGTCGATCGGGGAGAGTATCTGAGGAAGGAGAAAACCTACGATGCATACTGATCAACGCCTGCACATCCCGACGAAATTCTCTATTATCCTCAAGCCGACCTTACCGCTCTTCTCAGGATGAAACTGGAATCCGATGACGTTATCCTTCGCAACACCCGATGTGAACTTTATTCCGTATTCGGTTTTCGTGAGAACGTTCTCCTCGGAAGTCTGCATGTAGTATGAGTGGACGAAGTATACGTAGCTACCGTTTTCAACTCCGTCCAATATCTCGTGATCCCTCACGATCTCGATCTGGTTCCATCCCATGTGCGGAATCTTACCCACCGTTTTCGGAAACCTAACAACCCTGCCCGGTATTAGGTTTAAACCCTTGTGCAAACCTCTTTCCTCGCTTTCGGTTGCGAAGAGTTGCATTCCCAAGCAGATTCCGAGCAGAGGAACATCGGTGTTTAGAATCGTGTCCATATATGGCTTCAAATTCTCCATAGCCGGCTTGAAAGCACCCACTCCGGGCAGAACTATCCCGTCCGCGTTTTTGATCGTCTCAACATCCTTGGTTACGACAGCCTTACCTCCGACGAACTCTATCGCCTTTTGTATGCTCCTAATATTGCCCACACCGTAGTCGATTATCGCTATCATAACAGGAGAATTGAAAGAATATACTCAAATCTTGCGGTATTGAATTCGACATTAAAGAGCGAACGGTGTCTTCCACAAATCCGATATGTATTGCCCGACACCGATCTATAGATTCTATAGATTATGTAGGTAAAGCATATATTCCGTTTTACCCGATTCGATCACATGAAAAAAATCTCAATCGTTTTGCTACTCGCGCTGTGTCTGGCTTTAGCCGGTTGCGCACAGCAAAAAGCCGGGTCTACCTCGCAGAAGGTCATTCTAATCGGAAGCGGTGCCACTTTTCCACAACCACAGCTTGAGAAGTGGATCGACGCATACATGAAGCTACATCCGAACGTCGTGATTGAATACACCGGAAAGGGTAGCGGTGGAGGGCAAGCGGATTTCGAAGAGGGCTTGGTGGACTTCGCGTGTAGCGACCCTCCGCTGAAGGAATCGCTATGGAAGAGACTCGAACAGAAGGGTCAGCCCCTGCAGTTTCCGATGATCGTCGGTGCCGTAGTCGTTACCTTCAACATTCCGGGAGTTAAGGAACTCAGACTGGACGGAAAGACCTTAGCCGACATCTTCATGGGCAAGATCAAGTATTGGGACGATCCGGAGATAAAGAAACTGAATCCGAATGTTGATCTACCGCACAAGGAGATAATAGTCGTCCACAGGAGCGATTCGAGCGGAACGACGAAGATATTCACGACTTATCTGTGCTTGGTCAGCAACGAGTGGAAGGAGAAGGTCGGCTCCGGAAAGGTTGTGGAATGGCCGGTTGATGAATTGGGAAGGGGAGTGGGCGGAAAGGGTAATCAGGGTGTGGTTGCGGCGATAAAGAACAATCCATATTCGATAGGATACACCGAACTGTCGTATGCCATAAAGGAAAATCTACCGATTGTAGCTTTGAGGAATAAGGACGGGAACTTCGTCAAGCCGAACGATACGACGATAAAGGCGGCGATATCTGAAGTTTCCATGAACTTCCCACCGCCTACTGAAGGATACAAGGAGAAGATCGAGAACCTGCTCAACGCTCCGGGCAAGGATTCGTATCCCATCGTTGCGGTTAGTCACATAATCGTGTGGGAGCACTACAGCAACAAGGCGAAGGAGCAGGCGATAAGGAACTTCGTGAAGTGGATTCTTACGGAAGGTCAGAAGTCGAAGTATTTGGCAACCGGATACGTTGGTCTGCCGAGCGAACTAACCCAAAAATTGCTTAAGGAGGTGGGATGGTAAGGATGGACAAATTTAAAACTTTTTTAGCACCCTTCTGCGGTCTCGTATTCGGTCTTTTTATATTAATGCTTATTGTGTATTTAACGGCATCACTACCGATCTTCGAGAGAGAGGGATTGGCGATATATACAACGAACGTATGGAAAGCATCGGAAAATCCCCAAAAGGAGTTCTACGGTGTATTGGCGGCTATATACGGTAGCATCTACACATCTGTTCTCGCGGTTCTGATAGCCCTTCCACTTTCGATAAGCTTCGCGGTATTCGTTATCGACTACGCGCCGAAAAGGTTGAAAGAGCCGCTTATGGTGGCTACGGACATCATGGCTGGATTACCTACGATAATTTACGGAATATGGGGTGCATTCGTCTTGGTTCCGATCCTTAAGGAATACGTTATGATGCCCCTCTACGAGCACTTCTCCTTCATACCGTTGTTCTCCTTCAGACCTGTGACGGGCTACAGCTACCTCTCCGCTGGAGTTCTATTGGGAATAATGGTTACTCCTTTCGCCTCCGCAATAATAAGAGAAGCCTACAGATCTATCCCCTACATATACAGAGAGGGAGTGTATGCCCTCGGAGCGACGAGGTATGAGGCAACGAAAATCCTCTTAGGCTACATAAAGCCGGCTATAGTTGCAGGAATTCTGCTGGCGTTCGGTAGGGCTATAGGAGAGACAGTAGCTGTAAGTCTGGTCATAGGAAACGTATTCAACATAAATCCGAGTCTGTTCGCTCCGGGCTATACGATATCCTCGCTCATAGCGAATCAGTTCGGAAACGCCTACATATACAAATACATGGTTCCGGCCCTCTTCGCAGCTGGACTGTCCCTTTTCATAATAGGTTTGATCGTAAACTTAGCCGGACTTATGTATCTGAGGAGGTTCAAGTATGCTCGTTAGAAAGATAAAGGACAAGCTGTTCATCGTCGGAATCGCGACGTTAACGTTTCTGACGATTCTACCTCTATTCCACATAGTATTCAGCGTAGCCGTAGAGGGACTACCGGTTCTGCTGAAAGGCGGCTGGAATTTCATAACCGGAACCTTAGCCCCTCCCGACGACGGATTGGGAGGAATAGGCCCGGCGATAGTAGGAACTTTCGTCTTAACGTTCTTGGCATCTCTACTCGGGTTGCCCATAGCTATACTAACCGGAATATACGCGGCGGAGTATCCGAACAGCTTGCTCGGAAAAGCCACGAAAACCCTGCTCATGATCATGATGGAGTTTCCCACGATACTCGTTGGACTCTTCGTGATGCAGATACTCGTCGTTCCCATGGGTAGCTACTCGGCTTTAGCCGGTGCTTTAGCCTTGGCGATAGTCATGATGCCATACGTTGCGGTTTACACCGAAGAGGCTTTGCGCGGAATTCCTAAGAAGTATAGGGAAGGAGCTTTTGCCTTGGGCTTAACCAGATTCAACGTAGTCTTCAGGGTTTTGATAGGACTGGCGAGGAAGGGGATTCTGACCGGAGTTCTGATAGGAATTGCGAAGGTTGCGGGAGAAACCGCACCACTGCTCTTCACGGCCGGAGGAGCAACGAGAACATATTTCGAAGGAATAAACAGACCGGTCGGAGCGATTCCGTTGCTGATCTACGATTTGGTTCAGCAACCGTATAAGAACTACCACGAGATAGCTTGGGGAGCGTCCCTTCTCCTCTTAATAATCTTCCTCGCGATCTTCCTTCCGATTAGACTCAGCCTGAAGGAGGTGAAACTATGAACGCGATCGAAACCGAAGACCTGCACATTTACTACGGTAAGAATCATGTGATAAAGGGAGTAAATTTGGAAATTCCCGAAAAGTCGGTTTTCGCGATAATGGGGCCTTCCGGTTGTGGGAAATCAACACTGCTGAGATCTTTGAACAGACTGCTCGAACTCAACGAAGATGCAAAGATAAAAGGAGACATAAGGTTGTTCGGAAAGAGCGTGTTCGACATGGATCCGATAATCGTTAGAAGGGAGATTGGAATGGTTTTCCAGCATCCCAACCCTTTTCCGCACATGAGCATATTCGACAACGTCGCCTTGGGACTTAAACTCAACAAGCTCGTTAAATCTAAAAATGAGCTTAAGAAAATCGTAAAATGGGCTTTGGAGAAATCGGCTTTGTGGGATGAGGTGAAGGATAAATTGCACGAGCCAGCTTCGGCACTAAGCGGTGGACAGATGCAGAGGCTATGCATAGCCAGAGCTATAGCTTTAAAACCGAAGGTTCTGCTTATGGACGAGCCGACGGCTAACTTGGATCCGGTCAGTGCGAGGAAGATAGAGGAGCTGATATTCGAACTCAAAAAGGATCTTACGATAGTTATCGTAACACATTCACCGGCTCAAGCGGCGAGGGTTAGCGACTACGTAGCGTTTTTGTATTTGGGGAAGCTGATAGAGGTAGGCAAGACCGAAGATATATTCGAAAATCCGAAGGAGGAGCTTACGGAGAAGTATCTGACCGGGAGGATGGGTTAGTATGATCGAGAAAAGGTTGGAAGCCCTAAAGGCGGACGTCTTGGAGTTGCACAAGCTCGCTAAGAAGTCCACCGAGATCTGCTTGGAGGGTTTAAAGGGGAACGACGATGTTAGAAGGGAGACCGCAAAAATAGAGCAGATGGCTGACGTGCTGAACACAGATACAGACTTCAACTGCGTGACGGCTATAGCACTCTATCAGCCCGTTGCGAGGGATCTCAGGTTTATAATAAGCATGATGCGAATAGCCGGGAGTTATGAGAGGATAACAGATTTAACGCAGGAGATTTCGATGTATGAGTGTTCAGATGAGTTCCTGCTTGAGAAGTTCGAGGGAATGGTTGACACTCTGCTTACGATGTTCGAGGTTATCGAGAAAGCCTACGAAGGTGACACCGAAAACTTGAGAAAGCAGTTGTGGGCGTTGGACGACCTCGTGGACAGATACTACGTCGAGGCGATGGACTACATGTCCGAGATGTGCGGTTGTTCCGTGGACTGGGTTCTTACCGCGAGGCATCTTGAGAGAATCGGAGATCTTCTGGGGAAGGTTGGGGCGAGGATAATATTTATCGAAGAGGGTAGAAGGGTTTGGATCAAGTGATGGAAATGAAGAGGGAGGTTAGGAAGGTATATTCGAGCGGGAGGAGTAGCTACATAGTTACGTTGCCGAAGGATTGGGTTGAGAGGAACGGTTTAAAGGCTGGAGACGGAGTTATAATGGAGATAGGAGATGGGACGATCGTCATCTCTGTTGGCAAAGAGGAAAAGATTAAGAAGGATGCTTTGATCGATGCGAAGGATTTGGAAGGGGAGCCGTTGATAAGAAGGATAATATCGTTCTATTTAGCCGGATACGATTCTCTGAGGATAAAGGTTTACAACGAGGAACACAGAAGGGCTGTAGCATTGGCTTCCGACATACTGATCGGAGCGGAAGTTATAGAGGATCTCGGAAAGGAGATAGTGCTCGAGATTTTCATGGACGACACGAGGTATAAGCCGATGGACATAATAGAGAAGATGGGAAACATATGCGTAGCTATGCTTTCGGACTTCTGCACGGCTTTAAAGAATCTCGACAGATACATCTGCTCTACTCTTCACGTGAGAGAGGAGGAGATCGACAGGTTGCACTTCTTGGTTTTAAGACAGCTTAAGTCCGTCGTCAGGCAGTGCGGGTCGACGGATCTTCAAACCACCAAAGCGTTAGAGTTCAGAACCGTCGTTAGGGCGTTCGAAAGAATTGCTGACCACATAGCGAACATGTCCGATAGCCTGATGAAGCTCGGAAAGCCGATTCCAGAACTCTGCGATCTTGTAAACGACGTTCACGGACTGCTAAAGACTGCAAACGTATCTTTTTTGAGAGAAGACACCGAATTGGCCGACTTCGTTTTAAATGAATTCGGAGAGTTGTCCGAGACCGAGGACGAAATCTACAGACGGTTCATAGAGCAGAACGTCAAGGATGCTCTTTTCATGAAATCGATAATCGACAGCCTCTTCAGAATTGCCGCATATTCGGCTGATATAGCCGAAGTCGTCATAAACATGTGCGTTCCCGATTAGCGGCTCTAAGCCTTATTACAAAAATCGATCCCTTAGGCTTATTGTCTTCGATCCAAACCTTCCCGCCGTAGCTTTCGACTATCATCTTAACTAAATACAAGCCCAAGCCCGTGTGCTTCCCGAATCCCTCCTTAAACACGGCTTCCTTGTCTACAATACCAGGTCCGTTGTCAGCAACTCTGATCTCAACCCAGCCGTTGAGCTTTCTGGCTGTGATCTCGATTTTCGGAATTTTCTCGTCGCTGTGAACTATCGCGTTGATTATCAAGTTTCTGAATACCGAAGCTAAAAGTTCGTCGGCTAAAACGCTGACGTTCGGAACGTTTACGCTTATCTCCGCGTTGGGATATCCGGCGGTTTCGCGTTCTAAGAGTTCTTTAAGATTTATAGGCTTTAGCTCGGATCTGTTCTCGACATCTCGAATGGACTTGATTAGGTTTATTGAATTTTTTATTCTGATAAATATTTTCTCTATGAGCCTTTCGTCCCTACTCTCCTTGTAAAGCTCCAGATAGCCCATAATGGCGGTTAGATCGTTGAGTATGTCGTGTCTCATGAGTTTGTTCAGAAGCTTGACCTTCCTCCTTTCCCTCTCGATGTCTTCGACCGTAACTATCTCCAAGCTTTCGGAGTAGACCTTATACATCGCAAAGAGTATGACTACGTAACAGAGGTTGCCGAAGACATCCGGAAGGGAGCCGGTGTAGTATATGTTCCAAGCTTCGTAGTAGCTGTATAGGACGTTTTCTATCAGTATCAGGGCTAAACATATAGCGATAGCGCAGTATATGAATCCGAACCTCCTCTTAACGTAAACTAAGAGTATTAGGATAACTATCGGAATCGATACTATGTCGAGAGCAACATACAGCGTCGATACGAAAGCTTTGAGCGGGCTGAGATGACCCTTCACGCAACACATTACCGGAAACAGAATGACGTCAACCGCTAAAGCCGTAAGCACGGAGGCGATTATACAACTGTAAAGATTCATATATCTTATATATTTTTTTAATATTGTGAGCAGAATGTATATAAACGGTATGTATGACGAAATCCAGAAAACGTCGGCGAGTGACGGGAAGGGATTTATTCCGATTATCTCGTAGTAATTCCACGTAATCTCACCAAGCCAGCTTAAGATCGACGAAAGGGCTACTGCAAGCCCTATCTTTTTCATCTCCCCTTCGGAGTGGATGTAAACTATCAGCGCGACTACGAATACAATCAGGGGAACGACGGTCGTGAATATGTAGTTGTGAATTCTCGCCAAATTCTGAGGCAAAAAAGCGCTCAAAATCGCGATGATGATTCCGACAATCAGTGCAACTGTTGTTTTCCGCATATCTTATCTATTAATTCGAGAATCTTACGTCTGGTTATCGGCTTTTCGAGTAAAGCAATCGCTCCGGCTTTAAGCATCTCCTCCCCTTTTGACGCAAAAGCCGTAATTCCTACGATCTTAGCGTTGGGATCGATTTTAAGAATCTCCTTCGTCGCTTGAATACCATCCTTCTTCGGAAGGACTATATCCATGAAAACGATATCCGGTTTCTCCTTTTTGTATAGCTTAACCGCACTCTCGCCATCCGAAGCTTCGATCACATCAAAACCATCTAGCATTATCTTGAGGATCTCCCTTATTGCCACATCATCGTCGACGATCAAGACCTTCATAACGGCTCCCCTCGCTCATCATTATACTTGTGCTAATGATGGTATTTAAAGTTTGTTATAACCTTGAACCGACTTACGAAATATATATGAAAAATAAAATTTTAAATTTAATGCGGCATAACGGAAAGTTTTATTTTGGGTGAATCTAACTTGCCATGAGATGAATCGTTACGAGCTTGAAGATCCGCACCAACATAAATTGGTAAATAGGATATACGGCGGTTTGATATCGAAGTATAAGCTCGAAGACCTGATGAGGTTGGTAAAGGAGAACAAGAACTGCACGGTTTATATAGCCCTGACGAGGGAAAATCCGATGGACGTGGACATAGTCGTCGACAAGGAGGGAAGATACAGCTACTGCTGTGGGGATGTTCTAATGATCCCCATTCCGAAGAAGTTCGCAGTTTTGGAGCCCGATAAGAAGTATTTCGAGATGACCCTCAAGGCTAACATCTTCTTGGCTCTTATGAAAGCCGATGAGAAAGAACTTCACACTTAGTCAAGCTTTTATCCAAAGAGTTTCTACGGCTTTTTAATGATATGCGACGCTTGTGGTGGCAAGGGTTACGTCGAAGTGGAAGAGCCTTGCAAGACGTGCAACGGAACGGGTAAGGCTAAGAGTTTCGATCCCAAGATCACAGCTGAGCTTTCAAAGGAGCAGTTGGAACTGTTCATGAAGGGAATCTGCGGAGTTTGCAAGGGAACTGGAAAAGTCAAGAGATTGGAGGTGTGCAAGGTTTGCAACGGAACGGGAAAGGCTGGAAAGTGCAAGCTATGTGGAGCTAAGGTTATAGGTAATCACGATCTCTGTCCAAATTGCAGAAGGAAGCCTCACGCTTACCAGCTTAGGAACAGTTGCGGTATTGAGGATTTGAGGTTGAACAGGGTTTACATCGGAAGGGTTTCAGCCGTAACGGATATAGGCGTCTTCGTTCAGCTGAACAAGAGGCTTAGAGGACTCATTCATAAGAAGAACCTCGGAAATTTAAGGCTTAAGGAGGATGAAACCGTTCTCGTTAAGATTACCAACATAAGACCTACCGGAGAGATAGATCTTATTCCCCAGCAGATGGAGAACTATGCGGTAGTTGAGGTTTCTAAGGAGGTTCCCCTCGTTAAGATATCCCAGCTTGAGCAACTGGCTGGAAAGATGGTTCAGATAAGGGGAAAGGTTACGCACATCAAAGAAACCGGTGGCCCTACGATCTTCACGATTATCGACGAAACGGGAAGCGTTAATGCGGCGGCGTTCGAAGGTGGAGATAGAGCTTATCCGGAGATTCGCGTAGATGACATAGTTACGGTCATAGGGATAGTTAAGAAGAGGGAAACGAAGCCGTTCATAGAAGTCCTCGAAATGGAAAGACTCTTGGGAGAGGAAGCGTATGCGATTCAGAGGCTCATACAGGAGGAATTGGAGAAGAGGAGCGAGCCGATTTTCAGGGGATTCCTGATCGAGAGTGAAGTTTTGAACGCACTCAAGGATGAGATGATGGCCGTTGCCAAAGAACTCAGAAAAGCGGTATTCGAATCGAGACCGATCATAATAAGGCATCACTGGGATGCTGACGGAGTATGCGGTGGAATTGCACTCGAAAAAGCTCTGATCGATTTGGTTGAAAAAACCCATGCTGATCCGGAGGCTAAATACTACCTCATTAAGAGGAAGGTATCGAGAGCGCCTTTTTACGAGCTTGAAGATGTCGTTAAGGATTTAGATGAAGCTCTTGAGGATATGGACAGACACGGCGACAAGATTCCTCTTGTGGTGCTCGTGGACAACGGATCGGGTTGCGAGGACATTCCAGCCATTAGGCAGTTCTTGGCGTTCGGAGCGGATGTTATAACGATAGATCACCACTTCCCTGATGAGGAGGTCGACAGGTATCTGCTTTACCACGTCAATCCCTACAAGGTCGGGGGAGACAGCAACTATACATCGGGAGTTCTCTGCACTGAAATTGCGAGGATGGTGAATCCTGACGTCGGCGATCTGACTTTGCTCGCTGCGGTTTCTGTTGTCGGAGATAGGGCTGAAGGAGAAGTGGAAAAATACATCGAACTGAGCGGTGTGAGCAGAGAGGAACTATACGACATAGGACTCGCACTCGAGTATGAGGGATTCCATCTGAGGTATCGACCGTCGTCTTACATCATGCATGAAATACTGGGGTTCGGAAGGAAGGACAGACAGAAGAAGCTGATCGAGATGCTTTCGGGATACGCCAAGGAAGCGATAGAGGCTCAGGTTGAGACTGCGATGCAGGGCGTTAGAATTCAGGAGTTGCCGAACGGAGTCGTATTAGCGGCTTTCGATGTGGAAAACTATGCGAAGAAGTTCACGTTCCCGCCGCCGGGTAAGCTTACCGGAGAAGTTCACGATAGGCTTAAGCAGAGGTATCCGAAGATAGTAACGATAGGCTATGGGCCGGATTTCGCAGTTATAAGGAGCGAGGGCGTCGAGTTAGACATTCCAAGGTTCGTCAAAGAGCTACAGCAGGAGGTTCCCGGGGCTGGTGTGGAAGGAGGCGGTCATTTGGTTGTCGGATCGATAAAGTTTATTCCGGCTAAAAGAAAGGAGGTTCTGGCTAAGCTTGCGAGCAAGATCAGTGCTTTATAGATTTAATTTAATAAATTATTTGGATAATTCCTAAAAAAGTTTATAATGAATTTGTTACCCAAAATTTGAGGTGGAGATGAATGAAAAGGTTTTTGAGTCTGCTATTGCTTTCGGCTTAGATGTTCGTCAGATATTTTAACGAGAGAAACGCAACCGGGCTATATGAGTTGTTCTCAGAAAGGGTTAGGTTGAACCATTCGATTGGAGAGCTCGAAGATGCGTTGAAATTCGCTGAAAAGAACGACATCAGGATCGTTAATTGGAAGGTCGTTGGCAGTAGATTTTCGCCCAAAGCGGTCACAGTAAGCTTTAAGATAATTGAGAAAAACGTAACGAAGAACAAGACGATTACTTTTCCTTTTCTGTATAAGAGATGCAAAACCTATGAAAAGATCGACGGCAAAACCGTCAATCACACCGTAATATACTTCGTGGGCTACATCGACGGATGGATAGTTAGGGATGTGATTAACTGACATACAATCGAAACAGCTATATTTTCGCGAATCAACAGCTTGGCATGAACGACTTCACAGCCGTCTTTCTGGCATCGACTGCAGTGATGATTATTATAGCCCTGCTCTTCCTGCTAACTCTGAAGAGGGTTATCGATCTCGAGAAGAAGTTATCCTGAGAGCGTAGAGTTCTTCGAAGAAAAGGCTTCGCTTGGCAACGATCTCGAAATCGAATCCCCTTTTTTTAATCTCTTCGAAGATGTGGGGGGTGTTATAAGACGAAACTATCAGTATTATTCTCCCATCATCCGCTAGAACATCCCTAACCTCATCCAAAAATCGAACCATAACCTCTATCCCGTGCTTTCCTCCATTCAAAGCCTTCTCAATCCAATCCCCTCTTTTCTCTTCATCGCTCAATTCCAAATAGGGAGGATTAAAAAGGATCAACGTAAACTTCTTCCTAATTCCTTTCGTAAGATCCGTCCTTATAACGTTCAATCCTTTCCTCTTCGCCTCTCTCACTGCATAAGGCGAGATGTCTGTTGTAAGCAGAAATCTGCACCTATCTTTGAGCTTTTCGGCGACGTAACCGCTACCGACGCCGACTTCCAAGACATCGTCATCTGGCTTTACCTCTTTCAAAGCTACTTCCAGCAGAAGTTCGGAATCCTCCTGCGGGGGATAGACTTCCATGACCGGCACCTATTCTAATGAGTCGGCTATTTCGGCATAGATCTCAGGCGGAATTTCCTCGGGTCTTTTCCTCATCAGCTCTTCCGGAACTTCGACCTTAACCCCTTTTTCCTTGCTCCATTCCTCAACTATTTTGCCGAACATCTTCCTTCTATGAGAGAACGCAAACCTAACCAAATCTTCGAAAGCATCCAAGTTCTTCACCACCACTTCGGGTTCGGGTATTATTCGAACTATCGCCGACTCAACCTTCGGTTTAGGCTTAAATGCCGTCGGAGGTATGATGTCCAGTATCTCAGCCCTGCAGTATGCCCTCGCAACGACGCTCAGCCTTCCATACTTCTTACTCCCCGGCTTAGCTATCAGCCTTTCCGCGAACTCCTTCTGATACGTAACAACCGCGAGCTTGAAATCGTGCTTTAGCAGTTTGAAAGTGAGAGGGGATGAGATCTGATAGGGAATGTTCGCAACGAACTTGTCGAATTCGGGAAATTCGACCTTAAGAGCATCGCCGTGAATCAGAACGAATCTACCCGATTTAATATCGTTCTCGAATCTCCTTTGGAGATACCTAACTAACCTCTCGTCCAACTCTATACCGTAAACCTTCTCGACGCTCTTGAGCAGTAACCTCGTGAGCCTTCCCGTTCCGCATCCCACTTCGAGCACAACATCGTCAAAGCTGAGTTCGGCATACCTCACTATCTTGTGCAGAAATCTTCTGCTTACGAGGATATGCTGACCCTTTGACTTCAGAAGCTTCATCGTTTTACGTGTATTGGCCAACCAAATATACGTTTTGCAAAGAAAAATTATCCAACAACGTAAATCGCCGGCTTTCCGGGCATCGCCGACCTTCTCTTGTCATCCGGAACTTTGCTTTCGTCGAGTATGATTTTAACCCCCAACTCCCTTTCCAAGAACTCCAAGTTTTCTTCGATGATCTCCCTCTCGTTAAGCTCGTCCATTACGGCGAACATCTCCCTGTCCTTAAACACCCTCTTCAGAAATGCGGACACATCCTTTGCCATCGCTCTGAACTTTTCGTCCTTCATTATCTTACTCATGGCTTCCTTCATGCTTCCTGTCTGAGATGCTATCTTCAACACCTCCGATTTCCACTCCTCGGCGAACGCGACGTAAACCTCCTTAGGCTCTTCCACGAACTTCATAACCTCCTTGACGTCCTCCATGAACCTCCTTATGTAATCCTCAACGGCTTCAGCCTTCTCATCCACCTTCGATTCATCGAACTCCGGATAACTTTCCAAGCTTATGAACGTGTCGTGCTTGAGATGCCAGAGTTCCTCGCATATGTGCGGTATGAACGGGGCAAGGAGCTTCAGCCAATCGTCCAAAATCACCACCAAGTTGTCTCCTCCCCTCCTCAGATACCATCTGACATCGTTCATCACTTCGAAGAACGCCGCATTTACCGCCCTCCTCGTCTGCAACTTTTCCATTGCATCCCTCGTCTCCTTAACAGCTTTCTGGAACCTGCTCAATAGCCATCTGTCGAGCTGGTCGAGTTCCTTCCGTTCCTTCGTGTAGTGCTCCTTAACCAAATTGTAGAACCTTCTCAGATGTCCGGCTAAAGATTCGACGTCCTTCTTCCTCCAATCAGCGTCGCTGTCGTATTCTGCCGCATGCAGAATGTATAATCTCGTCACATCGGCTCCGTTTTCCGCTACTGCCCTCTTCATTGTTAAAAGAGGCCCCTTGCTCTTGCTCATCTTCTTTCCTTCCAAGCTGACGTAACCGTTTACGGCTATAGCCCTAGGCCAGTGCTCCTTAGGAAATATTGCTATGTGGTGGAAAAGGAAGAACAGCAGATGGTTAGCAACCAAGTCCTTTCCGGAACTTCTAAGATCGACCGGATACCAGTATAGAAATTCCCTCCTAATTTTTTCAACAGTTTCGACATCCAATCCCGAGGATTGAGAAGCCTTTTCGGCATCGCCGATTCCGAGCAAAACGTAATCGAGAAATTCGGGAGTCATATTTTCAGCCTTGAGCTTTCCTTCGTTGATGAACTTCGCGAGGATGTAGTAGGCCATGTAAATGGTCGAATCGGAAAGGCTCTCGATCAACCACTCCTTGTCCCACGGAATTCTAGTCCCCAAACCCTTCCTCCTCGCGCAAGCCTTATCCTTGAGCCATTCTATCTTATTTCTGAACTCCTCTTTGTAGTAATCTGGTATTATGGTCATCTCCTCGAGCCATTCCAAAACCTTCGACTTCCACTCTGGATTTGAATAGTTCAGGAACCACTGATCCCTGACGACCTTAACGACACACTTCGTTCCGCATCTGCATACCACGGGCTTCTCGCTGAACTCGTAGAAAACATCTCCAACACCTATCTCGATTAAATCCTTCTGAAGAACATCTTTTATCTTCGAAACCAGCATCCCGGCATATTTGCCGGTCGTCTCGAGCAGAACACCCTTATGGAACTCCTTCTTGTATACTATCTTCGTAGCCTTATCGAGCAGATCCCTCTGCTTCTGGGATTCTATTCCGAGCTCCTTAGATACTTCAACGGCCGGAACTTTATACTTCTCCCCCTCTATTCTTATCAGAGCTATCGGCTCGATTTCGATCAAGCTCCTGTCGATTCCGAACTGCCTTAAAATCTCGTCTTTCTTCTTTAGATCTTCCAATGCTACGTAGTCGTAGGGAGCGTGAGCCGGAACGCTCATAACTACACCCGTAGCGTTATCTGTATCTACGAACTCGGCCGGTAGAATCGGAACCACTATCCTTCTCATTATGTCGAATTTTTCTCCACCTTCCGCTTTAGCTCTCCCGAAAAGATCTATCAGAATTCGAGCCAAGTTACCGTTCACGATTTCGTTAACTACAGCCCTAAGCCTCTCGTCTTCGTCCTCTATCTTGCTCAGCCTCTCATACAGCTTCTCATCGAATTCCTTGAGATCGTCCAGAATCTTATCGATGAGCATTCCCGCCAAAATCGGGTTGACCACGAGCTTACCCACGAACTCCTTCGCGTCAACTTCCCTAATTACCTCTACCTTCTTCTCCTGATACTTCAACTTCTCTGAAGCTTCCTTGCTTACGAACCAAACTTCGCCATCAACCTTAGCCAAAACGTATTTCGTCGGCTTGACCCAGATGTTCGTGACTCCGAAAACAGTTTCGGGTCTTAGGGTTGCGCATGGAAACACGATCTTGCCGAGTTCTTCATCGAACGAGTAAAGCTTGATAACCGTAAAGTCCACGATCGTAGCCTCTTCACCCATCAGCAAATCGTGATCCTCAACTGGATTCTCGTCGTTAGGACAATACCTCACGGGATGCGAACCCTTAACTATCAATCCCTTCTCCTTCAGCTTCCAATACTGCCACTCGATGAACCTCTGGTAAGGTTCGTCTGTTGTCGTGAATACCCTCCTCCAGTCGATCGAGTAGCCGATATCCTTAAGGGCCTTCATTGCTTCCTGTGAGAAGTATTCAACGATTTTCTCCGGAGTCGTTAGCGTCAGCAAAACATCCTCCGGCACATCGTGGAATTTCGTGTAAACCTCGATCGTTCTCTCGTCTCTCTTCGCAATTAGCTCGGCTAAGCCTATGATCGGAGTTCCGGTGACGTGGAATCCCATTGGGAACAAGACGTTGAACCCGCACATCCTTTTGTATCTCGCAACGGCATCGCCTATCGTAAACGTTCTGCAGTGCCCGACGTGAAGGTTACCGTTAAGGTAAGGATACGGAATCGTTATGAAGAACTTGGGTCTTTCATCCGGATCGGATTCAAATATCCTGGCTTTTCGCCATTCTTCCTGCCACTTCTTCTCGATTAATCTGAGTTCTTGGACGAAATCTTGCATAATTTTTGGCATTACGCTTAGTTTAAAAAGTTTTATCGTTAACGGCGGGGTTCATTTTTCCCGAACCCCATTGAAAGTTCATTCAATGTTCCGTAGATTCTTCAAATCACGTTCATAAAGAAAACGTTTAGTATCGTTATCGGTTATCCGTAATACATGATCAGCAATCCGAAAATTATAGCCAAAATGCTCGTTTACGCGTATAGAGCCGAATTCGACGAGGCGGAGGTAATATTCAGTCTCCTACCTGAGATTCCAAGCGGAGAGGATTGGGAAATACTGATTACGATGTTTAAGGATAATCTAATCCATATGGACATGCTCGAAAAAGTTTTGAATGACATGGGTTACGAAGTCCCGGAGATCAGTCCAAGGAATTTTCCGCAAGTTTCCGATAGAAATCAAGCTTTGGAGTTGATTGCAAAATTCGAGAAAGCGGCATATAATTACTATTATTACCTACTCAAAAATACGGACTTCTCGAGGATAGATAACGGCGGAAACATCCAAAATACTTTAAAAAATCTTGTGGAGTGGGAAAGGAGGCACATCGAAATGATAAAGAAAACGCTCGATAACTTTAAAGTTAGGTATAAAATTCTTTAATATTCTCTCAGCATGTCAACGTATCTGTCGAAGAAGAAGTATGTATCGTGTGGACCGGGTGATGCTTCTGGATGGTATTGGACGGTCATGAGCGGAAACTCCTTATGCCTTAAACCTTCGACGGTGTAATCGTTCAAATTTATCTGCGTAACCTCCAAGCCCGTTCCATCCAAGCTCTTCTCATCAACCGCAAAGCTGTGGTTCTGACTCGAAATGAAAACCCTACCCGTTTCGAAATCCTTTACGGGCTGATTTGCTCCTCTGTGACCGAATTTGAGCTTGAAAGTTTTTGCACCCAAGGCTAAAGCGGTAAGCTGATGTCCCAAGCAAATTCCGGCCATCGGAACCCTTCCAGCCAATTTCTTTATCGTTTCAATCGTAGGCTTCACCCTTGCCGGATCACCCGGCCCATTTGAGACGAAAACGCCATCCGGATCCATCTCAAGAATCTTCTCAGCCGGATAGTTATACGGAACGAGCGTGACGTTGACCCTCCTCTTCAAAAGCTGTCTGACTATGCTCATCTTAACTCCGCAGTCGATCAGAGTCACCTCATACTTCCCCTTCTTAGCTTCGAACCTCTTCGGCTCCTTAACGCAAACCTTATCGACCAGATCCTTTTCGGTGATGGGCGTAACCTTCTTGGCTCTTTCGATCAGTTCTTCCCTGTCGAGATCGTCACCAACGGCTAAAATTG
>JALVJV010000019.1 GCA_027028145.1 Archaeoglobaceae archaeon | reverse complement strand
CCTTAAGATATATAGTAAAAGGTATAAATAGAAACCAAATTACTGCAAAACTTTGGCAGATAATATCAAAAAAATTTATAAATTTATTAGGATATCAAATCATATATATGTGTAGAGTATTGAAGGTGAAATAATATGCTTGAAGAGATAACTTGGTTTATAATAAAATTTATAAATAAATTGAAATCATATGGTGATGGTATAGATATTCTTGAAGAGTCATGGGATAATATAATAATTTTAGATGATTGTCGATATGATTTTTTTAAAGAAATATTTACTAAAAGAAAAATGAAAGGAGAATTAGAATTCCGAATGTCTAAAGGAACAGATACTCCCTCATTCCTATTAGGAAATTTCGAGAATTATAGTAAATTGAATAACATTGTATATGTTACAGCAAATCCTTTTGTGGATAAATTACTTAAACAAAAAGTATATAAAATTGTATCTGTTTGGAAGTACTGCTGGGACGAGCGTAGGCAAACAGTACCACCTGAAGCGGTGTACAAATATGCTCTTATAGTAGCTAAAAAATATTACTACTCAGATAAAAGAATTATAATTCATTTTTTACAACCACATAGCCCATATCCAAACGGAACTGGTGAAACTAAGCCAAGAGATGGCATGCATGCTATAATAAGTGAGATAAAGTTCAACCCCAAATATAAACTGGATGATGATTATTATGTGCATTGGCCTTATATTGGTCCAAAACCGCTAATGGTAGATAAACTCAAATTAGGATATATGCTAAATTTAAAGCTAGTTATACCATATGTTGAAAAACTTATAGATATCTTGCCTGGTAAAACTGTTGTTACATCAGATCATGGCGAAGCGTTTGGTGAGAAAATTCATCCTTTTATACCAATAAGAGTTTATGGACATCCTCAAGGAATCAGAATTCCTGTTCTAGTTAAAGTTCCTTGGCTTGTAGTTGAGCCAGATGAAAAAGAGCCTAAAAGCATTAAAGATCTTGAGAAGGAATTAGCTCGTATCAGATCAATAAATAGACAAAAGTTTAAAGTTAATGAAAAACAAAAACTGAAAGCAAAGATAAAAGAACTAAAATTGAAAAAGAAAATCTAAATGTCATATAGCACTACTTCGATATCGGAAACTTTTGAAATCTCCTCAAAGTCTATTTGCAACTGCGATACCTGCTATTAAATTAAGCTGTCGAGAGATTTGACGTCTCTACCAATTGCAATCAATCTTGCTGCTATGCTACTATTAATCTATTCTCTTCATTCACCGAATTGTGTAGCTAATCCTAAACTTTGCTGATCTCCTCGCTTCTAAACATCTCCCAATCTCATCAATTACTTCGCTATCCTTCAAACTCAAAAATATTTCCCAATATTAATAGTTTTACTCAAAAGATTTTTCTATCATTTCGCTGAAGCTATCCCTTATCTATACAAGTTTGTAGAAAGTTCGCATCTATTCCAAGTTATTTTCTCTTATCTGTTTGGTCGTGATTTTGCATTATACATTATTTAAATACTTTATCAACAGTGTTGCAACATCACCATCCGTTTTTATAATTAATTATTAATGTGAAATTATTGTGTTGTGTGTTCTTATATATCTACATACTATTCTGTAATTTTTCAATCAACTCTTTCAGTTTTTTGTCCACCCAGTTCAGTCTTATGTTTTTAACATTTCTTCTCTTTTCTCCAATCGGATAGCTTATACGTAACAGAATATTTCTATTCAAATCAATTCTGCGAAGTCTTCAATTTCGTTGATCAATAAGATACGAGACAAAATTTATATTATCTTAGTCGAAATAATTAACAATGGCTATTCAAATCTCGAAAAAAGAGCTTGAAGAGATTATCGAGAAAAAGGTTAGAGAAGCTTTAATAAAAGCTCTGATGGAGCTTACACCATACGTTTCCGATAAAGAGCAGGAGGAGATCGAAGAAATTGTTGGAAAGCCTGAAGATTACGATGAGAGCGAGTTCGAAACATGGAATGGACAGTAAAGTATCATAAAGAAGCTAAGAAGTTTCTAAAAAGGCTTAACGAAGATAGAAGAAAACTTGTGTTAAGCAGGATAGATGAATTAAGAGAATGTTTGGAGGAAGGAATATTCCCAATTAAACGTCTAGATGTGAAAAAACTGAAAGGTAAATGGGAAGGATTCTTCAGGTTGAGAGTAGGAGATTTCAGGGTCATATTTAGGGTTGATACTTCACAAAAAGTAATCTTCGTTTATCACATCCACTTCAGAGGTAAGGTGTATTGATGTCTGAGATATCGCTTGGACTATTGCTTTTCTAAGCTTTTCTTCATCAATCCAGTTCAGTCTTATGTTTTTAACATTTCTTCTCTTTTCTCCAATCGTAGAATGGATAGCCTATTCCCACTTTGGCTTATATTTTTAAAATATCTAAGCTACTCGAAAATTGTTATCTTTCACGAACCTTCTCAACTCCTTGTCGAGGCTTGCAAATCTCATATTTTTGCAGATGGCTGTCACCTTAAGATCGATTTCAGCGTTAACCTCCGCCCGATCGAATTTGCCCTTCTTCTTAAGCGAACATACTTTTAAGTATTTCATCAGCTCCTTCAGCATCGATCCCCAAACTCGGGAGGAGCAAAGATGTATCAGGCAAAATCATATTTACTCTGCTCATTCAAATTTATCTTCCCAACTTCATCAGCAGAAATTAAAGCACATTTTTATCGCCTGTCAAAATGAGCGTTAATCAGACAAATCTCCTCAAAAACCTCTTGGCCCAATCCAAGTTCAAACCCAACCTCTGTTCTATCGATAACATCAGCATTATGTCCTCTCTGTCGAAGCTCTTAGTAATCAGCAAAGATATGAAGTATGTTGCAACGAAAAGAACGAAGAGAACTATCAGCATCCACCATACAAGCGTAACGTTTCTGACGGCATGGTAAATTAGCATGGCAACTGCAATAGATAGAACGGCGGGCTTGATGTAGTTCTTTGTAAATGGATGTATTTTGTATCCACAGTATAACCTGAGTGAAACTATAGCGTTTGTTACAGCATACGTTAAAGCCGAAGCCAAAGCTGCACCGTTAATACCCATGACGGGAATGAAAAGCATGTTCATCACGAAATTTAGAACCGCACCTACAAAACCAGTAACCGTTATAATTTTTGTTTCTCCCATTGCAAGCAAAGTTAAACCGTTCGGGCCAAGCATTACGTGAACGAAAAATCCTACTGCTAAGATCCTCAAAACTTGGTAAGCCTGCACATAATCTTTACTGTAAAGAAGCCAGAGAACGGTTTTTGGAAACAATAGTATAACCAGAAACACCGGTAGTATTGCAGACATGAGCCACTTCGTAATGACGGCGTAAGTTCTGCCGATTTCTTTTATCTTGCCTTGAGCGTAAAGCTGAGATATTATTGGGAAATACAGAAAACCAACTGCCCCTAAGACGTTTTGCATGAGATTTGCTATCGGTCGAGCACCGTTATACAGTCCCACATCCGAAGATTTGAGATAGTAGCCTATCATCAGCGTATCCGTCCAAACGATAATCATACCAAGCACTGTCTGGATGAAAAGAGGAATTGAAAAAGAAATTAGTATCTTCACATATTTAATAGTTTTTTCAGATGTCTTGAAATCTATTCGGTTCAGAGAATAGATTACAAGAAGGATCCAAGTTAGGATTATAGGTAGAATATACATCCAAACAACGAAGTAAAAAGATAAGCCCAGCAGAACGATCAGGGTGATAAATATAAGTTTAAGTAGATTTGGTATGACATCACCGAATATTACCTTTACATCAGCCCTTTCATACGTTCGGAATACCGCCAGAAGTAAAGCATTGGTAACTGCAAAGGGTATCGCTATCGAGAAAATCCTTAAAGTCCAGTGAAGATCTTTCATTTTAAAAAAATCGGCTATATTATTGGAGAACAGAAACAGGATAAAAGCCGAAGCTATCCCAGATACGGACAACAGATAAGTCGAAATCTTAAAAATTGCTTTTGCTTTCTCAGCCTCCCCCTTTCCAATGAAATACGAAGCTTGTCTCGTTAAAGCTTCTGGAATTCCAAGAGCTACTATCGTGCATACGATTGAAAACACAACCCAAGAAAGAGAAAGAATACCGAACTCGGAAGGAGTTAAATATCGTATAACTAAGATTCTCGTGACGAATCCAATGCCCAACCCAAAAATAGTTCCAATGAAGTATATCGCCGCACCTTTTGCAATTCTTCGGAGAGAGTCACCAACGATATCCTCCACTACCATCCGCTATTGTGCTATCTAATTAAATTTTACCATTACTTATGCGGTGGATAGAACCAATCCCAAGGTTTACCGCATCTCGGGTCGTCTTTTCTTCCGTTTATGATCTTTGGAACTATTGAAGAATCGTTCCAAGGTCTTCTTATTTCATCGGGATTCTCGTAATCGTATAATCTGTTTACAAAGTAGACTAATATTGCCGGTTCGACGCCTATAGCTTTAAACCCATGCCAGTAATGTCCAGGAACCCTCACCACCTGAGGATTGTCCCCAGTCGAAATAATCTCAGCCAATTCCCGCGTTTTATCATCGTAAGCACATATCTTTATCGCTCCCCTTACGCAGACGAAGTAATCAACCTGTCCCCTCTCGTGCTTATGCCAAGCTCTAACTATCCCCGGATACGTGATCGACAGATTGGCTTGAACTATCTCATCCTCAAATATATCCCAGTCCTTGCGCATTATCTCCGTAAAAAATCCTCTCTCATCCGCAAACCTCTTCAAAGGCTTGATTACTATGCCAGATAACATAATCTGACCCTCCTTCTATCTTCCATAAGCACTTTCTCTCGGTTTAATGTCAGTTACGACAATCAAATTTTCATCCCAATAAACGGTGTAAAATACTCTATCATCACCCAATCTAAAGCGATATGTGTTAGTTCTTTCTGTTCTTTCACCCTTAACGGGTTTGACATCGTAAGATGGCTTCGGGAAAGAATTCTTTTCGATAGTTTTAAGGAACTCTGCAAGCTTCCTTCTCTGGCTCGGCTTCAAAATTTTCTTCGATTTTTTAATTACATCTTTGCTAATCACTACTTTCATTGCTCGTTAACTCCTTTACAACTTCTTCAACACTCAGACCCTCTTCAGGATGTTTTTGCAAGTATTCAGCCTTCTTTGTTATTTCTTGATATTCCTCGTCGGGTATTATTTCAGCCTCTTCCTTCTCAGCTAAAAGTCGGATTAACTCCTTTTCAATTTTATCGAGCCTATTCTTAATCTCCCTAATCTCTTTTATGATAGCTACTTCCGATTCAGCCATATTCACCGATCGACGCAAACCAATAAATATGTTTTTGATTGATCGCTTACCTAAATGTTGTTTACTTCGATTATCTTCGGCATTGTATCACCTAAGCATTTCTTCCTTCAATACCTTTAAAGCTTTCATTAAATCGTAGGGTTTCTCATTCAAATATTTTGTAGCTTTAGAAGTATCGAGGGATGAATCTCTCGGTCTTTTTGCGATCCAGTTTATATCGCTCATCTTCGCCGGCATAATAAGATTTTCGTCCAGCCCAAACACTCTTGCAATTTCCTTAGCGAATTCGAACCTCGAAACCCTTGTAGCTCCGGCTAAATGGAAAACACCTTTCAGCTTTCTCTCAGCGATTTCCAGCAACATCTTAGCCAGATTCGTATTTAAAGTAGGGGTAATAAACTGATCGGTAATAATCTTAACTCTTTCCCCTTTTTCAAGCTTGTTAATCAACCACAAAGCAAAATTAACCTTACCGCTCGCCGGCTTTGCTCCGTAAATTACACATGTCCTTGCGATGCAGAAATCCTGACAGAATTTCTCTCCCAACAACTTCGTATAGCCGTAATAGTTAACGGGATTGGTTTCATCTTCCTCCTTATACATCCCCTTATTTCCATCGAAGACGTAATCCGTTGAGACGTAAACCATGAAAGCTCCAAGCTTTTTAGCCATCTCAGCAACGACCTTAGTTCCCTCAACGTTTATCTTATATGCAAGCTCCTTCTCAACTTCGCATTTGTCGACATCCGTAAGTGCTGCGGAATGAATGATTACGTCAGGCTTAACATCATCAATCGCTTTCACAACGCTGTCCGGATTAGCTAAATCAAACTTAATCGGCTCACCGAACTCGGGTTTATGGCTGTTGTATCCAGAATAAACTTCGTATCCCCTCTCTAAAGCAATCTCAGCAACCTTGCTTCCCAACAATCCGCTTCCTCCAGTGATGAATATTCTCATTCCACCACCTCATTCGATAAATATGACATCGATACCAAGCTCCTTCGCAACCCTCTTCTGTTTATCCTCGCTCGTAATCAATTTTCCGATTACTTTTGCTTGGGTTATATACAGGGCATCATAAACGGTTATCTTCTTATCCATAGCGATTTTTACCGCATTTCCCAAATATTTTTCAAAGGGCTCAAATATGACCACATCTCTAAGCTTTTCCAACGCCTTAAACATCTTATCAGCCTGTTTTTTTGAGACTTCACCATACAACACATTATGCTTCCATATCGCGTTCGAAACCTCCGCCAAAGCCAAGTTTAAGGAGAATACTTCATTCATCAGGTGATCTCTGACATCTCTCCAGTTTTCTTCCCTCAATATATACTTAGCAAGCGAAGATGCGTCAATTGCTATCACGGACATCCCTCACGTAACCCTTAGCAGTCCCGGCTTTAGTTTCGGGAATATCGGAAAGCATGGTATCGATTTCTTCCAACGCCTTCAACCTTTTGTATTCCCTAATTCTCTTCTCGATGAACTTCCTTATCTCCTCGCTCCAGTTGATGTCTATCTCCTTCATCATCTTCTTAAGCTCCCTCGGAACCCTCACGCTAATTACATCCATGTATTACTTTGATGTATTATATTACAATAATTTAAATATTAATTTAAATATTTCAGCGCGAACGAAAACGCTCACATCAACGAGCCTCAAGCAGTTCCCTCCTCACAGATTTCCAATCGGATAGACCGGACTTAATATCAACCTCAATTTTATCGAAGAATTCCGTTAGATCCGCTAACTCATACGGTTTTATTATGGTTGTATCGTTCTCAATCTTTAAGACAACCTTCCCTCTTTTAGCATACTTTTCTCTCCATTCCTTAGGCAATACCAACCTGCCAAATCTTTAATTATTTCCATATCGAATGCCATAGTGAGGACTTATTTAACCGTTACCACCTCAGCTTCCAAGGAGTCGGATGCAGAGTTCTTTCATCAGCCAACGGCTTCCACCACCACTCGTTCTTCAGATACCATTCCACGGTTTCCCTTATCCCTTCCTCAAAGCTGTGCTTTGGTTTCCAGCCCAGTTCTTCTCTAATCTTCGTAGAATCCAAGCTGTATCTTAGATCGTGTCCGGGTCTATCCTCAACGAACTCGATTAGGCTATCATCCTTACCCATGAGATTGAGAATAGTTTTCACGACCTCTAAATTCGTTTTCTCCTCTCCGCTTGAGATGTTGTATATCTCCCCCTTTTCTCCTACTCTCATTACCAAATCCACCGCTTCGCAGTGATCCAGAACGTATATCCAGTCTCTAACGTTTTTGCCGGTTCCGTAAATCGGCACTTTTAGATTCATCGAAGCCCTTATGATCGTCTTGGGAATCAGCTTCTCCGGAAACTGATACGGGCCATAGTTATTCGTGCACCTCGTTATCGATGCGTTTATTCCGTAAGTCCTAACATAGGCAAGAACGAACATATCAGCAGCAGCCTTACTCGCCGAATACGGTGATGAAGGTTTCAACCTATCTTCTTCCTTAAATGAACCCTCCAAAATATCGCCATACACTTCATCGGTCGATATGTGAACCAACCTAACATCAGGATTGTTCTTCCTTATGGCTTCCAAAATCGTGAACACTCCAATAACGTTACTTTGCAGAAATGAATACGGATTCGATATGCTCCTGTCAACGTGCGTTTCGGCCGCGAAGTTGACTATCGCATCCACATCCTTTACTAGCTCAGCCATAAGCTCGTAATCCGATATGTCACCCTTGATAAACGTATACCTTTCGTCTTCAAGATCTCTCAAGTTTGCAGGATTCGATCCGTATTTCATTGCATCTAAGTTGATAACTTCAACGTCGGAATACTCATCGAGGAGATATCTGACGAAGTTGCTTCCTATAAATCCCAAACCACCCGTAACCAGCACTTTCATGATATCACAACACTATGTTTGAGTTATCCCCCACTACGAATCTACAACCCTTCGGCTTTGAATCTGCTTCAACTATTCTAACGTTTCTACCGATCAGACTCTCGACGATCCTTCCAGCGTTCTTAATCACGCTACCGTCTATGATAACCGAATCTTCGATTTCCGTTCCCTCGATTACACAGTTGTTGCCTATGGATGTGTATGGGCCTATGTATGCGTTAACGATCTGCGAATTTCTACCGATTACACAAGGCCCTTTAACAACGGAATCCCTTACCATTGCTCCCTCCTCGATAACCACTCTACCCATAATTCTCGAATTCTCCACCCTACCCTCATTCTTCGGTTTTATGTCATCTAAAACTAATCTATTTGCCTCCAATATGTCTTCAGGCTTCCCCGTATCTTTCCACCATCCCGTAACGATGGATGCCTCAACCCTATAACCGTTATCTATGAGCCATTGGATCGCATCCGTAATTTCAAGCTCATTCCTCCACGAAGGCTTTATGTTCTTGCATGCTTCTATTATTACGGGCTTGAAGAAGTAAACTCCAACCAAAGCGTAATTGGACGGCGGAACCTTCGGCTTCTCGATTAGCCTCTTGACCCTACCCTTTTCATCCAACTCCGCAACTCCAAATCGCTGAGGTTCATCAACTTCCGTAAGCAGAATCAACGCATCCGGATTTAACTCTCTAAACTTACTAGCATGATCGACGATACCATCTTTGAGAATATTATCTCCAAGATACATCACGAATTCTTCATCATCAAGGAATTCCTCAGCAACTAAAATTGCATGTGCCAGACCTTTAGGCTCACCTTGGTATATGAATTCTATATCCGCATCCCAATCCACAGATCTCACAGTTTCAATCACCTGCTCCTTATTCGGTCCAACTATTATGCCTATATCCCTTATCCCGGCTTCTATTACATCTTCTATGGTGTAAAACAGAACCGGCTTGTTCGCTACCGGTATCAGTTGTTTTTGCTGTGAATACGTAAGCGGTCTTAAACGGGTTCCGTGCCCTCCAGAAAGTATCAATGCTTTCATAATATAACACCGTCAAAAAAGTTTTTAATAATTACTCAAGCCTTATAGGCTTTACAATGGTCAAAATACTCGTAGCTCCAGCGGAGTTACCTTTCGCGCTGGAAACTACCATGTAACCTACAACTTAGTGAAGAGAAGCAAGGCAAGATTCTGCATTCTTGCAAGTAAAATACACGAATCTGCAAAAAGAGAATTGAAAAATCAGGAAATTCACGAATTAAACACATCGCTACTTCTATACACTCTATTGATCCGAAGGCAAAATATATATTCCATATTTTTTGGAATTGAGTACTATTTTGACGAAAATTCTACTTATATTAAAAATATAAATAAATTTAAAATTGATATACAAGCAGAAATTTAGGAGGAAAGGAATATCTATCCGTCCGTCGAATTCAGTGCTATGAGGAGATACATCTACTGTGACAACTGTAAGGACGAGACGGAGCACGAGCTGATTAGAGAAGATAAACAGCTTTATCGATGTTTAGAGTGCGGAACGGTTACTCAATACATTCCGGAGAAGGAGATCAAGGTCAAAGCCGTTATAAGCACTGGAGCGGTTTCGAGGGTCGGAAATGTGGTCTTCAAGGAGTTCGACACCGTAGAGGTTGGAGACGAAATAGTCGTAGAAACTGCCGAAGGCTTCAGGATAGGGGAAGTCACCGCCATAGAGCTAAAGAACGGTAAAAGAAGTAGGTTCGCCGACGTTAAGGATGTTGCGACCGTTTGGCTTAGAGATGTCGGAGAAGTGGAGGTTAAGTTCAGCCTGCACAAGGGAGCGGTAACGACACCGTATAAGATGCTAACATCCGGCGATACGGAATTCGAGATCGGAGAAAAGCTGAACATAGACAACTTACTCTTCAGAATTACGAGGATGAAGCTGATAAACGGAAAACTCCTGAAGAGGCAAGGTGAGAAGGCTAAGGCTAAGGAGATAAGGAGAATATACGCCATGTTCGAAAGGAAGTTGAGATGATAAGGCTGAGAGATTTTATACGGGTCGAGGACTGCTACTTCTCCGTCGTAGGCTACGAGCACATAGATGGAGTTAAGTGTCTGCTCAGATACGTTCCGAGCGATTCCGGGGACAGAATCGATAGCCGGGGAAGGAGATATCGAAAGCTGAGCCACGGAGAGGCTTTGCAATACGAGAAGTTCAGGGAATTTCAGAAGGACGGGATTTTCGTAATACCACACAACATAATCGATGAGATCTACAAGCCCGATGAGATGCTGAAGGAGATCTGTAAGCGAGATGAAGAAGTCGCAAAGGTTGCAGATTTCTTCGGATTGCCGAAGATGGGAGTAACGGGTTCGAGGCTCATAGGTTTGAAGGGTATGAGTTCGGATGTGGATTTCGTCGTTTACGGTCGAAACAGCTTCGAATTCGGAAGGGAGATGATAGCGGAGGGTTTGAAGAAGGGAGAGATTGAACCTCCCGACTTGGTTAGGATATACGAAAGGAGGAAGGTAACGTTACCTTTTGAAATCTTCAGGGTTCACGAGGAGAGGAAGTTCAATAAAGCGGTGTTGGACGGCATCCAATTCGATCTCCTTTTCGTTCGCGATCGTGAATCTTCTCCCATTCCGGAGAAGAAGGGCAGGAAGCTCGGGATAGCTACGATTACCGCAAGAGTTACCGATTCAAAATTGGCATTCGACTATCCAGCCTGCTACTTCGTCGATCATCCCGAAGTCAGAACGGTCTTAAGTTTTACGCATACGTTCGTCGGACAGGCTTTCGACGGTGAAACGATCGAAGCCCGCGGAGTCGTTGAGGAGATAAACGGGGAATTTTACCTGATCGTCGGAACGCTCAGAGAGACTCGGCGGGAGTATATTGTTTCGATGACATTATTAAATAAATTTAATCTTGAAGACGAATTCAGGAGGTGGAAAGCAAAAGCTTTTAAATGTTCGTCAGACCCCAGCTCAACAAATTTAAAATCAGAGGGTGATCCAAAATATGGGGGGATTACAGTTGGTAGGTGAGATGCTCATCAAATTCCTCGATACGCTTGAGAAACACGTTAGAAGCGTCAAGAACGAACTCGACATGGCAAAGGTTCAGGAGGTTATCGACGCAATAGAGGGTGCGAGGAGCATCTTCGTCATGGGTGCCGGAAGGAGCGGTTTCGTTGCGAAGGCTTTTGCGATGAGACTGATGCACTTGGGCTACAACGTTTACGTCGTCGGAGAGACGGTTACTCCGAGAATAAAGAAGGAAGATCTGCTCATCGCAATTTCCGGCTCTGGTGAAACGACTTCAGTAGTAAACATAAGCAGAAAAGCCAAGGAGCTCATCGGCTCTAAGCTGGTTGCGATAACTCAGAACAAAGATTCGACGCTCGCGAAGATGAGCGATATAGTGGTGCTATTGAAAGGGAAGACTAAGACGGAAAGGAACGACGAAATAGCGAAGATTGCACCTCTCGGAACCATGTTCGAACTCACGGCTTTAATATTCCTGGACGGTCTCGTTGCCGAGCTTATGAAGATTAAGAATCTAACCGAAAAGGATTTGGAAGCGAGACATGCAGTCTTAGAATGAATCATCTGATCAATCTCAATTTCTCAACGATCTTACCTATTCTGTTTTCAACTTTGAAGAAAACAACCGACGCGTTGGATTTCTTCAAAACGATCTTCGAATCCTTATCAGCCGAAACTACCTTATGTCCGTCAGCTACAACGAAAGCTTCGCTATCCACCTTAGCTTCGATAACCCTGTCGGCATGAACGACCCAAGGTTTCCAACCCAATTTGAAGGGTGCAACTGGAACTATCAGCATCGAATCAACCGAGGGATCTATTACAGGTCCACCGGTTGATAAAGCGTAAGCGGTTGAACCTATGGGCGTTGAGAAAAGCATCCCGTCACACCTTATATCCTCAACTTTCGTTCCATCAACGAAAACCTGAACGTTTATCATCCTCGCCGGCTTAGCCGTAAGAATTGCGATTTCATTTAAAGCGAGCAACCGCTCTCCATCCACCGCACATTCGATCCTCATGAACTCTTCCGTCTCGAACTCCTCAATTGCCTTAAGAAGATGCTTCCCGAAATCCCTATCGCAGTGAGTTAGCAGTCCGACCTTTCCGGTGTTTATTCCGAAAATGGGGGGAGTTTTCGTTTCGATGAACTGCAGAAGCCTTAAAATCGTTCCGTCTCCCCCAACGCTGACTATAAAATCGAAATCCTTCGCAAGTCTCCAATCTTCAATTATTTCAGCCGATACTCCAAGCTTTTTCAAGAATTCGAGAACTTCCCTTGCGACGTTTGCTGAATCGGGTTTGTGGACTATGCAGGCTCTCATTTGATCAACTCCAGCAGTTTTCGATGCAACTCGGGATTTGCAACTACCAACGTCAGTCTTTCGTCCATCGTAAACTTCCTACAACTCAAATCGTTCCCTTCCGTATCGGTAGCTTTAGCTCCAGCGTTTTGAGCGATCAAAAGCCCGGCAGCTACATCGTAGATTCTCAGAAATCCTTTGCCCGCTCCTTTCCTTATGTCGACGAAGCAGTCCATAACACCTTCGGCAACGAAGCAGAGTTCCAAAGCGGCACTTCCGTAAATCCTAAGCCTTTTGAAACCGTAATTCCTAAAGGGATAGTAAAATATCGCATCGCACTCCGAAATCTCCTCGATTTTGGTAACTTCGATCTTCTCACCGTTCTTGAAGGCTTTGCCGTTGAGAGTGTAGTATTCGTCGCCCGTAGCCAAGTTCATAACGTAACCGAAGAACGCAGAACCCAGATCGCCTTTTGAGAAGCATAGAGAGACTGAATAGATCGGAATGCCCCTCGTAGCGTTGAAAGTTCCGTCTATCGGGTCTAAAGCGACGTAAATATCGCTTTCCCCTAAAACTCCCGCCTCTTCGCTTACAATTCTAACGTCGTAGTTCTTAAGAATCGAGATGGCTATATCTTCGGCAACCTTGTCGATTTTCTTTGTTGGCGTTCCGTCCTTTCCGATTCCTATGACTTCCTTGCTCTCCTTTGTTCCGGCGATTTTAGATACCGCCCTCCTGACCTCTTCGCCAACCTCTCTGGAAATTTGCAGTGCCTCTTTCTGGTTCATAGCTATCGGTTTACGCTGAATATAATAACGTTAGCGATATATAATCGAGTTCAAGCTCTAGCCCAATGAAGCGTATAGAATGCAAACTGAAATTGAGCTTCGAAGACATAAGAAACATGATGATCGACGAGCGGATTGAATTTCCGAAATACGTTTCCCCATTAATAAATTTGGCTAATCAGTTTGCACAAGCTACGAGACCAAAGGTTGTAGGTCAGATGAGCGAACTCATAAGGATATGCCCCTACAAGGACTTCGAAGGGTGGAGGAAATGGTATCTTGAAAGATATCCAAATGCAATCGATGATGCCACCGAAAGAATAATGGAGATGCTTGAGAAATTCAAATTGGCATTGGACAAGATCGATCGAGAGACTGTTAAAAGGTGGGTCGAGGATTTGGTAATCGTGAAGACTTATTTAGGCTTGAGAATTCAGGAACCGATTTTGAAATTTCTCTCAAATACGCTTGGAATGAATTACAGACTCTCAACGCCAGAGGAGGAATCTGCTGGAATAGATGGCTTTGTTGGTGAATTTAGCATTTCTATAAAGCCCACAACTTACAGAGAGAAGAGTAAACTTGTAAAGGAAACCATAAAAAGCGATGTAATCATATTTTACGAAAAGGACAAGCAGAACAACATTGTAATCAAGGAATTGGAAAGTTTAACGGATAAAGGAGACGAATTCTTAAACATGCTTATTGGGAAACTCTTTTGATTATTTCAACCGAGTAATCCTGCGTCAGCAGCTTTTGAGTTATTCCAACCTTTTCCTTGATAATCGGCAGAAGGTTTTCGTCTATTTCATAACCGATGGAATTTCTCTTGAGGTTTATAGCAACTTTCATCGTCGTGCCGGTGCCTAAAAACGGATCCAAAACCGTATCTCCAATTATCGAGAACATTCTGATCAGTCTGTATGGAATCTCATCTGGAAATGCCGCTATCCTTCTTTCGATTTCTGGATGGTTCTGCCTAACACCAGCAATCTCCCAGATCTGAGTGAACCATCTATCTCGCTCCTCCTTCGTGTAGGCACTCGCGTATCTGAGCTCATCTTTCGGCTTGAACTTTCTCGGCTCACCTTTCCTAAATATCAGAATGAACTCGCAGTCGAGCGTTACGTAAGCGTTTGGAGGCAAAAATCCCGAACCTAAAAATGCACCCTTTCCCTTATACTTCGGCTTCGTCGTCGGCTTTTTCCAGAGAATGTAGGGAAGGGTTACGAATCCTATTCGCTCGCAGTGTTCTATAACTTTCGCGTGATTTGGGAATAGCCTAAAACAACCTCCTATGCTCCTCGTAGCATCTCCGATGTTTATGCAAGCTATTCCACCATCCACAAGCACTCTATAGCATTCTCTCCAAACCATCGCTAAGTTCTCGTGCATAAGCTCGTAGATCTCTCTAACGATGCGATCTCTATTGCTACTTTCGACTTCGAGCTTTTTCCAAAGCTCATTTATCCTTTCGTCCAACTTCCTAAAGGTATCATCCCAAATTTCGATCATCGGATAGGGAGGAGAAGTTACGATGAGATGAACGCTTTCATCCTCTACTTCCTCCATCTCGCGTGAATCTCCGATTATTACCTTGTGCGTCGTCTTCAGTTCTTGAACTTCGATCATGCTTTAAATTTTCGGATTGCCGATCATTTATAGGTTTCGAATTTCAGATGAACTTGATTCCCAAATCCTTCATTCCGTTGTTGATAGCTATGTTAATTAACAGCGGAGTCAGACTTTCGACGATCCTCGAATTGCTCAAGCTTCCCGCATCGAGCGCTCTCAAACCTTTAATTTTGTTCGTAATCTCTATTACGATCCTCTTCGACTCCGCATCGTCTCCGCAAACCGCAACGTCCCATTCAAATTCCGCATTCAAGTCTGCAAACTTCTTAGCTGGAATGTTGTGATACGCAGAGACTATCTTGCTATCCGGCAAGATGGATGCCAGCTTTTCGGCTGCTGAACCTTCCGGTAAATTTACATAGACGAAGCCGTTGGCGGATTTTTCCATGGGAACGATCGGAGAAACTACAATCTTTTTTGCGAGCTCATCCTTGAGCTCCTTCGCCGTATCAAAGGCATGCTTCCACGGAATCGTTATTATAGCTAAGTCGCATTCAATCGCGGCTTTCCTATTATCCGAACCTTTGATATTAATTCCCAAAATCTTGCCATACTCTTCAGCCTTAGCTTCAGCCTTCTTGACGTCTCTCGATCCGACGATAACATCGTAACCCAAGCTCGCAAGCCTCAAAACGAGTCCTTTACCCAAGCTTCCCGTTCCTCCGAGCACGGCGATCTTCATCGACCAACGTAGGGATTCTCAAATATTTTATTATGTCGTTTGTTAACGTTATGTCGTGAAGATAACCTTTGACAACAAAACGATCAAACTTATAGAGATGTTAGAAAGAGGAGCTTCCGGTCAGAGAATAGCCGAAGAATTGGGAATTAGCAGAACGTCCGTTTGGAAGACGATAAAAAAACTAAAAAAGATGGAATACAAGATCACCGCCAAAAGGAGAATCGGCTACAAGCTCGTTGAAGCTCCAGATCTCTCACCGTATGAAGTTGCCAGAATCTGCTACGATCTGCGGGATCTCATAAGGGAGATCCACTACTACGACGTAACGGATTCTACTAACACCAGAGCCAAAGAACTGAAGAAGACGGGAGTTCTGGTTATAGCCGAAAGACAGACTGCCGGAAGAGGTAGATTCGGAAGGAGGTGGATCAGCGAACCGGGCGGTCTGTTTTTCTCGCTCACACTTCCGAAAGCTCTAAGGATCGAAGACGTTCCGAAACTCACGCTCACAACCGGTGTTGCGGTTGCCGAAGTGGTTGGGGGAAGACTGAAGTGGACGAACGATGTTCTGATAGATGGGAAGAAAGTCTGCGGGATTCTATGCGAGCTCGCTGGAGAAGTTGAAAATCCTCTGATAATAGTCGGAATCGGCATAAACGTGAACAATCCGGCTCCGAAAGAGTTCAACGCGATTTCGCTGAAAGACGTTTACGGAAAACGGCTCAACCGCTCCGAAATCCTCGGCAAGGTTTTGAGAAACTTTGCCAAATATTACGGGATGCTGATCAATGGAGAGTGGAGCAAGATAAGGGAAAGGTGGAAGGAGCTTTCGGATACGCTCGGTAAGGATATTGTCGTGAAGGTTGCCGGCAGGGAATACAGAGGCAAAGCGGTAGATATAGACGAAGAAGGAGCCCTTTTGCTCGAAAAGGACGGGAAGATCGTAAGGGTGTATTCGGGAGAGTGCTTCTACGTTTTATAAAAAATAAAATTAGCCACCGGAGATAACCCTCATAACCACAACTTCACCATCCTCAACGAAATCGTCAGTGGGAATCGGATTCCCGTCTTTAACCAAAACCACGGTCTCGGGGTTTATCCCCAAGCTTGACAACACCTCCGAATACCTCTTTCCCTCTTCAACCTCCAACTCCTTCTCCTTTATATCAAATCCGCCGACGAACTTGAGCTTAATCCTCTTCAGTGAGGACTTCTTTTGCGATCTCTTTGAGATCCTTTCCACCTCCCGGCTTCAGAGCCTCCTCTTTTAACTCCTCAAGGTTCTGCTCCAGCATCTTTTCTTCCTTTATTTCGTCCTTCTTCTTTCCCTTATCCTTGTAGGATTTCCAATCGAACGTCCTCATACTACCACTAACTTTTATTCCGCGAAAGCCGTAATAAACCTTTTTACGGTTAAAAAGTCGATGTTTTATTACATAATATAAAATTAATCGAATAGTTCATTGAGCCATATCTTATGCTTTCCAAGCTTTCCGTCGAAGTTTGCTGCTGTGACCTTAACAACGCCCGGAATTTTCATTGCCGTCTGTATTCCGATTTTCATAGCTTCCTTCACCGCATTTAAGCTGATACCGTTTATAACGATCTCGTAAACTCCCTTAACGTTCGACGGCAATTCCGAATCGACTTTGTCCCTCAAAGTCGGACAGAACCTTTCGTTCGTCGAAGCCTTCAAGAATCTGTATCTCGATCCGACCTTAGAGCCCGAAGCTACTATCGGAAACGGGGTTATGACTCCTTCAACGTTCGATATCGCATCCACGGCCGCTTTAGCCGCCATCAATGCTGAAGCTTGACTTTCAGCCATTATTATGAAATTACCTCCGGCAATTCCGTCGGCGTAGCCTATACCGTCTTCGATTATGAACTCACCCTCCATGATCGGAATCTTCCAGCATCTCCTCCCGCTAACCTCTACTTCCTCCTCAAACCCGTCCCCGAAGAACTTGATCTTGTATCCTATTCTGAACTTCTTTTCCGCATTCGGCATCCCGTTGAAAACCGCAGTTGTAGGTGCCGGCAAAACGCATTGCCCTATCCTTGCCAAAAGCTGTTTTTCCAACTTCTCCTCGCTCGGATGACATATCATTACATACACTCCAACCCTTCCGTCCGGCGTTTCGTTTGGCTCTGCTGTTCTGTCTATTCCAGCTTCGGCTGGGCACATGATTATGGATGTTGCAAAACCGGTTGCCTCTTTAGCACACTCAAGTGCCAACCCGTAATCGAATGCGGTAATAAGAATTCTCGAAATCTTAATATCGAAAGCCTCGGCGAACGTGTCATCTATCTTCGCCGTCATCAGCTTCCGCTCTGAATTATCATCAGATATAACTGTTATTCTTTGATCTCAACACCCAAGGCGCTCAAAAATCTCCTCTTTATAGCTTCAGTCAGAAGTTTGCTCAGAGCTTCCCTATCCGAAACATCTCCGAAGATACCCAACGGAATTTGTCCGCCAGCGGCATGCGCGTGCCCGCCTGCGCTTCCGACATCTCCGAAAGCTCTCCTGAGAACTTCACCTATGTTTATCCTGACGTCCTTGTTCCTCGCCGACAGATAGACGGTATCCTTTATGACTCCGAAAACGAGAACGGTGGATATTCCCTCAAGCCTAAGCAAGAAGTCCGCAGCTTGAGGAAGTGCGTCCCTATCGTTTATAAAACCGGCGAAGCTGATCAGGAAGCTTGAGTATATCTGTCTGTTCTTTATCGCAGTTCCCAAAACGTCGAGAGTTTCGGTTGAAATCGCCGGACCCTCCATCTTCTCTATCATCTCATGATCGACGAAAGGATAGAGGTAAGCCGCGGCGTAGAAGTCGGAAGTTCTTGTGTTCCTCTTGAACTCGTCGGTTTCGCTCTTTATTCCGAAGAACAAAGCCGTTGCGAGGATCCTGCTCGGAACTATTTTGAGCTCCCTCAGATATTCAGTCATTATAGTCGCCGCCGCTCCGACGTCCGTTCTGATATCAACGTATTCAGCCTCAACGTTCTCAGCCGGATGATGATCTATCACTATGCTTATCTTTATATCCTTGGGAATCGAGTTGTTAACACCCGGAGCCGAACAATCTACGAGCGCGAACTTGGAGTATTGCGAGAGATCGACCTCATCACCCCTAAGCAGTGGAATTTCGAGCAGATTGACCATAGCCCTATTTTCCTGATGCAGAATCTCACCGTAGTATATTATGTCCGCATCGACTCCGAACCTCTTGGCTATTTCCCTCAAAGCGAATGCGGATGAGATCGCATCCGGATCAGGATTGTCATGCGTAAAAATTCCCAATTTGCCTCCCTTCACGCTTTCTAAAACTTTTCTAAACTTCTTGATCTTTCTGAAGGAATCTATTCTCTTTAGAGCATCTATTACGGCGTTCTTCATAGCTTCCGATGGAACGACGACGAAATCCGCTCCGGCGTGCTCAAGTTCTTCTTTAAGCTTAGGACTCGGAGCCCTTGCAATTATGAACACCTCTTTGCTGTATCTTCTTATGATCTCTATCGCATCCCTGTTCACCTCGACATCCGATGTGAGTAGCAATATTACCGAAACCCTGTCGAAGTCCAAGTTTTCGTAGAGGGTTTCATCCCTCGCATCTCCAACTATGGCATCGTAATTCTCATCCCTAAGGATCTCGACCCTTTCTTTTGAGACATCCACGGCTAAAACCTTTTTACCTCTTCTTACGAGCTCCCTAACAACACTAAATCCGGTTCCACCGCAACCGATTACGACGTATTCGTGTGTGAACTTACCTTCGGGAATCTCTTCAGCCATCCCAAACCTAAAGAACGGAAATGATATTTAAATCTAACCGTCCGAGTTTATCTATGGAATTGCGAGAAATTCAGAGGATAATTAGGGAGAAATACTACGAGATCGATTCCAAATCGGGAGAACTCTTCCTACTCGCCGTTCTATTCGAAGAGGTTGGGGAGCTCGCAGAAGCTGTTCGCAAGCGTGAGATACCGAACATCAAAGAAGAACTCGTAGATGTGCTCTTCATGGTTTTGAGCTTAGCGAATCTGTTTGACTTGGATCTTGAGGACAGATTGATCGAAAAATACGTTAAAGGAGATCCAAGCAAGGACTGGGACTTACCGCATGATCACAATAACAATAATTAGATGTCAATTTATAAAATAGCAAGATAATATTTATTCAGACTTATTTTTTCCTCGAAAGATTTTATAGAACCGTTTAGTTTCGAATCTCCTTTTATATCCATTTTTGTTTTTGTAGTATTTTCGGTTTCATCTTTTATGAGCCCATATAATACTGAAACCAAAATGCTTATATATTATGGAGTCGGACTATTGTCCGACAATGTCGGACAAATGAACCATGAACTGACCACATACGGATGTCAGCGGACACCCGCATGTAAGACAGCATGTTTAGGTGAGCCGAAATGAGAAAGATCTCGATCAGGCTTACAGATCAGCACTACGAGATGTTGGAGGCTCTTGTTCAGATGGGAGAATACGCCTCTGTCAGCGAAGCTATTAGGGATGCCATTCGTAAGCTTTTGGCTGAGAAGGCTAAGCTCATCGAGAAGCAACAGAATATGCGTCCGTATATTTAGGAGGAATGGTTATGAAATCTTTCGTTGTTAAGGCGCAGGAGTATTATCAGAAGGAGAAGTTGGAGGAAAAGGCTGTTAAGGATTTTGAGCTACCGAAGATAGTTGTCGTTGGTGTTGGTGGTTCGGGAAACAATACGATAACGAGGTTGAAGAACATAGGTGTTAACGGTGTGTTAACTGTTGCCGTAAACACGGACAAGCAACATCTATTGATAACAAAGGCGGATAAGAAGGTTTTAATCGGAAGGAGTATCACCCGCGGTTTGGGGGCTGGAGGTTATCCGGATATAGGCAGAAAAGCGGCTGAGATGGCGAGAGGTGTTTTCGAGCAACTTTTAGCTGATGCAAACATGGTCTTCATATGCGCCGGAATGGGCGGAGGAACCGGAACAGGAGCGGCTCCGGTTATCGCTGAAGTTGCGAAGCAACAGGGGGCCATAGTAATAAGCATGGCTAACATGCCCTTCTTAGTTGAGAGGGCAAGGTTGAGGAAGGCCGCCGAAGGTTTGGAAGAGCTTAGGAAGTATTCCGATACCGTCGTAGTTTTGGACAACAACAAGCTACTCGAATACGTGCCCAATCTTCCAATAGAGCAGGCTTTCAGCGTTATGGATCAGTTAATAGCAGAAACCATAAGGGGAATTACGGATACGATCACCCGCCCGTCTCTGATGAACATAGACTTCGCGGATGTTAAGGCTGTGATGGAAAACGGCGGAGTGGCTGTGATGTTGGTTGGAGAATCGAAATCGCAATCCAAAGCTAAGGATGTCGTAAGGGACTGCCTCAATCATCCGTTGCTCGAAGTCGATTTCAGAGGTGCAAGGGGTGCGCTCATCCACATTTCGGGAGGAAACGATCTGACTATTAAAGAGGCTGAAGAAATCGTTAGAGAGCTAACTTTTGAAATCGACGTAAATGCGAACGTGATATGGGGAGCGAGGATAGAGGACGAATTGGAGGGCATGGTAAGGGTCATGGCTATAATGACCGGCGTTAAGTCTCCGAATCTACTTTCGAGATACGAGCCGGATGGAGAAATCCCACAGAAAAATGAAACTGTAGAAAATATAAGAAGGAAGTTCGGAATCGACAGGATTAGATAATTTATTTTTTATTTTCTCTTGAATATACTATTGCTCTCCCTTTTGCTATGACGTCGTTCCCTCTTAAAATCACCATCTCGTAGAAAGAGATCCTCTTTCCAGCCTTAACTACCTTAGCCTCGGCAACAAGCACGTCTCCGACGAATGCCGGCGTTAGAAAGTCCATGCTTATCGAAACCGCAAATCTCTTTACTCCGTCTGAATTCGCGGCCAATCCCAAAGCGAAGTCCGCGAGCGAGATCAGATATCCTCCGTGGCAAAAACCGTGGAAGTTCGTGAACTCCTCCCTAACTATTCCCTCAACCCTCGCAAATCCCGGCTTGAATTCGAGCACCTTTGCATCCAAGAAAATCCTAAACCTATCGTTCAGTATCTCCATGACTCAAGCTCGAATTATGGGTTTTTAGAAATTGTTATATCCTTCCCCACCCTCCACCCTCCATGCTCGCCTACGGAAGATTCGTTGTGCACGGGGAGATACTTGAAGGCTATTTTGAGATCGAAAACGGCATAATCGATTTTGAAGGTTTGAGGTTCGAGAACGTCAGATTTCTACCTCCTGTTAAGCCGGAAAAGATAATCTGCATAGGTCTGAACTACACAGATCACGCTAAGGAGTTGAACATGGAACTGCCGGAGGAGCCGATAATATTTCTCAAACCTCCTTCGGCTGTGATAGGGCATGAAGATTTCATAGAATTACCGAGGCAGTCCAAGAGGGTTGATTACGAAGGTGAGCTTGCGGTTGTAATGGCGAAGAGATGCAAAAACGTTTCTCGCGAAGATGCGCTCGAATACATCCTCGGATACACATGCTTCAACGACGTAACCGCAAGGGATTTGCAGAAGAAGGACGGACAGTGGACTCGTGCTAAATCCTTCGATACCTTCGCGCCAATCGGCCCCTACGTTGCATGCTTCAAAGACGCATCGAACTTGAGAATTCAGACGAGGGTCAACGGCAAAGTCGTTCAGAGTTCGACGACTTCGAATTTAATATTCAACATCCCGACGCTGATCGAGTTCGTATCGTCGATCATGACCCTGAAGAGGGGAGACGTAATAGCCACCGGCACCCCAGCCGGTGTTGGCGAGCTTAAGCACGGAGACATCGTTGAAGTTGAGATAGAGAATATCGGAACTTTGAGGAATTACGTGAAGTAACGAATAAGTATTTTAACAAAACAGCTCAGCTTAAGCCTATGATCGAGAAGGAGTATAAGGCTCAGGAGGTTGAAGAGAAGTGGGTTAAGCTTTGGAAGGACGATATGTATTACTTTGACTGGAACTCAAAGAAGCCTCACTACATAATCGATACCCCTCCCCCGTATCCAACCGGTTCTTTCCACATCGGAAACACCCTGAACTGGTGCTACATCGACTTCATAGCGAGATACAAGAGGATGAAGGGTTACGAAGTCATGTTCCCTCAGGGCTGGGATTGTCACGGATTGCCGACCGAAGTCAAAGTGGAGGAGATACACGGCATAAGCAAGAACGACATTCCGAGGGAAGAGTTTCGAAGACTGTGCGTTGAGTTCACGAAGGGGAACATAGAGAGGATGAAGCAGACGATGAAGAGGCTCGGCTTCTCTATAGACTGGAGCAAGGAATACATAACGATGTATCCCGAGTATTACCGCAAGACACAGATTTCCTTCGTAAGGATGTTCAACAAGGGGTTGATATACAAGGGTTACCATCCCGTGGTTTTCTGTCCGAGATGCCAGACCACGATAGCTCTTGCAGAGATCGAATACAAGAAGGGTAAGACGAAGCTAAACTACATCCGATTCGGAGATGGAGATAACTCGGTTATAATCGCGACAACCCGTCCCGAACTCATCCCAGCATGTGTTGCGATAGCGGTTCATCCTGAAGATGAGCGCTACAAACATCTGATAGGCAAGAAGGTTAAGGTGCCGACAACCGATTACGAGGTTGAGATAATAGCCGATGAAGACGTCGATCCCGAATTCGGAACGGGAATCGTAATGATCTGCACATTCGGAGACAAGCAGGATGTTAAGTGGTGGAAGAAGCACAATCTACAGCTAAGAGCTATTTTAAATAAGGACGGAAGATTGAACGAAAAAGCCGGAAAATACGCCGGCTTGACGACTTTGGAGGCGAGAGAGGCTATTCTCAGGGATTTGGCTGAAGAGGGGAGGCTGATAAAGCAGGAGGAGATAGAGCAGAACGTAGGAGTTTGTTGGAGGTGCAAGACGCCCGTGGAGATAATCGTCGAAGACCAGTGGTTTGTGAAGGTTGAGAAAGATAAGATCCTAAAGGCCGCAAGGCAAATCAAGTGGGTTCCGGAGCACATGCTTTCCCGTCTGGAAAGCTGGGTTGAGGGAATGGAGTGGGACTGGGTTATAAGCAGGCAGAGGATCTTCGCAACTCCGATTCCTGTTTGGTATTGCAAGAGGTGCGGAGCGATTGTAGTTGCAAAGGAGGAATGGCTCCCGGTGGATCCGACGAAGGATAAGCCTAAGGAACCTTGCCCTAAGTGCGGAAGCACTGAATTCGAAGGAGAAACGGACGTTTTAGATACGTGGATGGATTCATCTATCACACCGCTCGCCATCACCGGCTGGCCAGATGAATGGAGAAAGGAAGATTACCCGACGAGCCTCAGACCTCAGGGGCATGACATAATCAGAACTTGGGCGTTCTACACCATTCTGAGATCGCTCGCTTTGGTTGGGGATATACCTTGGAAGGAGATCGTAATAAACGGGATGGTGCTTGGAGAGGATGGCAGAAAGATGAGTAAGAGCTTGGGGAACATAGTGGAGCCTCATGAGGTCATAGAGAAGTATGGAGCCGATGCTTTGAGGCAGTGGGCGGCGAGCGGTGTGGTTGGAGATGACGTCGCCTTCAGTTGGAAGGAGATCGTTGCGGCTTCAAGATTCCAGCAGAAGTTCTGGAGCATTCTTAGGTTCACTCTGCTTCATTTGAAGGAGAAACCGAGCGATGAGGATGCAAAACTGCTCAGAGATGCGGACAGATGGATACTTTCGAAGCTTATGAAACTCGTTAAGGAGGTTGACGAGCACATGGAGAACTACAGATTTGCGGAAGCACTGAAGGCGATCAGGAGCTTCACTTGGTATGAATACGCGGACAACTACTTGGAGATAGTGAAGAACAGGCTTTACGCCGGGAGTGAGGATGAGAAGAAGCCCGCAAGATTCGTTCTCTACACGGTGATGAACGTCCTAACGAGGTTGCTCGCCCCGTTCACTCCGTTCTTAGCTGAGGAATGCTGGCAGAGGCTTCACGAAGGAATCGGCGAGAAAGTAGAGAGCGTCCATCTGCAGAGCTATCCGGAAGCTGATGAGAGGTTGATAGATGAGGAGGCTGAAAAGAGAGGAGAACTGATAAAGGAGATTGTTTCGGTCGTTAGAAGGATGAAGCACGACAAGGGCTTGCCTTTGAACGCTCCGCTTAAGAAGGTTATGATTTTCGCTCCAATAGAAATCGATACGAGAGACATAGCCGGAGCGCTGAATGCGGAAGTAGAGCTTCTGAAGGAGATGCCGACGATAGAGGTTAGAGTGAAGGCTCTGAAGCCGAAGTTTAACATCTTAGGCCCGATGTTTAAGGATAAAGTCAAGGCGATCGTCAATGCCGTTAGCAAGCTTTCGAACGAGGAGAAGCTCAAGTTCGTTGAGAGCGGAAAAATTGAGATAGATGTCGACGGAGAAAAGATCGAGCTTAAGAGCGAATGGTTCGACGTTGAGGTGGAGAAGGTCTTGGGAGGGGAGGGAGTGGAGGTTCTAGAAACAGAAAATGCGGTCGTCATCGTCGAAATTTAACTTTTATAAATTTCTGTCTTTAAAAGTCGGCGAAATTTATATATTTCGAAATCGAGACCTCCGTAAGAATGACCACGATACAGTTCCTCGGAGGTTGCAGGGAAGTAGGAAGATCAGCAATAATGGTAGATGGCATCATGCTCGATTACGGGCTTAAGCCATCCGATCCACCGGAATTTCCGTTAAACGGACTTATGCCACACTCTGTCATAATCACCCACGGGCATCTCGATCACGTCGGCGTTGCACCGAATCTAATGGATTACGATCCGAAGGTTTACATGACACCCCCAACCCTCGAACTCTCGATTCTACTTCTTAAGGACTCGATAAACATCATGCGCAATCCTCCTTACACGATGAGACAGTTCAGGCAGTTCGAAAGCAATACGGAGGAAGTGGACTACGAAGAGCCGTTCTACGTTAACGGCTGGGAGATAACTTTCTTCAACGCCGGACACATTCCGGGAAGTGCGAGCGTTCACATGACGAAGGACGTAAGCATCCTCTACACCGGAGACATCAAGCTTGAGGAAACGAGGTTGCTCGAACCTGCTTACACCGATTATCCCGAAACCGACATTCTGATAGTTGAGAGCACCTACTTCGGCGTAGAGCATCCGGATAGGAAGGAGCTTGAGAGGGCATTCGTTGAGTCGATACTCGAAACCCTCGACAACAAGGGGCATGTCATAATTCCGGCTTTCGCCGTTGGAAGAACTCAGGAGGTTTTGATGATCCTCGAAAGATACGGCATAACTCCATACGTCGACGGTATGGGTAGAGAGGTTGCGAGCATATTGGAGAGATACCCAGACTACATAAAGAGTGCCAAGGCTTTGAGGAGGGCCTTGAAGAACGCAATTCCAGTGGAGAGGGGTAAGAGAGAAGACCTTCTCAGAGAGCCCTGCGTGATAGTAACCACAGCGGGAATGCTTAACGGCGGACCTGCATTGTTCTACATCTCAAGGCTCTACAACGACGAGAAATCAAAGATACTGCTTACCGGTTATCAGGTCGAGGGGACGAACGGTAGGATGGCTCTCGACGAGGGAATAATAAACCTCGGTAACAGGGTGGTTAAGCTTAAGATGGGTGTGGAGCAGTTCGACTTCTCAGCACATGCTGACGACAGACAGCTGAAGGAGCTCGTCAGAAAGGTGGTCGACAGAGGAGCGGAGATCGTTTTCGCAGTGCACGGAGAAGACACCGAAGGCTTTGCGAACTGGATAAGGGAGGAGTTGGGAGTTGAAGCTTACGCTCCTAAGAACGGAGACGTTTACGTGATCTGACCTCCGAAGTTATCCTCCTCTTCCATCCCTCAAAGTTCACCTTCTCCGCTATTTCTAAAGCTTTTCCATCTAACCCCAATTCCGCGAATCCTTCCGCAACCCTAACCAACGCCACCGCCTTCCATCTGTCGTCCTCTATACTTTCGGCAACCTTCAGTGCGATGTTCAGAATTTCTAACGCCGTTTCTTTGTTGCCCAATTTGATAAAACCTTTCGCAACCTCAACCAACGTTACGGAACGCCAGTAGGGATGCGTCAACCTTTCCGCGATCTTTAAGGCTTTTTCCGGATCTCCGGAATTCACAAACCCCCAAGCAACCTTATAAAGGGCTTGAGAGCGCCAGTAGCTGTTGGTGATGTTCTTCGCAACCCTTAAAGCTTCCTCCGGAGCATCGACCAACAAGTCCACCATCTTCGCGAAAGCAACGGAACGCCAAAGCTCGTCCTCTATGTTTTCCGCAACCTTCAAAGCGTCACCGATCTTTCCCTTTCCCACGAGTTCCAAGACCTCAACCAACTTACACTTGCCTATACTCAGCATCGAGTAACTATCACGATTTTACATTATAAAAAGTTATCTCAGCACACTCGCTATGCTTTCGGCAACACTGATTACGCTTACAGCTTTCTCTATCGTATCCGTTGCCACAACCCTTTTAACGCCGGCTGAATAAAGCCTATTTAATGCGTTCCCAGCCAGAACGGCATGAACGCAGGCACATTCCACGCTTTTCGCTCCGGCATTCAGCAACATCTTCGTAGCTTCTATCATCGTTCCGCCAGTCGATATGATATCGTCGACTATGACGACATCCCTCCCCTTAACATCCAAACTCTTCGGCTTGATCTCAACTGTTTCGGCGTTAATTCGGACCTTCTCCAAGTAGTCGAATTCACATCCAGCATGCTCCGCACAAACCTTAACCCTCTTGTAAGAACCCAAATCCGGAGAAACCATAACAACATCCCTTCCGGCGTAATACCTTCCGATTATCGGCATAGCATCTACCTCTATCAGCTTCTTGAAGTAGCCTGCCGCATCCCTGCTGTGTATGTTTACAGTAACAACCTTGCTCGCGTAACTTTCTATGAGCCTCGCAACAGCCCTGATGCTTATCGCCTCTCCTTCGTTGAACTTCTTATCCTGCCTCGCATAGCCCATATACGGAATGACAGCTACGATCTCTGCATCTTCAAGCGCATCGAACATGAACATCAAAGCGACGAGATCGTCGTTCGAGTTTATGCTCTGAACCACTACGGCTTCCTCATCGACATCTTCGATTCTTACGTATAACTCCCCGTCCGGGAATCTCTTAAACGTGGTCTTTGCTAATCTCGCATTCAAGCATTCTGCTATTCTCTTTGCGAGAAGAGGTGAGGAAGTTCCGGCGATGACCCTCATAAGCCTCCTTCGAATGAATATGGATATAAGTCCTTCTATTTCTTCTTTCGTGCCAAGCAAGTGGAGCACACACTGGCAGTTGCAAACGCTCGACCTCTTCTAGCTACTTAGCGGCGGATACTATCTTTATGACATCGTTGTGCTTCAGCTCGTAATCCTCGCTTATCCTCATCTTCCTCTTCGCATCGACCGCGTATATGAAATTGTCACCTATTTCGGTGTGGATCATGTATGCAAGCTGTCGTGCAGTTGTTCCCTTCTTGACGAGCATGGCATCCGGCAAGACGTTTCCCTTCGTATCCGTGAACTTGTTCTCATCCTCAACGGGATAAACTACTATGTATCCCAAAACGTCGAAGACTATCGTGTTTATAGCCTTCTGAACACCGGTTCCTCCGAACCTCTTCATGAAATCTCTTATCATCTCCAAAGCCTTTCTCTGCTTCTCATTCAAAGGCTTCAGAATTTCGAAGTCCTCATCCCCCGGCAGATACCTGATGTATCCGTTCTTAGCGGCGGTTCTCAAAGTTAATTCGAAAACAGCGGAAGTCGGGATTACGATCTCATCCAAGCTCATGAGTCTCCTCAGCAACTCCTCCGGCGCTTTATCGGCTTTGTTAGCCGCTATAATCATCTTCATCCTCCTCTTTCTCAGCTCGACTGCGAACTTCAGAAGATCCTCCTCGTCGAACTCGTGAACTCCCTTGCCTATCTCGCGCAGAGCCTCCCTGACATGCCACTCCTTAAATCCCAAGCCAGCTAACTGCTCGGTTATGAACTTAACCGGATCCCTCTTTTCCAAGTGAATCCTCCTCGCTATCTTGTCCCAGTTCCTTTTCAGGATTCCGAAGAGCCACATGTCCAGCTCCTTGTAAAGAAACTTAACATCCTCAACCGGATCGTGCTCTCCTATTCCGATCTCGTTTCCCTCCTCATCCGTTGAGCCGGAAGCGTCGACGACGTGGATTATCGCCTCAGCCTGCCTTAAGTTGTCGAGAAATTCGTTTCCCAAACCCCTTCCCTTGTGAGCTTCCGGCACAAGCCCGGCAACGTCGATCAGCTTGATCGGAATGAACCTCCAGCCGTCTATGCACTTACCGCATTCAACTCCGAGTTCTCTGCAAACGCATTTAACCCTGACGTGCGCAACTCCCACGTTCGGCTCTATCGTTGTAAACGGATAGTTGGCTATTGCAACATCCACGAGCGTCGCCGCTTTGAAGAACGTCGATTTTCCGGCATTGGGCTTTCCAGCCAATCCGATTTCAATCAATCAAACCCCTCCTCGCGTAGTCTCCTCTCTTCCTCGTTCCGAAGAGGTAGCTGAGTTGCTTTATATTTTTCTTGAGGAAGTTTGCGTATTCCTTGGTGATCTCACCCTTCCTTTCGAAGAACTCTATGACCTCCAGAGCCTCCTCCTCGTTTTTGCAAATCTCTAAATGATCAAGCACGGTCGGAAGCCTTGACCCCTGAAGTTCGTAGTAGAGGTTCGGGAACATCTTCCTAAACCTCTCGACGTCCCAGTCCAACATCGCGAACACCTTAAAAAGATTCGAAGAACCTCTTAATATGCCTAATGATTTAACGCCGATTCACCTCTACATCCTTCTTCATCTAAAAAAAGCTAAGGTCGATTACGCGAAGATGATGGCGAAGATGAGTTGCGTCGATCTCGATCTGATCAACTCGTGCATAGAAGATCTCATCAAGGCTGGTTTAGTCGAGAGAGATTCCGGTTCAGCGATAAAGCGGAGTAAAGCTAAGTTCAAGAAGGCTTTCGAGGTTAGGAAGCACCACACCTATTATAAGCTCACCAAAGACGGAGAGCATTTCGTCCGAAGAATCGACAAAGGATGGCTGAAGAGTTACTTCAACGAATTGATTGGCAGGGATGCGTTCAAGATCATCGAGAGGCTGAAGGATTGCAAGGATTTCTATTCTGCGTGCAAGGGAATCGAATGCAGTAAATACTTGGAAGACTTCGTTTTATATAAGCTCGTGAATCCGAACGGAAAGAGGACGAGATTGCTCGAACTCCTAATCGCTTTTGCCGAGATCTGACCAGTTTTAGCAAACTATATTTGTTTTCGTTTCCGTTATACAATCATGGAGTTCGACGTCGCAATAATCGGAGCCGGACCCGCTGGACTCACCGCCGCGATCTATTCTGCGAGATACGGATTAAAGACTGTCGTTTTCGAAGATCCGTCCCGAATTTCTCAGCTTGCGATAGCACCTTTCATAGAAAACTACCCCGGTTACGAAGGCACGGGCTTGGATCTGATTTCGAAGATGAAGGATCAAGCTACTAAGTTCGGAGCGGAGCATAAACTCGAAAAGGTAGAAGATGTCGGTAGAGATGGAGATCTATTCGTGATAAAGACGGATTCGGGGGAATATAAGGCCAAAGCCGTAATAATCGCAACCGGTGGGAAGCACAGAGAGCTTGGAATAGAGGGAGAAAAGGAGTTCGTTGGGAGAGGTGTGAGCTACTGCGCAGTTTGCGATGGGTTCTTCTTCAAGGGAAAGAAGGTTGCCGTCGTTGGAGGCGGAAACACAGCGTTAGCAGATGCCATATACCTCAAAGATCTGGGCTGTGACGTCGTAGTTATCCATAGGAGGGACAAATTCAGAGCGGATCAAGCTCTCCAAAAGCAGTTCTTCGATAGGAATATCCCCGTTATTTGGGATTCGGTCGTTGAAAAAATAGAAGGGAAAGGCAAGGTTGAGAGGATAATCATCAGGAACGTTAAAACCGGCGAAACGAAGGAGATGGAAGTCGATGGGGTTTTCATTGCAATCGGAATTCAGCCTCAAACCGAGATAGCATCAAAGTTGGGGGTTGAGATGGACTCCTATGGCTACATAAAGGTCGATAAACGTCAGGCTACGAACGTAGATGGCGTATTCGCCGCCGGAGATTGTTGCGATAATCCTTTGAAGCAGGTAATTACCGCATGCGGGGACGGTGCGGTTGCCGCTCATTCCGCCTACGAATACATAACGAACCGTTTCGGTGCTAACAAGTAAATCACTTTGAAATACTCAAATCAGTTGAAACACTTCCTTCAAAGAAGCGTTCATGCGGGGGTGATTGTGCGGAGAATTGTAATCGTAGGACACAACGTTAGAAACGTTGCCGAATCGGCGAGAAAGGCTGGATGGGATGTAACCGCAATTACGAAGTATGCGGATGCCGATCTAAAGCTATACGCGAAGGTGAAGAAGATAGATAACGTTAAAGAAAAACGACTCGCTGAGATCGTGGACGAGATTGCGGAAAATTTGAACGCATTAGTCGTTTTGACTTCGGGATGTGAAGATCTGCCGGTTAAATCGGAAGTGCTGGGAACTGATCCGAAGGTTGCAAAGGGCATTACGAACAAGCTGAAGTTCTACAAAACACTTGAAAAGGCTGGAATTCCGTTTCCAGAATTAGCGGACGATCCACCTTGCATTCTGAAGCCGATAAAGGGCGGAGGTGGATTGGGAATTCGACTCGTTGATCATACGGCAGATCCACCCCAAGGCTACCTATGTCAAAGATACGTCGAGGGAATACCGTGCTCCGTCTCTTTGATCGCAACGGATCGCGGCAAAATAGAGCCGATAGCGATAAATAGAATTCTCGTAGGATGGAAAGAGATGAACGCAAACGATTTCGTTTATTGCGGAAATCTCACACCCCTAATTCTTACGGAAGATCGAAGAACTTCGCTGATTAAAACGGCTGTCGAAGTTGCGGAGATTTTCGATGTCGTAGGCTCGATCGGAGTTGACTTCGTCCTTTCAGATAAGCCTTACGTTCTCGAATTGAATCCGAGGTTTCAAGGCTCTCTCGATTCCATCGAATGGAGCTACGACGTCAACTTATTCAACCTGCACGTTAAAGCTTGCGAAGGTGTAAACTTCGATATTCCGAAGCCAAAGAGATTCGCTTGCAGAACCATTCTGTTCGCCGACCGAAAAATAAGCTTTAATTTCGATTTAACCGGAAATCCGTTCTTCGCGGATATACCAAATGCCGGCGAAACCATCGAGAAGGGGGAACCCGTAATTTCGATCCTCGCATCCGCAAAAAGGGAAGAGGAAGTTTTTAATAAGGTAATCAATCGCAAGAGGTTGCTTTACGGCTTAATCCTCTAAAGCCTTTTCAAACGGAATCCTGACGGGTTTCGCCATATTCCAGAAGTAATCGAACAACCTGTTCGTCCAATCTACGAACTCCCTGTCGGTTGATATGAAAGCCGGTGAAACTCTGTCGGGCTTCAATATTTGAAAAAACGCTATTTTTCCGTCCACTATGCCCAACTGAAATGGAAGATCCAAAACCCTTATTTCGATGTTGTCTTCAATTTTTTTAATCTCTTCTTCGGATAACTTTTCCGCTTTAGCCGCTTGAATCAGCAACTCGATTCTATCCTTGAGGGTGTCCGTTGAGGAAATCATCTTATCCTTAACGCCCCTAAGGTAATTCCTTACGAGTATCCTGAATATGCTACACTCCATCACCCTGCAGATACATTTGCACCAGCTTTTGGCATTCGAAACTTCGTCTACAGCCCTTTTAATTGCAACGTAGATATCGTATTCGACTTCAGCCTTCGTAAGGTTCGCCAGTCCAAGTTTAAATTCCGGTGGGACCACTTCCATAAACTCGTGAGTATCGATCAACTCATCTTTAAATACGAGTATCTTATCCAACTCTCTTATTATGTCCAATATCAGCCTTCCTATTCCGGTTATACAGTAACCGCAATCATCCGTCTTATCGATTAAACCCAAACTTACGAGTGTATTAACTACTCTCGAAACTCCCGAAACCGACATGTTGGTAATCCTATGGATGTGAGCTAAAGATGCCGGTTGACAGGAAAGGAGTTGCAAAATTTCAAACCTGTTAGGTAACCCTAACTCCCGCAAAATCGATTTGAGATGCGTATCCATACATGATTATCCAAAATAACAATTAATAAAACTTTCAGTAGTGATGATTATACAAATACTTTAACAAAAAAATTTATGCAATTTAATTATATAAATAATATTTATAAATTGAGTGATAATATTTGCAGAATCGGAATTTTTGTTTTCGAACTTATTTATTATTTATTTTAATTAAAATCTATAAAGATAACAACATAGGGTTTAGTTTGTTTACTTTTTAAAAAATATATTAAATATTTGTTTAAGATTTTTCAGCGCTTGGTGTTGATGAGGCAAATATGGTGTTACGAATTAAAAATCGATCGAATACTCCATCATAACCATTATAACCGGATCAAATAGTAAAGGATATATATTTGTATCCGTATTAATGTATCATGGCGGTAATAACCAGAAGAGGTTTTCTCGGAATGGTTGGAGCCTTAGCCGTAGCCGCTGTGGGACTCGGTTGTTCGGGAAGAAATCAAACGGCGATGGTAACTCCGACGCCAAAAGAAGAAATGTTCTCAAGTCTTCCTTGGCCGTATAAGAAACTCGATCCGGATAAGGTTGCGGATCTGGCATACGAAAGTTACATGAAACACCACTGCATGTATGGAGTCTTCAACGCGGTCGTTAAATCCTTGGCGGAAAAGGTAGGTTACCCATATACCGTTTTTCCGACCGAGTTGGCGATCTACGGAAAGGGTGGTGTGGTTGGCTGGGCAACCCTTTGCGGAGCTTTAAACGGCGCCGCCATGGCAACATACCTCGTGCTTCCCGAAAAGGAGGCTGACAAAGTTATAAACGAACTCTACGCATGGTATGAGTATTCCGAGTTACCTAACTACATACCCAAGAAACCGGTAAAGGCCGACCTCAATCCCTTCCCCAAGTCCGTTGCCAACTCACCATTGTGTCACGTATCCGTAAGTAATTGGTGCAAGGCGAGCGGATACAAGGCGTTCTCCGCCGAAAGAGCTGAAAGATGCGGCAGATTAACCGCCGACGTTGCCAAAAAACTAACGGAGCTAATCAACTCCGTATACGACGGAAGTTTTGTTCCGAAATACTCCCTCGATAAGAGAACGATGACATGTAGAGGTTGCCACTGTAAGGAAAGCACACTTCAGAACACGAGAGGCAAAATGGTTTGTTGGGAGTGCCACAGCAAAGAGGGAGCAAAACACATAGAAGATCTGGAGGGTCATCCGAAAGTTTGAAGTTCTACAAAGTTTATATAAACTACTGCGATCGACATCAATAGCCCCAAGTCGGGGAGGGGGTGGAGTGTGCTCCGCACTCGATGAAGCCTCCTGCGATCTTGGGGCTACAGAGCCATGTCGATTGGTCCCCGGAGGAGTTAGGTATATGCCGTCGATGAATCCGGGGCAACCCCGACATGGCACAATCCCCGGTAGGGTCAGCGGTCTCGAGTGAGCGTATGCTTCCGATGAGAGACCGCGTTAGCTACCGGGCATACTCTTACAGCTTATGGTGCTCGCAAATCGCAAGGCACACCGCAACAGCATTTTCCGCAAACATCCGTAAGCGGTAAATCCGAGTGATACCTGTCATTTTTCAGCAAAATTTCGTAGCATCTCCTCTTATCGAGTCCGTTCCAAGTTAGAGCTCCAAACTTGCAGTTCTCCACGCATTTCAAACACTCCGCACCGCGTTTGTGCAGGCAGAGTTCCTCATCCAACGGCTCACCGTATTCGAATTCCGCTTGAGTTATTATACTTCCAAGCCTTCCGCAACAACCCTTTTCGGTTATTATCAGTGAGTGAACTCCGAAGGTTCCCAATCCGGCTAAATACGCTATGTGCTTGTGAGACCAATCGCTGATCAGCCTAACTTCGTCGAAGTTGTGCGTTGGAGGTAAAACAGCGGATTTGAAGCCGAAAATCTCAAGCTTCCTTGCGAGGTATTCGTTTAACCTAACTATAAGCTCGTTCGTCTTGACGTAAGCGTAAGCCCAAAGTTTCGAAGAAAAATATCCTCCAACGTTGCTTTCAACCACCTTTCGGGAGAAGGGGACGAAGTAGACGATCACAGACTTTGCAGAATTCAGGACTTCATCCGGCATCAGGTGGTTCGGAGAAACTATTCTGCGCAATGCTTCAACCTCTTCGGCATCGCAAAATCCGACCAATGGTCTCCTCCACAGATCTCCTCTGACGAATCCTTTCACCCATCCCCTAACCCTTTCATCCACAACAGAAATCCGCCGGAAAGACAAAAAACTTATCTATTCTCCCGCCGAATTTAGGAGGGGGTGGTATTTTGATTATAGAAGATGTCAGATACAGGATCGTTTTTGATAGCAGGGGGAACGAAACCGTCGAATGCGAAGTTTTTGCCGGAGATGCTGTCGGTAAGGCAATAGCTCCGAGCGGAGCTTCTACTGGAAGTGAAGAAGCTGTTGTTGTCGATCCTTACAGATACGAGGAGATAGAGGAGAAGGTTTCGAAGGCATTGGTTGGGATGTCCGTCTTCGATCAGGTCAGCATAGACGAAAAACTTAGGGAGATCGACGGAACCGAAAACTTCTCGAACATCGGCGGAAACTTCGCAATTACCGCAAGCTTAGCTTGCGCGAAAGCGGCTTCGAACCTCTTGGGGATTCCGCTCTACGAATACGCCGGCGGGGTATTTGCGAAGGAGATCCCGTATCCGCTTGGAAACGTAATTGGTGGGGGTGTTCACGCACCCGGTTCGACGAGCATTCAGGAGTTCTTGGTTATTCCAGTCGGAGCGAAGAGCTTCTTCGAAGCTCAAAGAACGAACGCTCTGGTTCACAAAACTCTGAAGAAGATATTCAGAGAAAAAGGGATTTTCGCAGCCAAAGGTGATGAGGGAGCTTGGGCGGCTCAGATAACCGATGAACAGGCTTTCGAAATTTTGAGCGAAGCTGTAGCGAGGGTTAAGGACGAAACCGGTGTGGAGGTAAGGATTGGGATCGATTTCGCCGCAACCGAACTTTGGAACGGAGAACGTTACGTTTACAAGGATAAGAAGCTGACGACGGAGGAGCAGATCTCTTACGTTGCTGAGCTTGTAGATAAGTATGGAATAATATACGTAGAAGATCCTTTCCACGAGAACGACTTCGAAGGTTTCGCCGAACTGACTAAGCAGATCGGTAACAAGTGCATGATATGTGGAGATGATATCTTCGTAACGAACATAAAGAGGATTCAGAGAGGTATAGAGATCGGAGCGGCCAACACGGTGCTAATAAAACCGAATCAGATCGGAACACTGACGGATACCTTCAAGGCGGTTAAGCTTTCCAAGGACAACGGTTATAAAGTCGTTGTGTCTCATAGAAGTGGCGAGACTGAAGATGAAACGATAGCACATTTAAGTGTAGCATTCAACGCAACATTAATAAAGACCGGTGTAGTTGGTGGCGAAAGGATCGCCAAGCTCAACGAGTTGATTAGGATTGAAGATGAGATGGATTCACCAAAAATGGTGCGGGTGATGTGATGGAGGCGAAGGTAAAGGAGGAATACGAGTATCTAATTCCGCCGGATGAGTATTTAGCCGCGGGAGTTCACATAGGGACTCAGATCAAAACGGGGGACATGAAGAAGTTCATCTACAAGGTAAGACCCGACGGACTCTACGTGCTCGATATAAGGCAGTTGGATGAGAGGATAAGGATAGCCGGTAAGTTCTTGGCGAGATTCGAGCCGAGCAAGATCTTAGCAGTAGCGGCAAGGCAGTATGGACAGAAACCGGTTATGATGTTCGCAAAAGCCGTGGGAGCGGATTACGTAATCGGCAGGTTCGTTCCCGGAACGCTGACAAATCCGATGCTGAAGGAATACAGAGAACCCGACGTCGTGCTTGTAACCGATCCGGCTATAGACAGGCAGGCTGTTGAAGAGGCTACGGACGTCGGTATTCCCGTCGTGGCTCTATGCGATTCGAACAACTCCGCATCGAACATAGATCTCGTAATTCCGACGAACAACAAGGGTAGGAAGGCTTTGGCTTTGGTTTACTGGTTGCTCGCGAGAGAGGTCTTGAGGAACAGAGGCGTTACTGACTTCCCATACAGCGTCGAAGACTTCGAGGCTGAGCTTTAAATTTATTTTATCTCGAACAGATTTCGCGATGAGTATTTTTTTCTCAGCGTGTTAGGTTACATACCGAGTCACCTTCATACTTCAAGAAAAATTTTAAAAATAAAGGTGCAAACGTTAGCTTATGCACATTACTCAAACACTCCACCTACTGAAGACCGCCGTTCTAATATGCTCGCTGGTGTGTTCGATTGTATTGATTGCAACTTGGTTTTTAGCTTACTTTAAAACGAAAGCAAAGGGTTTCGCTCTGATAGGATCCGCGGGTGTAGTTGGTCTTCTCGGCTCGCTACTTATACCAACTCTAACTGCTCTTTCGCCTATATATATACGGTGAGGTATCTAATCGCTCTGCCAATTCGGATAACCGCATTCGCTCTAACCCTTCTCGGTATATCCTCACTATTAAAGACCTTCAGTAAATTCAAATAAACTTTTGAAAATATCGACTATAGTATGAGGAAAAAGATCGGCTTCTGGGAGGCTTTCAGCATAGGCGTCGGAGGAATGATCGGCGGCGGCATCTTTGCGGTTTTGGGTTTGAGCATCCAGCTATCCAAAAGTGCCGCCCCTATTGCCTTCCTTTTAGCGGGACTTATAGCACTGGCGACAGCCTATTCATACGCCAGATTATCAGTGAGGTATCCGAGCGAGGGGGGAACGATAGAGTTCATAGTTAAAGCATACGGAACCGGACTGCTTTCCGGCACGCTAAACGTATTGCTTTTGGCAAGTTACATCGTCATGATATCCCTATACGCCTACGCATTCGGTAGCTACGGAGCGAATCTTTTCCCTATTAACCATACACTTGCAAAACACCTGATGATAACGTTCGTTATCGTCGTGTTCACCTTGATAAACGCATTAGGTGCAGTCATAAGCGGTAAAACGGAAGATCTGCTCGTGGCATTTAAGTTGGCTATTCTGCTGATCGTTGCAGGAGCAGGCATGGCTTTCGTTGATTTAAGCAGACTTTCACCGTCGAACTGGGCTGATCCAATAAGCATCGTTGCGGGCGGGATGATAATATTCCTCGCCTACGAGGGTTTCGAGCTTATAGCGAATACCGGAAGCGACATCGAAGATCCCTCGATTCTGCCTAAAGCGTTCTACGCTTCCGTTCTGCTCGTTATAGCCGTTTACGTGATGGTAGCATTCGTTACGGTCGGAAATCTACCTTACGATGTGATAATCAAGGCGAGGGATTACGCTTTAGCCGTTGCCGCGAAGCCTTCGTTGGGCGAAGCCGGTTTCTGGCTCATAACGTTCGCCGCTCTTGCGTCAACGAGTTCAGCGATAAACGCAACGCTTTACGGAACTGCGAGGGCAAGCTACATGGTGGCGAAATACGGACAACTTCCCGAAGCTGTGGAGAAGCCGCTATGGAAGCAGGCTTACGAAGGGTTGCTCGTCATTAGCATCCTTTCTCTAATATTCGCTAACACCGCGAGCCTCGTATCCATATCGACTGCGGGTAGCGGAGGATTTCTTCTGATATTTCTCTTCGTGAACATCGCAGCGCTGAAGCTTCGTGATAATCTCAAAATTAATCCGGTCATTCCGGCTGTAGGTGCCGTCCTAACCTTTGTGGCTCTCGCCATACTAACATACAGGATGGCAGAAACCGATGTGAGAAACCTGATGGTCTTTCTCTGTCTGATTGTTGCGTCGTTCTTAATCGAAGCATCCTATAGGTCTATCACGGGTAGAAGGATTGAAGAGTATTTAGATTCGAGACTGAGAAAGAGGGAAGAAAATCTGAAAAACTGGCATACGTGGATCGACGACGTTGTCGAATGCATCTTGGACTCTTTTAAAGATGCCGAGGTGTATTTAGTCGGTAGCATTGCCCGAGGAGAGATCAGCAAGGCTCATGATGTCGATCTGCTCGTTCTTACGGAAAACCCTCCGGCGAAAGATGTGGAGAAGCAGGTTAAGATGAAGATCAAGGAGAAGGCAAAGCTTACCCCCCATCACTCGGTTGACATCCACTTCGCGGAAAAACGGATGAAAGATGAGATACTTCGACGTGCAAAGCATTACAAACTTTTAGCGAGTGACTCATCGGAACACAACCGCAAAGTAGATAAATATACATGATTTATTGTGATCTATGCCCAACAGAGATGAGGATGTCGATGAGGATGAACAGCTTGAAAAGTTACTTGAAGAGCTCGCAAACGCTCAGCTTAGAGCGAATTACAGAAAATCGTTGGGTAGGGAATACGTAAGAAGAAGTTGGGATTTGGAAATAAAAAAGGCGATCAAAAAGGACGAGAAATAAGCCGAATACGGGTAGATCCGACGGAGTCAGCCGAGCGAAAAATCGGCGATCTATCGGTATTTTTCGAGATAAAGGTGTTAGAAGTAGCGGACCCGGCGGGATTTGAACCCGCGACCTTGGGCTTAGGAGGCCCACGCCCTATCCAAGCTAGGCTACGGGTCCCGTGAAGATGTTGATACTCTGAATTTATAACTCTTCCGTTGGATACCCACAAGGCATCAGGAAACAAAATCGTCAAGCGAATGTTGACTCAGCCTCTCGACTGTTTTCCATCTCCTCCTGACGATGGGCGGGATCTTCCCGCTTTTGATCCGCTCCTCCAAAAATTTGATCGTCTTTGGATCGCTTGCGTATCCGCTACCGAAATCACCGTATTCCCGCTTTAGTCTATCGATTTCCGCATCTCTTTCAACTTTGGCAACGATCGAAGCCGCCGCAACCACGACGAAATCCTCATCGGCTTTATGCTTCGATATAACTTCTTTGCCAGTCATTCGCTCCAAAAACTCCTTTAGTCTTTCCGGTTTAACATCCGGACTATCGACGATTACCAAATCCGGATCGAGCTTTTCTATGATCTTGATGTAGCATTCCCTAAGCAGATCGTTTATGTTATCCGATTTGTCTATCTCCTCCGGAGTCACCCTGATCAGACAGATCTTGCAAAGTTTTTTAATCTCCTTCGCCAATTCTCTTCTTTTTTCCGGCTTTAGCTTCTTAGAATCTTTGACACCCAATCGCTCCAATTTTGGCAAGTCCGACTCTTCGCACAAAACACCGCAAACGATCATCGGACCTATAACCGGACCCTTCCCAGCCTCGTCTATTCCGACCACCTTCATTTGAAGTAATTCTGCAACGGACTTTATAAAGTCGTTGTTAACAATCGAAATACCTAAAAGGGTATCGTGAAAATTTTTAATGATGGATGACATTGAGGAGATAAGAAGGAAAAAGATGGAGGAGTTGATGAAAAAGATGATCAAGCCGATAAAGGTCGATAACAGCAACTTCGAGGAGGTTATTAACAGCAACGAAAATGTGGTCGTAGACTTTTGGGCTGAGTGGTGTGGGCCCTGCAAAATTCTCGCACCGATTATCGACGAACTCGCGAAGGAATACACCGGAAAGGTCGTATTTGCCAAGCTGAACGTTGACGAAGCAAGAGATATTGCGATAAACTACGGTATTTCGGCTATTCCTACGCTGATATTCTTCAAAAAAGGCAAGCCCGTCGATGCGTTAATCGGAGTTCTTCCCAAAGGTGAGATCAAAAGGTGGATCGACAGAATTCTCGCCACATACTAAAGTCATCTCGACCATTCCGATGTAAAACCTCACAAAGTCGATCATCGTTCTGAACTTATCCATCGGAAGTAAATCCGTTAAAGCAAGCTTATACAATCCCTCGAACAGCCTAAATATCAGATCGAAGACAGAAACGTTGAACCTCGCGAAGTAATCCGACTTTTGAATTAGCGAATCTATGGCGAATTTTACGACTCTAATCGCGGCTCTTGGAGGAAGCAAACCTGAAAAGAGTTCTACGTATGGCGGAAGAATCCACGCCGCCGTTACTTCTTCAATCTTTTTTCTCGATTTCATAATTCTTCGATAGTTCCTTTTCAGTCTTCTGAAGTATCTTCTGATTATTCTCACATCGGCTTTAGCCCTGTAGAGCAACTCCTGCAGACTCCACCAAAACTCTTCCCTCTCCTTCAAACTCCTTCTGATAACCCTTCTATACGCTTTGGCACACTCCTTAGCAACATACTTCCCTTTCCAGTATCTCAGCAGAGTAATAAACCTCATGCAGTCGTCGTTGTATGAGAGGGGAGGAAGAACGGGGGAATCAATGATACTATCAACGTCAACATCGCATTTAACGTTGCCGATTCTGAGAGTTTTTACTATCTCCTCCGGACGCTTAAACCCCACTCTCGATGAGATTTCGATTATCGAATCCATGGAACTCGATAGTATTTTAAATCATTTTAGCCTTATCCGTTAAAATGAGAATTCCCCTCTACATAGAATTCGAAGATAAGAAAGTCCTTGTAATCGGTGGTGGAGGTGTCGGAACAGTTAGAGCTAAGAAGTTCTTGGAAGCGGGGGCGAAGGTTAGGGTTCTGAGCTTGGAATTTAGCGAAGAGCTAAGAAAATTGGCGAAAGAGGGTAAGGTCGAGCTTATCGAAGGAGACGCGTTCGACGAGGAGCTACTGGAAAACCTTATCTCGGACAGCGATCTCGTAGTTGTGGCAATTCCGAGCCTTAAGGTAAACGACATCGTTTGGAAGATCGCCAAGAAGCACAAAACCCTCGTAAACTTGGCGAACGATGCGGAGAGAACCGAGGTAGTTGTTCCGTTCGAAGACGAATTCGAAGGAATAAGGTTTGCGGTAACCACCGAAGGAAAGAGCGGAATAGTTGCGAGGAAGGTCAAAGAAGCTTTTAGGAGATTGCTCGAAGAGGACGAAGAGACCATATACTTCCTAAAGGCTATGGAACACCTCAAGAGGTTTATGAAGTCCCACAACGTTCCAGTTCAGCTTAGGATGAAGCTATATTTCGTCATAAGTGCGGATAAAGAATTCAGGAGGCTCGTTAAAGAAGGAAAGGTAGATGAAGCTCAGAATTTGGCGGAGAAGCTCGTTGAGGAGTATGTTTCCGGAAAGAGGAAGATAGATGAGAGCTTGGTAAAAATTCGGTTTTAGGTGGTTTCATGTTCAGCGATTCGGAGAAACGCATTCTTATGGGTGTTCAATACGAGCTTCCGCTGACCGAGCAACCATTCGTTGATTTAGCCGAGAATTTGGGTTTAAAAGCTGAGGATGTAATGGCTAAGCTCAGGGAGTTCAAGCAAAAGGGTATCATCAAACGAATTGGGGCGAATCTTAACTACAAAGCTTTCAAGCGGATAGGAAAGGCAGTTCTCGTAGCTTTCGCCTGCAGAGATGACGAAGTTCCGAAGATTGCAAAAATTATCAACGAATCTATCGACAGCATGAGTTTGAAGCACAACTTTCTGAGGGATCATGAGAGATACAAGATTTGGTTCACGTTCAAGGGCAGGGATAAGGAAGAACTGCTGAATAAGGTTGAAGAGATTGCAAGGAGATGCGGAGTTGAGGACTACCTATTCCTGCCGAGCAAGAGGGTTTACAAGATGGACGTGAAATACGATCTGTTCAAAGGCATCTCGTGGAGCGAAAAGGGATTGGAAAGGGACGAAGTTCCGAAGGTTGAGGAGCTTGGAATTCCGGCGAAGATGCTTTTCGAACTCGAGAGGAAATTGCCGATAGAGGAGAAACCGTTCAAGGAGATCGCGGAGAGATACGGCTATAAGGTATCCGAGTTGGTCGATCTGATAGCGGAGCTAATCGAGAAGGGAGTCGTTAGGGACTTCAGCGGAGTTTTGAGGGAGAGCAAAATAGGATTCGGGGAGAACGGTATGAATATGATTCGGATCGAGCCCGAGGAAGCCGAAAAATTGGCTCTGAAGCTGGTAAACGATTTTCCGCAGATAACCCATTTGGTTGAGAGGGAAGTGCCCGAAAGCTGGAAGTTCCCGATATACTTTATGGTTCACGCCGATGCGAGGGACAAGATAGAAGCCGTGAGAAGAGAGGTAGAGAGGCAATACGGTGTAGAAATTTTAACTTTGTATAGTATTAAAAATTTAAATCCAAAATTATAACTCGCTACACCGTTATCACGACATCGTTGATAAACCGTTTGAAACACATAAAATCGTATTCGCAGATGTTCGGACATCCTTAATTAAATCAACTGACGGTTAGCGTAATTTTTAAGTATCATACCGACATCCACGAAAGTTATGAAAAAGTATATGGCAATAGGCGTAATTCTCTTAATAGTTTGTATAATATCAGGTGTATACGCATACAATACGTGGAACAAGGAGAAACTTGTGTATGACTACATCCAGCAGGGAGTTAAGGCTATGAACGACGGAAACTACGACAAGGCAATAGACTACTTCAACAAGGCTCTGAAGCTTGATCCAAACAATCCCGTCATTTACTACGATTTAGCTTTGGCTTACGGGAACGAGAATCAGTTCCACAGATACTACAAGTTACCCGGAGAAAACTTCATCCAAGCCGGTCATCCGGAGATGCAGAAGAAGTATGAGATGGCCGTAAAATACCTGAAAGAACTTGAGGAGAAGTTTCCGAAGTATAAGCCCATAGCCGAGCAGGCTTTAGGAGACGTAAACTTCCTTTACTACTGCGGTTACGTGAACAGAGAGAAATACGTTCTGCCGCACTACCTCTACGCTTTGAAGCACATCAAAGAGGTTGAAAAGTTCTTGGGTAAGGAGGGTGTTTCGGCTCTCTACACAAACTTGGCGAGAACGTATTTGGCGATGGCAGAAGTTAAGAAGGCCGAGGAGTATTACAAGAAGGCGATAGAAGTTTATCCGGATCCGGGAATCGATACAGCCTACGAACACCTCGCTTGGGTCGAACTCGAATTGGGCAAGATAAACTCAGCTTACAAGGTTTCACAGGAATACTTGGAGCATGCAAAGAAATACGGATGGGATTCGGACTTGGGTTTGGCTCCCGCGATGATTTCAGCTTACCTGTTGGGTAAGAAGGACGAAGCCGCCCAATACGCAAAGGACATAATAGAAAGATTCCCCGAATCCGCGTATTTGGGTGAAGCCTACAGAGTCCTTGCTATGATCAGCTACGAAAAGGGAGACAAGGACAAGGCTGTGAAGTATCTGATGGACGACGTGAAGACGTGTGACGAAGCGATGAAGCATCCAGAAGATGCCGTAACGGTTCCAATTTCGATGTATGAAAGGGCATTAGCATACTACATGCTCTACAAATACACGAACAACACGGACTATTTGAACAAATCGATATCGGATCTCAAGTGGATAGTCGAACATCCCAAGCAGACTAAGAGAGAGGTAGCCCACAGGAATTACTACATACTAGCTCACCTATCCCTCGCAAGCATATACTCGCAGACCGGCGACTTCAATTCCGCGCTGAAGTATGCAGAAAAGCTCAGGAATGAGCTGAACAGCGATCCCAACCTCAAGGGATGGAACGAGTTCATCGGCGGACTCGTAGATAACATGATTGAAAAGTTGAAGAACAAGCAGGTAATAGAGATGCCGGAGGTCGTGTGGATTCTATCCCACTAGCACGAGCGTAGCATCAGAAGGGTAATATCGTAGCAAATTAAACGATAATTTCACAATTTTTTAGCATTTCGAACCGTATTTCCGAACAATTTTTTAAATTTTTTAATACCGATACTATGAGTAATGCTATTATTTTCAAAAATAACGTCAACTTGTATTCCGATGTTACTAAGGCTATCAGCAAATTTTATATACTTTCCCGTTGAATCAAACTTCATGTGTGCACCGGTATCCGTTTCCATGGCACCAACGTTGTCTCTCGCAGGAATACTACCCGCCTTGGTCTTGGCTTTGATAACGGGAATCTCTGGTGTCGCTTTGGTTTTGAAGGGAGCATTTGCAAGAGGTGAGTGAGATGTGCGCCCCAATTTCCGCAACGGTTGGAGGAAGCGTTAGCTCGCTGGCATTTGCGACGAGCCTAATGCTGAACCAAGTCTTAGCCGCCGTTACAATACTCGCCTTCGTCGGCTATAAGATAGTGAAAATCGCAAAATTCTTCTAATTTTTTATGTTAAGACCCAAAATTCTCCAATTGGAGGTCACGAACGACTGCAATCAGAACTGTTTTATCTGCATGAGATCGACGAGTTCGAGAGAAGTAGGCTACATATCGATGGAGGACTTTCTAAAAATACCCTTAGAGAAGTTTAAAGAGGTCTCGTTTCACGGATGGGGGGAGCCGTTTCTACATCCGAAGCTTTTCGAGATGATAAACATCGCAAGCGAGAAGGGGGTAAAGACGAGCCTGATAACCAACGGGACTCTTTTGGAGGAGAGGATGGACGAACTCCTGAAAAGCGAATTGGATTCGATAGCCTTTGGAATCTACACGGTGAAGGGTAAGGAGAAGGTCTTTGAGAATATAAGGAAGTTCGTCCGTTTAAACGACGGAATTGAAACTTACATAGATATAACGATTCTGCCGTGGAACTTGGAGGACGTAAAGGAAATAGTAAGATTCGCCGGCGAGAACGGGATAGATGTCGTTCTTCACAAGCTGTTCTACATGCACAACGAAAAGCTAAAGCCCCTTTCCAAAAGCGATGTTAAAAAGGCTTGCAAGGTTGCCAAGGAAATCGGCAAGGAGTTCGGAATAAAGGTTTACACACCGCCGAAGCAAACGAGACCTTGTGCGGTCGTTCTATCATGTATATTCTTGGGATACGACTTAAGAGCGAGTCCGTGTTGCTTCCAATACGAGATGGGAAGGTTCTACAAAGCTCTGAGCTTTGAGGAGCATTTGATGTTCATGAAAGGGATGAGGAGGGATGAAGTCTGCAAGAGATGCCCATGGTGAGATCTACGAACTCGTCGGAATAATCTCCCTTGCCTTCTTAGGCTACATGCTTTCGTATCTAATTCCGAGCGGTAGCGTTAGGAAGGTTTTGGGTATCGAAGCTCCATGCTTGGGACTTGCTCTGTTCGGTGGTGTGATTTACGTATTCTGGATTTCGCTCGCCAAAGAGGTATTCGGTAAGTGGAGGGGTGTGATCGTATCAGCCCTGACCGTCTCATTTCTACTGATAAGCGAGCCTTGGTATGGAGTAACAACCCCCTACTACTTCGGAATCTTCGGATTCCTATCCTTCTTAGCGATGGGATTTCTAACAGAAGTTTTGAACGGTGGATTCGGTATAGTTTCCTGCGTTCTCATAAACTGGTTCGCCTTCGTGTTCTTTAAGGGGGTAAGTTTGTCTCCGTTCACGGCGGTTGTCCTGATAGCCATATCTTTCGTAGTCGGTTACGCCTTCGACAGATTGGCGAAGAAGGTTTCCGAGGTTCTGATTTCCCAAGCGTAGGAAATCGGAGCTTAATCAGAAGGATTCAAAAGTCCTTGAGCATATGAGCGAGCATGCCAACTTACGATGAAGTCGTTGAGACCGTTGTGGAGCTTTTCAAAAAGGCAGAAACGGAGTTGAGCGACGACGTAATTCAAGCTCTGAGGAGAGCTTACGAAGTGGAGGAAAACGAGATAGCTAAGATGAATTTGGAAGCAATCCTAAAGAACGTCGAGATAGCGAAAGCCAAGAGGATTCCGATGTGTCAGGATACCGGATTGCCCATCGTGTTCGTAGAACTAGGAAAGGAGCTCTGCTTGGATTTCGATCTCGTTGAGGCTATCAAAGAGGGGGTTGTGAGAGCGACTAAGGAAGTTCCCCTCCGTCCGAATGCCGTCCATCCGATTACGAGGGAGAATACGGGAAACAACATCGGAATGCACATGCCGGAGATAAACGTAGATCTCGTTGATGGAGACGAGCTTAAGATCACGGTTATGCCGAAAGGGGCTGGAAGCGAGAACTGCTCGGCTTTGAAGATGATGTTGCCGAGCGAAGTCGATAAGATCAAGCGCTTCGTGGTTGAAGTCGTTAAAAATGCTGGCGGTAAACCTTGTCCGCCGATATTCGTTGGTGTTGGAATCGGATCAACGTTTGATGGCTGTGCGAAGCTTGCGAAGAAGGCTCTGCTTAGGAACGTGAACGATATGAACGAATTCGAACTCGAAATACTAAACGCTGTAAACGAACTTGGAATAGGAGCGATGGGGTTGGGCGGGAAGATTACCGCTTTAGCTGTCCTAATCGAATACGGACACTGCCACACCGCATCTCTGCCCGTTGCCGTGAACATCCAGTGTTGGGCTAACAGAAGGGCTTCAGCCGTTCTGAGGTGATTTTATGGAGATCGTAACACCCGTTTCGCAAGATGTCATTCGAAAGCTCAGAGTTGGAAACATCGTTTACATAAGCGGAGAGATGATCACGGCAAGGGACAAAGCCCACATGAGAGCTTTGGAGTTCATCAAAAGCGGGAAAGAATTACCGATTAGCTTCAACAACGCCGTGATATACCACTGCGGTCCCCTCGTTCAAAAGGTAAGCGAAGGTTGGAAGGTAATTTCAGCCGGCCCCACGACTTCCGCGAGGATGAACAGAGCAACGAAGGAGCTTCTGAATTACGTAGATTCGATAGTGATAGTAGGAAAGGGGGGAATGGACGTAAGCGAAGAGATAAAGGGGAAGGGTGTTTATTTAGCATATACCGGCGGAGCCGGAGCTTTGGCTGTAAATGCGATAAAGAGGGTTAAAGACGTTCACTGGCTCGATTTAGGGATGCCGGAAGCGGTATGGGTTTTCGAGGTAGAGAGGTTTGGTCCCTGCATCGTTGCGATCGATTCTCACGGCAACAGCCTCTACGACGAAGTTAAGAGGAGGGTCGAAGAAAACTTCAAGAAGATCGTTGAGAAACTCTGATAAGATAATTTTATATTTTTATTAAATATATTTAAGGTAATGGTTTTTTTGGTTCCCCATATGATACCAAAATTTAAATAATTCAGTTCCCTATATGATCACATGAAGAAAGACATTCTCAAGAGGTAGAGTTTCACGAATCCGAATTGCCCGAGTTGATTGAATCGACGTCGATTTGAAGACAAAAAAAGATAATCAGCATTATTGGGCCGAAAAGGTGCGAGATGTCGATAAGAGGACGAGAGAATTCTACCGTTCAATGGTAAAAGAGTTTGATCTGATCCTCGAAGCGTAATGCATGTTGGAAACTTCTTAACCATTTAAATTATAATACTATAATTAATTTAAATTGTAAAATAAATCAAGGTTAAGGGAACAACGGCGGAAATTCCAAGCCGGTCTTTTCATCTAATCCGAACATGACGTTCATGTTCTGAATGGCCTGACCGCTCGCACCCTTCACCAAGTTGTCGATGGCTGAGGATACGACTACTCTGCCGTTCTGCTCGTCCACGAATATCGCTATATCGCAGAAGTTGCTTCCCCTAACCCAGCTCAACCTGATCTCATCTTGCAATCTTACGAAGTAGCAGTCCCTATAAAATCTCTCGTATATTTCGTAAAGCTCATCTCTCGACGGAACATCGTTCATGAATACGTGGGCGTTCGTCAGAATCCCCCTCGAACCCGGAAACACCTGAGGGGTGAAAGATACCCTTACCTCGGGGTTGAACCTGCTCAACTCCCGAACCATCTCCCAGTAATGTCGGTGGTTGGTAACCTTATAAGGAACTATAGCTTCGTGCAGATTTGGATAATGCGTGAACTCCGTCGGCTTCGCCCCAGCCCCGCTTATTCCGCTCTTCGCATCGAACACTATTATTTCAGCGTTCTCGGCAATTGGCGCAACGGCTAAGATCGCCCCGGTAGGATAGCAACCGGGATTCGCAACCAGATCGGCTTTGGCTATCTCATCCCTATGCAGTTCAGTCAACCCGTAAACGGCATCCCTATACCCTTCGTGCTTTTTGCCGTAAACCTTTTCGTAAGTTTCTTTGTCGAGTCTGTAATCCGCCGATAAGTCTACAACCTTAATTCCGACTTCCAAGAGCTGTGGCACGTATCTCATAGCTTCTCCATGCGGGACGGCTGTGAAGACAACATCGCATTCATCCAGATTCTTCAGATCCGGCTCGACGAACTTCAAATCGTAGAATCCCTTAAGGAACCTGTGAAGCTTCCAGATCGGTTCTCCGGCTAATTGTCTCGATGTAGCGGCAACTACTTCGGCTTTCGGATGCAGGGCGAGTAGTCTTAGAAGCTCCGAGCCGGTGTAACCGCTCGCACCTATTATGCCAACCTTCATATAACAACGTCTGGCAACCGCTATAAAACCGTTCCAATAGCTTTTGATATGCAGATCTACTTCGTCATCGACATATTGAACGGCGAGGTGGTTAGAGCCTTCAGGGGTGAGAGAAAGAACTACTACCCCATCAGCAGATTTAGTAAAGTGGTAGGTGTCGACGATCCGATTGGCGTTGTTGAAGTCGTGAAGCCGAAGTTTCTCTACGTTGCGGATCTGGACAGAATTACGGGGAGAGGTAACAATACGAGAACGATTGAGACCCTTGCGAGTAAGGTTAAGCATCTTATTGCAGATTGCGGATTTAAGAGCCCGGAAGAGCTTAACGGCTTGAGATTCACGCCAGTGTTGGGAACGGAAACTTTCGATATGGCTCAGCTTGAAGAAGTTCGAATTCCTGTATTCGTGAGCTTGGACATCAAAGACGGTCGATTGCTTTCAAATCGCAGATTAGAATTCGATAGCCTGATTGAATACCTAAACACCTTTAGTTTACTCGGCTTAATAGTTCTCACTCTCGACAGAGTCGGCAGTTGCTCTTTGGATCTGAAAACGATCGAAAAGGCTGTCGATCTGTCGGAAAATCCGGTTTTTGCTGGTGGAGGTGTTGGATCTATCGAAGATCTTCGTAGGCTTAAGGAGATCGGATGCAGAGGTGTCCTGATAGCTACGGCTGTTCACAACGGTTCGATAGGTTTGGAGGTCGTAAGAAAGGGCTACATTTAGCTTCCAGATTACACGAGAAAGCTTGCCTTGTCGGTTTTAAACGGATATTTCGGAGTTTGGAGCGGTTTAAAGTTTAATCTAAGGCGTAAGAGAGGGTCGGGGATCTTAAGATTTCTGAGTTTTATAGATTAAACTTGTAATTTAGGTTTAGTTATTTTGGTTATTGGAGGTATGAGATAATTATTCTGAAGTTTATTCTCGACGAAATTGATTAGATTTTCGATTATGTGAACGATATTAGATTAAATTGGAAGAAATCGGAAAGATAAAAATCGGGTAAGGTTATAAACGATATGCATTATCGATGTCGTCAGAACGTATTTAAATCAAACACTAATTCAGAAAAGTTTATATCTGTAAATACCCCCTAAATCATACATAGTTTAAATCAGACTAAAATAGGATTGAAAGTATTTTATATTTAAATTGCTTAAATCTGGTCTTATTGGGTTTAAATCAGACTAAAATAGGATTGAAAGATTCCAAATGGCATCAAGCTCAATCGTGATAAAGCTATGTTTAAATCAGACTAAAATAGGATTGAAAGACAATAGTTAATTCTTGCGAAGTTGCTGAAATGTTACCGTTTAAATCAGACTAAAATAGGATTGAAAGGAAGGAAGTTCCGAAGAATTTGGCTATGCAACGAATGTGTTTAAATCAGACTAAAATAGGATTGAAAGAGAATACAAGCACATTTCTTCGAACGGTAATGAAAAGTTTAAATCAGACTAAAATAGGATTGAAAGTTTAACTTGATGACAATCACGAATTTTAGTAGTCAAAAGTTTAAATCAGACTAAAATAGGATTGAAAGAAACGTCTTTTTGAACTGAATATGACTTATTTGATCGGGTTTAAATCAGACTAATATAGGATTGAAAGGAATACACGGATTCCAAAAAGGTTATTTCCTCCTATCAGTTTAAATCAGACTAATATAGGATTGAAAGAAGAAAAAGAAAAAGGCAAAAAAGGATATAGAACTTGAGTTTAAATCAGACTAATATAGGATTGAAAGTCGAGAGGCTGTTCAGACTGCTGAGGCTGATTTAAATGGTTTAAATCAGACTAATATAGGATTGAAAGGAGAGTGCAAGGTGGATGGTTTGTTCCTACGAAGGTTATGTTTAAATCAGACTAATATAGGATTGAAAGAACGGAAAGTCTGGAGTGCCGTGAAGGAATTGCTCAAGGTTTAAATCAGACTAATATAGGATTGAAAGGTTGGATCGTATAAGGCTTTTAGAACGTAGTAAATCATGTTTGTCGTGCGATGATCTCAGCTCGAAACTTATAGCCGATGCGCTTTTGAATTTTTTAGTTGCAAAATCTCAACCTCGCGATGCCTCCGTTGTAGTAAACCGCCACGTTTCCCGGCATCGGATTTAGGTTGACCTTCTTCTGGAACTCCGTTTGAGACTGCCACGTGCTCGAATTTATTAGAATTACACCCCTATAAACTCCAACACTGTAAGTGTGAACGTGTCCGCAGTGCAGGATATCCGGAACTTCGTCTATTACGAGTAAATCTTCCTTTTCCGGAGCTATCGGTGATCTCTCACCATATCTCGGCGAGAGATGTCTTCTCTTCAGGAGTTCAATCATGGCTTCGTGAGGTCTATCGTAGCTCAACCTCGGGATTCTCGTGATTATATCATCCAGGCTTCTGCCGTGATATATGAGAACCTTCAAGCCGTCTAACTCAACGTAAGCCGGATTTCCGACGTGTATGACGTTTTTGGAGAATAGATCGCGATACTCTTTCGGCAAGGCTGGCTGAGGTTCCGCTTGTCTTATCGCGTCGTGGTTGCCCACAGAAAGTATTATCTTGATATCCTTCGGGATCTTATCTAACTGCTCAGCGGCAAATTCATACTGCTTGTAGATGTCTAAGATGGCTAAATCCTTCTCCTGATCGGGATATATTCCAACACCATCGACTATATCTCCGGCGATGATTACGTATCTTACCTTCTCAGCCAATTTGGCAACCTTTTTTTCTTCGCACTCCCCGTTCAACCAGTTGATGAACATGTTCCACTCCTTCTGAAGGAATTCCTTGCTTCCGAAGTGAGTGTCGGATATGAAAACGACTCCGAAATCGAACTTGGCTCTATCCTTCATCGGAACATCCGGAAATATTATTCTATCAGCTATTATGTTTCTCCCCCTTACCGTTCCTATAACTCCGATCACCTCATCCCCCAAAAGCTCCAAAGCCTGATCTTTAAGTTTATCCGTAGCTATAACGTTTACTACGCCCGTCTTATCCTCAAGCTCGATAATTGCCGAGTTGTTTTGAGTTTCCCTGACGGAATTGACGATTCCCACAACCTCAACCTGCTCTCCGTTAAGCCTGTGCAACGCCGAAATTGGGGTGGGTCTTATCCTCTTCCTCAAAATTTTTGATAGCTTCTCGAACCTTGAATTGAAGTAGGCTACGAAATCTTCTATACTCCCCTCACACGAAGATCTGCCGGTTATGTCCCTTATCTTGATCCCTTCGCTGTGCTTGTATACTTGCTCAACTTTAGTCTTGGATTTCTGTTCTACTTCTTTACCTTTGACCTTCTTTTCGAACTCCTTGATCGTGTCAAGAACGGAAACTATATCATCGGGAGTAATTATAAAACTGTTAACAAGTTTACAGATGTGAGAGATTACGAAATCGATGTTCTGAGGATTCACGTTCTTTTTAAGGAGTTCTACGGCTGAAGGATGGATATTGTAACCGTGCATTGCAAATTTGGCAACGATGAGCTTGTTGTCGATTCCTTGGTGCATATACCATACATCGGCTTCGTAACCTTAACGCTTTCGGTTATCCTATGATCGGAAAAATAGAATTGCTACATCACCTATAAGCTTAACTTTAAGTTTTAGTGATATTCAAAAATCAAATCGGGATAGATAAATTTGGTATAATGTAGTTAGTTACTAAAGCAAAACACTTTTATTTTGAAAAATGGTATCCCAACAATGTTATGGCATATGAAAACAAAAAGGTTTTCGAATTAGTTAACGACGCTGAAAATGGTATAATAGAAACTCCCGAATTTCAACGAGCATTTGTTTGGAATGCCAAGCGAGTAGCGGAGTTTGTTGATAGCATATACAAAGGATACCCAATTGGAATGCTTATTTTCTGGAGGAGACCCAATGAAAATGTCAAGTATATTGTAGATGGTTTGCAGAGAATAACATCTATGTGTCTTATATTTGACAAAACACCCAAATGGTATAGTAAAGATGCCAAGAGTAAATCGCTATGGAAAGAAATAAAAAGAAGATGTAACATTGGTGTATATATTGAAAATAATGAGATCATGTTTGATCAAATAACTGCTAAAAATATTGATAAACTTTGTCCAATTACAAAAATTTTAGCAGGAGGTGATTCTCTAATAAAATTAGCAGAGGAGTATAGTTTTAAGTGGAATATAAATAAAGATCGCTTGGCAGATTTATTTTTTAATCTAAAAACAAAAATAGAGTGGTATGAAGTTCAATGTTATATCATTCCTGAACATTTTAGTGATTTTGCGCATGTAACTGAAATATTTGAGAGAATAAATAGAGGTGGTGTTGAAGTAAAAATATCTGATGTCATAATAACAAGACTTGTTGGATTTGCATGGAGTGGATTCAAAAATGATTTTGACAGATTTATTAATGACCTAATTGGGGAGGGATACATAACTGAAGCCGAAAAATACAAATCTGGAATACTTCAAATATTTTCTGCTATAGCTGAACCAAAAGATCCTAGACTTGAATCTATTTTAAGAAAAAAGCCAAGCGAAATCAAAGAGACTTGGGGTAAAACTAAAACTATAATACGTGAAGTTTTTAGAGACATTAAGGAGCAATTCGGAATTACACCTAAGGATTTAGGAGATCCTAAGCCATTTATAATATTATGTCGATTATACCACAAGTTTGGTGTAGACTTTAAAGATAGACTACCATTCGTATTTAAATGGTTCATACTCAGAGTTGCAGGAGCCTATGGTGGGTATGGTCCTGCTATGTCAGATCTTGAAAAAATTGAAAGGTCTGAGTATCTTTCTAGTGCAATAGATGAATTATGTAAAGGTTTATCATCTCCGTCTACTGAGGAAATAATAGGTAACTCGTTTAGAAGTAGACTATCAACACTTCTGAAAATTTTATACTTCAAAACAGATGCACGAGATTTCGTTGAAAGGGATCTTAAAGTAACAGATAATAACATGGAAAAACATCACTTTTTCCCCAAAAAATTGCTTAGAAAATACACAACCGAAAAAGCTGATTTGCTACCAAATTGTATAATCATTAGCTCCACAACAAATAAGAAAATTGGAGACAAAGAACCTTACCAATACTTACAAGAGTTGAATGTATCAGATGAAGATCTGAAGAGACATCTCATACCTCTTGATCAGGATCTGTTCAAAGTTAGTAGATATAATACCTTCTTAAAGAAACGTGCAGAGATACTCGTTAAAGCAATTGAAAATTATCTTACAAATCTTGAACAGAACATAGATAAGATAGATTTGAATATTATTTATAAAAAATAATTTTTTCTAATTTTGTTTTTCGAATTTCTTAAAAACAAAAAATATTGTTTAAATCCAAATAGCCTTGGCTCCAATTATCGGCACAAACGTTTTAATTACGTCGGTGTTAGCTCCTTGCATGGACATCGATTTTAAAGCTATAGCGAAGGATGTAATCACGACACTGCTTACCGTAGCGATAATAATCGGAGTGGGCATTGCTCTAACCGGAACTTGGCCTTTCATGGTTGCAGTGCAATCGGGAAGCATGGAGCCGCATCTACACATAGGCGATGTTGTCATACTCGTAAGTCCGAGCAGGACGAAGATAGTAACATGGGTTGAAGGGAAGCAAAAGGGCTACAAGATGTTCGGAGACTATGGCGACGTAATAGTATACTATCCGAACGGCGACAAAAGAATAACCCCTATAATTCACCGAGTAATAGCATGGGTGAATAAGGGGGACAGAATTCCGATTTTGGATCACAAAACGGGCAAACTCATACTGTCAAATGTTGTTGCGAAAAGCTCCGGCTACATAACTCAGGGCGATCACAATCCCATTCCCGATCAACTCGCTGAGTTACCTAACGGAATGAGAATCCAGCCCGTTAAAGTTTCTTGGATCATAGGCGTTGCGAAGTTCAGGATACCGTTCGTAGGATACTTTAGACTCATACTGCAAAAGATCTAATCGAGCACGCCCTTTACACTCCTTATCCCCTTGCCCGAAATCCTTACAGCTTTGCCGAAAGCTATTCCGAAAGCTTTGAAGCAGGCTTCCATCATGTGGTGAGAGTTGAAGCCCTTAACCGATAGGTGAACGTTCATTCCGGCGTTTTTGCATAGGGTGTCGAAGAAGTGGACGAAGTTCTCGAATTTGATTCCAGAATCATCAATTTTGCCATCGAAATTGAAGTATCCCCTCCCGCTTATGTCAACTGCACAGATTGCAAGGGCGTCGTCCATCGGAACTATCGCATCCCCGAACCTCGTTATTCCGACTTTATCACCCAAAGCCCTTCTAACAGCTATGCCCATAGCGATTGCGACATCCTCAATGGTGTGATGTTCATCAATGTCCAAATCCCCCTTAGCTTCGATCTCAAGCCTTACATCCGAATACTTTGCGAAGCTCCTTAGCATGTGATCGAAGAACGGAATGCCCGTGCCGATCTTTGCACCGGATTCGTCCAAATCGATGAGAACGGTAACGTCCACCTCCTCGGTTTTCCTTCTAACTATGGCTTTTCTCTTTACCAGCATCTCAATCCTCCTCCAGATCCAAAATATCCTCAAGCTTCAACTTTCCTAAGTAGAGTGCAGAGCCTATTACGACTCCGACTGCTCCGGTTTCCTTAACCTTCGCAACGTCATCCCTCGTAGCAATCCCTCCTGCAACGTAAACCGGCAGATCGGTTTTCTCGACCAAATCCCTTATCTTCTCAAGCACTATTCCGGATACGAGCCCTTCAACATCGACGTTTGTATATAAAAGCGAAACTTCGCGATCTTCGTATAGCTTCGCGATCTGAAGTGGAGAAAATTCCGTCGACTTCTTCCAACCTTCAACTACGACCTTATCCTTCCTCGCATCCACGGCTATCATAACCCTCTTCGGATACTCCTCAGCCAAACTCTTTACATCTTCAACGTTCCTTATCGCAATCGTTCCGAGGATGACCCTATCTATCCCTTCATCGAGCAACCGCTTTGCGGTTTCTACGCTCCTAATACCTCCTCCAACCTGCATCTCCGCTTTTATTCTCCTTCTGATTTCCAGTATCACATCTTCGTGCCTCAACCTTCCCTTAAAAGCTCCGTCCAAATCGATTACGTGCAAAACTCTCGCACCCTTTTCAATCCACATCTCAGCTACTTTAACCGGATTCTCAAGCTGAATCGTAACTTCGTTCTCTCTCCCCTGTCTAAGCCTGACGACCTTACCTCCCTTCAGATCCACCGCTGGAATAACCCTAAACATTTACGACGAACCTCCCCTTCTTCTCATCCCATTCCGCGTTTTTAACAATTTCCTCAAGCTTCGAATCATCGATGACCAAATAGCCAAGTTCGGAGCAGACTTCGTAGAAGTCCCTCCTTTCCAAATTCAGCCAGTCGAACTTTTCGAATTCGGATTTCCTAACAACTCTGGAGGGTTTACCGTTTACGTCTATTCGAATCGTGCGTTTCGGCAGTTCCTTCCTAAGCCTCCATCTCGCAACGAGTCTGCTCTGAACGCTCCTTATGGCAGATTCCACATCCTCTCCATCGAGCACGACCCTAAGAACGATCTCGGCTATCGTGTTTATCCTGTCGGGAACTCCCACTACATCCCCCCTGAGCAGTATCCTCACGGATCTGAACTCTATCCCTTCACTTCTAAGCATCTCTCCTATCTTCGAAGTCCAGCCGGTCTTGTTTCCGACCTTATCGACTATCCCGCCTATTATGTAGCAATCAGCCCTTTGCCCCTCGAATACCTCCTCACCGAACGGATCGAGCAGTATGACGTCTTCGATCCCCTTATCCTTTATGAATTCGGCAGTTGAAGGGTAGTAAACCCCAACTCCACAATCCAAAGCAGTAACGACGAGCCTTTCATCCCACATGTATCTCCTTATAACACCGAGGGTTTGCGAAATCTGAAGCAGAAGTTTCCTCCTCTCCTTTTCAATGTGCTTCTCGAAGAACGAGCAATCTACGACTATATAGGGGAAAAATTCATTCTCGGCTTCGTTCAAAAGCTCTTCCCTTCCGAATATCGCATCATCGCATCTCCCGACGAAAGCCTGAGCCTTAGCATCGATCTTGTTGCCGTTCAGGTCGAAAGCCAATCCCTTGTGTCCTCTGCAAACGTTAGCCTTACCGTTCGCTACCCATACGGACATCATCTGAAGGACGTCGTCGCTTTCGATTATTCTGTCGATGTTAGTGGAGATAGACTCAATTCCCCATCTCCTCAGCAGTCTAACGAAGACATCCCTAAGTCTCACGGATAAAAATCGCTAAAATTTAAATATAATTATTTCTTAGGCAGAGTAACAATGACGAGAGTTATCGCCGTCGCATCCGGCAAGGGCGGAACCGGTAAGACGGTTGTCACCGCTAATTTGGGTGTAGCTCTTGCCGAATTGGGTAAAGACGTTACTCTCATCGATATAGATCTTGCCATGGCTAACTTGGAGCTCGTTTTGGGTATGGAGGGCATGCCAACCACATTGCAGGATGTTTTGGCCGGAGAGGCGAAGGTTGAGGATGCTATATATACAGGGCCAGGCGGTGTTAAGGTCATTCCAGCCGGTTTAAGCTTCGACAGGCTTAAATCTGCCGATCCTGACTTAGTTAAGGATGTCGTAGCCCAGTTAATGGACAAAACCGAGTTCGTGTTGATCGATTGTCCGTCCGGTTTGAGCAAGATAACGCTCGTCGGTTTGGAGTCGGCTGAAGAACTGTTGCTCGTAGTGAATCCGGACATATCCTCAGTTACAGACGCTCTGAAAACGAAGATAATCGCGGAAAAACTGAAGACCCAGCTGACGGGAATAGTCGTGAACAGATGGACGAAGAGCGGTTTTGAAATGGACAGAAAGGAGATAGAAAAGATACTGGGTGGAGAGGTTTTAGCTGTCATTCCAGAGGATCCGGAAGTGAAGAAGTCGGTCTCCTTCGGACAGCCGGTTGTGCTAAGATCCCCGGACTGCCCCGCATCCAAGGCTATAAGGGAGCTTGCGGCGAAGATCGCTGGTGTTGAAGCGAAGATCGAAGAAAAGAAGAAGGGATTTTTCAGCTTCCTCAAGAAGTAAAGATTTAAGCCGTTGTATTCAAAATTTTAGGGGGGAACGGTTTGAACGACGAAACAAAGTGGGCTATCGCTCTCGTTGTAGCGGTCATCATCATCGTTGCGCTCACGTTCTACTTCTTCCTACCCCTTTTGGACGGAATAGTGATGGGCGTAGTTTTCTCATACGTAGCCAAGCCGATTAAAAAGAGATTGGAGAAGAAGATCGGCAGATTGCTATCCTCAGCCGTCGCAACTCTCGTAATAATAGTTCCGATATTCTTCCTCATGTTCTACGGAATATTTCAAGGAATAAATCAAGCCATATACATACTCACACATCAGAACGAGCTCGAAGCCAACATCGTGAAGATGCTGAAGGATGCCGGGATCAGCGATGCATACATCAAAAAAATTTTGGAGTATGTTCCGAGCTTGATAGCCCTCATAAAGAGCAGATTCGAACTTTCGGCGTTCGATGTAACTAAGAAGTTCGTAATGTTTCTCATGAACTTCGTAATATCCGCGATAGTCTGCTACTACGCTTTAGTGGATGGTGATAGGTTCATCGAGAACACTTTAAAGCTTTTGCCGGAAGATCGAAGGGAAGAGTTCGGCAAATTCGTCAAGGAGATCGACGAGACCTTCTTGGGATTGTGGTTCGGGAACTTCATGGTTGCGATGATGATCGGATTTGCGAGCATACCATACTTCATGCTCTTCAACATCCCCCTTACACCCCTCCTCTCCGGATTGATGTTCTTAGCCGCTTTGATTCCGATATTCGCGGAATGGATGATCATACTGCCGGTTGCTTTTTATTTAGCCACAAAGAGCGTCACTACCGCAATTTGGTTTTTGACTCTTGGAGTCGTGTTTTTATACATAATACCCGAAATAATAGTTCGTCCATATTTCGTAGGATACACTTCAAAGATTCACCCCCTCGTCCTAATGCTTGCGTTCATCGGAGGTGCCGTAGTTGGAGGAGTCGCTGGATTCTTCGTAGCCCCGATGATCGCCGGATTGATCACTGCGGTTTACAACTACTATTTAAACCAGACGTAAAATCTTTCGCCCTTGTAGTTTACCAGCTTGCCATTAATTGCGAATTCGTTGCCGAAGGGTCGAATTAGGCAGTCGGCTTTCACCGCTTTGGCTACGGATACTATGTATGGATAGAGTTCAAGCGGAGGTCTGATGGAATAGATCAGGCTCGCCCCCTCGTATATCTCAAGATTCGGATCCATTACGTCATCGACGTGGAATTCCACTTCGTCCGGCAAATCACTTATCGCTCTAAAGTCGGTTGCGACGATTTTGAACCCCATATCCGACAGCTTCTTAGCTACGCAGTGGTAGTTACCGATTCCGACTTCGACGAGTTTACCTTCGTATCTCTTGGCTATGAATTCCACGATGACGTCGCAAAGCATAATGTCTTAAATAATCGAAGTCAAATACGTTTTGTGTTATCGGTGGTGATTAGGGATTACGAGGTTAGGGATTTTAAGGACATAGTTGCGATAGATGCGGAAGCATTCGGAGATAGAAATCCCGTCTACGATGCATACATTTACGTAACATTTGGGAGCGATCTGATAGTAGCCGATCTGGGCGGAACGGTTGTGGGATACATAGCACTGGTTGACTACGGCAGGGAGGCTAAGATAATATCCTTCGCCGTAAAGAGGGAGTTTAGGGGGAAGGGAATCGGAAGTAAACTGCTCAAGGCGGCAATAGAAAGATGTAGGCAGAGGGGAAAGGAAAGGATACTGCTTGAGGTCAGGGTTTCAAACGTTGTAGCTCAAAGACTGTATAAAAAAAATGGATTTAAGATCATCGATGTGATCCCAAACTACTACAACGATGGTGAAGACGCCTATCTAATGGCTTTAGACCTCAAGGGGCAATAGACTCAAGCAGTTCCTGAATCTTCGGGTTCTTCAAAATATCTTCCGGCGGACTCTCCTTGAATATCTCCGAAATACCTTTACACAACAGCATTATTGCTTTTTTATGATCCGCTTTGCTCTTATGTATATGCACCGGTTGCACGCCGAGTTCGTCATACTGCTTGAAGTGTCCATTTGCAATGCCAGCATCCTCGAATAATCTCTTTACGTGAAATAACGCCAAATGCAAAAGCACGATCTCCTCCTTGTGCATGTCTATCACCCGTATGCAGTTAGACTGTCGACGAATCACTAAAAAAATTTATTGCTTGAAAAATTTGATTACATACAGTGTCATACATACGCATTAATATAATAACAAGTTTAAGATTACTATTATCATGATAAGGATAAGATAAATATAAGCTTTTCTATTTGTGGCTTCGAGTGGAGGTAGATTTATATAAAATTCTCATCTCATTCGGAGCTTTCCACAACCCTTATATATCACTTGCTATACGTATCGATTAAGCCAGGGTGGCAGAGGGGCTATGCGGGGGACTGCAGATCCCCTGACCCCGGTTCGAATCCGGGCCCTGGCTTAACTTCTTTTGCATTTTAACTACTGATCCGAAGGATCAATTCAAGTTTAAAAAATTTATAAAAATTTTAAATATTAAGAGCTCTCCGGCTTGACAACCAAATACACTAACAAGACCGACGAAATCAGAAGCGGAATTAAAAACGCCAGCGTTAGCAGATACAGGCTTTCCATGGTTGTAAGCGGATTCGGCTTCGCCAGATTTATAACGTCCGCCAGCGCCACTCTGACGTTTTCCGGTATAACCGAAACCTCGGCGATCAGGTAGGGATACTGACTGAATGCGTTCAGCATTTCTCCGAGGAAAACCCCAGCCAAAGCCAAGAAACCCGCAGGAATTAAAGCTCTGAAGTTCTTTCTGAGCAGGAAGATTCCCAATGCGGCGAACTGAATTGCGATCAGCGTCATTTTTATCGCCAAGATCCAGCTTAGGTCGTATTCAGCCCTTATCCCCAGAAGAGATCCGAACGCATTTGAGAACTTGTAGTTTGCATAGAGATTCAGTGTTTCAGCGTAGGCGATGCCCAACACCGCCGTAAGCGTTAGAGCTATCAATCCCAGCTTCGCGAATTTCTCAGCCAACTCGTATGCCCTCTCGTCGCCCTTCGTGTATTTGTAGGCGAACACCGAAGCAAGAACCAAGAAAGTAGCTGATAGGGAGGCAAGTATGGATTTGGGGTATAGAGCCAAGAAAGTCGGATTCGTCAAAGCCTTCAGGACGTTTAGATGTAGCTTCGGTTGCAATTCAAGCCCCATCGGAACGTTCAGAAATCCGAACACCGCTCTGAATCCCAGCGGTATCAGTATCGCCGAAGACATCATGACCAGTCCTATCGCGAAGTGAGTCTCCTGCTTGAACTTGTCCCATCCATACCAGTATAGGGTTAACGATAGGAAGTGTAGGGCTATCAGCAGTATCGATAATCCGAACGGGACGAACATCAGATTTCCAGCCAAGCCTATGAAGGATGGGTAGTAGCTCAGCAGGAAAACCGTGAATGCCGTTCCGAATACGCCGGCAAGCGCGTATGCTGAGGCGTAGAACTTCATGAGGTTTCTCGACGTTTTCAAGAGATATTCGTCGCCCTCCCTTTCGCCCTTCCTCTTCATGAACGGTATCACAGCCGAGAGTCCGATGCCCAGGTTGACGAGCATAACGTGCAGACCCAGAGTTACGGCTAAAAACTCCAGAATCATCCCTCACACCTCCAGAGGAATCTGTAAATTCCGTAACCCAACGCTACAAGCAGAACAACGAAGTATAGGGCGATGAGTCCAGCTGTAACGGTATCTGGTGGATTCATCGTATGTGCGGTTCGGACGTCCATTATTCCGTATATCGTCCATGGCTTTCTTCCTATTTCTCTAACGGCCCATCCCAGAAAGCTTACAACCTGTGCCACAACCGGTAGCGCAAGCAGGTAGGGTGAATACGGCTCCTTCTTTTTGATGAACACTATATAAACAAGAACCAGAGCGGTTACAGCCAAAGCCACGGCTAAGCCGATCTTTAAGTAGTAAAGCGTGTGAATTATCGTCGGCGGTCTCAGAGCGTTTGGAATCTCCGAATATTCGACGTATTTTGCGTTCGGATTCCCGTAAGCTAATAACAGCTCGATGGACTTTAAGAACTTCGGTGATCCTTCGAGTATCGCCGCGAACTTCTCCCTGTTCCACTCCGCAACGGCAACGCCCATCTCGTGTCCCGTCACCAAACCCTGCAGGATTATAGCGATGGTTGCAAACGCCAGCGAATACTTGAATCCAAGCTTTGCGACATCCTTATTCCTCCTATACGCCGAATAAGCGTAGAACGCGAGTGCCGTGAAAGCCGAAACGGTTATTCCAGCCATAATGGCGTGTAAAACCGAAGCCTCGAATACCGGAGACTGGAATGTGATTGTGTAAACTCCGAAGTGCTTTACGGTGTTCCACATTATTGCATCGAGAACGACCTTAACGGGAACGTTTGCCAGTTTTTCCTTAGCCTGAGCGGTTAGAAAACCGTATAGAACGCTATCCCTAATGATCTTACCGCTGAAGGCGTCCGAAACGATTTGCCTGACTATCGAACACGGTAGAGCTACGATCACGCTGTCTTTGGTCTTCCCGAGAACGTCCATTCCAGCGTTTTGCAACGCTTTGACGTTCAAAGCTGAGACGATGTCGTTCGGAACGAACAGAGTTAGCTTGGGATATCCGTGCCCGTAATCCCCGATCAATATTCCGGTGGGAGCCTGCATGTAGCTGTTTACGCTAACGATCATCGTTGCGGAGAACCAAGCGCCGGTTATGGCGAGGATACCCACGATTATATGCGCTTTAGCCGGTAGCTTCTTCCAAGCGTAGTAGAACATGTAAACGAATATGACTTCCATTAGGAATGCGAAGACCTCGGCGTAGAGGGGGAAGAATATGTATTTACCGGCGGCTTCAGTTAAATTGGGCCAAAGCAGGACTAAGCCGAATTCCGACGCTGTCCCCATCGCCGCACCGACGGCAAAGACCATTACGAAACCCTTTGCGAGGGTTCTCGAAATCTTGAGCCATTTCTCATTCTTAGTTTTCAGCCATATAATCTCCGCTATTACGGCCATTAAAGGAAGCCCTAAGACGTATTGGAGTATCAGCCAGTGGATTTCGATGCCTATCATCGAGAGAACCCTATCACCGAAGGCCGGATAGCTCGCCCAGTCCATCTAACCACCACCAAAAAATATGGAAGTCATTATCATAATACGTATGATGACAATATAAATATTTTGCTGACTATAAACCCAATTTCTTCCTCTTCTCCTCTATGTGCCTCTCCATAACATCCGCAATTTTGACCGCATCCCTCTCAACGAACAGCCTACCGCCGGTTAAGCTCGGCAGTTCTTCCGTGAGTATCCTTGTTACGAGCTTCGAACCCTTTACGAACGGATCTGGATATACATGCAGTAGGAATCCGCAACTAAGTGCAAACGCCCCGTCTCCCAAAGCCTGTTCTTCAAGCCATTGCGGTGCCGATACGACGACCGGCAAATCCGGCAAATCAACTCCGAGCCTTTCTGCGATGTATTCAGCCGAAAGCTCGATCCTCGCTATGCTCATGCACATTCCGAAGTCCCAGACCGGAGGCAATCCAAGTTCACCGCAGACCTCTCTAATCCCATCTCCCGCATGTTCGAATCCCTCTTCACTCATGAAGCCCAAGGACTGCAAGGCGTAAGACGAGCATCCGGCGGACCAGACGAGTATATCTCTCCTAAGCAGTTCCTTTGTCAGATCTCTGATTAGGACGTCGTGCCCACCGCTCGTGAGATTTGAACATCCCACAACGGCCGCAACTCCCTTTATCTTTCCTTCGGCTATGACTTCGAGGATCTTGTCCGCATTCTCCCTAACGAATTCTTCCGTAAATCCTACTGTCGCCTTCTTAGTGGTTCCTCTCCTTTCGGCTCTGCTTCTCTCCTTAAAGGAATCTATCGCGAGCTCCACAACCCTCTCGGCAACTTCCTTAGCCTTTTCGGGCGACCAGCTTACGAGTTCGGCACCTTCCAAAAGCGCCACGTCGTCTATCGCTATCAGCTTAACCCCTTCGGATTTCGCTATCCTCGTCAAGCCGGGGAAAGTGCAGTTGAATTCCGAAACCACCGCATCTATCAAACCGCTCGCTACCAAAGGTTCTGTTCCGAAGTTGTTCGCGCACTGTCCGATGAAGCACGTGCCCTTCAGGGCATTCCATCTGCTCTGTAGATCCTGCCCGACGCACGTCGCTCCTATCACTCTAACCCCCTTAGCACCGACATCCCTCGCAAGTTTCTGCATCTTTTCGCTCGAAGCCACCTCTATCACGGCCTTCTGCAAAGCGCTCTGATGTCCGGTCGTCATTATGTTGACGTAATTTGGATCTATCGCACCCACACCACTTTCGAGCGTTTCTATGCTCGGCGTTCCAAATATTGCGTCGTTCATCCAGACGTTCATCCTCAAAGCAACGTAGCCAACGGTCAGCCCGAGCCTAAGAACGTGGAGAAGCATATCTACGACGTTCGCATTGAGGTTCGTTGAGGTCTTAACCAACGCGTCGACGATTTCAGCCTTAGCTCCTCCCGGCAGTATGCCGAGCCTTCTGTAGACTTCCAACCTCTTCTCCGGCGCAAGCTTCCGGACTATCTCGCTCTCTTCCCATCTCGGCTTGTATATATCGTTCAGAACGAACTCACTCAACGCAACCGCATTTGGCTCTATTCCAAGCGTTTCGCAGACTTCCCTCAGCTTCCTTTCATCCTTAACCTCAGCGTAAGCCAAAGCCCTCGCGGTGTTTTCGCAAACGTGGATGTAGCAGGCTGTTCCGGCGGCAACCCTCCTCAGAAAGTTCTTCGCGACTATCTGATCCGCATTTAGTCCGCAAACTCCGTATGGCGACTTTTCCGTAATTCTGCAGGGCCCTTCCGAACACATGCTACAACAAACTCCGCTCTTTCCGAATTTGCACTTCGGCTGTTGCTTTTCAAACCTTGTGTGCGGTGTATCCAAGCCCTTACCCTTCGCTATCTCAACTAACTCCCTGAAGTCGGGATTCGCTACCTCCAACCTTTCACCCCCGCTACTGTTAGAAGATCATCTAACAGATTTTAAACTTTTCGATATAGTTGGAAAAATGTCAACCGAAATTATTATATTCTAACCGGTTTGATTACATTTAATGGTCTCGAAGCTCAGAATATTGGAATTGCTTTCAGAAAGGGAGATGACCGTATCCGAGCTATCTAAAGAACTTAACCTTTCAAAGGCGACGGTATCGCATCACATCGACTCTCTTCTCAGGGAGGGTTTGGTTAAGGTTGCGAGGGAAGAAAGAATCAAAAATTTTATAAAAAAATATTATACCGTATCGATCCCCAATGGAGAGGTGGGGAGGCAGATCGTGAAGTCCGTAAAGGAGTCGATAGAGCGGAGGGATAGAGGTGAGCTGTTCAGAAACGTCGTGAGGATTTTGGGATACGCACTGCTTAAAACTTCGCCCTACCTCTTCAAGAGGATAGGATTCGAAGTCGGCTACGCTTTGAGCGAGGAAGGTTCGACGTTGGATGATTTAGCCAACCTTTGGGAGAAGTTGAGGCTTGGTAGCGTAAGTTCTTCAAGAACGGAGTTCGTCGTTGAGAACTGCTACTTCTGTAGCGGACTACCAAATGTGGGTTATCCATACTGCAAGTTCGATGAGGGATTTATAGCGGGTTTTCTGGCGAAATCTTTGCGTGAAAACGTTAGGGTTGAGGAAACGAAATGCTGGGGATTGGGCTTCGAACTGTGCGAGTTCAAGATAAAAAGGGTTTAAATCAAATCGTTTAATGCTATCAGAACGTCCTTTGCTTTAACTATCTCATCGATTGCTATTCTCTCCCTTTCCGTGTGGCAGTAGCAAAGCTCTCCCGGTCCGAAGACTACTACGTCCCATCCCGCCTTCTTGAGGTTTATCGCATCCGTCCAAGATGGCATCTCACCGTATTCCGCTTTAAGTCCAGCCATCCTTACAGCTTCTTCGAGCAAAGAAGCAACGTCATCGCTGACGAATCCCTCGTCCTCCTCGACTATTCTAACATCTGCATCTCCCAAAATTCCGAACACGAACTCCTTCAATTCGGAAAGAGATATTTTAGGAGGGAATACGAAGTCGATTCTAAGAGAGCATCTGTCCGGAATGGCGTATTCGTCTCCTCCGCCTGCTATCTCCTGAACGAAAAACTTCACGGGTTTTTTAATCGATTCCCTAAGCCTCAAAACGGCATCTACTGCTAAATCTATCGCATTCTTTCCGAATTCCGGCATCGAACCGTGGGCTGAAATTCCCCTGAATTCAGCTAAGATTTCGAGCGATCCGTAGTGGATCTTCGCTATCTTGAGCGATGTCGGTTCCATGACCACCGCCTTCTTTGGCTCAAAGGATTCGACGAAAACCTTCGATCCCTTTCCCCCCTCCTCCTCATCGGACAGCAAAGCTACTCCGAATCTGAGCTCTTCGATCTCATCCAAGGCTAAGAGAATTGCCGTAATGCTACCCTTCGTGTCGCACACTCCCGTTCCGTAAGCGTATGTTCCGTCGAAGCTGAAACCCCTTTTTATCGGAACGGTATCGAGGTGTGTGATAACCCAAACTTCCGCGGAAGGATTCAGCACGATATTCTTGATACCTTCCTTCTCCGTCAAAATGGGATCGTATCCCATTTCGTTAAGCAAGTTCGTAAGATAATCGATGAGCTTGTCCTCCTTGCCTGAGGGTGACGGGATTTCCACGAGATTTCTCAGCAGTTCGAGGACATCCATTATCGTCAAATTTTAAAAACGAGAATAAAAATGTATCTGTGTGCAACTCAAGATCAGAAACGTAACGAGCGACGATTTGGACGCTTTCGTTGAGATCTACAAGAAGGCTTACGAAGGACTTGAGGAATACGCCTACACTAAGACCAGAGAAATTAAATCGTATTTCAGATGGTTGATGAACAGAGATAAAGACGGCTTTTTTGTCGCCGAAGTTGATGAAAAACCCGTCGGCTTCGTCGCATGCGATGCCAATTGGCTCAGCTTTTTTGAAAATGAGGAAGTCGGGGAGATACACGAGATATTCGTCCATCCGAATTGGCAGGGGAAGGGGATAGGCTCGATCCTTCTGCTGAGAGCTTTGGATTACGCAAAGGAGAGGGGAAGAAGGATTGCAGAACTTTGGGTTGGCGTAGGAAACGTCAAAGCGAAGAGGTTCTATAAAAAATTCGGATTCGAAGAGAAGGACGTTTGGGGCAGGTGGCAGAGGATGGTTAAGAGGATCAGTCCCTCTTAGGCAACAGCGAGGCTATCCAGCCGATGTATTCCCCTATCGACCTCGTCTGAATCCAAACCTTTCCTCTTCCTCTGAATTCAGCTACGAGTCCTTCTCCGCTCAGCAAAGTCGCCTTCAGTCCGCCGACCCTTCTGACTTCGAAATCCAAGCCGTCTTCGAAGGCAACGATATGTCCGGTATCTACGATAAGACTACCATCAACCTCAAGCTCCTCTATTCCGCCGAAGGAAGCTAGGAAGACATCCCCGTTACCTTCAAGCTTCAGCAAAAACAATCCTTCTCCGGCGAAGAATGTCCTCGCACCTCCCCATTTGGTGTCCATCTCGATTTCGGGTGTGGAAGCTAAGAACGCTCCACTTTGGGCGAACAGTCTACCGTTAACCGGAATACGGATTATGTCCCCGTTATACTTGGGAGCTAACCCGAGTAATCCTTCTCCCCTCGCGACGAATCGATTTACGAAGAAGGTTTCTCCCCCAAGCAAAGCCCTCTTAAGTCCACCGAATATTCCCCCTTTAACTTCCGTCTTGAGTTCGACGTTTTTCATGTAAACCATCGCACCGGCTTCCGCCAAAACCTCCTCCCCATCCTTAAGCTTCAACTCGAGTAGGCTGTAACTCGGCTTGCACACTATTTTATACTCCATATCCGCTTTTACGTATAAAACTATTTATGACTTTCCGCAATAGTTATATCTTTGCTAACGGAACTCTAAGCGTATGGCGTTGGAAGCTCTGAAGGATGTAATCAAAAAGATCACGCGATCATCCACGATCGATAAGAAGTTCGTTGAGGAAATAGTTAGGGATATTCAAAGGGCTTTGATTAAAGCTGACGTTAACGTTAGGCACGTTAAGGAGATCACCGATGCCATAAAGAAGAGGGCGTTGAGTGAAGAGATAATACACGGACTGAATCCGAGGGAGCACATAATTAAGATCGTTTATGAAGAGCTGATGCGTGGAATCGGTGAAGGGCTCGAAATTCCGCTGAAGAAGTCGAAGATAATGCTCGTCGGACTGCAGGGAAGCGGTAAAACCACAACTACCGCAAAGCTGGCTAAATACTTCAAAGATAAAGGTTTAAGAACTGCCGTCGTTTGCGCAGACACTTGGCGTCCGGCCGCTTACGAACAGCTGAAGCAGTTGGCTGAAGCTTACAAGATAGCGTTCTATGGAGAGAAGGAGACTAAAGATGCGGTCGCAATAGTAAGAAACGCTCTGCAAAAGCTTAGGGATTACGACATGATCGTAATAGATACAGCCGGAAGGCACGCTCTTGAGAAGGAGCTCATAGATGAGATGATCGAAATTGCTAAGGTAGCCAATCCCGATTACAAGCTCCTCGTGCTCGATGCGGCTATCGGTCAGTTGGCGAGCAAGCAGGCTAAGGCTTTCCATGAGGCTATCGGTATAGACGGCATAATCATAACCAAGTTCGACGGAACGGCTAAGGGAGGAGGAGCCCTTTCTGCGGCGAGGGAGATCGGAATACCGATAGCATTCATAGGAACGGGAGAGAAGGTTGAGGACTTCGAGCGGTTCGATCCGGCTGGATTCGTATCCCGACTGCTTGGAATGGGAGACATAAAGGCTCTGCTCGAGAAGATCGAGAGGGTTACGAGGGAAGAGGAACTCGATCCTGAAGCGTTCTTGAAGGGAACTTTCACTTTGAAAGACATCTACAAGCAGATCGAAGCCATGCAGAAGATGGGTCCGATCAGCAAGATATTCGAGCTCCTTCCGTTCGGTTTAAGCTTGAAGGTCGACGAGAACGTCATGGAGATGACTCAGGAGAAGATGAAGAAGTTCAAGGTTATCATGGACTCGATGACCGAAGAGGAGTTGCTGAATCCGAAGATAATAGACTCCTCACGAATAAAGAGAATAGCGATAGGCTCCGGAACGACTCCGCAGGATGTGAAGGAACTGCTAAGATACTACAAGACCATGAAGAACGTTATGAAGAAGATGAAGAAGCTTGAGAAGGGTAGATTACCGTTTAAGTTGCCTAAGTTAGGGTTCTGATGAAGGTTTTGATAGTCGGACTTCTTCCGTTCGATTCGGGCAAGACGAGTTTGGCTCTCTCGCTTATTACAGAAGCTTTGAGCAGAGGAATGGATTTGGGAGTAACGAAGCCGATTACGGCGTTCAGCGGTTGGTATCACTGCTCGAGCATAATGAGAAGCATGGAATTCGGGAAGCTCATAGGAGAGGACATATACAAACTCCACGTCAAAGCGAAAAGCGGGGATCCGATAGAGCTTGAGAGCCCCGTCGTCTTTATGCACATGCCACCCGATCCGGAAAGGGTCGATTGGCAGAGCACCTTTTACACGGCACTAAATCTGAACGAGCAGATAATAGCGCTGAGAATAACGAATCCGAATAATACGAACCACTACTACGTTTCGGACAATTTAGGAAGGCTTACTAAAGCAATGAGGAATTTAGCCTCGAAGCTTATCGAATCCCTCAAGCCCTCTCCCAAGGAGATCGAAGACATCGACAGCATCCTTCTGAACTTAGGTGAGCTGGCTGATGAATGCGTGGAGTTGATATCGTCGAAGCACGAGTTCACGATTATAGAGTCCTACAACAACGCATCCGCTCCAACTCGGAGCTCTCTGAAAGCCGACATCGTTTTACTCGTGGCTCCGTCCAAAGTCGCGATATACAGCGGGGAGAGATACAGAAAAGCCGTTGAAATACTCCTTAAGCCTCCTTGGTCGATTTCGAGCGAGGAAGTTGCAACCCTCCTTAAGCCGATCAAAACGGTCGAAATAAAGCCGGCGGTAGATAAGAGCGGAGCATGGGCTGAGGGATTGTTGGACGAGATAATGAGAATTGCCGGCGATCTATAGGTTGTTCAGGATCTCATCCAACGCTTTGTAGTAAATCTCACCGCCCTTCCTAAACTCTATCGCATCGTATGGGCATGAATCCGCGCAGAAAACGTATTCACAATCCTTGCAAAATCTCACGTCGACCGTAAGCCTTTTTCCGTTTCTCACTATGGACTGGCACTCTATCGCGTTGTAAGGGCAGACTATAACGCAGTTTCCGCATCCGATGCAGAGATCATCTCTAACTATTAAGGCGAAATCGGTGAGACTAAACTTGGCGTTCGGCTGGTAGAACTCGTCTATGCTTACCGTAACAATGTTTGAGAAGTGCTTCAATGCCGAAAGCATCCTCGAAAGGTAAGCCGGTGTAAATCCCATGAAGAGAATTAAATCGTATCCACCCTTTCCATCGAAGCCCTTCCAAGCTTCGTCCAACATATACTGCGTCAAGTAGTGGAGCGTTCTCGAAACGAATATCGGTTTTACGCCGTTCTCAACCAACGGTTTGCTCGATGCTCCGGTTGCAACGATCGGAATACCTTTTTTGTGGAATTTGACCGCATAACGAACCAGATTTTCGTCTTCGAGCAATTTTCCGCCGGTAATCAAAATCGGTCTCCTCGCCGATCTTATCAAATCCGCAATAGCCTTAGGTTCGACGACCATTCCCTCTCTGCATTGCTTGTCGGATATCTCGTGCTTTGGGATATAGTATACGGTTTCGATCATTCATGCTCCTCCTCTCAATTTAACACCGAGCTATTTATTAGTCATACAATTTAATACTAATTACGATATATAATATCGTTAAATTTTCCTGATTAATCATTGACAAAAATCAAAATAAAAACCTTTCGGTGATTTTGAAGTGTGGTCCGAGTTTAAGAAGAGGAAGTTTGAAGGTTATCTAAAAGCGAAGGAACGTGGAGAGGTTGACGAGGATATAATCCCACTTCTCGATCTCATAAACTCGTTCGATTGCTTTGTAACGCTTTCGAGCTGTTCTGGAAGGATAGCTGTTATGGATATGCCGGAGTTCGGTGACAAGGTGGAATCGGTATTCTTGGGCAAGTGGCACAGCAAAGTCAGCTTTGAAGATGTTTTGAATGCGGTAAAGCTGGGAAAACGGACCACTTGGCTTATAATGTTTCCCCCCATCATCCATGTAGCTTGTAGAGATTTGGAAGATGCGGAGAAGCTCATGATAATAGCGAACAACTCGGGATTGAGAAGGAGCGGTTTGATCTCGCTTAAACACTACGTTGTGGAGGTAAACACCCTCGAAAGGCTTGAGGCTCCGGTAGCCGTAAACGGTAGGCTTGTCGTTGGAATGGAAGGTCTTAAGGTTATGGTCGAGTTCGCAAACAAAAAACTCGAAAGGAGTAAGGAAAAGATCAAGAAGTTCTACGACTCTCTTCTAAGGCTTCGAGGATCTCCAAAACCCTAACTATGTCGCTCCTCGAAACTATTCCTACAAGCTTGCCGTTCTCAACTACCGGCAGTCTTCCGATTCTGTTTTCGCTCATGACCTTCAGAGCTTCGAAAGCGTTCTCGTCGGGAGATATCGTAATGATATCCTTGCTCATCACGTTTTCAACCCTCTCATCCCCATCGACGTTTATGACATCCTTCAGTGTGACCAAACTGACCAACCGGTTGTCCTTAACGACCGGATAGCCGAGATGCTTGTGCTTAAGCATCAGAGCTATTACGTCCCTGACTTTAGTATCCGGAGTTACGTAGATCGGATTCGGCGTCATTATGTCCCTAACCTTGAACCTCGAAAGTAATCCTTCAACCGTTACGAGCTTCTCCTCCTCGCTCGCTCCTATGTATACGAACAGCGCAATTAATATCAGCCACCAGCTTACGAATATTCCGAATATCGCCATCAATACGGCTAAAAACTTTCCAACTTCGGCTGAAACTTTCGTCGCTCTGATGAAACCCATCCTTCTCGCAAGGAGACTTCTCAGAATCCTTCCGCCGTCCATCGGAAAAGCAGGAATTAAGTTGAAGAGACCCAGTATCAGGTTGAAGTATCCCAGCAAGAAGAAGAACTGTCTGTGCAAAGGCATTGCAAAAAAGCAGATCAAAGCAATCGATAAACTTGCCATAGGACCTGCTAAAGCCATTAAAAATTCCTTCTTCGGCTCTCTCGGTATGTTTTCGATTAGAGCTACTCCTCCGAATATGAACAGAACTATACCCCTAACTTTGGCTCCATACCTCATAGCAACGAGAGAATGAGATAACTCGTGGATCAGGATGCATACGAAGACAAGAACGGCGGTTAGCGTGGATAGGATCAATCTCTGAACCTCATTGAGATTCGCGAATCCGAAGGGAGGTGGAGTAGCATAGAGAACGTAGATTAGGAAGACCAAGATGAACAGTAAGCTGAAGTGAACGCTGACGTCTATTCCGAATATCCTGCAAATCTTAAAGGATTGCTTCATAATACCATTTTCTCGCTAAAAATTTAAATTTGACGACCTAAATTCTGTATGCCTCACAGGTTCGATCCGAAGCATTGGCATATCCTCGAATCCGAATGGAGGAAAAGCATTCTGCCCGTCGAACCTCTTATAAAGAGGCTTGAGACGTTGCCGAAGAGAGATGTGGCGTTCGACATCGGTGCCGGAACCGGATACTTTACCGTTCACCTCGCGAGGATGTTCAGAAAGGTATATGCTGTGGAAGTAAATCTGGAAATGGCTAAGATCTTGGCGTCGAAGGGTTTGAAGAACGTCGGAATAATAATCTCCGAAAAACCTCCCGAAATCGATTTTAAAGCTGACTTCGTTCTCTTTGCCGACTCGTTGCATGAAATAGATTGCAGGGAAGAATACATCGATTGGTGTTGCATGCATGCCGACAGCGTTGCCGTGATAGATTGGAGGAAGGATTGCGATTCCGGTCCGCCGAAAGAGGATAGGCTTGATGAAGAATACGTGGCAAAGCTACTCGAAAGGTGCTTTAAGGTTGAGAGGATAGATGCATACAGATGTCACTTCTTCCTATTTGGTATACGCTAATCTTCTCCCAAGCCTCGAACTGACACCCGAATTGGACTAACTTTGCTTTTATAAAATTGAAAATATATTAAATTGGGAAGAACTCGAAGTAGTCGATGTCATACGCTTCGATCTTTCCGGAATCGGCAAGTTTTGTTAGATTCGGATCTATAGGAATCTCAACGAAGAATGGGATCCTATACTTCGCCGATATCTCTCCTCCCTTCCCCTTTCCGAAGATGTATTCCCTATGCCCGCACTGGGGACACTCGTAGTAGCTCAGATTCTCTACCAACCCGATCACAGCAGTTTCCAAGCTCTCAGCCATCTTTATGGATTTCTCGACTATCATAGCGGTCAAATCTTGCGGAGCTGTGACGACTACGACTCCTTCCGGCTTCACCTCCTGCAACACCGTAAGCGGAGCGTCTCCGGTTCCGGGTGGGAGATCGAAGAGCAAATAATCCAATTCGCCCCAATCCGTTCTGCCCAAGAAGTCCCTCATGACTCCGGCTATCAGCGGTCCCCTCCATATCACGGGACTCTCTCTGGACGGAAGGAAGAACTGGATCGACATGATCCTTATACCGTATCTCTCGCTGTAAACCGGTTCTATTCCCTCCTCTCTCAGCACGGGTCTCTTCCCTTCAACACCGAATATCTTCGGAATGCTCGGCCCTAAGAAGTCCGCATCGAAGATTCCAACGGTGTGCCCCTTCTTAGCGTAATGGACGGCGAGCAAAGCGGTTACTGTGCTTTTGCCGACGCCACCTTTTCCGCTCATTATCGCGATCTTGTGTTTTATCTTCTCAAGCCTCTTCTTGATGTCCTCATCCGTAACCCTCTGCTTCATCATCACAACCACCCCTCTATCGCCTTCCAAATTCTGACTATCTCCTCGCCAGCCTTACCTTCGAACGGGAGTTTGAGCTGGGCTATCTGCTTCGGAATGTCCTCATCGAACGGAATCCTTCCGACTATTTCAATGTTGTTACTTCTGCAGAACTCCTCAATTTGGGCTGTCACATCCAAGTTCAAATCGAACTTGTTTATCGCAACCAGAGGCTCGACTTTGAAGTGCCTCGCGAGCTCGATCACTCTGATCATATCGTTCAAGCCCGAAAGCGTAGGTTCCGCAACGACCAATGCTAAATTCGCTCCGGCAAGCGAAGCTATGACCGGACAACCGATTCCGGCGGCTCCGTCCAATACGAGCAGATCGATGCCTTTCTCTTCGGCTATCTTCTTTGCAACGTTTCTTACTTCTGAAACCAATTTACCGCTATTCTCTTCTCCCGGATAAAGCAATGCGTAAACGAAATCGCAGAATTTCGTTTTAGTGATATATATCTCGCCCCTCTTCTCGGCCACCATCTCGATAGCCTTCTCTGGACAAGCGCGGTAGCAGAATCCGCAACCTTCGCACCTTATTTCGTCCACCTCGAAATCTCTTATAGCCTCAAACCTGCACAACTCTTCACATAGCCCGCATCGGGTGCATCTGTCTTCGATTATCTTAGCCTTCTTCATTCCCTCGAAAGGTATTGTTTCGATAACTTCCGGCTTGAGTAGTATGTGCAGATTCGGTGCATCGACATCGCAATCCGCAACGACCGCATTTGCGAGGGTTGCGAACATCGCGGTAACCGTCGTCTTCCCCGCTCCGCCCTTACCGCTTATAACCGTAACCTGCTTCATAGAGACACCGCTCTGTCGTATATTTCCCTAAACATCTCCCCATAATCGAACAGAAGCTCTCCTTTGGAATACTTCTCCGCTATCTCCCTGCTGAACGGTATCTTGCCTATAATCGGTGCCTGAATCTTGTCTTCTATTCTAAACGGCAATCCGTGCTTGTTTATTACCACTCCGAACTTCTTATCAAGCTTCTTCATAACATCCATCGCAAGCTTTAGATCGTGATAGCTGAAAGGCGTGGGCTCGCAGACGAGGATGCAGACATCAGCATCGATTACGCTTTCAACGAATGGGCATGATGTTCCGGGGGGACAGTCGATTATAGCCTTTTTACCCATCCTCCTCTTCACTGCCCTCATCAACGGAGTAGGCATAGCCTCACCGATCTCCAATATGCCGTATGTTAGCTTTATCTCGGATTCAACTTCTACTATCTTGCCGATGGGCTTATCAACTTCTTCAATCGCATTCCTTGGGCAGAAGTAAGAGCACGCACCACAGCTGTGACAGAGCTCTGGAAACGTGTAAGCCTTGTCCTTTAAAACGACTATCGCGTTGTATTCACAAACATCTCTGCAGATCCCGCAGTAGTCGCATTTGGATTCGTCGATCTTCGGAACCTTTCTGCAAACTATTTCCTCTCTGCCCTCTCCCTTAAAGAATATGCGATCGTTCGGCTCTTCAACATCCAGATCGAAGAGATCTATCTTGTTGAAGTATGCCAAGTTCACCGCTATGGTGGTTTTGCCAGTTCCTCCCTTGCCGGAAGCTACGGCAATCCTCATATCGACCTCCTGTGTCTTCCAAACTTCGGATCGCTCGGAACCAAAATAGGCTCGAGCTCACCCTTAAGGAACTTCTCTATGGCCTCGCTGACCTTCATCCCTCCAGCCCTGTATACTTTGATTCCGGCGGAATTTAGAACGGATAAAGCATTCGGGCCGACGTTTCCCGTTATAACTACCTCAACGCCTTTATCGGCTAAGAACTGCGAGACCGCAATTCCGGCACCTCCACCTCTAACAGCGTAATCGTTCCTAACGACTTCAACTGATTTTATGTCGCCGTTCTCCACGTCAACTATCGTAAAGCTTACAGCCCTTCCGAAAACCTCTGAAACTTTGTCGTCAAGTCCTCCGTTCGTCGTAGAAACGGCTATCTTCATAGTAATCGATTTAGCTGGAGCGATATTTAAATTTTAGGCAAGCCTAAAGCCTGCATAAGTTTAAAATTCTGAAAGGTCGAACGGTTTAGGCTATGCTGAGAGCAATTCAAGTGATAGCGAGGAACGAGATAGGAGTGCTCAGGGACGTTACGACGATAATCGCAAAGCACAACGGGAACATAACATACGCTCAGACTTTCATAATAAAGCACGGGGAGTATGCCGGAAACGCTTTGATCTATTTGGAAATAGAAGGCGGGGATTTCGAAGCTATGCTCGACGATATCAGAAAGCTCGAAACGGTTATCGAAGCTGAAGAGGAAAAACCGTTCGAGAAGGTTTTCGGTAAGAGGGTGTTAATCTTCGGAGGCGGAGCTCTGGTTTCACAAGTTGCTTTAGGTGCTATAAGCGAAGCTGACAGGCATAACTTGAGGGGTGAGAGGATCAGCGTTGATACCATGCCTATAGTCGGTGAGGAGGAGCTGGCTGAAGCTGTTAGAGCTGTTGCAAGGCTACACAGGGCGGAGGTTTTGGTCTTGGCTGGTGGTTTAATGGGTGGTAAGATAGCTGAGGAGGTCAAGAAATTAAGAAAGCAGGGGATTCCGGTGATATCGCTCAACATGTTCGGAAGCGTGCCGAAGGTTTCGGATCTCGTTGTTAGCGACCCCGTCATGGCTGGAACCCTTGCGGTGATGCACGTCAGCGAGAAGGCCAAGTTCGATATGGAGAGGGTGAAGGGCAGGAGGATCTAAATTTACCAAACAATTATAATAAAAATAGCATAAATAAAATGAATTCGACACAATCGAAAAGTTGATTTATCTTCGTTTTCAATCTTCGTTCGTGCCGGATGCCAAATCCTTCGTGGAGGTCATAAAGCCGAAGCAGACGATGCTTCTCATGGTAACTTGCATAGTCTCGTATTTGGTGGCTTCGGGCAAGGTTCTCCATTTGAGCCATTTCGTAATAACCTGCGTTGCGACAGCACTCGCAATAGCTGGGACAACAGCTTTGAACATGTGGCTCGACAGCGATATAGATGCTCTCATGAGCAGAACTAAATCCCGTCCGGTGCCTTCTGGAAGGCTCAGTCCTAAGGGTTGTGCGATTTACGGTTTGGCTCTCTTCTTGCTCGGCTTCGTTTTGGGCTTCTTGGTCAACGTCTATCTTGCGATCGTTCTATTCCTTGGACTGTTTTTCGACATAATCATCTACACGATCCTGCTTAAGAGGAAGAGCCCCTACTCGATAATCTTGGGAGGTTTTGCGGGAGCTATGCCGGCTTTAGCCGGTTGGGTGGCCGTGAAGGGTGCCGACGTTTTGGGCGGTTTGATCTTGGCTACCATAGTTCTACTTTGGATTCCCGCCCACATTTGGTATATAACGATGCATTACGAGGACGATTACAGAAACGCCAGAATACCCATGTTTCCGCTCGTCGTTGGAATGGAAAAGGCATCTTGGGCCATAGTCCTCAGCACCGTTCTGATGATGTTTCTCATACCATCACTCTACATAGTTGCCGATCTGAATCCCGTTTATCTCGTAATCTCGATGATTATAACCGGTTACTTCCTCTGTAAAGCGATAAGGTTTGCCAAATCGCCGAGTAGAGAAGAAGCAAAAGGGATGTATAAGCTTGCAAGTATGATGCTCGGAATAGTCTACATCTCACTTCTCATCGGATCTCTTCTCGGCTAACCTCTTATCTATCTCCTCCATCGGGAGATCCCAAGGTTCTATACCGAGTTCCTTAGCCTTCTGAATGTAAGGGCATCTCTTCATGCAGAACTCGTAAGCCTTCATCTCCATCCTGAGCCAATACTCCTTCTCTTTGTATTTCAACTCGAACAGCTTCTCTCTCGAAGCCATGTAAGCGTCGAAAGCCTTGCATATGAGAACGTCTATCGCCTCATTCAGCTTTATGAACTCCTCTTTGCTCATGTTTGGAAACTTATCTAAAAATATCTTTTTGAGATAAAAAATGGAAGCCATGCTACCGCCGGCTGAGAGGTTTCTGTCGGAAGCCAAATACCTCATCAGCTCATCCAACGGCTCCTCAACACCCTTTAGGCTACCGCCGTTGTAGAATTCGATAAGCTTATCCAAGATTTTTGACGTGCACTCCTCCAAATAGCTGGTAATTTCGATTGGGGGTTTAATGGGATACCTATCTAAAAAATATTTTTGCCAAGCCTTGAGGACATCCTTCTTCTTTTTATTTATGTCGAGCGCTACCATGGGTGGGTCCCTATTACGACATCCTTACCGGTCAGATTTTTAACGTTTTCCACTATCTTATCCAAATCGAGCGGACAACCTCCCATGTTGATGGCGGCCTTTATGCAGTTTCCGATGAACACAACGTCGAAGTCGTCAAAGCCTTCGATCCACTTTTTGAACAGCTTCAGCTTCGGAACAACGAAACCGGGGCAACCACCACAGCTGACGATTCCGACGATGTCCACCTTGTCGAACCTACCGAACTCGCCCTTTCCTTCTCTCGCCGCGGTTAAACACCTCTCACAGCCGATGCAAAACCTATCTCTGATGTTGTCGCAACACAAAATAATTGCCTTAACCATCGCCACCACCGATTAATAAATAAAAATTATATTACTTAAGTTTTTTGTAAAGTTAGAAGCCACCAAAAATGTTAATAGTTTGACCGACCAGTCAGTTTACGATGGGGAAAGAGGAGTTGCTCGAAGCGGCTTTGAGGGTATACTTAAGAAACCCCAAAGCTACCGTTCATGAGGTCGCGGAGGAGGCGGGTGTTTCTAAGAGCACGATCTTCTACTACTTTAAGAATAAGAACAACTTGGAGAAGGAGCTCGTGCTTTACACGATCCGGAGGTTCTCGCCGTGGAAGGATGGAAATTTGGAAAACGCTATTAGAAGGAGATTACAGCTTACAAAGGAGTATCCCGGTCTTGCGAGACTTATCTACACGTTGTTCGACAATCTCAGCAAAACCGATCCCAAGTTCATAGAGGAGATGAGACAGAGATCGTTCGAAAAGATTGCGAATCTGTTGGAGAAGGAAGGTTATAGAAATTGCAAGGATCTCGCCATCTTGTTGCTCGCATTTCTCGACGGTTTAGCCATGTATTCTATCTACATGCCTATAGATTTCTCGAAGTATGAGGAACTGATTTTGAAGGCTTTTAGGAGGTTAAAGGATGAAGTTTAGAATACTTTTGGTTGCCGTAATAATCGTTGCGATCGTTCAGACGGTTAATGCCGTTGAGTTGTCCGTTAAGACGATTCCGGATAAGCCCACTACCGGAAAGTTCGTTATTAGAGTTGATGTGATTTCTCAGAATCCCATACAGAACGCAAATCTGGTAATTTCCGGATTTCTGAGCAAAAGCGTAAGCTTGGGAGATTTCACCGGCAAAACTTCAGCCGAGTTCGAAGCATATGCTGACAAACCGGGAATTTACAAGCTTGAGGTTAGACTCAGTTATGTGGAGTTGATAAACGGCACTCCAAGAAGCGGATACGTAAGGGGAACTTATGCGATAATGGTTTTTGAAAAACCGCATTTCGAGATTCTAAGGGTTGAAGGAAGCGTTAAGCCGGGGAAGAGAGGAAACGTTACGATTGAAGTCGTAAATAGGGGTGGAAACGCTGAGGATGTTAAAGTTAACTTCAGCGGTTTTTTAGCTAAGAATCCGAACAGATTCTTCCCCATCTGGAAGAGTAACGAGATAAAAATCCTTAAATTTGTTATATACGCAGATGAAAACGTTAAGGTTGGGGAGCATGAGGCTGAGCTCGGTATAGAATGCAAAGACGAATTTGGGAACCAATACAGCTTTGAAATTCCACTAAGCATATCTGTTACTGGCAAACCGAAGCTGACAATTTCGGAATTCACGACGATCCCGGCGAAGATATATCCCGACACTAACTTCACGCTAAAGCTTGGAATCGAAAATATCGGAGAGTATTCGGCGAAAAACGTCAGAGTTGAGCTTAAACTGCCGGAAGGTTTTAGCGGTGAGAGCATAGCCTACTTAGGCGAAATCAAAAGGGATGTGGAGAAGTTCGCGGAGTTCGAGTTGAAGGTTGCGAGGAACGTCAGCGGCGAGCGTAAGATTGGTGTGGAAATATATTCGGATGAAGGGAAGTGGATTGAAAACCTAACGGTATTCGTATTTCCGTTGGAACCGATCTACATCGATATAGCTGGCGTGTATACGATTCCGAAGAGGTTGGAGGAAAACAAGCCATTCACACTCAATTTAGCCGTGGAAAATAGCGGAAAAGAAATTGCTAAGGCTGTAAAAATCGAACTGAAGTTGCCGGAAGGGTTTGAAGGCAGAAACACATACTTCATAGGCACACTCGAGAGCGGCGATACCGCTACATCGACTTTCGAGCTTAAAGCGGGAAAGCCGGGAGAATACAGGATAGATGCCGTTATAACTTATCTCGATCCGACTTTGCAGAGGCATACGATTACTCAAGAGTTTACCCTTTATGTGTTTCCATCGCAAAACTATGCTCCGATTATCCTCGTCGCTCTAATAATTTTAATCGGTTTAGCCTTAAAATTTAGAAGGAAATCATGACGATCTTGAGGTTTGAGAACGTATGGAAGATATACAAGATGGGTAAGGTCGATGTAATAGCTTTGAGGGGAGTTAATATCAGCATAGAGGAGGGAGAATTCGTCGTCGTTCTCGGACCTTCTGGAAGCGGGAAGACGACGATGCTGAACATAGCCGGGGGAATCGATAAGCCAACCAAAGGAAAGGTTTTCTTCAGAGATATGGAGATATCATCGCTTAACGAAAAGGAGCTTACGATGTTTCGGAGAAGGCATATAGGCTACGTATTTCAGTTCTACAATTTAATTCCGACGCTAACGGCAAGGGAGAACGTTCAGCTTTCCGCGGAACTCGTTGACAATCCGAGGGACGTGGACGAAGTTTTGGAGGTAGTCGGCTTAAAGCACAGAGCTGATCATTTGCCGACAGAGATGAGCGGTGGAGAGCAGCAGAGAATAGCCATCGCGAGGGCACTGGTTAAGAATCCAGATCTGATACTTTGCGACGAGCCGACCGGGAATTTGGACTTCGAAACGGGTAAAAAGGTTCTCGAGGTAATGAGAGACATAAATCGGGAAGAGGGTAGGACTTTCCTCCTCGTTACGCACAATGCGGTAATCGCGAAGATGGCTGATCGGGTAATTCACTTCAGAGACGGGCGGGTTATGAGGGTAGAAGAGAATCCCGAACCAATGGAACCCGAGGAGCTGAGCTGGTGATGAAGACGCTTTTTATAAAAGCCTTAAGGGATTTAAAGGCTCAGAAGTGGCAGTTTTTGGCAGTCTCTTTTCTGGTTTTTTTGGGAATAGCCCTGTTCAGCGGTCTCTATTCATCGTATTTAAATATAGAAGCGACATATAAAAAATTTTACGCACAGACGAACTTCGAAGATATTGGCGTCGAATTCAATCCCGCTCCGATAGATCTGCTTAAGAAGGTTAAGGCTATTCCGGGAGTAAAGGCAGTTGTCGGAAGGTTGACTGCATATGCGACGATGGAGATAGAAGGGAGGGAAATACAGCTGAAGCTTGTTTCCATTCCGGAGAAGAATTCGAAGGTTGACAGCATATACTTGGTCGAAGGTGTTTATCCGAAGCGCAACGAGGTTCTCATTTTGAAGAAGTTTGCTGATCTCAACGGGATAAGCGTCGGCGAAGTCATTCACGTAAGAGTTAACGGAAAGACATATAACCTCAGAATTTCCGGAACGGCTTACAGTCCGGAGTATGTTCTAATTGCGGAAAGGAGAAACATTTTAACTTCTCCGAAGGATTTCGGTATTATTTTCGTCCCTTACAGGCTGATGGAAAGAATAACGGGCTTAAAGGGAAAGATCACGGAAGTCCATTTAACCGTATACTATAAAGACAGAATCGATGAGATTCTGAACGAAGTTAAAAAGATATTCGAGCCATACGGATTGAAGAACTTCTACAAAAGGGAAGATCAGCCGAGCTATAAGCTTCTCAGAATGGATCTCGAAGGATTCAGGCATATGGCATTAACGTTTCCGAGTTTGCTTCTTTTTATTGCAGTTTTGGCAATTTACATTCTGCTTTCAAGGATCGTTATGGAGCAGATCGGAATTATAGCCGTTCTTAGAGCCTTGGGCTACTCGAAGAGAAGCGTGGTAATTCATTACCTCATGTATTCGATCCTTATAGGTTTTATAGGAACTTCCGCCGGCATTATTGCGGGTTACTACATATCCGCAGGCATGACCTCAGCTTACGTGGACGTTCTAAACCTTCCCTATTACGTATCGAAGATATATCCGAACGTTTTGCTTTCATCGATACTTGCCGGATTTCTAACTCCGATTATCGCCGGAATTTTCACGGCAAAGAGGGTTGCCGAAATAGAACCGGCGATAGCTATGAGGGGATACACGGTAAAATACCGCGTTATACGCTTTGAAAGGTATCTTGCAAGGTTTTCGATTCTAACGAGGCTTGCGATAAAGAACGTATTCAGAAATCCTAAAAGAACCCTCTATACTTTATTTGGCGTTGCAATGGGCGTCGTCCTGATTGCAACATCCATGGCTTTCATAGATTCCGTAGATGAGATGCTCCACATACAGTTCGAAAAGATTCAGACCTTCGACTATAAAGTCGAATGTTCGAATCTGATGGCCGTAAAATCGCTTAAAGATGTAAGGGAAGCTTACCCAATAATCGAGACTTGGATTCTGATCGAGAGAAACGGCTTGACTAAATCGAGCAATCTCATCGGACTGCCATCCAATCAGGATTTATACAACATATACGATCTGAACGGTAAAAGACATTTTCCGCCACCTGAAGGCATAATCCTCCCGAAATACATAGCCGAGAACCTCAGCATAGCGAAGGGAGAGACGATAGAGGCTTTTACGAAATTGGGAAGGGTTAAGCTGAAGGTTTACGACATAATTCCCCAGCCCCTAATGCCAGTCTGCTATGCCAATCTCAAAGAACTTGAAAGGCTCGGATTCAGACCGAACGAGGTTATTGTAAAGGGTGGAAATGAAAACGAGCTGAAGAAGTTCGGAACGGTCGTTTCGATGAAGAGGCTGAGAAGGGTTACCGAGGAAATGATGAGCATGATGTATGATTTCTTCGTCTTCTCGGTTCTCTTCGGAGCATCATTGGCTTTTGCTGAGATATTCAACACGACTACGATAAACATACTTGAAAGGAAGAGGGAAATCGCAACGCTCAGAATGCTCGGTTACACGGTTAAGGAGATAGCTGTTTCGCTTTTCATAGAAACGTTCTTAATCGGTGCATTCGGTCTCATAATCGGTTTCCCTATGGCTCTAATGACCTTGCAGGGGTTCAAGATGACCTACAAGAGCGAGATATTCAACATGCCCTTCGTCATGTATCCGCGAACATACGTGATAACGACGGTTATAATAATCGTAACCCTCGCGATTTCGCTCGTTCCGGGGATAAGATACATAGCCAAAATGGAAATAGACAAGGTTACGAAGGAGTTTACAGGATGAAAACAGCAGTTGCTACAACCGTCGTGTATTTCCCCTCCTTCACCTTGGCCTTCCTTGTTACATTGAACTTCTTCATAAGATCAATGCCAAATGCCGTTTTAAGCATATACTCCGCCTTATCCTCTGCATACTTTCCTACGTCCTCATCCTCATCGCAGTAGCCGTAGTATTCGGTTAAGTAGCCGTTCAAATTTTCATCTTCCGGAATTGCTACACCCAAACTCGCGTAAATCGTTCTTCCCGCATCGTTGCTCGTCATCTTCGCCATAACGCAGAAGACTATCTGTCCGGGGAAGAGGTATTTTAAACCCTCATCCCTTTCGATTATCTCGCATTTGGGTGGAACTATACTGCTTACGTAGACCAAGTTGAATTTCTCTATCCCGGCATCTCTCAACGCCAGCTCGAAAGACACGAGCGCATCTTCGTGATGACCTACGCCTGAAGTAAAGAATACCTTCTTAGGGACTAATATTCTTCCAATTCCTTCCATGTTTGCTGTTCTAAGTTCGTTTGCTTTCATTTAGTGGCAACGTCTCTATAATCGTTATTTAAACTTTGCTCTACTTTTTTGGAATTCCACAACGTTCCAACTTCGGACGTGAAACTTAATTTACGGGTTTCCCCGAAAATACTCTGATGTTTCAGATGCAAATACGTCGAAGATCAAACTCCACCTCTGCCGATTTCGCAACGTTCGTTAACGCATGAGCATTCCACCTGCAATGTCGTATGGTTTACCCCCATCGCCCTCAGGACTTCCTCTATCCTCCGCCTAACCCCGTCTGCCTCTTTAAGGGAAAGACAACAATCAAGCGTTACGTGGCATTCGAAATGGATGTTGAACTCATCAATCTGCCAGACGTGAACGTGATGGACGTCTCTAACACCGGGGATTTTCCTTATAGCGGACGTTAGCTCCTCTACATCTACGCTTCTGGGAGGGAACTGCATGAGTATTTCGATACTCCTTACGCATATACTCGTGCTGTGAATGAGCATCTGAACGGCTATAACGACAGCAGTAACGGCGTCGATCCAGTAGTATCCGAGCGAAACGGCGAATCCGGCAAACATTACGAGTGTCGATAAAGCCGTATCCATCAGGAGGTGGAGTCTGACCGCTCTCGCGTTTAAACTCTCGTCGTTCCTGAGGGAGAGGTATCCGATGGCGTTCAGCGGTATGGCTATGCCGGCTACCGTGATCATATACGAACCGGCTGGCTTGGAAGTCTTGATCTTCAGCAGTATGTTGATGGATGCGAATGCGATGATTCCGGCATTCAACAGAGCCGATAGAACCTTCGCCCTTAGATAACCGTAGCTCCTTCTGGTATCAGGTTTTAAACTTGAGAGATACGAGGAAACAGCCGCAATCCCCAAGCAGATGAAATCGCATAGGTTGTGTATGAATTCGGCAAAAAGGGCGGAGCTACCCGAAATTGTATAAAAGTAAAACATTAAATATGCAATGATTACGTTTATAAAAGCTACGAAGATGAATCTCTCAGTTCTCATATTAAATTTCGGGAGGCTTCGTTCCAATAATAACCCGCTTTCCGATTTCCTCCTCAACGTCCTTCGCAAGTTTTTCCAGATCTATGTTGCAGTATCCGGTTTTGACCGCTTTAACTATGCAGGAGGCTATGAATACGACGTCGTATTCCACCCCTATCTGCTTCAGAACCAAGTTCAGGTTATTCAGTTTCGGAACTACGAGCCCGGGACAACCTCCACAGCTCGTCCATGCGACTATTTCCACATTATCGACCTCACCGAACTTTCCAGCCTTCAGAGAAAGGGCTTTGAAGCACCTCGCGCATCCGATGCATATCCTGTCCCTTATCTTCTCGCAACAGACAACAACCGCTTTGACCATGCATAAAATATGCGTTATTTTAATATTTAACATTTTCCATGTTTTAAGATTAAATAAGAAACAATTAACAGCAGAAAAGTATATATATTCTACCGAAGTAGCGGGGATATGCCGTCGTTGATCTTGGTCTCAGCCGTCGCATTCGTAACGGCGTTCGTATTCGGTTTGGGCGGTCTCGGCTCGGCGGTAGCGTTAATACCGATACTCGTTTTTATCGGCGTTCCCTTTCCGATAGCGAGATCAACCGGTCTGTTTACGAATTTCATCTCGACATCATCCATCACAGCCCACAATATTAAACACGGCAAGGTAAATTACAGACTGGCGCTACCTCTGGTAACTACCTCGGTTCTCTTTGCACCTATTGGTGCCTACGTATCCTTCGTTGTTCCGGAGAAGGTTGTTGGTATAGCTTTTACGGCTTTCCTCTTCTTTGCCGGAACCATGGTCTTCGTTCCGAAAAAAAGAGAATCTTACAGAAAAGATAGCCCCATACTCGTTCCGGCACTCGTTGGTGCATTGGCCGGTTTCTTTTCGGGATTGCTTGGCATCGGCGGTGGTGGGATAATATCGCCGATGCTGATATTATACGGCTTCGATCCGAAAATAGTAACTACTGTAACCGCACTCAGCGTTCCTTTCAGCTCCTTTACGAGCTTCTTGGCATATTGGAAGCTGGGAGGTGTCGATTGGCCACTTCTGCTTTCCGCGGCAATTCCGGCTGTTTTTGCTGGATACTCCGCTGGATACGTAACCCACAGATACCTGAAACCACAGCAGGTCAAAAAACTTCTCGGTTTGATCTTCTACGTTCTCGCGATAAAGTTCGCAATGAAATTTATATAATTTCTAATTTTAAAGGATTTCCATAGAAATACACGGATGTCCGGAGATGTAGAAAGACGTTCATCATAAGGAAAGACCTTCTTGAGAAGGCTGAAAAACTCGGTCTCCTCGGTCGAAATCTCTCATTCTTTGTCGAGAAGTTTTTGGAAAAGTTTTTAGAAGTCTATCAATCCCTTTTAGAGGATTGGACGACTCCTACGCCGGGGGTGGGATTCGAACCCACGCGTCCCTTACGGGACACGGGCTCTCCAGGCCCGCGCCTTACCACTCGGCAACCCCGGCTCAGATCAACTTATACTGCAGAGTTTTTAAAGTCTTCCCTTAAATCTTCGCTGTGGAGAAGGTTTTGATACTGCTGATCGCCGTGGTTTTAGATGCAGTGCTCGGCGAACCACCCGAAAAAATTCACCCCACCGTTTGGTTTGGAAAGATAGTGGAGCTTGTTGATAGGAGATATGAGAGATCGTCGTGCTCGGCGGATTTGATCGTCGGAGCTTGTTTGACCCTTGCAGTCTGTTTGCTTGCCATTCTGATCGTTTACGTTGCCGAAAGGCTATACCTCGATTTCTATCTTTTATTTGCTTCAATTTCCATCAGGAGTATGGTAGAACATGCTAAGAGGACTATCGAAAACGGAAAAATAGTGAGAGATGAAGTCCAGAAAATCGTCAGCAGAGACGTTTCGAAGCTCAACGACGGTCAGCTCTCCTCAGCTGTGATCGAATCCATAGCCGAGAACTTCGTGGATGGCGTATTCGCTCCACTCTTCTACTACACCCTATTCGGAACGTATGGAGCTCTGGTGTATCGAGCGGTGAATACGTGCGACGCTATGATAGGTTACAGAACTGAGAGATACAGGTGTTTTGGTTGTTTCTGTGCAAGACTTGACGATGCGTTGAACTTCATACCGGCGAGGCTCTCGGCTTTGCTATTCATACTGCTGAATCCGAAGGCTCTGAAGACCATCGCAAAGTATAGAAAGATCAAGTTAAATGGCGGATATCCGATTTCCGCGATGGCTGGTGTTTTGGGCGTAACTCTGGTGAAGCCCGGGTATTACGAGGTAAAAGCCGGAAGAACTCCGAGCATTGGCGATGTCGAAAGGGCTATCAAAGTTTACATCAAGCTATGCGCAATGGCAGTGATTTTTTACACTCTGATGAATTTGCCACTCGAATCTATTATGTATCTTCCGAATCTGGGCTTTATCTCCGGAATCGAACTCTGCTCAACTCCGATGAGATAGGCATCCCTTCCGAATCTAAATAGTTCGTCTTCCTTCCTTATTCTCAAAACTATGTCGTAGAACATCCTGATGATCGTTTCGAGGTTCTTGTCGTATATGTGCTCGGGACAAGTGCTCAGAAGGGTTATGTCTTTCGGAATCGCATCGTATAGCTCCATCAAACCCCTCAGAATTTCCTTTCCGTAGATTACCGGAATGAGATGCATTCCGAAGAATATCAAAAGATCGTCACTCTTGAGCTTCTTAAAAGTGTGCTCTATCCTCATAAATCCGTCTTCGATCTCATCGTAAGGTATGAACTCGTGTAGCTCGCCGAAGGGAACCTCATAGCTCTTTCCGATCTTTATGACCTTGATTTCATCCAAAATGCCGCTTATATCCGTAGAGTAGCGTGATAGGGATTTACGAACCTTTTCAAGCCCTCTGGAGATGGTTTCGGAGAAAATTAAAATGTATTTGTTTTTAAATTGAAATTTCGGTATATAATGAAAGAATATGAAACTGACCGTTGGGTAGGGAGTATCGTAAATTAATCTTGTTCTTAAATTCTCAAGCTTTAAAATTAAGTCATCGATGTTTTCCATTATATCCATAATCTCAACTGGTGATGACTCGCTTATAAACTTTATCAAGTGTGTTCGTCGACACATTTAAAAATGTTCGATAGTAGATGGCTCGGATGATCAGAATTACCAAGATGCACGGAAACGGAAACGACTTCATACTCGTCGATGAATTTAAGAACGAGATAATTCCGGAAAAACTTAAGCCGGACTTCGTCAGAGCTATCTGTCACAGACGATTCGGAATCGGTGCTGACGGCGTTCTCTTCGTCCAGAGGTCTTCGGTTGGCGATGCGAAGTTCAGATACTTCAACAGCGATGGAAGTGAAGCCGAGATGTGCGGGAACGGAATTCGATGCTTCTGTAGGTATATAGTCGAAGAGGGTTATGCTGAGGAGGGAACGGTGAGGGTAGAAACGTCGGTCGGAGTTAAGGAACTCGAAGTTTGGTTTGATGGGCGGTGGTGGGTAAAGGTGGATATGGGCAAGCCCAAGTTCGGCAGGGATGTTCCGGCGAGAGAAGAGGTTTGGGGAAAGGAATTCGAAGTTAACGGGCGAAGATTCAAGGTTTATGCCGTAAACACCGGAGTCCCGCATGCTGTGGTATTCGTAGATAGCTTGGATTTCGACATAATCGAGCCGGCTCGCTTCATAAGGTATCACGAGATGTTTCCGGAAGGGATCAACGTGAACTTCGCGAAGGTCGTTTCCAAAAACAGGGTTTTGGTTAGGACTTACGAAAGGGGGGTTGAGGACGAAACCTTGAGCTGTGGCACGGGAAGCTGTGCCGTTGCAGTTGTGGGCTACAAGCTTGGAATACTCGACAGAAAGGTAGAAGTTCAAACAAGAGGAGGTATTCTGAAGATAGAAGTTGGGGAAAGCGTTTACATGACCGGAACTGCAAGCAGAATCTTGGACGGCGAAGTTAATCTGAGTGAGCTCGGCATAAGTTTGCCGTGACCCGACACCCGTTGATGTTTAGAATGACGGACAATGTAAAATCTTAAAACTCTTTAAAAATTAAATTAAGGTCTGTATATATCCGATGAATTCGTTGTGAATCTTGCTCCCAAGCTGACGTGCAGTATGAATTTGTAGTTCTCAACATCCGGCGAACCGGTTTTAAATGCATCTCCGTAGCTAGCATCAACGATCTCTCCGACGTAAAGGACGTGATCTCCAGTCTCGACAGCGTTAACGACCTTGCACTCCAAATTCGCTTGGCACTCCTTTATGGACGGAACTTTAACCTTCTTCGAAGGAACGAAAGTAACGCTCATCTTTTTAGCCTTGTTTACGTCTGCACCGCTCAAAGTTCCGGCAATCCAAACGTCTTTAAGCAATTCTATCGTAGGAACGGCAACCACGAATTCCCCGTGCTCGTCTATAAGCTTCTTCGTGTATCTCGTGTGACCTATCGCAACACCGCACATCGGCGGGTTGAATGATAAAGGCACTACCCAGTCGGCAGTCATTACGTTCGGATTCTCCATCGTTCCCGAAACTATGAGGTAAGTTCGAATCGGATACAGATATTCAAGCATATCGGTGAGTAGGTCTCGTAAAATATAACTGTGATGCTTAATTTCTAATCCTTCTCTGCTTCGACGAGAGAAAGAAAACCGTTAAAACGAAGATCGCAATCATGAGAAGATGGAGGATTAGTGGTATTTTAATCCATGCGAATCTTAAAGCGTAGGGAACGGCAAATCCCGTGAACACACCGAAAATGAAACCTCCAAACGCATCTGCAGGATGATGCAGACCCAACGCAACCCTCGAATACGCTATAACCACCGATGATAAACCGGCGATTATCAAAGCCAGAATTAACGCTTTAAAACGTATATTTTCAGGTGAATACAGTGCTATTCCGGTTATATACGCCGTTGCTTCTCCGGCAGAGAATTGGGAGTGAAAAGATGGAAAAGAACCTTCGAATACCGTTTTAACCTTAACGCTTTCGTAATACCGCTTCGGTCTTCTAACCTTAAACGTCCTCTTCATAACCACGTTCGTTGGAAGTGTGACGATCAAAGTAGGTAGCATGAATGATATTGCCAGAACTGGTGCGAGGTAATTGCCAATCAAGAACTGAAGCATCGTTGCTACGACAACGATTATGTAGGTTGAAAGATCTGGATAGATATCTATAAACCGAAAAATTCTTTCCATGAAGTTCGATTTGCTTAAAAAATTTAAAAGTTGTCGTATTCGAATATCAGTTCCCTCTTTTCAACCTTGAAACCCTTCGATTCGAGCTCCTTGACTATGCCATCAACGTTATCCTTTACGAACGTCCTTGCGGTAATTACCCAAACCCTCTTGCAGTCCATGCCTTTATGACTAATTCGACATATATAAATTTATCCTTCGATTTTTGACGATTTAGCTTGAATGAGATTTTGGAAAAATTAATCATTTGCCGAAGATAAAAATTTTAAGAGAATTAATCGTGATTTATTTCATGATGCATCTCAAACTTGAAAAGTTCACGATTTATAAAGGTAGATTCGGCATCAACACCGTTATCTGGAACAATAGCGTCTTCGATCCGAACGTTGGCAGAGATGTTTACGGGAACGTCAAAACAGTCTTCATAACTCACGGGCATGCGGATCATTTTGCGGATGCATATCTGCTAAAGGATAGGGCGAAGATAGTTGCTCCGAAGCTTGAGGCGAACATGATAGAGGATCCAACGATAAACTGGCGGGGATTATTCAGCTGGGCTTTTCTTCCCGAAGACATGGTTACGCCATACTTCCGCGGGAGAGGAGTTGAAGTCGACGAGTTCGCTGAAAACTATCCATTCTGCATCCCCCTTCCCGGACACACATATACTCACGTAGGCTATTTAGTCGAAAACTCGCTTATAGCCGGTGATTCGGTTTACCCGATCGAATATTGGCGAGAGTTCGGAATTTTGTATTACACCGATCCCGATTTGGTAATCGAAAGTCTATACAGGATGCTGAAGCTCGATTGGGATTATCTCATTCCGGGGCATGGGGAAATATTCGAAAGGAAGGATGGGCTTAAGGTTATAAGGGAGAACATAAGGACAATAGAGGACATAGATAGGATGATATACTCCATGATTCCCGAGGAAGGTATAAGGGAGGACGAGCTGATAGCAGAGGTTGCAAGGATTGCGAGGGTTAGAAATCTGAAGTCCGTGATAGTCCTGAAGCCTCCGGTAAAGGGGCATCTGTCAAGCCTTTACAGAAGGGGGCTGATAGTGGCTGAAGAGAGGGACGGCTACGTAGTATGGAAACGTTTTAAGTAAATTCATTGAGGAGTTCATGTGAAGGTCTTAATCGTAGGCGGCGGACCTGCCGGAAGTCTTTCGGCCATAGCCATCGGAAAGCATCACGATGTTCTGATAGTTGAGGAGCATCAATCTGCCGGATTTCCCGTTCAGTGTGCAGGGTTGATAAGTTCGGATTGCTACGAAAGGCTGAGAAGGTTATCGAAGTGCAAGGTGAAGGATGTAAGAGGGGCTTTTTTCATTGCCCCAAACGGAGATTACGTCGAGTTGGAAGGCAAGTGCGGAGGTGTTGTTGTAGAGAGGAAGATATTGGACAGAGATCTCTTGGCGAAGGCATCGGAATTCGCTGAAGTTTGGGTTAAGTCGAAGTTCGTATGTGCGAGGGATGGAAAGGCGAAGATAATTAGGTTCGGTGAAATAAAGTTGGTTAAATTCGATGCGATAATAGGAGCGGACGGAGTCTATTCGGCTGTTGCGAGATGCTTCGGCTTCGATAGACCTAAGATCCTTCCGGCAGTTCAGATGGAATGCAGATACGAAGCTCTGAGCGACGACATGGTCGAGCTCTTCTTCGGAAATAGTTATTCGGACGGGTTCTTTGCCTACGCAATTCCGCTGGATGAAACCGCAAGGATAGGCGTAGTTTCGAGATCGAATCCCAAGTTATGTCTCGATAACCTTATCAGAAGACATCCATCCGCTTCGAAGAGGATAAGATCGGACAAGGTAATAGAATTGAACGTAGGAGCGATACCTATCGGGCTGATAGACTTCGTTAAAGATAACGTTGCCTTAATAGGAGATTCGGCTGGGATGGTTAAACCTTATACCGGCGGGGGATTGTTTTATCTGCTGAGAGCTACCGAAATCCTCGAAGAATATTTTCCCGATCTCAGAAAGTTCAGGGAGGAATACCTTAAAACCATCGGAAGGGAGATAAGCTTCGGAATGAAGATATATAGACTGTATTCTATGCTGAACGACGAAGAATACAATTATCTCGTCAGAATAGCCAAGGATTACTCGCATTTGGCTAAGGAACTGCACATGGATAACCCATCTACATTGTTAAAGGTTCTTCCGGCTATAATAAAAATTGTAAGGAAGCCTAAGCTCCTGAAGAAGCTTCTGAGCGTTCTTGCAACTTAGCAAGGAGCTCGTTGTAAACTTCGTTTGCCTTCTTCATGTATTCCTCCGCCTTGTCGAACTCGCCCTTGTCTCTGTAAAGCCCGCTCAGATACATCAGAACGTCCGCAACTCCGGAATTGTAGAAGACGTCCTTTTCGGTTAGCTTTTTGAATATCTCAAGGGCTTCTTTGTAAAGGGCTTCAGCCTTATCGAACTCCCTTATTACCCTGCACAAAGCTCCGTAGTTGCACAAAACGACGGCTAAATCGATTATGTAGTTCTCATCCTTTTCGACGAGCTTTCTGTATATCTTCTCAGCCTCGTCGAAGAACTCGTCCGCTTCGCCGTATCTCCTTATATCCTTGTAGAGCGAAGCCAAGTTGTTCAGAGTCTGAGCCAAAACGGGCAAATACGATTCATCCTTCTCAGCGAGCTTCCTTCTGATCTTTAGGGCTTCTTCCAAGTATCTCTCTCCCTTCTCTTTCTCGTTCATTTCAACGTAAATTATCCCCAAGTCGTTCAAAACGTCGGCAAGTTCCCTCAGAAACGATTCGTCCTTCTTGACCAAATCTCTAAGGATCTCCTCGGCTTTCAAATAGCAAACTTCCGCCCTATCTTTCATTCCCATTAAAGTAAGAGCCTTGGCACCGCTCAGCAAGAACATGGCTTCAAGCTCGGGAATCCCAAGCTTTTTAGAGAGCTTGGCGGCGATCAATGAGGAAGCAACCTGCCCAGCAATACCCTGTCTCGTCGTGAGTTGAGCGGAGTAGCGTGAGAGGTGAGCGTAGTAGATCAAAGAAAGCAAATCAGCCCATTTTTCGTCGAGAGATTGAATGACGTTAGGATCGTCGAACAGTTTCTTAGCCTTCTCCTTCACATCGTCTGGAGCCTTACTAACTACGGCGTTTAAAGCGTCTACAGCCGTTCCGTTTCTGATTAAAAACGCAACATCTCTAAGCAGTTCGTCCATATCGGACGTTGTTTTGGTGGTATTTATAAGTTTTTTTAGGGGATTATTTCGGTCGTGTTGTTGAACTTCGGGTATATAAGATCCTCAAATTCGATGTCTCCCCTTTCAACCATCTCCAGTATTTCGGGCTTAACCCTCTCGATCTCTTGAATCAGATGTTTTGCCGTAGAGCAAACCAGCCTGAATCCCTCATCGCCCCAGAGCCTCTCTCGATTGAAGAAGAGGCATCTTCCGCCGCACACGCTTAGGTATTCACAACTCTTACACGGTTCGAGCATCTCAAATTTCGGAAGCTTGTTCGGATCCGATCTCAAATCGCCCAAAACGTTCCACTCCAAGTCCGGACATATGGGACAGGCTAAGATCTTTCCGTCAGTTGTGATGGCGAAGGAATCAACTCCGGAACCGCAAGGGGGAGATTTATTCGGATATCCCAACAAAGCCTTCAGAACTCCGAGAAACGGAACTATTCCCAAAATCCTTCCCCTTCTCATTTCTTCGACCCAGTAATCTACCAATTTCGAAATTCCATCGTTGTATCTCCTCACCCAGCCCGCAAAGTCCTTCCAAATACCTTCCGAACTCCAGACAGCGTCGATCTGCCAGTGGACGTGGGTGAAGAGGTTTAAAGATAGCAGATGTAGAACGTCTTCGTAGATTTCGGTTTTCTGGGTAGCCACCATCCTCGCTATCAACTCGTTATCGTAGATTCCCCTTATCCTCCGAACGTTCTCAATAACCCGCTCGTAAACACCTTCGCCTTTGTAGAAGTTCGTAACTTCTTTCCTTCCGTCGATAGAAACCAGTATCGTGGAGAATCTGGTGATGTAGTCTTCATCGAGCTTGTGCAAAAGCAAGCCGTTAGTTTGAAGTATGTAATGCTCAGCATCGATTTCATCCATGATCTTCTTCATGAGATCGATCCTGAGGAGAGGTTCGCCGCCGTAGAAGGCTATTGAAGGATTTTCGTCTTGAGAAATGAAATCCTTAAGCTCTTCGATCTTATACTGAACATCATTGGGCATTACGTAATCCGGAATTGTTCCGCCGCAATACTTGCACCTCAAATTGCAGACGCCGGTTAGGAAGATTATGTATAGCATCGCCTACAGATCGCTCAATCTTTTAAAATCCTTACCTCAATAAGGCTCCTCCTAATTACATCTTCCTCCTCGCTTCTGTAGATCTCGTCCATACTTCCCTCTCCGATCAAATTTAAGCCTCTGAAAACGACGACCGGAATCCCCCAATCCCCTTCACCCATTATCAAGTTAGCAAATGCGGCGATCTCATCCGCTACGCATTCAACCGTCTTCTCAAGCCTATTGCCGAATAGATCTCTCTCACCCATCCAATTCCTCATAGCTTTAATTCCGGAAATTCCTATGGCAAAGCCCACAACACCCCTTCTAAAGCATCTGCCGTTTGTATCTGTAATTATCACTCCGACCTTACTGCTGGTAATTCGCTCGATACCCCTTCTTATCTTCTCAGCACTTTCGTCGGGATTTTTCGGCGGAAGTATAATCTTGCCAGCTTCGACGTTCGATCTGTCTATTCCGGCGTTTACGCAGATGTTCCCGAACTTCGCTTTGACGAGCAGAAAAGGATGATCGAGCAGGATCTCCTCACTCTCATCCAAAACCGCCTGAACGAATTCGGGCTCGAGATTAAGCTTCTCAGCAATTTTTACAGCCTCATCGGAAGGATCGTAATCTTTTAATTCCGCAATCCTTCCCTCAGCCTTGGAAACTACCGTGGAGCATATTGCAATAATATCTCCGTCCTCAAGCTCGAAAGCTTCGGCTATGAGCTTAGCCAAATCGTCTCCCGGCTTAATTAACGGGAGCTTTACAGGATAAACCCTCACTTCCACGATTGCCATTATCGAGGGAATGTATTAATAGGTTTTAGCCTAACGGTAACTTAATGAGAGAATCGGAACTAAGGCAGATCGATGCGTATCTGGACAAGCTGAGGATGAAGGAAAAGGGAATGGAAGATAGAAAGATTTACGCCGAAGTTCTCGACCTAAGAACTCTTAAAGCCCTCTACAAGCTTTCGGCGAAGGGTTACATCAAAGCGCTTGGGGGTGTAATTTCAACGGGTAAAGAAGCCAACGTGTTCTACGCGGATGGGAGAGACGATGAGGGTAACGATATCCCGATAGCGGTGAAGATATACAGAATAGAGACGAGCGAGTTCTACAAGATGGATGAGTATCTGTTTGGGGATAAGAGGTTCGATTTAAGGAGGATTTCCAAGAAGGATTTAATATTCATCTGGACTGAGAAGGAGTTCAGAAATCTCGTCAGAGCCTACGAAGCCGGTGTTAAGGTTCCGAAGCCGATAAAGCATTTTAAGAACATCATTTTAATGGAATTCATAGGTGAAGACGAAAAGCCGGCTCCGACCCTCGTGGACTTGAGTTTAGAGCTGAAAGATGTCGTTGATGTTGAGAGGTTGTTTGACGAGATCGTTGAAAACATGAAAAAGCTGTATCGCAAGGCCGAGCTCGTTCATGCCGATCTGAGCGAATACAACATAATGCTGTTCAAGGATAAGCCATACTTCATAGACATGGGGCAGAGCGTTCTCGTAGATCATCCGATGGCAATGAGCTATCTTGAGAGGGATATAAAGAACGTTTTAAGGTTTTTCAGGAAGTTCGGGATTAAGAGGGAGCCGGAGGAGGTTAAGGCTGAGATAGTGGGTGATTGATTTTAAACTTCATCACAGCGGAATCGGTCGATTAAAGACATTATACCCCAGATTATCAGAACGTATGATACTACATCCACGACGAACGCCAACTTCTGGAAAGTGTAGAATATATCTCGAATACTTAGCGAAGTAAAAGTGACCAGAAACCACAACGGAAGAGAGCACAAAAATCTAAGAACGCCGGCGAAACCTATGAGAGCGAAACCCTTCTCCCTCGTCTTAGCGTAACCGTAAAACCAAACGAAGATGACCGCTATGCCGAGGGGAATCTCCACAAATTTTATGAGAGTTTCCATAAGATGCATATACGACACTTTTATCTGTAAATTTTTCAATGTTTTGGTTTGCACCGTGCAAACTTGACGTTACCAAACGATACTGTTAAAACGGGCGTTGCTCAATATGTTCCGAGGTGAAAAGATGGAGATCGAACTCGTAATTCCAGAAGACAGAATAGGCGTTCTGATCGGTAAGGAAGGCGAGGTTAAAGAAAGGATAGAAAGGGAGACTGGCTGTAAGGTCAACATAAGCAGTAAGACGGGTGTAGTTAGGATTCAGTGCGAAGATCCGATCAACTTTCTCAGAGTTCAGGACGTAATAAAGGCTATCGCTCACGGATTCAATCCGGACACAGCCATGAAACTTCTACAGGATGAGATGACCGTTTTGGAGATCATCGATCTAACATCCTACGTTCCGCCGAAGCACTTGGAAAGGATAAAGGGGAGGATAATCGGAAAGGAGGGAAAGATGAGAAAGCTCATCGAAGACATACTCAACGTGAACATCTCCGTTTACGGTAAAACCGTCGCGATAATAGGGGATGCGGAAAGCGTTGCAGTTGCGAGAGAGGCTATAATGATGTTGGTCGAGGGAGCTCAGCACTCCACAGTCCAAAGATTCTTGGAGAGGAAGAGGAGGGAGATAAAGATGAGAAGCTTAGACTGGTTCTAATTTTTCCTCGATCTCAAGAACCTTCTCAAGCTTAGCCCTCGTAACGGGTTTCTTTGGAACCGCTTCGCATTCCTTTGCCTGCATTATCGAAGCTTCGAAAGTTCCTATCTTCTTTGCAAGCTCTTCAACCTCAAGTTTGTCGAAACCGATTAGGGGGCGATATATCGGCAATCTGCAAGCTTCGTCGAGCACCATGAGGTTGTCCAGAGTCTGCGACGCTACCTGCCCCAACGATTCGCCCGTAACCAACCCCTTCGCCCCTTCCTCCCTTGCGATCTCTTCGGCAACCCTATACATCCTCCTCTTGCAAAGAACGCACGTGTAGCTTTCGAGCCTCATTTCCTTCAGAATTTCCTTAAGCTTAATCAGAAACTCGCCGTGCTCAACTATTCTTAGCTCGAAATCGGGATCGTATTCCCTCAAAACCTCGGCAACAGCTTTAGCCCTTTTGAGCGTCGATTCGTCCGTGAACGGTGAGCAGTCGAAGTATATCGGGATAATCTCGCACCCTCTCTTCATCATCAGCCAAGTTGCGACGGGCGAATCTATTCCGCCGGAAAAAAGAGAAACGAGCTTACCTTCGACACCCAAGGGTATTCCGCCCACACCTCTAATCACCTCGCTGAAGAGATAGCAGTCATCGTCTCTTATCTCAACGTAAATCGTTAAATCGGGGTTATCGAGATCGACTTTGAGGTTCGGAAAGTTCCTAAGAATTATCGCTCCGATTTCAGCGGCTTTTTGCTGAGATGTGAAATCGTGAGTTCCGACCCTCTTAACTCTAACAGCAAAAGTCTTGGCTTTCTCTATTCCGATCATCCTGCAGAAATCCACTACAAATCTGTCGAGATCTTCAAGCTTGCAGTGATGACATTCCGAAAACGAGACTATCCCGAAGATCTTTTTCAGCTTCTCTTTCGCATTGGGATCGTCCGTGATGACCCAGATCCTTCCCCTCTCTCTCCTTATTCTGCAGTCCAGAACCCTCTTTATGTTCCGAATGAGTCTGTCTTCCCACTTCCTGCGAACCCATTCCGACTTGAGAAATATCTCCGAATATCTAACGAGATAGAGCATGCTTATCCCACCAGATCCGGAATTTCCGAAGGCAAAACGTGCAGATACCTGACTCCTTCGTAAACCACCGCCACCACCAACCTCGTTCTCTCTCTGTTTATTCCGAAGTATTCCCTGAAGGGAGCCTCATCGAATCTCAAATCTTTCCTCGACAGAACTTCCTCCTCGAAATCCTTAGAGAAATCTTCGAAATCAAGCTTGTTTCCGTGTCTATCGATTATTTCGACGTCCATGACGAACCTTCTGCCCTTACTCCAAACGCAGTAATTTGGGGCGTGGTTTATTCCCAAGACCGGGTTAACCCTTACATTTTCAAGTCCGTTCGACTCCACGAAATCGAAAAGCCTAACGAAACCTTCTATCTGGCTTTTGAATAGCTTTGACGGTTTATCGGAAAGCCACTCGAACTGATCTGGATTTACGCCCTTGAAAGATACGTCGAAATCTATTCTGATATCCCGAATATCCAACAGAGGTTCGAGATCTACCCGATTCAGCAGAACTCCGTTCGTCTCGACTATTAGCTTTAAGCCGTGAGCGATTTCGGCGACATCCTTATTTTTGCATATTTCAATTAACCTTTCGGGATCGTTTAGAATCCTAATGACTTCGATTATATGCCCCCACTGCAACGTAGGCTCGTTGCCGGTGATCCTGATAACCCCGAACCTATACTTAGACCTTGCAACGAACCTATCGTTGATAGTCTTCTCGATTCTGCAGAGTATGTCCGAAACGACTTGCTCGGGAGTCTTTCTTATGTCCTTCGACATATAGCGCATCTTCCATCCCCAGCAGTATTTGCAGTTCAGGTTGCAACCTTTGATGTCGAGCACTATCTCAAGCTAGGAATCTATAAGACCGCAGGATGCTATGCACTCGTGCTCCTCGTAAAGCTTGTTGCACCTATGCCAGCCCAATCCCCTTCGCTTGAGCGGAACCCATCTCGTTGGGTAATATAGGTTTGAATAAACGCCGATCATACCAGCTTCGACAACTCTTCCGCAACCTTCTTCGGATTCTCAGCGTTGTATATGCTCCGCCCAACGATGATCGCATCCGCTCCAGCCTTTATGACAGCTTTCGCATCCCCGCCCTGAACGCCTATGCCCGGGCACAGTATCTTCAAATTCCCAACGATTCTTCTCAACTCCTTAACCCTATCTGCTCGATTTCCGGGGGCTATTATTCCGTGGCATCCCAGTTCCTTAGCCATCCTTGCTATCTCATCCGAAATATCTTTGAAGAACTCCGTTGAGCTCGTAAGCTCGGTTACGACGTAAACCTCTCCATCGAACTTCTTCGCGACATCCAAAACAGCTTTAACCGTCTCCTTCCCGGCGAAACCGTGAACTATAACCGCTTTGGCTCCATTCTTAAAAGCTATCTCGGCTATCAGCGAGCTCGTGTATGGAATGTCAGCGATCTTGAAATCCGCTATCACCGGCTTAATCTCGCTGAGCTTTCCTATTATATCAACTCCAGCTGAGAGGACGAGCGGATAGTTAACCTTAATTGCCGATACGTATTCCGAAACCTCTTCGGCGATCTTAACGGCCTTCTCTGCATCCGTAAGATCCAAAGCTAAGATGATGTCAGCCATTCAGAACCTCCTTAACCAATGAGTATCCACCCAAAGTAACGTAGCTGTTTTCTCTGTTGCCTTCGACTTTCTTAAGAACCATCTTCCTTTTCGGTGCGTATTCCGGAATGTTCTTTCCTTCGTAGTTCTTTATGAGCAACTTTGCAAGGTTTATCCCGTAGACGTCTCTGAAGAGTATCGAAGGCGTCGTTATCCTCGCGTTAACGTCGACCACAAAGACCTCTTCGTCGTTCGAAAGGATGACGTCAACTCCGACGTATCCGAACAGCCCCCTGATCGATTCAACAGTTTTCAAAGCAGTTTCAACTACGTCCTCTCTAAAATCGAACGGAACTATCGCCCCTTTGTATCTGAACGACTCTATTATCTGTCTGTTTACGCTTAAAACTTCGATGCTGTCGCCGACCATCAAGCTTACGCTCAAATCTATCCCTTTTATGAACTCCTGAGCTACGTAACCATCCGGAACGTTGTCGGCAATTCTTATACCTTCCCCTCCGCAGGAAACCCTCGGCTTTACGATGAAGGGCGGATCTATAGGCTTGAGCGAGGTTTTCGGCATCTCGACCTTACCCTTCAGCTTTTGGTAGAGAACCCACTTGTCCGATGTTATCTCTATTGCCTCTGAAGAACTGCCCAAGTTCGGAACTCCGTGCTCTTCCACTATCTTCGTCAGCTTAAGCAAGTTCCAATCGGTTTCCGGGGCTATGACGAGGGCGAAATCCGATCTCTCAAGATGGCAGACGAATTTATCATCGCAATCGAAGGTTACAACATCGAAACTGATACCATCCAAACCTATAAACGATACGACATCGCAAAACTCCGTAAACCCTTCGTAGAGCGATTTGAACATTCCCAGTCCTTCCACGGCAATCTTCGCCGGCAGATCTCCCAAGCAGGTTGCGAACTCGAACAGGAAAACTTTCATGCTTTGACCTGCTCCTTTACCTCTTCTTCCACCTCTTCAAAATCGTCCTCGTTCAGAACTATTGCGATGTCGGCGGAATTCTTGAGCGCCGCAGAGAACCCCGGCTCCGCTCCGATGATTATGGTCTCCTTACCCATCTCCATAGCCTTCTTAAGCACCGCTTTGAAGTCGGCATCCCTTGTAACCAAAGCTATGACGTCTATCGAGTCGTTGTAGATGAGTTCCATAGCCTCGACGGCCATCCTGACATCCACATCGCCGGACGTTACTACAGGCTCGAATCCCTGATTTTCTATAGCCTCAACAAGCTTTTCGCTCGCATACTGGTTTAAGAAGACCTTTGCAACCTTTATGTCACCGTATTCCGAAAGTATCTCCCTTATCTCGCTCAGATTGATGTTAAACTCCTTTCTAAGCATGTTCGGGCCATCCACAAGAACACCTATCTTCTTTCTATTTTCGGATTTTTTAGATGAAAGAAATTTTTTAATTTTCTGAACCTTAGATAGACTTATCTTCCTCCTCAGTGACATGATCATCGCCTACCCTTCTTCTTCCTGAGCATTAGGTAGTTCACAGCGTTTATAACCGCATCTATAGATGCCATGACTATATCCGTTCCAGCCGCTCTTGCCGTAAAGGTTTCTCCGCTCTCATCTTTGATCGTCACGTAAACGTCAGCCAAAGCATCGCTTCCTCCGGTAATCGCGTCCATTCTGAATTCCGTAATCTTGATCTTCTTACCCAACAGTTCCGTAACGGCCTTCAGAGAAGCGTCGACCGGCCCGACACCTATGGCTGATGTAACCTTCTTCCTACCCATAACTTCAGCGTTGATGACGGCTGTCGGAGTTATCTTGTTTCCAGTTATCACCGTAACCTCCTCTATGTTCACCGCTCTCTCCTCCTTTCTGACCTCTCCCAAGATAACCTCGGCTATCGTGAATAGATCGAGATCGGTGACCTTCTTACCCTTATCTCCAAGCTCTTTGACCTTCTCCACTATCTTCGTCAGGCTTTCTTCATCCACAACATAGCCGGCATCTTCGAGCATCTTCTTTATCTGATGCCTTCCGGCGTGCTTACCTATGACTATCCTACGCTTGTGTCCAACCATCTCCGGCGTTATTATGCCCGGCTCGAAAGTCCTCGCATCCTTCAGCACTCCGTGCGCATGAATCCCGCTTTCGTGGCTGAATGCGTTCTCACCAACGATCGGCTTGTTCGGAGGTAACTTGACTCCGGTAAGCCTCTCCACGAGCCTCGAAGTTTCCACTAAATACTCCATCCTTACGTTCGTCTTGAATCCCTCAGCGTATAGCAGTGCAACAACCTCCTCAAGTGCGGCGTTTCCCGCTCTTTCCCCTATCCCGTTAACGGTAACCTGCACCTCATTAGCTCCGGCTAAAACGGCAGCGTATGTGTTCGCGGTAGCCAAGCCGAAGTCGTTGTGGCAGTGGACGTCTATAGGAACCTTAAGATGTTCCCTCAACTCCTTTATCATGTCGTAGAACTTGAAGGGCGTTGCGATTCCGACAGTATCCGGCACGTTGACTATGTCAACTCCAGCCTCTTCAACCGCTTTGTAGATCCTCTTCAGATAATCCATCTCAGTTCTCGTCGCATCCATCGCCGAGAACATACATTCGACGCCGTGATCCTTTACGTATTCGACGCATTCGACGCTTATTTCGATTATTTCTTCCCTGCTTTTCTTTATCGTATGCTCAACTTGAATTTTGGATGTCGGAATGAATATGTGAACCATATCGACATCAGCCTTAATAGCGGCGTCGATATCCCCTTTGACCATCCTTGCGAGACCGCAGATCTTAGCGTTTAAGCCCAAGTTCGCTATCTCCTTTACAGCTTCGAACTCACCTTTTGAAGCTGAAGGGAATCCCGCTTCGATTACATCGACACCCAACTTATCGAGCTGTTTGGCGATCTGAATTTTGTAGCTAACCGGAAGAGAAACGCCCGGAGTCTGTTCACCATCTCTCAGCGTGGTATCGAATACGGCAATTTCCCTCCCCATTCGATCACCTTCACAATGATTATCACACTCAATATATTACTTTGTCTTCCTAACGTGAACATAAATATGATCTTTATGGAAAGGTTCCAACGATCCGTGAGCAATAACCTCAAGTTTCTCTCCCAATTCCTCTACAACCCTTTCGAAAACCACTTCAGGCTCGGCGGTTGAGTCTATGCTCCTCGCCTTGACCATTATAACTCCCTCTCCGCCATCCTTCAGGAACATGTCGATGTTTGCGAAGAATATCTCGATTTGGTTCTTTTGGGCTATGTCTTGGTAAACGAAGTCCACCTTCTCGACTATTCCGTTATACTTCCAAGGAGTAGAGGCGTCCTCAAGCAGAGGGATTATGTTCCTCCTTTCCTCAGCAAGCTGGAGGAACTTTACGAACGGCTTTGCGGAATATTCTACCGCGTATATAATTCCTTCATCAACGATATCCGCGAGGTGGCTCACCGTGGTCCCGCTTGCGGCTCCCAAGTAGAGAACCTTCCAATCCGGCTTTATGTCTATGATGTGCCCCTTGAGTATCATCGCCGCAAGTTTACTCCTTGACGGTATCCACTCCCTGAATTCCCCTATCTTCCTCTCACCGTAGTGGCTACCGTATTTGCTCTTCGTTGCCAAAATCTCCCTACCTTCCCTTTCAATTATAAAGACGTTGTGGATTACTTCTTTCATCGTTGCTATAACCCCCTTCAAGCTTTAAAATGTTATTCGTAAAAGGTATTCACCTACGTTTCGGCTTTTTCATCTTTTTCTGTTTTTCTTCCCTGCGCTCTTGCTTTGGTTCCTCCTTCTTCGGTTTGTCCTTCTCCCTTCTCAACTCCTCGTATTTCTTTCGAACCGATTCCGCAAGACTTTCGTCCAGCTCACCTTTGAAGTAGTCCAGCTTCGCCGCTATCGCAAGCTTCGCCGCCATGAACCTCGCCATCCTACCCCTCTTTCTCTTCGGCAACGTTCTTATGAACGGATGAATGAATATTATTCCGTGCTTGGGTGTTTTTGCGGGCTTCCCTCTTCTCATCCTTGCCAAAGCCTTGTATAAACTCTTCTCCGCTCCCAAAATCTGGATCTTGCTCGCCGGCAGGAATGCCAACCTCTCCAAACTTCCGGCCTTCTCAAGTAGCCTTGCGGCTATAACGGCTCCGGCAATCTCCGTAAGGTTGGGAGCTATCTTGGTTATGACATCCTCTATTTCCTTCTCTATTCTCCTCCTCAACCTCTTCAGCTCTTCGATTCTCTCCCTGAAGTCCTCGGTGGTTTCGCTAATCTTAACCTCCTCTATGTCCCTCAGCTTCTCTTCAAGCATGTTTATACTTTCGTTGAGCTTGTCCAAGGCTTTCAACAGCAATATTACGTATCTATCCTCCCTTTTGAGCTCCCTCTCAACCTTCTCCGAAGTTACCTTTATAGCGATCTTGCGGAGTGTTCTGTAATAATCCTCAAGCGATTCGAAAACCTGAAGCCCAACTTCGGGCAAATTGAATGGGAGAGCTTCGGGATTCGAAGCGTTCTTGAAGGATTCAACAAGATCGCTCGATTTCTTAGCGATCAGCTTGCCGTCTTCCTCAACGACTTCGCCGAACCAGACGTTCCACTTCATGGCTTATGATTTCATTGCGAGCTATTAAACCTTAGCGTTAAGGATAACTACCGAAACCGCCAACCGCTTTTCCATGATAATAACGGACGACCACATGCACCTCTACAATCACCTCAGGCTTAAGGCTCTGGAGCAGTTCAAAAATGCCGGCGGAACGCACGTGTTTCTAGTTTCCCTACTTAGCAAGCACTACAACGTTAAGCCCACGAAGGGAGAGGACTTCAAAAAGATATTCGACGCCCACATCAGCTTGGTAAACAAAGCCAACAAGATCGTCAGAGCTTTCGCCGTTTTAGGCGTTCATCCGGCTGAGATAACGATAATCGGCGGGAGGTTGGGATTCAAGAGGGCGGCTGAGATAATGAAGGAAGCTTTGGAATTGGCGGGGAAATACGTTGAGGAAGGGAAGGCAGTGGCGATAAAGAGCGGAAGACCGCACTACAAAGTTCCGAAGGACGTCTGGGATCTTAGCAACGAGGTAATGATGCACGCGTTCGAAGTTGCTAAGGATGTCGGATGTGCGGTTCAGTTGCATACGGAATCTTACACGCTCGAAGGGATCAAGGAGATAGCCGAAATGGCTGATAAGGTCGGATTGAAAAGGGAAAAGGTCGTTAAGCACTTCTCTCCGCCCAAAGTGAAAGAGTTCGAGGAAGTCGGAATATTTCCTTCGGTTATATGCCTAAACGATTACGCGCTTGAGGCGGCAAAGCAGGGAGATAGGTTCATGCTCGAAACGGACTACATAGACGATAAAAGCAGACCCGGTGCGGTTTTGGGGCCAAAGACCGTTCCGAGAAAGGTTAAGGAACTGCTGAAGAACGGATTCGATGAGGATTTCATTTACAAGATATGCGTTGAAAACGTTGAGAGGGTTTACGGAGTGGAGATGATCGAGTGAAATCCCCGCATTGGCTTGGTGAAAAACAGTTAAATACAAAGTAGGATTAAGATGTTATTGTGACCGGGCTGAGGAGATTGGTGCTGGATGTCTTAAAACCGCACGAACCGAGTAACGTAATACTGGCGTTGAGACTAAGCGAAGTTGAAAACGTGGATGGCGTAAATTTGAGCCTTTCCGAAATGGATCAGAATACGGAGACTTTGAAAATTACGATTGTAGGTAACAACATGGATTTCGAAAAAATAAAGAAGGTTATAGAAGAGCTCGGAGCGGTGATACACAGCGTCGACGAAATCGTAGCCGGAAACGTTATCGTTGAGAGGGTGAAAACCGAGCAGGATTAAAATTCAAGCGATTCTTTTATAGCCTTCGGAATCATTCTAATCAGGTCTAAAGCCGTGTAGTTGTAGCCGAAGTTATCGAGGCATAGATCTCCAGCCCTTCCGTTAACGAAGGCAGAGGCGCACGCGCTCCAAAAGGCATCGTTTAACGCGAAGAACGCTCCGGTAATTCCGGCCAAAACGTCACCTGTTCCGCCGACTGTCATTCCCGCGTTCCCGCTTCTGTTTACCTTCACCCTACTGCCATCCGTTATCACGTCTTCCCTTCCCTTAAGCAGTATCGTCGCTTTGATCTTCTCAGCCACCTTCTTCGCATTCTCCAAACTTGCATCCAAGCCGAAGACCCTCTTAAATTCCCCGGCGTGCGGAGTTAAGATGCACTCGACACCTTCGGGAATATCGGAAATCAAGCCGTCAGCATCGAGCACGGCTTTATCAACACACTTAAGGAATTCGGCAACGAATTCCCTGAATTCCTCATTCCTTCCAACCCCCATGCCCAAAACGGCTACATGATGCCTTTTCGCGATTTCGGCTATCGTATCAAAATGTCTAAGCGTTATTGCATCGCCCTCAACCTTCCTGACGATCAGATTCGGCGAAAACGATGCAACTATGCCGTAAATCTTCTCAGGAACCACCAGCGTCACTATGTCAGCTCCAGCATAGTAAGATGCCAAAGCGGCTAAGGCTGGGGCTCCGGTGTATTCTCCTCCGCCGACTACAAGAACCCTACCGTGACTGCCCTTATGACCGCCCTCAAACCTCTTGTATGTTAATTTAACTTCTCCGGGCCCAGTTAGCATCTCTAACTCCTTCGGAATGCCTATATCCTTGACTATAAGCTCTCCCACGATCTCCTTAGCCTTCAGCAATCCCGGCTTCGCCTTGTGAAACGTTATCGTGTAATCTGCTTTTACAGCTTCCTCATACTCGCCCGTATCGGGATTCAATCCGGTCGGAACGTCCACGGCAAAAACCTTTGCATCTGATTCGTTTATAATCTCAACAGCCCTCGCGTAAGGTTGCCTAAGCTTTCCTCTAACTCCCGTTCCGAGCATACCGTCAACAACTATTTCCGCATCGATTTCTTTAAGCATGGTGGAATCCCTAACCTCGAAAATTCTGAAACCGCACTCCTTCAGAATCCTGAAATTCCTCAAGGCTATGTCCGTTCTTATATCCTTGGCAGATCCCATGAGATACATCTCGACCTCAAAGCCCTTCAGATGCCTTGCAACGACGAAGGCATCTCCGCCGTTGTTTCCCAAGCCTGCAAAAATCGCAACCTTGCACGGTTCGAACCTCTTTGCGATTTCTTCGGCAACCCCCCTTCCGGCATTCTCCATAAGCTGAAGCCTCGACAATCCGTAATACTCGCAGTTCGTATCGACGACCATCATCTCCTCGGACGTGATCGTTTCCATGTTCAAAATTTGTCACGATTGTTTAAACCGTTAACTATATCGATTTGGGCTATAAGGAGATCACGATGGAAGAATACCAGCGAAGGTTGCAAGAGTTTAAGGAGCACTTCGGGGATTTGATCGATGACGAAACCCTGAAACTTCTTGTGGATTACAGCTTCGGAAGAATTCCGACGACGAGGCTGAGCGAGCTTGCGAATAAGAGGGGAAAGGTTGCGGTTGAAGGGGTGATAGAAAAGGTATTGAGCGTCAGGGAATTTGTAAAGGATGAAAGAAGGGGTCTGGTAGCGAACGCCATTCTTAGGGACGAAAATGCGAGGGTTAGGGTTACCTTCTGGAACGATTCCGCCGAACTAATTAAAGCTGGGGATATCGTCGAAGGTTGCAGGGTTAGGCTTAGGGGATTCGTGAAGAGAAGGGACGGAATCGAGCTATCCGTTAACGATCCTTCCGACGTCGAGATATTGGAGGATTCGAGAGAGAAGATTCGCGGAATAGTCTTGGCTACGAACGGCACTAAGATTGCACTTAAGCACGGAAGTTCGGTGAAGGTCTGCACTCTGAAATGCAAAGCTCAGCTTAAAAGGGGGGATGTTATTGAGGCTCTGGGTTTCGGAAATGAAGAGTTCGTGATAACCGAGCTTAGAGTTATAAATAACGTTGAAGTCGACTTTTCAAACGTATTTACTCCGATATGCAAGATAATTCCACTGCAGAAGGTAAACGTGAGGGGAAGGATCAGCGGTCTCAACGGAGTAAGGCTCGTTAAGGGAAAGGACTTGGCTGAGGTATTCATATCGGACGAAACGGATAGGGTTAAGGTTCTGCTTTGGGGAGAGCATGCCAAGCTCTACAGGGAAATCGACGTGGGCGATGAGATCGAGATATACAACGCGTATCCCAAGATAGGCTGGGACGGGGAAATCGAAGTTCACTGCGGTTGGAGCACGGTAATTGCTTTGCAAAAGCTTTAATTGGCATTCCGCTAAATGTTGGTTATGGATCAAATAATCTACATTGGACCAGTGATGCTCGACGAGCCGGAGGAGTTCAGCTTGGACGAGTTCGTCAGGCAGGCTATAGCCTTGGAAGCCGAAAGGTTGTTTTATTCGAACGGAAGGTTGTTCTTGGTCGATTACGACACGCTTCACGGAATAATCGACGGAAAGTTCGCGATAGTTGAGTTGATAAGCTACGCATCCTTCTGCGAGGTTGGGGATTTCAGAAACTGGGTTCTCTACTACGGCAACGACGACACAGTGGAATACGTTGACAAGATCAAGGACATAAGGGGAGACACGACGATTCTGCCGGTCATTAGAACGAACGATAGATTTATAAGAAAAATAGAGGAATACATAAACAAGGGTAAATACAGATCTTTTTCGAAAGCTGAGAGGGTCGAAAAGAAGGTCGTTCGTGAGGAGAAGATCGAGTTGAGGTAACGGCGAACTTCATGGGTTGTTGCCTTTTCCTCTGTATATAACCACGTTGATTTTTTCCTCAGTAATTAGACCTTCCTTAACTATTTCGAGCAACTTCGGTTTGATCCTCTCTATTTTTTCTCTGCTGTCTACTACCTCGACTATTATGGGAAGATCGACGGACAGGCGAAGGATTGACGGCGATCTTATTATGCTCGTCTTTCCGAAGCCGTAAATTCCCCTTATCACCGTTGCCCCAGCCAAACCCTCCTTTTTAAAGAATTCGACGAGATATTTGTAAAGCGGTTTGCCCTCATACTTATCCGATTCTCCTATAAATATCCTAAGAAGGACTGCATCCTCCATAATCAACGCCTCCATACCGTTAGTGCCGTTATCCTACCCAGATACACTGCAAACAGCGTTAGTGATACGGTAGCGATTACGTTTAAGGCAAATAAAAGCATTTTGTTTTCCTCAAGTAGCCTGAAGGACTCGTAGCTGAACGTGGACATCGTCGTGAAGGATCCCAAGAGACCTATAGTCAGGAATATCCTCGCATTGGTGTTGAAAAATCCGTAGTATTCCGAGAGATACATGATAAGGCTCAGAAAGTAACTGCCTATCGTATTGACTGCAAGGGTTCCAATGGGAAACGTCACTATGCCGTCCTGAACCAGACCGCTCACTACGTATCTCAAAATTGCACCGACGAATCCTCCCAAACCTATCAGCAGAATGTTTATCGTATTTTCACCCCCATAAGCTTCAAGCTTGCAACCGCGTAGTAGCTATCCTCAAGAGTAGAGATTCCGCCGTAGATACTCCTCCTAAACCCTCCATCCGGATTTTGCAACTTCTCTATATATCGAATCGTTCTTTCGTTTTTATAGCCGTAATTCACGGCGTTTAGGATCGAAACTGCGTAGAAAGTGTCTTCAAGATACGGCGGATGCGCTTTGGGATGTTTCGCGAATCCGCCTTCCTTGCATTCGTGCTTTAGAACGAAATCCACTACGTTTTCATCCCTTAAAATCGAAACTGCATAGAAAGTGTCCTTCAAGTTAGCCCTTCCGATTCCGTATCCGCCGTTCCGCTTAAACCGCGTTACGAAATCGTATACTTCCTTCGAAACATCCGAACCCAACAGTTTCAGGGATGTTACTATCATGTATAATTCCCTAAGTATATTCGGATTCTCGAAGGAGTATGTGGCCGTAATTCCGAGTTCGTGTCCCAAATCGGATCGTTTCTCCCTTTTCATAGCCTCCTTAAGTCTTCCAAGCAGAAATTCCGAGTAATCCGGCAGTTCCTCGTTCAGAATCGAAAGGGTGTTGTAAACGTAAAAAATTGAATAAACGTCCGGATTGAGCTTTTTCAGCAAAAAATCGACGAGCTTATCTTCGTCCTCGATATCGACGTTTATGGCATTTAAAATGTAAACGGCGTAAAACGTTTCCGGGAGCGAAGAGGGTAGGGGATTGCAGAATGCGAATCCTCCGTCTTCCGATCTCCTCTCAAGCACGAATCTCTTCAAACCTTCAACGTCTATAATTAATCACCCCGTTACGATCTTGGACCTCTGCTTGAACTCTATTTCGAATTCGAGCTTTTTAGCTTCCGCGTCGAATTCTATCTCGACCTCTATCGGCTCGGTGAATGCGAATCTTATCACCCAGTCCTCCGAAGAAACTTCGATTTCATTACCTTTTTCGATCTGATCCGCCAGATTTCTGAGGAATTTTACGAGCTCGTCCTTGCTTAAGTAAGTTTCGAACTCGAACTCCCCGGATTCTATCACCTTCTTATCCTTGTGAACGGGCAACTCCACCATGTCCCCTCATCGAACTTTAATCTATATAAACCTTCTTAGGAATTTTATACTTGATGATACTCGACGCAATCGGTTCGAAGAAGAGGTTGATGATACTTAAAATGCTATCGAGAGGTGAGAAATGTGTTAGCGAGATCATGGAGGAGCTAAAGATGGACGGTAAAACGGCGAAACATCACTTGGAAGTGCTTGAGAAAGCTGGACTGGTGGAAAGTAGAAACGTCGGAAAGAGAAAAGTCTACAGATTGGTAAAAGAGATAAGAATCGAAATCTCTCCCCCTCCGAAAAGGAAATTCATAGTTGCCGTTAGCTCAAAATGTCAAGCTTAGGTTTCTTCAGGATTCCTTTCTCTTCAGCCATCTCGTATAATTTTTCCATTGCCTTAACAACTCTTGGAGGCATCTCGTATGTGTATTCGTTTACATACATCAGTGCAAACTTTTTAACGAGTTCTCTGCTCAATCCTCTCGAATACCTCATAGCGTAATCTATCGCTTCATCCACGTTCTCCAAAGCGAACCTTATGCTTTCCTTCATAACCCTCAGGAACTCCCTCTGATCTTCTTCTGGAATCCTTCTGTTTATCACGTTGACACCGAGAGGAAGAGGTAGTTTGGTTTGATCGTGCCAAAATTCCCAGAGATCCAAGACCTTGGTTAAGCCGTGCATTTCGTAAGTTATCTGTCCCTCGTGAATCAAAAGCCCGGCGTCCACTTCTCCGGACTTCACCGCATCGATTATTTCGTCGAACCTCATCTCAACGGCTTTGAAATCTCCGACGGCGAGCTTAAGCAATAGAGTTGCGGTCGTGTATTTTCCGGGAATGGCTATTTTGGCATTATCGAGTTTTATCCTCTCCTTTGCAACCACAATCGGACCGTATCCATCTCCGACGCTTGCACCCGCTGACAGAATACGGTATTTATCGTCCAAATATGCGTAAGCGTGAACCGACAAAGCGGTAACGTCCAATTTTCCTTCGAAAGCCATCTTGTTGAGCGTTTCTATGTCTTCGATCGTATGTTCGATTTTAAGCCTCGTTGGAATCTTTCCGGCGATCATTGCGTAGAACATGAAGGCATCGTCGGCATCCGGCGTGTGGGCTACGAGCATAATCCAAGTTCGATGTCGATGATAAAACGGTTACCCTTAAAAGTTGGTCGTTCAAATTAGCTCCATGGAGATCGAAATCGCCGGAAGGAAATTTAAACCGGACATAAGGTGGGCTAAGGACTTGAAGCCAGTCTTGGCATTTCCCGAAGAGCTTAAAGAAAACTTTCCCGCTTACTACATGTTCAGAGATCTTTACTACAGCAAGAGCGACAGGGACAGGATTTTGGAGCACAGGCTTAGGTTCGATCTGACGATAATCCCGCCGAATAAGGTAGGTAGGGAGTTCATAAAGACGTTTGGTCACTATCATCCCATAGCGGAAGGAAATTTGAGCTACGCGGAGATATACGAAGTTCTGAGCGGTGAAGCCTATTACCTGCTTCAGAAGGTTGAGAACGGAAGGATAGTTGACGTCATCGTTGTGGAAGCTAAAGCCGGAGATAAGGTGATAATTCCGCCAAACTACGGGCATGTAACGATAAATCCGTCCAACAAGGAGCTTAGGATGACTAACTGGGTGTGCAGAGATTTCAAGTCCGATTACGAACCATACGAAAGGCTGAGAGGTGCATGTTATTATTACACGGAAGACGGATGGATAAAGAACGAGAGATACGGAGAAGTTCCGGAAATAAGGTTCGTAAAGCCAAGAATTTTGAAGGAGCTCGGATTGAAGAGGAGCGATGAAATGTATAAGCTCGTTAAAGACTTGAGCAAGCTTGAGTTCTTAGTTAAACCTTCGAAGTATTCCGAACTTTTCGAGGAGGCTTTCGAAGAGATATAGATTTTATCATTTCGAAATTTCCCTTTTAATCATTTCCACAACTTTCGGTATCGCTTCTCTAACCTTCGGAGTGCATTCCTCCCCGAAATTTTCAACGTCCTCCACTTCTATAGCTATCAGCTTTATCTCTTTGGGCATCTTCTCTGGAAATATGACATACCCAAGCTTTAAAGTCGTCGCAAGGGTGAGGTTGTGGGTGTTCGTAAAAGAATACGTTACGAATATGTCATCGATGGATAGCTCGTAGATCGTTCCCGGCTCGTTTCCGGTTTGTATGGCGTCGACGATTATAGCTTTGTCGTATCCCAAGATCTTGTCGAGGACTTCGAAGTTCGTAGTAGTAAGGATGGCCGTATCGACATCCACATCCCTACTTAGCTCTTCAACGACCTTAATCCCGACGGAGTCGTCTCTCAGTATTGGATTTCCGATACCAACTACAATCGTTTTCACGATTTAAGCTAAAAACCTTGGTGTATAAATACCTGCAGTTTTGTGAGGAAAATAATAAAAAAAGGTTAGAAGTTTCTTAGGGTCTTGTAGAGATTTCCGTCGCTATCGTAGATGTTTATCTCTATCGGCAATCTACCCGGCAATACGTGGGTTGCACAAGCCAGACAGAGGTCGTATGGTCTGAAAGCCATCTCGACGTAGTTGAGAATCTTCTCGTCAACCTGTCCGTTCTTTATGAAGTGCTTGGCGGCTTTTCTGATTGCTAAAGTAATCGGACCCTTGTTGTGAGTCGTAGCGACGATCAGGTTCGCTTCGGTGACTATTCCTTTTTCGTCGGTCTTGTAGTGATGGATCAGGGTTCCTCTCGGAGCTTCGATTATTCCCACACCTTCTCCGGTAACCTCTCCAAGCTCCGCTCTTACATCCGGGCTTGTGATCTCCGGATCCTGAGCAAGCTCGAGGACTCTCTCAGCGGCGTTCAGCAACTCGATCGCTCTCGCCCAATGATACGCCATTACGTAGTGGATCGGTCTTTCCTTCAGAACGTCGAACATCTTCTCGTAGGCTTCCTGAGCGAGAGGCGTGTTCATGCCGTCGGCAACGTTGAGTCTCGCCAACGGACCTACGCTGTATAGACTCGTGCCATCGCCGTCGACTATGCCCTTCCAGCCGATCTGCTTTAGATACGGCATCTTCAGGTAGCTCCACGGCAGAACCCTCTCAGCGATGTAGTTCAGGTATTCCTTGCCCGTGAACCTTCCGATCTCGTTGCCCTTAGTGTCTATGATCTTCTGAACTCCGTCGTAGTAGTTCACCCTGCCTTTTTCGTCAATCGTTCCCATGTAGTTGAGCACGGATCTGTAAGCATCGCTCGTAATCAGCTCCATATACTTCTCGTTCTTCAGGATAACATCCTCGAATATCTGAATCGTAAGCTTGCCCAACTCTACAAGCTCCTTAGCAAGCTTTTCGATCTCCTGTCTCTCTTCCTCCGTAACTCTCTTCGACCATCCTCCCGGCAGTCCTGCAACGGGATGAATCGGCTTTCCACCGAGCATTTCGAGGATCTTCACCGCGTAGCTTCTCTTCCTAAGAACCTCCTTCGCAACGTCAACTCCGACCTTCTTAACCAATCCGACTATGTTCCTTTCAGCCGGATCCGCTTCTGGCCCAACAACGAAGTCCGGCAAGCCCAAAGCGTAGAGAATCACCGCATGATCTTCAACGTAGTGGGCATTTACGAATAGCTCTCTGATCTTTTTAGCCGTTTCGGTCGGTTCAACGCCGTAAATCTGATCCGAAGCCTTTGTTGCGGCTGTGTGATGGATCGCTCTACAAACACCGCAGATCGTGGAAACTGTTCTCGGCACCTCCTCTATCGGCATTCCTACGAGGAACCTCTCGTATCCTCTTAGCTCTACGACTTGGAAGAAGGCCTCAGCGACGTTACCGGATTCGTCCAAAAATATCGCAATTTTGCCGTGACCTTCGAGTCTCGTAATCGGATTGATCTCGATCTTCTTCAAACCACTCACCTCCTCTTATTGATCGTCGCCACCGGCAGGGAGTATCTGTAGAACAGCTTTGCAAGGCTCGGATACTTCTCCATAAGCTGATCAACGGCACTGTCGTCGAGGATGCTGGCTAAAGAAGCGATAGCCCTCGCACCGAAGTCCTTAACTCCCGGCAACGGCCCACCGCATCCTCTGCACGGTATGTTAACCTTAGGACAGCTCGCACCGCAGTCTCCCTGAGTTACTGGACCGAAGCACAGATACCCCTGCTGAAGCAGACATCTATCCTCATCCGGTATTCCCTCGATGGTTCTCTTAACTTCCTTCACGATCTCTCTCGTTTTGCCCTTGTTGGCTGGATTTCTCGGACAGACGTCGCAGACCGACTTTCCGTCAGTGATCCAAGATCCCTTTGGCGGTAGGTTTCCGCTAACGATCGCCTCGACGATCTTAGCGACGTGCTCGTGATGTGGCGGGCATCCGCCTACGAAGTAATCGACATCGACGACCTGATGCAGTGCTTTGACCTCGTTCCAGAACTCCGGTAGGGTTAGCTCATACTTTCCGTCCACAACGCACTTGGTCTGCGGAACCACACCATCGGGATTGTCCGTGCTGTAAGTCTTAAAGTAGACGGTCTCGAAGATCTCGTCCTTCGTGTGCATGTTCGCGAGTCCCGGAATTCCTCCCATTGCGGCGCAAGCACCGAAGGCGACCAATATCTTAGCCTTCTGCCTGAGAACTTTTACGATGTGCTCCTGCTCGCTGAGCCTTATGGCTCCATCGACGAGCGCGACATCGATCGATTTGTCCGGCATCGCCTCCAAGTCCTTATACTTGATGTCTGCTACGGTCGGCGCCCAGAAGACTACCTCCAACTCACCCAACGCGTCAACGAGTCTGTCCGCCAGATCCACCAGCGCCATTTCGCATCCCGCACAACCGGCGGCTAAATAGAATGCAAATTTGAGAGCCATATAATCACCTCTTCAGGGGATTTGGTCCCAACTTTCTGATGGTAGCGTCAAACTCCTTCATAACCTCGGCGAACTTCAAACCTTCAGAACCGCCTATCCACTCCAGTCTTACCCTCTCCGGCTCGATTCCCAATTCCGTCAAGAGCTTGTGGAGTAGCTTGAACCTCCTCAAAGCCTTGTAGTTCCCTTCCTTGTAGTGGCAGTCTCCGGGATGGCAACCTCCTATTAGGACACCATCCGACCCGTTGATCAGAGCTTCGAGCACGAATTCCGGCTCGACCCTACCGCTACAGGGGACCCTGACCACCTTCACCGTCGGCGGATAGGAATACCTCAAGCTCCCGGCAAGATCGGCTGCTTGGTATGTGCACCAGTTGCAGGCGATAACTATGATGTTGGGCTCCCACTCTTCACTCATCTCTTACCACCCTCCAAAATCATCTTAATTACCTCATCTCTCGGCGTAACGCAAATTCCAGCCACCTGCTGGGGATCGAAACCCATGCAGATGGCGAGCAACTGAACGTAGTGCAGAACCGGAATCGAGAAGTTGATTTTGCCCTCCTTTCTAAGCTTCTCCTGAGCGTCGTCAAGCTGGATGAGGCATGAAGAGCATGTAGTTACGATCAGATCGGCGTCGATTTCCTCTTTTATGCACTCAAGCTTCTCCCTTACGAGGATAAACGATTTCTCGGGATCCGTGCTTCTCAAGGCACCCATTCCACAGCAATCGATGAGTTTGGTGTAGTATGGAGCTTCCGCCCCTAAAGCTTCGCAAAGCTCTCTCAGCACTTTGGGATTGAACGGATCTTTCTCTTTGTCTGGATAAACTTCGGAAGGCCATAAGAAGTGACAGCCCGGCTGAACAGCAACCGTTATTCCGTCCAACGAATACTTTATCGACTCCTTGATCTTCTCCAAGCCTACATCCTTGTAGAGAACCCATGCGACGTGCCTGCACTTAGCTTTTCCCTCATACTTCTTGCCGATCTTCGCGAGGATCTCGTTTACCTTGCTCATTATCTCCGGATTCTTGAGCATCTTGTGCCTCGCCTCGTTCAAACTTCCGTAACAGCTGTTGCAAGCTGTCATCAGATCGATTCCCTTCTCCTCTCCTAAAGCGAGATTTCTCGCAGCCACAGCGCACCAGCCGACGATATCGATGGATGGCACCGTTCCCCATGTCGGACAGCACGATTGTCCGACCAAGTCGTCTATTTCAACGCCCAAAGCCGGAAAGATTTTTCTCATCGCTTGCTCGACGTCCGGTCTATTGAAAGAAATGTTACAGCCCAAAAACAATCCGAACTTGAGTTTCTTCTCCTCCTTCACGGTTTCCGAAATCATATGACCACCTCACTCCATAGGAATAAGACCGAGTTCGGCAAGCTTGGTATTCTTCAAAATCGTTCTGAGATCCTGCAGAGCCTTTTCATCGGAATCGGTTGAAGGTGGATTTTCTGGTAGACCTACCTTTTTCCTCGCTTCCCTTCCGGTCATGTAAACCGCATGTCCGTGCTCGTATAGGCTTCTGAGTCCCTCAATCGCAAGCGTGGGAATGGCGAACTCTTCAACCATAAGCCTTCTCATCGCAAACATCACTTCGAACGGAGCAACTTGCCTTGGGCAGATCTCCGTGCATCTGTTGCAGGCAACGCAAGCCCACGGTGTTGGGTCATCCAAAAGCTCCTCCTTCATGCCGATCAGTATCGCTTTGATCAGCTTCTTGTTATACCATTCGAAGCCAACTCTCGCAAGCGGGCAGATGGAAGCGCAAGCCCCGCACTGCATGCAAGCCAGTAAGTTCTCCGCTCCGAATTCAATGATGAGCTCAGAAACCTTCTTTTCGAACTCCTCCTTCTCCCTCTCCGCAACTTCGGTTAAATTAATAACGGGAGGAACGCCTTCCGTAATCTCCATCCGTTACACCTCCTCAATAACACCCTTTCTTGCAATCGTCTTTATCTGAGCGAGAACCTGCTCGTATGTGAACCCGTGCAACGTTATCGCCTTGCTCGGACATGCGGCCGTGCAGACTCCGCATCCCTTGCAGATGGCTTCATTTATCTTCGCCCTTCTCTTTCCGTCGACTTCAACGTATTCTATCGCTCCATACGGGCACAAGGGCGCGCAGATACCGCAACCCGTGCACTTCTCCGGATTGACTTCGGAGATGAGCGGTTCTACCCTCATCTTACCCGGAGCGAGCAACGACATGGCTGAGGATGCGGCAGCTTTAGCTTGGGCTACGGAGTCTGGAATGTCCTTAGGGCCTTGGGCGCAACCGCAGATGAACACACCTTCGGTCATCGTGTCAACAGGATACAGCTTTGTATGTCTCTCTCTCAGGAATCCCTCGGCTCCGACGTTGATACCGAGCTTCCTTGCCAGATCCTTCAGATCGGTGTTCGGCTCGATGGCAGTTGCAAGAACGACGATGTCGGAGATGAGTTCCACCGGCTTACCCAAGTCTGCATCGTAGCCTCTGACGAGCAACCTCTCATCCGGCAATCTCTGGACTCCCCCGACCTTACCCTTGATTATCTTGATTCCTAACTTCCTGCATCTCATGTAGTATTCGTCGAAGTCCTTTCCGGGAGTTCTGACGTCTATGAAGAATATGTATATGTCCAAGTCGGGATACTTCTCCTTCAGAAGCATAGCTTGCTTTAGCATATACATGCAACAAACCTTGGAGCAGTAGGTGTGGAACCTTTCGTCTCTTGAACCCACACATGAAACGAACGTAATGACGTGCGGCTTTCTCGCCTCCAATTTGGCTTCCTTACCTTTCTCGACCTTCTTCTTCCATTCGAGATACTTCGGTATGTCCGAAGGAACGATCAGCTTACCTTCGGTTGGGCCGGTGGCTGAGATCAGTCTTTCCATCTGCAGTGCCGTAATCACGTTCGGGCTGTCGGGAGCGAACTCCTTGAAGTGCTTCTTGTCCATTACCCTGTAACCGGTGGCGACGATTATCGATCCGACGTTGAGCTCGATTAATTCGCCGTTCGGATCTCTCGGCTCGTCTCTGCTACAAGCACCAGTTGGGCAGACCTTCTCACAAGGAGCCAAGATCGGCTTACCGTCCTTAGTTCTCCTCGGCTCCTCACCGAACCATCTTCCGCTACAGCTTATGCAAGCGTCCGGATCGATCACGGCCTTCTTCGGCACAGCCTGCGGGAATGGGATGTATATCGCTCCTCTCAAGCTAAGACCTTCGTTGAACTCATCCGGCACCCTTGCCTTCGGCGGGCAGACGTTGAGGCAAGCGCCACAGCCGGTGCACTTCTCCCAATCGACGTATGTCTGCTTCTTTCTCACCTTAACCCTGAAGTTACCGACGGTTCCTTCCACCGCTTCGACTTCCGAATACGTTAGCAGTTCGACGTTCGGGTGGTTAGCAACCTCGACCATTAGCGGTGTAAGGATACAAGCGGAGCAGTCGTTTGTCGGAAAAGTTTTATCCAATTTAGCCATGTTTCCTCCGATGGATGGCGATTTTTCTACGAGGTAAACCTTAAATCCGGCGTTAGCCAAATCCAAAGCGGCGAATATGCCGGCGATACCTCCTCCAACCACCATTACGTTCTTGTTCAGTTCTACGTATCTGTCCTCCAGAGGTTCGAGCAGTCTTGCTTTTGCAACTGCCGCGGCTATAAGTTGCTTCGCCTTCTCAGTGGCTTTCTCCTTCTCATGCCAATGCGCCCACGAGCACTGGTCTCTGATGTTCGCCATCTCGAAGTAATACTTGTTCAAACCGGCATCTTCACAAGCTTTTCTGAAAATCGGCTCGTGAGTTCTCGGTGTGCAGGCGGCTACTACAACCCTATCCACGAGTCCCTTTCTGATGTCTTCCTTGATTATCTCCTGTCCGGGGTCGGAGCACATGAAGAGGTAGTCCCTGACCACAACAACGTCAGGCAACTTCTCCACGAACTTTTTAACCTCTTCAATGTTTACTGCTCCGGCTATGTTCTCTCCACAGTGACAAATGTATACTCCTATCTTAGGCACGTAACACCACCCCTATCGGTAGCGAGAAACTACCCAATAATCAATAACAGTTAGCTTATAAGGATAATAAATCTTACGAAAGATTCGGGTATTACCAATAACCTGAAAAGGTAGCACTTCTTATAACAAATACGCCCGTTCACTAAATAACATGAAAAATAATTATATAACAAAGATAAATTGCGAATTATACAATTTAAACTCTGATTCTTTCAACCAGAACGAACCTATTTCTACCCTCTTCATCTTTATATACAAACACCTGCTTCTTTCTAACGTTTTGAGCCAACCTAACGGCTCTCGCAATTTCGAACATCGGCAATCTCCTATCATCCACGATGGTAACCAAAAACTTCGAGTGCGGTAGGTCTTCTACACTTCTAACCTCTTCGTAAACTCTGAAATCGCTTCCGAACTTAAAACCTGTCTTTACGACAAAATTTCTGAGCTTCAGATCTTTGTAAACTTCAAACCTCCTATCGAAGTTCGGATCAAAAGATCTCGCCAATTCTCTAAGTTCTTCGATCGAAATTTTCCCGTTAGGGCTATACACCTCAAGAGCGCCGATTTCCATTAAGTATAGGCTTTCCAGTAGCGACAGACTGACTATACCGTCCTTTAGACTTCCGTAAAAGAAGCGCTCGAATATTTCCGTATCCTCGCTGAGGATTCTATCTTTGACGAGATATCCGCGTATCTTGCCGATTTTTTCAAAATGGCAACCCTTAACGTCGATCTCCTCCACCTTATAATAGGTTACATCATTTTCGTCATCGACAACTGCAAGAACCAAGTTTTCAACCCTTTTCTCGGCAACTTCGGATATCGAAATCATCTTCGACTCCGCAACCGGCAGAAATACGTGCTTTGCAATTAAAAACTCATCCATGGGCTTGACTTTATATCCCCTCCTTCTGAGATCCTCGTAGGCGTAGTAGTAGGGAACGAAGTCTTCATCTATGGAAACAGCCCAGCTGAAGAGCTCGGGCGGACTCAAACTTTTCCCCTTTAACCTCACATCCGCTCCATTCTTAACTGCCAGATATACAACTTCGACCGGATGCAGAAGTATCTTGCCGCCCTTCTTAACCCCAAAGCCTCTCCTCTCCAAATTTTTTGAATACGATGTGTAGGCTTGATTTCCGTCGATTACGATCTGCATCGTTGAGAAGTTTTTGCGAGGATATTTGACCGTAACGCTATTATCTGTCAATGCCGAATATGTTAAGTGTTCGTTCCGATTAAGCTTGAAAGAAAAAACGGCAGGCTTATTTACGTTAGAGATGATGTCAGGAAGATCTTACCGGAATGCGAAATCGTTGTCAATCCGGTTGAGCCGATAAACCTTCCGAAGAACGTTACAAAATACCTCGAAATAGACTTCCCACCCATTCTGATTAAGCCGAATGCAGTCGAAACCATCTACCTAAAGTTTCCAATTGAGATCGGAGTTTTTGCAAAACACGACGACAAGATTGCCGTTGTAGATGTTTTCACGTTCGATAAGCCGAAATATACGCTATACGGAAATCCGAAAAACGGTGTGGTTTGCAGATGGTTCTGGAGTGAAGTTTATTACGAAATTCCGGAGGTTGATCCTTTAAGGGAGGGAGTGCTGAAGCTCGTGGTCAGGAACGGAGGGGATTGGGTTGAAGTCGGGAAGGTCGTTTTGGATTGCCATGCCATGAAGATATATTACAGCGAATTTGCATCGTGCTGGGCTGAGATGAAAATTCTGAGCAGAATTTCGGCGGAAACTACTTTCATCGACAAGCCGATAGTTGAGGGTATGAAGAAGGCAATAGAACTTTACACAACCAGAAGATTAATAGGAAGAGCTTTTACCATGGAGTGGGGGTTGAAATGAGCGTTTCCGTCGAAGGGCTTTTAATATTCGCATTTGCCGTTGCCCTCGGCGTTATAGTTGCGAAGATAATCGGCATTTACATTAGAAGAACTCTTGCTGAGAAGATTCCGAAAAACGAGCTAAATCTGATCTTAAAAATCGTTAATGTAACCATAATCGCGGTTTTCGTCCTATTCGCCCTTCCCTTCGTCGGAGTTAATCCATCGGGATTGATCGCCGCCGGAGGCTTTGCCGGGCTTGTTGTCGGTTTCGCGAGCAGAAGCGTCGTGGCGAACTTGGTTTCTGGAATATTTCTGATGGCTGAGAGACCCGTAAGGATAGGGGATCAGATAATGGTCGGAGATGTTGCGGGTTTTGTAGAGGACATCCAAATCCTATCGACGATCATAAGAACATACGATGGGCTTTTCGTAAGAATACCGAACGAAAAGATGTTTACATCGAACATCGTCAATCTGGTGGCAAATCCCGTGAGGAGGTTCGAATACGTAATCGGTATCAGCTACAAGGATGACGCGGAAAGGGCGATAGAAATCATAAGGAGGGTTATCGACGAACATCCGTTCGCGCTGAAGAATCCGGAACCCCAGATATTCGTCGACGAACTGGGGGAGAGTAGCGTTAATATAGTCGTGAGGGTTTGGAGTCCTTCGTCGGTTTGGTATGATGCAAAAACCGAAATCCTCTGGAAAATAAAGGTTGAGCTCGAAAAAGCCGGAATAGAGATTCCGTTTCCGCAAAGGGTCGTTTGGCTCAGGAGGGGAAAGGATGAGCTTGGAAAAGATGTTTCTGCATGAAAAAACGGTTGAGATAATGATCAAGATATTGGAAGCAGAGGAGAACGGAAAAAGCGTTTATCCCCTTATAATTTCGAAGGAAATAGGCTCCCCATACAGCTACATCTCAAAGGTTCTCAGCGAGTTCGAAAAAAATGCTCTGATTGAGAGCGAGGTTAAGGGAAGGGTTAGGGTCGTCAGATTTACCGAAGACGGAAGAAAGATCGCCGAGATGCTGAGGAATTTAAGAAACGAGCTCAGAAAGGATTTCGTTGCTAGGAGAAAGCTTTCGATCTTGAAGGATATCGTCAACGGCGTTAACGAAAACGGAAACGTTTTTAGAATTCTCGCTCCAGTAATTGCAGAGCTTGAGGAGCTTAAGAAGTCGAAGGATGCGGAAGTTTTGGAGGAAATTAAAAATTTGGAGAAGAGGATAGATGAGCTTTTGGGTGGTTCCTATGGATGATCTGCTGAGGGTTGTTGAGGAATTTAGGAAGGATATGGTCAAAGTGATGTGCGATCTGATAGAAATAAAGGCTATAGGCCCCGATTCCGGTGGGGAAGGGGAGTTGGATAAGGCTGAGTATCTGATGAAACTGTTGGAAGGTTTCGAAGTTGAGAGAATCGATGCAAGGGACGATAGGGCTAAGGGAGGAGTTAGACCGAACATCTTAGCAAAAATAGAGGGGGAAAGCGATAGAACCGTTTGGATAGTTTCGCATATGGATGTCGTTCCCGAAGGCGACCCTTCGCTTTGGGAGATTCCTCCTTTTAAAGCGGTTGTTAAGGACGGAAGAATATACGGAAGAGGGGCAGAAGATAACAATCAAGCCATAGTAAGCTCTCTTTTCGCCGGAAAGGCTATACTGAAGCTTGGGAAAACTCCGAAGCTTAGCTTCGGCTTGGCTTTCGTTTCGGATGAAGAGACCGGAAGCAAATACGGCATTCAGCATCTGCTGAAGAAGAACGTATTTAAGGATGGGGATTTAATCGTCGTTCCAGATGCTGGGAATGAGAAGGGAGACGAGATTGAAATAGCTGAGAAGAGCATACTTTGGCTGAAGTTTAAGGTTCACGGGATTCAATCGCACGCAAGCACTCCGAAGCTCAACGCCTGTAGGAGGGCTATGAGGTTCCTGCTTGAGCTCGATGAAGAACTGCATAGGAGGTTCAACGCCAAAAACGATCTTTTCAGTCCACCCAATTCAACATTCGAGCCGACGAAGAGGGAAAAGAATGTCGATAACGTTAACACGATTCCCGGATTGGATGTAAGCTACATGGACTGCAGGATACTGCCGGAATACGATTTAAACGATGTGCTTGAAGTCGTTAACGAGGTAAAAGCAAGGTTTGAGGAGAAGGACGGGATGCCGATTGAGGTCGAAGTCGTTCAAAAGGAAAGCTCTCCTCCGACGCCAGAAGACAGCGAAGTCGTTACAAAACTTAAAAAGGCGATAAGGATTGCAAGGGGAATAGATGCGAGGGTTGTTGGAATAGGCGGAAATACCTGTGCGGCGTTTTTCAGAAAAGCGGGATTTCCAACGGCAGTTTGGGCTACGTTCGTCGGCAACGCGCACAAGCCGAACGAGTTCTGCCTCATAGATAACATCGTCAACGATGCGAAGGTTTTCGCAATTCTGCCCTTCGTCGAATGATCCTTTCTTTTTTGCTTTTTAGCTTCGGGATGCGCTTTACTGTAACTTCTTAATTCTATCCTCTATTGATGGATGTAGGGTAAGCAGGTTGAATAGTTTACCCGTTTTTCTTTTCATAACGTTTATTTCAGCCAACTTGGATAGGGCTCTTATGTATAGTTCTCTTCCAACCGTTTCCGCGGCGTATCTATCCGCTCTGTATTCCAAATAAACCATTATCCTACCGTGTATTAAAATGAACGCTAAAATTACTGCGAACCACAGCGCCATGAAGCTGTAGAGACTTAATTTGGATAGGTCTACAAACTTTGATACGTAAATCCAGATAACGAAGAACGCGATGACGTATATGCCGGAGATCAGGTTATGCTTTTCCTTGACGTGACCTATCTCATGAGCTATTACGGCAAGTATCTCTTCTTTGGAGAATTTGTTAATTAGATGATCTGTTAGGAATACGTATTTGTGCAAGATACCCGATACTCCGGCATTTGCGAACTTTTCCGGTAGATCTCTGAGAACTTTAACGTCCGAAATCTTGACGCCGTTTCTTTTACAGAATTCGATAATTTCATCTCTTAAGGGCGATTTCAAGCTTTCAGCCTTCTGGAATAATGTGACCAAATTCGGAGAGAGACTCATTAGCACTAACATGAAGATTACGAAAATTCCGATCACGAATTCAGTATTGGACGTTATATTTTTTGGCAGATTAAGTATCAAAACTATCCAAATGATCATCGGGACTACCAGCATTAGGATAGCCAGAATCGAATACTTCGTGGTCTTTCCCGGCTTGATCTCTTCTCTCTTCAGCATTCTGTAGTAAGGCAGGTATCCCATCGTTGTGAATATCATCGAAATAACGTATATCAGTATCCAAATTCCGAGGAAGCCGATTGCGAACAGTGTTTCGTTGTATCCGAAGAAGTAACTCATGACCATGTCGTAAATAGTTGCGATATTCAGCGTTATCATGAGAAACGCCAAAATTAGTGCTATTGGGATCGGAATGAGTATTGCCAACCTTCTTATCCTATACAGTTTTTCTTCCCTGCTTAAATCAGACGAAAACACCCTCATGGCGTAGTATCTTGAGAGGATGAATGACGAAATCGGTATTATGATGAAAACTACCAACAATTCTATCAGCGTGCTATCTCGAACTTTGTAAGTTACATCTCCGTAACCTACGACCTTGTATAAGTTTTGAACGTTTCCACGTTCAACCAAACGAACATCTCCGTTGACTATACAGCCCTTGTCGATGTAAATATAGACATCACCAAGTTTAGATAGCTCAGCCAGTATTTTGCCATCTATTCGTCTCTTTAAAATTCCGACTTTTTCGCCAAGTGACGTATAAACGGTAAAAACGTTATAGCCGTCTTCCTTGCTTACTTCAACATTTTTAACGGGCAATCCAGCGGATTTAAACAGTTCAATTATTTCTGTTTTGGTTAAATTTTTTGAATATATAACTACGTAATCGTTGCCAGCCGGAAACTCGTGTATTATGACGCCTTTCGGTGTAAACTTAGCGTCGGCAACCGTGCATATTAAAATTAAAATTGCAACTGCTACGATCAGCTTTTTCATCATTGTAAAAAATTTAGACATCTATATTTATTCATTTCGAATCGTATCTGCGGACTTTGTATGTATTCAAATTGTGAGGGTTGGGTGATCGTAATTTAAATTCTAAAATTAGCCCAGATCATACACCTCCAAATCTTCGTAAATGGGTCCTTTAGATGTTAGGGTGCTCTTCTTCAGTCTGAAATCTTTAACATCCATCCAGCCGAAGTCCTCGTTCATGTAAGGCTCCAACGCCCGAAACAGCTTTCTCCTATCTTCTGCTGTGATCTTTTTAACCCTTGCAATCGTTGCATGCGCGACGAAGTCCTTGTCCCTCTTAAATCCGAGTTTCCTCATCGATGACCCAACCAAATCGGCGAGTTTCGAAATCTCATCCTTGCCTTCCTCGACGCCGACCCATATAACCCTAACCTGTCCGGCTGAGGGGAAGAATCCCAATCCTTTGAGATGCAACTTGAAGGGCTCGGCTTTGATGTCCCTAAGCTTTTCTCTGATAATTTCGACCCTTCTGTCTGGCACTTCGCCCAAGAACATCAGCGTTATGTGTATGTTTTCCTTCTCAACGGGCTTGACGCCCTTGAATTTACCGACGAGTTCGCATAGCTCGTTCAACCTTTCCCTAAGTTCTTCGCTCATATCTACGGCTACGAACAACCTCATGCTCCAACCTTTGTCGGTATTTTTAAATTCATTTTGCCTAACGTATACCAAGCAACGCCATGCTGTTGTGAAGCCGAATCGCGCATGAATTTAACAACACGAATTTAACAAAATTTTTAAATAAATTAAAAATACACAATTTAAACTAAAGGTAGCACGTATCTCTCCTTCCAATACCTCAATGCTTCCTTAACGTATTCCTCCTTCAACTTCCCGTGGAAGCACTCCGTTTCGAATATCCTCTTCGGCAGTCTAAGCGAATCCGGATCGAATCCCATCTTTATCTTAAGCCTCAGCTTCTCCCTGTAAATCTTTTCGCCCTTCATCTTAAGCTCTTCGGGACTGGTTTCGTAGCCCAAAGCTTCGAACGCTTCAGCAACTATCTCGGGCTTGTAAACGCCTCTTGCGAAGAAGCACACTACAAGACTCGAAAGCACCTGTCTCCACTCCTCTTCCTTCACGAGCCTGTCCACTATTTCTTGCGGCTTTGGAATCTCCTTGAGCTTCTGATCGAGGGAATAGCCCGCGTTATCGAGGTGACTGTGCCTCAAGCCTATGAGATAGCCGATGTGCGTTGCGTAGCCGACGTGATAGCCTGGCATCTCGTTCTTTCCGAACGCCAACGCGAACTCCTTTCCGCCGTAAACTTCCGAAGCTTTCTCAACGCCTTGAGCGAGAACCCTGTAGAACTCGTTCGGCTGTTTCACGATGTAATCTATAGCCTTCAGATAGGCATCGACGTCTCCGAAGCTCAGCTTTACTATGGTTTCTTTTTCAGTTATCAATCCCCTTTCAAGAGCTTCGGTGGCCCAAGCCAAGCAAACGCCGGTGCTCATCGCATCCAAGCCGTAGACTTCAACCTTGTGAATCAGCTTAAGCAGACCGTCTCTGCTCCCTATTCCGAGCATCGAACCAAGAGCGTAAATTAGCTCGTAGTCGTATGATATCATTATCGTCTTGTAGAAGTAGGGCTCTGTTTCATACGGAATTCTCAATGCGGCGATGTGAATGCATGCGATCGGACAGTGACTGCATGCAACTCTTCTTCCCAAGTTGTGCTCAGCCAAAGCTTCACCGCTTATCTCCTCAGCCTTCTCGAACCTCGTAGCTTTGAGGTTCTTCGTCGGCAGAGCTTTAAGCTGATTTAGAGGATTTACGTTCACAGCCGTTCCGAGCAGGTGATACTTCTTCATAGCATCGGATTCCAACGCGAGCTTCAGGATCTTCTCGTAAACTTCCTTATACTTGTGTCTGTCCGGAATCTTCCTGCTTCCCCTTCCTATCACAACCAAACCCTTCAGGTTCTTGCTTCCGAAAACCGCTCCCAAGCCGAGCCTTCCGAAGTGTCTATACGTTTCCGTCGTAACGCACGCGTATCTTACAAGTTTGTTTCCCGCTCCTCCTATCCTCATCACAGTTCTGATACCTCTACCGCTCTCCCTTTCTGCTATTATCCTCCCGACTATTAGCGAGTCCGCGATGTTCCAGATGACTCTGGCATCTCTGAAGTATACCTTGTCGTTGTGAACTACGATGTAGATCGGTTTCTTGCTCTTTCCCTTGATCACTATGGCACCGTAGCCAGCATTTGCTATGGCTGTGGCAGTTCTTCCTCCCGCATGGCTTTCTCCCAAGTTTCCGGTTAGAGGACTCTTGAACATCGCAACGGTCTTCGAAGCCAACGGATATGCCGAAGTGAAGGGGCCTATCGCAAATACTATTACGTTCTCCTCGCTCAGCGGATCCGCTCTTAGATCCATTTCCTCCTTGAGCAACTGAACCGCAACTCCTGTTCCTCCGATCCACTCTTCAAAAAGATCCTTCCTATCCTCGACCTCGTATCTGTATTTCGAAAGATCGATCTTGAGAACCTTCATGCCTCCACCTCCTCAAAACCCAAAACTCCGTGCGGGCAGTAATTCGCACAGTAACCGCAGTGAATGCATAAAGCCGGTTTCCCGTTTCTCCTTTCGAATATAGCACCTATCGTGCAGGCTTCCATGCAGTTCTTGCATCCTATGCACAGGTCTTCTCTGTAAACGACTCCTCCGCCCTTCCTCGGCGTTAAAGCGTTCGTCGGACATACCTGAGCGCACGGAGGTTCCTTACAAGCTCTACAAAATATGACGGTTGCACCCCTCTCAAAACCGCTTAGACTTACCGGAAGTATGCCGGAGTAATCGTTTCCTATTTCGCCGTGTCTTCTCGAACAGGCGAACATGCATAGTCCACAGCCGACGCACTTTTCGATGTCCTTTATGACGAGTCGTTTTGGCATATCTATAATTATGATCATGAAATAATTTAACTTTATCGCCTAATTCATAATTATTATTTATGCTTCGTGCAGACGTTAGGATATGATCAGAGTCGCGGTTGCCGGAGCCGCTGGAAGGATGGGTCGGCTTATCGTCCAAAACGTCGTGCAGGATGAAGAGCTCGAACTCGCTCAGGCTTTCGATGTGAGAGAGATTGGCAGAGATGCCGGTGAGGTAGCTGGCGTCGGAAGGATCGGCGTTCCGATTACGGATGCGAGGGAGATGGAGAATGTGCTTAACGCCGATGTCCTCGTTGACTTCACGACAGCCGAGGCGGCGGTGGAGAACATCGGAGTTGCTTCGCGAAAGGGGGTGAAGTTGGTCGTCGGAACAACGGGTTTCACCGAAGAACATTGGAAGAAGATAGAGGAGTATTGCAGGAACGTTCCGGCTGTTATTTCTCCGAACTTCAGCGTCGGCGTAAACATATTCTGGAAACTAATCGAGTCTGCCGTTCAATTCCTCAAGGACTACGACATCGAGATCCTCGAGATGCACCACAGGTTCAAGAAGGATGCACCTAGCGGAACCGCTTTGAAGGCGGCTGAGATAATAAAGAAGCACTTGGGCGATAGGAAGCTCGTGTTCGGCAGAGAAGGAGTCTGCCCAAGGGGTGACGAAATAGGCGTATTCGCCATTCGTGGCGGAGATATCGTCGGAGAGCACACCGTATTCTTCATCGGAATGGGTGAGAGAATAGAGATCACGCATAGAGCCTTGAGCAGGCAGGCTTTTGCAAGTGGGGCTATCAAGGCTGTAAAGTGGATAGCCAAGGTGGATAAGCCGGGTATATACGGAATGAATGACGTCTTGGGCTTGTGATCGAGCATAGCCTTGCCACCAATTTTATTTATTTTTTTATTTTTCTATAATATTGATCCGACGAAACGACCCCTATTGGCACCAGACCCCACCGATCATTCGTTCAAGTTACCTCAAGTTGGGGTTGGCTTGAGATAAAAATTTATATACTCCTTGTGCAAAAAGATAGGTTGGAGGTGGAGTATATGTCTGAGTTGCCACTCGCCCCTATCGACAGATTGATTAGAAAGGCTGGAGCCGAGAGAGTCAGTGCCGAAGCCGTAGAAAAGATGGCGGAGATTCTTGAGGAGAAAGCGTTGGAAATCGCGAAGAAGGCTGTTGAGATCGCAAAGCACGCCGGAAGAAAGACCGTAAAGGTTGAGGACATCAAGCTCGCCGCAAAATACGAGTAACTTTCCAAAATATATTTATTTTAAATTATTTTTGATTTTTAAAATTTCTTAACCATTTAATTCCGATTCACCACAATTGCCGTCGATTTGCTCGGGAATTCTCGGCTAACGTTACTCCTATGCTTAAATCAGTCTCTGTATTTAACTTCGATCGACATCAGGTCTTCGGCAACCATAACGTTCTCGAATACACTCTTCGCTTCTTCAAGCAGAGGTGTCGCATCCTTCGAATATCTCGCACTTATGTGCGTCAAAATCAGTTGCCTAACTCCAGCCCTCTTCGCTATCTCAGCCGCTTCCCTTGCGGTGGAATGTTTCGTCTCCTCAGCCCATTCCTGCAGATCCGAAGTGAAAGATGCGTCGTGAATCAGTATGTCCGCATTCCTTGCGATTTCCACCGTCCTTTCGCAAGGTCTCGTGTCTCCGGTGTAGACTATCTTTCTCCCCGGTCTCGGAGGGCCTACGACCATGTCCGGCGTTATCACCCTTCCGTTTATCTCTATGCTTTCCCCCCTCACGAGCTTCGCATACAGCGGGCCGGGTGGAATGCCCAGAGCTTCCGCTTTAGCCCTGTTGAATTTGCCCGGTCTGTCTCTCTCAATTAAAGCGTAGCCCAAGCTCGGCGTGGTGTGCTCCGTCTTAAATGCGACTATCTTGAACCTGCCGAAGTTAACCTCGTCACCATCGCTGAGCCCTACAACCTCGATGGGAAAGCTTAGGTGATGGTAGCCGAACATCCTGAAGAGAGTAGCCAGAAACTTGGCTTTCTCAACCGGAACGTAGAAAGTGAGCTTATCCTTTCTCTCGTTCAGCGATAAAGTTTCTATAAGCCCGAAGACACCTATGAAGTGATCCGTATGCATGTGAGTTATGAAAACGCTGTTAAGTCCGCTGAAGCCGGTCTTTGCGATCATCATCTGTCTTTGCGTCCCCTCTCCACAGTCGAACAGAATCCTTTCTCCCCCGTATTGAATTAGAATTGCCGATGGATTTCGATTGACGCTCGGAACAGTGCCGGAAGTTCCAAGGAATGTGATCTTCAATTGCATGTCTTTGATAAACCGTTCGCTCCTTAAACTTTTTATGGAACTTGCGATAAATCCGAGCAAGATCATAAGCCCGCTCTGCTATTCGATATTCCGCTTGGAGCCATACACGAACTGCTCCTTCAACTGTCTCTACTGTTACGCAAGGTGGTATCGAAGCGGTAGAATAAAGCCCCGTCCGAAGGCTTTGGGGATGTTCAAGAAGGTCGCAAAGAAGCTTGAGATAAGGATTCCGTTCAGGCTCGCGACACTTTCCGAACCCCTACAGGATGTCGAGGAAAAGTTCAAGCTTTCGCTTAAGCTGATGAAAACGGCTCTTAAGCATGAGATTCCGATAATTCTGTGCACGAAGTCTGATAGAATAGCAAAAGATCCTTGGAAGAGCACGATCAATGAGATGTCCGATGAGGGGCTTATTGTGGTTCAGATGTCGATAAGTTCCTTGGACAGAACCGAATTGGAGCCGAGGGCTCCTCATCCAATTAGAAGGTTGGAAGCTTTAAGCAAGATAGAAGCTCCCAAAGTTTTAAGACTTCAGCCTCTGATTCCAAACTATTCTTTCACGAACGCTGAGGAATTCGTTAAAAGGGTTGCGGATTACGTCGATCAAATTACTGTTGAACCTCTCAGGATCGAAAGGTCGGAGTTGGAATTCTACTGCAAATTCTGGCGGAAGTGGAGCCACTACTCGTTTGAAGGCAACCTTATAAAGGTTGATGCGCCCGAAATTCTAAGGGAGATCAGAGAAGCTTGCGGTAAGTATGGTCTGGATTTTGGTCTTTGCAAGGAAGGATACTTCGATCTCGAAACCGCGAACTGTTGCGGGATGCACCGCATAGACGTTGAACTAAGACCGACTCTTAGAGAGCTCTATCGCGAATTGATCGAGCTCGGATCGATCGAGATCGATGATGTCGAAAAGATATTCGGCAAATTCCTATTCGGAGAGAAACTTCAGAGCCTACCGAGACCGATAAGGAAAGCTTTGAAGTATCACGAAAAGGTTCTGCTTAAAGTTTTGAAGGATAAGAGCGTTCTTGAGCATCTAACCCCACTGCTGAAAATAGAGAACTCGAACATAGTCCTTTCAAAATCGTTATAAAATGAAGGTCTAAACGATCAACATTATGAAGAGGGAGCTGTTGGATATCTTAGCCTGTCCGATCTGCAAGGGCGATCTCAGGCTGGAAGTTGAGGAGGAGAATGAGGAAGAGATAATTTCCGGCAAGCTCATCTGCACGAAATGCGGGACGGATTATCCGATCGAAGACGGGATTCCGATTATGCTTAGACCAGAGTTGAGGAAGTGATGATCATGAAATACATCTTCGTTACCGGCGGAGTGATGAGCGGGCTTGGAAAAGGGATCACCGCCGCTTCTATCGGCAGATTGCTCGTGGATATGGGCTACAAGGTTGTTCCGATAAAGATCGATCCATACATCAACATCGACGCCGGAACTATGAACCCGTTTCAGCACGGTGAAGTTTACGTTCTTAAAGACGGAACGGAAGTCGATTTGGATTTGGGACACTACGAACGTTTCATCGGCATCGAACTAACCGGAGAGCATAACATAACTACTGGTAAGATATACAGAAACGTCATCGAGAAGGAGAGGAAGGGAGAGTATCTGGGGCAGACGGTTCAGATAATACCTCACGTTACGGATGAGATAAAGTCTTGGATCAGGAGGGTAGCTGAGAAGAGCGGTGCGGATGTTTGCTTGGTCGAGATAGGAGGGACTGTGGGTGACATAGAGGGGATGCCTTTCTTGGAGGCGATAAGACAGATGAAGAACGAGGAGAAGGAAGAGGACTTCATGCTCGTTCACGTCACTTTGGTTCCTCTCGATAAGGGCGGAGAGCAGAAGACGAAGCCGACTCAGCACAGCGTAAAGGAGCTTAGGAGCATCGGTTTACAGCCGGATGTTATAGTTGGAAGGTGCGTCGAAAAGCTACGCCCTGAAACCAAGAGGAAAATCTCTCTGTTCTGCGACGTTCCGGTTGAGGCGGTAATAAGCGATGAGGATACGGATGAGATATACGAAGTCCCTCTGAAGTTCAAAGAGGAAGGGCTCGACGAATACCTGCTCAAGAGACTGAAGCTTGAGAAGAAAGAGGAAAAAACTGAATGGGCGGAAATGGTTCGAAGGCTAAAGGAATTGAAGGAGGAAGTGACGATTGCCGTAGTCGGGAAATACACTCACGTCAGGGATTCATACATAAGCATCAGGGAAGCGTTAAAGCACGGCGGAATCGAAGCAGGCTGTAAGGTTAAAATCCTCTGGATCGAGAGCGAGGAGCTCGAAAAGCATGACGAGATAGAGATCGATGCGGATGGAATACTCGTTCCGGGCGGTTTCGGGAAGAGGGGTGCGGAAGGTAAGATCAAGGCTATTCAGTATGCGAGAGAAAATGACATTCCGTTTTTGGGCATATGCTTCGGATTCCAGCTTGCAGTAATCGAGTTTGCGAGGAACGTAATAGGCTGGGAGGATGCGAACAGCAGTGAGTTGGCTGAAACAGATCATCCGGTAATCGACCTACTGCCGGAACAGAAGGAGATCGATGCGCTCGGCGGAACCATGAGGCTCGGAGAGATAGAGGTGACCGTAGTCCCGGGAACGATGGCTCACGAGTTATACGGCAAAGAAAAGATATACGAGAGGCACAGGCATCGTTACGAGGTTAATCCGGAGTATAGGGGAGATTTGGAGAAACACGGGCTCGTGATATCCGGCTATTCGGACAACGGAAGAAGGGTCGAAATAATCGAATATCCGAGGAACAGATTCTACTTGGGAACGCAGTTCCATCCAGAGTTTAAATCCCGCCCCTACGCTCCTTCTCCGCCTTTTGTGGGCTTCGTCAAAGCGGCTCTGGATTTCAAACGACAAAGGTTATAAATAATGAATTTGGGGGTTTTGGGAATGATGTATAGAAATACGTATCTGGATAAAGTCGGAGAACTTCTGCAGAAGGCTATGGAAGTTGCGAACGACATCGAAAATGCCGTGAAGGAGCTTACAGATGAGGAGAAGATAAAGGAGATGTTCAGAAACGATGTCGAATTTATAATGGATAAGTTCTACGGTGGAGATATCACCGACAAGGAAGCTCTGAACAACCTTAAGATGCTTGAGATCTACGCAATCTCACAGCTTAGCACACATTTCAAGCGAATCGTCGAGGTTTTGGACGATTTAGAGAAAAAAGTTAAAAAGTTGAAGGAAGAGGCATCGAAACAAGAGGTAATGGCTGACATCGTCGAGGATATCGTAAATACGATCAAGAAGGCTGAGATGGAGCTAAAATATTAGAGTAACTCCAAGCTTCTGAGAACCTCTTCAACCTTTTTGGTTTTTTCTTCATCCAGCTCTACGAGAGGCAATCTCGGTTTTCCGGCTGGCAATCCCATCAGTTCGAGGGCTTTTTTCACCGGAATCGGATTCGTGTCGATGAACAGAACGCTGAAGAGCGGCATGAGTCTGTAGTGGAATTCCCTCGCCTTTTCTATGTCTCCCTCCTTGAAGGCAGAATACATCTCCTTCATTAGGTGAGGAGCGACGTTTGCGGCTACGCTTATAACGCCTTTACCGCCGAGCATGAGAATCGGCAATGTTAGGAAGTCATCTCCAGAGAGGAGAACGAAGTTGTCCGGTGTTCTGTTTATTATCTCGCACACCTGCTTCAGATTTCCGCTCGCTTCCTTAATGCCGACTATGTTGTCGAAATCGTTTGCCAGCCTTTCAACGACATCGGGCGTTATGTTGCAAGCGGTTCTGCTCGGAACGTTGTAGATTATTATCGGAATCGATATCTCCTCCGCTATCTTCTTGTAGTGCTGGTAAAGTCCCTCCTTGTTCGGCTTGTTGTAGTAAGGCGTTATGAACATCGCGGCATCCGCACCAGCCTTTTCCACCTCCTTTCCCAAGAACACAGCCTCTCTCGTCGAATTAGAGCCGGCTCCGGCGATAACGGGAACGTTTGCGACATCGCACACGTATTTAACGACCTCTATGTGTTCCTGATAGCTCAGCGTAGCGGATTCGCCTGTCGTTCCAGCCGGCACAACCGCATCCACGTGCTTCTCAACATAATCCAAGAGCTTTGCTATCCCTTCGTAGTCGACCTCGAAGTTTTCCTTGAAGGGCGTTACGAGGGCGGGAATTACGCCTTCAAACATTTACCCACCCTCTGTTGACCTTTCTCGTTATGTAACCAGCCACCCTGTTCCTAACCCTCTTGCTCTTTATGTTCGTAAGCTCTTGGACGAGCTTCTTATTTACGTCGAAATCTCCAGTCCATACGTCCGGATACTTTCTGAGCAACTCCATCGCTATGTTTTTAATATAAGCTGGTTTAACCGTCCCCATTCGATCACCTCCCCTTCGATTTGGATAGTATCTTATTTAAGTTTTCCCGACCGAAATAAATTTTTCAGTTTTCGATCTCCGATGATTTATGCCAGCGAAGATGGTGGACATTTCAACTAAGAACGACGTTATAAGGGTTGCGGTGGCTGAGGGCTTTATAAAGCTGAGGAAGGAGACGGTTAAGGCGATAAAGGAAGGCAAAACTCCGAAAGGCGACGTTCTCAATACTGCAAGCATAGCGGCGATATTGGCTGTTAAAAAAACTCCGGAAATTATTCCGATGTGCCACCCAATTCCGATAACTTCGGTGAGCATCGATTTCGACGTTGGTGATGAAGGTGTTAGGGCAGTCTGCACGGTCAAGTCCGTAGGTAAAACCGGTGTGGAGATGGAGGCTTTGACGGGCGTAAGCGTTGCCTTGCTCACGATTTGGGATATGGTAAAGTCTATGGAAAAGGACGAAAGCGGGAACTATCCCTACACCGCTATAGAATGGATAAGGGTTGTTGAGAAGAGAAAGGATTCTTTGTGATTATCCTCTTTTTTGTTAATGCACCTTCAATATTTTAGTCTGATTTAAACCCTGTAAAAGTTGTTAAGTTCTGGATAAATGCAACCAACTTTCAATCCTACATTAGTCTGATTTAAACAAATATCCTGTTGCATTCGGATCGTATGTCACGCCTATCTTTCAATCCTATATTAGTCTGATTTAAACGCAAATTGCTGAGTGCGGACTATGTGCCATGAAATCTCCTTTCAATCCTATTTTAGTCTGATTTAAACAGTTTAACAGCCGCAGACTTTAGAATGGATAAAATTATCTTTCAATCCTATTTTAGTCTGATTTAAACTTCAGTTCAAGAAAGAAGGTTATTACGGCATCGGAGTCCTTTCAATCCTATTTTAGTCTGATTTAAACACGCTTTTGCCCTTTGTTTGCCCGTATCTATGTTATTGCAATTCTTTCAATCCTATTTTAGTCTGATTTAAACTTAAAATAGAGAGTGAATAAAAGTAGCGTCATCATAGGCTTTCAATCCTATTTTAGTCTGATTTAAACACAAACCTCGTATCTCCATCCTGAGTAATCACCGAGTCCTTTCAATCCTATTTTAGTCTGATTTAAACATTTTCAATATTGCTTTCAACCTTTCAACCACTTCGGGCTTTCAATCCTATTTTAGTCTGATTTAAACTATGTATGATTTAGGGGGTATTTACAGATATAAACTTTTCTGAATTAGTGTTTGATTTAAATACGTTCTGACGACTTCGATAATGCATGTCGTATATAACTTTACCCGATTTTTATCCTTACGATTTCTTTCGATTTAATTTACTATAGTTCACCTAATCGAAAATCTAAACAATTTCATCAAGGATAAACTTCAGAATAATTATAACATACCTCCAATACCTAAAATAACCAAACCTAAATTACAAGTTTAATCTATAAAACTTGGGAATCTTAAGATCCCCGACCAACTCAGATCTATCCAATCTAAAAGCATTCAACAGAGAGCATGGTTAGGATTGAGTTTCTCCTTATGTGATCCACTTCATCGAAACATATTACTGGCAAAACTCCAGATTTTCTTTATTCTCGATGTGATAAATGACCAGAAAGATAATCAATCGGTGATAATATGGGATCTTCGTAACCGTACATGATTGGAATTCCTGTGAGAATTTTAAAGGTTGAAGGTTGTTATTCATCTAACAACCATCAACTTTTTTAAAAGTTGTTACACAAATTACAACCATGAAAAAATTAACCAAATACATGCCTACGGAATTCGGCAGAAAGGTTATAAAAAATGAATATATCTATTGTTAAGCCAAAATTTTGTAGATTTGTTAAAAGATTTGTGCTTAAAGAGATCATAGAACTTATATTGAAAAAATGCAAAAGATTAACATTTTACCCCTCAAGCTCTTCCAGCAGTTCGATGATTTTCTCTTTAAGTTCTGGTAACTTGTTTTTGACTATATCCCAGATTATATCGAAGTCAATACCGAAGTAAGCATGAATGAGAATATCTCTCAACCCGGCGATTTTTCTCCATTCGATTTCCGGTTTTTTATTTCTGATTTCTTCGGGAATATTCTTTACAGCCTCTCCTATTATTTCGAGTCTTCTTACAACGGCATCCTGCACCATTTTATTTTCTAAAAAATCATCAAAATCCAAGCCTTCTGTATATTCTTCAATTCTTTCGATTGCCTCAAGGATATCTTTTAAATAAGCTCTATAATCCCGCATATCTGACACTTTCCATTATGTACTTCTTCAATTCTGGTTTAACGCTTTCAGCAATTACAAGATCAACTTTTCGCTTGAACAGTTCTTCGAGAAAGAATTTGAGCTCCATGTAGTTGTCAAAGGTCTTCTTGCCCTTTTCGAATTCCACCAGAATATCTATATCACTATCTTCCTTTTGTTCCCCTCTTAAATAAGAACCAAACAACCCTATCCTCTTAACACCATATCTTTTTATCCTTTCTCTGTTTTGCTGAATGAGCCTGAGGATCTCTTCAGCCGTTAACATCTTTTCACCTAATACGATAATGCTCAGGAAATTATAAAATCTTTATCGCATAATAAAAACACAAAACCCCTATCCTGATAGGTGCTTCGGATTTAATTACAGGTTTTGAAAATCCGCATTTTGACACTAAATTATATATCTCTTATGAGGAATTTGTATAGTTGTGTATGCACTTATTTGCTACATAATATTAAATATTAATTAAATAATATAATAATTATTATATTAAATACATAATAATTATCATAGGTAATGAATACCCATACAATCTATCAATCGTTAAAAAACAAACATTAATCTTAGTCGTTCTTAACCTCAACTCTTCCCCACTTTCAAAATCTATACACCCTACAGCCAACTGCAGAATAGCGTTGGTTAAATCGGAAGGTAATAGCCCCGCCCGGATTCGAACCGGGGTCGCGGGATCCAGAGTCCCGCAGGATTGACCACTACCCTACGGGGCTTCATTGCAGATTAATCGTTAGGAGATATAAGGATTTTGGTAATCGATATATTGTTTCGGGGATATGCCGAGTTATGGATGATGCTGTGAAGGAATCGGAAAACGGCGTTTTGATCGATCTGACAGTCTCACCGAACGCTAAGAAGACTGAAATCGTCGGATACAACGAATGGAGGAAAAGTATCGAAGTTAAGGTCAGCAGTCCGCCTAAGGGCGGAAAAGCTAACGCCGAGCTAATCAGATTCCTCAAAGACGTATTCGGGAGGGACGTTAAAATCGTAAAGGGACAAACCTCAACGCAGAAGACGATCTTAGTCGAAGGAATTGGTAAGGATGAGGCTATCAAAATCCTACGAAATATTTCTAAACAGGATCGATAGAAAACCGTCGGATGGTAGACTTCGCTGAAAAGTTTAAAAGTATGAGTAAGCTAAAGTGGAAGGTGCTGGATGCGATATTCAAGAATATGTGGGATTACAAATACGTTCCGGCTGAGGTTATCGCAAAGACGGCTCAAATTAATCCCGACAAGATGGAGGCTATTCTGAAGGCTTTAAAAGATGAAAACTTGGTGGAGAACAAATACACCGAATATCTGGGCAGTGCATTCACGTATTTGGGTTTATCCCTCTACTCGCTCTGGAGACTTGTAAGGAGCGATAAGGTTTCGATGCTTGGCAAAAAGATGGGTGAGGGTAAGGAGAGCATAATATTCAACTGTTACTCCGAAAGATACGGTGAGTGCGTCCTCAAATTCCACAAGGTCGGATACTCAAGCTTCAAGAAGGTTAAGGAGAAGAGAGATTACGGAACTCTGCACTTTACTGTTTTAATGGTTAGGTCGGCGAAAAACGAATTTAAAGCTTTGAAGAAACTCTATGGCTACGTGAGCGTTCCCAAGCCGTATGATTGGGAAGGTAACGCCGTTTTAATGGAGCTGATAGATGCAAAGGAGCTGTTCAGAGTCAGACTTGAGAATCCCAAGGATGTTCTCGAAATGATAATCGAAGACGTGAAAACGATGTATTCTTTGGGCGTAATTCACGGAGATCTAAGCCAATACAACATCCTCGTAAATCCTGAAGGCGTTTGGTATATAGACTTTCCACAACACATCGATCTGAACGAAGTTGAGACGGATGAAGAGAGGCAAGTTGCCGATGAGATCCTGAGAAGGGACGTCGAAAACGTCATAAATTATTTCAAAAAGACTTACCGCATAGAAAAGGATATTAATAGCGTTCTTAAATACATAAAAGGGGAATGACCTGCATATTCGGTGTGGATATAATCAGGGGATCGCTTCAGGGAAAGATAAAGCCGAGATACGCCGTTTTCATAATAGACGACGATTCCGAAATCGAAAAGTTTGGAGTTTCGAGGAGCAAGCTCTTCAGAATGATAAGAGAATTTAAGCCTTCGATAGTATCCGTCGATAACATCTACGAACTTTTCAAGTCCAAGGAAGAAATTGTAGCCTTCCTTAGGCAGATACCTTCAACCACAAAATTAGTTCAGGTTTCGGGATTCAATTCAGGCTCTTTGCCAAGCTTGGCTAAGAGGTATGGTTTGAGGATAAACATAAGGAGTCCGATGGATGAAGCTAAGGCATGCGCATACCTTGCTAAGCTTGGAGTTGGTGAGGAGGTATCCGTTTTCATAGACAAGACTATGATTACGGTTTCGAGAAACAGAAGCTTGGGGAAGGGCGGATGGAGGCAGAATAAGTATAGGAGAAAGGTGCACGATGCCGTCAGGAGGGTATTCAAGGAGATCAAGGAGAAGCTCGATGAACTCGGGCTGGAATACGTTGAGGATGTTAGGGAAGCCTACGGAGGCATTTCGAGGGGGACTCTGATAGTTAACGCTCCGAAGGAGAAGCTTCCGATAAATTCGTTCAAAACGAGGGACGTTCAGGTTAAGGTTTCTGCAGTCGAGAAGGACAAGATCGAATTCATCCCGCTCAGGAAATCGAAGCCGCACGTAATTGTTGGAGTTGATCCGGGAACGACTACAGCCGTAGCCGTTTTGGACTTGAACGGAAACATATTGGGCGTTAGGAGTAAGAAGGGTTGGAATCCTTCGGAAGTTATAGAGTTCATAACGTCTTTGGGCAAACCGGTAGTTATCGCTACGGACAAGAGCAATCCGCCGGAATTCGTTTTGAAGCTCAGAGCATCGTTCCAAGCCGTTCTGCATACGCCGAGGGAGGACATGAGCGTTGAAAGGAAGAGGAATTTAACGGCAAAATTTGCTTTTCTAAACGATCACGAGAGGGATGCTATAGCCGCGGCTATGGATGCCTATAACTCTTACAAGAACAAGCTCAAGAACGTAGAAAAGAGGATTCCGATGGGAATGGATGTCGATGCTGTGAAGGCTGAGATAATTAGGGGGACTCCTCTTAAGGACATAATAGCCGGGGAGGAAAGTAGGGAGAAGAGGGAAGTGGAACAGCCCCAGCAGATCGAAGAGGTTAAAGCTCTTAGAGAGGATTTGATAAAGAAGGATAGAGTGATCAGGGAGCTTGAAGAGGAGAACAGATTGCTCAGAAGGGAAATTAAGAGTTTAAAGGAGGAGATAGAAAGGCTGAGGGCAAAGATTGTTGCCCTATCTAAGGAAGAGCACGAGAGGGTTAGAAGGGAGAACTACATAAAAACCCTCGAGCACGAGCTTAGAGAGCTAAGGAAGGAGCTTAGGGAAAAGGATAGAACGATAGGAGAACTCAAAAATAGGATCGAAGTTCTGAAGAGAATGAAGGTTCTCGAATTCAGCGGATGGAAGAGTATAAAGGTTCTGAAGAAGTTCACGAAGGACGAGATCGAGAGGCTTGAGGAATCCTTCGGAATCAACGAAGGTGACGTCATTTATATCGAAGATTCGAGCGGTGGAGGTAAGATGACCGCCGAATACCTATGCGATAAGAAGATAAGGGCTGTGATCGTGAGCAACGAGATGTCCCATCTTGCGAAGTCCGTATTTGAGGAGAAGGGCATTCCGGTGATAGATAAGAGCGAGGTTGAGATGGAGATCGGAGAAGACCTTGCAATAATAAATTCCGAGAAGTTTGAGGAAATTTACAGGCTGAAGGTTGAAGACATGAAAAAGAGGAAGATAGACAGACTCGAAATGCTGTTCTTGGAGTATAAGAGCAGGAGATCCAAGCTTTAAATGATCCAATGTCAGATAAGACTACTATGGCAACACTGTCGACGAACTATTTAGGTTACGCACAATACTGCGTCGCGACCAACTACCATTCACCGATCTTGTGGAATATACTCAGCTTTGTTACTTCTCAGAACCCTTAAGTATCGAAGCCGAGGGTTTCAATCATGTTCGTAGTCTTCTTAGCCGTAGCCCTCATGTTCATCTTCGTCGCAACCAAGAATAGAATTGTCGGTTGCATCGGGTGGATTCTATTCGGCGTATACTGGCTCACGGAGATTCCGAATTACCTCGCCATTATGGATTACTTCAACACTACGATCATGATCCTCGCATTCGTCTTGTTCACGATGATCGGATTGACGATACTAAAAACCAAGAATTTGAACGTTTTTTTAGACGTCACTGCTTTTTCTGCTCTTTCCGCTCTCTTCTACTTCCCCTTCGCAGTCGATCCTTGGCTTAAGAGAGGAATAATAAGCGTAGTAGCGGATCAAACCGTAGCTCTTGGGAATATGCTCGGTTTTAAAATTGAGAAGCTATCGTTCAACAAAATCGCTTTAAACGGTAAATACGTTGAGATAATCTTAGCATGCACCGGCATAGAGAGTATGGCACTCTTCGCCGGAGCAACGCTTGGAGTAAAAGCAGATTTGAAAAGAAGGCTTAAGGCTTTCATGATCTCCGTTCCGGTTATTTACGTCCTAAACCTGTTCAGAAACGTTTTCGTAGTTGTAGCTTACGGAAACGAATGGTTCGGAGAAGACAGCTTTTATATTGCGCATCATGTTATATGCAAGATACTCGCGACGATAGCGTTGGTGCTGATATCTCTGGGAGTGTTCAGATTTCTACCGGAGCTCGCCGATTTAATATACAACCTCAAGGAGGAGTTGGGGGAGGTCTGGAAGCATGATAGAAAGGACGGGACTTAAGCTGATAGCGATCGAACTGCTTACCCTTCCTCTGCTCTTCAAGTTCAAGTTCTTCTTAATTCTGTTGGCGATTGCGGTAGCATTTACCGCCGTCTTCTTCCGAGATCCGGAAAGGGAGATAGGGGACGGAGTCGTTTCTCCCGCTGACGGCAGGATAGATTATTTGGAAGGTAACAGGCTTGAAATATTCATGAGACCCTTCGACTGCCACGTTAATAGAGCGCCGGTTGACGGAGTCGTGAAGAAGATAATCCTAAAAAAGGGTAGCAAGCCACCGGCATTCGTAAGGAGTGAGAAGGCGATGAGAAACGAGATATACATCGAGAACGAGGACGGGATATTTAAGGTTACTCAGGTGGCAGGAATGTTTGCGAGGAGAATCGTCTGCTACGTTAAGGAGGGAGAATTCGTCAAGAAAGGGCAGAGGATCGGGATAATCAGGTTCGGTTCGAGGGTTATAATCGAAATTCCGAAGGGTTACAGATTCGTTAAAAGTGTAGGCGACAAGGTTAAGGCTGGAGAAACCATAGCGGTGAAAGCATGAAAATCTTTAAAGAACTTGGCTTGGCGGACATCTTCAGTATTTTGAACGCATTATCGGGCTTCCTCGGAATATGCTACCTCATTCGGGGTGTTTTATCCCTTAAATTCCTCTACTTCTCAGCTTTGATGGATGGAATGGACGGATTTATCGCGAACAGGCTGGGGAAGAGCAAGTTGGGGAAGGATCTCGATTCCTTAGCCGATCTGATATCCTTCGGAGCCTTCCCTTCTTTGATTCTCTATCACTTCGGATTTCTATGGATCGGAGCTATTTATCTGATCGCAAGTATTCTGAGGCTTGCGAGATTCAACGTTCTATCGAAAGAAGATTTCGTCGGGCTTCCTACCGTAGCTTCAGCCCTCACGCTATCGTGCTGGATAAACCTCAAGCTTCCGTGCCTTGATGCTATAGCCATAATTCTATCCATTCTGATGATATGCGATCTTGAATATATGAGAGTTAAAAACAGGATTCTGATGCTTGCCTGCGGAATCGTTATCGTTGCAAATGCATTCGTAATCTACGCAACGTATGTTCTGCTACTGATGCTGGTGTTATACATCTTAAGTCCGGGGGTGAGACCATTAGCAAAGCCCATTTTGAAGCGGGAATAAAGCTTGGAGCTCTTTTTCACCAGTTCGTAGGCGTCCCCGTTAGCTTCGAGAACGTCGAAATACTCGAAAAAGCGATGGAGAGTTGTATAAAGCTTCAGCCATTCGTTGTCGATGCTAAGGTTAGGATCGACAGGGATAAGCTTAAGGAGAAGATCTCCGCTTTTGGATACACGTCGCTCGATGCCGAGATGCTTTCGGCTGAAGTCGTGGTAAAAGTTGGAGATGATGTTGTAAGGGCAGTTCTGAGATGGGATGAAAGGCTAAGGTATCCTATGATGGAGGTAGCCGATAAATCGTAGTAAAGTTTATAAGATCTTATCGAGTATAATCCAATGCCGTTACGGCGGGAGTGGGCGTTCGCCAACCGATGAACGCCCGTCGGCAAGCCGCCAATTACAACCATCGAAACCTTGATATCCTGCATGGCAGATTCTTCTTCGATGGTTAAGATCTACGTGGTTTATAACTACGGACAATACAACCATCTTATCCACAGAACGCTTAGGGATTTGGGAGTTGAGACGAAGTTAATAGAGAACACAACGCCGGTGGAGGAGCTTAAGGATATCGACGGGTTGATCTTGGGGGGAGGTCCATCCTTAGACAGAACGGGTAACTGTGAGCTGTATGTGAAGGAACTCGACGTTCCGATTTTGGGAATCTGCTTGGGGCATCAGCTGATCGCGAAGGTTTTCGGAGGAGAAGTCGGAAGGGGTAAAGCTGGAGGTTACGCGGAGGTTAAGGTTAGAATAGTTGAAGAAGATGAGATATTCGAGGGCTTGCCGAAAGAACTTAGGGTTTGGGCGAGTCACATGGATGAGGTCAAGAGTTTGCCGGAGGAATTCAAGAAGCTTGCAGAATCCGATATCTGCGAGATCGAAGCTATGAGGCACAAGAAGAAGCCGATCTATGGGGTTCAGTGGCATCCCGAAGTATATCATACGGAGAAGGGTGAGAAGTTCTACAAGAACTTCGTTAAGATTTGCAAGAGATAAAAAATTAAAGCTTGAACAATCTTAGGGCGTTCTTAACGGCTAATCTTTCCACATCCGACTTATCGATTCCCTTTTCCACCAGAAATCTTACGGTCTTAGCAGTTGCGAACATATCCGCTTTGTCGAATCCGGTATCGCTGTTTAAAACGAATCTTTCGAAGCCCAATTCGGAAACTATTTCGTAAACCTCTTCAGCGTTCAGCTTTCCGACTTGAACCGTCAATCCGGCGTAGTAGCCGGCATCTACGATCATCTTAGCTGTGTCCTTCGTTGCGTGATCTACCACTGCTAAGCTCTCTGGAAAGCTGACATCTTGCAAGATCTTTAGAGTCTTCTCCGTAACTTCAACTTTGTTCCTTCTTGGAGTGTGAATTATGCACAGCTTATCGAGACGTTTCGCCAGCTTTAGCTGTTCCTTAAGCACTTCGATCTCCAAATCGCTCGCGGTTTCGAGTCCTATCTCACCGAATGCTACGCATTCGATTTCCTCTAAGCTTTCAACAGCCCTTTCGTATTTGGGCGGAATGCATCTCGGATGGATACCTATGGCCGGATAAAGCTCCATTCCAACGGATTTGCCTCTTTCAATCTCGAACGTCGCAAGCTTTCTGAATAGATCTATCAGAGTTTCCGGGAATTTTGGCTCGATTGGATAGAATGCACATGTTACCGCTTTCTTTATTCCCTCTTCAGCCATCCTCTCCAAGTCCTCAACGCTCCTTCCTTCCGAATGGATGTGGGTGTCGAATACTTCCATAGCTTATCGTTCATCGAAGGTCTAATTGTATTTTCGATCCAACGGGTAAAGCTTTAATCGTCATCGAGCAATCTTCAAACGATGAGAAACGTCTTCTGGTGTAACCTAATCGATCAGTCCGAGATAGATTATCTCAGCAGATTCAGCATAGGTGTGGTTGGGAGTAGAATGATTATGGAACTGCTCTGGAGAATTGGCATCGGATGCATACGATACGTAGGAGATTTCATAACACCAAACGATGTAAGGCTGGATGTAAGCTTGAAGAAGCTTGAGGCTAACGACTACGATGTCGTTCATCCGATCGAGGAAACGAACGTTATCTCGTATCCATACACAAAAGATTACAAAGAGATGAGAAGGCAGTTAAGAGGGGTCGATGTGGTTATAGCTCACAAGCATTTGGAAGCATCTGCAAGAATTGCGGAAGAGCTGGGAGTTCCGTTCATACCGAACTTCATAACGACGTTCCTGCCGGACGGAGTATCCTTCTTCGAAGTCGAGAAGCCGAAGATAGAGTTTAATCCACTTAGTTACGCTTTAACTTGCTCTATTCAGGCTTGCGAAATTTTGAGATTGCTTACGGGCTACGAAATGCCCGTAATAGCTCCGAGGGCGATTGTTGTCGATCTGAAGTTTAAAAACTATTTAAGGGTGATAGAGCTGAAAATCGTGAACGATTAATTATTTAAAACTTGACGATTGCCGGTGTTTAAAATGAAGGTTAGAATTAGAACACCTTCGAGGATTCACATAACTCTGATCGACTTAAACGGATGCTTGGGCAGAATAGACGGCGGAGTCGGCTTAGCCCTCGAAGATCCTTTTGTTGAAATCGTCGCCGAAGATTGCGACGAAGTCGTTGTCGAGGGGGAGGGTTTAAACTTGGATAGGTTTGAATCGGTTGCGAAAATCTTGGCAGATAGATTCGGAAGGGGAATTAAAATAAGAGTCCTTTCGGATTACAAAGCACACGTAGGACTGGGATCCGGAACTCAGATAAGTTTGGCAGTTGCTACGGCATTCAGCAGGATATACGATTTCGGATTCAGCGTTAGGGAACTGGCTTATATTGTCGGCAGGGGAGGGACTTCCGGAATCGGAGTTGCCGCTTTTGAATTAGGCGGTTTCATAGTGGACGGCGGTCATTCGAAGAAGGAGAAACCCGAATTTCTGCCGTCATCTGCAAGCAGAGCCAAGCCTGCTCCGGTTATCGCAAGATTGGATTTCCCCGATTGGGATATCGTTGTTGCTATCCCCGAACTAACCGGATTTTACGGAGTTAGGGAGGTAAATCTTTTTAAGGAAGTCTGCCCGATCCCGCTTGAAGACGTTAAGGAGCTCTGCCATTTGATTCTGATGAAACTTTTGCCATCCGTTGCGGAGGAGGATTTGGACGAGTTCGGCGACGCAATTTGGAGGATTCAGAATATCGGCTTTAAAAAAGCAGAAATAGACAGATACGGCGATCTTATTAGATCTGCATTCAATTGCGTTGCAGATGAAACGAAAGCCGTGGGCATGAGCTCAACCGGTCCGGCTGTTTATGCGATAACCGATTCCAACGCCAAAAGTGTAGCCAGAGATCTCAGATCTTACTTCAACGAGAGGGGATTGAATTGCGAAACCGTAATAACCAAAGCCAAGAACTCGGGTGCCGAGATTTCTGTTTGGGGACAAATTTAATATGCTGATCGAAACGAATATGCAACATCATGTTTATTAAAAAAATTGCAGGTTTGGTTTTGCTGATCTTTGGCTTAGCTTTCTTGCTCAGTTTTATCTCATCCCTCGATTTTAGTAAAACCGGATTTGAAGGATTCATAGGTGCCGGATATTTCGAGAAGCATGCCGGAAAGGGTAATCAGAAATGGGAGGAGTTGAAGAATATCCCATCGACGATCGCGGAGTCGAACATGTGCAATCTCAGAAATTACAGCAATCCCCCGCAACTTCCGATCTATTTCGTCGAAGGATTGAACGCCTACACTAACCACATGAGGCTTTACGTAGCTTCAACCTATATTAACGGTGTTTGGATCGAGGACAACGTCAGCTACAAAGATAAACCCGAGCTCAGGCTTTCCCAGCATATAACGAGGTATAAGGTTACTCCGATAGTTCCGTTCAAAATTCATATTTCCGTTTCTAAGGATACATGCTACGTTTCCATTAACGCGAAGTTCAACGAGAGCACCGGAACTTACCTTATCAAATCGTGCGATAGGCCGTATCTTGCTGTTTCGACAGCATATAAAATAAAAGCGACGAAGGCCGCGAAGGACGGATTCGCTAAGATAATAATGAACAAAGAAGAATACGAAGCCATAAGACGGCTTGCGTTGAGCATAACGAGAAATGCTAAGAACGACTACGAAAAGGCTCTGCTGATTGAAGAGTATTTAAAGAAGCATTACAGATACGATCCGTCATACACGATTCCGTCCGATGAGGATCCAACCTATTGGTTTCTGTTCAAGGAGAAGAGGGGGATATGCAAGCAATTCGCCTCCGCATTCGTAATAATGTGCAACTCGATCGGAATTCCCGCAAGACTCGTTGTGGGATATTTAGCCGAACCTACCCCGCAAAATCAGACCGTATTCGCATCTCAGGCTCATGCTTGGGCTGAGGTGAAGTTTAGGGAGGGATGGGTGGAGTTCGATCCCACTCCATCGCAAGTAAGGATTCCGACGATCACAAAGATCACAAACGTCAGCACTACAGTTAAAGTGGGCGAATACTTTACGGTAGAAGGCTACGTTAAAACCAAGGAAGGAAAATTTGTTGAAAGCGGTTACGTCGAGATATTTTTGAAGAAGAACAAGAGCGACGAGAAGGGAATTCTGCTTAAGTTGGCATCGTTTAAAAACGGTAGATTTAAGGTTAGAGTCAAAGCTCCCGATTTGGTCGGAAAATACTACATATTAGCCCATTACGTGGGAAGCCTCGCATACATGCCCTCTTGGAGCGATCCCGTTATAAAGATCTACAGTCCCCCGCACTTCGAGATTGAAATTCCGGACAAGGTTTCAACTAATTTGACTTTAAGGGGAAGGCTCGTAGATTTCAACGGAACCGGAATAGCGAACGCGAGGATAATAGTCAAAGTCGATGGAGTTATCTGCGATGAGACGAAGACGGATGCAAAAGGTTATTTCATGATATTTTTGAGGCTTTCTAAGGGCGAGCACGAAATAGAGCTTTTTTATCCCGGTTCAGGCTTCATCCTTCCTGTAACTTATCAGAAGAAGGTTGAAGCCGGAGATATCGATGTTGTAATTTCGAACACGACGGTTTTAGCCGGTAAAGAGAACGAGCTGTTTGCCGCTATTCTCTTCAACGGAAAGCCCATCAAAAACGAAAGCGTCCGGATTATCTGGAAAGGCGGAGAGGTTTTCGCAAAGACCGATAAAAGGGGTTTCGTAAGATTCAAGATCAAGCCGGAAGAAGTCGGAATGATCCCTCTCGAATTCGACGTATACGGATACAGCAAGATTGTCATGCTCAAGTCAATTGCAAGGGTTAAAATTTCCGCAAGCTACGAAGACGGAATTCTGGGCGTTAAGGTATTCGACGAATTGGGGAACGGGTTGAATGGAACTATATTCGTCAACGGGAAAAGCTATAGGCTTAGGAATGGAATTGCGAGGATAAATGTATCTGGTTCGAGGTTCGAGATATACTATCCGGGCGACGAGTTTCATTCATCGGCGAAGCTCGTTTACGAAGCTTCTGCTTTTCCTTTCTGGCTTCTGCTGATTCCAATCGGATTCATCGTCGGCTTTTACTATTACAGGTTAAGACGAGGCGGTTTGAGGATAATCGTTGAGAGGGAGATTGACGATCTCCCGCTGATCTGGAAGGTTGGGGAGGAGATCAAATTTAGGGTTGAGAGCAAAGACGGCTATAGGGTTTTTGTGGACGGCAAGCCTTTCGAAGGAAACTCCGTTAGATTCGATAAGGAAGGCGTGCATGTGATAAGGGCTGAAAGGGTGAAGGACGGAAAGGTGAAGGAAGTTAAGGAGGTTAAGATAACGGTCGTGGACGACTACGGAAAGGCTATAGCGGAGATATTCAAGAATTTAGTAACCAACGTTGAGAAACTGAAGAAGGTTGATCTTAAGGATGCGACGCCGAGGGAAGTGATAGGCATGCTCAAGCCGTGCAGGGCGGATATACTGCTTAAGTTATTCGAGCTATACAAGTATGGAAACAGAAGGGGATTCGGTCGTTCCGAATTCATAGAAGCCTTTAAGGACTATATGAACCTCAGGAGGTGTTACCGTGCGTAAGATCGGCGGAATAATACTTGCGACTTTGCTAATACTCGTAACTTTGGCCGGAAGTAGCATCTACACAATAAGGGGGCTCGAATACCTGATAGCGATGTATATACTTTACGTAACCTACGAGGTCATGGGATTCCATAGGCTGATTTCCGCTTTCAGACCTTTTATCGTTGCGTTTTCCGTTTATCTGGCTTTAAACGTTATATCGATGAATTTACCGGACGTAGGATTCTATCTGAAACCCATGGAACCTCTGATTCTTCCTTTTCTGCTTTCGCTTGCGTTGATAAAGTTCGAGCTACCGACAAGATTTCAGCCCGTTATAACTGCAGTCGGACTTCTTCTTTCAGCTTTCTTCGGCTACCAGCTTATATCTCTCATTCCGTTTAAGCAAGCCAAGGAGATCGGAATTATTTTTGCCGTTCTGCTCTTTCTGCTCGCTTTAACTACTTTGCTTCCATCGATCCACAGGAAGTTCGAATTTCTGAGGCATATAAGATCGTTTATAATTACTACAACCCTCGTAGTTTCGGTTTACTTCACTCTGATCCGCCCGCTCCTATTTGATAGACCCGGTTTAATCAACGTAATAGACTGGCTGATAGTCGCCGGGGTGTTTTTCAAAGCGAGCTCGATCGTAAGAAAATCGATGGTTGTAGATGAGTGCGAAATCGTCAAAATCCACGAGTTCAGGATTGGGCTTAAGAAGGAGGAGATAGTGGAGAGCATAGAGAAAGCAAAGAATGAATTCATCGAGAGGGGATTAAAATCTCCGCTAATTGCCGTGATCTCTCATGTTCTGATTTCCGCCGGCTGGAGGCTCGATGAAATTGCCAGAGTGATCTCCTTCATAGTCTCACACGAAGATGAGAAGGTTCCGAAGCTTGCGTTTAGCTGGGAGAGGAAACTCATAGAGAGGAGGAATAAAAAGAGAAGGGAGGAAGTTATAAAAAGTTTGGAAAATTATTTGAAGAGGGAGGGTGTCGGATTTGGATCTTGATACGTTCAGAAAGAAGTGCGATGCGATAGTTTCGGCAGTATGCGAAGTCTACGTTGGAGATAGGGATCTGATCGAGAAGATGCTTGCATCCTGCCTTTGCAACGGAAACGTTCTGTTTGAAGACTACCCCGGCTTGGGCAAGACCCTTCTTGCAAAGGTATTTGCAAAAGTCATCGGAGCGGATTACAAGCGAATTCAGTTCACCCCGGATCTGTTGCCGGCAGATATAATCGGGACGAAGGTATGGAAGGGAGACCACTTCGAACTCGTTAAAGGCCCGATATTCACACATATTCTGTTGGCTGACGAGATAAACAGAAGCCCGCCGAAGACGCAGGCGGCGTTGCTTGAAGCCATGGAGGAGCGTCAGGTTACGATTGAAGGAGAGACATTCAAGTTGGAGGAGCCGTTCTTCGTTATAGCAACACAAAACCCGATAGAGCAGGAAGGAACTTACCCGTTGCCTGAGGCTCAGATGGATAGATTCCTGATCAGAATGAGTCCCGGATATCCGAAGGATGTCGAGGATGAGATGGAGATACTTAGGAGAAGGATAAGGTGGATGAAGGACGATCCAACGGATGAAATTAAGCCTGTGGTAAGCATCGATGAATTCAGGGAGATGCAGATGGTTGTGGAAAGAATATACGTCGATGAGAGCATTCTTAGGTATATAGCAGAACTCGTCAGAGCTACGAGGGAGCATGAGATGGTCGAAATAGGTTCGAGTCCAAGGGGAGGCTTAGCATTGCTGAAGCTTTCTCGCGCTCTCGCCTGCATGGACGGAAGGGACTTCGTGATTCCAGATGACATCAAGAGGATCGCTAAGGAGGCTTTAGCCCACAGGATCATCTTGGATGTGGAGTATGCGATAGAAGGGGTGAGAGCTGAGAAGGTCGTTGAGGATGTGTTGAAGGAGGTTGAGGTGCCGAAGAAGGTTGAAGTTAAACCATGACAACGCTTAAAAGCAAGCTTACCAACATGGTTCTATGTTTATAAGAGATTACGTCACGGGCTTGGCTTTGTGGGACACTCCCAAGGAGAGGGTTAGACAGAACGTCGAGAAATTTTTGGTCGAGGAGAAGGGTTATTCTCCTAACGAAATCATAGTCGATTACGAGTTTGACGTTCACATTCCCGAAGGAATCGCTAAGGCTACTGCCGATCTTTTAATCAGAATAGATGGCAAAAATGCGATCGTAATCATGTGCGCCCCGCCTTCCACGCTGATCCCCTATGAAAGGTTGGCTTTAGCCTGTGCGAGGGTTCTGAATACCCCCTTAGCCGTTGCTACCGACTGGGATGATACTACGATTATGGACACATACAGCGGGGATGTTTTGGGCAAAGACATTGCCGATATTCCCGCGAGGGACGAGCTTAAGATAGAACATAAGGATATTCCGGAGGACAAGCTTGAGAAGGCTAAGAGGATTCTAATAACATACTTGGAAATCCTTCACTGTAAGGGTTGCAGAATAGAAAGGCAACAATCTTAAAATTCGAACGCCAAGTATGGGCATGCCCAAGAAAAGGGTCATCGTGAACAGATACAGATGCGCTTACTGCGGGGCATGTATAGCAGTCTGCAAGTTCAACGCCAACGAGCTCGTTGAGACCTTTTTGATGATCGACGAGGAGAAGTGCAACGGTTGCGGAATCTGCGTTAAGGTTTGCCCGATGAACGCGTTAGAGGTGGTCTCATGAAATACGACGTCGTCGTAATCGGAGCCGGACCTGGAGGAAGCTTAGCGGCAAGGACTTGCGCTGAGAAGGGCTTGAGCGTTTTGCTCGTTGAGAAGAGACAGGAAATCGGCGCCCCGGTCAGATGTGCCGAAGGAATAGGTAAAAAGGATCTTCAGAGGTTCGTGGAAATAGACAGGAAGTTCATAGCGGCTGAGGTTATCGGTGCAAAGATATACGCTCCAGATGGAACCGAAATCACACTGACTGAGGAGATGGCTGGAAACGAGGTCGGATACGTTTTAGAGAGGAAGATATTCGACAGGCATCTCGCAAGGCTTGCGGCAAAAGCTGGGGCGGATGTGATGGTAAAGACCACAGCAGTTGGAATGGAGAGGACGAGGGATGGTGTAAAGGTTAAGCTGAGGAGGATGGGGGAGGAATTCGACGTCGAATGCAAGATCGTCATCGGTGCGGATGGCGTTGAGAGCAGAGTGGCTAAGTGGGCCGGAATAGATACGACTCTCAAGCTCGACGAAATCGAGAGTTGCGTCCAATACCTCATGACCGGCATAGATTTCGATCCCGAATACTGCCACTTCTGGTTCGGAAATAACATCGCTCCCGGTGGTTACGTTTGGCTGTTTCCCAAGGGAAACGGCTCCGCAAACGTCGGAATAGGTGTTATGCCGGCTTTAGCTAACAAATCACCGAAGGATTACTTGGACGAGTTCGTGGACAACCACTTCCCCGATGGGAAGATCGTGGAGGTTGTAGCCGGAGCAGTGCCGGTGAAGGGAGAAATAGAAACGGCTGTAGCTGATAACGTCATGCTCGTCGGAGATGCCGCGAGGCATGCGGATCCGATCACCGGCGGAGGAATAGCCAACGCTATGAAAGCCGGCTATTACGCCGGAATAGTTGCGGCTGAAGCTATACAGAAAGGCGATTATTCGGCGAAAACGCTTAGGAAGTATGATGAGCTTTGGAAGAACGATTTCGGTAAGGATTTGGCAAGAAAGAGAAAGCTACAGCAGAAACTAATCAAGATGGACGACGAAACACTCAACAAGATAATGCACAGCCTCGCCAAGTGCAAGTTGGAGGAGATAAGCGTTAAGGCTATAATAAAGGAAGTTTTAAAGAAGCATCCTAAGTTGCTCTGGGATCTGAAGGATCTCTTCCTCTAACTACTTAAATACTCCTTTAATTCCAAGTTTCTCGTAGATTTTTAGTCCCTTCTCAATTATATCGAGAGTTACATTTCTGTCTCTGTTTTTGATTATTGAGATGTTCGTCGCCTCATCTATTATCGACTTGATCTCTTCGACGATGTCATTCGAATTCGTAATTGTTCCGGTTTTTTCAACGTTATTAAGAATTTCCTCCGACTGATTCATCAGCTTCTCGCTCTCCTTAAGCAAAAACTCCGCGTTTTCTCCTTTGCTCGCCCTTTCGTTGGCGATCTTGAGTAGTCTGTTCGTCAGGCTTAGGCTGAGCTTATAGGCTTCCGCCGGATCGACATCCTTCAGAATCTCTATCGCAAGTTCGCTCTGCTTAATCGTCTGCATCTCAGCTATTTTGATACTCTTGTTTGGAACGATCTTCGAAAGCTCGTCGAGAGCTTTAATGTATGTTGTGGATTCGTTAACTACAAGCCAAGCTATCTTCGAAGCATCTTTCGGCTTCGCAGATTCGATAAGCTCGACAGCCCTACGGATATCGTTACCGTAATCCTTCAGAAGTTCGTCCACGTATCTATACTTTCCTTCTTCGGCCATCTTCTTGGCTTCCGCCAATCTTAGCCCAGCATACTTAAGAAGTTTTTCAGCCTTGGCGACATTATCGAAAGTGAAGAACAGGTCTATCTCTTCGAGAAGTCTTTTTATCGGATAAAGCGGAGAATCGGGAGTAATTCCCACGTCCATAGCCAATACCGGCTGGATCAGTATCGCAAGAACGAGCAGGGTTACGAAAATTCTTCTCATAGTGATAATGATTATCTACCGAAAGTATTTAAGATTTTTGCGGTGATTGATATATTATTATATAATTAATGCAAAAATTTCGATAACGTTTTTATGCATCCCGCATAACGAAAAGCAATGACGGTCGGAATCGACATCGGAGGAACTAACACGGACGGAGCTATCGTTGGTGAAGAGATTCTAACTTTCAAAGTCCCGAACGAGCTCGGAATAGGAGAGATTCTAAAAAGAATAAGCGAAAATGTTGATTTAAAGAAGGAAAAACTTATCGTAAGCACGTCTTTACCTCTCAATCTCCTTTTGAGCAGATTTGAAGAACATCCGACCCTCACGATTCTGTTTCCCGGACCCGGCTTAAATTACGAAAGCTATGGAAACGTTTTGAGCGGTGCCGTGAACCACAGAGGAGATGTTGTGGAGGATTTGGACGAAAACGAGGTTAGGAGCGTTATTGAAAAAAATCGCGGTAAATACAAGAACGTTGCGATAGCTTCGAAGTTCTCGATCAGGAATCCTCTGCTTGAGCTGAAAGCGGCTAAGATAGTTGCGGATTATTACGGTTACGAGGACATGGCTCTGAGCTTTCACATCCCCGAGCTTAACTACCCGCTAAGGATAAACACAACGATAATAAATGCGAAGATTAAGAGGGTTGTTTGCGAACTTACGAAGCTGATAAAGAAGTATTCCGACGATTTCTTCTATTACAAAGGAGACGGCGGGATAATTCCCTACGAGATGGCTTTGGATAACCCATCGGAACTATACAACTCAAGTCCGGCTTCGGTTGCGATCGGAGCTTACTACCTTACGAGAGAGAGGGATGCCCTCGTAATCGACATCGGCGGAACAACAACGGATTTCGTTCAGCTTGAGAACGGAAAGCCGAAGATAATCGAGAAGGTTGAGATAGCCGGCAGAAAAACGCTAATAAGATGCGTGGAGTCGTTCTCCATTCCTTTCGGCGGAGATTCGGTCGTTGAGAATGGAAGACTGATGCACAAGAGGCTCGATAAACCGATAGCATTTGGAGGAAAGTATTTCACACTTACGGACGCTTTAAACTGTATAGGATTCGAAATAGGAGATTACAAGGCTTCTAAGGAGAAGGGAAGAGAGATATTTGGAGATTTGAGCGATGCTGAGAAAGTTGTCGAAGATTACGTTACGATGGTTGCGGAGAGCGTTAAGGCGGTGGACTGCAATAAGATAGTCGGAACGGGATACTTAGCCAAATATATGATTCCGATGATCGCGAAGAAGGCTGGAGTTAGTTACGTAATTCCGGAGCACAGTGAAGCTGTAAACGCGATAGGCGTTGCGGTTTCGAAGATAAGTTTGACTCTCTACGCCAGATTCGATACCGAAAAGGGTGTGGCTGTTTTCAACGGTGATGTTGAGAAATTCGACGAAAGGTTTCCGGATGACGAGGAGTTCGTTCGAATTGCGATCGAGAGGGTTAAAGAGGAAGCCAAGAAGTTCGGTGCGAGCGATGAGGATGTTGAGGATGTGAGAGTTCTATACTTCAACTGCTTCACCGTCGTTAGGGGTGGAGTGAAAAGGGGAAAGATCGCCGACGTGATCGTTCAAATAGAGCCGGGAATAAGCGGGGAATTCGGAAAGTAAATTACCGAAACGTCGGAATATCTTATAACCGAATCCGACGTAACACCGAGTCCGCAGAGAACTATAGCATCTATATTCTCCTCCGTAGCACATTTCAGAATTTCCTCCGGTGGATTTCCCTTTCCAACTACTATCTTGGCTATATTTCCGTTTCTCATCGATCTCAGTTCGGATCTAACAATAGAATCGCATCTGCCCACGTAAACTACGATTATTTCACAACTTAGAGAGTCCAGAACATTCCGAGCGTTTTCGGATATGTCGTAGACGAAGAGTATCTTACACAACTTCAGCTTCGGATTTTTCACGATCAGCACGGGAATTTGAGATTTTCTCAGAACTCCTTCGGCAACGCTACCCAGCAGTATCTCCTTATTTACGCTCCTTCCTCTCGCCCCGAGAACTATTGCGGAGACGTTCTCCCTCTTCGCCGTGTTGACTATCTCGGTTGCGGGATCTCCGATCGGAATTGGGCACACGAACTTCGCTTCGATACCCTTCCCCTCAAGAAACTCGACCATGCTCGACAACCTTCTTCCGGCAACCATAATCTCGGAGTATATCCACTCCTCTATGTCGAATCCCTTTCTTATGCCCACCACGGAATTTACGTCTATCACGTGAACGAGAACAACCCTCTCAACTCCCAAATTGGTGAGGTTTCGTAGTATCTCATTTGAGGTCTTAGAAAAATCGGTTGCGAACAAAACGTCTTTAAATATCGAATTCGACATCATACGCATCACCAAACCCGTTGTTTAAACCGAGCTTAATTCCGTAGTTTACTCCGTAAACAATAACGTTTTTAACAGCAAAATATTTATCACTTTCTGAAATTATAATTTATGATATTTTCGCAATGGTGACTACATTTAAAAACTCAACATCTTACATTTGGTATGATCGATCTGACCAAGAAACCTTTTATAATCTTCTGGGAGGTAACTAGGGCGTGCTTATTGGCTTGCAAGCACTGCAGGGCTAAGGCTCAAACAAAACCGCATCCGGATGAACTTACCACGGAAGAAGCCTTTAGGGTTGTGGATCAGATACTGGAATTCGGTCAGCCCTATCCCCTTCTCATAATAACCGGCGGAGATCCGTTGATGAGGAAGGATCTCTTCGAAATTCTCGAATATGCCGCTTCCAAGGGGATAAGGGTTGCTATTGCCTTCAGCGGAACCAAGCTTGCGACGAAGGATAAGGTGGAGAAGATGAAAGAGGTAGGAGTTGCGAGGATCGCCATAAGCTTAGATGGCAGTAATTCGGAAATCCACGATTACTTTAGAGGTAAAACCGGAACATTCGAAACGAGCTTGAGGATTCTAAAGGATGCAAGGGATGTCGGAATTTCGAGGCAGATAAATACGACCGTTACCACGTTCAACATACTCGATCTGCCGAACATAATGAAGATCTGCTTGGAGAACGAAGTCACTTTGTGGGATGTCTTTTTCGTTGTTCCCACCGGAAGAGCTAAAGCGGATATAATGCCATCCGCACAGGAGTTCGAGGATGTCCTCTGCTGGCTTTACGATGTGAGCAAAGAGACTCCGTTGAACGTCAAAAGCTCCGCCGCATGCCATCTGAGAAGGATAGAATATATGAGGGATCACGGAATATACGATTTGAAGTTGGGAGAGACTTATTTCAAGCTTAAGGAGATGCTTGAAGAAATAAAGAGGGAGCTGGGGTTAGATAACTATAAGAAGGACAAGAAGATAGTTGCAGGCGCGCACGGAAGGAGCTTAGCGGACGGAATAAGAAGGATGACGGGAATTACGGACGGCAGAGGTATGTTCTTCATAAGCCATATAGGAGAGGTCTATCCGAGCGGATTCTTGCCGATAGTAGCCGGAAACGTTAGGGAACAGACTTTGAAGGAAATTTACATGAACTCGCCGATATTCAGAGATCTTAAGGATCCGAACAAGCTTAAGGGTAAGTGCGGGAAGTGCGAGTATAGGTTCATATGCGGCGGAAGTAGGGCGAGAGCTTACGCTATGACAGGCGATTACCTTGCGGCGGAGCCGAGGTGTATATACGTGCCTAAAGCTCTGAGAGAGCGGGTAAAGTGACACAACGCCAAGAGTTGCTGACTATCAAGGCTTGAAGAGATAGATATGAAAAAAGAGTTGGCAATAATCTTGGAGAAATTGGAGGGATTTAGAAATCCCAAGATAGAGCTTGAACAATACGTAACACCGCCATCTCTTGCATCGGAAATAGTCGTAACCGCAAAACTCATGGGTGATCTAAATTTTGTGGTAGATTTGGGATGCGGAACTGGTATATTAACCATAGCTTCGGCTCTGCTCGACGCTAAAGCGGTAGGCTTCGACGTAGACTTGGAAGCTCTGAAGATTGCGAGAAAGAACGCTGAGAAAGTCGGAATTCAAGCGGATTTCGTTTTGAGCAGAGTTGAAGATATAACGATAAAGCGTAGGTGCACGGTGATAATGAATCCGCCGTTCGGCATTCAAAGGAGGCATGCGGACAGACCCTTCCTATTCAAAGCCATGGAGATAGCGAACGTGATCTATACTATCCATTCCGCGGGAAGCGAGAGGTTCATAAAGAGGGCTTGTGCGGAAAGAGGATTTGAGATAACCCATTTGTGGCGGTATAAGATACCCCTCAAGAGAACTTACTCGTTCCACGAAAAAGAATTTAAATGGATTGCCGTCGAAGTTTACAGATTGAGGAGGTTGTAAATGTTCGTTTTGCCCGGTGATAGAATCGGTTGCGTTGAAGAGTTCGAGGCTGGGGAAGGTGTTTATGAGGAGAACGGAGTGCTTTACGCGAACGTAGCCGGAAGGTTGATCGTTGAAGGAAGAACCGTTAGAATCGAGCCGATAAACAAGATCCCCAAGCTCGATAAGGGGGATGTAGTCGTCGGAAAGGTTATTGATGTTAGGAACTCGGTAGCCATAGTGAAGCTCACGAGGAAAATAGGTCACGACAGGGAACTCGCGAGGAGCCTGATCGGAATACTGCACGTTTCGAACGTTCAGAACGAATTCTTGAAGAGTATAAACTCCGTTATAAAGTTCGGAGACATAGTTAAAGCCGAAGTGCTGGATGAAAGCCTCAAGCTTTCGACCAAATCGAAGGGTATGGGTGTTATCAAATCAAAGTGCGGTAAATGCGGAAGTGAGCTCGTTTTGGATGGAGATAAGCTTAAATGTCCGAAGTGCAGGAATGTTGAAAGTCGGAAGATCTCTTCAGATTACGGAAAGGGGGTGCTGTGATGGAGGTAAAGGTTCTTGAGATGGGTGAAAATTACGTGAAGTTGCTCGTAAAGGGTGAAGATCACACGTATCTGAATCTGCTTCAGTATTATCTTCTCCAAGACAAGAGCGTTGTAATAGCGAAGTATCACATTCCGCATCCTTTAACCGGCGAACCAGAGCTTTTTGTTCGAACGGATGGTAGCAAAAGCCCGCTTGAGGCTATTAAGGATGCAAACAAGAAGATAATCGAAGCATGCGAAGAACTGCTATCGCAGATCTGAGCTGGGAGGATCTGCTGGATATAATGGAAAGAGAGGCTAAGAAGAGGAAAGCACCGGTTTATTCTCTCAAGCGCAATCTGAATCCCTTCCAGACTTTGGTTTCGGCAATTTTGAGCACGAGAACGAGGGATGAGCAGACCGCTAAGGCTTGCGAAAAGCTATTCAAATTCGTTAGCACTCCAGAAGACCTTCTTAAGCTTAGCGAGGATGAGATCGACGAACTGATAAGAGATGTGGGATTTCATCGGGTTAAGGCTAAAAACCTAAAGAAGCTGGCTGAAATACTCGCCGAGCGTTACGGTTCGAAGGTTCCATCGGAATTCGATGAACTTATCGAGTTGCCGGGAGTGGGAAGGAAGGTTGCGAATATAGTTCTTGCAAATGCATTTAAAAAGCCGGCAATAGCCGTTGATACTCACGTTCATAGAATTGCAAACAGGATGGGCTTGGTTAAGACGAAGAAGCCCGAGGAAACGGAAAGGGAGTTGATGAAAGTCGTTCCTAAAGAGCTTTGGCATAAGGTAAATAAGCCCTTCGTTGGTTTCGGACAGACCGTCTGCAAGCCGATAAAACCGCTCTGCAATGAATGTCCGTTTAAGGATTTCTGCCCGAAACGGGATGTTTAAAGGCAAATTCTTAGCCCTCACTCTTAAGACGATAATATCATCAAATTTTACGGGAAGAAAAAAATTATTCCACAAACTTCTCCTTCAAGCTTTCGACCTTCCTCAAAACTTTGTCTTCGTCCATCGTGAGAACTATGCGATCCTCAAGTATAAGCTCACCATCCACGATAACGTGGCTTACCTCGCAGCCGTAGCTTGCGTAAACGATGCTGTGGAGCGGATCGTAAACCGGGCAGTAGTTGAACCTGTCCCTTTCGAGCAGAATTATGTCAGCGAGCTTTCCTTTCCTCAACTCGCCTCCGTCGATCTTGTATGCTCTGTATCCGTTTTTGGTGGCCATCTCCAAAACGTCTTTGGCGTGCAGAGCGTCGGCTCTGCCGGTAACAACCTTCTGCAAAAGAGAAGTTAGCTTTATCTCTTCGAACAGATTGTATGTGTTGTTCGACGCGGCTCCGTCTGTCCCCAAGCAGACGTTTATCCCGATTTCGAGCATATCCTTAACCCTCGCAATGCCGGAAGCGAGCTTAAGATTGCTCACCGGACAATGAACAACGCTAACACCTCTTTCTTTCAAAATCCTAAGTTCCTCATCGCCGAGCCAGATTCCGTGAGCTATAACGGTTTTGTCATCCAAAAACCCGATTTCATTCAAAAGCCTGACGGGGGTTTTTCCATACCTTCGCCTTATCTCCTCAACCTCCCGCTTAGTTTCGGAAACGTGAATGTGAACCAAAGTGCCGATCCTGTTCGCTTCTTCCTTAACCCTCTTCAAAAATTCGGGAGTGCACGTGTATGGAGCATGCGGGCCGTATATAGCTTTGATTCTTCCGTTGAAGGCGTTGTCCCAATTTTTGATGAACTCCGTTCCGATTCTAAGTTCTCTCTCAGCCTTCTCCTCATCTCCCCTATCAGCCATACCGTAGCAGAGAACAGCCCTGATACCGGTCTCTCCTACCGCTTTAGCGACTTCGTCCATGTGGATGTATAGATCCGAAAAGGCGGTCGTTCCCGTCTTTATCATTTCGAGTATTCCGAGCATCGATCCCCAGTAAACGTCTTTAGGCGTTAGCTTTCTCTCAACTCTCCAGATCTTCTTCTCAAGCCAGTCCATTAACGGCATGTCTTCCGCGTATCCTCTGAAGAGCGTCATGGCAAGATGGGTATGAGCGTTAAACAATCCCGGCAAAACGAACTTTCCGCTTGCGTCTATCTCCAAATCGCCGGCTATTTCATCCTTACCAACGTATGCTATCCTGTTGCCTTCTATCCCAACGTTAGCTTCGATGAATTCGCCTTCGATGAAGCATACGCCGTTCCTTATCGCCAAGTCGAACATCCTACTTGCATTTCGGAGGTGACTTAAAAATCGTTACGATCCAATTGTGTAGCGACGCAACACCGTTACAATGTGATAACACTTCTCAACCGATTTAACCCCTCTTCTCCATAACCTTTGCAAGAGCTATGCTGAGTTCATACATAACGATAACCAGCGCGAGAATTACCAGCTGACTTATTCCGGAAATATCCAGAGTTACATTCGTAGCCAATATGAAAACTATCAGATAAACGATCAATCTCTTATCTTTCAGCCATTTCGAGGTGATTAAACGAATTCTTACGGCTATCACAGCCAAAACCGGAATTTGGAATGCCAATCCGAATGCGACTAAAATTTTAAAGGCTGTATAGAGCGTTCTCTTCACCGACAGGTAGGGCTTTGCACCCATGTTGAACATCATGGCAACCCGGAATATCCTCGGAATTACGACGAAATACGCTAAACCGACACCTACAAGGAAGAGAACATATGAGAAAGGTAAAAACGTTTTGACAAACCTTCTTTCGTGTTCGTATAGCCCGGGCTTCGCGAACTGGTAGAGTTCGTAGACTACGTATGGATACAGAACCACCAGCGTAAGGATAAACGAGAAGGTGAGTTGAGCCATGAACCATTCCGTCGGTGCATATACGTAGATCTTCATTCCCTCGGGTAATATTGTATTCCAAAAGTCTCTTATCAGATTTCCGGCAAATCTGAACGTTATACCGATTCCGGCGATCATTACGATACTTATACGAACGACTCTTTTTCGAAGTTCGGCTAAATGCTCCTCGAGCGGAAGCTCCCTATCTTCCGGCGGTTCCACAATCGCAATTGATTTCGGGCATAATAATATTCCGACCACAAAACTTATATGTCACATTGTCACTCAGACACAAACTGTCAAGGTGATAGGGGATGTGGATAGGGAAGAAGATCAGGATTGAGAGGATAATAAACAGGGAAAGCGGAAATACTGTGATAGTTCCGATGGATCACGGAGTTTCCATGGGGCCGATTCAGGGGCTTGAGGACATGCCGAAGATAATCAACGCCGTAGCCGAAGGCGGAGCGAATGCTGTGGTTTTGCATAAAGGCATAGTTCCGTTCGGGCATAGGGGATACGGCAAAGACATAGGCTTGATAGTTCACCTCAGCGGATCCACTTCTCTTGCACCGGATCCGAACGAGAAGGTGCTGGTTTGCACGGTTGAGGAGGCTATAAAGCTTGGTGCCGATGCGGTAAGCATCCATATAAACATAGGATCGAAGACGGAAGCCGAACAACTGAAGGCTTTGGGATGCATAAGCAGGATATGCATGGAGTGGGGAATGCCCTTGCTTGCTATGATGTATCCGAGAGGTGAGGGCATAAATCAATATGACGAAAAGGCGGTAGCATTAGCCGCAAGGGTCGGAGCGGAATTGGGGGCGGATATCGTTAAAACGAACTTCACGGGCAGTGTGGAATCGTTCAAAAGGGTTACTAAGGGTTGTCCGGTGCCGGTGGTTGTAGCCGGTGGGCCGAAGATGAAGAGCGAAGCAGATCTGCTCAAGATGGTCGAAATGGCTATGGAAGGTGGTGCGAGAGGAGTTGCGATCGGCAGAAACGTCTTTCAGGCTGAAGATCCGACGAAAATGACGAAGGCTATAGCTATGATAGTCCACGAGAATGCAACGGCTGAAGAGGCTTTGGAGTTCCTGAAGAGTTAGGATGAGCCGAAATGGTGGAAAGTGTGAAATAAATTTCCCCTTTTTGCTTTTACATGAGGATCGCAATTCCGTGCGAGGATGCGAGGGGATTGGATTCAAACGTTTCGATGCACTTCGGAAGGGCGAGGTATTTCGTGATAGCTGACGTTGTCAACGGTAGGGTTGTTGACGTCAAAGTCGTTGAACTGCCATTTGCCGATCACGTTCCGGGTCAGATTCCGAGGTTCCTGCACTCCTTGGGAGTCGATACCGTTTTAGCCTACGGAGTCGGAATGAGGGCGAGGATGTTCTTCGAGCAGTTGGGAATACGGGTTATAACCGGAGCATACGGAAGGGTTAGGGATGTGCTCGAAGCTTTCCTGAAGGGAACGCTCGTTCTCGACTTAGATTGGGAGAAAAGAGAAGGATTCCACAGTCACGGACACTGCGATCACCATCTCTGGTGATCACACATCCAAATTCTTTACCTCCCTCGAATGTCTGATTATGAACTCCCTTCTGGCTTCTACATCCTCACCCATCAGTATGCTGAACAGTTGTTCAGCTCTCAACGCATCTTCGATCGTAACTTGGATGAGGATTCTTCTATTCGGATCCATCGTCGTCTCCCAAAGCTGTTCCGGATTCATCTCACCCAAACCCTTGAACCTCTGAACTTCAGCTCCATCGCCGATTTTCTCAAGCAACCTCCTAAGTTCCTTATCGGAGTAAACGTAGTAGGTTTTCTTGCCCTTCTTGACTCTGTATAGCGGTGGCTGGGCTATGTAGAGGTATCCGTGCTCTATCAGCGGTCTCATGTAGCGGTAGAAGAACGTCAGCAATAGTGTTCTTATGTGCGCTCCGTCCACATCCGCATCTGTCATGATGATGATCCTGCGGTATCTTGCCTTGCTTATATCGAAGTCCTTTCCAATTCCAGCGCCGATGGCTGAAGCTATAGCCTTAATCTCCTCATTCTTCAAAGCCCTGAGAAATCCAGCCTTCTCGACGTTTATTATCTTACCCCTTATCGGCAGAACCGCCTGAAATCTCCTATCCCTCGCTTGCTTCGCCGAACCTCCAGCCGATTCACCTTCAACTATAAACAACTCTCTCTCCTCCGGATTCTTGGAAGAGCAGTCCGCAAGCTTTCCCGGTAATGTGATCGAAAGTTCACTCTTCTTCCTCACGAGTTCCCTCGCCCTCTTTGCCGCCTCCCTCGCCCTCATCGCAATCAGACACTTTTCTATTATCTTGCTGGCTTCGTTGGGATGTTCTTCGAGCCATCTGAGGACTTCCGAATACGTTAGAGATTCCACTACCGTCTTCACTTCGCTGTTCGTGAGCTTAGTCTTCGTCTGCCCTTCGAACTGCGGTTCTGGAACCTTAACGGAGATAACGGCCGTCAACCCTTCTCTGACATCCGCTCCGCTCAACGGCTTGAACTTCTTGATGTGTTTCTTCCCGTATTCGTTTATAGCCCTCGTCAATCCCGCTCTGAATCCAGCCACATGCGTTCCGCCTTCGACGGTGTGGATGTTGTTAGCGAACGCAAATAGCGTCTCGAATTCCGTATCCGTGAACTGCAGAGCAACTTCAACCATTATTCCGTTCTTTTCTCCGGAGAAGTAAATTATATCATGCAGAACGGGCTTATTCTTGTTCAAAAGAGCTACGAATTCTCTTATACCTCCCTCAGAATAAAACTCCTCTCTTTTGCCAGTCCTTTCGTCTATCAGGGTTATCCTTATGCCCTTGTTGAGAAAAGCAAGCTCTTTCAATCTCTGGGCAACTATCTCGTAGCTGAATTCCGTAACCTCGAATATCTCTGGATCGGGCTTGAATCTAATCTTGGTTCCGGTATCTTTGGCTTCTCCTACAACTTTGAGCGGAGTTACCGGCTTACCCCTCTCGTATCGCTGATAGTAAACTTTACCGTTTCTCTTAACCCAAACTTCAAGCCACTCCGAGAGAGCGTTCACGACGGACAATCCGACTCCGTGCAGACCTCCGGAAACCTTATAAGCCTTCTTGCTGAACTTACCTCCGGCATGTAGCTTCGTCATCACTATCTCCAAAGCGGATTTCTTGAAAACCGGATGCTCCTCAACGGGAATCCCTCTTCCGTTGTCTTCAACGCTTGCTGATCCGTCTTTGTGTAGAATCACAACTATTCGATCGCAGTAACCGGCTAAGGCTTCGTCTATGCTGTTGTCTATTATCTCCCAAAGAAGATGGTGAAGTCCTCTAACCCCCACTCCGCCTATATACATTCCCGGTCTTCTTCGAACGGCTTCGAGATCGTCCAAGACCTCTATTTGCTCCGCTGTATACTGATCTTTCATCTCGATCAATTCTGCGGGGCGGAATATAAACCTTCAGTATATTATCCTCTCAAGATCGTCTCCTCCGTAGAATAATTCCTGAATGCCGTCGTATATGTCGTCCATTCCGTAGCCCGTAATTGCAGAAACCGGAATAAGCGGGCGGAAGAGTCCTAACTCCCTAAGCATGTGGAAGAGTTCGCCGCTTAGAACCTTCTCCGATTCCTTTAATAGATCATCGTATAAAGCGTCGGGATCGCTACTCCACTTAATTATCTTCTCCAACTCATGTTCCTCGAGCAGATCCGATTTCGCAAGCACCGGAATTTGGGGGATGTTCAGTCTGAAGATTGCTGAGGAGCACATAAAGAGTAGAGATAGAAAACCAGATGGTGTTTTTGATATAACCGGATCAAACAGATAAACCATGACGCTGTTCTCCTTGCCGAGCATTCTTAACAGTATATCGCTACTGCTTCTTAGCGTAAACAGCTCCATTTGACCGGGAGTGTCGATTATTACGTAGGGCGAATCCTCGTATTCTATCTCATCCTTTAAGTCTTTGGCTATAGTGCTGATCAGATCGGCTCCTATTATCTGAGCTCCGTTTGGTCCTACTCCGTATTTCTCCATGATGTCGGCAAGGGTAAACCAGTCTCTAACGTCTATATCCGGATTGTATGGAAGGTTATCCACACCGGGATCGAGGTTAACCGTGATGTTGTCCAGCTTCTTGAAATCGAGCCATTCCGAAAACGCTTTCGTGAGATACGTCTTTCCGGATCCAGCCGTCCCGACCATGTATATGAACACCTGACGCATAAATGGAAGGATTAACATTCGGCTAATTAAGATTTAGGAGTATATGCCAAAGTTTAGCTCTTCATCCTGCACGTAGTTCTTCCCGAGCTTCAGAGCTATTTCGGCTTTCATCAGTTCCCTTCCCAAGTATCCCGCATGATCGAGTCTTGAAACGAGATCGAGCTCGATGATCGTATCTATTATTTCCTTAGCTGTTTTTCCGATTATAGTCACGTTTTCGTGCTCGCAAACGATCTTTCCGTTCCATATCCAGATTCTAAAATCCCCCTTCGGATCTCTGACGAACTTCTTGTTAGCCTTAGCTTCTACAATACTGCCGGAAGGTTCTCTCGAAGTAATTGCGGTTTTCTCCTTCAGAACAAGCAGACTTAAACCCAAATCCTTCGGCGGAGTCTTTTTGATCTTCGATGCCTTCGCCATGTAGCTTGCGGTTCTAAGCTCTCTAACGCAACCCCTCGTTTTAACGCTCGCTTCGGTTGTAAATAAGAGTTCCACGCCTATTTCTTCCGCTATGCAAGCCATTACCGCATTTATTCCGATCGAATCCGCATCTATCAGCTCTGTAACGTTTCCTATACCCATGAGAAGAGGAGTTTCCGGATCGATCCTTCTGTATTCGATATATCTCGCAATCGAGCTTGCAACGCCCAAGGGTGGGTCGAGGATCGGATCAGCAATAACCTTCTCCGTTCTTCGCTTTAAAGATTCAACCAGCCTCTTCAGCCTTCTTACATCCCTTTCCACGGCAACGACGGCTACATCCTTAAGCAGTTCCGAACATTCGAGGTTCGAATACGATACGCTCATCACCATGTCGATACCGTGCTCGATACCGATCTCTATTGCTCTTCTATCAAATGTGTCTATGCTCAACGCTTTGCAGTGATCCCTCGCAACCTTCACAGTTCTTCTGACATCGCAAACGTCGAACTCCAACGGTATTCCCAGATCAATTATATCCGCTCCGCTTTCGCAGTAGTATTCTATTCTCTCTATAAGCTCGTCCTTGCCGAGCTTTGTAGCGTCGACGATTTCGGCAACTATCTTCGCTCTTCCCCCGATTTCGACTTCACCGATCTTAAACTTGCAATCCTTCTGGGATTCAACGAGTCTGATCGTCTCTTCGGTCTTTACAGTCCCAAGAAGTCTGCATGCCGGTATCTCGTGTGAAAGCTCGATCTTATCCAAATTTTTCAGAACTAAGGGCAGATCTGAAATGTGGATCGAGCCTAATCTTATCTTAACGCCCTTCTCCTTTTCAAGAGATTTCCAATCTCCCTTAGCGAGTCCGGGAACCAAAACAAGATCGTAATTACTTAGGTCGAGATCGCGAAGGTGAGAAGGAGTTATGAATGCGGCAACATCCACATCGACAACGTGAACGTCAAATTTGAACTTCTGAGCGAGAGACTTCACTTCATCTTCCGCGAGCTTGCCTGTTACAACCAATATTTTCATGGTCGATGATGAAAGATTTCGATTTTAATTGATTTTTGCTCGATTCAACGATACGAGCAATAAAATAAATTCCGACTTAGATAATTAAAAATAAATTAGACAAAATAAAATTGCTAATACTAATCTTTTACCTTCTGTAAACTTCGCTGAGATCCAAATTTATTCTTTCGCTGATCAAATCAACGATTTCGCTTAAAACCGCAAGAAGTCTGTTATAAGCTTCGAGGAAATTGACAACACTCTCTCTCGCATTCAACTTCGACTGAATCTCGGTTAGCTCGTTTAGAAGTTCTTGATCGAATTCTCCAGAGAGCTGTTTCGTAACAAAATCCTGCTGTTTCTGCTGGAATTCGACGAGCAACTCCTGCGCAACTTCATCTTCTTTCAACTTCTGCTCCATCTCGACGAATTCCTTATACTCCTCCAATTCCAAGATTGCATCCGCCAAAGCCAACGCCTTTTCCCTAACAACATCTACTGCCATTTTCATTCCACCTAAACACCTTTCTCACGACTTTGCACTACTCATATATCAACTTTTCCATTTTTTATTTTTGATTTTTATATTTATTTCTTTTGGGACGGATCGGGATCCTGCGTTCGTATCCGCAGTTAAGGCAGGTTATTATCACCCTCGATTTCCTAACTCGAACCCTGAACTTTCCTTCTTTGTATGGATAAAGGCACCTCTTGCAGAATAGGAGCTTGTATCTTTTAGGTAACTTCAGTCTATACTTCATCGCTATTCTCCTCGCGAGCTCGACGTAACGTCTGGCGAGATCGTAATCTTCATACTTCATTCTTTCCATCATTTCAAAGAGTATCCTAATCCTCTCCTTAGCTATCTTCCTTTCAAGCCTCTTCTCCCTCTTCAGCATATCTCAGCATAATCGGGAATGTTAAAATAGTTGCTTACAAAGTCGGAAATATGATCGTTCATCCGATCGACTACCGTTACGGAACGGATGATATGAAGAGGATTTGGAGCGAGGATAGCAAGATAAAGAGGATGATCTGGGTTGAGATCGCACTTCTTAGAGCTTTAGCGAAAAAAGGTTATCTGAGCGAGGAGAAGGTTAAGAAGGCGCAAGAACAAGCCCTGAAGGTAACTCCGCAGAGGGTAAAGGAGATAGAGAGGGAAATTAAGCATGATGTGATGGCTTTGGTTAAAGCGATAAGCGAAGTTGTGGATCCGGAAGTCGCGAGATGGGTTCACTTCGGTGCAACGTCGAACGACATAACAGACACAGCCGTTGCAACTCAGCTTAGGGATTCGGTAAAGATCCTCAAGCTGAAGTTGAAGAGGTTGATCGAGCTGTTCGTTAATAAAGCTATTGAGTATAAGGATGTCGTCTGTTTGGGCAGAACTCACGGACAGCCGGCTTTACCAACCACATACGGATTCAGGTTTGCCGTCTGGGCTTCTGAGCTTGCGAGGCACTTGATAAGGCTACGACAGATGAAAGAAAGGCTTTTGGTCGGGCAGATGAGCGGTGCGGTCGGAACTCAGGCTGGGTTCGGGAAGGATGGCTTCGAGATAGAAGAGGAAGTTATGAGACTGCTTGGGCTTAAGCCGGCGATAATCTCAACTCAAATCGTTCCGAGGGACATATACTGCGAATACGTCGAATTTCTCGCAAATTTGGCTACAACTCTCGAAAAGATCGCTACAAACTTCAGGGTTTTGCAGAGAGCTGAGGTGGGAGAGCTTATGGAGGAGTTCGGCAGAAAGCAGGTCGGAAGCTCGACGATGCCGCATAAGAGGAATCCCATAGACTGCGAGAATATATGCGGAATTGCGAGGGTGATAAGGGGGTTCGTAGAGCCGCAACATCAGAGTGCAATCCTTTGGGAGGAAAGAGATCTCACGAACTCTTCCGCTGAGAGGATAATACTGGCCGAGGCTACCGTTCTGACGGATCACATCCTAACGAAGATGATAAAGGTCGTTGAGAGGATAAGGCTTAATCTGGATAGAATTCGTGAGAACCTCGAAAGGCTGAAGGGACTGAATCTGAGCGAGGCAGTGATGATAGCTTTAACTAAAAAGGGCTTGGGAAGGCAAGAAGCTCACGAGCTCGTTAGAAACGCATCGATGCGGGCTTACGAGAAAGGGACGGGACTGCTCGATGAGTTGCTGAAGGACGAAGTTGTGAGGAGATACCTCAGCGAAGATGAAATTAGGGAGTTGCTAAAGCCGGAAAACTACTTGGGAACGGCAAAGGAAAGGATAGACAAGGTTGTTGAATGGATCAAAGGTGTTATCGATGATCACCGCCTTAGAACTAGCGAGAGCCAAGTTTGAGGCTATGATTGCTGGATAAGAGGAAAAAACTAAACAGATGCTGTCTGCAAATCGGTTGAAGCAGAATTTTTTAAACCAACTTCTTGAAGTAGTCTTCGAGCGACGCTACCTTTGCCGATATAAAGTCGGATTTGGTTCTCTCGATCGCTCCTCTCACGTAGTCCACCTTGGGTCTGAGATGCGGTGTAAGCTTGTCGGGAAAGTTGAACGTGAGCAGATTGAGGTATATCTCCTCCATAAGCCCGATGAGTTTCTCAGCCTTGTCGAACTCTCCAATCCTCAGCAGATCTAAGACGTGTCTCCTGATCTCGCCAGCCATATCGGCTAAGCCCGTAAGAATTGGAGCTATTTCTACCTTAAGCTTCGAAAAGTCGATCTCCAAGTTCCCATGCTTTAGGACGTGGTAGAAAGAGTATGCTTCGACCAACTCCTGCATTGCATCGAACGTTATCGGATAGTATATGTCGGGGTATTTCTCCCTGAACTCGTATATCTGTTCCATAAGCTCAAGGGCTTTGTTCAGGTGTTCCTCAGCTTTATCGAACTCCTTGGCATGCAACAGCGCTATTGCTTTTGTTGCGTTTATCCTCATCTCCCTCGTGAGCTTTAGCAGTTCTTCCCTCATCTGCTCCTTTTCCTCTAAGATCTTCCTGAATTCATCCAAAGTTTGTCTAAATTTGCTCATGGACTTAAGTTGAGGAGGGGATAGTTAAATGTAATCGATGGGTAAGGATAAAATAGAAATAAGAGATGATAATAAAAATGGTGGAATCCAAAAAATTACTCCTTCTTAGCCAGTATTATCTCGATTGCCGAAACGTTTGCTTCTCCCTGCTCGCTCTCCACCTTTTCGGTTGAGATCTTTATGTCCTTAACGTCCACATCCGTCAAGAACCTTTTCCTGACGATCTCTGCTACGTCTACAGCCCTGCTTATGGCTTTACCTCTGGCTTTTATGGCTACTTCCTTTGCTCCGCTGTTGAACTGCGTCAATACAGCCAACACGTAGTTCATTACCGGCTTGCTACCAACAAACACTGCGTTCTCGGCCATCTTTTCACCTCTTTCCTTCGCAAAATGTCATGCTATATTAATTTTTCTTTCGTAACATCTATATGCCGTTCCAACCGACAAGACGGCATGAAAAAAAAGGAAATTGCTATTTACTTCACGTTGCTTACGATCATCTTCGGATTGTCGATTTTTGCCGGCTACCAGACCGCCAAAAGCCATCCGGAGCAAGCTAAGCAGTTTATAAACCAATTCTCATCGGAGTTCGGCTTTATAAAGTTACTACCGCCCGTAATAATCTTCGCGATAATATTCCTTAACAATTCGATCAAAGCCTTCATAGCGATGATCTTAGGCTTGTTCTTCGGCTTGGCACCAATCTTCTTCGTATTCATCAACGGATACATAATTGGAATCGTCGTTTACGTTGTCGGCTTGAGGATGGGTTTGAAAAGGGTTGCCATGATGTTAATTCCGCACGGAATCGTCGAAATACCGGCGATAATCTTAGCCTGTAGCTACGGACTCTGGCTCGGAAGGATGTTCTTAAGAAAGGTCACCGGCGAAAAGGTATCGATTCGAAACTGCATAAACTTGGCTATATACTACTACATGAGAACTGTCGTTCCGATGCTGATAGTCGCGGCCTTCATCGAAACATACATAACACCACACTTTGCCTAAATCTTGAACCTCGTAATTCCGGCTAACAGCAGAACTACGCTTATGAAGGGAGATCGCGGAATCGGATAATCGCCGTATCTGACTATTATGCTGTCGTTTAGTTTTTCTATTCGCTCTATACACGAAAACATTCCGTCCATCGTAATCTCGTTCGGGTTTCCGGCGAAAACAATCAAAGCGCTCTTCGCCGTTTCAACGTCTCCCTTAACGCTTAAATTCTGAAGGGCTTCATCGATCATCTCGACCATCCTCTGAGTTCGAACCGCAACGAGTTCGCTCTCTCTTCTCAGCAGAATCTTGTATAGCCACGAAATCGGCAAGCTTCTCTTTGCAAAGCCGAGGACGGAAAATCCTTCACACATCAGAGCGTTAAATACATCCGATGTATCTATGACGACCTCTCCAGCAACCCTTTTCTTCAAATCGATTTCGCCGACCCTCGCAATTATGTTCAGAGATTCTATTAGGTTTTGATCGATTCTGCTCTCTTCGGTGAGCATCAGAACTCTGACGGCATCCTTAAATTTCCTGATCCTCTGCTTGAGTTCACCCGGATCTATATTTTCGAAAGGTGGAACTATTCCCAAGCCGATGACGGGATCTTCAGAATAATCCATCAACCTTTTTCCGAACTCCACTGCCGTCATGACTCCGAATTCATCGTCGAGCGATGTGATAATAAGAGAACCCTCGTGAATCTCGTATCTGCTCAGGATCTCATTCAGAATGCTTCTGACGTCAACTTTGTCGTTTCCAGCCAGTAGCCAAAATTTATTTTTTTGGCTCAATTTTATCGATTTGAGATCGTCCAAGCTATTCGTAACGGCGTAACATCTAAAAAGCGGAATCCTGTTAACTTTGACTCCTTTCTTGGCGAGCAAACTCGATAGTTCTGAGCCCTTTCTGCCGACTCCGATCGTCAATAACTTCATTTTTCGGCTTGTTTATGGCTAAACTAATAATACTTTCGTAAATCAACAAACTTAAATAAGCTCCGATTCAGTTAAAAACATGCTCAAAGACGTTTTGGAGGAAGAAGGCAAGACCGTATTCTTGTTGGGCAACGAAGCAATTGCAAGAGGAGCATTGGAAGCGGGAATAGACGTTTTCGCATGCTATCCCGGAACACCTTCATCGGAGATCGGCGATACGCTATCAGAAGCTTGCAAGGTTTTGAAAACATTTCACATGGAATATTCTACGAACGAAAAGGTGGCGTTTGAAGTTGCGCTTGGTGCATCTTTAGCTGGCAAAAGGGGAATGTGCGCGATGAAGCACGTCGGCGTTAACGTCGCGAGCGATGCCATGTTCAGCTTCGCTTACGTAGGAGCAAGGGGTGGTTTTGTTTTGGTTTCTGCTGACGATCCTTCCATGCACAGCAGTCAGAACGAGCAAGATAACCGCTGGTATGGAATCTCAGCGAAGATACCCGTTGTCGAAGCTTGCAACGTTCAGGAGCTTAAGGATATAACGTCAGAGCTCTTCGACATTTCCGAGCGATTTAACTTACCGCTTATGCTCAGAACATACACGAGGCTGAGCCATGCGAGGGGAGTTGTGAGGCTTGGCAGGATTCCGGAAAAGATGCTTGAAAAGGTTGAATGGAGGAAAAATCCCAAGACAGATGTTGTTCTTCCGGCTCACGCGAGGATGCTGAAAAAGGAACTTCGAAAGAAACTTGAGAGGCTCGAAGGGTTCTTCTGCAAATGGAACCGTAATTGGGTGGATGAAGGAGAAGACAAGAGGTTGGGCGTAATAGCATGCGGTTTGAGCTACGCTTATGCGAAGGAAGCCTTGCAGAGGCTAAAGCTGGATGTTCCGATCTTAAAGCTGTCTTCGATGTTTCCGCTACCGATGAAGCTTATCGAGGACTTCGTTTCCCAAGTTGATAGGGTTTTGGTCGTCGAAGAAGTCGATCCTTTCGTTGAGTTACAGGTTAAGACGATAGCGAAGGAAGTTTACGGAAAGCTCAGCGGACATCTGCCCATGGATTATGAGTTCAACGTTTCGATAGTTGAAAAGGGGATTGCCAAGCTTTTGGGAATCGATACAAGCATCGATTACGATGCAATAGAAAGTAGAAGCTCCGAACTTGCTAAGCTTGCTCCTCCCCGTCCGCCTGTTCTTTGCCCGGGTTGCCCGCATTCCGCGACCTTCTACGTTATAAGGAAGGTCGTTAACGAAATCGGAAACGCATGCCTGCCGAGCGATATAGGTTGCTATACTCTGGGCATAAACAAGCCGTTTGAAGCTGTCGACATCTGCATCTGCATGGGTGCGAGCGTTGGAGTTTCGAACGGATTGAGCAGGGTTGTTAAGGATCCGATAATCGCAACCATCGGCGATTCAACTTTCCTGCACGCCGGAATCCCCGCTTTGATCAACGCCGTGTATAACAAAAATAAGTTCGTGCTCGTAATTCTGGACAATCAGACAACGGGAATGACGGGGCATCAGCCGCACCCCGGCGTTGGAGTTACCGGATGCGGTGATGAGGGAGAGGTAGTTAGAATTGAGGATGTTGTTAGAGGCGTAGGAGTGAAATTCGTCGAAGTGGTGAATCCGTATAACATCTCAAAGCTTGAAGAGGTTCTCAAGAAAGCATTGGCACACGACGGCGTTGCGGTTGTGGTAGCAAGACAGAAGTGTGCGATTTTGAGGCTTAGAGAAGCCAGAAAGTCGGGAAAGAAGATCAAGCCTTTCACGATTACCGAAGCATGCAACGGCTGTATGAAATGCGTTGAGGAATTCGTATGTCCGGCTATATTCATAGAGAACGGAAAACCGAAGATAGATCCGGCTTTATGCACATCGTGCGGTGTATGTGCTAAGGTATGCCCCGAGAAGGCGATAAAGGTTCCGAGCTGATCTTAAATTTTATCCGCACAGCAAATTGATGACGGCAAAAATTTTAAACAATTCGAAGAGCCTAAAAGAATGCCTATGAAGAAGGATGACATCGTCACGATCAACGTCGGAAAGAAGGGGATTACGGAAGGTTTAATAAACGAGATAAACACCGTGCTCGAAAAACGTGGGATGGTTAAAGTTAGGATGTTAAAGAACTTCAGAACGATCGGTGAGTTGGAGGGTAAAGATAAAAAACAGTTGGCAAAGGAAATCGCCGAAAAGGTTAACGGTAAGCTTGTAGACTTTAGAGGGTTCGTTTTAACGTTCAAGAGGTGTTGATATGGCGACGGTGTATGACGTCCCCGCGGATATGCTGATCCATAGGGTGGCTGAGAAGCTTAAGGAGATGCCGGAATTCGAGCCTCCTGAGTGGGCTAAGTTCGTCAAAACCGGCGTTCACAAGGAGAGGGCTCCAGAGCAGGCGGATTGGTGGTGGATAAGGGTTGCGGCGATCTTCAGAAAGGTCTACATCGATGGGCCGGTTGGAATAGAAAGGCTCAGAACGGCTTACGGCGGAAGGAAGAGGAGAGGCGTCGAACCGCCGAAGTTCAGGAAGGGTAGCGGTTCGATAATCAGAAAGGCTCTTCAGCAGTTAGAGAAGGCGGGCTTCGTTAAGAAAACCGAAGAGGGTAGGATCGTAACGCCCAAGGGAAGATCGTTCTTGGACAAGGTCGCCGCGGAGATTAAGAAAGAGCTCGTCCAACAGATTCCAGAGCTCGCAAAATACTAAATACCTTCGATGACAACGATTGAGGGGTGACGGGCATGGATGAAAGGGAGCTTGAGGAGATTCGAAGGCGGAAGCTTTTGGAATTGCAGAGGCAGAGAGAACTTGAAGAACTTAGGAGGCAACAGGAAATTCAGAGACAGATCGAACTGCAAAAGAAGGAGATTCTAAGGGCTATACTCGAACCCGAAGCCAGAGAGAGGCTTGCAAGGCTTAAATTAGCTCATCCCGATATAGCCGAAGCTGTCGAGAACCAGCTCATAGCGTTGGCTCAAGCCGGTAGGATAAGGCAGAAGATTTCGGATGAGGTTTTGGTTTCCATCTTGAGGCAGATTTCGGCAAGGAAGAGGGAGCCGAGAATCATTAGGAAGTGATGGTTATGGGGAAGAAGACGGTTGGTGTGAAGAAGAGGCTTGCGAAGTTCTTGAAGGCCAATAGGAGACCTCCGCTCTGGGTTACACTTAAGACGAAGAGAAGGGTTGTTACAAGTCCAGCGAGAAGGTTCTGGAGGCATAACAAGCTGAAGGTCTGAGGTGGTTGCGATGGCGAAGATCGTCGTTGAGAGGGTGTATTCGATCAGATTGAAGCATAAGATGAAGAGGTATCCGAGATGGCTTAGGGCTAAGAAGGCGATGAAGTTCATAAGGAACTACCTCAGCAGACACATGAAGGTCGAACCGGATAAGATAAGGATCGATCCGAGCATAAACGAGAAGGTCTGGGAGAGGGGAGCTCAAAAACCGCCTGCGAAGATCAGAATTAGAGCCGTGAAGTTTGAGGATGGAGTAGTTGAGGCAGAGTTAGCGTAACATGCCGAAATTACTCGCGATAAGGGGAGTTCCGCTGATCGGACTATACATAAGGGCAACGGAGGACTTTGCGGTCTTGGGGGTTAACGACGAGAAGGCAAAGCAGTTTTTAAGGGAAGAGCTCGATGTCGATGTAGTAGTGACGACGATAGCTGGCTCTGAGCTCGTAGGCGCTTTAGCATGCGCGAATTCTAAGGGGATATTGGTCAGCGATCAGATAGCAGAAAAGGAGAAGGAAAAGCTGAGCAAGATCTTCGAAGTTCACGTGGTTAGAACGCCGATGACGTGTTTGGGTAACGTAGTCTGCGTGAACGACAAAGGTGCTATAATTCATCCCGAAGCCGACGAAGCAATAGTTTCCGCTGTGAGGGAGTTCTTGGATGTTGAAACCGCCAAGAGCACAATAGGTGGAATAAAAACCGTCGGCATGTCGGCGGTAGTTACAAATAGGGGCGGACTGCTAAATCCGAATGCGAGCGAGTGGGAGATCAAGAAGGTTGAAGAGGTCATGAAGGTTGATGTCGGAACGGGAACGGTCAATTTCGGTAGCGATATGGTTGGAACGGGCTTGGTTGCGAATTCGAAGGGCTATATAGCCGGGAAGGACACGACAGGATTTGAGTTGGGTATAATCGAGGAGTCTCTCTTCCCTTAGGAGGTGGTGATATGAAGTTTGAGGTGGAGGGGGTCTTTAAGAACGCGAACCAGTGGCAGAAGTTTAGGAAGGTCGTTGAAGCGCACAACGAGCGTTTTGCCTTGGAGAAGGTCTATTCGTTGCTCGGGAGCAACCATAAAGTTAAGAGGCATCTGATAAAGATAAAGAACGTTAAGATCGTTGAGTAGGGGTGCTAAAATGGAAGAAAGGGAGATTCAGGAAAAGTATTACCTTCTGCAACAGTTACAGGCTGAAAGCGAAGCCATCCAAAGGCGGATCGTAGAGCTCGAGCTCGTAGATGCTCAGCTTGAGAAAACTATCGAAAGTCTGGAGTATTTTAATTCTCTCGATGACGGCGTAGAAGCTTTGATGAATTTGGGTGGAGGAGTTTTTGCTTACGTTGATGTTAAGAATGCCAAGAAGATGCTCGTAGATGTAGGTGCCGGAGTTGTAGTTGAGAAGGAGGTAGGGGAAGCTATAGAGTTTTTGAAGAAGAAAAGGGAGGCTATTCAGCAGAACGTAGCAAAGCTTGAGCAATTGCTACAGCAGATCTTGGAAAGGGCGAGAGCCATTCAGGAGGATTTAGCCAAAGCTTTAAAGGCTGAAGAGGAGAAGAAGTGATATGTTCAAGTTTTTAAAGGAGAAGCTATCCGCTTTTAAGAAGAAGTTAGATAGAAAGGTTGAAGAGGAAGTTAAGCATGTAGAGGCTAAAGAACCGAAAGTCGAACCGGCTAAAGCCGTCGTAGAGGAAGCTAAAGCTGTCGAAACCGTCAAGAAGGACACCGCTAAGGCTGAAGAAGTTTCGGCTAAAGCTGAAAAGGAGGAAAAGCCGAAGAAGATTGGGCTCGTAAGTAAAATCAAAACTCTCATAGTTGATAGGGAAGTTTTAATCGATGAAAAGAAGGTTGAAGAAATTTTAGAAGATCTCGAGATCATCTTGCTCGAAAGCGATGTGGCTTTTGAGGTTGTCGAAGAGATTTCGTCCAAGCTTAAGGAGAGGCTCGTCGGAAGAAAGAAGAAGATCGGCGAAAAGTTATCCGATATAGTTATAAATGATCTAAAGCTCATAATTCAGGAGATTTTGGATGCAAACCGATTTGACTTCGACGAGTTCGTTCAGACCAAGCTTAAGGAGAAGAGACCCCTCAACATTATATTCGTAGGAGTTAACGGAACTGGCAAGACAACTACGATAGCGAAGATCGCCAAGAGGCTCATGGATTTCGGTTATTCAGTTGTGCTCGCCGCCGGAGACACGTTCAGGGCTGGTGCCATAGAACAGCTGGAGGAACACGGGCAGAGGTTGGGCGTTAAGGTGATCAAACACAAACCTGGAGCGGATCCCGCCGCCGTAATTTACGATGCCATAAAGCATGCCGAGAGCAAGGGAATCGATGTAGTTCTTGCGGATACTGCTGGAAGAATGCACACAAAGAAGAATCTGATAGATCAGTTGAGCAAGATCAAGAGAGTTACGAAGCCCGATCTGACGATATTCGTAGATGAGAGCATAGCTGGAAACGATGCGGTTGAGAGGGCAAGGATGTTCAACGAAGCCGTCGGCATTGACGGATCGATTCTTACAAAGATTGATGCGGATCCGAAGGGTGGAACCGCCATCTCGATCAGTTATGTCACCGGAAAACCGATTCTGTTCTTGGGAACTGGACAAGATTACGACGATCTCGTTAAGTTCGATTCCAAATGGCTGATTGATAGGATTTTCGGTGATATTTAATTTTAAACTTTAAAAAATTAAAAACATATCATACATTATTAAAAAGATTAGTTACTACTGTTCATCCGCTTGAAATACTCAAGTATTTCGATCGGAATCGGGAACACGATTGTATTCGCCTCCTCATCCGCTATTTCGTTCAACGTCTGCAGAATTCTAAGCAACATAGCTCCCTTGCTCTGCTCCAAAATCTGAGCGGCTTCGAGCAACTTCCGTGCAGCCTGATACTCTCCGTCAGCTCTGATTATCTTCGCCCTCCTCTCTCTTTCAGCTTCCGCCTGCATTGCCATTATTCTCTTCATCTCCTCCGGCAACTCGACATCCTTGATCTCAACCGCCGTAACCTTAACCCCCCAAGGATTCGTAGCCTCGTCTATTATCTGCTGTAATTGTGCGTTCAGCTTCTCCCTTTCTGAAAGGAGCTCGTCCAATTCAGCCTGACCTATTACGCTCCTCAAAGTCGTCTGAGCTATTTGGGCTGTGGCATACATGAAGTCCCTAACCTCAGTTACGGCTTTTTCCGGATCTACGACTCTGTAGTATACTACGGCGTTTACTCGCACCGTGACGTTATCTTTGGTTATGACTTCCTGTGTCGGCACGTCGTATGTGATCGTTCTGAGATCGACCTTAATCATGCTTTCGAGTATGGGTATAACGAAGAAGAGTCCCGGTCCTCTCGCTCCAACGAGTCTTCCGAGCCTGAAGATAACTCCCCTCTCGTATTCCTTGACGACCCTGATTCCGGCGGCGATAAATCCGACTACAACCACCACCAGACCGGCTATTAGAATCCAGAGCGGTGAGAATAGGGCCATAGTTCGAGGTAGATCGACAAATATATAAATCTTCTCCTTAACTTAAAAGAATAAAATTAACTTTAATCGTTGAATAAAATTTGATTAAACCACCTCATACTTCGTCGTCGGAGTTATCTCCCCGACCAAATTAACCTTAACGAGCTTTTTAGCCTCCTCAAGGTCGTAGTTGCCCAGAAGCCACATGACTTTAACCAGAGCGACTTCCGGTAGCATGTCTTCGCCTTCAATCACCCCGGCTTTTAGGAGGTATCTGCCGGTATCGTAAACCCTATCGCATATTCTCCCCCATAAGCATTGGGATGTTATGACTACCAAGCTGTCCTCGGCAATCCTCTTTATCGTATCTATCCAAGTGGTCGAAACGTGTCCCAAGCCCGTTCCTTCCAAAACGAATCCCCTGTAGCCATTATCGTAGTAGTAATCGAGTATGTCTGGCTTCATTCCGGGGAAGAACTTGATTAGCACTACCTTATCTTCAAGTTTATCTCTAAGCTCGAGTTGCCTCTCATTTCTCCTGAATCTATCTTTGACAAACCAGGTGATTTCGCCGGAAGGATAATCAACTCTGCCCAAAGGAGGGAAGTTTATCGACTTGAAAGCATCCCTCCTCGATGTATGGCACTTCCTAACCTTCACGCCACGATGAATGTAGCAGAAGTCGTCGCTCGTCGTTCCGTGCATAACAACAACAACTTCCCCCAAATCCGACGTCGCCGCTTTTGCGGCACAGAAGAGATTCATAGCCGCATCGCTCGACGGACGATCGCTACTTCTCTGTGCTCCCACCAAAACAACCGGAACGGGAGTTCGAAGCATGAATGCCAAAGCCGATGCGGTGTAATGCATCGTGTCCGTTCCGTGCGTGATTATAATTCCGTCGTATCCCTTCTTTATCGAATCGTAAACTTCCCTTGCGAGTTCGATCCAGTTCTGTGGAGTCATGTTCTCGCTGAGGATGTTGTAGAGCAACATCGCATCCACGTTGCAGATCTCAAGAAGTTCCGGCACATCTCCGGCGATCTCTTCAGCGGTAAACTGGCTCGTTACCGCTCCTGTTCTGTAATCGACTTTGCTCGCTATAGTTCCGCCCGTTGAGATTATCTTAACGCTGGGCAGTCCCTCCCTCTTTTCAAGCTTCGGAGTCGGTGTTGCTATGTGCTTTTCTTCTATAACCTCAACGACCTCGTAATCTTTAAAACCTACGTTGTAGCCGTTATCCAACTTGAGAACGAGACAATCGGTGAAGGAGGGCATGACTATACCTTCGAAAATCCTACCTTTGGCTTTTATTCTGACTCTTTTTCCCTGAAGTTCCATAAACCGAATTTTACGGCACAATTTTTAAGGGTTTTTAATCAATCGACGGTTGTCAAAGTTAGCGCCAAGTTCGGAGAATCCGTTTATTGTAAAAAGAAAGATTTATAACTATCAATGAACATTTATGCTATGCTATGGGCAAGCTTTTGATAGTTCAAACGAAAATTTCGAGCGAGAAGGTTGAGATGCTCAAGCTTAAGACGGGCAAGAACACGATCAAAGATGCGCTGAGCGAAGCCGTTTATCATTACATCTACTGCCCCTTGGCAAGGAAGATCGACGAAAGCATTGAGAGGAGTAGGAGAGGTAGGAAACCGTTATATCTCAAGAATATATCCGACTCTCATGAATCTAAGTAGGGAAGAGGAGAAGTTGCTTGAATCCGACAATCCGACGATCGCAAAGTGTATGGAGATTCTGGTAGCCTTGGGAGAGATATTCGGGGCAGAGAGGCTTATCCCGATAAAATCGGCTCACATCTCCGGAATTTCGTATAAGAACATAGGCGAAGAAGGGCTGGAATGGTTGAAAAGCCTAAAAGCTAAGGTTCGCGTTAGAACGACACTGAATCCGGCTGGAATGGACTTGGAACGATGGAAAGAAATGGGGTTGGACGATCGCTTCGTTAAAAAGCAGATCGAGGTTATTAAGGCTTTGGAAAGCATAGGCGCCGAGCTTACACTTACATGCACGCCCTACTACATCCACAAACCGTCCTTAGGCGATCACTTAGCTTGGGCGGAGTCCTCAGCCGTAGTCTATGCGAATTCGGTAATCGGTGCGAGAACGAATAGGGAGAGCGGAATCAGTGCGTTGGCATCCGCGATAATCGGAAAAACCCCATATTACGGATTGCACGTTAAGGAGAACCGAGCACCCACGATTCTTGTAAAGGTTAAAGGGGATCTGAATCCCTCTATAGTCGGATACAAAATCGGAAGCGAAATCGACGGAATTCCCATATTTGATTTCGAAAGAAGGCTCAGCGATGATGAACTGAAACAACTAGGAGCGTCCTTGGCTTCAACTGGCAACATAGCCATGTTCCACGTTGTCGATCAAACCCCGGAATGGAGGGAATTCGAGATTCCGAATGAGAAGATCGAGATCGACGGGGTTGAGATCGAAAACGACTGCGAGCCCGATCTGATAGCTTTGGGATGTCCGCACCTTTCGGAAGAAGAAATTAGGGAAATTGCGAGGATAACCGAAAGATACGGAAAGCCCAAGAAGCAGGTATGGCTCTTCACCTCGAGGCATGTCTATAATAAGCTGAGGCACGTGATCGAAAAGCTTGAAAGTAGGGGAATAAAGGTGTTCAGGGATACGTGCATGGTCGTTTCGCCGGCAACCGAAAGGTTCGAATGCGTAATGGTAAACTCGGGAAAAGCTTTAACTTACCTTCCGAAGCTCAGAAGGGTTAAAGCCATCTTCGGATCGACGCATGAATGTCTGAGGAGGGCTTTTGATGAGAGTTAAGGGGAGGATAATTTCGAAAGGCGTTGCGGAAGGAGAGGCGATCGTAAGCAAAAGAAAGTTTTCATTTCTGGGAGATGTCGACGTCGACAGCGGAATCGTCGTGGCTGAAGACAGCGACATATGCGGTGAATCTATTGCCGGCAAGATATTCGTTTTTCCCACCGGCAGAGGATCTACGGTTGGAACTTACGTCTTGTTGAGAATGAAAAAGAAGGGAACTGCACCGAAAGCCATAATAAACGTTGAAACCGAACCCATTATAGCCGTGGGAGCGATTATAGCCGAGATCCCGCTCATGGACAAGCTTGAGGTGGATCCATTCAAAATTATTAAATCCGGCAACCGCGTTAAGGTTGACGCCATAAACGGATGGGTTGAAGTCCATGGAGATTGAGAAGATAAGAGCCAAGCTTGAGGAGGAATTCATCGTTTACGATTTCGAGAAGCTTGAAGACGGTGTTAGATTTTATCTCCATCCGAAGTTCGGTTCTATAAGTAAAGACCTAAAGCTGTTCCTAACGGAATTGGCTGGAAAGTATTCCGTAGAATTTAGGGAAAGATACGGGGAACTCGTTTTGGAAATCAGAAAAGCCAAGAAGGAGAGAATTTGGATCAACATCGTTCTACTGATCGCAACCTTCTGTTCCACAACCCTCATGGGTTCGATGATGTTCGAAAAGTTCGACATAAGGGGTGGAATTCTGTTTTCCTTAGCCGTCATGTTCGTTTTGGGCAGTCACGAAATGGGACACTACTTTGCGGCGAGAAGGTGGAAGATGAGAACTTCGCTACCTTACTTCATACCGTTTCCGACCATAATAGGAACGTTGGGGGCGATAATAAAGCATAAGGGACCCATTCCGAACAGAAAGGCGTTATTTGACGTCGGAGTTTCGGGTCCTTTGGTAGGAATAATAGCATCGATAATCGTAATCTTAATCGGATTGAGCATTCCTTTCAAGCCGGGCAAGGTTGGAGAAACGATGATAGTTCTCGGCTCTCCGCCCCTCTTCGAGCTACTTGCGAGGTTGGTCGGTTACGAAGGGCGGTTCATACATCCGATAGCTTTTGCCGGCTGGGTGGGACTGTTCGTAACGTTCCTAAACCTTATTCCGGTCGGACAGCTTGACGGCGGGCATATACTGAGGGCGATGATCGGCAAGAAGGCTGATGTAGTTTCGAGAGTTATGCCGATGGTTTTAATAGGCGTAGGATTTCTCGTTGACTACGTATACCAAACTTCGGATTCGATTTGGATATTTTGGGGCTTAGTAACGTTGTTCTTTTCGATACATCCACACCCCGAACCCGTTGACGACGAGACTCCATTGGATTCGAAGAGGATGCTGTTGGGAATATTCACGTTCGTTTTGGCTTTGATGTGTTTCACTCCTGTCCCCTTCAGAGTCGTAACCTGACGGAAAATATTTAAATAACTCTAACATTAGCTCGATATCATGATCTGGCAGGGTAGGAGTAGGAGAAGCTACACGGGCAAGCTCCTCAGACCTCACAGAAAGAAGAGAAAGTATGAGATGGGAAGACCGCAGGTGGAAACGCTCATCGGGGAGAGGAAAATCAAGAAGGTTAGAGTTAGAGGCGGTAACTACAAGATAAAGCTCTTCAGAGATCAGTTCGCGAACGTTTACGTGCCTAAGGAGGGCAAAGTGGTAAGGGCTGAAATCAAGAGGGTTGTTGGAAATCCCGCACACGTTCACTACGCGAGGAGAAACGTCATAACGAAGGGTGCAATAATCGAAACTTCCGTTGGACTTGCAAGAGTTACGAACAGACCGAGTCAGGAGGGAATAATAAACGCCGTGCTGATTGAGGAATCCTCCTGACTTTTTTGTTTACAGCTTTCGACTTTACGTTTTACTATTCTTAACCGTTCGATCCGAGTGCATGTGGCTCATAATTGCGGAGAAGGACAAAACCGCAAGGAGAATTGCGCAAATTCTGTTCAGAGATTTTAAAAGACTAAATCGCTACGGCGTAAACTATTACTTTTCCCCCTCAAATCGTGCCTACGTCTTGGGCTTGAAGGGGCACATAGTTGAAGTAGACTTCCCGCCCGAATACAACGATTGGAGACGAACGCCACTCAAATCCCTTCTGAGAGCTAAGTTCGTTTGGAGAGTTAAGGAAAAGAACATAGTGAAGTTGTTGGTCGAGCTTGCGAAGGAAGTTGAAAGGGTTACGATCGCTACGGACTACGATAGGGAAGGGGAGCTCATAGGCGTTGAAGCTCTGAAGATCATTCGAAAGGTAAATCCGAACGTTAAAGTTGATAGGGTTAGATTCAGCGCGATAACTCCGGCGGACATAAGGCGGGCATTCGAAAATCCCGTTGCAATCGATTACAACTTAGCTAAATCCGCTGAAGTTAGGCAGAAGATCGATCTGATATGGGGTGCGGTGCTCACCAGATTGCTTTCGCTCTCAGCTGGAAAGGTAGGTAAGGATTTTCTAAGTGCCGGCAGGGTTCAGTCTCCGACGTTGAGGCTTATAGTTGAGAGAGAGAAGCAGATTCGAGAGTTCAAATCGAAGAAGTTCTGGGAGATATACGTCAAAGTTAGGGGAATCGAAGCCAAGCTTGATAAAAGATTCGAGAGCAAAGAGGAAGCTCAGAAGGTTTTGGCATCCATAGGCGATTTTGCAAAAGTTACGAAGTTTGAGAAGAAGGTAGTTGAGGAGAACAAACCGATTCCGTTCAACACGACCGAATTTCTTAAAGAAGCTTCCCGATTCATGAGTCCCGACAAGGCGATGAGGATAGCAGAGGAGCTATACATGAGCGGTTACATATCGTATCCGAGAACCGACAACACGGTCTATCCTCGGACTCTGAATCTGAGAAGGCTTGCGGAAATGTTCGTCGGAACGGATTTCGATAGGGAAGCAAAAATAGTTTTAGCCGGAGACATGGTTCCTTCCAAAGGAAGAAGGGAGACGAAGGATCATCCTCCCATCCATCCCACCGCAGTGGCATCAAAGGAAGAGCTAAGTAAGGACGAATGGATAATTTACGAGCTCGTCGTTAGGAGATTCCTATCTACCCTCGCCCCTAAAGCTATTTGGGAGATTAGGAGAGTAGAACTTTCAGTCAATGGACTTACGTTTAGAGCATCGGGTAAAAGGCTTATCGAGAGGGGTTGGAGATCGATCTACACATACGTTCAAGCTGAGGAGAATGTAATTCCGGAATTTAAGATAGGAGAGACTATAAAAATCGAAGCCAAGAGGATAGCCGAAAAGAAGACAAAACCGCCGCAGAGATACACCACGGGAAGGCTGATAAAGCTCATGGAGAAGTTGGGCTTGGGAACAAAATCCACAAGGCACGAGATAATCAAGAAGCTTTACAGCAGGAAATACGTTTACGGAAATCCGCTGAAGCCTACAAATACGGCATTTGCAGTGATAGAGGCTCTGAAAAGAAATGCAGAACTGATAACACTTCCCGACATGACAGCGAAACTGGAGGAGGACATGGATTCGATAGCGGAGGGAAAGCTGGATGAAAAAACCGTTCTGCTCAAATCGGTAAGGTTTCTGGACAAGATCTTGAGCGATATTAATACAGACGAACTGGGCAAGAGCCTGAGGGAAGGAATCGAGGAGGACAGAAGGAAGAAGCTTGAAAAGAACTCGATAGGGAGATGTCCGAAGTGTGGCGGAATGTTAGTCGTAAAGAAGTTTGAAAAGCGATTCGTTGGGTGCACCAACTATCCGAAATGCGACTTTACCCTACCTCTCCCCCAGAAGGGCAGGATATACATAACGTCGAAGGTGTGCGAAAAGCACGGATTAAAGAAGATAAAGATCAGAACAAAAGATGGAACTTGGGATCTCGGCTGTCCATACTGTAATTATTTAAGCTGGAAAGAAAAGAAGAACGTTACTTGAATATCTGAAGGACTCCTATGTAGTCCGTGTATAGTTCAGACGGATACGTAAACCACCACCACCGCCTAGTTACATCGTTTTGAACTACCAGAACTATCATCTTCCCGTTTCTGACGTAGTTCTTGATCTGAGTCGAGTTCAGCCCGACTCCGAGCCAGATCTCGCTAGAGGAATCGGTATAAACCATGAGATCATAAGCTCCTTTTGTGTAATTCCAAATGTAGAGCGATTCTCCGCCGGATAGTCCAACGCCGTAACCGTTCCAGTTCACGTATGTTTCGAGAACGTTTGTAGTGTTCAGCCCGTAGATCTCAAATCTCTGCGCGGCGTAGTATCCCGAATCGGCTTCGCTCACCAAATATATGCCGTCGTCTTTCGTTATGTTTGTAGTAGGCAACGGCACGGTAGGTGTCGTGTTCGTCTTCGGCGGATTTGAAGAAACCTCGTTACCGAACGCGAACAACGCTCCGGGAGTGTTGGCATCATAGGTAACGCCGTAAGGGAAATTAGGTTGAAATCCCGTGCTAATAACTGAGATTCTATAGAGGACATATCCGCACGACGCGCTGAAGTTTACAGTTGCATCTCCAGTTGAATTCGAGCTAAAAACGACTTTCGCGTAACCGTTTTTGTCGGTGTAAACAAGATTTTTCGGTGTGACCGATCCTACTCCGATCAAGGTAACGTTTACCGGATACCCCCTAACGGGGTTGTTGTATTCGTCGAGAACCTTAACACCCAAAACGATAGATTCGTTGACGTTTATGGTATATGAGGTGGTCGGATTCGTCGGAATTATTCTAAAAGGCTTCGGCTTTTCGACGTTGGCATACTGCGCGGCTGTAACCGATACTCCTTTGAACAGCAGTGTGTATGACAGCTCAAGTTTAGTTACGTTTCGATACGTTACCGTAACGTTGTTACCGCTTACCGTTACGTTGTAACCCATACTCTCAAGCTCCGGTTTAATCTTAGACCAGTAACTCGGACAATCGGTGCTGAAAGTCACTGTGACGTTCTTAGCCAAGACGTATCCACCGTAGGAAACCGGAACTACGACCAAATCTATCGGTTGAGACGAGGTGAACGAATTAAACGTCGTATTTATCAGCGGAATTTTTATTTCGTTCTGCGTGAACATCTGCTGGTCGGTAACGGCACCGATGAATCTATTTTCTATAAACCTCAAAATGGCGGTGTTCTCGAACAGCAGTTTGTATCCCCTGTTGTAAAAGTAATTCAGATCTATTTCAATGCGATTTGTGGTGTAGTTATCCGATCTGAACGTTGTGGATCCGTTGGGCAGTAGCTCTTCGTAACTCAACTCAATCGTAAATCGCTTTGAAGTTACGGAGGATGCCATGGTCGGAGGAGAAAGCAGAAGTGGATATTTCGGATAACTTATACCCAAATCGAGTGTCACCGTGGTTAGCCTGTTGTCCATGATCTCCTTGTCGAGAGTTTGAAGTTCGTCGGTAAGCCTGTCGAGATGCTTAAGTTCCGCATCCTTACACATGCTCGGAACCATCTGAGTTTGGAGAATAGCCAAGAATATCATTAAGGTCAACATCAGGAGTATGAACCCGACCAGAACCGAGACACCTTTTCTGTTCATGACTGTCACCTTAATAGAATCTTAAACACTATATAGGTTGCCATCAAAAACACGTAGGAATGCTTCAGTCCAGACTCGATCTTGCCCTCTCCTATAACCCCCGCTATTATTCCCGAAAACAGTCCGACCATCAGCGATATTTCGAAGAAAACTTCCTTTATTGTATCGATATTCATAGTAAACGTTATGGAACCCATGGCAGTCGTATTCACCGCAAAAGCCGAGAGAAAGCTCTTGATGACGATATACACAACAAACAGGAATATAAATATCGACATGTATGTTATAATAATATATGTAAACATGTAGTTTCTAATTCTTTTCGAAAATCTAACTTCGGAGTCCGCGTATCTCGCAACTGTTATGAACGCGTCCTTGAAAGTTGGCGAAACCTCCAAAGCCTTCGTTATTATCGGAATTATCTTCGCTATCAGGTCGCTTTTAATTCTAACCCCCAAAACGGCAAAAGCTCTGTGGATGGTAGTTCCCCACTCAATTCTTCTCCTTACTACGTTAATTTCCTTCGAAATTATTCCGATTTCGGACGATGAAATAACGTTAAGGGCTTCCAAGATGTTAAGTCCGGCTTCGTTTAGAACCGCAAGTTCTCTGAAAAGGTTGGGTATTTTCTCTTCTATTTTCTTGATAGTCCTACCCCTAAGCTCGACCAAAATTATCAAAGGAATTGCAACAGCGGACACCGTCAAAATTAGAGATCGCTCAAGGTTTAAAAATTTTGAAGCTACGGCAAATGTGATAATAGCAATCAACGCAAAATGAAAGCTTAAAATCCTAAACTGAAGTGTATAAATGGTTTTTTCTTTGAAAGGATACACGACGATCTTTTTCAATTTTTTCAAAAGTCTTCTGAACTTGTCTATTTCGAATGTTTCAGCCCTACCGCTCCTAACACCTACTATCGGCTTTTCCACCTCTTCGAGTTCTTCCTCGATCTTCACCTTCGGTGTTGGCAGACTGGACTTGATGAGATACACGAAGGCTACGGTTGCCACCGGAAGAACGAAAGCTATTGCGAGTCGGTATAGGTTTATGACGTTCTCTCCGATCAACTGCATTACAACGAGGACGATGAGTAGAAAGAGGGGAAGCAGAACGAATATCGCAATGTAGACTTCAGCCATAATTCCCAAAAAGTCTATGTATGATTCGAAGCTTACCTCCTGCTCCTCAAGCAACTCCTCGGACTTACCCCTAAGAAATTCCGTGAGTCTACCTCCGCTACTCATTACGAATATAAGATCGTCCAAGAACGCCGCGAGCTTTTCGCTCGGTGTTGTGTCCCTAACAAAACGCATGCTATCGAACAGGTCGTGCTTGAAGTTTTCAACAAGATCAACGATAATTCTAAACTCCCTGCTTAGCTCTCCGCACATAACCTTGGATTCGGCTATGCACTTGATGATGTCGTAAACTCGAACACCTCCAACAGCCATTCCGAACATCATGTTTACGGCATGGGGCAGGTAGAGGTCGATCTCGTTTTTTCTTTTCGCGGCTATGAAAAAGGGATAAGTCAGGACGAGATAGTGAACGAACTTAAATGAAATAATTCCCAACAACGAAGCACCCAATGCGACGTAAACTATGCTTAAAATCTTAAAATTTCGTATGATTATTTCCGGGGGTATAATCCGAGCTATAAGGGGTGTTACCTTACCGAACGGAATTAAAATAGTGAAGATCAAAATTCCCAACACCACACCCACCATCGCCGATACTGCCGAATATACGAAAGCTAAGGCGAGGTATCTTTGAGTGGTAATCGGCATTCGCGCTCTGACAATGGCTTTGGACAGATCCTCAAATTTTTCGGGTTTTTCCCTTATCAGTCTGCTGTATCTACGGATTAGAGCTTTCAACGTTCATCACCTCTTCGAAAGCTTTCTCCGGGCTTCGATAATACTCGTGGATGAGCTTGGTGACCGCCTTGTAGTGTCTGACTCCCTTGGCGTTCATAAGCTCTAAGAACTCCTTTCTTCTTTTCAATTCCTCTATAACCTCAAACGGCTCCATACCCATTACCTGGGCGATCTTTTCGAGTTTTTTGGAGTCTCCGACTTGAACGAACTTATCCTCCACGGGATCCCACTTGAAGAGCGGATTTACGAGCAGATTCTTGTTGGCCGGATCGATTCCGAAGATTTCGTTGACCTCCCTCGCTCTTCTCTTTCTGATCCCCCTCTTAACCCACATGAACTGCACTATGACCGCATCTAAAAACTGAATCATAACCCTCGGAACGTTTAAAGGATCGTTCTCCAATCTGTAAACTAATTGGTTAACATCTCCGGCATGCAGAGTAGAATACGAAGCGTGTCCGGTTGACATAGCCTGAAAGAGCGTTTGGGCTTCTCTACCCCTAACTTCACCGACTATTATGTAGTCGGGTCTCTGTCTCAGAGCCGCCTTCAGCAGATCATACATGTCTATTTCGTGCCCCTCAATACCCATCCTCGTAACTCCGGCAATCCAGTTCTCGTGATAGAGCTGGATCTCCCTCGTATCCTCGATCGAGATCACCTTTGCTTCTGGCGGTATAAACATCATCAGAGCGTTCATCGTCGTCGTTTTTCCTGCCGCGGTTTCTCCGATGACCATGAAGCTCATCTTATTTTCTACGAGTAACCAGAAATAGGCTAATATTGCCGAATTCATAGTTCCGAATCTCATGAGGTCGATGGGTGTGAACGGTTCTACTCTGAACTTTCTGATGGTAAAACTGCTACCTCTCGTCGTAATTTCGGTTCCGTAGGTAGCCTGCAGTCTGCTACCATCCGGCAAAGTCGCATCTATAAGCGGGTTCGCATACGATATGTGCTTACCGGACTTCTGGCAAAGTAAAAGGACGAGAGAATCCAGCTGTTCTTTTGAAAACTTCACGTTCGTTTTCAAGCTACCGAACTTTCTGTGAAAGACGTAAATCGGAATATCGTAACCGTCGCACGAGATGTCCTCCAAATACGGATCGTTCATAAAACATTCGAGTGGACCGAAGCCGAAGAAATCCCGAAAGAGAAAGTAGAGGATCTTGAGCGAGAGATCGCTTTTAATCTTTATTGCGTATTCGTCCATGAGCTCGTCCAAAGTGTCCACGATTACCTTTATTCTCGTCTGCACATCCCTACCGTAATCCTTCAGAACGAGAATTCGTTTTAGATCGTTGTATATAATGGACATCAGTTCGTATTCGTCTTCCGCAAGCTGAGGCTCTATTACGTAATACATCTGCTGTAACGTGTCCAAATTTTTTCTAATCTGAACTTTAAGAAACTCTGGAACGATCCAGTAATCTTCAACAACTTCTTCGTTTTCCGGAACTTCCACTTCCAAGATCGGCTTTTTGACATCATCGTAAATTTCCAGTAAGATTTTATAGTGATCAGGCAGTGATATCTTAAACAGTTCCGATACCATTATCATTATAATGGTTTCATCATTTTAAAAAATGTATCGAAAAAAAATAAAATTTAACTAAAAAAATTAGGAGGGAGTTACCGGTCTTATTCTTACTGGAACATCCTTCCACAGTAATAATGTAGTCGTTGTATTATTTATTGCGTTCACTTTGATCGTGTAATCTCCAGCCGCGTTAGGAATGAACACCGCCGATATTATTCCACTGCTGGTGTTGGTTATCACCAAACCGTTAACAGTTACGTTACCATCCGTCGCATTTATCAATTTGCCGTTGATATTTATGACCTCCCCAACGTATAGCGGAATTGGATAGCCTATGGATCCGTTCCAATTTATAGTTAGGTTATCGAGTTTTCTTACGTTGAGTATTACGGGATAGAAGGTAACGTTTGTTTTGTTGATCTTAATGCTCGTTCCGTTCAGATAAACACCTTTCTCAGTGTAGAACGTAACGTTTGCAGTAACGTTTTGAGTTAGGTTGTTCGTGAACGTATACTGAGGAGAGATATCCAAAATCCAAGCCGTATCGTTCTTTCTGAAGTATGTGAGTATGAAACTGTCGTTGGTGTAATCGATGACCTTTCCGTCGACTTCCACCTTAAATCCGACATCCTTTGGCGGTGTTTTATCCAAATACGTTATTATGTATAGATTCCTAACACGACTTACCAATACTTCGCCGGGCTTATTAACCGTCCTGTTATATACACTTATAACTGCGCTCGCAGAACCACTTAGACCGTTGTTGCTCGTCACATCAAAAGTCAGTTTTTCGTTAACGTATGTCTGTCCGCCTGACACGAAGTTCTGCAACGGTGTCCAGCTGACGATAACAGTCGTATTGTTAAGGTTATACTTAACTATATTGCTGTTTGTAGAATTGATTTCAACCGGGAATCCCGATACGATCACATTGGAACTATCTATCGGATAATTTGCTATCAACTTTATAGTTACGGTTTCGCCTTCTGTAATGCTATTCCTACTTGGAATAACCTTAACTATCAACGGTGCCTTCTTATTGAACACTTGAACACTTACGGATGTTGAGTTGATGCCGTATGGTGGACTGTAGACCGTTATATTTATCGTAGCGGTTGTATTCTTATTGGTGTAATTGAGCAGGGGTGTCCATACCATCCTTGCCGTGTTGTTGTTTACGGTCAAAGTAACTATGCTGTTAGCGTTGGTTATGGGCGGTGTTGCGTTGTATGTAATCCTGCTAATCGGATGAGTAGATGTTATGTTTATACCCACGGTCTCGCCTTCCCAAATCGCAGTCTTATTGGGTGTCGCTGTAACTACCAGATTGCCGGAGAAGTTCATCGTCACATTGAATTGCACGGAATGTAAACCTGAGTAGTCGTAATACGTCAGGTTTCCAACCGCGACGGTCTGCTTTCCGGCTACCGTCGAGTTAACCCAAACTGTAACGCTCGTATTGTTCTTCAGTTCGTTCCAATGCCAAGAAACAACGTTACCGCTCACGGACGTCGGGCTTGGAATTGCATGATCGAACTTGACGTTCGGATTGTCGAAGTTCAAGGTCAACGTTACATTCGTAGCGTAAACCGTTATCTCCTTATAAATTTCGTCGTAGATCTCCTTAAGATCTTCCTCGCTTGCGGCGTAGTAGTATTTACCTCCCGTAATCTCTGCTATTTGCTTTAGCAAACTTTCATTGACGGCACCGAAACCTATCGTGTATATCCTATATCCCAACGGTTTCGCGATATACCTTGCAACGTCTATTGGGCTTATACCGTCGTTCCAGCCTCCATCGGTGAGCAGTATTATAGCCTTTACGGACTGCCTGCTGGAAGCATTTAAGATGTCGCAGGCTTTCTTGAGTCCCTCGCCTAAAGCCGTTAGCTCGTATACGCGTGTAAATCTTCTACAGCAACAGCCCATACATACCCAGTCGTCGAGGGTTAAGCTGTCGATAGTGTTGTTAAGTGCAACCTTGTCGTCGGTTAGATTCAGCTTAATCTCGGTCGTGTCTACCGAACCAACCCTTACTACAGCCGCTCTGTCATCATCTTTAAGCAAGCCAACGAAATACTTAGCGGTATCCTTTGCGGCGTCTATTCTTGTCGGCGGTAGAGCTATTATCAGGGTTCTTATTTCAGTTCTTGGCATTCCGTAAAGTTTTGCGTATACGGTGTGAGAACCTTTTGGAACGTTTTCAAAAATAAAACTCGCCGGATCGCCGCATGTGCTCCATCCCATGCACATGTATCCCCAATATTGGCTCGGCGTTGCGTTATCCAAAGCAACATCTATTCTGTCGTAACCCATACCGCTGTCGTTGTAGTAGTCTTCCAACGGATAGCTCAGCAAAATTTCTACGTTGGACGTTTTATCTAATGTGAATTTCGCGATGGGAACCCACCTTCCATAGCGATGTATAACATTCGTAATGTTTACCGTGACAGGGCCGTAGATAACTTTACTGTATCTGCCCATCGAAGGTGAGCAGTCTATTGCGAGAACAACATCAACCGGGATATGCTTAACCGCTGAATTCACGGTTAAATTTACGGTAAAACCTGAGGCTTTACCTACGACTCCTTGGGAGTATACGTTACTCGGAACTCTTAGGACTTCCGCGTTGACTACTGCTAACACTGCTAACAATACCAATACGGCAAGTATTATTTTTTTCAAGTTAACCACCCCCTATCAGCGTATCTTCAATAAGATACTGCATCGGATTAAACGGATCCGTTCCGTGCTGGGTTTCGATTATGTTTGGAACGCCGTCTCCGTCTATATCCTCATCTACCGCGTTTGGAATTCCGTCCTTATCTTTATCACCAATTTTCTTTGTCGTCAACTTTAAGCTACCGATCGTTACAAATGTTAACAGCAACAGCAAAGCCAACAGCCACCTCATACTATCACCTATCTTCTAAATTATTTATCACTACATTACTTAAGCTTTTTTGTTAGAAAATATATAAAATATTATGATACAAATTTTGTTTTTACAAAATATGGACTTCTTAAGGGGCTAATCAGAGTCCCATTTCGGTTTACCGAAAAACTATACCCCAAAACCCGAACTTCGGTAGATAAAACTGACATTAAGGTAACAAATATTAATAACAATCCAAATTAAAATACTGACAAAGTTTTAATGCCCGATCAAAACAATCTAAAAGTTGCAATTCGTATGATCGTTATTAAAATTAGTTGGTGAATATTCAAAACATTTCAAAATTTTTAAATACGTTTGTCATTGGATGCAAGGTATGGATTGGGTGTTTATAGAAGATGAACTCGAATACGACGGTTCTCAATTAAAATCTCTTTGGGCTTACAGCCTTTTGGGTATTAAAGAGGACAGCATAATTTCCTTCATCGGACCTTGCAACGTTAAACGTGAGCACATGGTTGATTACGAAGATTATGCATCCGGTTATTCTATATATTCGCCAAAAATGTTGCATTTTATAGTCGAACACTTCGATGAGGTTAGCTTGAGGCTGATCTACACGAGGCAAAGACTGTTAATAGCCATCGCGAGGGATACGATCGATCCGACAATTGAAAGAATCGGAGACGACCTCTACTGGAACGGAAAAAAGCTCAGCGTTAGCATAGCCACGATTTCGCCGATTTCGGCAAAGATTCATTTTGGAGTAAACATCGAAAGCCCAAAAGGTTACGCCTGTCTAAAAGAAATAGGTGTGGATGATGTCAAAGAGCTTGCAATAGAGATATGCAGAAGATACACGGCGGAAATAATGGATATAGAAGAAGATTTAAGAAAAACAAGACCCATCGAAAGCTTTTAGGATGAAGTCTTAGCCAATACTATTTCGATCGTCGAAACGTTTACCTTCCTTCCCTGCTCCGAATCGAGCTCCTCGGTGTCGATCTTTATGCTCTTCACAGTAACGTTCGGCAGGAATCTGTTTCTTACGATCTCTGCCACATCTACAGCCCTGCTGATAGCCCTACCTCTCGCTTTAATTGCTACCTCCTCTGCCCCTTCATTAAACTGCGTCAATGTAGCCAATACGTAGTTCATTACCGGCTTGTTGCCTACATAGACTACGTGCTCCGTCATGGCGATCACCCAAGGTATGCAAAAAAGTGTTTGCTATTTAAACTTTGCTCACTATGGGATGTAGCCGAGGTAGTAGAGCGTAGAAAGAACGAGCACTATCGCGGTTAAAATTATCGCAACATCTATTATTTTAACTCCTATACCTTTCTCCTCTTCCGTCGGAATTCCAGCCAAATGTATAGCCTTCTCGGCCACGTTGAGGTCTTCATCGAGGTATCCTTTTTCAATTAACCTTTCGATAGCCTTGCTTATGACTACCTCCGGATAACCGGTAGCTTTGGAGATCCTTCGGATGTTTGCTCCGTATCTAAGTATGGATTTCAGAACGTTTATCTCGACATCCGAAAGGTATGGTTGCTCCTTAAACTTTGGCTTTACTTCCGCCTTAGGCTTAACATCTGCTGACTTCGGCTCTTCTTTAACACGCGTCGATATCGACTCGACTGAAACTGCCTTCTCAAGCTCGGATACGCCTACGCTCAAATTTTCAATTCTCTGCTTGATCCTTTCGAGTCTTTCAATCTGAGCCTGCCTATCCTCCTTAGACTCTTCGTCGAGAGCTCTCTTCTTGATAGTTTCACGAACCTGTTTAACTATACTTTCGATTCTGTCATCTTCTCTACCCTCACCCCTTCTCTTCTTCACGATAAACGATTCATCGTCATCGAGTAAGGCGTTCAATATCTTCTTTTCATCGTCCACACACATCACCATCCTAAGAGGTATTTCAGCTTGCCATAAGGCTTGACTTCCACCTTACTGCCGACTATCTTCTTTGCAAGCAGTAGAAACTCCTTGGAAACTTTCGAATCTGGTTTTTTTATCGTTACCGGCACACCCTCTTTCCAGCATTCGGTTATGAGCTTGGATTCTCTTATTATGCCTATCGTTTCGGCACCTATGGCTTTCTCCGCATAATCGATCATCTTCTTTTCTCCCTTGTATCTGTTCACTATGATACCCCTCACCGCGATGTCCGATATGTCCGCGATCTTTCTAACTTTATGCGCATCTGAGATGGCTGTCTTTTCCGGATTTATCACTATGCAGATTTTATCCGAGCTCAGCATCGGAATCATTGCATACTTGCTCAATCCAGCCGCTACATCCAATACAATAAAGTCATAATCATGTTTAAGACTTTCGATTATATCCTTCAATTTTTCCATGTCTATCTCTTCGAGTGCTTTTACAGACGTTGAAGCCGGTATAATATCGAGTTTTCCAACGTTCTTAGCTCTGATTCTGTAGATAGAATCTTCGAGGTAGTTTATATCTCTCAGAGCGTCCAAAAGAGACACTAAGGGATCTTCTATTCCGAAGAAAGTGTGAAGATTGGGAAGTGCTATGTCGCAATCGATTACGAGGGTTTTTCCGAATTTGGACAGCATGACCGATAGATTCGCCGCCACGGTTGTTTTTCCGACTCCACCCTTACCGGAGCATATTGCGATTACTGGCATTTTCTCACTATCGGCTAAATGATAAAATATATATTTTCTTTCATCATAGTAAAGTTGATGCCAAAAGTTAGCATTGCGATAGCATTAGCCCTGATCGTTCTGATCGTATTTCCGGTTTCGGCTCTAACCTCAGCCGATTTTGACGTTAAAATAGTTACGTTCGTTCACGATTATAACAAATACATCACGAGATGGAACGATGTCTTCAGGCAGGGTGAAACTCTAAAGCTCTATTTGGGTGTCGGAAACCTGAATAAGAATATAGGTGCGGTTGCCATAGATTTCGTAATATTCGTCAAAGATCCGAACGATTATGTCGTTTACAAGAAGGTCATCGAAATAAGAAAGCTCGGATACATCGATCACGTTTACACTGTTGTGGACATTCCAATTGGAGAGAACTGGCTTGACGGAAAATACACCATTGAAGCTTACGCGTTTGACGTTCTGAACTACACGGCTGTCCTCAAGAGCTACACAAGGTATAACATCTTTTCCGCAACCGGTGGCGGAGAGATAAAGACTATAAGTAGGAAGGATGCGCCCTACGTTAAGAAGGAGATAACGTTCTACGTTAATTCAAATGCTGATACCGTTCCTCCGAATAGGTTCGTTATATTCGATTCTCAGTTTGAATCCCGAATACTTCCAGTCAACGTTCCGAACAAGCTCAAAGTTTCCGTTTTGAACAATTTCGACAAAGAGGGTGAGATAAAGATCGGGCTGAAGGTTGACGGTAAGGTAGTGGAAACTAAGGTAGTCGAGTTGAAGGGTTACGAAGTCAAAAGAATTGGATTTACCGTTCCTCCGCTTTCGAAGGGAACCCACAGGATTGAGATCGTTGCTTTCGATAACCACGTCAAGTTCGCCGATACGCCGCCGATATTCATAAAGCCTCTACTTTACGATAAACCGATACTACTCGGAAAGGTTTACGATGGATGTATAATATACACCCCAAACAATTACGTGCTCGGTAGCGTCGGCATATCGGAGATAAATAACGTAAATGTGGAATCGGCGGTAAGCGTATTTAACGAGAGCGGTTATCTGATGAACAGAGAGTCCGCGGAGAGAGTTTTTACGAACATATTAGCCTACACATACATAAACTACGTAAAAACTGGAACAATTTCGGTTGCCCTACTCAAGGGAAGCGATGAAAGGGCGGAAGTCGTTCTTCCGAGGTTACTTGAATACGTGAAGAAGAAGACGAAAGCTCCGATACGATACTTGGGCGTCAGAGACTACTACCACCTCGGCGATGTTGATGTTTTGATCTACGTTGGAAACAGCGTTCCGAAACTCAGTATGCTCGATTACTTCTTCAGGAATGGCGGCGTTCTCGTTATAGATAACACGGATTACTGGAAAGACCTATCCGGTTCAATCGAGGCTCAAGCGTGCTTCATGAAGAACTGGAGCGGTTTGTCCTATTCGGATGAGCTTTACAAGTCCTACTACGATTTCAACGTTAATAAGGTGGTTACCATAACCGTCAAGGAGCATATACCTCCGAAGTTCGTGTATTCCGATCTGAACGTGGATAAGTTCATTACGGACGTCGGAACACCCGTGACGATCTCGTTTAAGGTTAGGAACATCGGCGGGACTGGAAAGGAAAAGGTCGAAGTTAAGGTAAACAACGAAATCGTGTTCAGCAAGGAGATCGAGCTCAAAAAAGGTGAAGAAAAGACAATTTCGTTCAAATACACACCGAAGGTTGAGGGGAGCTACAAAGTTCAGATAGTCGGAACTGATCTGATCAAGGTATTCTTCGCGAAGGGTAAAACGGAAGTTTCCGCGGAGGGGATTAAGATTACGCCGACTCCCGTTAAAGAGAAAAAGAAGGGTGCCGGACTCGTCGTAGGTTCTGCGGCGTTATTGGCAGTCTTGGTGATAATTCGAATGCTCATGCGTGATTGAATATGTTATCAGAGCTTGAGGAGGACGTTCTTGAGGCTATAATTTTAGGAAAGAGGAAAGTGGATCAGATCGCGGAATTCTGCGGAATTCCGGAATTCACCGTGAACGAGATCGTCAAGCGATTGATCGAGAAAGGGTATATATCCAAAGAGTTACTCCCAACTGTAAAAGCATATAAAGATTTAAAGTGGATAGATAGGTCGCATCTTCCCGCATTTTACGGTGAAAATTTTAGGAGGTTTTTTAAAGCGATTCTCGATATTATTATAATTTTGATAATATTATTTCTAATAAAAAATGCTTTGATTTGATGCGATTAACCGGGGCGAGGGACTCAAATGTTGATAGCCGTAGAAGGAATCGACGGTTCGGGTAAGACTACCGTAGTTAGATTCCTCGAAGAGGAGCTTAAAAAGAGAGGATACGACGTAGTCGTATTCAAAGAACCCACGAACAGCGAATGGGGTAGAAGGATCAAAAGAGCATTCAAAGATAGAAGGTTAAAGCCCGAAGAGGAGCTTGAACTATTCTTGAAAGATAGGGAGTGGAACGTAAAGAATAACGTTGTGCCCGCACTTAAAGCCGGTAAGGTCGTAATAATGGATAGATACTACTACTCTACGATAGCCTATCAGGGCGCCTTGGGAATAGATCCGGATTATATAAAGCAATTGAATGAAAAAATTGCGCCGAAACCGGATTTGGTAATAATTCTGGACGTTAAGCCTGAAACAGCTTTGAAAAGAATTAGAATGAGGGGCGACAAACCAAACAGATTCGAGGACTTGGAATATCTAAGGAAAGTCAGAGAAATTTTTTTATCTCTAAAAAATAAAAATATCGTTGTGATAGATGCCGAAAGAAACATGGAGGAGGTCAAATCCGATGTTCTCAACGTAGTTTCCAAATACTTGGCTACGAGATCTTAACCGATCGAGGGGCAAAATTTATCTTACCTTATCTTTAACAATATTCCAAGCCGGGGTTGCAGAGCTCGGCACTGCGGGGGACTCGAGATCCCCTGCCCGTAAGGGTTCGTGGGTTCAAATCCCACCCCCGGCGTATCCCAATCCCTGCATCATACAGCGCTACGAGTTCAATAAGCTTAGGTTCGACGAGATCAGCAATAGAACAGCCCTGAGATCGAGCGATTTCCTTCAAACGCTGATATAGTTCGGCATTGATACGCAGACACACATCGATCCGACCTGAAGGTTTGCGTGGCATAATGGTATTCCCATAGGAGAATAAAAAAGGTTTGCTAAAGGTAGTTGATAGTATCGACCTTGATTTAGTAAATATATTATAATGTAATAATGTAATAATATAGCGGTATGCTAAGCATTAACATGGTTTGATCTGGATTGATGTATTGGATCCTTGGGTTGACACCTTCAGACGATACTAATGGCTAACCCGGCACGCTAAAGGATGGATGAGTTTTTTTCTCTTATTAATATATAATGGTAGTAAAGGTAACACGGTAACATGGTAACATAGACTTTTTGGTCACGCGAAGTTAGGGGGGTAACATGGTAACACGGTAACATCGACTTTTGCGTTTGTGATTTCAAGTTAAGGGTTTGTGTATATTGGGTGTTACCATGTTACCTTATTCAAGTCCATTATAAAAATCCTATTTGGCTAAAAAAGGAAAATAAGAGGACTTTGATTTAGGTAACATAGGGTAACACGAGGGTAACATGAGGTCATGTTACCACCCATGTTACCTGCAGGATGTAGAGGATAACTATTATTTAACTCCCCTATTTAATTTTCTTTCGAGGAGACAACATCTTAGAAAAAAGTTTGAGAGAAGTAACACGGGTAGCATGGCTAACTGAAATGTCGTTAAAAACTATTTTGACGTCAAAAGTTGTGTTACCTCATGCTACTCGAGAGAAACTCCTCTGAGAAGAATCATCAATAAAATATAAAAAGACATTTATTTAATTTTTAACGACTTTATCAACAGGTTTATCGCTAATGCTAATTGAGTCATAGGGGAAGATTGATACGCTTTAGTCTTTTCCCATTTTTTCAAGAAGCTCTTAGGTAGCTTATCAACTAAATCTAAATACAATTTAACATTTTCAGCGGTGGTGTTGTCGAAGACTTCATCAGCCTTATCCTTCATGAGTTTACCAAACATCGGTAATTTGGATAATTGCTTAAAAGCTTCCACTTCCTGATACACACCATAAGCTATGTTTAAAATATGTAAAATAACCTCCTCTGGCTTTTCATTTTTGATTATATTCATCTTAAGCCATGTCAATATTATTTTTCTAACTTCGTTCCGCAAGATTTCTCTTAACTTTTCCTCCTCTTCACTCGTTAATTCTTCACCTACAGCTTTAAGCTCTTTTCTGATAGCATCTATAGCTTCATCAACTGTTATGATGCATAGCTCATTAGGATTGAGCCAGTAGAGATATTTACGCTTGTCTTTAGGATCCTGCTCTAAAAGAATTAGCTTTTTACCCACCATGATTTTTAAATATGTATCCAATGTTTGGCGGGATATATCCACTTCTTTTAGAATAGCTCCAAAACTAATTCTTCCAAACTTAGCTAAAACTTTGGCAGTTTCAACTACTGGATTGATGCTTCTTCGTGCCATACATTAATTCAACCAATTCTTGCGTATATACGTGTATCGATCAATCGAGATTGACTGAGATCTTTTGTCTATACACGTATATACGTGTATAGATTGATATAGATTCTCAGAAAATTTTTAAATCAATCAATCAAACAATCAATCAAGTGGACTAAAATCTTGAGGTGATACTGATGGTCAAATTGGTTAAGCAACTATGTTTCGATCACGAAAGTGCTCGACTATTGGAATACTTGGCTAAGAAGCTCAATAAAAGCCAGAGTGCTGTTATTAGAGAGCTAATTTATGAGAAAGCAGAAGAACTTGGAATAGAAACAGAAAAGCCAGAGCTTGCCCAAATTTAATTTTTATAAAAAATAAAAGAGGTGTAATCAAATGCCTAAGCGCCTCCCCTTTAGGAAAGGAAGGGAGAGGAAGGTAATAAAGTTTTCGGACTTACCTCAAAGCTGTTACTCCGATTCTTCGATTTGTGGAGATTTTCTCACCGAAAGATGTCCTCTTAGGGAGGTGCTGAAGAGTGGAGGACTTATACAATTGGGCTAAATATTATTTGGAACAAGGATTTAGCGTTATTCCTGTAATTATTGTTCCTATCTCGGAGAACAATCCAAAGGGGAACAAAATATCAGCAATTGAATGGAAAGAGTTCCAGAATAGACATCCAACTTTAGAAGAGCTTGAAAAATGGTTTAAGGATCCCAACTTTCCAGCGCTAAGAGGAGGGAAGAACAAGCTTGGAATTGCAATAGTTACGGGTAAAAGATCGGGCAATTTAGCGGTTATAGATTTCGATTCTGAGGAAGTAAGAAAAGAAGTTTTAGCCGAATTAAAGGAGAAACATCCCGATATTTATGGCAAGCTTCTGAATACATGGATTGCTGAAACGGGCAAGGGATATCACCATTACGTTAAGGTTGTGAATCCGGATCATGATCGATTTTCTAACAGGATAGGAATCAGACCGGGAGTAGATATAAGAGCCAATGGAGGTTACGTCGTAGCTCCTCCTTCCCCTCATCCTTCAGGTAAGGTTTACAGATTCGTTAATAAGCCTGATAAGATCGCTGAATTGACTTGGGAAGAATATCTAACCCTCCTTAGCTTTTTGGAGGGTAAGAAAAAGATTGTTCCCAAGGTCGAGATTAAGGAGGAAGGAAAAAGAGAATTGGAAGAAAGTAAGATTGTTGAAATCGTCAATCTCCTCAGACCGATTTATAAGGTCGGTTATCGAGACCTTATCATTTTCTCTCTAACTGGATGGCTTAAGAAGGCTGGAATAAGCTATAATTCTGCTCGAAAAATTGTAGAACTCTTAGCAGAAAAGGATGAGGAACTAAATCACAGGATTTACGTTCTCGATAGAACTTATGGGCTGAGAGGTAATCCTCCGACGGAAGAGGAACTAAAAGGCAAAACAGGACTCCAAGAAATAGCGGAAACCCTATTAGGAGAAGAAAGGGCTTTAGATCTAATTAGAAGACTTGAAGAATTGTTAGGTCGATCGTCACCTTTCCAAGATTCGATTTTCAGCCTAATAGACTTTAGAAAGAGGGCTTATTATGTTGCCAATCCAAGAAAGGGGATTATTGCAAGAGCGTTTGAGGATAAAAACAACGGAGGGATAGTCTATGAAAAGATTGTAGCGGAAGTTTGCCCCGTTAAAGTCATTGTCTATGAAGATCCTCTCGGAGGTCTTACGAAGTTTGAGATCGAGTTCCATGGATTCAGGAACTTAACTATTGGTCCGGCAGAATTGGATGTTATCATCTCAAGATTACAGGCTGAAGGTGTTGTCAAGCATTCCAGACTTCTTAGAGATGCTCTATCCTCAATCATTACGGCATTCATAAGGAAAGGTAAAGCAGAAATTAGAAGGGAACTCGAAAAGCCGGGTTTCTACTACATCGATGGACAGATTAAGGCTGTTAAGTGGCAACCTGAAGATTTCTCCAAAGAAGACTTGGCTAAATCCCTTCAACTCTTAAACGAGCTTAGAACTAAGTGGTATCGCAAAGCTGGGGAGAGATTCACAACGATGATCAAATGGGGCTTGATCGCACCATTTGCCTACGCAATAAAGCAGATTAGAAGAACTGTTGTCGTTCACTTTCCAGATTTAGTGGCTTATGGATCAAGGGATACAGGTAAAACGACAGTTGGAGCTCAGATAATCCCTTCAATCTGGAATCCACCCGAAGAAGCAAGGATTGTAAAGGGAGGCGGTGATGCGGATACCAAAGCCAAGCATGGCAGGCTTAGAAGTCTAACGACATTTCCGGTTGTTGTTAATGAGGTCGAGGGAATCTTCAACAACAAGGAATTGTTAGAGGATTACAAAAATGCCGTTGAGAATCGTTTCGTTAGAGGAAAGCATGCTCATGGAGTCTACATCGAAATTCCTTCTCTTGCTCCTTTCTTCATGACAATGAACGCTCAACTACCGTTAGATGAGGCTGTAAGAAAGAGATTCTTCGGTATTCACTTCTCACTTTCCGACAGGATTTCTAAGGATGAAATGGAGAAATTCAAAGAGGAGATTCTCCCAAGACTCGAAGATTTAAGATTCTTGGGTTATTTCGTCTTTGAGAAGATTTCAGAAAATCCCGAATTGTTAAGAGAGAATTGGTCAACATTGGCAACACAACTCCTTAGAGAAGCTTTTGAATTTGCTGAGTTGGATGTTCCGGATTGGATTTATGAATTCTACGAGGGCGAAACGGAAGAAGAGGTCAATGAGACAATTAACGAAGAAATTAGATCAAGATTACTTGAAAATATAAATAATCTTTATTCTAAATACATTTCCAAGATTGAAGTTATCTCTGAAAATCCGGAGGATTACTACTCGTATAGTGATTTAGAAACCAGATTTAGAGCTTTGCTTAAGGAGAACCTTGTTCCTTGGGCATTTACGAAAGGAGATGAAATAGTCATCACAACTTCAGTTATGAAGATTTTGAAGGATACTGGCATTGATTCGCTCAAATCCTTAGCGGAGAGATTTGGCTGGGAATACAAAACATATAAAGTAAACAAAAGAGTTGTTAGAGGAATTAAAGTCTCTATTGCCGAATTTGTAGAATTCCTGAGAGGAGGAAACTTTGAAGAGATCTCAGAAGATAAGGACGAGAAGAACAAGCCAACTGATGATAGATCAAAGAATGATGTAAAGACTGAAGAAAAGAAGGAATCCGAAGAGACTAAGGAAGATAAACCGAAGATCAAGCTCGATGAGATAGATAAGCAGATTTTGGGATGCTACAAGATCATTGCTCCTTCTGTTCCTGTCCATGCTCAGCCTGAGGCTTTCGCTAAATTGGTTGTCAAGAAGCTTGGAGATTCCGAAGATATAAAGGAGAGAATCTTTAGGCTTATAGAGCATGGGTTGCTTCCTGAATTCTACAAATCAGCAATAGAGATGGTTTCGAAAGAAAATCCAAATAACGAAAACTCCTCCTCTGAAGATACGGCTAATTCAACTTCTGGGGATTGGATTAAAGTTAAAGCGATCGATTATGTCAATGTAAAAGTAAACGGGCGAGTTATCAGAGCGTTTCCCGATCAGATCATCCAGATCAGGAAAAAGGACTATCTGGAGTTAGATGACGATGTTAAGGGTTTCCTAATCCCGATTGAGGAAGATGGAGGTGTTAATCATTGATTTGTCCGCATTGCGGGAAACCGATTGAGAATGGGTTAGTATCTGGAATCACATCGCTAAGGGATAACATTCACGGTATCGTTTTCACCAATATAGACGGCATTCTTGAAGTTGGAAACTCAATCAGGGCAATGTTCGAAGAAAAATACACAACCAAACATCGCATTCCAACGTATCAGATTATTACGCTCTCCAGAGTTGCAAAGAGATTAAACGTTCCGCTCTATGTAGTTTTTAGCAAGGATGAGTTTGTCGTTTACGAAATTGATGTTAATCAGAGATTTAGCGGTAAATGGTATTATCCAACCGATGATGAGCTAATCCTCATCGGAGATCTATCGGATTTTCAGAATTGGATTTATGAGGAGTTTATTCGTCATGCTCCTCTCTGTAGATGGTTAAGGAAGTTGTGGAGGTGAAAAGATGGAAAGAGAAAAGGAGAGTAGCAAAGGGGAAGATTTAAAGAAGGAAGATGAAGGAAGGGAGGAATGCGGAAGTTCCAGTTCAATAACACTTGAGATTATGGGGAACGACGATGGAATGACTTTTAGGCTGGAAGTTATCGGAGATAATCTTCAAGAAGTTGAGGGAACATTCACGAGAGTTTTCGATCGGGTTTGCTATCTTCTCAACGGGAAAAGAGAGGAAAGGAAGGAGGTTATCTGATCGAAATTCCGGAAGGAATGTATAAGGAAATCAAAAAATTGGTCGATAAAAAGCTGTTTAGGAATGTTGCAGACTTCTTCTACATCGCCGGACAGAAAGAACTGTATAATATCAAAAGCTTGGAGAAAGAGTAGCATTTAACCTATTTTTCGTTAAAGTAGTCGTTGAAGACGTTGTCAACGCTTTCTTTTCATTCACTTAGGATGTTGCATCCAATGGTTAAGATAGGTTGTTTGTTGTTAGTTGTTGTTTGACAATTTTAATTGTCAAGGTATACAATTTTAATTGTCAAACACTCTTAAGATGTTTAACAAAGCTTATGCGACAACTTCAAGTGGCTTGGTTTTAACATCGACCTTCATCTTAAGTTGCACATAAAGTTGTTTTCAAAGACGACTTCAACAACCAATCTTCTTTAGACAATTGGTTGAATGAAGAAGATGTTAGTTCGTTAGTTGTTGTATTAAGTTGTTGGTGTTAATAATTATATATATTAACAGCTCTCAGTTAATATAATAACGACACAACCAAGTTGTTATTAATTCATGCTGTAGACGAAGATTCATAACCTCTTTTTAATATTTTCTCAACATCAATAAACCTCTTGACAACTTCCTCTCCAAGAGGTGTTAAACAGTATAAGGTTACAGGTCTTCCATATTCGTTAAAACCAGCTTCTTTCTTGATTAACCCTATTTTGGTTAATTCCTCCAACCTCTTATAGAGTGTTTTTTCACTTATTGATGTTATAACCTCAGCTAATTTCGAAGGTTGCACTTTTCCATGCTTCTTTATTTCTATGAGGATATCATATACACCTTTCTGAAAAACATACTCCATCATTGCCTTATAGTAAGTTGATTTTTCAACTTTTATGATTTTGCGGGATTTAATGGGGTTTTACTAAGTTTTTTACTGTAATACTGTAAAAACGAAAGTTTTAAATACTTTAAATTTTACAACAATACTGTAAAAAGTAAAGTGGAGGTGCAAAAAATAATGTCAAAATTCGTAGGTGCAAAGTTGCCAGACAAATTATACAAAGCATTACAAGAATATAAACAAAGAAATGCGATTGAATCAGATTCTGAGGCTGTAAGAGACATCTTGAGAAGATTTTTGCTAAAAGATTCTAAAGAGGTGGTTATTAATGGCTGATCGAAAGATATACTCTTTTTCAGCTCATCCAGTAGAGGATGCTGATATAGTCGAAATTCTTGAATCTCTAAATAAAAACGAAAGAAGCGAATTTATCAGGCAAGCAATCCGCCACTATGCTGGGATTCTTTCACAGAATTCGAGTAAAGAAGAGCTAAACCAAGCACTTTTGAGGGTAATACAGCTTGAAAAGAGATTCAATGAACTTGTTACGGAATTTAATCAATTTAAGGAATTGGTTTACAATGACATCGAATCAAAGTTTGAGGATTACGAGAGGAAGCTGAAAGCTATTCTCGATGAGCTTGAAATGATAAAGCAAGGATACAAGAGACTCCTT
>JALVJV010000018.1 GCA_027028145.1 Archaeoglobaceae archaeon | reverse complement strand
ATTATATATATTAATAAATTAATTTTAAAAATTAATCAATTAAATTTTAAATTTATAATTAGACAAATTTTATTAAACCATACAAATGCAAAATGCTATGTGCACGAACTCGAACTCAAATTCGTGAGTTATAAGAGGTTCAGATTCAAGCATAAAGAAACGGTAGTAACGATCTTGGCTGAGGATGAAAGATATTACAAAATAGCAGTCGATGCTATCCTTAAGGCGAGGAAGGAGATAGAAAATGCAATTGAGAGGGATCCATACTTCTATGCAACGCTCGAACCGATGGATTGCGATGGCGAAATCGTCGGCAGAATGTGTCAAGCTTCCAAGTTAGCCAACGTCGGACCTATGGCAACCGTAGCCGGTATTATAGCGCAATACGCAGTGGAAAAGATGGTCGAAGCGGGAGCGAAATTCGCAGTAGTTGACAACGGCGGAGACATTGCTATGTTTCTGGATAGACCGATTACGGTCGGAGTGTTTACGTATTCACTTACCTTAAGCTTTGAGATTGACGAGGAAGGGTTTTACGCCGTTTGCACCTCAAGCGGAACGATAGGGCATTCCATAAGCTTCGGATTTGCGGATGCCTCGACGATATTTGCCAGAGATGCGTGCATAGCGGATGCGTTTGCTACTGCCTTGGGCAATATGATCGGGCGAGATTTTGGTAAGGAGGAGATAGAACGAACTCTGAAGGATTTCTGGAATTACGCAAAAGATCATATAGATGGTGCTTTGGTAGTAAAGGATGATATAATAGGATTCGCTGGAAAGATTCCAAAGCTTGCAAAAGCGGATGTCAAGCCCGAACTGATAACGAGGGGTTGACTTCTTCCCCACTTCAGCGAGGTGGTTCCCGCGGGAACTCCCCAATTCACCGCATCGCGGATGCTTCGGATTAACCGAGTATGCACGAACCGGCCCCTCCTTCTGCCCACCTCTAATTCCTCTTCGCCATAAATGGCTAAGCTTCCCTATCAACATTTTGTGACCACAAACGTGATATAGTTCCCTTCCAAAGTTAGCATGATGGATATCGACTACATATTTGAAGATGTCATCGTAAAACCTTCAAATGCTCCGAAATTTATTCTGAACGGGGAGGAAATAGATATATGGAGTGAGGAATTTCTGCTATACCATTCCAAGAGCATAGTAGAATACGTCAGGGAGGCTCTGCTTGAATACGAAAAAAGGGGAGAAGACCCATTCCCAGAGATTGTAGGTAAAGCCGTGGAGAAGGAGATGGTTAAAAACGCTCTGATGAGCGGCTCGAACATTCTTTTTAAGGGCAGAAAAGGTTACGGAAAAACTACGTTCAGCAAAGCCATAGCGAAGCTTCTGCCGGAGAAACTCTTAGCGATAAAGGGTTGTAAGATCCACGACGATCCAACACATCCTACATGCTTCGCATGCAAGAGGAAGGTGCTTGAGGAAGAAGTGGTCGAGCTAACTTGGGTTCCGAGGAAGTGGATCAGAATCCCCGGAGATCCGATGATGACGACGAGACAGCTTATAGGCGGTATAAGCATTCAGAAGATTAGGGAAGGTTACGATTTGGATCATCCCGAGGTCTTCACTCCCGGTAGGGTTTTGAAGGCACATAGGGGAATAGCATATTTCGACGAGCTCGGTGCGATTCCTTCAGCTTTGCAAACGCTTTTGCACGAACTTCTGGAGGAGAAGCAGATCACAACGCCCGAAGGTGACATAGTTCCGATGAAGATAGATACGATCTTCATAGCGTCGACGAATCCTGCAAACTACAAGGGTGTTGCCGATATAAAGGAACCTCTGATGGACAGAGTTGAAGAGATACCTATCGGCCCTCCAGAAACTCTTGAGGAGGAGATCGAGATAGGACTGAGAAACATGAGTTTAAAGGATGGCGCGATTCTGCCGAGCTGGCATCTAAGAATCTTAGCCAGAATAGTTAGGCTTGCGAGAAACAAGAACGAATGTAGAATCGCAAGCAGAATAGAGCTTGAGCCGTCATGCAGGGCAACGATAAAGCTCTTTGATCATCTTAGAGCTTCCGCAACTCGTAAGGGGCATAAATGCGCGATGCTGATAGATTACGGAAGAAACTACGAAATCGTAAAGTTGGGATTGAGGAGCAGAATCGAGCTCGATTACGAAGACGAAATGAGTAAGGATGACGTGATAGTCAAGCTGACCGAAGAGGCGATAAACAAGACATGCACCGAGATCTACAGCCTAATTCCCCGTGATTCGTTCGGTAAGCTCATGGAAGACCTCTCGGATCTTTGTGGAGAACCGATAAGCGTTGAGGATAATATAGATTTCAGAAGATACGAAAACTTATACAAGATCCTCGTCCTCTTTGCTAAGTCCCCAGAAGAGCTCAATTCGGCTTTTGAAATCTTACTGGAAGCTATAAAGCGTTGCACAGGCTTGATAGATAAGGTAGATTTTGGAAGGTATGTCTATGCGGGCTATGACTGGGAAGCCTGAATGTGGATTGTGTAAGGAGGAAGTTGGAATAGATCAAAATCTCGCGAAGGATTTACTCTACTCCATATTCAATCCATACTATCGGGAAAAGGGAAACATTGATCTATCTGAGTTCATAAAAAAGCATCTGAGCAACGAAGAGTTAAAACAATCTTTTGAGATGTTTTCGAGCCTCTTCAACGAAATTCTGAAGAACTTCAGCTACGTGAACACGTTTTGGATGGACAAGATCGAAGACTACAGAAAGGCGAGGCAGAAAGCATGGGAGGAGATCAAAGATATGCTGAAAAGAGGAGAGATAAGCAGGGAAGATGTCAGCGCGAGTGATCTCGTGAACTACTTCTACGAAGAAATCGTTCAGGATCTAATGAAGGAAGGTTACATCGAAGGAGTCATCGAGAGGATCCACAGGAGAGTTCTGCTTTTCAGCAGTCAAGCGGAGAAGCTATTGGGTGAAAAGGTTCTTCAGCTTTCCCTTCGGGATTTGGGAAAGAAGGATTTCGGTGAGCACGAGACGGAAAAGGAAGGGATGTCGATATTTCTGGGTTACGAAATCGTCGAATTTGATCCCTTCGTTCACACGTTCGATATGGTCGACATTCAGGAAACTTTGGTCAAATCCGCTTTGAGAGATCCGGAGATCAATTTGGATGAGAAGGATTTGGTGGCGAGGATGCCGAAGCACGCTGAGAAGTGCGTTTACGTGATGCTAATAGACGTCAGCGACTCCATGAGGGGCAAGAAGATAATCGGAGCGATCGAAGCGGCGTTGGCTTTGAAGAGTGCTATAAGAAGGAACAGTTTCGATGAGCTTCACGTTGTCGCTTTCAACCACAACGTCAGGAAGATAAGGGAAAACGAGATCCTAAACTTGGATGCGAGAGGTAGAACCGATATAGGCTTAGCCCTAAGGAAGGCGAGGGAGATTTTGAAGGGGAAGAGGGGTAGTAGGATAGTCTTCCTAATAACAGACGGTGAGCCGACGTCGAGTTACAATCCCTATCTAACCCCTTGGAGATGCGCAATTAAGGAGGCTGAAAATCTCAGGAGCGTTGACGCCCATCTGACGATAATAATGCTTGGAAAGGATAGGAAGTTCTTGGAACTCTGCAACAGAATGGCTAAGGCAAGTGGGAAGTCCCACATACTGTTCTTTGCCGATCCTCTCGATCTGAAGAGGTTCTTCGTTAGGAGTTACATGAAAAGGATCGGCAGATGATCGAATTCGATAGCGATGCGCTGTTTAGGATAAACTTTATATGCTAAATATTCAATTTTGTTTCGGTGGTTTCTATGGAGCTAAGAGAAGTTAAAATCCCGGCCGAAATCTACGAGAAGATCGAAGAGAGGATTAAGGAAACGGAATTCGAGTCTGTGGATGAATACGTAACATACGTTCTGAGGGAAGTCCTCGCAAGCTTGGAGGAAGAGGAGGAGCAGGTCTTCAGTGAGGAAGAGGAGGAGAAGGTTAAGGAGAGACTTAGAGCTTTGGGCTACTTGGACTGATGACGTCGCTAATTATTCACCACTGGGACACCGACGGGATATGCTCGGCTTCGCTCGTAGCCTTGGTTCTGGACTACTTGGGCGAATCTTGGGAAAACGTCACACCGCCCATAGGACTGTTCGACTTCGATGATCGAATTTGGAAAAAAATTGAGAAAGCAACGGATGTATTCGTAGTCGATCTAAACGTTCCGGAGTTGGTCGAAAGAATCGACAGAAAGGTCACGTTCATCGATCATCACGTTCAGCCAAAGATTGAGAAGCCAAACGTCGAGCACGTGAATCCGATAATCGAAGGGAGGGGCGAAGAAGAATATCCTTCGGCGAGCTGGGTAGCTTCGGAATACTTTTCAGTCTGGAGCTACCTTTCAGCTTTAGGTGCTTTGGGCGACGTCGGAAGAAGGGTTTTCGATTGGAAGATAGGTAAGAAGGCGATGCAACTGCTCGCCGAATTCGGATTGCAGAGAAGGGATGCGATGAAGCTCGTTTCAATGCTCGATTCGAACTACGTAATCATGGACAGGAATTGTGTCGAGGATGCCGTTAGAACGGTCGTAGAATCCGAGCCAAAGGATTTGCTTGAGAACGAAAGATGGCTGAGGAATCTCAGCATCATCGAGAAAGAAGTCTGGAAAGCTTTGGACAACGTCGAAAACGTCGGAAAATTCACGAAAATCGAATTCGAAAGTAGGTTTAACATAATATCGAAGGTGGTTAGAAAAGCCGTTTGGGTTATGGGTTACGAAGTTGTCGTTGCCGTGAATAGGGGATTCGGTGAGAAGGGTCAGGTTTACTTGAGGATAAAGCCCGAACTCGCTGATTCGATAAACGTTCCAGCCATCATAGAAAAGCTCAAGCTTAAAGGTTTTAACGCCGGAGGAAAGAGGGATGTTTTGGGGCTAATCTGCCCGAAGGATAGGATAGATGAGGCTTTGGGCGTTATAGAGGGGATGTTATGAGGGTTTTCGTGATAGGTTTGGATTCTGCTCCGCCGGAGCTTCTGTTCAACGAGTTCTTGGAAGATCTACCGAACATCCGAAGGTTGTTGGAGAGATCGATTTACGGGCCCATGAAAAGCTGTATTCCCGCTATAACTATTCCGGCATGGATGGTCATGGCTACCGGCAAAACTCCCGGAGAATTGGGATTATACGGATTCAGACATAGAAAGGGAAACAGCTACAAAGACATATGGATAGCGCACAGTCTCATGGTTAAAGAGAAAGCCGTTTGGGATTACGCCGGAGAAAGGGGGTTAAAGTCGGTAGTTTTGGGCGTTCCCCCTTCTTACCCGCCCAAAAAGATTAACGGCTGGATGATCGGTTGCTTCATAACTCCGGATTCGAGCACGAATTACACCTATCCGCCGGAATTAAAGAGGGAGATCGAGCGAGTAGTGGGAGATTACATATTCGATGTGGTTTTCAGAAGGGAGGAGAGGGATGAGGTTAAGGAAAAGATATGGGAGATGACGCAGAAGAGGTTCGAGCTGATTAGATATCTGATTGAGACGAAGGATTGGGATTACTTCGAATTCGTGGAGATCGGGCTCGATAGAATTCACCACGCGTTCTGGAAGTATTTCGACGAGAACCACCATCTGCACGAGCCCAATAGTCTATACAGGAATGTCATCCCGGATTACTACAAACTGCTCGATAGGGAAATCGGAAAGACCCTAAAGTTGCTAGATGACGATACAGCTGTTCTGATAGTTTCCGATCACGGAATAAAGAGGATGAAGGGTTGCTTTGCGGTAAATCAGTGGCTTATAGAGGAAGGGTTGCTAAAGGCAAATGCAAGCGATCTGAAGCCGGGGACGAAGTTCGAACAGATAGATGTAGATTGGAGCAACACGATTGCATGGGCTTGGGGAGGATATTACGCCAGAATATTTCTGAATGTAAAGGGAAGGGAGCCTAAGGGTGTGATAAGGATTTCGGAATACGATAGAGTCAGAGATGAGATTGCGGATATGATCAGATCGATAAGGGGACCGAACGGGGAGAAGTGGGACACTAAGGTGTTCTATCCTGAAGAAATCTATCCGGTTTCGAAGGGGGATAAGCCGGATATGATGGTTTACTTCGACGACCTCTACTGGCGTTCCGCCGGAACTCTGGGCTGGGAAACGAACTATTTGCTTGAAAACGATACGGGGCCGGATGATGCCGTTCATTCCGAATACGGTGTATTCGCTATGCATTTGCCGGAGATGAACGAAAGCAAGCAAATTCAGTGCACGATTTACGATTTCGCTCCCACGGTTTTAACACTCTTAGGCTTGAGCGACGTTGCAAAAACGCTTAGGGGGAACGTCGTATGTCCTTCGTGATCTGGCTTACTGGGCCGAGCGGAGCGGGTAAAACAACGCTCGCAAGAGCTTTGGCGAAGAGGTTGGAGGAAATGGGATACAGCGTTGAAACGCTCGATGGAGACGGAATCAGAAGCAAGCTCTATCCGGATTTGGGATTTAGCAGGGAAGAGAGGGAGATGCACAACCGCGTTGTCGTTGAGATGGCTAAGCTGTTGGCAAGAAACGGAATAATTACGATCGTCTCGGTTATCGCACCATACAGGGAGTGGAGGGAGTATGCGAGGAAAGAAATAGGGAGGTTCGTCGAGGTTTATCTCAGATGCCCGCTCGAAGTTAGAATGAAGAGGGATCCAAAAGGCTTGTATGCCAAAGCCTTGAGGGGGGAGATAAAGGGATTAACGGGATTCGATGGCGAATACGAAGAGCCGGAAAACCCCGAACTTATTTTAGATACCGACAGGATGAGCGTTGATGAGGAGGTGGAGGCTGTTATAAGGAAGGTTAGGGAATTAGGATATCTAAAATGATCAGTCGATCAAATCCCTAACCCTTACGATCGGCGGAGGCTCCCTTTTGTGCTTGCTCCTCTCGACCATCTCCACGACCTTTCTAACGTCATCCTCGCTTACATCGAACTCCTTCGGAATTTCTTCCGGCTTCATCCCCTTCTCCAAAGCTTTCAGAATCGTATCGAGTTTTGCATACGTTATTCCGAGCTCGCCTTCATCCGTCTGCCCGATCCAAAGTCCGGCTGATGGCTTCTTGCGAATTATCCTATCGGGAACTCCCAAAAATCTTGCGAGCTCAAAAACCTCGGTCTTGTATAAATCACCTATCGGAAGGAAATCTACTCCTCCATCTCCGTATTTGGTGTAATAGCCCGTTAAAAGCTCGCTTTTGTTTCCTGTTCCGGCTACAAGCCTGTTCAGATTGTTTGCGAAGTAGTAGTTGATGATCATCCTAATTCGAGGCTTAAGGTTTGCAACTGCAATCTTGCCCCCCTCGCCGAGCTCGTTAAGAAAAACTTCAACCATCGGATTTATCTCAACGAACTTGTAATCTATTCCAAGTATCTCGCAAATTTTGAGGGCATCGTCTATATCCTCCTCCCTCGTAACCCCCCTTTCCGGCATTATAATTCCCAAAACCCTGTCGCTTCCGAGGGCTTTAACGCATAGAAATGCGGTTGTAGAGCTATCGACACCCCCGCTCAAGCCGACCACAACCCCTTCAGCGTTTGCATCCTCAACTACCTTCCTTATGAAGTTCGTAATCCTATCGACAACGGCATTCCAGTCAGTCAACCTCCTCACCACCTATTAGCTTTAGAAGGATGGCCTTCTGAGCGTGCAAACGGTTTTCGGCTTGGTCGAAAACGATCGAGTGTTCTCCTTCCAAGACCTCTTCGGTTATCTCCTCACCTCTGTGAGCTGGCAAGCAGTGCATGACTATTACATCGTCCTTAGCCATGCTAACTAAGGCTTCGCTGACCTGATGCTTGGCGAAATCCCTGAGCCTCTTCTCCCTTTCAGCCTCCTGCCCCATCGAAATCCAGACGTCCGTATAAATTACATCTGCATCTTGCACGGCTTTAGCCGGATCCGGCTCGAATGTTAGATCTGCTCCCATCTCAATAGCCTTCTTAACGATCTCCTCATTCGGCTCGTATCCCTTAGGAGTTGAAACAACCATCTTCATTCCCGTTAGAGCCGAAGCCAAAATGAGCGAGTTACAGACGTTGTTTCCGTCTCCAACCCAAGCCAACCTGACGTTCTTAAGATTTCCTTTGTATTCTTTTATCGTGAGCAGATCTGCGATTATCTGGCAGGGGTGCTCTAAGTTGCTCAAACCGTTTATCACCGGAACGCTTGAATATTTCGCGAATTCAACTATCGTCTCGTGATTTCGAACCCTCATCATCACCGCATGAACGTATCTGCTTAAGACACGGGCTGTATCCTTTATCGGCTCACCTCTGCCAAGCTGGAGGTCGTTCCAGCTTAAATACAAAGCGTGCCCGCCCAAGTCAGTCATGGCAACCTCGAAAGAGATTCGGGTTCGGGTCGAAGGGAGTTCGAATATCATCGCGAGACTCTTGTTCTTCAAGTAGTCCGTGACCCTTCCCTTGTATCTCTCCTCCTTGAGCTTTTCCGCAAGTTCGAGAATCTCCTCAAGCTCCTCTGGAGTTAAATCAGCCATTGAGATTAGATGCTTCATCCCTAAGAAATATAACGGAAGTTAATTAAATTTTTTGTTTTTCACTATGAAAACCGCGGTAATCCCCCGAGAGATATGGCTTATTATGAAAATAAGGACGAGCGACTTCTAAGCAGATATATAAAGAATGGAGCTCCGCAGAGCATAGTGATTATTCCGACCGGAACGGAATCGTTCATGATTGTTCTGGCAAAGGTATCCGTCCAAACCAAAAATATACCGCCGAAGAGGGCTGAAGACGGAATTAAGATCCGATGATCCGCTCCCACCAGCATTCTTAGCATGTGCGGTATCATGAGACCGACGAATCCTATTACTCCCACAAACGACGTGCAAACCGCTGTAATCAGCGATGCAACAGCGAGCAGAATCTTTCTAACGGTCGCAACGTCTACGCCCAAGTAGTGGGCTGTTTCCTCCCCGAAACTCATGGCGTTCAGATCCCTCGCGAAAACCCAAATCGAAACCACTCCGGCGAGCACGGGAATTATGCTTACCTTGACGTCCAACCATTCGACGTTTCCCAAAAAGCCGACGAGCCAAGTTAGGATGAGATGAGCCCTGTTGAACCTTATGAGCATCAGCCACTCCAAGGCGTAGAGAAAGAAGTTCACAGCTATTCCGGCTAAGAGAAGGGATTCTGTAGTTATTCTGCCTTTAACCCTTGCCAAGTTGTAGACAGCAAAGACGGCGAGCAGTGATGAAAGGAAGGCCGAAATTGAGATGGCGTATACGCTGAAGAACATCAGCATCCCCAATATCGCCCCCACAGCCGCTCCGGCTGAGACACCCAAGATGAACGGTTCGGCTAAAGGATTTCTGAATATAGCCTGCATAACAACTCCGGCAGTGGATAAAGCCATTCCCGTTATGAAAGCCATGAGAACCCTCGGAACCCTGAGATCCACTATTATTTTCTCGTCCAAGCTTAACCGCTTTCCTGTTATTGCATCTATGAAAGCCTTAGCCACAAACTTTGGTGGTATCGTTACCGAGCCCAGTGCCGGTGAGATTGCAAGCGTGAGCAGAGCTAAGATCGACAGCGGAATTATTACCTTCGAATAGCTCCGGATGTATGAATTTGGCAAACTCTTCGAGCGCATATACCAACCTGTATGAGGGTCTTGAAACTATATCCGCATCGACAACATAAACCCTTCCGTTCTTAACGGCTTTGAGTTGTCTGAGAACTTCGTCGTGCGTTATCCAATCGTATAAAATGTTTTTACCCTTCGGACTCATACCGTTTCCGCTGTTCACGATTATGACGTCCGGATTCAGTCTCAGAAGCTCTTCCTTGCTTATTACAGTCCATCCCTTCTTCCTCACCGCGTTCTCTCCTCCAGCCAATCTTATGAGTTCGTCCACAAACGTCCCCCTTCCGCTGACCCAGATTGGATCGTTCCAGAGTATGTGAACTACTCTCGGTCTCGTTTTCGCGTGGCTTACGATCTCCTCAACGTGTTCGATTTTCTCCTCCATGAATCTGATGAGCCTCGTAGCGTTCCTTTTCGTTCCGGTTACGACTCCGAGTATCCATATGTCCCTCATCACATCCCTTAAGCTTTTAGGATTGAAGCATATCACCGGAATTCCGAATCTCTTTATCGCCTCTATGTTGCCCAATCCGTTTCCGTAAGCTCCGACAACCAAATCCGGTTTCAGAGCTATTACCTTCTCAACGTTTATGGTGGAGAAACCGCCCACCGACTCGATCTTTCCTTCTTCTTTGAGCTTCACGGCTTCCGGCGGATAGTCGCAGTAGTCTGTGACTCCCACGACTCTATTGCCCAAGCCCAAGGCGAAGAGGATTTCTGTGTTCGAAGGAGCCAGCGAAACTATTCTTTTGGGATACTTCTTTACGACCACCTTAAATCCGAAGTCGTCCGTTACTATCACTTCGTTGGCTTTTTCGATTATCCCCCTATTCAAATACGAGTAATTGACGTATGTGTAGTTGATTCCGCTTTTCGCATGGAATTGGACTTTATGGTTTACAGCGGAACAGCCGATTACGAGAATCGATAAAAATAGTAGTAGAAGTATCTTCTTCATGTTCTCCTCACCGCCAGAGCTATCGCTATTCCTATAACTCCGATTACAGCGGTGAATCCGTCGATCCTGAACGTCGGTTTAGTCGTAACCTTTGTCGGCGTTTTGGTTGGTGCGGCAACCGGGGTTACAGATAGTGTGGCGTTTGGTGTGGCTGTGGCGGTCGGAGTTGCCGTCGGTGTTACGGCAGTTGGCTTGGGTTTAGTCGGTGTTGGAACGGCTGTGGGCGTTGGGACGGGTTTGGGAGTCGGAATCGTTAAGTTCACGTAGCCTGAAGGATAGATCGGCGGATACTTGCCGAGCAAAGCCATGATTGCGCAAGCCGTCATGTAGCAAGGATTCGAAACCTGATACTTCGTATACTTGAAGTATCCCTCCTCAGCCTGAAGACTTAGCAGATGATCGACGACGCTGACGTTGTTCTTCTTCCATTCGGTCGGATTCTGACCGCTCGCGAGGATTCCCCATATAGCCCAAGAATCGCTTGCCGAGTTGCTTGCCGAATTTCCGAAGTATCTGAACCCGCCGTCTTCATTCTGCCCTGTTTTGAGATAATCGAGCGCCCTCTTTATCACACTCGAGTTCCTCGGAACTCCTCCTTCAATTAAGGCGACTATTGCCGCTGCGGTATCATCGTAATCGCTTTTAGCTCCTATCGTCCAACCGAAGCCGCCATCTGCATTTTGATGAATCTTGAGCCATTCAACCGATTTCGAAACATCCACACCGCAGGCTTTCAAAGCTATGATTCCCCAGATCGTAGTGTAAATGTAGTCTCCGATCTGTCCGTTCGGCTTAACCTTCTTCTCAAGTTTCGAAACGAGGTCTATTCCGGTGAAGTTCCTCGGATCCTTTCCTACAGCAATAACCGTTAGTATGGTTCTTGCGAGATCTGCCGTTCCCATCTTGTCGATCTCCTTCCTTATTTCGTGCTTCAGATAATCGACTGATGAGTTTCCGTCTTTAACCCACTTGTATGGATTTTGTTTTGCGGAAACGAGAGCCATTATCACCCAGCATGTTTTGGCGAAGTTGCTTTCGTTCTCTCCGAATCCTCCGTCGCTGTGCTGGACGGATTTGAGATACTGAAGAGCCTTTATAATCGGCTTATCCGTAACGTTCAGCGGGAAGTTGCTCCACCTCGTTACCGCGATCGCGAAAGTGCTGAATGAACTAACGTTCGACTCGAAGTAGTAGTATTCGCTGTCGTTTTTCAAGAACTTCGTCGGAAGTTCTATCCAATACTTGTCAAATTTCAGCAGAGAAATCTGGTTCGGCTTGAAGCCGTGATCTTCCATCCAACTCCTCGAAACTTCGAACTCTATCGTCGCAACGCACGGCTTATCTACCGTCACGTTGAAAAAGGCGTAGGTCGCTATGGCTCTCGGCTTAACCTTCGGTTCGGCTTTCTGAACCTTAACCGTGTAAGATCCGCTCTCCTTCGGCTTTAAAATAATTTTCACGACGTTAGCTTTCTCTACATCTATCTCTTTTGGCTTTCCGATTTCGACGGTCACAGTTTTCTCGAATGTTTCTTTGCCGCCAGATGTGATGGAGCCTCCACTCTCACCGGATGTGGCGCTACTGCTGGTGTAGTGAACGTATATCTTGATAACCATATCCGATGTATCCGGCGTGTCGCTCATGCTCTTCGAGAAGAACCAGTAAACGACATCTCCGTCGTGAACCTCGTATTTATCAGCGGAAACTCCCGGCAGGGGTTCGTTCGGATAGTTCACCCAATACATCCAGCCCGACGTCGATCCTTCACTCCCTTCGCACTTTCCGGCTATACAGCTTACGAATGGCCCCCACTGAGTTTCCTTTATCGTGTAACTGAAGCCTCCGATCTCGGAAGCTTTTTCCAAAGCTCCCAAAGCCGTTCTCCACCTTATGGTGTAAACCTTGCCGTTGGTTGCAGTTTTCGTGAACGTTCCGTTCGGCAGATAGACGGTTCCCTGCCAATAGATGTTCGAGCTAACTCCGCCACTTGAGCTACCGCTACTCGGGGGCTGTCGTATCTCCACGATTTTAACAGCCTTCTCGCCACCGGCTATGGCTTCTATCAGCAACTTGCCGGTGATATGAGGTATGAACTTCGCCGAAGTTCCGTAAGCGTAAATAGGAGTTCCGTTGTTCATTCTAAATATTATAAGAGCCGGCTTATCAGTTGTTACCGTCACCGGCTTATTAACGACGTTTCCCTGAACGTTCAGAGTTAGAGCATTTGCTTGCTGAATTGCGATTAAAAATACGAGAAAAACCAAAAGCCTTCTCATGCGATCACCCCACGTTGCAGTTCGCACTTCCGAACCAAGTTAGAAGTTCGTTTGGATAATTGTTGAGTTCGTAAACTCCGGCGTAAAGTCTGTATGTTCCGGTTTGGACGAGTTGCGGGATCGGGATTATAACGGGAACGTTGACCGTTTCTCCGAAGTTCAGTTTAACCGTCGAGATCCCAGCGATGCTGTCCCCGTTCGCATTTGTCCCGCTGACTACTATCACGAACCAGCCGGACTTTAAAGCTGTTACGTTAACGTATGCCGTCGCATTCCCACCCCTTCTCCCATCGCTAACTCTGAGATTATTTATCACGATCTTCTTCGCATGAACGTGAATTATCACCTCATTCGGAGCGTTTTTCGGATTATCCCCGCTCTTAGTCAAGAGCCAGAACACTACCGTATCGCCATCGCTTACATTATACTTGTTCGTTCCCGTGGTTTGCGTTATTCCGTTTACATCGTAGCGCCAAACTCCCCTTATCCCGCCGATCGAAGTGGGGTAGAGGTTTCCTCCGCCCCAAGTCTCGTTCACCGTGTAGCTGAAACCACCGAGCTTTGAAGCCTCGTTCAAAGCTCCCAAAGCGGTCATGTTGGGAACGACGTATGTCTTTCCGTTATCCGCAACAACAGTAAAGTTGCCCGGTGCGAGCGTTACGTCGCCTTTCCATATTCCGAATATGTAGAGGTTGCCATCGTCCGCTCCTATGAACAGCTTTCCGTTCCAGACGAATGGGGAGGACATTATGTTGTAGTATTTGCCCTCAGGCGGAATAAGAGTGTATTTCCAGAGCAACGTCCCGTTCGGATATAAGGCGTATATAGTTCCGTTGGGCGTGTTTGTGGCGAAGTATATTACGCCGTTCGCAACTGCCGGCGATGAATCTATCTTTCCGTTCGCTTGGAAGGTCCACAGGATCGTTCCGTTGTTTGCATCTATGCAATACAATTTCCCATCCCTACTTCCTACGAATACGGCTCCGAATGCCAAAGCGGGAGTTGAAATCGTTCCGTTTATCGAAACGTTCCAAACTTCTTTTCCCGTTGAGATGTTTACTGCATAAATTCTGTGCATCGTCGTAAAGAAGACTTTTCCGTATCCTACGGCTGGTGAACTCAGAATCAGGCTATCAACTGGGAATTTCCAAACGATACCACCGCTTTCATTTGCGCATATAAGCTCGTTTACGTATGTTCCGTTTACGGATTCGTTTCCGGCGAAGAAGATCAAACCGTTATATGCCGAAGGCGATGTGTAATGACTTATCTCGCCTCCCGTGGTTACCTTCCACTTGACGCTACCGTTTAAATTCAAAGCCCAGAGCGTTCCGTTTGAGAACGTCGTTACGTAAAGCGTATCGTTATAAACCAATGGCGATGAAGCAATACCCCAGTATTGCGGATTGCTTTCAAGCTTTTCAATCCAAATAATCCTTCCGTTGTTCGCATCGACGCACATGAGCGATCCGTTCAAAAGCCCGACGAAGACCTTTCCGTCGTAACCGCAAGGCGTTGAAGCACCTTCCGCTTTTATTTCCCAGATCACACTGCCGTTGGTGGCGTTTATGCATGCCAAATGCGAGGATTCGCCATACCACTGCCCATACCAGCTTATCACGTAAACGTTTCCGTCGTAAACCATAGGCGAGCTATCCACAAGTCCGCCGATCTTAACCTTATAAACGAGCTGATCCGTCATCGGGGCAATATCGCTGAAATTCCCGGTTCTTTGCGCGTTTCCGTGAAAAGTCCAAGCTTGAGCAGTCTGAATTGCCAGCATCAGCATCAGAATCAGCATCAGCGATCTCCTCATTAGACCACCTCGCTTGACTTAGAATAAAAATAGTTTGAGTTAATAATTTTTCCGTTCGACAAAAGCTTAAAACAGTCTCGGACTACTCAATTCGATGCTGGAGATAGAGTTGGCTGACTTAAAGCTTAGAAATCCGCTCATCTTAGCAAGCGGAATTTTGGGAAGCTATGCATCCTCTCTAAACAGAATAGCGAAGCATGCCGGAGCAGTAGTGGCGAAATCCGTTGGTTTAGAATTTAGAGAAGGTTACAGAAATCCCTGCGTTTTAAACTGGCGTTACGGGATCATCAATGCTGTAGGTCTGGCTTCTCCTTCCGCCAAAGATTTCGCCAAGGAACTGTTAAATTTTAAGAGGGATTGCCCGCTCATCGTTAGTTTGTATGGTTCGAAGCCCGAAGATTTTGCAAAGCTCGTGGATTACTTTCCCATCGCCGACGCATTCGAATTGAATCTAAGTTGTCCACATGCGGAAAGGCTCGGCTTGGAAGTTGGAAGGGATCCGGAATTGGTTGAGGAAATCGTAAGGACGGTGAAAGCTTCGACAGATAAGCCGGTTTTTGCGAAGCTGTCTTTCCATATGGATATCGTTGAAATCGGTAAGGTTTGCGAGGAAGCCAAAGCTGATGGAGTCGTTGCAATAAATACGATTAAAGGGATGGCTATCGATATAATTAGCAGAAAGCCCGTTCTGAGTAACGTAAGCGGTGGCGTCAGCGGGGAAGCGATAAAACCGATTGCCTTAAAATGCGTCTGGGATCTGTTCGAAGAGCTGAGCATTCCTATAATAGGTTGCGGGGGAATAACGAACTGGAGGGATGTCGTGGAATTTATACTGGCTGGAGCTACCGCTGTCCAGATAGGTTCGGCGCTTTTTTATAGCAGACACATCTTCAAGAGTTTGATCGAGAGTTTAGAGTCCTATTTAAGGATTTACGGTGAAGATATTCGAAGTTTGATCGGGCAAGCTCACAAGTGCTAACGCTTTTAAACTCAGATATATCATGATCGAGCATGTGCATATTCTGCAAGATCGCAAACAAGGAGATCGAATCGTTCGTCGTATATGAGGATGAAAAGGTTATGGCGTTCTTGGATATCCGTCCGCTGAGCAAGGGGCACACGCTCGTAATTCCGAAGGAGCACTACGAAAACGTATTGGAAATGCCGAGCGATATCGCAAAGGATTTAACGAATGCCGTTAAGATCGTCTGCGAGAAGCTTAAGAAGCTCGGTGCGGAGGGATTCAACATCATAACGAACGTAAACAAGGTTGCCGGACAGGAAATTATGCACGCCCATATCCACGTAATTCCAAGATACTCCGAAGAGGAATCGAAGCCGATAAGCTTCGGAAAGCCGATCGAATGCGATTTGGAGGAAGTTCATAAGGTTCTGAAGGATTGACATGAAGCTGAAAGGTAAAAAGATCGTTTTAGCAGTTACCGGAAGCATAGCGGCTGTTGAGACCGTAAAGCTTGCGAGAGAACTTAGGAGGAGAGGAGCTGAAGTAATAGCTGTGATGAGCAACGATGCAACCAAGATAATTCATCCGAACGCTTTGGAATTCGCCACGGATAACGAAGTTATAACGGAAATCAGGAGAGCCGAACATGTCAAGCTTCTGGGCTTAAACGGAATCGCAGATCTCTTGCTGATTGCTCCAGCCACTGCCAACACGATTTCGAAGATAGCAAACGGCATAGCCGATACACCTCCAACCCTGATGGCTTTAACCGCTTTGGGTTCGGGAAAGAAGATAGTGGTTGCTCCGGCAATGCACAAGGCTATGTTCGATGCAATAGCGGATAATCTAGCTAAGCTGAGAGATTTGGGTGTCGAGATAGTGCCGCCGAGGATTGAGGATGGGAAGGCTAAGCTTGCGAGTGTGGATGAAATATGTCTGTTCGTTGAAAGATCGCTATATTCCAAAGAATTGGTTGGAAAAAAGGTTGTAGTTACTTCCGGCTCCACTTACGAGCACATAGATCCGATAAGATTTATAAGCAACAGGAGTTCGGGAAGGATGGGAAACGAAATAGCTTTGGAATGCTGGAGAAGGGGAGCTGAAGTCGTTTTAATAACATCGAAACCCCTAAGCTACGATCTGCCGAATTTTAGGCAAATAACCGTTAGATCCGTCATGGATATGCTCAAAGCTGTTCTTGATGAAGTCAGGGATGCGGATTTGTTCGTTTCCGCCGCGGCACCTTCCGACTTCACAGTTGATATGGCTGAAAGCAAGATTAAGACCACCCAGGAACTTACGATTAAGCTTAAGATGGCACCTAAGATCATAAAGGAAGTTAGGAAGGTCTACGATGGGCATATAATAGGATTTAAAGCCGAAACCGGGCTGAGTGATGAGGAACTTGTAAGGGTTGCTGAGGATAAGATGGAAGAGGATAAGCTCGAAATGGTGGTTGCGAACGATGTTAAGGAGAAGGGAATGGGAACTTCGGATACGAGGGTTGTGGCGATAACGGAAAAGCGGAAGGAGTGGATAGAAGGTTTGAAGAGCGAGGTTGCGGAGAGAATAATTCAAATATACGTTGAGGATTGTTTGTAGCATGTTCTTCTCGCCGGCAAGCCTTACATGTTTCTTCTCTCCTTCAATTGAGAACGATCCCTTAGAATCGGGATCCTTGGGCGTAAGCTTAGCTTTGAACAGGGGCGTTAGAGTGTCCGCCAAACCTTCGAGCGAGCTTTCCGTAATCGTAAACGGTGAAGACTGGAATTTTCCGACCGTTCGAACGATTGCTCAACAAATGGGTTTTGAGGGTGAAATTCGAATTGAGATGGATTTTCCGGCTGGATGCGGTTTCGGAATGAGCGGAGCTTCGGCTTTGGCTTCCGCTTTCGAAATAAACGAAGTCCTAAACTTAAACAGATCATTCTTCGAGCTCTCTGACTTGGCTCACAAGGCTGAAGTTATCAACAGAACAGGCTTGGGAGATGTGGTTACGCAATCCTTCGGCGGTGTCGTTGTTAGAAAATCCGCCTCATGCCCATCCAAATGCGTTGTCGACAGATTTCTCTGGAATATCGATCTCGACGTTCTCATAATGGGTGAGCTACCTACGGAGCAGATACTATCGGATTTTTCATTGAACAAAATTGCAAAAATTGGTAGGGAAAGTCTCAAAGAATTTTTAAGGAAGCCTACGGTGGAATCTCTTTTTAGGCAGTCCAAATCGTTTGCTCTCAAAACCGGTTTGATCGATTTGGATTCGGCTGTAAAGGATGCAGTCGAAGCGGTAGAAAGTTCGGGAGGTTTGGCTTCGATGGTTATGCTCGGTAAAGCCGTATTCGCCGTAAACGGTGAAGTCCTCAAAGATTTTAAGGGTAGATATCTTAAAGTCAAGGTGGATCACTGCGGGGTTAGGTTGTTAGATTAAAGGCATTTCGCTAATTTTTTATAAGTTAAGGTGGTCATCATCACGGGGGTCTTTTATGGTTGGAATCTTCGAACTCGATGAAAAGGATAGGATGATACTGGAGATTCTCGAAAAAAATCCCGAGATATCTCAAAATGAGATTGCAAAGATCGTCGGCTTATCTCAGCCTTCGGTTGGGAGTAGGATAAAGAAGATGAAGGAACTCGGCATAATAAGCCACGCATACGGAATAAACATAAAAAACGCCGGTTTGTATATACTCAAGGCGGATGTAAAATGCAAACAGCCGAAGGAACTGCTCAAGCTGTTCAAAGATTGCCCTTTCTTCTTGAACGGTTTCATAGTCGCCGGAAATAAGAACTTGGTGATGATGTTCGTCGGGGAAGATCTTCCGACGCTTGAGGCTATCGTCGATCAGCACATAAGACCGAATCCGGACGTTTACGACGTCGACGTAGGAATAATCGTTAGGGCTGAGAAGGATACGATAATACCGATTAACATAAGAGTTGAAAGGAGGAGCAAGGCTCCGTGCGGTTCTAATTGCAAAGAATGCGATTACTGGAATTACGAACTCTGCTTGGGCTGTCCGATAACCGGATACTACAGAGGAAGGATCTGGAAGTAATGTTGAGCAAAATAAAGCACAAAACAACCGAACTTCTGGAGCCTTTGACCGATTGGCTCGTTAAGATTGGTGTAAAGCCTAATCATCTTACCTTTTTGGGGTTATTCGTCGGTTTTTTATCCGCAGTCGCAATAGCCAAAGGATACGCCAAGCTTGGGGCGCTGATAATTCTGCTAAGTGGGTTAATGGATGCCCTCGACGGCGCTTTGGCGAGAAACAAGGGGTTGGTGACGAAATTCGGCGGATTTTTGGATTCAGTCTTTGACAGATACGTCGACATTGCTATATTTACATCTTTAGGCTTTTACGGCGTCGATTGGTTTTTGGTAATCTTAGCCTTAAGCGGAGCTCTGATGGTTAGCTATACGAGGGCGAGGGCTGAGAATATAATAGATAGATGCGACGTTGGAATTGCCGAAAGGGGGGAGAGAATGATTATACTCGTCTTGGGGCTTCTTACAGGATTCGTTTGGCAGGCTGTGGTTTTGATAGCCTTTCTTTCCCACATCACCGCCATCCACAGAATCGTTCATGCATATTGTAGGAGTGGAGATAAATAATTGAGCAGATCAATAATTAACAATGAATTTTGCACGTTTGATAATAATTTTTCTTTGCCAATATGGTGGTTCATCAGAACCAAATCCAAGCTCAATTTGCAAAGGGATAATACTTTTATTTTGTCTTAAAATTTGGTCTGATATTGTATATGGACTAATAGGACGTATAATTTCCAAAATTCGCTTACCATTTAATTTATGTATGACTTTTTGAGTAGATATGTTTTCATTATTAATTTTTAAAATTTCATAGCGAATCAAATCACCCCAACCCATGTTCCGCTTTTTGCCAATCCCAAATTTCTGCAAGAGATTCAAGTAATCGTTTAGGCATTCAATAGCTACTCCTTCAACAATTGATACCCAAAGAAGGTTTGTATATTTCAGCCTAACTGTATACTGTATTGATTTGTATGCTCTTCTACTTGGATCTATATCGCTTAGAGTTCTCCACTTAACAGATTTTAAGTTTCTATAAATTGAGAATACTTTGATTATGTCGTCACGTTTTGATAAGATTATCTCTATGTGGTTCTCCCTGGTATAACCCTCAACAGATTTAACGTATTCCGCTGAATCCTCATTTATTTTAAAAGTAACCCTATATTCAAAAGGTGTTATCACAACAAGCTTGTTTCCAATTCTGTAAGCTGGCAGTAAATATGAGGTTCTAAAAGAAATGTTTAAGTCATCCATGAATTCATCAAATGTTTTAGTTAGAGAATCTTCTAAATATTTCTTTCTCCAGTCTACCTCATTTTTTAATTTAGTTTCATAATATTTTGCAAAAGCAAAAGCACTATCCAATATTATATAATCTTGAACCAAAACATTTGGATGGGAATATGAAAGATGTAGCGGTGGAAATCTAAAATATAAAAGCACAAGGTAATTCATTTAAACACCTCACTGTTTTTTTACTTTGGACTGGAAATATCATCTTTTACGGGGTCTTTCTGTAGTGCTTTTGCAATATTGTCTATATTATCCTGTATGAATTCCTTATACTTTTGGATATAACCCTCTTTGCTATTGTTATCTATACCTATGATTTCAACTTTAACTTTTCCTAATCCTCTTACAGATGAGCCACCGACCTTAGTCAATCGTTCTATACTTTTAATCAACAAGCCTTTTTCATAGTCTGTCAGTGGTATAATCTCCTCAACATAGCTATAGAATATCGTTCCAGGAATTACAACTTGCCTAAAAAACCTCTGTTGAACCTTAGTATCTTCCCCGGTGAATTCTTCAGTTTCTCCTACAATATCGATATCAAGTTGCCTAATTTTAGTTTCATCATTTTTTCTAGTCATTAGCATAGAGCTTTCAATGTCTTTTAACTTAGGTAACTCGCTGTTATCTTCTTTACGATCAATCAGGTCTTCTATCAACTCTTTGGTTTCCTCCGTAAGTGGGTAAGCTATACCAACCTTTATCTTGCTTGGAATCATTATCTTCTTCAGTGCAACACCCATTATCGAAAGCGGGAGTAGGTATTTCACGTAGTTGTCCATTATATTCTTAATATTTGTGCCCGTAATCTCTGATTGCTTTTCTTTACCTAGCACACCACCGCTAAACATCGAAATTAAGGATCCTATGTGGAATTGTATGTCTGATTTTTGGGCTAAAACGTCTTCAATGAATTGCATGGTCATTTCATCTCTAAGGATACCCCTTAATGAGTTCCCCGGAATTATTGGGACATCTAAAACTTCCCCATTTTCTTTGACAATTGGTATTTTGTAGATTAGCGTCTCAATTCCGATTGATTCGAATCCTACACTAATCGGTTCTAAAGCGGTCATTTTTAGGACTATTTTCATTTACTATCCCCTCCATTCTGTCCGGATTCAACGTAGGAGGCATATAGGACAGTGCTTAGATATGGGTAGTTCTTCAAAAATTCAAGAACATCATTTTCAATTGATTTTGCTTTTTCATAGGCATCTTTTAATTTTTTGCTTTTTTCTTTGGAAATAAAGAGTGTATCTCCAGCTATTTGCTTTATTAGATTTTCTACGAGTTCCTCTATACTCTTCGAAGTTCGTGCAACTACTGAAAGTCTCTTAGCAAGGATCGAATATTTCTTTTTTCTAACTTCACTACCAATTGTGCTCCAGTCTATAAGACCATAGATGCCATCCAATAATTCGACAACAATTTCCTCAACTTTATGATCTGAATTTTCTTTACTCAAGCTTTTCTCACCCCCTACGACTTTTTACCAATATTAACATTAGGTAACCCAAAAGAAACACCGTAAACTTTCCTAAGACGACCTATGAGCACAACAGGGTCTATAAACTCAGTTTTGCAAACTTTTCTAATAACTCTGAACTCTTCTAGAGATACATCTTTATATTCACCAAGTAACACTACTGAACTGTGCAAACCACCTTGAAGAATAAACTTTTTCTTTTGCTTATATGGTATGTATGTCGCCAAGGGAATAATTGACACTTCGTAGGGCAACAACAAAATCTTAGGATCCAAAAAATATTCTGCTAAACTTTTATCGTTCTTTTTTAGCTTTGTAATAATCTGACTTAAATGATAATATATCTTACTCAAGACTTTTAACCAAATATCAGATGCTACACTTTCCGCAAAATAGGATTCAAGTTGAATTATCAGTGAAATTAGCTGTGTAACTTCGTCAATGTATGCTTTTTCTGGTAAGTATGTCCATTTACCTTTCATTCTTCTTAATTTCTCTTCAATTGAATAACCGAATCTGCACATTGGACAAATGTATGGTTGAACGGATAGCCATGTATGACCATCGGTAAAGGATTTTTCTAATAGACTCTTTACTGCACTATCGTTTTTGTCTATCCGTTGACCATAGTTACCACAAAAAATGCATGATCCTTGTCCTACGTAGTTACCTACTAAAGATGCTAAGATATCCTTCTCGTTAAAATCTTCTTCCTTTAGTTCGAATTCATCCCGTATTTCTTTGATTATTTTAGATAAGTCTACACTTTGAAATCCAGCATCAATGTAAACGATTGTAGCCAATTCATATGTTGTTAGATAGACTGTAGACAACGCTAATCCAAATGGGATTTTTACACCGCTTATTATTCCATTCCGCACATCTATTTGGATATCCGCACACTCATTAAATTCAATATAATATTTTCGAGGTAAACCTCTAGCTGGAAGTTTTATTTCAAGTGTATCATTGACAATTTCAATTCTCCAATTCTCGGGATTGTTTAAAACTTCATTCACAAAATCATCAATCGTTTGAAGTTCTGTTGGAACGTAAAGAAAACGTATTCTACGAACACCTATTACTTCTTTAAATCTGTCTGAGTATTTTCTACTTAAATTCTCAACAAGTTTATTATATAGAAAAGTCAGTAAAAACGTTCTATATTTGCCTGATACGATTACGTTTTGCGTTTTTAGGTATTCATCATGTCTTCTGTTCCAAAATAGAAGTGTCTCAAATGCTGAAATTAAATTACTGCGATTTTCTATCATCCAAATTTTATTTGGTTTGTGCTTACTATGGTGGTTCACAACATATTCAAAAATTTTATCTATATTTGTATTATTTCTAAGATTATACAATATATTTTCGTAAACTTGTTGGCATGACGTGTAATGCAACCAAAAATATCTGTCAGCAGACAGTCTGAAATCAAGCAGTCCTTTCAGCATATCATGTATCAAACAAGCTGTCGTTAGCTCTTTGTTGCTATATTTCAAACTTGCAGTAGCTACTACGAGCATGTGATGTGCGAGATCATCAAAATATGGTATCTGTGTCTCTCTATGTGTTCTAGCTAATACACCCATGAACAAATAGTTGTTTACAGCATTTTCTTTAGTTGCAACTTTATATTTGTCCGATTTATGAGTAAAATTACTTGTGTTGAATATAAAGTCATCGAGGAACGTTTGTTTCATTGCATCTATTACTGGTTTCTAGTAATATTTTAATCTTTTGACTACTATATTCATTTTTTTTACTAAAAATATCATAAGGCATAAAACGGTTAGGGCAGTCATTGCCAAAAAGAGAAGGAATTTGGTTAAAAACTTCCCGTGGTGTGGTGACTGCCAGTTTGCAGACGTCTGCTGGTTCGTTGAAGAGAACAGAGACTGCTATGGAAAAGAACCATCGTGCAGTGAGTGTCTGGCGAGCGTTGGGATCGTCAGATGTCTTTTATAGTCCCGTCGGGACGTCGACGAATTCCACCTCAATTTCTCCGGCGAACTCCTCCCCAACAACGTTCATGAGCGCTTTTATTCCCAAAGTTTCGGTAGCGTAATGTCCGGCGAAGATAACGTTGATCCCACTCTCCTTAGCTAAGTGGTAAGCGCTGTGTTCGGCTTCACCCGTTATGAACAGATCCAAACCGATATCGATTGCCTCAACCAATGCAAAAGCTCCCTTTCCCGAAACCGCCCCGACACTCTCAATCTTCTCGTTTCCGAAATTTAGAGTGACCAGATGCTTGTTCAACTTTCTCCTTAAAATTTCGGCTATCTCCTCAAGCTTCATAGGATTTTCAAGTCTACCATAGAATCCGATTGGCCTGCCCTTGTAAATCCCGAACTGACCTTCCGGTTCAATTTCAAGCAACCTAAGCAGTTGAACGTTGTTACCTATTCTCGGATGCGCATCCAACGGCAAATGGACGGCGTAAAGAGAAATATCGTTTTCAATCAGAAACTTGAGCCTTCTCTTAACGATTCCCCTAACGTAATCAATCCCTCCCCAGATCAACCCATGATGAACTACTACCATATCCGCGTTTCTCTTCTTCGCCTCAACGAAAACGTCCATGCATGCATCCACCGCGAAAACTATCTTTTGAACGTCTTTCCCGCCTTCAACCTGCAGTCCGTTGTTCGACTTGTCCTCCCAATCCTTTACAGCCAAGAAATCGTCCAAGAATTGAACTATCTCCTCAAGCTTCATAACATCTGCAGTCGGTATACGATTTATTTCTGTATTGCCCCTCATGCAACCCAACATAAAAAGATATGTTTTATATAAAACTAAAAATATAGACTTCAACACATCGGAGAAACTTATTAATATCCAAGCTTGGATTTTGTAGTATGGATAAAACGGTTAAATATTTGGGCGGAATTGGATATATACTTCTGCTGGTGGGACCACTACTATCCTTCGGTGCCAGTGCCGCGGGAGTTTTGGCCGTAATAGGGGTTATTTTAGCGGCGGTAGCTTGGATACTTCTGGGTAAAAACTTGGGCGACAAAGTTATGCTGGCTAACGGAATCATGATGATAGTCGGCCCCATAATAACGTTTGTCGCGATGTTCGGAATTTTGATGTCGATGCTTCCGACTGCAAATTCGCCGATGGCTCCTAAAAATCCAGCCGTTGTAATTCAGACTCTTATGTCCGTAATTGCCATAGCATTGATCGTCGGTATAGTCTGCTGGGTTCTGCAAGTGTTATCGCACCTGAGGGCCGGAAACGCTTTGGGTATAAGCATGTTTAGATATTCGGCGTATTGTCAGATAATTTCGTTCATTCTAATAGTGCTGGCGTTTATCTGGATGTTCGGAAACATAGCGGCTATAGTTCCGTTACTTCAAACGCAAGCCATGCAACCGAATCCAGAGCTACTCCTAAAAATATTCGGACCCGCGTTTGGACTGATAGCGATCGGAGGTTTGCTCAGTATAGTGTCAAACATCCTTTCTGCTGTGGCGTTCTTCAGCATTGAGGAGTCCCCGGAATTCGTCGGAGGTTTGTAAAATTATTTTATCAAAATTAAATTTTTATAAATAAATGTTAACAAAATAGCGATACGTTCAATCTTCTTTTCTTCTGAAGTTCGCTCTCAGCGAAGGTCTAACTTTCTCGGCACCTCTTCCCTTTCTCCTGAGACCTCTCGCCCTTCTTCCAGCCGATGTAAGTCCTCTGAATACCCTACCCCTCTTGTTGCAGATCCAGTTGAGCTGAGGATCGGACTGTATAGCCGGATGATCCCTATCAACCAGAATCACTTCGAACCATTTGTATCTGCCGTCTTCTCCAACCCAATACGAGTTGAGAACTTCCATGTTCGGATATCTCCTCGCGGCCCTCTCTTCGGCTATCCACTGAAGGTTCTTCTTCGGAGTTCTTCTGTTCACCATGAGGTTCTTGCTTTTTCTCCCCTTGTTCGGTCTCGTCGCCCTCCTTCCGCCCCTTCTCACTCTAACCCTGACAACTATGATTCCTTGCTTAGCCTTGTATCCCAAAGCCCTCGCTCTATCTAACCTCGTAGGGCGGTCAATTCTGACCACAGCCGGCTCTCTTCGCCATTTCTGCAACCTTTCCCACATCAGTTGACCAACGTAACCTTCCCAGGGTCTCTTCCAAGCCTGTTTGATGTAAGCATACATCGACGATGCCATCTTTTGAGCGTTTCGACTTGGATTAATAAATGTTGTGTCCTGCCTCCTCCAATCCTCAAAGGGCGAAGATTCACAGAACGGTGTAAATAAAAAATTAAATTCCGAGCTTTCCGATTTGAAGGGTTTCGTTCGTAATCTTCATGCTCTCCTCTTTGTCAGCCAGCTCAAGCATGGCCCTTATTGCATCGATGTTCTCCGGAACGACTATAGCTTCCTGATGGATGGCTTGGGTAACGTATAGCTCTCCATCAACCACCGCTATGCTGTCTCTCCAAACGATGTTCTCAAACAGATCGTATCTCAGCCTGAGCTCCCTCGCAAATTCGATGATCTTAGCAGTCGATGTGAATCCGTCCTCCTCGGAAACGAGCATAATCCTCGGCTCCTTCTCAAGGACATCTATGACGTCATCAGCCTTAGCATCGCTTTCAAGCTCGATCATTATCGAGTGGACGTGCATGAGTGTCGTAGGAACTTTGAAAGCCGTCGTGACGATGTTAACGTCCGGCAGAACTGTCTGAACGTCTGGCCCGTGGTGAGAAGGAACAGCAACGGGATTAGGGGCTATTCCGTTAACCAATCCTTTCTTATCCTCCTTCGGATCGACTACCCTTCTGATCATCACAGCTCTGACCTTTTTAACTCCGAAGTTCTCTTTAATGAGGTATATCAGCCTAACCAAGCCTGTCGTGTTGCAACTGACAACCCTAACGAACTGCTTACCTCTTGCAAGATCGTAGTTCGCTAAGGCGTTGAACGAAACTTCAGCAACGTTGGATTTTTCACCGCCTTGAAATATCGCCTTTATCCCCTTCATCTCATAATACTTAGCCTTGTTTTCCGCACCGACCTTCCCGGGAGAGCAGTCTACGACTACATCCGCTTTGTCGAGCAGATCATCTATTGTCCCCTCGATGGGCAACCCGGCTTTTTCGAAAACTTCAGCCCTTTCCGGAATTGCGGCATACAGTTTGTATCCCTTTTTAATCGCCAACTTCGCCTCGAAGTCGGGCTTCGTTTTTGTTACACCTACGACCTCCATATCCTTCTGCAAGCTTACAGCATCGGCAACCCTCTTCCCGATCGTTCCGAACCCGTTTATGGCTACACGAACCTTCATTCTACCTCCTCCACAAATATCTTATGACCAACCAAATCCATGAGGACAATCCTACCCTTAACTTCTTTTACATCACCCAAAAGACCGTAAAGCTTCAGAATTCCGTTTTCAACCTCTATTCGAACAACATCTTCCATAAGTATTTTTTCTTTTCCATTTTTTATTGCTATAACTTTCGATTCACACATACCAATCTTATACAACTAATCATTAAAAATAGTTTCTGTAACTAATTTTTATTATTTTATTTTGATTAAATTTTTAAATGTTTTGACAAAAATGATAAAAGTCCGGAGTTAAATTAATCGTGCATGGATCTGAGTAGATACGTCCGTCAGATACCAATAATTGGTGAAGAAGGGCAGGAGAAACTGATGAAGGCTAAAGTGCTCGTCGTCGGAGCCGGAGGACTCGGCAGTCCGGTCATTGCCTATTTAGCAGCCGCCGGTATCGGAAAGCTTGGAATTGTGGATGGCGATACAGTTGAAGAGCACAACCTACAAAGGCAGATAATTCATGCCGGAAACGTCGGAATGAACAAGGCTGAATCCGCAAAGAAGTTCGTTGAGAGGCTTAATCCTGAAGTTGAAGTCGTAGCGTATCCGTTCGATATAGATCCCAGCAACGTCCTCGAAATAGTTAAGGAATACGATGTCGTCGTTTCATGCCCCGATACCTTCAAAGCGAGGCTTGTGCTAAACGATGCTTGCAGGATACTGGGAAAGCCTATGGTTCACGCCGCTATCTTAGGATTCGAAGGAGAGGCTACGACCATCGTCGACACTCCTTGCTACAGATGTCTTTACACGACGTTTCCCAAGGTGGATAAGACCGCAATAGCAGTAGTGGGTGTTACAGCCGGCTTCTTCGGATGCATTCAAGCTTCCGAGGCTATTAAATTGATACTCGGCATGGATGTTCTGAAGGGCAGAATGCTTAGATGCGATCTGCGAACGATGGAGTTCTTCGAAATAGAAATATCTACGAATCCGGACTGTCCCGTTTGCAGTGGAAAACTCAGAAACATATACCCGGAAAACTACGAGGGCGAATGCGAGATCGTAAAACTCGATGGATAATTAAAAAAAATTTTAACCGATAAGATCAGAACAACTCGGTCTTTCTTCTTCCGAGCTTACCCGGCTGAACGATGCCCAAATTCCTCGCGCACTTAGGACAGTAGTAAGCTTTAACCCTCATAACGGAGACGTTCTTTCTACCGACCATCCTGATGATATCGTAATCGAGTCTCAAACCCTTATAGGCTACGAACGTCTTGAAGCGGGGAACCTTTCTACCGCAACCGTCGCATCTAACCATATAGTCCTTTCCTCTTGCTTTGCTCTGCTTATACTCCCTAACGTAAGGAGCCTTTGCCATAATGTTATGTCTGCTTCAGAATAAAAAAGTTTAGCGCTATGTAAAACGATCGTAAGTTCGCGATCTTATTCAACACCTACTCAAGCGAGCTTTAATTGACCGATGCACCGATCGTCCGACAAATTTTAAATGATCAGACGACGATTCGACTAAATCTACTACGTATCTTGGATCGAATATCGTACGAAAAAGCTTAAAATAACGTCCGTTTAGCGTTAGCTCATGAAACTTCGAAAGTTCTGGCACTTCATACTCTTAGCCTTAGCGGTAATTTTGGGTCTATACATCAGAATTGTCAATCCTTGGAACGGCGTTTTTGCTTGGACAGTCTTACTGGGCGGAAACGATCCTTGGTATTACCTGAGGCTTATAGAGAACTGTCTGCACAACTTTCCGAACAGGATCTGGTTCGATCCCTTCACCCACTACCCCTTCGGAACTTACACGCACTTTGGACCCTTCTTGGTGTATTTCAGCGCGATTTTAGCCAAAATTGCTGGTGCTGTGAATTCCGAATCGATCAGAAGGGTAGTGGTCTTTGTTCCAACCATAGGCGGTGCGCTCTTAGCTTTGCCGGTGTATCTCCTTACGAAGGAGGCTTTTAACAAGTATGCCGGAATAATTTCGGCTTTTCTCGTTGTTATAATACCCGGACAACTGCTCGCGAGGAGCATCTTAGGGTTCAACGACCACCATATCTGGGAAGTATTCTGGATGTCGTCCACTCTTGCCCTATACGTTTACTCCGTTAACAGGTGGAGAAACGATCCGAACGCATTGAGGGATAAGAGAAAGCTCGTTCTTGCCGTTTTAGCTGGAATAGCCTACGGGATGTATCTTCTAACTTGGGCTCCGAGCTTCTACTTGGCTCTGTTCATAGTCATTTACGTTTTCGTTGTAATGCTGTTCAATAAATTCGTAAAAACGGATGTAGTTAGTTTGATTTACGTGAGTTTAATTACTATCGCCGTTGCGGCTTTAATGTATCTACCATTCGCTTTCAAATATCCGGGATTCAACACGACTCATTATTCGCCCTTCCAGCTGGCGGTTTTGATTTCGTGTTTGGTAATCTTGGGACTGTTTAGGGCAATTGAACTTTTGAAGGAGAGGGGATACTACGCAAGAATCGGAATAAAAGAGGATTACGCTTTCCCAGCGACGATCGTAGTTATAGTAGCGGTAATCGTCGGAGCGATACTGTTGATTTCGCCGGATTTCTTTAGGTTGTTGCTTGGAGTTATCGGCGTCGTTCAACCGAAGGGCGGAGCGTTGACGATCGCCGAAGTTCAGCCGTTCTTTACCATGGGCGGTCAATTCAGCTTGGCTCCGGCATATCTAAACTTCGGAACAACCTTCTTCTTCGGATTCTTCGGATTCCTTTATCTTGCCCTACTTGTTTATAGGGAGAGAAGGGATGTTCACGTTCTAATTTTGCTTTGGTCCGTGATGATGTTTATCGCTCTGTGCGGACAAAACAGGTTCGCGTATTACTTTGGAGTGGTATGTGCTGTTATGGCTGGATTCATAATGGATAGACTCCTGAACTGGCTGAAATTTTACTCGGCAATACTTGAGAGTAAGGTTAACTACACGAGGGTCGGAGTTGCCGTTCTCCTGATCCTTCTACTCTTCATACCGACGTTCTCGCTTGCATTCGAGCAGAGCAAGTATGCCGGAACGATACCGAAACCTTGGTGGGATGCGTTGGTTTGGATGAGGAACAACACACCCAACAAAGTTCAATACGACGAATACTACTACGAACTCTACAAGCCTCCGAAGAATCCAAATCAACCGTATCCCTACCCGTTTAAAACTTACGGAGTTATGAGTTGGTGGGATTACGGGCACTGGATTGAGGCGATAGCACACAGGATGCCGATAGCCAATCCGTTCCAGCAGGGAATCGGAAATAAATACAACAACGTTCCCGGAGCGGCTCCGTTCTTCACGGCATTCAACGAAAGCTACGCCGACGCAATTGCCAACAAGCTGAACGTTAAATACGTTATAAGCGACATCGAGATGGCTACCGGAAAGTTCTATGCAATGGCAGTCTGGGCTGAAGGTAGTTTAGAGAAAGCGAGCAGAATATACTACGCGGGATCTGCTATAGCGTATATAACGCCCAACGGAATGATCGGGTTAACGACGGACTACTTAAGAGTGCCACCCGGCTCAAAGACGATGATAGTTTCGATTCCGAGTGAGAAGTATTTCGAGACGATGGAGGCGAGGTTGCACCTACTCGACGGATGCGGTTTATCGCACTACAGAATGATCTACGAAAGCTCGCCGAGCTACGGTGGCTTTGCCCTCGAGGAACTGATCTACAAGATGATATTCAACAGAGAGTATGCCAAAAAGTTCGGGATGCCGAAAGTCGATATAACCCCAACGGGATACGTGAAGATCTTCGAATACGTGAAGGGCGCTAAGATAACGGGTAGGGCGAACGCCGATAACGTGACCGTAAGCGTCGTTGTTAGAACGAATCAGAACAGGACTTTCGTATGGCAGAAGACCGTTCCCGTCGTAAACGGAACATATGAGGTGGTGGTGCCGTATGCACAAAACACGACGTATCCCGTTAAGCCGATAGGAGACTACAAGATTAGGGCGGGTAACGTGGTGAAAACGTTCTCCGTAAGCGACAAAGATGTAGAAAACGGAAGAACCATCAGAATCGATTTAATTTAAAAAGCGAGATCTCAAATGAAGGGTTGCTACATCCTTTTAATCAAACTCGAAGAGCCTAAGACGATAAAAGTTGGAAGTTTGGGAGAAATTGAGTTCAAAGCAGGATACTACGCATACGTGGGAAGTGGTATGAACAACGTCCTGAAGAGGGTTGAAAGGCATTTTAGACGGGACAAGAAACTCAGATGGCACATAGACTACCTAACAGTTCGGGCGGACGAAATCCATGCATTGATAATTCCCACGGATGTCAAGATCGAATGCGAAATCGCAAAGATGTTCGGCGCAAATTTCGATTGCATCGAAGGTTTCGGATGTTCGGATTGCAAATGCGTTAGTCATCTCTTTTACCTTGGATCGATGACCTAATATCTGCAAAAACGTTAACGTTTTATTTCCAACCCACAACCGCAGTTCGATGTTATCACCCTTCGAAATTACACTAATCAAATCTCTCGAAGTCGGGAGAGAGTATTCGGTTGAGGAAGCTTCGAAGGTGGCTGGAATAAGCAAAGACGCCGTTCTTAAAGCTGGATACCTTCTGCAAGAGAAGGGATTCGCCGAAGTTAAGGAGGTAGTTAAAAAGATTTACAGATTAACGAGGGAAGGGGAGGAATATCTTAAAAATGGTTTGCCGGAAGAGCGGTTGTTCAATATTTTGAAGGAGCGAAGAAAGGCTGAGATATCGGAGCTTGAGAAAGAGTTTGGCAAGTCGTTTTTGGGAATATCCTTGGGCTGGCTTAGGAGAAAAGGGGCGGTCGAAATTAGGGATGGTAAGATAGTTTTAATCAACGATAACGTCAGATTTAAGGAAAGAGAAGCTTTAAGGCAGATAGCCGAAGGCAAGTGGGATAGCGTTCCGAAGGATATTCTAAAAACTTTGCTCAAGAGGAAGCTGGTAGAGGAGGAGGAAGAGAAGGAGATCTACATAATAATCAAGCGGAAACCCGAAGTGGAGCTTAAGGAGACGATAGCGGATCTAACTCCCGATCTGATAATCTCCGGCAGATGGAGGGAGAAGGAGTTTCTGAAATACGACGTCCGGATTCCATCCAAAGATTTATTCGTCGGCAAAACTCATCCGTATGAGAGGATAATAAGGGAATGTAGGAAGATATTCTTGGAGATGGGATTCACCGAAATAAAGGGACACTACGTTCAGCCTTCCTTCTGGAACTTCGACGCCCTTTTCCAGCCTCAGGATCATCCGGCAAGGGATATGCAGGATACTTTCTATCTCGACAGATACGTTGAAATTCCGGAGGATTTAGCCGAAAAGGTTAAACAGACGCACGAGAACGGATGGATAACCGGCTCTACCGGCTGGGGAGGGAAATGGGACATAAAAAAGGCTAAACAGCTTGTGTTGAGAACGCATACAACTGCGATTACGATCCATTACCTCGCAAAGCATCCAGAACCGCCGGTTAAAGCCTTCTGCATAGATAGGGTTTACAGAAGGGAAGCCATAGACCCAACACATCTGCCGGAGTTCGATCAGCTTGAAGGTGTAGTTTTGGACGAAAACGTGGGTTTCAAGGATCTGCTCGGCTTGCTTAGGGAATTCTTCCTGAAGATGGGATTCGAAGACGTCAGATTCAGACCGGGATACTTCCCATACACAGAGCCGAGCGTTGAGCCCGAAGTTTACGTCGAGGGCTTGGGCTGGGTAGAGCTCGGAGGTGCGGGAATATTCAGAAAAGAGGTTACAGAACCCTTGGGGATAAAGGGAAGAGTTTTAGCTTGGGGTTTGGGAATCGGAAGGCTTGCAATGCTTCGTTTGGGAATGAAAGATCTCAGGAAGCTCTACCAGCCCGACTTAGGCTGGCTCAGAGATTGTCCGGCTATAAGGAGATAAATTAAATCGGTTTTACCTTTCTATAACTTGCGATGCAGATCAGACCTACGATCTCCCCCGCCTGAACTGTTCTGTCAGTAAGCAGAATTCGAATGAAGTCGTAGATGGTGTGGTGAACTCCCCAAGGAATACCGAATATCGGCATGAACAGAACATCTGGTTCTTCCCAAATTCTGTCTAAAATCAGGTGCATTGCACAGCCGAATCCCAATTCTCTGCTTATCAAAGTTGCAACAACCGTAAATATCAGTGAATGGGCGATGAATCTCCCGGAACCAATTCCGACGATCGTTAAAGGTTTGTCGATAAGATCCGGCAGAATCGAGCCTAAGGCAACGAGCTTGTAATTCTTCAGCTTGAGCCTTCTCTCAAGCAGTTTTGCTACGAATAAAGCTACGCCTATGTGGGCTAAAGGATACATGCTCAAGCTTTGGATGCGGAAGTAAAAACTTTTATTCTCCAAGCTCGAACGGAGTGCGATGCCCGTAGTAACGCTCTACTGGGACGAGCTCGAAAGACTCGTAGGAGTCGATAGGAAAACCATCCTCGAAAGACTGCCGATGCTCGGTTGCGACATAGAAAGGGTTGAGGAGGATCACTTGGATGTTGAATTCTTCCCGAATCGTCCCGATCTATACAGCGTTGAGGGTGTAGCGAGGGCTTTAAGGGGATTTCTCGATATAGAGCTTGGCTACAAGAACTACGAGGTTAAGAAGGGTAACTGGAAGATATACGTGGATCCGTCCGTTTTGGAGGTCAGACCGAAGATAGCGGGCTGTGTTGTTAAAGGCCTGAAGATGAGCGACGAATTGATAAGATCGCTGATGGAATTGCAGGAAGATCTGCACTGGACGATCGGAAGGAACAGGAGGAAGATGGCTATAGGCGTGCACGATCTAAGTAAGGTCAACTTTCCGCTTACGTATAAAGCTGTCGATTCATCCTTCTCATTCGTTCCGCTCGATTTCGATAGGGTTATGAGCGTTGAAGAGATCCTGAGAGAGCATCCGAAGGGCAGGCAGTTCGCTTTCATCTTAGCCGGGAAGGACAGATATCCGATGATAGTCGATGCCAAAAATGAAGCGATATCCTTTCCACCCATAATAAATGCCGAGAAGACGAGGGTAACCGAATCCACAACGGATCTCTTCATCGATGTAACGGGCTTTGACGAGAACGTAGATAAGGCTTTAAACATCCTCGCAACGATGCTTGCGGATAGAGGTGGAACGATCGAGTCGGTTGAAGTGATATATCCCGACAAAACCTACGTCACTCCAGATTTGAGTCCGAAGAGGATGAGGGTTTCAAAGTCTGAAATCGAAGGACTTTTAGGTTTTAAGCTGAGAGATGAAGAAATAAAGCTTGCTTTGGAGAGAATGAGATTCGGTGTTGAAAAGATAGAAGATGAGGCTGTTGAAGTTCTAATTCCGCCTTACAGAGCCGACATAATGCACGAATGGGATGTAATAGAGGATATAGCGATAGGCTACGGTTACGACAGGATAAAGCCGGAGTATCCCCAGACCAACGCTATCGGAGCGACGCATCCTTGGAACGAGATCAGAGAGATCGCGAGGGAGGTTATGATAGGACTGGGATTCCTCGAAGTAATAACATTCACTCTGACGAGCGAAAAGGTTCAATACGATTACATGCGTCGTGAAAGACCCAAGCCTTGGGAGGGATTCGTTCCGGTCATGCATCCCCTAACTGAGGAGCATACCATAGTTAGAACCGATATACTGCCGAAGCTCTTGGAGGTTCTTTCTCTAAACAAGCACCATCCAATGCCTCAGAAGATATTCGAAGTCGGAGACGTAGTCGTTGCAATGAAAAACAGGCTGAGGCTTGCGGCATGCGTAACTCATTCGAAAGCCAACTTCGCCGAGATAAGGAGCGTGGTTCAAGCAGTTATGAAGGAACTCGATTTGGATTGGAGCGTAGAGGAAAGCGACGATCCGGCGTTTATCGAAGGAAGAAGAGCGGACATAATCGTGAAAGGAAAGAAGGTGGGCGTTTTCGGAGAAGTTCATCCCGAAGTCCTCGAGAACTTCGAGCTCGTGAATCCGGTTGCGGGATTCGAGATAGATCTAACCGATATATTCGACTGCGGCGAGCTAATTTAGTAAATTCTCTACCGCGAGTGGATCACGAATGCCTCGACTTTGACCCTATGCTTTGCCAATACTCTGTGAATTTTGCTGACGTATCTTTCGAGTTCGTTCACCATTACACCGTAGCTTGAGGGATAGTTCTCCTTAAGCCAATATCTGAATTCCCCGCTCGCCTTAAGATTTAGAAGTTCTATGATGTAATATTCGACGAAATCTTTTGTCTGTTCGATGACGTAATCCAAATCGGTTAAATTTGGAATCACCGGCGAAACGAATCCGTAGTTCCTTATTCCGGCGTCGTGTAACCTCTCCAAAGCCCTAAACCTCCTCTCCATATTTGGAGCGTTTGGTTCAATCTCCTTTCTTAAATCCTCATCGAACGAGTTTACGGTCAATCCAACCTCGACGCACTTAAACTCCCTAAGCAGATCTATGTCCCTCAAAACCAAATCGGACTTCGTTAGAATTCTCAACCTGACGTTCTTGTTTATATTCCGCAGTATCCTTCTTGTAAGTTCGATTTCGGCTTCGATGGGCTGGTAAGCATCGCTGACGCTCGACATGTAAACCCAGCCATTTACGAATCTTCCCCTCACCAATTCGGGCAAATTTTCTCTCACGACCACCCATTTACCCCATTCTCCGTAATCATACCATTTACACGTGAATTTGGCGTAGCAGTATCTGCAACCGTGTTCGCAACCTATGTATTGATTTATAACGAACTTAGCTCCGGGGATCTTCGTTTTTCCAAACGGATTTCTGGCTTTGGCTCGTATAACCTTCACACGATCTAATCGAACTCCCTTTAAAAAATAAGTTGTCACTAAGCAACGTCGCGAACTCTTTATATAAATAAAAAATTTGTATTAAACTTTAACATAAAATTTTGGTAAGGCTTAAATATTAGGTGTATCGAAACAAAAAAATATGATGAAAGTCGGCGACGCGATGGTTAGAGATATCGTCAGCGTAGATTACCGAACTCCAGTTAAGGAAGTTTGTAGAATTATGGGTGAAAAGAAGATCGGTAGCGTTTTAGTAACTAAAGAAGGAAAACCATACGGAATATTTACCGAAAGAGATTTAGTTTCGAAGGTTCTGCTTGAGGGTAACTTGGATGATGAAGTCGGAAAATACACGTCCTCACCGCTCATAACGGTTTCTCCCGATTACAGCTTGAGAGAAGCCGCGAGAATAATGACCGACATGAAGATAAAGAGGCTCATAGTGATCGAGAACGATAAGGTTGTAGGTATTTTTACAGCCGCAGATTTAGCCAAGGCAATTGCTAAGGCTCCTTTGGACTTCTGAGGTGATGTAAATGGTTCTGAAGTGTGTTACATGCGGTAAGGAGCTTAGGGAAGACGAGGAAGGGATCTCTTGGAGAAGGTGCTCGATCTGCAAGAATCCGGTCTGTTTGAACGATATCAGATACATCGGAACGTGGGTTAGGGGGTTATACAAGAACTACGTAACCGTAATACCCGTTTGCGAGAACTGTCTGCCGAAATCTATGCTCAAGAGGTTGGCTGAGAAAATACATAAAGAGGAAAAATAAAATTTATATTTTTAAATAGTTTTCCAAAGCTTCGAATACGCGCGAACCAAAGTTTTACCAGCCTGCGTTATGCTCTTCTTGCCCAAGAATCCCAAAGCTCTCAGAATCACCAACGATTTCTTGATTTCTTCTTCGCTCAAACTCAACTTCTTTTTAAGGAATTCGACTTCGTCCGTCCTGTATCCTCTGTTTTCGAGTTTCTCCTTCCATATCTTGTTAAACGTATCGACGTTCTCGTAGATAACTCTCAGGACGTTGAACGTCGTTGGCGTAATTCCGAACTTCGTTGCCAAGAGCTCCTTAACTTTAGCCGATTCTATCGCGCTCTTAACCTCTCTTCCAAGTTTGGTTAGCTTTACCATCCTGTTTTGAAGCTCAACTACGAATCCCTTAGCTTCGGCCTCTCCCAAAGCTCTTACGATTGCCGTTTCGTCTCCACCAATCAAATCGCCGACGAGTTTGACCAATTCGTCTCTGTGAATGTATCTACCCCTCGGAGTCTTGGACAGTATCGCGACATCGTATCTCGTTAGGTATGGTTTTCTTCTAATACTCTTCGAGAATTCGAGCATGATCCATCCTTTCTGAGTTATTCCGGCTTTTATAAGCCCCTCCTCCTTTGCCTTCAGAACCCATTCGGCGATAGGAACGTCACCGCTTATCGGATACGTTATCGCCTTCATTCCGTCGCTACTTACCGTTCCGTAGTTTACGACGTTTTTAGCCCAATCCGTAGTCCAGTAGCAGTCCTTATTCCTAACCAGTCTCCTTTCAACGAGTTCCTTCGATTCGAGTATGTGCAGTATCTCTCCCAAGTCTTCAACTCTACTCCTCTTTCGAATTTCATCGTAGGTCGGCAGTATATCCGGATTTCTCTTATTTATTTCCTCGATCTCCGTTATAGCCTTGATAACCCTGATCTCATCTTCGAGCAGGTATATGGGGAAGACCTTCTCCTCGAAAGCACCAATAGCTTCATACGCATCGATTGCAGTCTCTCCGAGTTCCGTAACACCCCCTTCATCGTGCAGTCCCATTTCGTCGAGTTCTTTCGTGCTCTTACCCGATTTAAGTAACCTAACGTCTTGAGATTTCAGTATGATCGGTTTTTCGAGCTTCGTCATGGATGCTATCTTCAACACAACGTCGATAGCCTTTGTAGTTGCAAAGGCCTTCCCACCTTCGGTCATCGGAGATATGTAGAGCATCCTCATAGCCTGCAAAGCGTTTACTATGTTTTCACCGTTGGTAACATCCTTGTATGCTATCAGCTCACCCAGAGTTCCTATCTTGGGCATTCCCGCAACGAAGTCCAGAATCTCCTGAGTCAGATAGAGAAGGGGATGCGTCTCCCTGTAGATCCTTAAGATCCCCCTCCCGATTTCGTTGAGTTTTTCATCGAACATCTGTCTCTCCCTGAGAAGGGTCTTCCAGCTTTCTGGAACGTAACCGGTTTCGTCTGCAAGCTGTAGTATTTTCAGAATTTCCGTGTCGACGAAAACATCCGGCAGATCTTCGATTTTGAGTTTATCGATCAATTTCGCAAGTTTCTGTCCAGCCTTCGTTAGCTTGATCCTTCCGTCTTCCAGCTTGACGAATCCGAGGATATACAATTCGAGAACTCTAATTTTGAAGTCTCCTTTCTCGATCCCCTCTTGGATGTCCGTTTTTCTGATCTCCTTCAAAATTTCCAAGTGTCTTCTCTTTAAGAACACGATTTCACCTCCGAGTGAAGTAAAATTTCTTGCGAGCGACTATATAAATTTTGTCGAAGACCGTTCCTTAAAACGATGAACGAAGGTTGCAAAATAATTATTAACTTTCAGAATATTATATTGATAATTTTTATAATTTTAAAATTAGAATATATTCATTTGGTAGATAATACAGATATAATTTAGGTTGTCAGTTAGTAAAGCTTAAAATTCGGTTTAGATTACCAACTCTACAATGCGGATTCAGATTTACGGCGCTGGAATCGCTGGTAGTTATCTGCACGAACTTCTATCTCAAAACGGATTCGATGTCAGAATTTACGATTTGAGATCGAAGCCAGATTGCAGATGCGCTTGGGGAATAGCTTACAGCGAGGCTAAGGAATTGTATAAACGAATAGGAATAAATTTGGACGATTACATACTTTCGAAGCCGAAAGAAGTTGTAATCAACGGTAAGATAGTGTTGAAAAATAGGAACGTTTACATATTTGACAGGAAAAAGCTTCTAGAGGATCTCTGGAGAAATTTTAAGTTCGAGAAGTCCGAAGCGGACGTTGTCGTGGATGCGACCGGATGCAGTCGAGCTGTTCTTCCTAAGATCGAAAACGATGTCATATATTGCACGGTTCAATCGATCGAAAGGCACGATTTGGATGAGAATATATACGTTCAGATGCGTAAAACCGGATACGCATGGGCTTTCCCTTTGGGCGATCGCTGGCATATAGGTGCCGGAGACCGGAGCTACGAGAGAGCCATCGAGCTCGTTCGTAAACTTAGAGAGGTATACGGGATTGAAGACAGGGGAAACGAATGCTACTGCAAAGCTAAGATAAGGATGCTTCCCCCTTCAAAATGCAAGCCGATCGTTCACGGCAACATCTACGGTGTCGGTGAAGCTATCGGATGCGTCAGCGGTGGCGGAGAGGGAAACGCACCATCCCTAAAGTGCGCTCTGATATTCTACGAATGTTTAACCAGCAACGCCCTCGAAGAATACGAAAACAGAGTTTTGGAGGAATTTTGGTGGATAGAGGAGGAGCACAAATTCGTAACGGCCGTTCAGAGCGGTAAGAAGTTCACGGCTTTGAGGCTTTTGCCTAAGGTCGTTTCGATCGAATCCAAGAGGAGCGTCAGTCAGTCGATAAGGGATATAAAGAACCTTCTCAACCTTTTAAGGTGATCGCAATGTTTTACGACGTAAGATACGTCAAAACGAGGTCTCTAACGATCTCGTTGGAGAACGGGAGGGTGGAAAAGGTCAAGTGCGACGAATCGAGTGGAAAAGCATTTAGGGTTCTTAAGAACGGTTTCTGGGGCTTTTACAGCACTTCCGCTGAGATAAGTGATGATGAAGGTGTGAGGATGGCTGAGGAGAATGCCAGAGGCAAAGGAAGAAGTAGAATATCTGAGGTTGAAGTTAGGAGCGGAAGGTTCGTTTTGAAGCCCAAGATCGATCCTGCTGATGTTTCAATAGAGGAGAAGGTTCGGTTGATGAGGGACGTTGAAAAAGCTCTTAGGGATGATTTCATAGTAAGCACGAGAGTTGTTTACATCGAGAACGTCAGAATATTCGAGTATAGAGATTCCTCTGGAGTTGAAGTTTTCTACGAAGTCCCGCGCACGGGTATGATCGTTCAGGCTGTGGCGAAAGGCGAGACTCTTCAATTTTATTCGAAGAGAATTTTAAAACCCGCCGGCTACGAGATTTTCGGAGACAACGTGTTCGAGATAGCCGAAGAGGTGAGGAACGTTCTCGGAGGTTTGATAAAGGCTAAGTCTCCACCTTCCGGCAAGATGAACGTTGTCGTCGATCCCTCGCTTGGAGGGGTTTTCATCCACGAAGCTTTTGGACATGCCGTTGAGGCGGATCACGTTCTGCAGGGTTCGAGCGTTGTAGCTGATAAGATAGGAAAGAAGGTTGCGAACGAAAGCGTAAACGTTTACGATGATCCTACGCTTAAGGAGTTCGGCTTTTATCCTTTCGATGATGAAGGCGTTAAGGCTGAAAAGAAGGTGATAATAGAAAAGGGAGTGCTCAAGAGTTTTCTGCATTCCCGAGAAACTTCAGCAATGCTTAACGGTAAGCCGGGAAATGCGAGGGCACAGGGTTTGGATTTTCCGATCGTAAGAATGAGCAACACGTTCATCGGAGAAGGCGATCTGAGTTTCGAGGAGCTACTCGAAGAGGCTAAAAACGGCGTTTATTTGGTAGGTTCGAGGGGAGGAGAAACGAATCCCGCCACGGGCTACTTCCAGTTTAACGCCCAATTCGGCTACATCGTAAGGAACGGCGAGCTTGCGGAAATGATAAGGGACGTATCGCTCAGCGGAAATACCCTCGAAATTCTTAAGGATATAAAACTCGGGAAGGGTTTGGAGTTCGATCCCGGCTTCTGCGGTAAAAGCGGACAGCTCGTGCCGGTAGCCGACGGATCCCCTCCGGCCCTTATTAAAGCTTTGGTCGGAGGTGCCTAATTGACCTTTCCCCTCCTTGAAGGTTTCCAGACACGGAGCACAGAGGTGATGTTATGAACGAAATTATTAGGCATCTTGATAGAAACGCCGACGCATGGGAGATATACTGCGAGAGATCGAAATCAAAATCGATATCGATAGAGAAGGGAGAAATAAAGCTGATCGAATCTTCGGAAGATGTGGATTATGCCGTAAGGGTTATAGTGAACGGAACTGTCGGTTTCGCCACCTCTTCAAATCTTTCGATCGATGTTTGCGAGAGGGCGATAAAGATCGCAAAGATTTCGGAGGAAAAACTTAAAGAGCTACCGGAAGGAAAAAAGGCTGAAGTTGAGGGAATTTACGATGCTAAAGTTGAGAAGATCGATTCGGATTGGCTTTTAGAATCCGCCGAAGTATTGATCAACTCCGCGAGGGAAGTTGGAAACGTCAATCCCGCTCAGGGTTATGTAGAAGCGTCGATAGATGAAATAAAGCTGATAAATTCCTGCGGAGCCGACCTTGAGGAAAAGCTGACGTTTTGCGAGGCATTCTTGGAGTGCGTAATAGAAGATAGCAGTGCCTTCGAATTCGACCAGAGCAGAACGTCTAAGCTTGATTTGGAGTTCGTGGGAAGAAGATCGGCTGAACTTGCGTTGGAATCTCTTAAAGCGGAGAAAATAGAGAAAGGTCGGTATGACATCGTTCTCTCGCCCATAGCCATCCACGAACTTCTGAGCAATGCCTTATATCCGGCTTTCTTTGCCGAGAACGTCGCTAAGGGGAGGAGTCCGCTCACCGAGTTGGGTAGGCAATACATCGGGGAGATAACGATCGTTGACGACGGAGCTATTCCCTACGGGCTGATGAGTTTTTCATTTGACGACGAAGGTGTAAATCCCAAGGAAACGATAGTTTTCGAGGGAGGTGTGCTGAAGTCATACATAACCGATTTCAGACACGCTTTGGAAATTGGGATTGAGCCGACGGGGAACGGATTGAGGGGTGAAGACCTTTACCCGGTCACATCTCCGACGAACGTCGTTTTGGAGTTCGATGATGTTTCCGACGACATCGAAGACGGCGCGATAGTCGTTCATGCTCTCATAGGTGCTCACACGTCAAATCCGGTAAGCGGAGACTTCAGTTTGGAGTGTATGAACGCCTTCTTTGTTAAGAACGGCGATAGAAAGGCTGTTAAGTCTGCGATGATCTACGGAAACGTCTACGAGTTGCTCAGAAATGTAGAAGTATTTGGTAAGGATGTCAGACAGATCGAGAACACCATTACCCCTTCCGTTAGATTTAATGATGTCGTCGTAAGTTGCTAATATGCGGGGGGTGGGATTTGAACCCACGAACCCCTTCGGGACGGGACCCTAAATCCCGCGCCTTTGACCTGACTCGGCAACCCCCGCTCGCTATCCTTTAGCCGTTGAGGTATTTTACATTTTCGAGTCCAAAGCTTTAAATTTTGAAAAACCCCTGTGTTTTTGTGATCGAGTTCGTTACATGGGTTATTCTAACTCTCAGCGCTGTAACGCTCGTAGTGGCTTTGGCTGAGAAATACGGTGTGGAGATAGCCGTAGGTATCTTTGCAACTCTGACCGTTGTAGCCAACATAATAGCGTCCAAGCTCGTCACGGTAGGCGACATAATCGTTCCGGCGGGGGTAATAGTATATTCCGCTACGTTTCTGATTACTGACGTCTTGGAGGAAATTTACGGAAAGGAATACGGAAAGAAAGCGGTTGTGACGGGATTCTTTGCGAACATCCTCGCAATGCTCGCAATAGTCACGGCTCTACTATGGAAGCCCGCCCCGATAAGCATTGAAATCGCCAAGGATTTCGAAAAGGTCTTCGGATTGACTCCGAGGATCGTAGTAGCTTCGATGGTAGCTTACCTGCTATCCCTAACCCACGACGTTTACGCGTTCCACTTCTGGAAGGAGAAGACGAAGGGTAAGCATCTTTGGCTAAGAAACAACGCCTCAACCATAGTCAGCCAACTAATAGATACGTGCACGTTCATAACTCTCTCCTTCTACGGCGTTGTGCCGAACGACATGCTGATCAAAATGATAACGGGGCAGTATATCATAAAGGTGCTGATAGCCCTACTCGACACGCCCTTCATGTATATAGCGACATTCACTTGGAAAATCGTTAGCAAAACTTCCGCTTAATCCTGCAACAGTCTTTTTCTAACGGCTGGATTCCTCTCGGCTATGACCTTAAGAACGGTTTCGAAGTTCGATTCGAGCGGGATTGTTTCGCATAAAAATACGCCGGTTCTTCCCTTCTCCCTCCTCCTCTCCAGAACCCTCTTTCTTTCTTCGACTATATCTATGCAGACTCCCAAAACCTTAGCAACCTCTGCTGACTGCAGTTCATCGATCGGAACCTCAATATGCCCCCTTCCGGTCGGCAGAATCAATACGAGCCTCTTATCAACTCCCGGCACCCTCTTATCGAGTAAAAGCTCCCCGTAACTCAAGGCTCCCCCGAATCTGTAGAAGTCGAGTTCTCTCTCCTTCATCTTGACGAGAGGAAAACTCACAGTTGTGTTCTCATCTAACACGAATTCGCCCTTTATCGCGTAATTCGGAGTTGCCTGAACTATCCTCTTTTCCAAGATATCGAAACCGTCCAAAGCGAGTTCAATCTTGTAAGATGGAACCTGAAGGGGGATGAAGATATCGACATCGCTATCCTTCGTCACGTCTCCCCTCGCAACCGAGCCGTATAAAATCGGCTCCAGTCCGAATTCGTGCAACCTCTCCATTACCTCCCTCGCCCTGTCCCTCTTATGTTTTAGAATTTTCCAATGCTCTTCGCTGTATACTACCTCCCTCCTATCGCCATACGTTGCCGTTTTACCCCTCATGCTCAACCGTCTTTTCTATCCAATCAAGAAAGTCCTTATTTCCCTCTTCAACTACGAACGCGCATATGCAAGGAACAGAGTAGCTGTGGATCTTCTTGACCTCTTCCCTTAGCTCTTTGAACTTCTCCGCTTTCGTCTTCGCAATTATCACGAACTCGTTGCACTCTTCGATCTTACCCTCCCACCAAAATAGGGATCTGACGGGGAATATGTTGGCACAGGCGATCAGCCTCTTCTCAAGCAGATGCCTTGCGATATTTCTCGCCTCATCGAAACCCTCGCATGTGATATACACAAATATAAACATGAAGCCGAAATCAACGTCTGGTTTTAATTAACTTTTCATTTTTTAAAATTATAAAATTTTAAAGATTAATATTTTTAAGTCTCTCTATGGCTTCCTCTATAATCTTAACGTCTCTCGTCAGTGCAAATCGAACAAATCCCTCTCCATGTTCTCCGAATCCGACTCCCGGCGTTACAAGAATTCCGGCTTCGTTCAAAAGCTTCTTCGTAAATTCTATGCTCGTGTAACCTTCCGGAACTTCGCACCAAACGTAGAACGTCGCTTTGGGCTTCTCAAAGTTTAAGCCGATCTCCCTTAAGCCTTTAACTAAAACGTCCCTCCTCTCCTGATATATTCTGCAGTTACTCTCTATGCACTCGTCACTTCCCGTCAAGGCGGCTATAGCCGCTTCCTGCACGGCTTGAAATACTCCGCTGTCGACGTTCGTCTTAACCTTAAGCAGTCCCTTCAAAATTTCCTCGTTCCCAACTGCAAAGCCTATTCGCCATCCCGTCATGTTGTATGTCTTCGAGAGGGAGTTGAACTCTATGCATACCTCAAATGCATCATCTACCTCCAAGAAGCTCTTGGCACGGTAGCCATCAAATGTTATCTCTCCGTATGCAAAATCGTGGGCTAATATTATGCCGTGATCTTTGCAGAAGTCCACGGCGGACTTTATGAACTCCTTTTCAGCAACTGCCGTGGTTGGGTTGTTCGGATAATTCAGAAACATTATCTTCGCCTTTCTCGCAACCTCATCTGGAATAGATTCGAAATCAGGTAGGAATCCGTTCTCCTTCTTTAAGGGAACCTTATAAGGAATGCCATCAGCGAGCAGGGTTGAGGCGAAGTATACCGGATATCCCGGATCCGGAACTATCACGTAGTCTCCGTCGTTCACGAATCCGAGAGGGAGATGAGCGATTCCCTCCTTCGACCCTATCAGCGATATGACTTCCTTCTCCGGATCGAGCTCAACACCCTTCCTCCGCTTGTAAAACTCCGCAACAGCCTGCCTGAACGAAATCATTCCTTCATAGCTCGGATATCTGTGATTTTCCGGCTTCTCAACCGCCTTCTGCATAGCCTCAACGATGTGCTTCGGCGTAGGAATGTCCGGATCGCCGACACCGAAGTCTATAACCTTAACGCCTTCCCTCTCCTTCCGTCTTTTCATCTCGTCGATCTCTGCGAAGAGGTATGGTGGCAACTTCTTAAGCCTCTCTGAGAGTTCGAACATGGAGCAAGATTATATTAATCATATATATCTCCATCGATTGATACCAACTCCGGAAAAATGCCCGTTTCACCGATGACACGAATACGCCGGATTTAGCCCCTCTCCTCGATAGGAACGTATTTTCTACTCTTCGGACCGACGTAGAGAGCTCTAGGTCTGAGCAATCTGTTGTTCTCATACTGCTCTATGATGTGTGCCGTCCAACCGGCGATTCTTCCGATTGCGAATATCGGGATGAAGAGATCGTCCGGAATGCCGAGGGTTGCATATACGCAGGCTGAGTAGAAGTCTACGTTCGGCAGAAGCTTCTTATACTTGTATGCCGCCTGCTCAACAGCCTCAGCTATCTCGAACCACTTGGAATCCTTCTGTTCGGCAAGCATCTTAGCCAAAGCTTTAAGTTCGATCGTTCTCGGATCCATTACGTTCTTGTAGACTCTGTGACCGAAACCCATTATTCTTTCCTTCCTCTTGAGCTTCTCCTTGACGTATTCGTCAGCCCTCCAAGGGACGGCTATCTCCCTGAACATCTCTATCACCTTCTGCGCCGCTCCCCCATGCAAAGGACCCATCAGAGTTCCGGTAGCGGCAACTATGCAGGCATACATATCTGCAAGCGTTGAGGCGGCAACCCTCGCCGCAAACGTCGATGCGTTAAGCTCGTGATCCGCATGCAGAATGAAGTCCAAATCCAAGCACTTAGCCTCCAATTCGCTCGGCTCTTCGCCGTATAGCATGTATAGGAAGTTCTCCGCATGATCGAGCTCGTCGTTCGGATGGACTAAGTTCTGTCCGGTTCTGATTCTATGGTAGTATGCAACTATCGTCGGAAACTTCGCGATCAGACTCTTAGCCTTCTCGATGCTGTGCTCGTAGCTTCTGTAATGGATATACTTGTCCATCGAACCCAAGTATGATACCGCCGTCCTCAAAACTACCATAGGATGCGTGAACGGCGGGAGATGAGTAAGAAGACCGATTATTTGAGGCGGAAGTTCTCTCAGATCTTTGAGCTCCTCCTTAAATGCTTCGAGCTCGCTTTTCGTCGGAAGCTCGCCGAATAGCAATAGGTAGGCTACCTCCTCGTAGCACGAGTGCTTCGCCAAGTCGTGAATGCTGTATCCCCTATACTCCAAGATCGCCTTCCCATCCTCAACATCCACCCTACTTATGCTACTTCTACACGCGATAACATCCTCCAAACCCTCTTTAACGATCATAACACCACCTCAGATGATTCTATACGAAGGATACCTTTCCAAGATCATACCCGAAACTATCAACGGCGGCTCCCTCGTGGCTATCTCAATAGCCTTATCCAACTTCCACTCCTTCTCTGCATAGATCGTAAAAAGTTTGTCTCCGGCTTTAACGTGCTGTCCACCCTTCTTATGCAACAGAATTCCCGCTCCCTTATCCTTCGGAGCTCCAGCCGCTCTTGCTATCTTAACGAGTCTGTGATTGTGAACTGTAGCAACCGCACCGTCAATAGGAGCAACGACATCGTAAGTTTTATCCCCTATCGGAATATCGTCCGACTTCACGTTCGGATCTCCACCCTGAGCTTCTATTATCTGCTTAAACTTCTCAAGGGTTTTTCCGGATTTGAATATCTGCTCAGCGTAAGCGTAGCCGTTCACTGCTTTTCCAGTCATCTCAAATAGAATTCCGGCTATCCCCAAAGCCTTCTCAATTAAACTACGGGGACCGCTTTTGTTCTCCATGGTTTTTAGAGCTTCCCATGCTTCCAAAGCCGGCCCTATCGCCTTTCCAACCGGCTGTCCGCCGTAAGTCAAAGCGCATGTAACGTTTAAGCCCAATCTTCTTCCTAACTCCACGAAGTCGTTTGCAAGCTGTCTTCCGAGCTCTATGTTCGGAACCTTCGATCCGGATCCGACGGGAATGTCTATAACGATGTTCTTAGCGCCGATAGCCCCCTTCTTAGCCATTACGCTTGCAAGAAGCTGGGGGCGAGGATCTATGGCAAGCGAATATTCCACTCTAATTATCTTGTCATCAGCCGGAGCTATGTTCGTGGCTCCTCCCCAAGCTATGACTCCTCCGACCTTCTCGGTTATCTCCTTGATCTCTTCAACGCTGAGCGTTACGTTAGCTAGGACTTCCATCGTATCCGCCGTCCCGCTTGCGGAAGTTATCGCTCTACTTGCAGTTTTCGGAATTAACAAGCCGGAAGCGGCAACCGTTGGAACGATTATCAGGGAAATCTTGTTACCCGGAACTCCCCCGATGCTGTGCTTATCCACGACAGTTCCTTCGTCGAACGTTAAAGTTTCTCCCGTTTCGATCATAGCCCTCGTGAGCCACTCTATCTCATCGAAATCCAAACCGTGAATGTATGTGGAGAGAACGAAAGCTGTGAGTTCTACTTCTGTAAGAGCGTTGCTTACGATGTCCTTGACTATCCTGTAGATCTCGTCCTTGGTCAGCTTTCCCCCATCCAACTTCTTTCTGATATATTCAACCGAAGGCGGTTTGGGAACGGGAACTATCTTAACTTCGCTACCCTCTTCGATATCGCAAGCTTCCGCAAGCTCGTAGCAGACTCCAAGCTCCCCCCTTTCGATCAAACCCATCGCAATTTGAACGGTTGCAACGGTAGATTTTTTAGCTATGATCCTGACCCTATCCCCCTCAAGCAACCCCAACTCATCAGCATCAGCCTGATTCATTATAACAGCATCTCTACCGATTTTAATGGGAATTATTTTAGCTCTGAGTATCATAACTTTACGAGAAATTTTGAGGATTTTTAACGTTTTCTTTAATCTTCGTTGATCATCCTTCAGCAAGCTTAAACTTTCTTTTAACATCTTTCGATTTAAGCATCCGAATACCCAACTCATCGGCGACTTCTCTGACCAAAGACTTGATCGCCGAAGTCGTAGATTTCTCGTCTATTACGATGTATTCGGCATTGCTAAGCTCCACGGCTTTCATCAGAATATCCTTGTTTAATCCTTCGAACGTATACTTCGCGAAGTTGTGTCCGAACGTGAACGTCGTCGTCAGAATTATCTCGGTTTGCCTCGGAGCGTAGTGCGTTCCTCCAACGCCAACCGCAATCTGCCAATCCGATCGAGGATCCCTTACAGCCTCTATCATGCTTTCCGCAACTATCCTTCCAGCTTCTTCATCCTTCCATTCCTCTTCTGTCGAGCCGATCTCGTAGAAAGCCGAAGGTGTCGATATTTCCGATGGGCCGTGGTGAGTGACTTCCAGTGTAAACTGAAACTCAGGTTTTCTATCGAGCTTTTCCTTCAAAGCAAGAACGTAGTTTTTAATTCTAATCGGCGAGGGTTTAGCTAAGGAGTAAGGTTTTCCGCCGTAGTCGGCGGTAGCGACGTTTCCAGATACGTGAACAGAAAATATCTTTCTCTTGTCCTTGCTACTGTGACGAGATGCGAATAGTATCTCTTCGAATCTCAATCCGAGCTTCCTTAACCTCTCATCTAAGTAATCGGCGTAGATCAGCCTTTCGTTGATCTCGATTATTCCGATATCATCGGCTTCGTAGAACGCGTAATCTCCGACCTTTCTCTCATCGGGATCGAGCAAGTCGATTAAGTTCGACTTTATGTTCTGAGAAGCCAGATCCTCGGTGCTACAGACTATGAGATGCATGTCCCATGATTTCGCAGATCGATATAAATAGTTGCCACAATTCAAAAATATGCCATTAAAAAATAAATAATTAAAATAAAAATCAAAAATTATTCGTTAGCCATCAAGGCGTAAGCCTTGCCGAGTTCCGTCAGCTTAATTCTGACGTTCTTTCCTTCTCTCTTCATCACTACAAGTCCGTCGTCTTCCAATCCCTTTAAGTGATAGCTCATTCTCGCCCTCTGAGCCATATACTTCTTCTGATCCTCCGTCTTTCCTTCCAACAGTTCGATGAGTTTGTTGATAGACTCCACCTCTCCACCCTGTTCGTCAATCGTCTTAATTATCGTCAGTTTGTCATCACTTATCTTCTTCAGCGGCGGAATTAGGATGTCGATGACTTTATCGATCTTGCCGTTCGAGGTTATAGCCATGTATAATTTGCTTCCAGAAAGCTGAGCGGCGATGTAACATGCGATGCAAAGCTCTCTTGTCGTATCCGAAGCGTTTATCAGAACTTCGTTGCCGTCCTTGAGCTCCTCCTTTATAACCCTCAGGATATCCAAAGCCGTTGCGTAGATTTCCGTTTTGTCGACCAGTATCCTTTTAACCTCTACGAGCACACTCAACGTCTTTTCGATTTCTTCGGCGTTCTTGTATATTTCTTCCCTGTCGTCTTTCCCGAGCACCAAGTAAACCTTCTGAATCGGCTTACCGCTCAGTTTCGTGCTTTCAAGTAACACTTCCTTATTTGAACCGACCGGCAATACATGCACGACCTTGTTCATAATCGTATCTTGGAAGTTACAATTAATAAATCTTTCTTTAGGTTTAGACTTCGACAAACTGTTAATTTTTAATAATTTGATGGATTAATAATTAAAATAAAATTGATTAGCTTTCCGATTTACGTATTTTGTTAGTATAATACGTGTTTGTTTTATACCAAGTATATGCTATATGAAATCCACATATAGAGCTACATTGTTATCCTCGCAGGATAGTTTACATCATTAGAGATATATTAATTTTTTCATCATTTGCGAAAAACTACAACAACTCGAAAAAGCGATAAATTTAATACATATTTGTATAAAATATCAACTAATTAAAATAAAATATTGGTAAATGCTGAATATTTGTATTTAAACTTATATTTTACCAATGATGTCGCCTCATTACATGCTGATAAGTTAGGTCACGATACAATTTATATATTACTGATGATTAACATTATCATCTGATGATTAAGAGAATTGAAGTATACGTTGAAGGGGTCGTTCAAGGAGTTGGATTCAGATACTTCACGAAGAAGGTTGCGAAGGAGTTGGGGGTAACGGGATACGTAAAGAACCTACCCGACGGAAGGGTGTTCGTAGTTGCGGAAGGAGACGAAAACCAGCTCGAAAAGTTTATTTCGAGTATAAGGAGAGGACCACGTCTTGCGATAGTTAAAAATATTCGCGTTGTTGAGAAGCCCGCAACCGGTGAGTTCGAAGACTTCGTTATAGCTTACTGATCTTGATGTGGGAAAATTTATCTTTCATTTTGTGCCATCACATAGCATGCTTGCAAAGAGGATAATTCCCTGCTTGGACGTTACCTTAGATAAAGACGGAGCGGTGGTTGTTAAAGGTGTCGAGTTCGTAAATCTGAGAAGGGCTGGTGACCCGGTTGAGTTGGCTAAGAGGTATGATGAGGAAGGAGCGGATGAACTCGTGTTTTTGGATATTACCGCCTCCCCTCACGGCAGAGAGTTGATGATCGACGTCGTCGAAAGGACTGCTGAGCAGGTTTTCATCCCGTTTACGGTTGGAGGAGGTATAAAGACGATCGAGCATATAAATAGAATTCTATCCGCCGGAGCGGACAAGGTTTCGATAAACACCGCCGCCGTGAAGAATCCGGAATTTATAAGGGAAGCGTCGGACATCTTCGGAAGGCAGTGCATCGTCGTTGCAATAGACTGCAGGAGGAACTTCGATCTGAGCAAGGGCGAGCACATAATAACGCTCGAAGACGGTAGGAAGGCTTGGTATGAAGTCGTCATATACGGAGGAAGGCAACCGACCGGCATCGATGCCGTAAGCTGGGCTAAGAAGGTTGAAGAGCTCGGTGCCGGTGAGATTCTGCTCACATCGATGAACAGAGACGGAACTAAGCTTGGATACGACATACCGATTACGAGGGCTATAAGCGAAGCCGTGAACATACCAGTTATAGCTTCAGGCGGAGCGGGAAAGCCTGAACACTTCTACGAAGGATTTGTAGATGGAAAAGCGGATGCGTGCTTAGCGGCGTCGATATTCCATTACAGAGAGATAGAGATCGAGGAGATAAAGAGGTATCTCAAGGAAAGGGGAATCCCCGTTAGACTTTGATGATGGAGGTCCAGCGAGGGACTCTTGAGAATTCCCAAAGGCACGATCCCGCCAAATAAACGTTTAAAAACAAATCGTTCTATCTGACCTTATGCACATAAAAGAATTCCAACGGCTGATCAGAGAATTGTATTACGAACGGGATTCAAAAAGAGGAATAGATAAGACCATGCTTTGGATAGTCGAAGAGGTCGGAGAGCTTGCCGAAGCGGTAAGGAAGAACGATGTAAAAGCCATAGGCGAGGAAATGGCTGACGTTTTGGCATGGCTCGTTTCGCTTGCAAACCTCTACGAAATAGATTTGGAGGAGGAGGCAAAAAAGAAATACCCCGGCTACTGCATTAGATGTGGCAAAAAGCCTTGCGAGTGTGATGAGGCATGAGATTCCTAATAGTCAGCGAGGATGACATAAAGAACGGAATAGTAACCGACAAATACTTCATATGGACTGAGAAGGTGCTCAAAAGCAAGGGAGTAAATCCGAGGGTCGTTGCGGAAGTTACAACCTCAAGCTGGGGGATATTTGCCGGCTTGAACGACGTCCTAAAGCTTATGGAAGGTAAGCCGGTTGACATTTACGCCATGCCCGAAGGATGCCTGTTCTTTCCGCACGAGCCGGTTCTAACGATAGTAGGAAGGTATTTGGATTTCGCAAGATTCGAAACGGCCCTTTTAGGATTCATATGCCACTCCTCCGCCGTTGCAACTCAGGCTTTTAAGTTCAAGCTTGCGGCCGGAGATAAGAAGGTTTTCTCGTTCGGGACGAGGAGGATGCATCCCGCTTTATCGGCTGTGATCGAAAGATCGGCTTACATAGGCGGAGTGGATGGTGTCAGCAACTTCTCAGCCGAGAAATACGTCGGAATAAAGAGCATGGGAACGATGCCCCACGCATTGATAATATGTTTTGGAGATCAGGTTGAGGCTTGGAAAGCGTTCGATGAGGTTGTGGATGAAGAGGTGCCGAGAACGATGCTCATCGATACCTATTTCGACGAGAAGACCGAAGCAATATTGGCAATAGAAAACGTTAGGAGGGTAAACGGAGTAAGGTTGGATACGCCTTCATCACGAAGGGGCAACTTCAGGAAGATCGTTGAGGAGGTTCGGTGGGAGCTCGACATAAGGGGTCGTAAGGACGTTAAGATATTCGTCAGCGGCGGTTTAAGCATCGAAGACGTGCTTAACCTGAGGGATATAGTGGACGCTTTCGGAGTCGGAACTTCCATTGCCGGAGCCAAGCCGATGGACTTTGCGCTCGATATAGTTGAGAGAGAAGGAAAATTCGTCGCTAAGAGGGGAAAGAGGGGAGGAATGAAGCAAGTGTATAGAGATTGGAATACGCTTGAGGATGACGTCAGACTCTTTAGGGACGAACCTCCAGAGGGCAGAGAACCTCTGCTTCAAAAAGTTATGGAGAACGGAAGGATCTTGAAGGAGTCTAATTTGGAATCTGCGAGGAGTCTGGCTTTAAAGCAGATGGAGATTATTAGAAATCTCGGTATTGAGGGCAGATTCCTGAACGGATGAACGGTGTATTTGCGGTATCATAACCATAAGGCTTAAATGATGCCGAATGGTATAGAGATACGAGCGGGGGTTGCCGAGCCAGGCCAAAGGCGGGGGACTCAAGATCCCCTCCCGAAGGGGTTCGTGGGTTCAAATCCCACCCCCCGCATAGATAGATAGTTTTCCAATCCCGTTCCAAGCTCGCATAAACGTTTATCCTCCGACAAAACCCGAAATTAATCGGAGCCCGAAGACTACCGCAGTTTGCTCATAATGTGCTCTAACATAACCGTTTTCCCTTTAACTTCGCTTTTACCGAATTTAAGAGCTTTTAAAATTCCGTCGAGCGATACGTCGTTTACGTCTATCAATGTTATACCGTAGCCGACGAACTCCGCCTTATGAGCATCACTACCGGCCGTTCTACCTTTTCCAAACCTTCTGCAGAAGAAATCCGAAAGCTTGTTGAATATTCCCAAGCTCTTGGCGTTGAAAACTTCTACGCAGTCCACCATCTCAAAACAGCTTAGTCTAACCGCTCCATGCCTGTAAAACTGGAAGGGATGAGCGAGTGACGTTACGCCTCCCAATTCGCGAACGATCCGAACGGCTTCGCCCATTTCGATCCCGGCATCAACATCCTTCGTTACGCCGAACGCGAGCAGATGTCCCTGAGCCGTGGAAATTTCAATTCCCGGTAAGATCACAATCGGAAGGTTTTCTTCCCTTACTATCTCCAAAGCTTCGAGAGATCCGTTCACGGTGTTGTGATCGGTGATGGAAATAATGTCGAGCCTTCTCTCCACGGCAACTTTGAGGATTTCCCTAACCGAGCTTTTTCCGTCGCTGTGGTTAGAATGAATGTGAAGATCGGCTTTAAGAAGCATCGGAGCAATTTGAAACTTTCGAATTTAAATGTTGTGTGGGCTCAGAACTCAAGACCCTCATCACACATCAGCGGGGCCCTATCATCATCGCATTGGTAAGTCAAACGTCTATGATTTTAAGCTTTTTCAAGCTTAATTTTATATTTCCGAAATTCCAATTATTTCGGATGCTCAAGATCGAGCTTAGGGAGTTCATCAGACTTAGGAGGATGCTAAACTTGAGAAACTTGGACAGATTCAGCTATCCGAAGCCGACGTTGTCATCCATTCTATCCCAGAAGATCGTTGAAAGGGTTAAGGCAAGGCATCCGATTTACGTTAAAAGGCTAAACGAGATCGCGGAATATTGGAAGGAGAAGGGGAAACTTCCGAGATGGTTCGTAGCACCGCCTACGATAAAAGCCAAGCTCCTCATGAAGGCTCTGGGATTCACGAAATCCGAAATAAGGAGATATACGAACAACCCGGATCTAATAGAAGACGAAAATCTCAGGAGATTGGTTTGGAAGGCGAACGTTACCGACTTCATATACTCACCGATTGCGACGAAATTCCATCATATAAAGGGAAGAATAGGTGAGGAGATAGTCCAAAGCAGGCTCGAGAGCTTGGGAGTGGAATACCTAACAGAAGATGAGCTTAGAAAAAGGGGTGGGAAGACCCCGGACTTTTTGCTTGAGAAACCGCTGAAGATAGACGGATTCGAGGTAAAATGGATAGAAAGCAAAGCCATGTTCGGCGATCCGAGCGTCCACTCTCAGTATTGGAGGAGGCAGTATTACGAATATCTTAAGCGATTCGGAAGGGGAACAGTCGTTTACTGGTTCGGACATGTGGAAGGATTGGTTTTAGCATCCACCGGCTACGAATTCGGATGCGATCGCTTGCTGAACATGAACGCACATTTGAGCGACGACGGAATGGATATTGGTGAACCGTTCAGCAGAGAGTTCGTAAACAACATGCTCAAGCTCATCGATCTCTTCTACGAAGGTGAAAAAATCGTTATAAAGCCTAACAGATGGGCTGTAAATATTTTGAGCAGATTGGGATTTAGAATTATTGCCGATGATGATCTGTCGGACCGCTGAGTTGTGATGATGCGTTCCTGGTCTGAGGTCTACTCATACTTCACAACCCTATAGTATCCGTATCTCGGAGAATAAATCTCACCCTTCTGCTTGAGCTTCATCAGAATCTCCTCAGCCTTCTCCCTGCTTATCCCCCTTTCCTCAGCGATCCTGAATATCTCCTCCTCAGGGGCTCCTTTTTCATGCTTATCTTCAAGTTCCTCCACTATCCTCTTGATTATTGCGATCCTATCCCTCTGAGTTGCGGATGTACCGGTGAAGGCGTAGTCTATATCTATCTTGCCCGTTTCCGGATCTATTGCTATCTGCTCCAAGCACTTTCTGAATATGCTTATCGCCCTCTCCGCATCTTCAACCGTAGCGACGTTGCTCAGCCTCGCCTTAGCTGAAGCTTCCGTAAGCCTTCTAAGAGCTTCAAGCTGTCTCGCGGTAATAGCTATCGTGTTATCCTCCTTGCTCATAGATCTCAGCTTCTTGTAAAACTCCTTTAGCCTATTTTTAGCCTCTTCATCTATCTTCACGTCCTTTATAGTTCTTCTAACGTATAGTATGTATTTTCTGAGCAGATCAACCGGGATCTCAGGTTTCTTCTCCTCAACGTTATCGGAAAGGATGAAATCCGCAAGCTCCTCGTCCTTCCTCTCATCCGGTTCGTCCATTATCACGAAAACGAGGTCGAACCTGCTCAGCAAAGGGGGTTCGATGTCTATCTGCTCGACGAGAGGCTCGAACTTGTTGAACCTCCCCCTTTTCGGATTCGCAGCGGCTAAGACGGAGCATCTTGAATTAAGAGTGGCGTTTATTCCAGCCTTTGATATAGAAATCGTTTGTTGCTCCAAAGCTTCGAGTATATACCTTCTGTCGTTCTTGTTCATCTTTTCAAGTTCGTCTATGAGCGCTATTCCTCTATCTGCCAAAACCAGAGCTCCGGCTTCTATCGTCCACTTCCCGTCCTCTCCCTTTACAGCAGTTACGGTCAATCCGGCACCGGATGAAGAGTAGCCGGTAGTCAGAACAGCCCTCGGAGCTATCTGCTTCACAGCCCTCAGAATCTGGGACTTAGCAACCGATGGATCGCCGACAAGCAGAATATGGATATCTCCCCTAACCCTCGTTCCATCCGGATTTACCCTCGAAACACCTCCGAAGAGCTGAAGGACTATCGCGAGCTTTACGGTTTCGTATCCCTTTATCGAAGGAGCTATGGATTTCACGAGGATGTCGTATATGTCCGGTCTTTTAGCGAGTTCTCTTATCTTCTGCTTATCGCTCTCCGTGATCTGCAAGCTTCTGACGTCCTGCTGGATGTATTCCAACGAGTTCGCCTCTATGTAAACGTCCAAGATCGCCGAAGATTTCTTGTCGATCGTCGCCCTTGCTATCCCGTTTATTATAACCTTATCACCCGGAAGGATCTTCCCAGCCAATTCATCCATCAGAACGACTCTCAAAAGCCTCGGAGGCTCTCCGCTGTCCAAATTTTCTGGCAGATCTTGAATTTCGACCCTCTGAACATTGGTAAGTTCGCATTTATCTATCTGAAGCTCCATTTTTCCCTTACAATCGCACTTCAAACTTTTATACATTCTTCCTCCGCCTACCGGGACTTCCAAGATATTTCCGCACGTCTGACATTCGTAAACGGCCTTAACGACGTAGGGTCGAATTTCGGTGATCCTTCTGACTATACCTTCAACGGCAACGAACTTATTTATAACACTACAATCCACCTGCTTAACCAGAAATCTCCTCGTAGAGGGAACGTTTTTGAACCTAACCTTACAACCCGTTAAATCCACATCGTGAATAGTGTGAACGAGACTCAAACCTTCTTGAGCATCTTTTATGACCTTATCGGGATTGCTGAACAACTCCTCCATCAACTTCATTTCTCTAAAGAATACGAGATCCCTTCTAACGTCAACGTAAAGCGTCGGCTTGTTTCCGTTCTCTACGCTCTCCGCAAGCTTGTTTATCTCGTTCCAGTAGTAAGTTTCGAAGAACTCTCTCCAAACTTCCGGACTGCTAATCATGACTATCGAAGTGTTATTTAGGATTGGATAAAAACCAAACGGTTACAATTTTATGTCTATATTTTTATTTTTAATCGCTGTTCGCGATGAGCTACTTGCGAAGCAACCTAAATCCCGTAACATTTTTATAAAATAAAGTTAAATCTTCCTTCTATCGATGACTCTCTTCGCCTTTCCTTCGAACCTCTGCAGAGTGCCGGGATTCACGACTTCGACCTTAGCTCGGATTCCGAGCACGGACTTTAACCGTTCTTCTATCTTCTTCTCAAGCTCGAGGATATCAGTAGTCCTGTCGATCTTAGCCTTATCGCTCAATTCAACCTGAACGGTCATCTCATCGAGCCCGTCTTCCCTTCTGTCGAGTATGATCATGTAGTGCTCCCCTACTTCCGGAATCTGCATGAGAACGTGCTCTATCTGGCTTGGGAAGACGTTAACTCCTCTGACGATGATCATGTCGTCCGCTCTGCCCAAAATTCTCATTATGCGCGGATGTGTCCTTCCGCACGCGCACTTTTCGTCATCCATTATCGTTATGTCTCCAGTCCTCCACCTTATCAGTGGTAATGCTTCCTTGCTCAGCGTCGTTACCACGAGCTCTCCTTTCTCTCCCTCTCCAAGCTGTTCTCCCGTTTCGGGATCTATGACTTCGATCAAGAAGTGGTCGGCCCAGATGTGCAATCCTTGCCTCTCGACGCACTCCGTAAAGAGCGGTCCGCTTAGCTCCGAAGTCCCGTATACGTCGTAAGCTGTAATGCCGGTCTTCTTCTCTATCCTCTTCCTCGTTTCCTCGCTCCAAGGCTCCGCACCGAATATCCCCATTCTCAGCTTTGTGTCGTTTGCTATATCAACACCCATCTTCGCGGCGTATTCGGTCAGGTATAGCATGTATGAGGGCGTGCAACAGATCACAGTGGTCTTCAGATCCTTCATGAGCTCGATCTGTCTCTGAGTGTTTCCGGCTGAGATCGGAATAACCGTAGCGCCCAATCTTTCAACCGCGTAGTGGAATCCCAAACCACCGGTAAATAGTCCGTAGCCGTATGCTATCTGAACTATGTCGTTGTTTGTAACTCCGCAAGCTGTAAGACTTCTGCACATGCATTCAACCCAAACATCTATGTCGTTCGCCGTGTAGCCTACAACCGTCGGCTTCCCAGTCGTTCCGCTTGAAGCATGGAATCTGACGATCTGAGAAAGAGGGACAGCAAACATCCCAAACGGATAGTTATCTCTCAGATCTTGCTTGCACGTAAACGGCAACTTCGAAAGATCGTTCAAACCTCTTACGTCCCAAGGATGAAGATCCATCTCCTTGAACTTTCTCCTGTAAAACGGAGAGTATTCGTAGGTGTAGTAAACCAAAGCTCTTAACTTTCTTTCCTGTAGCTCCTGCAGATCTTTTTGCGGCATCCTTTCGATGCTCGGATTCCAGAACATTTCAACCACCAACGCGGTTGTTGAAGTATATGCCTAATTACTTTTCCTTTTCCTCTTCTTCAAGCTTCTTGATCTCGTTGACGAGCATCGGAAGAACAACTCCCGGATCGCTTACGATTCCTAAGGCATGGGTTGTTCCTCTGTCGAGCAAACGGGTGACGACGTATGGATTCATATCGACTATGACGGTTTTGACGGTAGAAGGAAGCATGTTACCGGTTGCGATGCCGTGAAGCATCGAAGCCCATATTATGCACATTCCGTTGCCCGTTGCATCTGCTTGCCATATGTACTTCCTCATCTCATCCTGCGCTTGCATGACATCGGTAATCGTATCCGGCAGAGGGCCGTCGTCTCTAATCGAACCGGCGATGACGAAGGGAACGTTGTTCCTAACGCACTCGTAAAGCACACCGGACTTCAGAATACCTTTCTCTACAGCCTTCTTTATGCCACCGGCTTTCCACATCTCGTTTATCGCGACCAAGTGGTTTCTGTATCCACCCTTGTAAACCTTTCCAGTGTTCTTGTCCATCCCAAGCGTTGTTCCGAACAGTTGCTTTTCGATGTCCATCACAGCGAATCCGTTTCCGGTGAACAAAGCTTGGCAATATCCCATCCTGATCAATTCTGCTAAAGCGGCATCAGCACCTGTGTGAGCTACAGCCGTTCCGACGACGTGTATTATGAACCCGTTTTCGTCCTTAACCCTCTTCATCTCCTTCGCAAGCTTCTTTATGAGAGAATTGACGGGCTTCTCGGCGCTCACATCGGAGGTCATGAAGCCGAAGATGTCCGTCGGCTCTCTTGGACGTTGGGGAACCTCAACCCTTATGCCTTCGTGCCCTATTACCACGAGATCGCCCTTCTTAACCAACCCCTGCCTCTTGCAAACCGGTTCGCCGTTCTCTATGACTATAACGCAGTCCATCTCGATGTTCTTAACCCTCTTCCACTCCCCGTTTATGTAAACGTAAGTCGGATGGTGCGTCGTTGCGTAGAATCCGTCCGGCAGAACCTTATCGGCTGGAGCCGGAGCAACCTTAACCTCCTTTTTCGGCAAAATTACACCCAACTTTTCGAGCTCCTCGAAGAGCTTCTCATCTCCTTCGACGAGCATCTTGCAGTAGCTTTCGTCCACCTTCGTCTTACCCACTCTGAGCTCCAAAATCTCGAAGTCTCCGCCCATCTCTATGATCGTGTCCAGAACCTTCGGCAGGATCATCGAATCTATTATGTGACCTTTGAGCTCGACAATCTCCCTCATAGCCTATGACATTTAGCATGATTTTTATAAGACTTTGCCTCACGGTTATATTTATATATAAGTTTCTGTGACGGGAAGATTTATATATTGTTGAGTATTGTGATTATCATAATGAGAATTGAAATTCTGAACATCGACGTAGACAGTAACAACGTCATGGTAATAGGCCCGCCGTTGGTTGGGAAATCGATATTCGTAAGGAATATCGTATGGGAGAAGGTCAGCAACGGTTTCGGCGGAGTATACGTTACCACCAAAGATACCGCCGAAGCAGTTTTGGATTGGTTTCAGAGGTTCAACTTGAGCGATATCAAGATCATAGACTGCGTTTCTAAGACTATCTTCTCAGATGCACCGGATACGGAAGACATAAAGAGGGTCTCGATTATGGATCTGACCGGAATCTCCGTTAGAATAAACATGTTTCTTGATAGATTCTGGAAGTCCGGAAAGAGGGATGTCATAATAGCGTTCGATTCGATCTCGACGGTTCTCATGTATCTGAATCCCCAGACCGTGTTTAGATTTCTGCACGTCTTAACGAACAGAATCAAGAGCTTCGGAGCTTTTGCATTTTATACGGTCGACGAAGACATGCACGATGAGAGAACGATCGCGATGCTGAAACAGCTTTTCAACGGCGTAATAGAGCTTAAGGATGAAGGAAATCGCAGGATTTTCAGATACATCAGCCCTTCGATAAGAACAGAGTGGAGGGAGTTTAGCATAGTTAACGACAGGTTGGAGGTGTCGTCATGAAGATCGGAATCCCCGTTCTGGATGAACTGCTCAAGGAGATACCTCGCGGCAAGACTCTAACGTATTACATCGATCCCGAAGTTGAGGGAGATGTCTTCGGCATGCAAACTCTCTACAGAAATCTTGAGGAAGGTTACAGATGCGTTTACGTCACATCAACGATGAGTCCGACGAGTTTGAGGAATAGGTTCAAGGAGTTCGGCTGGTATGTCGACGAATTTGAGAATTTCTCCGTAGTCGATGCTTATTCCGCATACGTAGGAGCTACATCGGATGAGAGGTATGTGGTTAAGGATCCCGCGAATTTGGACGAGTTCGATGAGGTAATAAGGAAGGCTATAGATGAAAACGACCTCGTAGTGTTCGGCTCTCTTTCGACGGTAATAGACATCTGCGGAGAGGAAACGCTAAATTATTTTGAGAGGTGGAAAGAACAAGCTGAAGATTCTGTTATAGTTTCGAATTTTACCGCATGGCCGTATTCGGAGGATGTGCTTAGTAGGGTTAAGGAGCTTTCGAACGCTGTGGTGACGATCGGGGGAATTCATCACCGCGTTATACTGGGGCACTACTACGGGATTCTGAAGGTGGATTGGACTCAGGTTAAGGGAAAGGCGGTCCTATTTAAGGTCGTAAAGCCCGGCGGCGTTAAGGCGTATATACCGAAGATACTCGTCACCGGCCCATACAACGCTGGAAAGTCGACGTTTGTCCATGCGATATCGAACAAGGCTATATCGGTCGATAGACTCGGAACCACGGTAGCTCTGGATCACGGGAAGGTTGAATACAGGGGATTCACGATAGACATCTTCGGAACTCCCGGCCAAGAGAGGTTCGATCCGATCTTGAAAGTGCTCGGTAGTGAAGCTTTGGGTGTTATCTTGGTCATCGACTCGACAAAGCCGGAAACTTTTCCGAGGGCTAAGCAGTTGCTCGAGAAGACCACCCACTTCGGTTTGCCTTACGTTATAGCCGCAAACAAACAAGATCTACCGAATGCATTGAAGCCCGAGGAGATAAGAAAGCTAATGCATATTCCAGAAGAGGTTCCGATAATTCCGACTGTGGCGACGAAGAAGATCGGTGTTTATGAGGTTTTGGATGCTTTGATAAAGTTGCTTATAGGTGAGGGTTATGCCAAGTCTGAGGGAGCAACTTGAAAAGATTTTGAAGGATTTGAAAGCCGCTGGAGACATAGAAGCCTCAGCAATTGTTTCGAGAGACGGCTTGCTCATCGCGGCCGATATATCCCAGAACGTGAACGCCGAAGCATTTGCAGCGATGACCGCAACCATGTTGGGAGCGGCTGAAACAGCAACTTCGGAGCTCGGTAAAGGTATTCCGGATAGGGTTATAGTCGAGGGGAAGGAGGGCAAGATCATCGCAACTGGAGCCGGTCCGAAGGCTCTGCTCGTCGTTATGACAACTCCGAGGGCTAATTTAGGTTTGGTTTTGCTTGAGATGAGTAAGGCGAGCGATAAGATTAAGGAGTTGTTGGGGTGATGATCGTGGATCCGTTCGATCATCTCGTTACCGAAGATTTGACGAAGAAGGATAGAAACGAACTCGAAAGTATATTTTTAAAGCGCGAAGACGGAAGGATACTTTTCTTGGGCAGAATACCCGTGGCATCGCTATACGCTACATTCTTGGCTGGGATATATTCCGAGTTGATGAAGATCGTAGGAAAGGCGGCGAAGGGTCTAATTTTGACGGCATCCCGTAACGGGGGTTATAGGGCCGGGAGAGGAATAAGGAGAAGGTATCAGAGGAGGTTCGGTGAACTGACAAGAGATAAGGCTATTCAAATTGCGAAGAACATGATCACGGTCTGGGACAAGTGCTTCGGCTGGGGTAAGTTCGAGTTCGAATTCGACGATCGCAACAAGAAGATTGTAGTTAAGGTTAGAGAGTCCTTTGAAGCCGACGGCTACATCAGGCTGAAAAAAGGTAGTTCCGATATTCCGGTATGCTGGATGCTTTTGGGATACATCTGGGGACTCCTCGAAGGACTTTTCGATTGCAAGTTGAACGGGGAAGAGAAGATGTGCGTAGCGAAAGGTGACGAGTTCTGTCTGTTCGAATACAATGCTTGCGAGTAACCGATGAAGTGCAGGAATGCCGTCATGCGGAATACACATTCCAAGCTACTGTTTAGGGAGAGACTGCACGCTAATCCAAAAACGCTTTAATCTTCTTCAAAACATCTCTATACGGTATTTTACCCTTTTTAATGGTAACGACATCCAGCACACCTTTGGGCTTGTCCAAGGCGAATTCCTCCCTAACTACCAAGATTAGAGGTATGTTAGCCGATTTGATCTTCTCAAGCTTTCTCCTTATGTATTCTTCAGTCCAAAATCCGGCAATTTCTACATACACGTATTTTTCACCTTTTTTGATCAGGAAGTCCGGTATGTAGGCTGAGTTACCCGCTTTGACGATTCCCGGCTCTCTGATCACTTCAAAGCCGAGATTCCTCATCCTTCTGTAAAACTCTTCTTCAAGCGAAGAATCGTATTCAACGGCTTCTACGTAGTCGATAGGGAATAGATTTCGCTTTTTATCGCTTAACTCAAGCATGTATATCCTCTTCTTATAGTCATCGACGATTTCCGCTCTTATCCACCACTTTTCAGCCTTCAGTATGTCCGGAATGAGTTTCGCCATTGAAGTGCCGTATTTACGCGTCATCTTCAGTATCGAAGCCGTTCCGGTTACGCTCGTCAGTAGCATCCCGTCTTCATCGTGTAGTTCATACATCAGACCGAGCCACTTCATCTTGCGAAAGACGTTTTTGTGGTTCGTTGAAATCCAAAACGTAAGTCTCAGGCAGTTGAATATCGCAGTCTGGAGTAGAGAGAGGTTGTATCTTTTCACAAGTTCGTCGGGCGTTATCTCCGGAATTCGAACGAGTATCCTCTCTTCTTCTCTGTCCGCAAAAATAGCCTTCTCGATCTCTTCAACAGATACACCGAAATGCTCCGAAGCTTCTTTCAGCACCTTCTCCCTCTCGCTTAGCTTGGTGACGTAACCCCTTTCGAACAGAAACATCCTAACCGCTAAAGGATCAAGATGGGTGGGCGTTTTAAATTCGCACTCCCTTTCGATGAGCTTTGCAAAGCCTCTAACTTTTTTGTAATTTTTTGCCGTTTCAAGCTTTCGAAGGTTTTCTAAGATCTTCCCGTATTTCTTTCCCATGCACGTCCTGAAGACTTTTATAACTCTCTCAGCTAACTTCAAATCCCCGTTACTCCAAGCGAATTTCGGGTAGATCTTCCCCCCGCTTCTGTAAGTCTCCAACAGTTCCTTCGGTAACACCGGATACGTTGAACTTAGACTTTAATGAGTTTTGCGGGGGATAACCTTAAATGAAGCCCATTCGAATCGTAAAGAAAAGACATGTTCGTCGAGTTGAAATACGAGAGGGGAACTGTAAGGATAGACGGAAACGTGCACGTTCCTCAGGCTAAGTGGGACGACAGGTCGAGGTGTTATCGTGCTTTAGCCTACAAATACAGGGATATAGTCGAATATCTTAGAAATTCCGGTATAGAATTCGAAGATCATGTCTTGGATAACGTCATCCCCTGCCCCTACTTCGGTGATGTGGAGATCTCCCTAAGGGATTACCAAGCTCAAGCCGTTGAAAGGTGGATGGCTGATAAGAGAGGTGTGGTAGTATTACCGACTGGTGCCGGTAAAACTTACGTAGCTTTAGAGATAATAAGGTCTTTGAGCGTTTCGACATTGGTTGTAGTTCCAACTTTAGCCCTATTGGATCAGTGGAAGGAGAAGCTGTCGATATTTGGTAAAGATTACGTCGGAGAGTTTTCCGGCAGGAGAAAAGAGCTAAAGCCCATAACCGTAACTACATACGACTCAGCCTACATCAACGCCGAAGTTTTGGGTGATAGGTTTCTACTGCTGGTATTTGACGAATGTCATCACTTACCAGCCGAAAGCTACAGACACATAGCCGAGATGAGTGTAGCCCCTTATCGCTTGGGTTTAACAGCAGTTTACGAAAGAGAAGACGGCTTGCACGTAATGTTGCCGAGTTTAATAGGTGGAATCGTCTACGAACTCAAACCCAAGGATTTGGCGGGAAAGCACCTCGCAAATTACGTTGTCAAGAGGATCTCCGTTCCGCTTACGGAAGAGGAAAAGGAAGAATACGATACGAAGGCTAAGAAGTTTAGGGAATACATCGTGTCGAAGGGTATCAAGCTGAAGGACGTTGAGGATTTCAGAAAGCTCGTTATGATGACGGGTTTGGATGCCGAAGCGTATGAAGCTCTAAAGTCTTGGGAAGATGCCAGAAAAATAGCTTTCAACTCTAAGAACAAGATCAAGATTTTGAAAAATCTGCTTGAAATTCACAGAGGTGACAAGATAATAATATTCACACGTTACAACGACTTGGTTTACACGATTTCGAGGATATTCCTCATTCCGGCCATTACACATAAAACCAACAAGGACGAAAGGCGTATGATACTTGACGGGTTTAAGAAGGGTAAGTTCAAGGCTATCGTGAGTAGTCAAGTGCTTGATGAAGGAATAGACGTGCCGGATGCCAATGTCGGAATAATAGTAAGTGGAACGGGCTCATCGAGGGAGTTCATTCAGCGGTTGGGTAGATTGTTGAGACCAGCTGAGGGTAAGGATTTGGCTGTTCTATACGAGTTAGTTTCGAAGAATACGGGTGAGGTGAGGGTTTCGAGAAGAAGGAGGAAAATTGAAACGATTAAATCGGGGTGTTCGTTCACTTCACAGCAGTAGTTGCCGCCATTTTATTCTGGGATTCCAGAGCCAAGCTAAGGAAGAAGGAGAAGAAGATGGTCTGCAACCCCAAGATGAATACCGTGAAACCGAATATGTCCTGATTCAGCATAGGCAAACTCCTGAATCCGCTGTCTATCCAATGTCTTATAAGCAGTAGTATGTAGAAGAAGCCCAAAGATGTCAGGAATATTCCGAGCAGAAGGCCCCTATCCAAATTCATGAACCTCGCAATGAGCTTCGTTATCCTATCGTATTCGACCATCCCCATCGATCTCGCGTAAATCGCTGAGAACAGCCCGATGAATATGAGTTGATATCCGGACAACGCAAGAAGGGCCGAGGCTATCATGGAGTGTATTTATTAATTAAATTGATGTTTGGCAAATGGAAACCCGTAAATGCAGAGAATGATGCTTAGAGAAGAGGTGAAGTCATGTCCGAACGACCAATTTACCCGTTCACTGCAATAGTGGGGCAAGAGAAAGCCAAATTGGCTTTGCTATGTAACGCTGTGAATCCTGCGATAGGTGGTGTTTTGCTCAGCGGTGATAAGGGAACGGGTAAATCGACTATGGTTAGGGCATTAGCTGATGTCCTGCCGGAGATAGAGGTGGTGAAGGGTTGTCCGTTCAACTGCAACCCGAACAACGAGCTTGAGATGTGCGAAGCCTGCAGAGAGAAAGCAAAGAAGGGAGAAATAGAGATCG
>JALVJV010000017.1 GCA_027028145.1 Archaeoglobaceae archaeon | reverse complement strand
ATCTAATATCGTTCACATAATCGAAAATCTAATCAATTTCGTCGAGAATAAACTTCAGAATAATTATCTCATACCTCCAATAACCAAAATAACTAAACCTAAATTACAAGTTTAATCTATAAAACTCGGAAATCTTAAGATCTCCGACTAACTCAGATCTATCCAATCAGAATATAACCGAACCTAACATACTCCACCGCAAAATAAACCGCAAATGACCATTAATAACTATCGACAATGTCAACCGTAATCAGTAAATTAGGAAACATTTTTATTCCATTTCGGATAAACCGAACAGGATGGTTCCGCGAACCATGAGCACTCAGCATCCGGATAACGTCATAACTCCATTCTTCGCGGAATCTCCGGTTATTAAAGGAGATGACGAAGTTAAAGAGGCTTTTTACGTTTTCTCTCACTTGGGTTGCCAAGAGCAGATGTGGGATTACGAGGGAAAGGAGGTAGATAACTTCGTAGTTAAGAAGCTCCTTTCGAGGTATGAGCACTTCTTCAGAGACGTCATTTTGGGCAAGGATGTCAGGCTTACCCTCAGAGTTCCGAACCCCAGCTGGGAGAAGGCTGAAGCCAAGGTTTTGCTCGAAACTCTCGAAAGCATTCCCCGAAGCTTCGACGCATCTAAGTTGTTTTACGGTGAAGACGTAGCACCGATATTCGAAGTTATACTGCCGATGGTCACTTCGCACATCGAACTTAACAGGGTTTTTTACTACTACAAGAACTTCGTCGTCGGAAAGCAGAACAAATCTTTCTTCTACGGCGATATAACAATTGCGGAATGGATAGGAGAATTCAAACCCCATGAGATAAACGTCATTCCGCTTATAGAAGACCTACCCTACATTCTGAACTGCGACAAGATAGTTGAGAGGTATTTGAGCGACAAGTTCGTCGAATATCAGAGGGTATTTTTAGCTAAGTCCGATTTGGCTTTGAATTACGGAACGGTTGCATCAACCCTCGCATTAAAAATAGCGCTCATGAAGCTTGAAGATTTGGAAGAGAAGCTATCCATTCCGATTTATCCTATCGTCGGTTTTGGTAGTTCGCCCTTCAGAGGTAACCTGAGACCCAGCACGGTAGATAGGATTTTGGACGAGTGGAGGAACGTCCAGACGTTCACGATTCAATCCGCTTTCAAATACGATCATCCGGAAAGGGAAGTGGTTAACGGGATCGAGAAGATAAATAAAAGCAAGAGAAGGAAGGGTGAGGGCATAGAGGTTGATCGAGCTTTGAACATAATCGGAAAGACTTCGAACGAATACAGAAAGCTCATATCCGTTCTCGTCGGCTTAATAAATCGCATAGCGAATTACGTTCCGAAGAGAAGGGAAAGAAGACTCCATATAGGTTTGTTCGGTTACTCAAGGAGTTTAAACGGCTCAACTTTGCCGAGGGCTATTCCCTTCTGCTGTGCCCTGTATTCAATCGGCTTACCGCCGGAGATATTGGGACTTAGCTGTTTAAATGAGTCTGAATTGGACTTCGTTATGGAAATCTGCGGTGAAGACTTAATCGACGCTTTGCAGTTCTTCAATCCGAACGTCCTTAAGATAATTCCGAACGAAGTCGCAAAGCGTTTGGCTGTAGATAAATTCGAATTTGAGGTAAACGAAGAGCACAAAGCCGTCACGGATGAGATCATTCGAAGTCTTGACAAGCTGGATGAGGAGAAGATAGTCAGGGCGGCGTATATTAGGAAATTCTTGGGGTAGCGATATTTCGTTGTGAACCCACACGGGTTTCACCATAAATATTATCAAATCCCAACCAACTTGAATCATGGAAAAGATGACCGAAAGGGTTAGGAAGCTTGTAGAAGACTACAAAGACGTAACGATCGGAATATTCGGATCGCATTCCGCAAAGGAGATCGGAATGTCCGCGAAGGCTTGGGGATTCAAAACGGTCATAATTGTTCAGAAGGGGAGGGATAAGCTATACACGAAATACAACCGCCACCTTTACGATGAATTCATAGTCGTCGATCGATTTAAGGATATGCTTAACGAGGAGATTCAGGAGAGACTGAGGGAGCTAAACACGATCTTCATTCCAAATCGAAGTTTTGCAGTATACGTAGGATACGACGGGATCGAAAAGGAGTTCGAAGTTCCGATATACGGCAACAGATATCTGCTGAGGGCTGAAGAGAGGAATTTCGAGAGGGGGCAGTATTACCTGCTTAAAAAGGCCGGAATAAGGATTCCCAAGGAGTTCAAGAGTCCGGAAGAAATAGACAGGCTCGTTGTTGTTAAGGTTCAGCAGGCCAAGAATCCGCTTGAAAGGGCTTTCTTCTACGCAAAATCGCCCGAGGATTATTACAGGCAGGCTGAAGAGCTTATAAAAGCCGGTGTGATTAATGAGGAAGGTTTGAAGAAGGCGAGGATCGAGGAATACGTTTTAGGAGCGAGATTCAACGCCAACTTCCACAGCTACGCTTTGAAGGACATCTTTGGAGACTTCGACTTCGTAGGCTTCAGCGACAGAAGGCAGGTGAATCTGCAGGGATTTCTGAATCTGCCGGCGAAGGATCAGCTTAAGATAGACGTTCCGGTTAAGAACGAGGAAATAGGGCACTTCGGTGTAACAATGAGGGAGAGCAAGCAGGATATGGTTTACGATACTGCAGAGAAATTCCTGAGGGTTTGCGAGGAAGAATATCCGCCGGGCATGATAGGGCTCTTCGGCTTGCAGGGAGCAGTTGCCTATTCGCCGGAAGACGATACGAAGCTTGAGTTCGTAGTCTTCGACATTTCTATGAGGGTTCCGGGAGATCCATGCATAGGGCCAACATCTCCGGAGATGAGGAATCTGACGCTGAAGCACGGTGTCAGAATTGAAGATCCCCTCGACTTGAGCATGATGGAGATAAAGAAGGCTATGAAAACGGGAAGATTGAGCGAAATAGTAACTTAATACGTCTTAGCCACGCCGGTCAGATAACCTTCTCCCCCGCAGACTATGCATCTCCCCTTGTATTCGAAACCTTCGAGCCAGTCCGGAATCTCCTCGAACCTTCCCAAAACGGATCCCTTCGCTTTTTCCTCAACAACCTCACCGCATTCCGTAGAACCGCATAGGTATATAAGCCCGACGCCCCTCCGCTCGATCCAATTCGCCAAATCGTCCAAGTTTTCGAAGAATCCGATCTTCGATTTAGCCATCTCGATAGCCCTATTCCTGAGCCTCTGCTTTAACTCCTCAGCCCACCTTTCGATTCTCTCCTTCGTCACCTCATCGAAGCTGATGCTGAACTTCTTCTTCTCATCCCTGAAAGATACCACCACATCACCCTTTTCAGCCTCCTTCGGCCCGATCTCGAATCTTATCGGAACCCCTTTGAGCTCCCACTTGTAATACTTGGCTCCCGGTCTCTCATCGCTGGCATCGAGCAACACCCTGTAACCATAACCTTTCAACTTCTCGAAGAGCCTTCTCGAAAGCTCCTCAACTTGAGCTTCCTTACCCTTGTAAAGAATTGGGATTACCACGATTTGAATCGGAGCTACTTCGAACGGCAAAATCAAGCCTAAATCGTCGCCGTGAATGCTGATAAGCGATGCTATACACCTTTCAGATATCCCGTAGCACGTCTGATGGACGTAAGCGTGATCGCCGTCAGGAGTTTCGTATTTGATGTCGAAAGTCTTTGCGAAGTTGTCCGCCAAATGATGAACCGTTCCGATCTGCAAAGTTCTTCCGTCGGGCATTATCGTATCGAAAGCGATCGTGTAATCCGCTCCGGGGAACTTGTCCCAGTCGGGACGTCTGAAGATGAGATACGGAACGGCTAAGAAATCGTAAAATTCCTTGTAAAGTTTAACCGCCTCCCTAACCTGTTCCTCAGCCTCCTCATAGTTGCGATGAGCGGTGTGGGCTTCCTTGAACGATGTTATCTCCCTAAGCCTTATGAGGGGTCTTGTGTGCTTCGTTTCGTATCTAAACGTGTTCACGATCTGATAGACCTTGAGCGGGAGATCAGCATGACTTCTGATCCAAAGCTTGAAAATGGGATACATCGCAGTTTCGCTCGTAGGTCTTAAAGCCAGTTTAACATCTAACGGCTCCAAACCGCCGTGGGTGACCCAGAAAACCTCGTCCTCGAAACCCTTTATGTGTTCACCTTCCTTACCCAATTCCGTTTCGGGAATCAAAGCGGGGAAATACACCTCATCGTGATCCCTATCCAAGAGCTCTCTTAGCTTCGAATAAACCAGCTGACGAATCTTAAAGCCGAACGGACACCAGACGTATAACCCCTTGACGGGATACCTTATATCCATTATCTCAGCCTGCTGAATGATCTCATGGAACCACTCTGAGAAGTTCTGCTTCGGCGGTAGCATCAAATTGAGCAACGAACGTTTGTTATTAAACTTTTTGCAAAACTCTTAACAGCAAAGAATGGGAAGTTGAGACGATGAAATGTTCAAAGTGCAAGGAAAAAGCCATAGCATACCTGAAGCCATACAGGATTGCCTTGTGCAAGAACTGCTATCCCGAATTCTATTTAAATTTGGTTAGTAGGAGCATAAAAAAATACGGGATATTGAGGAAGGATGAAAGGATCTTAGCCTGCGTTTCGGGTGGAAAGGACAGTTCTGCGATGGCTTTCGCTTTAAAAAAACTCGGCTACAACATCGAGATCCTCCACATCGATTTGGGGATAAAGGGGTATTCGGTTAAATCGAAAAGGATTGCTGAGGAGCTTGCAGAGGAATTAGATGTTCCAATTCATGTAGTTGAACTATCGGAGCACGGTTTTACGATCGATGACGTCGATGTTAAGAAGGTTTGCTCGGTCTGCGGAACGGCTAAGAGGTATCTTATGAACAGATTCGCAAGGTTAAACGGATTTGACGTTATTTCTACCGGACACACGGCTGAAGATTTGATTCTTTTCTTCTTTAAGAACGTTCTAAGCAGTGGAATTGAGTGGATTCCGAAACTAATTCCGAGATCGGAAAGTTCCGACGGATTGATCGCAAGGGCGAGACCCCTTTTTGAAAGAAGTGAGAAGGAAAACATGCTGTTCGTCCTCTCGCTGAACATCCCGTTCGTCACGGACGAATGTCCGCACGCTCCGAGGGATGTCTGGAAGGAGATAATATACGATATAGAAGCTAAAAAGCCGGGATTCAAGCAGAACTTCGTTAGGGGGTTGATCAAGCTCGCAAAGAGTGTGAAGGTTGAGAAGGAATGGGAGCTTAAGAAGTGCAGGATTTGCGGTGAAACTTCAAGCTCGGATATCTGTGCATTCTGCAGATACGTTGAGAAGTTCGGAAGGGTTTGAGAGCATTTGGTGGAAATTTACAGAACGTCGCTGAGCTTCAACTCGTCACGACAGTATCTGCAATTGGAACTACTGTTTGGTGTGCCATCTTACGGAGTCGAGAGACCGAAGGAAAGAGGGGGAAGCATCGATATCGCTTGCGCACCACAACATTTTTAAGTTGGCTGTCGAAAGCAAAAGACATGGGTAAGACAGGTAGCGTAACATGGGTCAAGATCAAGAACAGAAGAGGTGGATATAGACTCGTTCCAACGAAGTGGCAGAACTACAAGAAACCCGGTCCAAATCAGAAATACACCTCAGATGGAAAGAAGAGAAGGAGAATTCCCAGAAAGCCGAAGTCAATCTTGGGTGTTAAGAGCTAAAACGATCTTTTTTACTTCATCTACGCTCGCATCGGTTTTAAATCCGAATCCGGAATAGTGAACCCTCGAAGCCCTATACCCCATCCTCCTCAGTTCTTCGATTATTTTGGCAACCTGAGGCGGAGATGTTTTAAGCATCCTCGCGATGTGATGAGTTGTATAAGCGAAAGGAACGTCTATCTCATCGTGTATCGACTGCAGAAACTTTTTCAGCTTGTCTTTCGTATCATCTCCTACATTCATCTCCCCAACCTTGCTAATCATCGATCTGACGAACTCCTTGTCATGCAATTTCCCGAGCCATAGCGGACCGATCATCTTAAATCTGCCTCCGCACCTGCATCTCTCGAAAGATGAGCCGTCCATCGGAACCCATTCTCTGTTCCCGCAGTTGAAGCAGTAGAAAAGGTATCCCACGTTCTCGTATATCTTTCCGGCCAATGCCACAGATCTCCTAAGCCTTATGTGAACCCTGTAATAGTGCTCCTTAGCCCAAGAAACGAGGACATCGATCGCCTTATCGTATTTCGTCGCTTCCCTAACTATCTTTCCTATCAACGTTCTAAGTCCCAACTCGGGATAGAACTCCGTCTTTTCCGCATAGATTGCATATTTCCTCAAGCCAGCCACCGGAGCTGAACCGCACAGAGCGGCTGTATCGGTTGCTGTTACGCTTAGATACTTTAAAGCCGAAAGGCATGCGGTATCGATGAACTCCGCCGGAGAACCGAAGGGATCTAAATCGATGTGCGTGTATCTGTTTTCCCTCATAAGGGCAACGGCATCCCTGTTGAATACCTCAGCATCAATTCCGTTAAGCTTTAGGTTCTCCCTTATAAGCTCGGCAGCCTTAGGATTTCTGTCGTTGAAAGTTGGTAAAAACCCGGCTTCCAAGCGAGCCCTTATCCCCCTTACGCCAGTAGCCGCCAACGCGTCGAGAGATCTTACTTCCCTGTCCTCCATATCGGATATAACCTTGTAAGCCAAGACGTCCAAATGTCTGCAAAAGGTCATTCGGGGATTGTAGAAGACATCTCTGCTGAGCTTTATCTTAGCCTTTCCCTCCTCAACCATCATGCGCGAACCTCCTTACGATTTCCTCAGCAACAGCATTCCTGTTCTCTTCGCTCAGCGTTATAACTTCGAATTCTGAGCGTATTCTCTTTAGAAGGGGATGCTGAGACTTCAGATGGATCGTGAAGAGGAGATTATCCCGATCCAATATACCTTCGACGGCTTCAACGAACTTCCGACTTTTGAGTTCCATAGGCCCTATCTCGTCCAAGATGATGAGATCCGCATTGGCGTAACCCTCTATCCTCTCGGCAAATCTGTCTATGGATTCAAGAATTACGCCATACTTCCCGACTTTAAACGGACTTCTATATCCAACCTTGGCGAGCCAAGCTTCCTCCCCGCTCTTCAAATCGATAAGCTTGAAGCCTATTCTAACTCCCCTCTCCCTAACTTCCCTCGTTACGAAACCCTCAATCTCAAGGTTATCCTTAAGTGCATCGTAAACCTTCAGGCAGAGTGTAGTCTTTCCTATTCCCGGTCTGCCGGTGACGGCAATCTTCACACGATTTCATTTGCACGTTGATGCTAAATAGTTTGCTAACCGAACATCTTCAGAAGGCATTCGGAAATGATATCAGCAACGCTTACGTGGCTTATCGGACTTAAAACCGTATCTGTGGCAACCAACCCTTCAACCCCGCATTCGAGCAACCTCCTTAAAGCATCCTTCGCAAGTATCGCGTGCGTGCAGGCTACGAAGACCTTTCCGCATCCGACCCTCTTCAAAGCCTTAATTGCCTGAATCACGGTTCCGCCTGTTGAAATCATATCGTCCACTATCAAAACATCCCTGCCCTCCACTTCCTTTGGAGCGGAATCTATGATAACGTTTTCGGCATCGATCCTTATCTTCTGCAGTGCAACATAATTCAAGCTCAAATCATCGGCAACGAGTTTCGCCCACTGAACGGCTTCTTCATCCGGAGCAACCACGATCGGGTCATCCATATCGAAGTTTTCATTAGCGAATTCGGCGAGCTTGTGCATTGCCGTCAGATTTTTAACTTCGAATCCGAAGAACGATGTCAGATTCCTCAACCTGTGGAGGTGAAAGTCGACGACTATCATCCCATCCAATCCCGCATTTCTCAGCAGATCAGCAACGATTTTTAAGGAAAAGGCTTCACCTTTTATGAACCTCCTATCCTGTCTCGAATAGGGGAAATACGGGAAAACGCCGGTGACGGATTTCGCGTTGTAATCCTTCAGAGTTTCTATGAGAAATATCGTCTCAATCAGCATCTCATCCGGATTGTGGGCGAAGGAATTTACGAGGATCACATCCTCCCCCTCAACATCCGTAGAAATCCTAACGTATTTCTCACCATCGGGCAACTTCTCAAGCTGTGCGTAGCCCAAGGGAAAACCCGTAAGACGGGAAACCTTAATCGCAAGAACACCCTGAGTAGCTGGAATTATTAACGGCATATGCTTAATCTTAGGTAGGATCGATTAAAACTTTTGCTACACTTTAGTGGCACCTCGGTAGAAGAAGTCACGATGAGTCGTATTTATATACCCCCTCCCCCCTTTGTTTCCTGTGGAACTCCGATGAGGGTATACAACGTCAGATGCGAATTGGTAAATTTAGATCAAATACGGCGAAATTCAAAAGAAAACAAAATAAATCGTTCAATGAATAATTTACGGCATTCGTAACTTCAGTCAAGTATGAAATCCGACAGAATTATTTACAATTACGATTTATAAAAATAGTTGATTGTTAATTTCCATTGGAGGTTTCACATCGGCGATTGGAATGTAAAAATAATATAAAGTTCGCAAAACATCACTCCTCAACCGCGATTCTCTCAAGCTGACTGGATACGTTCCAAATGAGAGTTCTGACGTGCATCGGCAAGTTCGGATCTGAAGATAGTTCTTCAAGAATGGAAATCGCCGTTGCGGCTCTTACGGCTAAGCTGTCTTTCCCGTGCAGTAGACTCTCTTTGATTTCACTTGCAGCCCTCCTTATATTTCTTGGCACTGTATCGTCTTGAATGATCCTATCTAAAGCTTCTAAAATACTATCTGGCACCTTTTCAGCCATGCACATCACCCCGCAGAACTGCAATGTTTTAATACCGTATCATTGATCATAATAACGTGGAGGATAAAAAAATTTCGGAAGCCGTGGAACTCCTATTCAAGGGTGCGAAGATGTTAGCCTACCATTGTCCCCAGTGTAACATGCCCCTGTTTAGATACGAAGATAAAGTGATATGTCCGATCTGCAAAAAGGAAGCTGAAATAATAGGTGAGGGCAAAAATGCGGTAGTTAAGCTTAAAGATGACGAAGTTGAAAAAGGAGAAGACAAAACTCCAGAAGAACCAAAAGTTTCAGAAGTAAAATCAGAAACGGACATAGAGGCTACCTTAAAGCAAGCAATACAGATAACGGTGAAGAGACTCGTGGAGATCTCGTCCGAAGAGAAAATTACCACGATAAAAGAATACGTAGAAGTAATTACGAACTTGGTAAATCTTCTCGAAAAAGTTAGAAGTTTAAAAATATAATGAATTTAATAAAATATTTATAATGAACTGATTATTATTATAAGATTAATAGTAAAGTATAAATAAATTGTATTTTAAATTCAGTATGGGGGACTGTCGTTATAAATATAAAAAATCATTATAAAAATATAATAATATTGCTTAAATATATAAAAATCC
>JALVJV010000016.1 GCA_027028145.1 Archaeoglobaceae archaeon | reverse complement strand
GACGATTCTACATAAGCGGAACTACTTTTGATGAGCTTAAGAAGGTTGCAGAGAGGTTGTTTAAGCAAATAGAGGAAGCTCTGGAAGATTACGCATATCTCAAGCAATACATTGCCGTTTACAACAATTGCAACGGACATGGGAACGGCAGAAAGGGCGAGGATACCAAGGATATTCTGAGAAAGGTTGGAATTCCTGTTATTTCTTAATTTTTTGGGAGGTGTGTATATGGAGGAAAAAACAGTTGGAGAGAAGATTGTAGAGGAGATGGAAAAAATGGCAAAAGCGTTAGAGCAAATACCAACTAAAGGCTTCATGAGGCAAATGCTTGTTCTTTACTTAAAGGAGAAGACAGGACTCGGTAAGCAGAAAATAGAGGCTATTCTGGATGCAATAGCCGAATTTCGCAAGGAAATCCAGAAAGAATTAGAAAAATAAGCTATATTTCTTAAATTTTTTCCGGGAGGTCGATTCTGATGATTGATTGGGACTTCTTAGGGAGGAAAGCAGAATTCCTTGAGAAAACCGCTCACATACCGGAATCAACAATAATATTCAATCTCTGTGCTGTAACAAGGTGTTATCCAGACGACTGTCCATGTTGGGATGAAAAATACTGCTTCCTATTCAGGGATGAACCAAAGTGGCTCAAGGAGGGTCGATTCTGATGGCTAAGCTGATTATTAACCCGGAATACAAAGTAAAGGCAGGAAAACCTGACTGTAATCACGAGAAAACCGTGATTCAGCTTGGGGATGTGATCTACGAGTTCTGCGATGAATGTTCGATTGTCTGGATAAGGAGGATTCGAAATGAGAAGGCTTGATCTTTTAAAATACCATGATTATATTTCTTTTATTATTGACAAATTATTGGACAGACTTTACAGTTTGCTTAGGAAAAGTGAGGATAAACTGACCGCTAAAGCTATGAGACATGTTATACACATTTTAGAGGAAGAAAAGAGAAATCTTTGGTTTTCTACTGTTTGCAAGAAGGTTTTCAACGGTTGCAAATTTGGAATAACGGACTTAGATAAGGTTGTAGTTGTAAACGGTGAGTTGAAGGCTCTGATTGAATACAAGTGGAGGAACGAGGATTTTGAGAGGGCGATACCCGTTAATGCCTTCCAGTTCATAACGTTGCAGGATTTATCAAGGAAATCGGGAGTTCCTCTTTACTACATAGTGGAAATCGGAGCATACAGAGGGAAATGGTTCAGGGTTACGAAGATTGATCCCCATAGGCGTTACAGGGTAAAGAGATGCGGTAACGGTGATGTCCGGGATACTTACACCATCGTGAACATTGATAACACGGAACTTCTTAATGAACTTGAGTTTAAGTCTTGGCTAAGAGAGGTGTTGCTGAATGGAAGAACTTAATTTTTATTCTCGTGGGAGAATTAACGTGGGTAGGCGACCTTCCGGTAGGGTGGATTTCACGTTAAGAATCGATAAGCATCTATTACAGCGTTTGAAGGAAATCGCTCGATCTCAGGGCTGTTCTATTGCTGATCTCTTAGAACCCAAAATTATTGAACTCGTAGCGGTATATGAGAAGAATTTGAAGTGGGCTCGCCCGGATTCGAACCGGGGACCTTCGCCTCGTCAGGGCGACGTCATAACCCCTAGACCACGAGCCCTCGCTATAGTATAGCTGGTGAGGTATTATAAGATTTGCGGTAACGTTATTAATCGTTGCAGAGTCCTAAGACGTGTCTCGCCCGAGCTGGGATGAATACTTTATGGAATTGGCGCACATAGTTGCGAAGCGTTCAACATGCATAAGGCAGAAGGTCGGAGCGATTATCGTGAAGGACAAGAGAATTTTAGCAACTGGCTACAACGGAGCTCCAGCCGGCATGGATCACTGCTTGGACATCGGCTGCTTAAGGGAGCAGTTGGGAGTTCCGAGCGGTGAAAGGATAGAGCTCTGTAGGGGATTGCATGCGGAGCAGAATGCGATAATTCAGGCTGCGAAGTTCGGAATAAGCATAGAAGGGGCTACGATGTATACTACCCACTGCCCCTGCATAACTTGTGCGAAGATGATCATAAACGCCGGAATAAAGCGGGTCGTTTACGGAAAGGAATATGCGGACAAGAGGGGCTTGGAGTTGCTTAAGGAAGCCGGAATCGAAATCGTTTACTTTCCGTTGAAAAAATAGTTATTCGAGCATCTCCTTAATTTCATCCACTATCCTTTCGGCGGTTTCCTCATCAACCTCCTTCCCTCTCTGCTCAACGAGCCTGATTAGCGTCTCTTCAAGATCTTCCTCGATCTCAATTCTCGTCTTTTCTATAACTACCGGATTGGGCTTGACTATAGCCCCTCTCACTATCGCCTCACCGTTTAGCGGTGTAACAACCAAAGCTCCTGCAAATTCGCCATCGACCTTAACGAAGTAAACTATGTCGCCCAAATCCGTCTCTCCAGCCTTCTCGACCTCGAACTTCGCCTCTTCAACCTCTTCAAGCTCCTCCATTCTGCCTATTGCATCTTCGATGATCGGTTTGACATCTTCCTCGGGAACCCTCTTGAAGACCTCTATCTTCAAACTATCCAAATTCCATTGTATTTCCCCGTCGGAAACTTCGTATTCGATCATTATTCTAACTACGTCACCCTTATCGAGCTTAAGCTTGTTTACGAGGATCTCGTAAAGCAACTTGTTAAGATCCGCCGCGGCTTTCGCTACAGTCTTCGAATCGATTTCCTTGCTCTTTATCTTATCTCTAAGCTGAGCGAAGAGAGTTCTCCTTATCTTATCCGCATAAGCTCCGACTATTATGTATCCGGAGCTCAGCTTCATAACTTCCACCTCCCGACAGAGGTTTCGCGATGCGGAGTCTGCTAAATCGAATACTTAAACAAAAATTTAAGTCTTTGCCCTGAGCTCTTCCAGTATCTCCTTAGCTCGACTCATACTGATCTTTCCCTCTTTGATCATGATCTCAACAACTTTATCCACCTCATCCCCCTTAGCTCCAACGGACAGTGCAAGGCTTCTGGCGTGCAACTCCATATGCCCCCTCTGTATGCCTTCGGTAGCCAAGGCTCTCAATGCCGCAAAGTTCTGAGCCAAGCCCACAGCCGCTATCACTCTCGCGAGCTCTTCAGCAGTTTTAACGCCCAATATCTTCAGGCATATCCTCGCAAGGGGATTCGCCTTGATGCTTCCTCCAACCGTTCCGACAGATACCGGAAGCTCGATGTAGCCGACCAGATCGCCATCTTCGTTTATCTCGTAATGCGTTAGAGGTTTGTATCCCCTCATCGCCGAATAGGCATGGGCTCCAGCTTCAACAGCCCTGAAGTCGTTGCCGGTAGCTATCAGCACCGCACAAACGCCGTTCATAATCCCCTTGTTATGCGTGGCGCATCTGAATATATCCGCCTTCGCGAACTCGTAGGCATCGATTATAGCATCAACGACCTCCTCCCCCCCAACGGCTTTCTTATCGAAGATAGCCTTAGCCATTGCGAGTCTGTAAATGCAAAGATTTGACAGAATTCGAAGCAAAACCCTTCCTCCGGTGATCTTAGCTATTAAAGGTGCCACGTGCTCGCAGACGGAATTCACGAAGTTCGCACCCATCGCATCCTTCACATCGATAAGAAGATCTACTATCAGCATAGGCTTTCTTCCCTCAACTATCCGAACGTTCAGATCCTTGCATCCCCCACCCAATCTTATTATGCTCGACTCTATCTCGTTAGCCTTCGCTATGATCTCGTCCTTATGCCTCAAAACCTCGAACTTCGCCGAATGTGGGTTTTCCGTTATCACCTGTATCTGTCCGATCATTATCGAGCCTGTGTAATGCGTTGTAAATCCGCCCTTAACCCTCGCTATTCTCGCTCCGTTGCTTGCAGCGGCTACCACACTCGGCTCTTCGATCACCATCGGAATTAGGTAGTCCCTACCGTCGATCAGAAAGTTCGTGGCTATGCCTAAAGGAAGCTCGAAGGTTCCGATGACGTTTTCGATCATTCCATCTGCGACTTCCAAAGGGATCTTAGCCGTCTTCTTTATGAGTTCAACCTCATCATCGCTCAAATTTGCGAATTCCGCAACCTTCTTAAGCCTTTCTTCCGGTGTAAGCTTGTAAAATCCGCTGATGCGCGAAGTTTTCATAATCGTTAGAGGATACGAAGATTTTTCAAAGCTTTCGTCTGGCTATTAAATAGGCGAAAACTGCGGCTCCGAATCCGTTGTCTATGTTAACCACAGCCACTCCAGAAGGACAGCTGAGGAGCATGCTGAAGAGGGGCGTTAAGCCGTTTAAATTTACTCCGTAGCCTACAGAGGTGGGAACGGCTATTATCGGAACATCTACAAGCCCGGCTAAAACGGATGGCAGGGCACCTTCCATTCCTGCTATCGCTATTATCGCATCGACTCCCTCTTCCATAACTTTCTTTAAAGGTTCTACGAGTCTGTAGATACACGCGATTCCGACGTCGTAGAACTTCAGAACCTTAAGTCCCAAAAACTCGGCAGTGATTGATGCTTCCTCCGCAACGGCTATATCAGAAGTTCCGGCGGTAAATATTGCAACCTTGCCAATAGTCTCGATTTTTCCTTCCTTCAAAAGCCGAGCCTTCTCGCCTACAACGGCAATCCTTCCCCTCTCGTTTATCAGCAGTTTTTCGCCGAAATTTCGTCTTAAAGCCTCCATCTGCTCATCGCTCAGCCTTGTAACCAAAACCGAATCGCGACATTCAAGATAGGCCTTAACTATCTTAATCAAATCCTCAGAACTCTTCGATTGCGCGAAGATAGCTTCCGGCTTCCCGGAGCGGAAATCCCTAAAGCAGTCGAGCCTCGCTATTTCGTCGACCTTCTTTATCATATTCGAACCCCGCATTTTTAAGTGTTGCCTATTCTGTCTTTAATGACTCCTCAACTTCCTTATGATACTCCTGAATCGACTTTATAGTCATCTTGGCCTTCTTGACAGCTTCTATGCCCCTAACAGCCGCAATAGCTCCGGCGATCGTCGTGATATACGGAACTCCGAAGTCTACGGCGGTTCTCCTTATCAGGTAACCTTCGGATCTCTCCCTCTTACCTTTTGGCGTGTTTATTATCAGATCTATCCTCCTGTTTATTATCTCATCTATCACGTTCGGTCTACCTTCGCTTATCTTCGGTATAACTTCAACATCGATCCCGTTCTCTCTCAGAAATCTCGCAGTTCCCTCGGTTGCGACGATTCTGAATCCCAACTCCTTCAGCTTTTTGGCAACCTCCACAAGCTTTTCGTTCTTGTCCTTATCCTTGACGCTTATGAAAACCGTTCCTTCCGTCGGCAGTTTCATTCCGGCCGCCAATTCGGCTTTATAATAAGCGAGACCGAAGTCGTAATCGATTCCCATAACCTCTCCGGTTGATTTCATTTCCGGGCCGAGAACGGGATCGACGCCGGGTAGCTTTACGAACGGGAAGACGGCTTCCTTAACAGCAACGTGCTTTAAATTCAATCTCTCCTTAACTCCCAACTCTCTGAGCTTCTTGCCCATCATCAGCTTAGCCGCAATCTTAGCCAAAGGCAAGCCCGTCGCTTTGCTTATGAATGGGACGGTTCTACTCGCCCTCGGATTAGCTTCGAGCACGTAAACAACGCCGTCCTTTATCGCAAACTGGATGTTTATAAGTCCGACCACCTTCAAAGCCAAGGCGATCTTTCTCGTATAGTCGATTATCGTATCTATAATTTCCTTGGGCAAGGAAATCGGCGGCAATACGCAGGCTGAATCTCCGCTGTGAACCCCAGCCTCTTCTATGTGCTCCAAGATCCCGCCTATAACCACCTCCTCCCCATCGCAAAGGGCATCGACCTCAGCTTCTATGGCATCTTCGAGGAACTTATCTATTAAAATGGGCTTGTCTGGGCTAACCTCTATAGCCTCCTCGATGTATTTAACGAGGGTTTCCTCATCGTAAACTATCTCCATAGCCCTACCGCCCAAAACGTAGCTCGGTCGAACGAGAACTGGATAACCGATTTTCCTCGCAATTTCCTTAGCTTCTTCGACGCTGTAAGCAATACCGTGCTCCGGCTGGGGAATTCCCAACTCCTCAAGCAGTTTCGAGAACCTCTCCCTATCCTCCGCAAAGTCGATCGAATCGACGCTCGTTCCGAGTATCTTAGCTCCAGATTCCTCAAGATCCCTCGCGATATTCAGAGGTGTCTGACCTCCGAACTGGACTATCACTCCTTCCGGCTTCTCGTTCTCGTAGATGTTCATAACATCCTCATGCGTTATCGGTTCGAAATACAGCCTGTCCGAAGTGTCGTAATCGGTCGAAACCGTTTCAGGATTGCAGTTTACCATTATAGTTTCGTAACCTTCTTCCTTCAGGCTGAAAACTGCATGACAACAACAGTAATCGAATTCTATTCCCTGCCCTATTCTGTTCGGACCGCTTCCCAGTATCATAACCTTCTTTCTCTTCGTCGGCTTGGCATCGTTCTCTTGTTCGTAGGTCGAATAGTAGTATGGAGTCTTAGCCTCGAATTCAGCCGCGCAGGTGTCGACCATCTTGTAAACGGCTATTATGCCGGCACTCTTCCTTCTCTTCCTAACTTCCCTTTCCTTCGTCTTGAATATGTAAGCGAGCTGATAATCAGAAAAGCCGAGTCGCTTAGCCTTCCTTATAACCTCATCCGGCACCTTCCAGATGTCGTAGTTCGTCTTCTTAGCCCAAGCCTTGAGTTCCTCTTCCATCTCGACTATGTTCCTTATCTTGCTTATGAACCACCTGTCGATCTTAGTAAGCTCGTAGATCTCGTCAACGCTGAATCCAGCCTTTAACGCATATCTTATGTATAGAACCCTATCGGCGTTGGGCGTTCTGAGCTTCTGAATGATCTCCTCTCTCGTCGGGTTTTTGTCCTTGCCATCGCATCCAAGCCCGTATCGACCGATTTCAAGCGATCTCAAAGCCTTCTGCAAAGCCTCCTCGAAAGTTCTGCCGATTGCCATGACCTCTCCGACGCTCTTCATCTGGCTTCCCAAAGTGGGATCGGCTGTGGGGAACTTGTCGAAGGCGAACCTCGGAATCTTAACCACCACGTAATCTATGGTCGGCTCGAAGCTTGCCGGCGTTTCCTTCGTTATATCGTTCGGAATCTCATCGAGAGTGTAACCCACTGCAAGCTTGGCGGCTATCTTAGCGATGGGGAATCCCGTTGCTTTCGATGCCAAAGCGGAAGATCTGCTGACACGCGGATTCATCTCTATAGCCACGAACCTATCGCTTTCCGGATGAACGGCAAACTGAATGTTGCTACCTCCCGTTTCGACACCTATGGCTCTAATTATCTTTATAGCCGCATCTCTGAGCCTCTGATACTCCCAATCCGTAAGGGTTTGGGCCGGAGCAACTGTGATGCTATCGCCGGTGTGAACGCCCATCGGATCGAAGTTCTCTATCGAGCAGATTATCACGACGTTATCAGCCAAATCCCTCATAACTTCGAGCTCGAACTCCTTCCACCCTATCACTCCCTCCTCAATCAGCACTTGATGGATCATCGACATCTCAAGTCCTTTTTCTGCAATCTTCCTTAACTCCTGCCTGTTGTAGGCTATTCCGCCCCCAGTCCCGCCCAAAGTGAAAGCCGGTCTTACAACGACGGGGTATCCTATCTCATCGGCAATTGCTAATGCTTCCTCCACATCGTTCGCTATATCGCTCCTCGGAACATCCAAGCCTATCTCCTGCATTGTCTTCTTGAAAAGTTCTCTGTCTTCGGCTTTCTTTATGGCTTCCAGCTTGGCTCCTATCAACTCGACGCCGTATTCATCCAAAACTCCCATCTCTCCAAGCTGAACGGCGATGTTCAAAGCCGTCTGACCGCCCAAAGTAGGTAGTAAGGCATCCGGCGTTTCTCTCTCGACGATCTTGGCGACTATATCAGCCGTGAGGGGTTCGATGTAGATCTTGTCGGCCATCTCCGGATCGGTCATTATCGTTGCCGGATTCGAATTTACCAAAACGACCTCGTAACCTTCCTCTTTCAAAGCTTTGCAAGCCTGACTTCCAGAATAGTCGAACTCCGCGGCCTGTCCGATGACTATCGGGCCAGAACCTATAACCATGATCTTTTTGATGTCCTCGCGCTTTGGCATAACACCACCTTTTAGCCAAGTCAACTTCGGAAAAATATAGCTTCCGATTGTGTGTAAATTTAGCAAAATAGCGCCGGGGGTGGGATTCGAACCCACGCGGGCACACGCCCAACGGCTTAGCAGGCCGTCGCCTTACCACTCGGCAACCCCGGCTCAGATTTATATTTATTTGCATGATTTTTAAAGGTTTTGCAAGTCTCGGATACTTAAAATTAACATATAAAATTAAAACATTGCAAAAATTTTATATATTAGCTATACTAACCTTTAGTTAAGGAGATTTGGTGAAGGATACTAAGTTAGGGAGGTGGTTGGAATGATATTCGACCCGTTTGAGGAGATTAAGAGAATGCAGGAAAGGTTGAACAGACTCTTCGAGGAATTCGAAAGGATAGGTCCGAGAACGATAGCTGTGGAGACGTTTCCCATAGACGTCATCGATGAAGGGGACAGCATAAAGATCGTCGCCGATCTGCCGGGATTCAACAAGGAGGACATCGAGATTTGGGTTGAAGACGGAGATTTGGTAATCAAAGCAGTCAGGAAGGAGGAGAAGGAAGAGAAGGCTGAAAACTACATAAGAAGGGAGAGAAGGTTCGGAGAAGTATACAGAAAGATTGCGATACCGGTGGAAGTCGACGTTGACAAGATAAAGGCTACATACAACAACGGAATCCTCGAAATAGTCCTACCGAAGACGGAGAAAGCCAAGAAGAAGGTAATTAAGGTCGAATAATCTTTCATTTTTTCTGTTTTGTCATTTAGGTAAACCGAAAAGCTTAAGTATATTTAGGGTATCCTAATTTCGATGAACCTAAATTCCAAAATACCTTTAACGATGCTCAAAGAAGGCGATGAAGGGATAGTCATCGATATTATCGGCGGTAGGGGTGCGGTATCCAAGCTTTTAGCCTTAGGTATCGTCCCCGGCAAAAAAGTCAAGGTTTTGGGGAACAGGGGCGGAGCTATTCTGATATCGATAAACGGTTCAAAGTTCGTCATCGGAAGAGGTTTGGCTATGAAGGTGATAGTTCATGCTGAGCAGAAGAACTGAAGACTACTTGGAGGCTATTTACGAATTGAGCGACAAGAGGGGATTTACGAGGGTTAAAGAGATTGCCGAGAAGCTTGGAGTTAAGCCCGCTACCGTCTCGGAAATGCTTGAGAGACTCGCTAAGGAGGGTTACGTCGTTCACAAGAAGAGGCTATACGTGGCTTTAACCGAAAAGGGAAGGGAGGTAGCGAAGAGCGTTAGGGAGAGAAGGGAGATCTTGGTCAGGTTTCTGATCATGCTCGGTGTTCCGAAGGAGATAGCTGAAGAGGATGCCTGCACGATAGAGCACGTTCTTCATCCCGAAACCGTTAAACAGCTAAAGAACTTCGTTAGGTTCGTCGAGGAGTGCCCGTTAGATCCCAAATGGCTCAAGCACTTTAAGGAGTTCTGCGAAACCGGTGTTCATCCCTGCGAAAGGGTCAAAGTTTCAATTCAATAGTTTTATAAAACTTAAAAAATATTTAGAATTTTAGGCTGTTTTCTTAAAAACCTAAAGGATGCAAAGGCTTAATAATCTAAGACGTTTTCGCTATGCTAAATGAAGATAGCGATGGTCGGAAATCCCAACGTGGGAAAAACAGCCCTATTGAACGTGCTAACCGGTGGTAACTTCGAGGTCGGAAATTTTCCCGGCACTACCGTGGAGAAGAAGGAAGGGAAAACAAAAATCGACGGTAAAGATGTTATATTCGTGGATTTACCCGGTATATACAGCTTGGAAGCATACTCTTTGGACGAAAAGGTCGCGAAGGATTTTTTAACCAACGAAAGGCCCGATTTGATTTTAAACGTCGTAAACGCTTCTAATTTGGAGAGAAACTTATACCTTACCCTTCAGCTTGTCGATTTTAAAATTCCGATGATTTTGGTTTTGAACATGGTCGATGAAGCCGAAAAAAAGGGAATTAAAGTCGATGCGGAGAAGCTATCGAAGATTTTGGGTGTTCCGGTTGTAAAAACCGTTGCCGTAAAGGGAATTGGAATTGACGAACTCAAAAGGGAGATCTTGAAGGGCGGTAGCGTTCCGAAGATCGAGGTCGGCGGAGATCTAAGATCCAAGCTTGAAACGGCTGAGAAAATAGTTAAAGAAGTCGTCAAAATTGAGAAGAAGAGGGTTGATCTAACAGAGGTCTTCGATGAGGTTTTTATGGATAGACATCTTGGGATTCCGATTTTCATCGCTTTTATGTGGATGATGTTCACATTCACATACACCGTAGCTACCCCCCTCACCAACTTAATCGCATCTGTTTTCTCTATTCTGTCCGAAAGGATATCGAGTATGAACGGTATTTTGTTCAGTTTGATCGGAAAAGGAATAATTAAGGGAGTCGGAAGCGTCTTAGTTTTCCTTCCGAACATTGCATTTCTGTTCATCGCCCTCGCTCTGCTCGAATTGAGCGGTTACATGTCCCGTGCGGTTTATCTGATGGACGGAATTATGACAACTTTCGGCTTAACCGGTAGATCCGTAATTCCGCTCATTATAGGATTCGGATGCAACGTTCCGGCGGTGATGGCTACGAGAACTATCGAAGATGATAAGGTTAGAATCGCGACGATACTCGTCAATCCCTTCATCTCCTGCAGTGCGAGACTGCCGATATACGTTTTGTTTGCCGGAATATTCTTTCCTACCCTTGGTTCCGCCGTCATAATGGGTCTCTACGCCTTCGGAGTTATCGTTGCGCTGATTTCGGCTCTGATATTTAGAAAGGTATTGCTTAGGGGCGAGGCGGAGTATATAATCGAACTCCCGCCTTACAGAATTCCGAACCCGAGAGATGTTTGGATTCTGACTTGGAATAGAACCAAACACTTCCTCCAGAAAGCCGGAACGGTGATTTTAGCAATGTCAATCGTTATATGGTTCCTAACGAACTTTCCGAATCCGAGCATAGATAAAAGCTATGCGGGAATGCTCGGCAGATTACTGCAACCGTTGTTTGCTCCGATGGGCTGGGACTGGCAGTTCGTTCTCGCAATTCTGATGGGATTCGTTGCTAAAGAAGTGGTTGTCGAAACTTTGGGGATTCTAAACACACCGATAGCAAAGATAATGACGATGCCGCAAGCCTTGGCGTTCATGGTCTTCTCCCTGCTTTACATGCCGTGCTTGGCTACGCTCGCAACTATTAAGGCTGAGACCGGATGGAAGTGGACGATCTTCGCCGTAATATACAGCTTCGCCGTAGCTTATGCCGTTGCCCTAACGGTGGGGGTGGTAGCACGATTGATTTAGTATACGCTATCCTATTTTTAGTCCTCGCTTGGTTTGAAGCGAAGAAGTCGTTTATGAACGCTTTCGTGCTTTTGGTTGTTGCGATGACATTTCTCAAGGGATTCACGGTTAAGAGGAAATCCTACGGCTTCGTAGCTTCAATGATTGCAGTTATATTTGCAATCCTGATGACCCTCGTTTTGTTGGCGGTCGGTTCGTTTAGCTACGGGATTCTCGGCTACTTAGCACTACCGGCTTTCATTTGGTATAGGAAGAATATAGAGCAAACTTAAGCCGAAAACTCTTTTAGATCGGCGAAGATCTAAGAACATGAGCGAGATAGAAAGAGGATACAGAAAGATCGAGTGGGCTGAAAGGCACATGAAGGTTCTCGCAAAGATCAGAGAGGAGTTTAAGAAAGAGAAACCTTTGGAGGGTTTCAGAATCGGCATGGCTCTTCACGTGGAAGCTAAAACCGCTGTTCTCGTAAAAACGCTGATCGCTGGAGGAGCGGATGTTGCGATAACGGGTTGCAACCCTTTGAGCACTCAAGACGATGTAGCGGAAGCTCTGAGGGATATGGGAATAAAATGCTTTGCGAGGAGGGGGATGAGCAGAGATGAATACTACGAAGCCCTCAACAAGGTCATAGATACGAAGCCGGATATAGTCGTTGATGACGGAGCGGATTTGATATTCCTCTTGCACGGTGAAAGGAGCGACTGGGCTGAGAAGGTTTTGGGGGCGAGCGAAGAAACTACGACAGGCGTAATAAGGCTTAGAGCCATGGAGAGAGAAGGAGTGCTGAAGTTCCCGGTTATAGCGGTGAACGATGCATACACCAAGTATCTCTTCGACAACCGATACGGAACGGGGCAATCCACTTGGGATGGCATTTTCAGGGCGACCAACGTATTAATAGCCGGCAAAAACGTCGTTGTAGCCGGCTACGGGTGGTGTGGAAGGGGGATAGCGATGAGAGCCAAGGGATTGGGGGCGAACGTTATAGTCACGGAAGTCGATGAGATCAGAGCGCTTGAAGCGGTTATGGACGGATTCAGAGTGATGCCGATGGAGGAGGCGGCGAAGATCGGAGATATATTCATCACTGCTACGGGCAACATAAACGTCATAAGGGAGGAGCATTTCAAAGTGATGAAGGATGGTGCTATCTTGGCGAATGCCGGACACTTCAACGTTGAGATATCGATTCCGGACTTGGAAAAACTCAGCAAGAAAGTTAGGCAGATCAGGGATTACGTAACGGAATACGATTTGGGCGATAAGAAACTCTATCTCGTTGCCGAGGGAAGGCTTGTAAATTTGGTCGTTGGCGACGGACATCCGATAGAGGTAATGGATATGAGCTTCTCCGATCAGGCTTTAGCCGTTAAATACATAGCCGAAAATCACGAGAAGCTCGAAAGGAAGGTATACAGGTTGCCAGAAGAGTTGGATAGAAAGGTAGCAAGGTTGAAGCTTGAGACCATGGGCGTAAAGATAGACAAGCTCACAGAGGAGCAGATCAAATACCTCAGCGACTGGAGGCACGGAACTTAAATGACGTAGTCATCGAAACTGTTCGAGGATAATCTTTTCCCAATCGCTTAAAGACGGACAGATCGTGCAACCGAGACGGTAGAATCCTTCGTAGTAAAGGGGATGCAACTTAAGCCCGTTCATGAGGATGTAAAGCTGAACCATGCATCCGCTCCAATACTTTATCGGAAAAATCTCCTTCGCAACCCTATACTCGATCTCACTCCTTTCCCTTCTGATTCTGCTTTCCGCTTCCCTGTCTCCGACTATAAGCGTTTGGGTGGCTATCCTCTGCAGTCCTTCCATTTTTAGCTTCGTGCACCATCTATTACCGTGAGTTGGCATTCCGAACTTTTCAACGTCGAAACGCACTTCGGATTTAGCGAGCTCGACGTCCAATCTTTCGCACACGTATTCTACGTATTCCTCCGTGTAGGGCATCTCATGGCTTACCTTAACGTAGAGTGCCTTTACTTCACCAAGCGCTTTCTTAGCCAATATCAGCGTTGCCGTGCTGTCCTTTCCTCCGCTGAACGGAACTCCGGCATCTCCATCCACGTTTCTTCGAATGAAATCTACCGATATCTCCTCAAGCTTTTCGAGCCAGCTACGATTTTTTTCTATCATCTTGTATACGTTTATCCTTTTAGGCTGAATGTCCTTGCGATGTAACTTTACGTTCAAAGGCTCCCCTATCTTCTTACTTATCACTGCTTTGAGCTTGGGAGTGTAAATCCACTCTTCGTTGAAAAGCTTTCTAACGATCAGATTGCCCTCCTCGATATCCACTCCGAAAACCCTCTTCGTGTTTTTAACGAATCCTTCTCCTATTACGAAGTATGCGTCGTAGTCGGGATGAATTTCAACTCCGAGCTCGTTTTTGTTAGAGAAGAGAAAAACGTCTTCAAATTTAAAGCTCAGTCTTAACTTGGCTTTAGCCGTTTCGAAAGCTTCCCTTATCTCCTCCATCCTCGTATTCCTAACAGCTTTTTTGCTCAGAATTACTATTTGATATATCGGAGTTATCTTGCGGATTTCGGCTTCGACTTCCGAAGCCAGCTCGATCTCGTCCCTTCCGAAGAAGAATATCGGGATCTTTTTTGCAAAACTTGAAAAATCGGCATCTTCGATCCTTCTAACTCCCCCTAAACTCGCGACGTCGCAGTTTACGGCATGTCTCAAAGCTTTCGCATCCTTCTTAGCTCTCGCAACCGCTACGAGCATCGTCATCTTCTAAGGAGAATTAAACCCGCTATTATCAATATCAGACCCAGCAAACCGGACGTAAACAAGATCGGAAGGATACCCTTCAGCAGTATCAGCAATCCGAAACCGATCAGACCGTAAGCTAAAACCTTCTTGATTTTCTTCTCGTCGTATCTGTATTCGCCGTTTTCCGGCATAATTACGGCTAAAATAAGGTAAATCAAGATGATTCTCGGATCTATTACGAAAGCGATTAAAAAGATAAGTCTGACTATCGTCGGATCGACATCCAAGTATTCAGCCAATCCACTGCAAACGCCGAACAGTATCCTGTCCTTCCCCTTCCTAAGCCTTCTTTGCATCGTCATTCGATATTGCGCGATATCTATATATAATTTCGCAGGAGTGCTCTAAATAGCAAGCTCTGTTGAAGGCTTCGTAGATGTTCGTGCCGGCTGAGTAAATTCCGTGCCCCTTGACGACGACCACTCCGTTTTTTGCAACCTCTTTTGCAATCTCATCCGCAAGTTCCTTACTCCCGAACTCACCTTCCACAACCCTAACATTCCCCAGAAACATATTTCCCTCCAAATCCATGGGAACTATTTCGTCGTAGATAAACGAAAGCACGACGTTGTATATTCCGTGGCAGTGGAGAACCGCTTTGTAATCGGTTTTTCTGTATATCGCATTGTGAACGATCAGATCGCTCGAAGCTTCCTTCGATTCTTCGCCGAGCTTAAGCGTTACGAAGTCCTGAGGCGTAAGTTCATCCAAAATCGATCCCGTTTTCGTTATTACGATGTAATCGTCGATTCTGCAACTCATATTACCGCTCGCACCGTCTATAAGCCTTAGCTGTCCGAGTTTCTTACCTATCCTTATCATATCGGCTATAGCCGTCAGCATCTCAGACAACCCCTAATCGAATCTCAAAAACTTTGCGAGCTTCTCCCTCAATTTTACGACATCTCCGATAACGATCACAGCCGGAGCCTTAACTCCAACCTTTTCGGCAACGTCCGCTATATCCTTAAGCGGTGCAACCGTTACCCTCTGCTCTTCAGTGCAACCCTTTTCGATTATCGCTACCGGCGTATTCGGATCCTTCCCGTGCTTCAGCAATTTATCTACGTTCCTCCGCAAATTCGAGACTCCCATCAGAATTACTATCGTGGCGTTCAGCTTTGCCAAAGCCTCCCAATTCAGCCTTTCCCTCGCTTCCCTTCCGGTGATGAAAACGACCGCCGGGTCGAAGGATCTGTGGGTAATCGGAATTCCGGCGTAAGCTGGAACCGCTATTGCCGAAGTTATGCCGGGGATGACTTCGAACGGAATTCCATGCTCGGCTAAAAACTCGGCTTCTTCACCGCCTCTCCCAAAAACGAACGGATCGCCGCCCTTAAGCCTTACAACCTTTTTACCCTGCTTGGCATATTCCACGAGCAGTCTGTTTATCTCCTCCTGCCTCTTCTTATGCCTTCCAGCCCTTTTTCCGACATCCACGAGCTCTGCTTTCGTTTTCTTCAAGAATTCCTTCAGATCTTCCCCGATAAGCTCGTCGTATAAGATCACATCGGCTTCCTTCAGAACCCTTTCAGCCTTCTTCGTAATTAAGTCCAATCCGCCCGGTCCCGCTCCGACTATGTAAACCTTCCCCGTCACATTCCCAGCTCCGAGTTTTTAGCTTTACTCGTTAAAACCTCGGAATGAGATGCTTTATCTTCTCCTTCAAATTTCTCGCGATCTCCCTTGCCTCTTCAACGGCAGTATTGGGATTAAGTTCCTCATCGATCTTAACCTCTTCGGCTCCGTCAACGGACAAAATTTGGCAGATCAGCCGAACCTTCCCTTCATACCTTGCGTAAATTCCAGCCGGAACTGCACACCCTATGCCTAACTCCCTTATAACGGCCCTTTCGACCTCTGCTTCCAAAGCGGTCTTCTCGTCGTTCATGAAAGATACGATATCTTCCTCCCCTTTTCTCGTTTCCACGGCAATTATGCCCTGATTCGCAGGAGGAACGAAGATTTCCGGATTTAGCCTTTGGTATCTTATCTTCTCAGCCAATCCGAGCCTTATTAATCCGGCTTCAGCCAAAACTATAGCATCATATAAGCCTTCGTTGAGCTTTCTTAGCCTCGTATCTACGTTTCCCCTCAGATTCTCGAATCTCAAGTCGGGTCTATACCATTTCAACTGCGCCCTTCTCCTCAAGCTTGAAGTTCCGATTAACGCTCCTTCTTTTATATCTTCGAGCGTGGAACCATTCCTCGCAATGAAAACGTCGCACGGACTATCTCTTTTAAGCACCGCGGCTATCGACGTTCCTTCAACTCTTACGCTTGGAACGTCCTTGTAGCTATGAACGGCAATATCGATCTCACCGTCAATCAATGCGAGTTCAAGAGTTCTGACGAAGGCTCCTGTTCCCTTGAACTCATATAGCGGCTTATCTTTCATTATATCTCCGGCACTCTTGATTATTCTGATCTCTACCTCGTATCCGGCTTCCTTTAATTTTCTTACGACTTTTTCCGTTTGAGCCAAGGCTAACTTGCTACCTCTCGTTCCGACTACAACCTTCTCAGACATACTCCCACGGCTTCGATCGTCTTTTCGACATCCTCATCGCTATGTGCATAGCTCACGAAGCAACATTCGTATTGGGATGGCGGGAAGAAAACTCCTTCCTTAAGCAGTTCCCAGAAGAACCGAACGAACTTCTCCTTATCCAGCTTTAACGCATCTGCGTAGTTCTTCGGAGTTTTACCGAAGTATACGCAGAACATCGACGCTATATGCCCGATTGAGTAATTCAGGTTCGAATCTTCTATCTGATCCGCAATTCCCTTGGCAATAGCTTCCGTCGTCTTGTTCACCTTTTCGAGCACTTTATTTTCGATTATGAATTTTACCGTCGTATATCCGGCTGTTAAGCTTAGCGGATTTCCGCTGAAAGTTCCAGCCTGATACACCGCTCCAGAAGGGGCAACGTGCTCCATGATCTCTCTTCTCCCGCCGAATATTCCGATCGGCAATCCCCCTCCAGCGATCTTTCCAAGAGTCGTTATATCCGCTTCAACTCCGTAGTATTCCTGTGCCCCTCCCAACGCCAATCTGAAGCCCGTAATTACTTCGTCGAATATCAGAAGAACGTCGTTCTCCTCCGTGATCTTTCTAACCTCCTTCAGATATCCTTCTTCGGGCAGAATAAGGCTGGAGTTGCCCATAACCGGCTCCATGATTACGCAGGCTAAGTCGTTCCTATTCTTTTCAACCACATCCGCCAACGCCTCCAAATCGTTAAACGGAACCTGAAGAGTATTTTTCACGAAATCGGGCGGAACTCCGGCTGAATTCGGAATGCCGTGAGTAGTTGCACCGCTTCCGGCTTTAACGAGCACGGCATCATGCGCACCGTGAAAGCTTCCTTCTATCTTCACGATCTTGTTTCTGCCGGTAAATCCCCTCGCAAGTCTCAAAGCGGACATCGTAGCCTCACTGCCGGTATTGACGAATCTCACCATCTCCATGCTCTTGTATAACTTCGTAATCAGCTTTGCGTATTCGATTTCAAGCTCTATCGGAGTTCCGTAGAGCCAACCCTTTTCAAGTTGCTCGGCAATCGCTTGCTTCACTATGGGATTGGCATGACCCAGAATGAGAGGCCCGTAGGCTAAACAGTAGTCGATGTATTCGTTTCCGTCGACATCCACGATCTTCGATCCCTTAGCGTAGGCTGTGTAGAACGGAAAAGGCTTTACGGCTCTTACCGGAGAGCTAACACCGCCGGGCATCAGCTTGACCGCTTCCTCATATAACCGCTTTGATTTGTCGAGCTTCATGGGTCTTGATTCAAGCTTCCGCAAATTAACGTTTTTGATCAAATTAGGTAAGCTATCCATACGACGGACATAAGAACTATCCCGGCTGGAATGAGGTATCTGTAGACCCTCCCCAAATCAGCCGAATAGTATTCGGACGTTAGAATTAGGCAGAGGTGGAGCGGGGACATCATAACTCCAAGAAGCCCCGCTCCGAAGACGAGCATGAGGTTTTTTGGAATGAGACTACTCCCCAATCCGGTAAAGGCTGTAAGTAAGGGAAGGGCTATCGCCGAATAGCTTATTTCGATGCCAACGGCGAAGCCTACGACGAAGGCGAGTAGGAACGATGCTATTGGGGTTGGAAAGTTCAATTCCTTAAGATGGTTGAAGAATATCTGAGCCGAATGCGTATATGCTATGAGATCCTTGTAGAACATCACGGCGAAGATCAAAACGACTATCTTCGGATCCAAAGTCCTTCTCAGTATCTTCTTAACCTTTGCCATGCTCGGTCTTTTATGGATGTATAGAAGAAGAACGGCGATGGGCAGAGTAATCGCCAAATCTACTCTCAGAATTATCGCGAGTATGACTACCAATATCAAAGGGTAGAGGGCTGAAGTTAAGTCTTTAAGGGTTTCAAGCCTGAATTCGCCCAACTTGAGGGTATAATTCCGCAAGAATATGATTCCGGCCAGTATCATTCCGATCGTAACCGGATAGCAAGCTTCGATGATCTTGAGGTAGCTGACCTCCACGACCATCGCACCGATTATAAAGCTTGGGTAGAGGGGCCATACTGGAACCCAAAGGTGTCTGAACCAGTAATTCACGAACGTTGCTTCCTCGGATTCCACCTTATACCTTTTTACGAGATCGGTAAGCATTATTGCGGAAACCAGAGCTCCTCCGGGCATCGGCAAAAATCCGACTATCGCCGGCAATATCGCCAAGCTCAGCTTTCCGACGATGTCGGAAATCGCCGTGCTCAACCTTCTGAGCAAGCCCAACTCCTGCATCGAAAATCCCAAAGTAAAGGCGGAGATTACGATTACGAGCAACCTAATTGTTTGATATTTCGTTACAACCAAAAACAACCTATCGAAGGTTTCGGATCCTATGGTAAGGATTCCCAAAACGAACGCTCCTACGAATATCGCGACACTCACGTTTACCCTCAACCTGATTAGAATTAGAATTAAAAGGATCGAGACTAATAAGGCTAAAGAAGGATCCATGACAAGCGATTTACGTAGGGTTTATTTTAATTGTTTTTTGGCTGATCCTAACATCATCCAAACTTTTAAATCTGGTCGAAATTTTACGGATATGAGAAAGATATTTAGGGAGCTCGTATCTGTTGAGGAGGCTAAGAAGAGAATATTCGGCAGGGTCAAAGTGGAAAGGAAGGTTGAGGAAGTTCCGCTGATCGATGCTTACGGTAGGATTTTGGCTGAAGATTGTTATTCAAGCGTGGATGTTCCCCCCTTCGATAGAGCCACGATGGACGGATATGCTGTTAAAGCTGAAGATACATTCGGTGCTGATGAGGACAATCCCGTTGCCTTAAAGGTCGTCGGTAAGGTTGAGGCTGGGGAAGTTCCGAGCGTTGAGGTTAGGCGAGGAACTGCAGTTGAGATTTCCACCGGTGCGGTCATTCCGAAGGGGGCGAATGCGGTTGTTATGGTAGAATACACGAGCAGAGAGAACGATGTCGTTTATATCTACAAGCCCGTCCCTCCTGGAGCGAACGTAATGTCTGCCGGCTCCGATATAATGACTGGAGAACTTCTGGTTAGGAAGGGAACGATGCTTACGGCAAGAGAAATAGGCGTTTTGGCTTCAGCCGGCTTTAAAAGCGTTAAGGTGATAAAGAAGCCGGTAGTGGCTGTGATATCAACCGGTAATGAATTAATTAGTCCGGGAGAGAAGCTTGACTTCGGCAAGATTTACGACGTCAACGCATACACCATAAGCTCGGGAATAATCGAAAACGGGGGAATTCCGATTTTCTTGGGAATCGCAAGGGATAACGCTGAAGAAATCCGGAACAAGATCGCCGAAGGACTTAAGATTGCGGATATGGTTATAATATCCGGCGGAACATCTGCTGGCATAGGCGATATGATTTACAAGATCTTGGAGGAGTTCGGTGATGTTATAGTTCACGGAATTGCCGTAAAGCCGGGAAAACCTACCGTTATAGCCGTAGCGGATGGAAAGCCCATATTCGGACTTCCGGGCTATCCCACGTCGGCTTTGATGATCTTCGAAATATTGGTCGCTCCGTTGATAAGGAGAATGTCCGGAATTCCCGAAGAGGGCAGAAGGGTCGTTAAGGCTAAGGTTCCCATGAAAGTCTTTTCGGCAATGGGGAGAAGGGAATTCCTGCCTGTTAATTTGGTCGAAGGAAAAGAGGGATTGATAGCGTATCCGTTCACCGAATACTCTGGGGCGATTTCAACTTTAGCGGAAGCGGACGGATTCATAGAGATTCCGGAGAATAAGGTTTTTTTGGAGGAAGGCGAGACAGTTGAGGTTAAGCTGTTCGGAGATATCAAGCCGGCGGATTTGATGATCATAGGTAGCCACTGCGTCGGAATTGACGTTCTTCTTGAAATTATGCAGAGGAGAAAGCAGGTGCAGGCTAAGGTCATCAACGTCGGTTCTACGGGCGGAATATTAGCCGTTAAGAGGGGCGAAGCGGATATAGCCGGAACTCATCTGTTGGATGAGGAAACGGGAGAATACAACGTTCCTTATCTTGTAAGGTATGGGTTGAGCGGTGAGGCGGTCTTGGTTAAAGGCTACATAAGGGAGCAGGGATTCATAGTCGCAAAAGGTAATCCGAAGGGTATAGAGGGTTTTGAAGACCTGCTCAAAGATGACGTTACTTTTATAAACAGGAATCCCGGTTCTGGAACGAGGATTCTTCTCGATATGAATCTTAGGAAGATTGCCGAAGAGAAGGGAATAAGCTTTGATGAGCTGAAGCGTAAGATTAAAGGTTACGACGTCGAGGCGAAATCCCATACAGCAGTGGCAGTTGCCGTTTTAACGGGCAAGGCTGATGTTGGGCTTGGGATAAGAACCGTAGCCGAAAGATACGGTTTGGACTTCATTCCGGTAAGGCCGGAAGAATACGACTTCGCAATAAGGAAGGAAAGACTGGAAAAGGAATCAGTCAAGCTGTTTTTGGAAGTTCTCAAATCTGAAGAATTTAGGAGAGAATTAGAGAAAAGGTTACCGGGAATTAGGGTGACGGAGAGAACAGGCGAAATAATCGAAATTTAATCATCCTTTCCTTCGAAAGCTCTCTGAACCAATTTTATCGCACATAGATCTCCGCACATGCTACATGCTCCGCTCTTCGACTTCCTTCTTTCCCATATACTTCTCGCCTTCTCCGGATCTATCGCAAGCTTGAACTGTGTTTCCCAGTCGAACTTCTTCCTCGCCAAAGACATCATGTAGTCTATCTGCCTCGCCCTCTCCCTCTGCCCTTCCTTGATCAGATCAACGGCATGTGCGGCGATCTTCGCCGCTACGACACCTTCCTTTACATCTTCAACTGTCGGCAAGGCGAGGTGTTCGGAAGGTGTGACGTAGCATATGAAGTCCGCTCCGGCCATTCCGGCAACTGCCGCTCCAATGGCTCCGGCGATGTGATCGTAGCCGGCGGCTATGTCCGTAACGAGGGGTCCGAGCAGATACAGCGGGGCGTTCTTCGTTACGAACTTCATCGCTTTAACCGATGTCTCAATCTCATCCAAAGGCACGTGGCCCGGGCCTTCGACGATAGCTTGAACTCCGGCTTCTCTGCACTTCTCAACCAACTCTCCAAGCATTATAAATTCCATAAATTTCGCCCTATCGCTCGCATCGTGCAGGCAACCCGGTCTGAATGCATCTCCCAAGCTTATAGTAACGTCGTATTCCTTCAAAATTTCAAGCAGATAATCGAAGTTTGCGTAATACGGATTCTCCTTCTCGTTGTGCAACATCCAGCCGATTATTATTGCACCACCCCTACTGACAACTCCGAGCAATCGCCTGCTCTTCTTAAGCCTCTCCACGGTCGTCCAATTCACTCCGGCATGTATGGTCATGAAATCGACTCCATCCTTAGCATGCTTTTCGACGGATTTGAAGAAGTGATCCTCATCCATATCCACAACGACCTTCGCCATTCTCGCGGACTGATAAATGGGAACGGTTCCGAAGGGAACATCTACGGCATCCATAATTCTCCTCCTTATGTAATCCAAATCTCCGGCTGTGGATAGATCCATGATCGCATCTGCTCCATACTTCTGTGCGACTATAGCCTTTTCAACCTCCTCATCGACGTTAACGTAATCGATCGAAGTTCCAACGTTGGCATTAACTTTAGTTTTCATCAATCTACCTATAGCTCTCGGCTTAAATCCATCCTCTTTCCTAACATTTCTCGGAACTACAACCTCTCCCTTGGCGATTAGCTTGATGAGTAAATTCAACTCGACTCCTTCGTATTCCGCAACATCCTTAAGCCACTCCGGAGCTTTACCCTTCTTAGCCATCTCCATTAGAGTTTCCATCGAAGGGATTTTGCCAAAATTCAATAAATAGTTTGCCGATCTTAGCCCTAATTAACAGTATTTTTCATGATAATTTTTGGTTTGCGTAACTTTGCAAAAACGTCAAATATCTAAAGGTGTAACGTTGCATAAGCGGGGGTTGCCGAGTCAGGACAAAGGCGCGGGATTCAGGGTCCCGTCCCGTAGGGGTTCGAGGGTTCAAATCCCTCCCCCCGCACTTTTCAATCTTCAGAAATGTTAAAGGTCTTAAATGCGAAATCCCAAACATGGAAGTTCTGATAAGAATTAAAACTAAGGATAGCGTAATTGAGAGGAAAGCCGAATTATACGATAATCTGGCTCCGAAGACTGTTAAGGCGATAGTCGATGCTCTACCAATAAGAGGTATCGTTAACAGGTGGGGTGACGAGATCTATTTTGAAACCGACATTGAAATCGATATCGAAGAGAACTCGAAAGAAATCGTCGAGTTGGGAGATTTGGCATACTGGATTCCCGGCAGAGCTATATGCATATTCTTCGGCAAAACTCCGATCAGCGACGATGCTATCCGCCCGGCAAGTGCGGTAAACGTGATTGGTAAAGTTTTGGGAGATTTGGAAGAGTTTAAGAAAGCTGAAGATGGAGATGAAATCGAGATTTTAAGGGCTTAGGATGTTGTATAGGGTATCCCTCTGCTTTGGAATCCTGCCGGCAGATTCGATTATTCTGATCATCTCCTCCTTCGGCAAAAACTCCCCGCTCGTAGCTCCAGCCGCTTTCGAAATGTTCTCCTCCATCAAGGTTCCGCCCAGATCGTTCGCTCCAACATGTAAAGCCACCTGAGCAAGCTTTACGCCTAACTTAACCCACGAAGCTTGGATGTTCTTAATTTCTGGATATAAAATTATTCTCGAAATGGCGATTACTAACAGATCTTCGAAGCCCGAGCTTCCCTTAACGATTTTTCCGAGTTCGTTGTTCTTCGTCATGAACGGAAGCGGGATGAATTCGGTAAAGCCGCCAGTCTTTCTTTGAATCTCCTTTACGATCAGCAGATGCTTGATCCTGTGCTCCCAGCTTTCTATATGTCCGAACATCATTGTCGCAGTCGTCGGAATCCCGAGTTTGTGCGCTGTCGTTATTATTTCGATCCATTGGGATGTCGTGATCTTATCCGGGCATATCTGCTTTCTTATGCTATCATCTAAGATCTCGGCGGCTGTGCCGGGCATCGAATCCAATCCCGCTTTTTTTAGCTCATTCAAAGTTTCTTTAATGCTCAAACCGCTGTTCTTAGCCATGTGATAAACTTCCATGGGTGAAAATGCGTGAACGTGTATGTCTTCACTCACATCTCTAACGGCTTCGAGTATCGAAATGTAGAAGTCCAATTTGGCATTCGGAAGCAGTCCTCCTTGAATGCAAACTTCGGTGCAACCGTATTCGACCGCTTCTCTAACCTTACTCTTTATCTCATCGAGCGTAAGTAGGAACTTTTTTCGATTGCTAAAAGCACAGAATTTGCATCTGTTTACGCATATATCTGTGAAGTTTACGTTTCTGTTGACTACGAACGTCACGACATCTCCAACTGCTTTCTCCCTAAGTTCGTCTGCAATCTTAAAAGTTTCGAACGGATCTTTGAGAAGTTCTAAATATTCGAGCATCTGAATCCCTCTTCATCCGCAAGCTTACCAATCAGGCTCGAAATCTCATCGCTAAACCATCCCAGCCTGACGAACTTCGGATAGATCGGCAACCTTTCCCTCAGAGAAAACTCGCCCCTTAAACTCGCCTTAAGCTCCTCTATAGATGGCCAAGGATGTTCAGGATTTATGTAATCCGGAGTGACTTCAGAAATTCCGCCCAAATCTCTTGCCCCGGCTTTAATAAACGGATACACATCTCTTACCAAATTCGGTGGTATCTGGATAGGGACATCTTTTGGCAGAATTCTCCTCGCATCCTTAACAACTCTCAGCAGTTCTTCATCGGATGGCGGTTTCCAGTTTTCCATCGGCGTCCCTTTCTTAGGGCTGAAACCTTGGATTATAACCTCCTGAATGTGCCCGTAGTTCTCGTGTATATCTGCGATAACTTCGAGAGAGTAGATACGATCGTAGTGGGTTTCGCCGATCCCAACCAATATGCCGGTGGTAAAAGGGATCCGCAATTTTCCGGCGTTCTTTATCGTCTTTATCCTAACTTCCGGCTTTTTTCCCGGGCTCAAAGCGTGACATTCCAACTCAACCGCTTGTTCAAGCATAAGACCCATGCTCGCATTCCAAGGCTTGAGCATCTTTAATTCGTTGTAGCTTAAAACTCCGGCGTTCGTGTGCGGGAGAAGACCCATTCCAACGGCTAGCTCGTTCATATCCCTTACGTATTCCAAGAAGCTTGAGTATCCCATCGCTTTGAGCTTTTTCATTATATCGTCGTAAACATCCGGCTTTTCGCCGAACGTGAACAAAGCTTCGCTGGCATTCTTGGCTTTAGCCAACAGCGAACGGACTTCATTCGGCGTCATCAACCTACGCTCATCCGATCTAAAACCGCAGTAGGCGCACCTGTTCCTGCAGGCGTTCGTGAGAGGGATGAACACGTTTCTTGAGAACGTAACTACGTTCACAGCCTGATGTTCACATACGTTCAGTTAAAGCTTTTTGAAATCTGTCTTGAAGATAAAATTTTATTTAACTGAACTCAAACGCAAGCCCATGAAAATCGTAGTCATTGGTGGCGGTGCTTGCGGGCTTAAAGCCGCTTGCAGAGCGAGGAGAAGAGATCCGGAAGCTGAAATTACCGTTATAGATGCCGGCAGATATCCATCCTTGGGCAGGTGTGGTTTGCCATATTACGTTGGCGGAATTGTCAACGAACTCGATGATCTGAGGAAGACTTTGGCTGGAGTTGTTAGGGATGCTCAATACTTCAAAAAGATCAAGAACATCGACATTCTTACTGAAACAAAAGCCACCGAAATTGATAGAGAGAAGAAGGTCGTTAAGATCACTAAGAAAGACGGTGGCGAAGATGAGATTCCATACGATTATCTTGTCCTCGCAACCGGAGCAAAGCCTATCAGACTGAATTTACCCAATGCTGACGCCGAAGGAGTGGTTACTCTCTTCGATCCGGAAGATGCCGAGAAGATCCTCGATATGTGGGATGAAGGGATTTTGGAGAAGGCCGTCATAATAGGCGGTGGTTTAATAGGAATGGAGACAGCCGAAGCTCTATCGAACTTGGACGTTGAGGTTACCATCGTTGAGCTTTTAGATCACGTATTGCCGGCTTTGCTTGACAAGGAAATGGCTATGCTCGTTCAGAGCTACTTAGCGGATAAGGGTGTCAAGATTTTGACCGGAAGCAGGGTTACCGAGATAATTGCGAAGGATGGAAGAGTTGCCGGAGTTAAGGTTGACGGAACGAAGGAGATAGAAGCCAATTTGGTTCTGATGGCGGTCGGAGTTAGACCGAACGTGGATTTAGCCAAAGCCTGCGGACTTGAAATCGGAGAAACCGGAGCTATAAAGGTGAACAGTTATCTTCAGACTTCCGATGAGAACATATATGCTGGTGGAGATTGCGTTGAGAACATTCATCTCATTACCGGCAAGCCGGTTTTCATTCCTCTCGGCTCTACAGCCAACAAGCACGGAAGGGTGATAGGAGACAACGTAACGGGAGGAAAATCGACGTTCCCCGGAGTCGTAGGGACTACGATCTTCAAGGTGTTCGATTTGAACGTTGCGAGGACTGGACTAACGGAGAAGCAGGCTAAGGAATTGGGATACGATGTCATCACCGCTCTGTGCCCCGGTCCGGATAGGGCTCACTTTATGCCCGGACAGAAGCCGATAAGAATCAAGCTCATTGCAGATGCGAAGACCGGCAAGCTTTTGGGAGCACAGATGGTCGGCTGGGGTGTTGTTGATAAGAGGATCGATATCGTAGCCACGGCAATTCAGATGGGTGCTACGATAGATGACTTAGCCAACTTCGACTTGGCTTACGCTCCGCCATACTCAACTGCCATCGATACATTAATCCATGCCGCGAACGTTGCGAGAAACAAGAGAGACGGACTATACAAGACGATTTCAAGCTTCGAAGTCAAGGAAAAGCTTGAGAGAGGTGAAGATATCGTTCTGCTCGACATAAGGAGCGATGAGGAGTTCAGGAAGTTCAAGAAGATCGAAGATCCGAGGTTGCTGAGAATCCCGCTTGAAGAGCTCAGAGAAAACATCGACAAGATTCCGAGAGATAAGGAGATAGTCATCATTTGCCAGATCGGTAGCAGAGCATACGATGCGCAGAGGATACTCGAAGGTTACGGATTCAAGGATGTAAAGGTTATGGAAGGCGGTATGGCTTTCTGGTTCTGGTAAATTCTTTATGAATTTAAAAAATAAAAATAAATTTAAAATATTTAAAAATTTAATTAAATTTTAAAAGTCATCGACAACGGAATCACCCTTGGGACAGCATATTTATATCTCCAGCCGTTTAGCCGAATTTTATGAAGATAGGATTCGTCGGAGCCGGAAGGGTAGGTTCGGCTTCTGCGTTCACGTGCATTCAGCACATGGATGTAGACGAGATCGCGCTCGTGGATATCGTCGAGGATTTGGCGATCGGAGAAGCCATGGATCTGTCCCATGCGGCATCCGCTTTGGATAGATATCCGAAGATCGTGGGTGGAACGGATTTCGGATTGCTTAAAGATAGCGATATAATCGTCGTCACTGCCGGATTGGCCAGAAAGCCGGGGATGAGCAGACTCGATCTGGCTACGAAGAATGCGGAGATAATTAGGGATGTTGCGAAGAAGATCATGCAAAACGCTCCGGAGAGCAAGATCCTCGTGGTTACGAATCCGATGGATGTGATGACATACGTAATGTGGAAGGAAACAGGAAAGCCGAGGAATGAGGTGTTCGGTATGGGTAACCTGCTTGATACCGCGAGGCTCAGGGAGAGGATAGTTGCCATGGGCGGGAAGCCGAGGAAGGTTTTCATGATGGGAGAACACGGCGATTCGATGTTTCTGCCGAAGAGCATCGCCGAAGTCGAGGGCGATGTGGATTTGGACAAGGCCGTGGAGGAGGCGAGGTTCATAGCCGCGGAGGTTATTAAAAGGAAGGGGGCGACGATTTACGGGCCGGCTGTATGCATATACAAGATGGTGAAAGCGGTATTGGAGGATACGAAGGAGGAGATTCCGACGAGCGTCGTTTTGCAGGGTGAGTTCGGCATAAGAGATGTAGCCGTCGGCGTTCCGGTTATTTTGGGTAGAAACGGAGTCGAAAAGATCGTAGAATACGATTTCACTGAAGAGGAGCTTCAAGCTCTGAGGAGATCCGCCGAAATTTTGAGAGAAAGGCTCAAGGAGATCGGCTACTGATCAATCAACGCTCGCTCACGAACGGCAACGCAGTTTTTTAATTTTTCTCAGCATGAAAAAGAATATAAAAATCAATACGCGTATATCTTTCCGTATGGTCTCTTAGTAACCGGAATAAGCTTCATGAATTTTCCACCTAATATTTCGTCTTTATCAACCTTTATTTCATTGCCAAAATGCCCACAGAATTCCTCAACGACTTTTTCCAAGAATTTCCAATCTTCTTGCTCCATGTCTACTACTCCAACTTCTTTTCCAAGCTGATAATCTTCCACTTTGCCTCTGAGATATATTATCCCGCCGTGCATTCCGGTTCCGATGTAATGGCTTCTGTGCTTCCCGTTTTTGAGGTTCAAACCCAAGAGAACGACTCTGCCTCCGGCCATGTATTCTCCCAAGAAATCCTGAGCGGTTCCTCCTATCACAAGCAGGGGGATTCGCTCTTTATACTCCTTCATGTGAATTGCCGTCCTATACCCTACGCTGTCCCTTATGAAGATCTTTCCACCTCTCATAGCCATTGCAACTACATCTCCAGCTCTTCCGTGCACTATTATCTCCCCGCTGTCCATAGTGTTGCCAACCCCATCCTGCGCGTTTCCGTAAACAACTATGCGATGCCCGCTTAAGAATGCTCCCAAGTCGTTGCCGGGAGTCCCGTAAATTATAATCTCAACGTTAACTCCGGGATTAAAGAACAATCTTGTGCCTATGTATCTCTGCCCGCAAACGTTCTTCAGTATTAGCTTCCTTGCCCCTCTGAGCACACATTCCCTCATCAGATCATTCAGCTCTTTATGTTTGAGATCTCTGGCGTCTATCTCGGCAACTTCTCCTTCAATCTTCGCGTATTTTATGATCTCGTCGATCTTGCGAACTCCTTCAAGGTATGAATCGACGAACCTCATTCTCCCGCCCCCTTAATGCCCAAAACTCTAAGCTCCCAATCTTCCAAGCCGATTCCTCTCAAATGCTCCCTGTTTCCTCTAAGGCTTTCTATAGCGTTTATACCCATACCGCCGAGCATGTCCTTGATCTCTAAACTCCAAGCTCTGAGGAGATTTACCAACCTCTTCGCCCCTTCCTTCGGATTCAACCTCTTGGCTAAGTTCGGATCCTGAGTGCATATTCCCCATGCACATTTGCCCGTGTAGCACTTCTGACACATTGTACAGCCTAATGCAATCAGTGCTGCCGTTCCTATGTAGACAGCATCCGCACCCAAAGCAATAGCCTTAACAACGTCGGCTGAGCACCTGATTCCGCCGCTCGCGATTATCGAGCACTTGTGTCTGATTCCCTCTTCCCTTAGCCTTTGATCGACTGCAGCTATTGCCATCTCGATCGGAATTCCGACGTGATCTCTCATAACCTTAGGCGAAGCACCAGTTCCACCTCTGAAACCATCTATTACGATAACATCCGCTCCAGCCCTAACGATTCCGCTCGCTATCGCGGCTACGTTGTGAACAGCGGCGATCTTAACGAAAACCGGCTTCTCGTAATTCGTAGCTTCCTTCAAAGCGTAGATCAACATCGAAAGGTCTTCTATGGAGTAGATGTCGTGATGAGGTGCGGGCGAAAGGGCATCAGTTCCTTCGGGGATCATCCTCGTAGCCGATATCTCAGCCGTAACCTTCTCTCCCGGCAGATGTCCGCCGATTCCGGGCTTCGCTCCCTGTCCGATCTTTATCTCTATCGCCGCCGCGCAGTTCAAATACTCGGGATCAACTCCAAATCTACCGCTTGCACACTGAACTATCGCAACCGGCCCGTATTCTTCCCTCATGTCTTTTGGCAATCCCCCTTCTCCAGTGCAGAACAGCGTTCCGAACTCCTTCGAAGCCATAGCAAGCGCTAAAAATGCGTTCTTGCTTATAGCCCCGTAGCTCATTCCCGCGAAGAGTATGGGCGTTTCCACGACCAAGTTCGGATACAACTCGGTTTTGATCTCGATGTCGTCATCCCTAATCTCGATCTCCAACTGATCCGGCTTCCTGCCCAAAAACGTCCTCAACTCCATCGGCTCTCTCAGAGGATCGATCGAAGGATTTGTAACCTGAGACGCGTTCAGAAGGATGTGATCGAAGTAAACCTTATAAGGACGATCGCTACCCGTTCCAACTAATAAAACACCACCCTGCTCAGCCTGCTTTTTGATATCCGAAATTACCTCCTTCGTCCAATAGGCATTCGGGCGGTAGCTTCCGTAATAAGGCTTAACTATGAGCGCGTTGTTCGGGCAATATACGACGCACCTCTGACAGCCGACGCATTTGGTGTAATCGATCAAAATATCCGTCTTGTCATCGTTCCAGCTGTAAACACCCCAAGGGCACTGCTTAACACAAACCCCGCACCTGTTGCATCTATCCTCAAGCCTTTCGACGATAAAATCCGGTAGCAGATGGGACTTCATTCTACCACCTTCTTCAGAGCTTTTTCATTAAGCCTGCCGATCACCGGTTCGCCGCCGTGAGGAGTCCAAACCCTATCCAAATTCGGACAAACGGCTCTTATAGCTGATTCCTCGGATGATAGGAAGAGGAGATCGCCCTTCTCTCCAGCGGTTATGGGTCTGAGCCTTATTCTATCCGTTAATCCGAACATCTCACCGTGATGAGCTACTATCACAGTCCAAGGACCGTTTATGAGAAGTGGGGCGTAAACCATCCTCAGAGTCGTGTAAAGCTTCTTCCTCTTTTCATCCATGTGGTCGATTATGTCCCACATCGGCGGAGCCAAGATCTTCGCGACTATCTCAATCGGCAGTTTCTGCCTTCTCATGAGGAGATCGAAGGCGTAAGCCATGACTTCAGTATCGGTTTGAAGTGTGCAGTAGTAGCCGAACATCTCCAAGTAACGCTTGTTGGTGCCGTAAGATGAGATCTCACCGTTGTGAACGACGGTCCAATCCAAAATGCAGAACGGATGTGCTCCACCCCACCAGCCGGGTGTGTTAGTTGGAAATCTGCTGTGGGCTGTCCAAATGTATCCCTTATACTTCTCAACCATGAAGAACTCCGCTATATCTTCCGGAAAGCCAACTCCCTTAAAAACACCCATGTTCTTACCGGATGAGATAACATAAGCATCTTTAATTTTGGTATTAATATACATAACCTTTTTAATTACGTAATCGTCATCTGAAAGCCTCTTATCGTCTCCCTTCTTTTGAGGATATACGAAATATCTCCAAAACAGAGGAGGATTAACAACGTTCGCATCTTCATTCGTCGGAATCTCTTCATCGTGAACTATGTCGAAGTTCGCATCCAAGAACTTGTCAACTTCCCTCTTTGCATCTTCGTTCCAGTCTTGGATCATAACGTGGAGGCAGTAGTAATCTTTGTATTCGGGATAAAGCCCGTAAACTGCGAAACCGCCACCAAGCCCGTTTCCTCTAACATGCATATTTTTCATAGCTTCGACGACCATCTTCCCGTTGAACCTCTCGCCGCTTCTGTCCATAACTCCGAAAAGACCGCAAGCTTGGAAGTCCTTATCGTCTCTCGGCTTTATCATCGACATTCACCCTTTTTTCCGACTCATCACATGAATAAAAAGGTTGCTCTTATTGGACAAGTTTAATGTTCGAGCGATCGCACTTCGAACCATGAAGATAAAAGACGCTCCGAAGACATCTACATCCATAATCGTTCGTTCGGCATCGAATGCCCGAATTTCTCAGTCCAAGAATCCACTCCTTGAGCTAATGAGGAGACTGTTCAGGAAGGAGGAGATAGCATTAAAAGCCGCTAAGTTTGTCACGATGGTTGAGGAAAGGCAGAAGATGGGTAAGCCGTTGCGGGTGGAGGAATGGGAAAAGACTATTGAAGAACTCGATATGGCGAAGTCGTCCTTCTATGCGATGAGGAACAAACTGATATCCGCTGGAATGATTGCGATCAAGAACGGGGAGTATCACCTCTCGGGAGTTTTCAGCAGGGATCTTGTAGATATGGCAAGGTGGTGGTGGGTAGTCATGCTGGGTTACGATGAAGAATCCCTGTGAAAAAGGTTACTTCTTACCTTTCCTCTCCTTGGACTTCGGTCTCAATCCCTTGTATCCGCACTTCCTGCATCTCGTAGCTCTGATCGGATTTCTCGCGTTACACCTCATGCAGATCTTGACGTTGAAGAGCCTCGCCTCCGCCTCTGGAAATCTCGCCATATTCTGCCAGATTCCGATTCGCTATTTAACCTTTGCGGGGAGTAAGCGTTTTAACCTTTAGGTTCGAAAAATCGATGTGGTGGAGTTCTTCGTGGTTTACGACAACGAAGCCAAGAACGGATTTGTCGAAGGCTGGGGATTCTCATGCTACGTCGAATCAAAGGTGAGGGTTTTGTTCGATACCGGCTGGGACGGAAACATACTTCTGCACAACTTGGAACTGGCGGGAATCGATGATTTCGACTACGTATTTCTTTCCCACCAGCACTGGGATCACATCGGAGGATTGAATCACGTAATCGACAGAACCTCCTGCGTCGTAGTTCCTCAATCGTTCTCAAAGAATCTTAAAAAAGAGATAAGCAGAAAAGCCGAGCTTATCGAAGTTGCGGAGATGTGGAAAATTGACGATGGGATATACACCACAGGGGAGCTCGGAAGTTACATCAAAGAACAGTCTCTGATCGTCGAGCTTGATGAAGGATTTTTCGTCGTAACCGGTTGCTCTCATCCCGGATTGGACGTTATACTTGAAACTGCGGAAATTTTGGGGGATGTGAGGGGGGTCATGGGTGGATTTCACGGATTCAGCGAAATCGATATTTTGAGAAAATACGAACTCGTAGTTCCGTGCCACTGCACGATGCACAAACGGGAGATACTGAAGTTCGAGAATGCGCGAGAATGCTATGCTGGATGTTGCTTTAATGTTTAGATTCTCCAAGCTTCGTTAAAAATATCTATCCTTAAAGAATGCCACACCGACTCAGCTTACAGAACAGATCTATCTTCTTGCGGAAGCCGGAGTTAAAAGTGGGCCCGCGGGGATTTGAACCCCGGACCTTGCGCTTATCAGGCGCACGCTCTAACCAGGCTGAGCCACGGGCCCTCAGCAATGGTAGTTGCTAAATTCCGATACTTAAATCTTTTGTTACCGTTCGGTCTAAGGTTATTTAAAATACAATTATACAATTTCAGAAATAAATTCGATCTCGCTTGTCAACCTTTGAAGATTCATTATATAAGAACTCACATTTAAGTAATAAATGTGATTGATGCTATCAAATACCAAAAGTATTTTTAACCGGTTGTCCAATGCGGTCTGTGGAGCTGAAGATCTTAGATACGACGCTGAGAGATGGAGAGCAGACGCCGGGAGTCTCGCTTACTGTGGAGCAGAAGTTGCTTATAGCGAGGGCGTTGGATTCTTTAGGAGTCGACATAATAGAAGCCGGAACGGCCATAGCTTCGGAAGGTGATTTCAGGGCAATTAAGGAGATCGCAAATGCCGGACTTGATGCTGAAATCTGCTCTTTTGCGAGAATTAAGGAGATAGATATCGATGCGGCTGCCGATGCCGATGCCGATTCGGTTTTCATGGTTGCTCCGTCATCGGACATCCACATCAAGAGCAAGTTTAGGGATAAAACGAGGGAAGACGTAATCGAGATGTCGGTTAAGGCTATAGAATACGCCAAGGAGCGAGGCTTGATAGTTGAGTTCGGTGCTGAAGATGCTTCAAGAGCTGATTTGGAATTTGTAAAAGAGCTTTTCAGACATGCCGTAGATGCGGGAGCAGACAGATTGACTTTTGCCGACACCGTCGGAGTTCTCACTCCAGAAAGGTGCGAGGCTATAATGAGGGAACTCTCATCCGAGTTCAACGTTCCGATCGCGTTCCACGGGCATGACGATTTCGGCTTGGCTACAGCAAACACGATTTACGCCGTGAAGGGAGGAGCGAAGGAGATCCACGTAACCGTGAACGGATTGGGAGAAAGAGCCGGAAACGCCGCGCTTGAGGAGGTTGTCGTGGCTTTGGAGGTTCTCTACGGTATAAAAACGAAGATAAACATGAAGAGGATATACGACACATCGAAGCTCGTTGAGAAGCTTACGAGGGTTGTAATTCCGCCGAACAAACCGATAGTCGGTGAGAACGCCTTCACTCACGAAAGCGGGATTCATACGTCTGCAATCCTTAGGAATTCCGCGACTTACGAACCCATATCTCCAGAGATGGTAGGGAGAAAGAGAACGATAGTTCTGGGCAAGCACGCCGGAAGGGCAAGCGTGGAAGCGATAATGAAGGAGCTCGGTTACAAAGCGACGCCGGAGCAGATGAAAGAGATTCTGGCGAGGATAAAGGAGATGGGTGATAAGGGGAAGAGGGTTACGGATGCGGATGTCAGAACAATAATCGAGACTGTTCTGCAGATCAAGAGGGAGAAGAAGGTCAAGCTGAAGGGTCTTAACGTTGTCTGTGGAAAAGACATAATTCCGACCGCGAGCATAATCCTCGAAATCGATGGGAAGGAGTTCGTAGGTGCGGGCGTTGGACTCGGCCCAGTAGATGCGGCGATAAACGCGATTAAAGAGGTGGTATCGGAGTTCGCGGACATAGAACTCGTAAGCTATCATGTCGATGCGATAACGGGCGGAACTGACGCACTTGTAGACGTTATAATCCAGCTTAAGAGGGGGGACAAGATAGTAACGGCGAGAGGAGCTAGGACGGACATAATCATGGCATCCGTCGAAGCCTTCATCGAAGGTTTGAACATGCTAATTTAATTTTTTAAGAAACTTTTAAGTATTCCTAACTTATATACTTTCACTGATGGATTACGGTAAAGCCGTTCTCATCACGATCATCGTATTCGCTTTGGGCGTTATCGTATTACCCAATACGGTCTCACTCTTTGCCGGAGAGCACTACTGGTATAATTTAAGCGGAACGGGAAATAACGTTCCGTGCGTTAAATGTCATGCGGACGTTTACGAGGAACTTAAGTTGAGCGCTCATAGGAATCTCAGGTGCGAGGACTGCCACAGAGCTAACAAGAGCATAACCTATGCGAGTGTGAGCGGGAGCTATACCAACGTAACGCCCGGAAAGGAGGCGCATGCCGCATCCTGCGTTGCATGTATGCTGTGCCACCAGATAAACGCCTCTCAAGCATCCAGAGTTCCCGGTCCTTACGCTGGAGGTTTTAACGTCACGTTGTTTGGAGTCACATCTCCCTACAACTACTCGAACTCAACATACAACGGTATTTGCGAAGCTCACAATTCGTTGGTAGCTCATGCGATTGCAAAAGCCAACAACAGTTCGCTCCTCTTGGATTCGACCGAAGCATGCTTGAGTTGTCACGCGGACATAGAGGTGAAGATGAACTTCAACGTTAGCACTGGTATGAATGTTTATGCTAAGGATGTCGTTTTGGGTTACAACGCAACAACAGGAATTAACGAATCGGAAGTGGAGATAACGGGTTTGTATATTACCGATTTTAAGAACGTTACGGAGGTTAAGCCGTCATGAGGTCATGGGCTGTGGCGCTCATCTTGGTTATAGCCGTCGCTGGATTGTTCATATCGAACATAAAGGTAGTCAGCTTAATTAAAGGTAGTCATTACGTTAAGGACATCTCCGGAAACGGAAACGATGTTAACTGTTCCGCATGTCACAAGCATGTTGCCGAAGAGATGGCGATAACGAGAGCTTTACACGGCCCGCACTGGGATCTAACATGTGAAGACTGTCACAGATACAACGGAACCGGAATATCCTTTGCCACCGCAAATTCGAGCGGAACTTTCCCGGGTAAGCAGGCTCATGCCGCTTACGTGCCGAGCTGTTTGGATTGTCACGGAGGAAAGGGTGCTTGGGTTGTTAATGCCAGCGGTGTGTTGGTTCACGCTCCTCCGGCGAGGGCTTTTAACGTAACCACCACCGTAAATTACAGAAACGTAACGGTAATAAGCTCGATTCCCAACGCAACCGCGCATAAGCAGTTCGTCGCTTACTGCGAGAAGATAGGAGACGAAAATCTCGCATGCTTATCCTGTCACACGAATTACTCCATTAACATAAGCTTTTCTTATCCTGATTACATTTACGTTGATATTTTCAACTGGACGTTCACGACTTTGACTCAGATAAGCTCGACATATAAGGTATACAACGTATCTTACGTCAAAAACTCGATATTCAGCGGTAAGCACGTATTTCTGCCGTTGAAGGATATAAACTGCTCAAAGTGTCACGAAAACATATATCTCGGACTTATAAACGGAAAGCACGCTCCCATATATTACGATTGGAGATGGGACTACAACCTCACTGCTCCGGGGTATCAGAACGGATGGGGCTTCAACAGGTATCATTCATTAGCCTTATCTACTCTAAATACATCGTGGGTAAACAACACATACTGCGATGAATGCCATTATTCTGTTACAATAAATCTTACAACGCCTACGGGTGTTGTAATACAGAAGAGGAATCCGTTTACGGCAGCAGCAAAGGGTTTGGTTCACTGCGCCGAGAAGGTTTCCTGCTACACCTGTCACCACAGAAATACGACATACTGGTGGCTCGATCCGTATTACGCATTCCTAAACGCTACGCAGTCATCTCCACTTGATGCTCCCTATCACGAGAACCTGATAAACGACACAGCCGCTAACTATCCGAGGTTCGTTCACGGTGACATATGCATGGCTTGCCATGAAGCGGCTTATCACTCTGGATCATGTAAGTCGGCGTGCCACGCAGGAAACCAAGCGGTTACGCAGTATACCGAACCCTAAATACGATGCATTTAAAATAAAAATAAAAAATAATAAATTCAATAATTCAATTTTTAAAATTTACGAGATCGGTTTTATCGATACGTCTATCGGAACGAAGTTCGTAGGCGTTGCGATGCTACCGTTTATAGCCCATACGACGATTCTGTATTCTCCGGCGGCGTTCGGCACAAATATAACTATTCTTTCATCGACCGGTGGTGTTAGTTTGTCTCTCCAGATTTCCACGCCGTTTACGGTTACGTTGCCGGCTGTGGCGTTGATGAAAGTTATCTTGAGGTATATCGGCTCGCCGATGTATATTTTACCTTTTGTGGGTATTTCAAGCTCTCCTTTCGGTAACACCTTGGCCCACGTTGTGACGTTAACGTTTTTGACCGTTATATTAACTGATGCGCTTGCTGTAAGTCCTTCCTTATTTTCAGCCTTAAATACGACTGTAACGTTCTTTACGCTGTTCGTGAAATCATACTGCGGAGTGAAGTAGAACATCCATACGTTACCCAAGTTCTGCAAACTTGCTACGTATGTGCTATTGCTGGCATTTTCGACGTCGAACGTTAGGGTGTAATCTGAACTGCTGTTTACGTGAACTCCTATGCATGTCGTGTTTCCTTCGTAAACCGTTGCATTCTCCTTGTCGGTCCACATCACCAACCACTTCTGCCTGTCGTGAACCGTGATAGTTACGTTCTTTTCTGCCGTCTTGTTGTATTCGTCTTTGGCTATGAACGTAATCGTGAAAGTTCTCGTTCCGCTCTCGACGAAATTGCTACTCGGCATCCATTTGAGCTCCCAAGTGGTGGCGTTCTTTCGAACGAAAATTCCGGAAATCGGCGCTACGTAACTCAAGCTAACAGCATGTCCGTCGGGATCCGTGACTCTGATTGTGAGATCGAGCCACTCCAGTTCGTATATGTCCGTATTTCCGAACACCTCTATTTTAGGCGGATGGTTTACGAATGTCATGTATACCTCGAACTTCTTAGAAACCTCCGTTCCGTTGGGTGCCGTATAGTTCAGCCAGCCGTCGGCTACTTTAAACGTTCCTTCCTTCGTAGCTTCAACGGTGACCGTGAAGTTCAGAGTTCCGGGCTTTAGATCGCCCACGTTCCACGTCAAAACGTTTCCGTTCCTCGTGCAATCTGGATCTGACTTAACGAACGTAACGTTCGTCAGCTTAAGCTTTAAAACCGCGTTCTTACCTACGCACTTTATCTCCTTCGCTATTTCTGAGTATATCTCCTTCAGATCGCTTTCGTTTGCCGCGTAGTAATACTTTCCTCCGGTCTTCTCCGCAATAGCCTTTAGTGTGTTCTCATCCGCTCCGCCGTATCCGATTGTGTATATCTTGTATCCGTGCGCAATCGCATCGTTTACGACAACCATCGGGTCTGGTCCTGTGTTCCACCATCCGTCGGATAGCAGAATTATAACCTTGTTCGCGTCAGTTCTTCCGTTGTAGTTCAGTTCATCTATCGCCAACTGAAGTCCGTATCCCATCGGTGTTCCATCCAAAGCGCTTAGGCTATCTATCGCTGATTTAACATCGTTCTTGTCGTTAGTGAGATGTTCGATCACTTTAGTGTAGTCCCAGTAATCTAAACCGTATGATGTGAATTCTACCACCGCGACCCTATCGTCGTCTTTGAGCAGATCCACAAAACTCTTAGCCGCGGATTTTACGAGGGTAAGCCTTTCGGGCGGTAGTTCAACGCAGAATATTCTCAGATCTTCTTTACAGCAACAACAGTGCATCAATCTCGCGTAGACTTCATACTTTCCGGGAGGAACGTTGTTCCATCTAACAACGGAGAATCCCTCTTTAATCGGAAACGTTTGACCCGTATCCTTGTTAACTATGTATGCTTCGAACTCGTCATAGGGTGTGTAAATATCGAGAGGTTTCTGAAGCATGACTTCTACATCGGAGGGTTTGTCGAGTTTAAATTCCCCTACCTTCGTGTAGCTTCTGGTAATAGTCACGTAGCTGACATCCGTAATTATGTTTCCCCATCTCAGCATAGAACCGGAGCAGTCTATTACCAAGACGGCATCGATCGGCGTAGTTTCGGTGTATTTCTTTGCGTTTATAGTAATAGTGAAGTTTGTAGGCTTTCCGACTATTCCCTTTTCTGCGGTAACCGTCACATCCGCGGCTACTGCCGGAACGGTTAGCATGATCAGGAGGATCGTTACAGCGATCCATTTCATCATTACCCTTCACCTCTAAGGTAGGTTAGTCCAGCATCTTATATAATCCTTATTGTTATAATGATGATGTAATGACGGCAACAAAACAAACTTAAAATATTGCAATGGCCAAAGGATTGGTCATGAATCAGAAGGTTTTGTTAGGCTTGGCATTAGGCGTTGCGGTCGTTTTAATAGTAGTAGCCTTCAGCATGAGCATCTCACCATACATTTCGGTTTCTGATCTCGTTAAAAAGAAAGAAGCTTACGGCGTTCAGGTTGTCGGAAAGATCGTTCCGAATTCGACCATTATTACTGATAACGGGGTATACTTCAAGCTTACGGATGGCAAAGCTACTGTTAAAGTGTTCTGCAAGCATCTGCCGGCGAACTACAGAGAGGGTGTTCAGGTGGTCGTTGTTGGCGATTATTACAACGGAACACTGCACGCCACTCAAGTGCTCTTCAAGTGTGCGAGTAAATACACCTTGTCCGGCTAATTTTAAAATTTCAAAAAAGCTATATATAGGATTCACATAGCGAAGTCCATGAACAAGCTAAAAATTTTGTTTCCACTGATTATACTGATAATAGCTTTGATTCCAGCAAATGCCAGCGATATACAAAGATGTGCTCTATGTCACTCTAAAATAGCTCAAAACTTCACGAAATCTCTTCACTATACCAACGAAGGAATAATAATAGGGTGGAATCAAGGCGCTGGAAAGGACTTCAACATGCCAGTTCCGAAGATGTGTCTTAAGTGCCACATCGAAAACTGTTCTACGTGCCATCCAATTCACAGAGAGATACCGAACATGACAACATGCGTCGATTGTCACAAGCACAACATAGGAGTTAACTACATCGGATATCTCGTTGATAAGATAAAAAAGGGACCGAGTCCGGATGTGCACTACACGTATAACATGACATGCATGGATTGTCACAACAGCACCGAAATTCACGGTGACGGTCACAACTACACCATGGCTTACTATGCCGTGAAGGTCAGATGTCTGGACTGCCACGGTAACAGCAGTGTTGTGATAAACGGAATAAAGCCGAAGCAGTATGATCCCAACCTACTTCCGCACAGATTGCACAGGGGAATCGTCTCCTGCTACGCCTGTCATGCGGTTTGGTATCAGACATGCTACAACTGCCATATTCCGAGCGGTAAGATAGACAAGGTGTCCATAAGCGAATTCCACGTGCTGAGAGCTCCGAACGGTGAGCTTTATCCTGCCGATATCATGAGCGTGGTTTACAACGGAAAGGTATCCAAGGTAGTGGGAATCGTCATGCCTCACACAATATCTCCGAAGGCGAGAGACTGTAGCGACTGTCATTCTTCAAACGCCAGCAAGGTTTTCCTTGAAGGATTCAACGGTAGGATAGTCGGACCGAAAGGCACTGAATTCGCGGAACCGCCTTCGAAGCTTGTATTCAAGGTTCCGATTCTGAACATATGGATAGACTCGGGCATGCTTGGAACATTGATAATCGGAGCAACTCTTGCCGGTATATGTCTGCATTACCTTAAGAGAAGAATTACGATGGGAGGTGAGTAGTTATGAGTGGGCACGGTAATGGAGAGTATATAGAAGTTCACAGACAGCATCTCCTTTACAGAATAACGCACTGGGGCATAGTTATAACCGGATGGATAGTCGGTATCACCGGGCTCAGGTTGGGGGGAATATGGGGGATAAACTTCCCGAGTGACTACGAACTCGCTCTGAAGATTCACGTATACACGGCACTCGTCTTTGCATTCTTTTGGGTTCTCATGTTCCTCCAGCTCATAACACACGAATGGAAGTGGTTCGGTTTCCACAGATTTCCATACTCCATAAAGTTCCTCATAGCCGAAACTAAGGCTTGGCTCGGAATAGGGCCTCACGTCGAGGATCCGAGGTGCTACGATCCGAGGATCGGTGATTACAGGGAGAAGATAATTCCGACGGAAGTTACCGTTCCGTGGGCATACATAGCCTTAACGCTTATAATGGGTCTGACTGGACTGCCCCTATACTGGCCACAGTATTTCCACCCGATAATAGCGATAGCCGACAAGTATGCACCGATCTTCGGATTGAGCAGTGGAGTGGAACTACTGAGAACCGTGCACAGATTGGTTATGTTCATCTACCTGATGATAATGCTGATACACGCCTACGCATGTTTCGTGTTCGGAGTGGTAACGTCGATGATCACCGGAAAGAGGAAGGAAAGGATCTGCAAGTAATTAAACTTATTTTTTATATTTTTCGAAATTCGAATGGTTAATTAAATATACATGGCTGTTTACGGTGGAATCATGGAGATCGGCAACATCCTGCTGATAATATCCGCTCTGCTTTCGGCTTTGAGTATCTACGGTTTTCTTAAAAGATCGAAAATCGGTTTCTACGCTTTGGTAGGCTATACATTCACGATCCTGCTTGCGTTGTTTCTTCTCATCTATTACTTCCTCGTTCACGATTTTAACGTTCTCTACGTTTACGAGTATTCCGATACCACTCTGCCTTTGATATACCTGATAAGTGCCGTTTGGGCTGGCAAGGAAGGATCGCTTTTGCTTTGGGTTTCGTTCTTGGCTGTTATGAATCTGGTATTTTACTACACAAAAAGAGATAACCTCGCCCTTGCTATTTCGTCTTGGGTTTTCTTGTTCTTGGTCTGCGTTCTGGCGACGATTTCGAATCCGTTCGTCCGATTGAACTTCACACCCCCAAACGGCTACGGACTCAATCCTTTGCTGAGAACGATCGAGATGGTTCTGCATCCGCCGGTGGTATTTTTAGCGTATTCCAGCATGACGATTCCGTTCTCAATTGCCCTTTCCGGAGTTTACAGAAAGGAAAGTTGGATAAGGGATGCGAGGAGATGGCTCCTATTGACTTGGATATTTCTGACTTTGGGTATCTTCTTGGGAATGTGGTGGTCTTACAAGGTTTTGGGTTGGGGTGGATTCTGGGGCTGGGATCCGGTTGAAAATGCTTCACTCATGCCTTGGCTAACCGTAACCGCCCTTTTACACGGAATAGTCGTGGAAGAAAGGCGTAAGTCCTTAAAAAACATGAACTTCTGGCTAACCGTGTTATCCTTCGACCTCGTCATTCTCGCAACTTTCATCACGAGGAGCGGAATCATAAACTCCGTTCACGCCTTCGCCGAGAATCCCGTTGGAGAGGCATATCTTCTGCTGATAATCTCCTCGACCTTGCTGGCTTTTGGAATATGGATGAAAAGGAGGGATTTCCTAATCTCAAATCAGATTCCGACTTTCAGCAGGGAGTATATGATGTTTCTGAATATTCTACTTCTGCTCATCTCGACTTTCACGGTCTTGCTCGGAACTTTAGCCCAAATCTCGGTGTCCGTGAGTAGGAGTTACTACGAATCGATCGAACTTCCGTTGATGGCCGTGATAATAGCTCTTTCCGGCGTATGTGCGTCGATGGGTTGGATGGCAAGTAAGGAAAAGCTGTTGAATAGGCTGAAAGTAAGCTTTGTCTCGGGATTTCTCGCCGGGTTGATCGTTTTCGCTTTGAGCAAAGCTGTAATCCTGAGCATCGTCGTTGGTATATGCGCTTTTGCAATAGTTGGACACGTTTTTGATATAAACCTCAGCGGGAGAAGGCTCGGCGGCTACGTTGCTCACATCGGAGTCATGTGTCTGCTTATAGGTGCCATAGGTGCTTGGGTTTACGGCGAGAACTATCATGTTACGCTCGATATTGGACAGCAGGCTAAGCTGAATTCGCTGGAAGTCAAGTTGTTGGACGTCGGAATGAAAGAAGAGCCGGACAAGTTCGTTATCGTAGCAAAGCTCTGGCTGAAGTATGGTGGTAGGGAATACATCCTGTATCCTATGGATTACGTGTATAAGATAATGCGTCCGGACAAAATAGTCTCCGTTGTGGACATAGTCTCAACACCCTTTAAAGACATCTACGTTGCAATGCCGAGCTTTATGCACGGATTCTACTTCGAAATTCACATAGTTCCCCTCATAGCCTTCGTTTGGATAAGCATGATACTGCTAACAGTCGGTGGCGTTTACGCGATCGTTAGAAGGTAGTTTTGAAGAACGTTTTCCCATCTTACTTTGAACGTCATAATCCAATCCCTATCTTCGGGCTTAAAATCGTTGCATGTAGCATAGATCAAAACAGTTCCGTTTGATTTGATCGTAAATGAAAAATCTATTGACATCGGTGCTCTTCTCGAGCTCGCCGAAGAACACCGAACGGCTGAAACGCCAGAAAAAACGCAAACGCTAACATTTGCAAATCCAACCTTAGACGATTCAACCGATACGTCGTAACAATTCGCTCTGCTGTTTATCTTAGCTATCAAACGTAACACAGCCTGATAGGACTACGATGATTAGAGTAACAAAAACCAACTTAAATTTAGACATAAAATTTGATCTGAAATGATATTTTAAAAATTTTCGAAATCAGCGAATCTTCAGTTCGAGCTTAGATATTGCTGTATCTACTACCATGAAGGCGATATACATCAGAAGAAACGAAACTATCACCATCGAAAGCGGGACTCCGATCTTAAGTCCGATTTGGGCGGTTGAAGGATGCAGGGAGAAGAATATCCTCGTGGATATGTAGCTCAGCGGAACGGTTACGTATGCGAATATTGCGAATATGCTCGAAAACTTTGCCTTCTCTTCTACATCCTCTATCGAAGCCCTCAAAGCGAAGTAGGCGGCGTATGCGAACCAGAGAATTAGAACCGTCGTTTCCCTCGGATCCCAGTTCCAGTATGACCCCCAAGCGACTTTAGCCCAAATCGAACCGCTTATCAAAGCGGCGGTGATCATGAAGAATCCCACTTTTGCCGAAGATGAGGCTATTATGTCCCATTTAACGTCCCTTTTCTTCAAAAACACTATCGAAGATATCATGGTTACCGTGAAGGCCGTGAAGGATGTTATCGCCGATGGAAGGTGGAAGAATATTATTCTGTAATTGTTCCTGAGCGTCGGCTCGGGAGATGGCGGAAGTTTCATCGCAATGTGTATTCCGACGATGAAAAGGATCGTCGCTACGATCATCAAGACTCCAGCCAGCTTTTTCATAGCACTTAGGCAAGTTTAAAGCTATTTTAATCTATCGAAAATGTTGTTTAACCTGAGTTCGAACTCGCAACGATGAGAATGTTCAATACATTCACGAAAAAGGAGGAAGAGCTGAAGCTCGATAAAACGGTTAAGATCTACGTCTGCGGGATTACTGCTTACGACTACTCCCACATAGGACACGCAAGGACGGCTGTGTTCTTCGATACCCTTCGAAGGTTCTTGGAGTTTAAAGGACATAAAGTCGTTTTCGTCCAGAACTTCACGGATGTCGATGATAAGATAGTCCGCAGAGCTGTGGAGGAGGGAAAAACGCAGAGGGAGATTGCCGAGAAGTTCATCGATGAATACTTCAAAGATATGTCTGCTTTGAACGTAAGAAAAGCGGATTACCATCCGAAAGTCACGGATCACATACAAGACATAATAGATGCTGTTCGAAAGCTGATAGAGATGGGATACGCCTACGAGGTTGAGGGGGAAAACGGGAAGGACGTTTACTTCCACGTTCCCTCTTTTCCCTCATACGGAAAACTTTCGGGATTCAGCTTGGAAGAGCTTAACAGGCACAGGATAGAGCCAGATCCGAGGAAAAAGGATGTAAAGGATTTCGCACTCTGGAAGTCGGCGAAGGAGGAGGATATAAGGGCTAAAGCAGTCTTCGATTCCCCTTGGGGCTTGGGCAGACCGGGGTGGCATATAGAATGTTCGGTGATGTCAGCCAAGTATTTGGGCGTCCCCTTTGACATCCACGGCGGAGGTAAGGATCTGATATTCCCGCATCACGAAAACGAGAGGGCGCAGAGTTACGCTTTATTCGGAGTCGAACCGGTTCGTTACTGGATTCACAACGACTTCGTGACGATTAGAGGGGAGAAGATGAGCAAGAGCTTGGGCAATATAGTTAGAATCAGAGATGTCCTACGGAAATTCGACGGAGAGGTCTTGAGATACTTCCTAATTTCAGCCCACTACAGAAGTCCGCTCGATTACAGCGAGAAAGCCTTGGAGAGGGCTAAGAAGTCATACAACTCGCTCAGGAATTCTTTGGAGTTGCTGGATATGGAGATAGCTTATCTAAAAACCTTCGAAGAAAATAGGGAATCCGTCAATTGTAGCGCTACGGTCGATAGCTTCTTCAAGAGCTTCATCGATGCGATGGAGAAGGACATGAATACACCGAAGGCTTTGGCGGTTCTGCACGAATTTTCAAGTTTTATAAACAAGAACGTCAGCACCATGAGCTTGGAAGAACTCGAATACTGCTTCGATAGATTCAAGCAACTCTGCTGGATCGTCGGCTTATTCGAGAACTATCGTAGAATACCTACGCTATCGAGAGAGTTAGCCGAACTGATAAGAGAAAGAGAAATCGCGAGAAAGGAGAGAAATTTCGAAAAAGCGGATGCCATAAGGAACAAATTCAGAGATATGGGTTATCTGCTCATAGATACGCCGAAAGGAACGAGATGGAAGCCGGTTAGATGACGCTTTCTGAGAAAGATTTTTAAATCTTTTACGTAAATACCCATAAGATAGTGTGTTCCTAATTACCACTCCATTGTTACTAATTTTACACCATTAAAAATTCGGGGAGGTGATTCTGAATGAAGGTATGGCTGATAGGTGCTTATGGAATTGTATCCACGACGGCGATGGTCGGAGCGAAAGCCTTGGAGAAGGGGCTGATCGATAAGACCGGCTTGGTTTCAGAGTTACCTTGCTTCAGCAAGCTTTCGGAATACGTTCCTCTGAAGTTTGAATTCGGCGGACACGACATTAGGCCACTACCAACGGCTTACGATGCCGCTTTGGAGCATTGGGAGATGAACCGCCATTTCGACAGACCGATACTCGACGCGGTTGCCGATGATTTAAAGAAGATCAAAGCCTGTAAGGGAACAGCTTTGAACTGTGGAGAGGGAATAAAGGAGCTCGGCAAGCTGGAAACGCTTGAGGATGAAGGACTGACGCTGAGGGAAATCGTTGAGAGGATAGAGAAGGATATGAAAGCTTTCGCGGACGATGAGACTGTCGTAATAAACGTTGCATCAACTGAGCCTCTGCCGAACTACAACGAGGAGTATCACGGAAGTTTGGAGGGATTTGAAACTATGATCGATGAAGATAAGAAAGAATATGCGAGCGCGAGCATGCTTTATGCATACGTAGCTCTTAAATTGGGACTGCCTTACGGAAACTTCACGCCAAGCCCGGGTTCAAGCATTCCGGCGTTGAAGGAGCTTGCCGAGAAGAAAGGGGTGCCTCATGCCGGAAACGACGGTAAGACCGGAGAGACTTTGGTTAAGACTACTTTGGCTCCGATGTTCGCATACAGAAACCTGAAAATATTGGGCTGGATGAGCTACAATATCCTCGGAGATTTGGACGGAAAGGTTTTGAGCCACAGAGAAAACAAGGAGAGCAAGGTTATAAGCAAGGATAGAGTGCTCGAAAAGATGCTCGGATACGCACCATACAGCATAACGGAAATCCAGTTCTTCCCGAGCTTAGTCGACAACAAGACGGCGTTCGACTTCATACACTTCGAGGGATTCTTGGGCACGAAGATGAAGTTCTACTTCATCTGGGACGGAATCGATGCCATAGTTGCCGCTCCGCTGATACTGGATATTGCGAGGTTCCTACTCTTCGCAAAGAAGAAGGGGATCAGCGGCGTCGTCAAGGAGATGGGGTTCTTCTTCAAGAGCCCGATGGAAACGAACATCGTAAACACCCACCAGCAGTTCGAGATTCTCAAGAAGTGGTTCGCCGAGCTTGCTGAGGGCTAACGGAAACCGCTAAAGGCATACAGAGAACCCGTTTTATTTTATATTTGAAGTTGAGCGGGCAAGCTTAAAGATATCAATTTCCTAAATGTAATTTATATGTATGTTTATTCGCGATATTTAAAAATTCAACGGGGTGAATCGAAATCTTTAAAAGTTGTTCTGTCTATGGCTTTAAAGCCAATAACGGCTTTTTTTATGGTGAACGCTATGATGCAGGATATGGTGTATAAGGGAACGACGACAGTGGGTTTAGTTTGCAAGGACGGAGTGGTCCTCGCAACGGAAAAGAGGGCTACGATGGGGAATTTCATAGCGAGTAAAAGGGCTAAGAAGATCTACCGAATAGCGGACAGAGTTGCCATGACCACAGCCGGAGCGGTGGGAGATGCTCAGTTCTTGGCGAGGCTGATATCGGTGGAGGCTAAGCTCTACGAAATCCGAAAGGAGGAAAAGCCGACTATAAAGGCTTTAGCAACTTTGCTTTCGAACATACTGAACTCATACAGATTCTTCCCGTATCTCGTCCAGTTGCTCGTCGGCGGAATAGATGTAAGGGGGCCGAGCATATACTCCATCGATCCGATAGGTGGAGCGATAGAGGAGAAGGACATCGTAGCCACTGGCTCTGGGAGCCTAACAGCTTACGGAGTTCTCGAAGACAGATACACTCCGAAGATCACGACGGATGAAGCGGTAGAGCTTGCTGTAAGGGCAATCTACTCAGCGATGAAGAGGGATTCCGCTTCCGGTGACGGTATGGATGTTGTTAAGATAACCGAAGATGAGTATGTAGAACTGAAGCCGGAGGAGATAGAGGAGATAATCAAGAGGTTCAGCAAAAGATGACGGGAGATAAGCTGAAGGAGATCAAGGAGAAGGTTGTAAAATCTCTTCCGCCGAACATAAAGATTAAGAACGTCGAATTTGAAGGTCCTTTTTTAGTTATTTACGTCAAGAATCCGCAGGAATTGGCTGAGATAGACATTATAAAGAAGCTGGCTAAGGACTTGAGAAAACGAATAATCATTAGACCGGATCCGAAGAGTCTAAAGCCGCCGGAGGAGGCTAAAGAGATTATAAAGAAGATCGTTCCGGAAGATGCGCACATAACGAACTTCTACTTCGACGAGGAAAACGGGGAGGTGATTATAGAAGCAGAGAAGCCCGGTGTCGTCATCGGAAAGGGCGGATCGACTTTCAGAGAGATAATGAAGGCTGTAGGCTGGAGTCCCAGAGTCGTAAGAACTCCACCGATCAAATCGAAGACGATCGAAAACATAAGGAACTATTTGATGAGCGTCAGGGATGAGAGAAAGGAGATCCTGAAGAAGATAGGCGAAAGGATTCACAGAACTGTTCTGCACGAAGATAAGTGGGTCAGGGTTACGTTCTTGGGTGGTTCGAGAGAAGTCGGCAGGAGTTGCTACCTACTTCAGACTCCGGAAAGCAAGATCCTAATCGAATGCGGTGTGAATGTCAGCAACATCCAGCAGACGCCGTATTTATACGTTCCCGAAGTCCAGCCCTTAGACAGCATAGATGCGGTGGTGATTACCCACGCCCATCTAGATCACTGCGGACTCGTTCCTCTGCTCTACAAATACGGATACAAGGGACCGATATACCTAACACCGCCGACGAGGGATCTGATGGTTCTCCTTCAGATCGATTTCATCGAGGTTGCGGAAAGGGAAGGAACGGTCGTTCCCTACAGTTCCCAATACATCAGAGAAGCTCTGAAGCATACGATTACGCTCGATTACGGAGTCGTTACGGACATAAGTCCGGATGTAAGGCTAACGTTCTACAACGCCGGTCACATACTCGGTTCAGCAATAGCCCACTTCCATATAGGCGAAGGATTATACAACGTGGCATTCACCGGAGATTTCAAGTTCGAGAGGACGAGGTTGTTCGATAAAGCCGAAACGCACTTTCCGAGGCTCGAAGCTCTCATAATGGAGGCAACATACGGCGGAAGTCAGGATTTCCAGCCTACGAGGAAGGAGGCTGAGGAGAGGCTGATAGCGATAGTGAACGAGACGATAAAGAAGGGAGGAAAGGTTCTCATTCCTACGTTCGCAGTGGGTAGAAGCCAAGAGGTTATGCTGGTTCTTGAGGAGGCTATAAGGAATAAGAAGCTTGAAGAAGTTCCCGTTTATTTGGACGGCATGATATACGAGGCTACGGCAATTCATACAGCCTATCCGGAGTATCTGAACGCGAACTTGAGGGATCTGATATTCCACCACGGGATAAACCCGTTCATAAGCGAGAACTTCGTCAGGGTGGATTCGCCATCCAAGAGGCAGGAGGTCATAGATGAGTCCTCTCCTTCGATAATCTTAGCTACATCCGGTATGCTTAACGGCGGACCAGTAATGGAATACTTCAAAGCGCTTGCACCGGATGAAAAGAACACGATAATATTCGTAGGCTATCAGGCTGAGGGAACTCTGGGTAGGAGAATTCAGAAGGGTTGGAGGGAAGTTCCCTTCCCGACTGACGGAAGGAGGGAGGTAGTGAAGGTGAACATGAGGGTCGAAACCGTCGACGGATTTTCCGGTCATTCGGACAGAAGACAGCTTATGAACTACGTGAGGTATCTGAACCCCAAACCTGAAAAGATAATAACCGTCCACGGAGATGAAAACAAGTGCATAGACTTGGCTTCGAGCATATACAAGACCTACAGAATCGAAACGAGGGCTCCGATGAATTTGGAAACAATTAGGTTCATATGAAGATATTGAGCATCGTCGGACATTCAAAGGCTGGAAAAACTTCGCTGATAGAGAGACTCGTTCCGATTTTAAAGAACAGAGGTTTGAGCGTTCTCGTAGTTAAACATGCTTTGGATTTCGAAATCGATAGAGAGGGGAAGGATTCTTGGAGGATATTTAACGCCGGAGTTGACGTTGCGATAGCTTCGAAGAGCAAGCTTGCGTTCGTATCGAGAATCGGGGACGATCTCGATAGAATCTGCTCGATATTCAACTTCTACGATCTCATAATTACGGAAGGTTTCAACAGCGCTTGCAAGGACAGGATTGTCGTGCTTAAAAATCCAGAAGAGATCGAGCGGTTTAAGTGCGGTAGGATTCTCGCGGTCGTTTGCGATGAAGATGTAGAGGGTTTCCGAACGCTCAGGCTTGATCAGATCGAAGAGATAGCCGAAGTTATCTTAAACTGGTTCTACGGAGGGCTATAAAGATCGCAAGCAAAGCCGTGGCGATTCCGAAGGACGGAACGCTTTTGGATTCGATCGTCTCATGCGGTATTTCAACGGAGATTTTTATGATCGTTCGCTTCGGCGTTGCGTAAGGCTTGAAGTTTACGTAGGTCTTCTTGTAGATTACCTTGCTCCCGTTTCTGAGTGTTATCTCCTTCGGAACGATCAGTATCGTGTAGTTTTCTGCTGGAATCACGTTTTTGAATTCGAACGTTCCGTTTCTAACACGGGTTTTTAAGCGGTAGAAGGGTTTTGAGGTTATGAAGAGCACCGCCGTTAGATTGGCATTCTCGGGATCGTAAACGTGTCCGACGATTCTAAGCCTCGTGTTCGGCATGATCGGTTCCGGCGGATACCACCTCGCCTTTTCGGGCTTAATCGTTACGAAGGTATCTTTCGTTAAATTTACGATTATAGGCTTGGACTTCATCGGATAGAAGTATAGATAAGGAACATCCGCAATTACGGAGGTGTTTTTATCCGGCAATCTTATATTAACCCAAATTTTGTAGATGCCCTTTGGTAGATCTATGGAGAAGTTTCCGCTTTCATCTGGTTTAATACAGTATTGCTTTCCATTCGATATGCAGATCGTATAGTTTTCGTTCGTCAGGTGTAGATGTAGCTTATGAATCCGCTCTTGTATCCCAAAAATACGTCGACAGTCTTAACGGTATCGATGTGTCCTTTCAGCGTTAAAGCGGATGCTGGAAAAATAAGAAGCACTATCGCAATCACTGCAAGCTTCATTACGTTTATATTGTTTTAAATTAAATAAAAACTTTATGCCATAATAAAAATTTAAAAAATTAGATCAGGCCGTTAGCCTTCGCGAATTCAGAAACGTTCTCCGCTTGGCTCCTACTCCTCGCAACCTCGATGGGAACCTTTTTGAAGATCGTTTGGTGGGTTCTCACTATCTCCTCCGGCGGCTTTGTAATCAGGCTGACCAGAATTATCACCGCCATTGTCACGAAGAAGTTGACGAAGAACACGGGCACTCCTTTTAGAACTGCTCCGATTACTCCGAAGATTCCCGGTGCACTTGGATTGAACTCCCAGCCGTAGATTGTTGATTCCAATATAACCTCGGAAACAAGTCCGTAGGTCATTCCGATTATTCCAGCTTCCTTCGTTACCCTCTTCCACCAGAGGCTCAGCAGTAGGATCGGCCCGAACCCCACTGCTAAGCCGCCCCAAGCTGTGGCGACCATTCCGTATACGAGTTTGTTACCGTTTATGGCGTAGTATATCGCAACGATCGACAGGATTATAACTACGATCCTTCCGATGTTCACCATCTGCTTCTTGCCGAGCTCCTTGCCCAAAACCTTGTGGATTAAATCCCTCGAAATCGCTGAGGAGGCTACGAGGAGCTGGGAGTCGGCGGTGGACATTATAGCGGCAAGGATTCCGGCGATTATGAATCCGGCAAGCCAAGACGGCATCAGAGCCATAGCCATTGCTGGAATTATCTTCTCAGCATCCGTAACTTGAACCATTCCTGCCTTTGCGAGTGCGAAGCCTATGAATCCGGCGAAGAACGCGCCCCAGAGGACGAGTATCGTCCAGAATCCGCTTATGAATATTCCCGGTCTTCTCAGCTTTCTCGGATCTTCTACACTCATGTATCTCGTCACTATGTGCGGTTGCCCGAAGTATCCGACGATCCAAGATGCGTAACCTATCGCAAAGATCAGCGCGGCTAATCCCGTGGCTCCTCCGAACGGGCTGAGGTGCTTGGGATCGACGCGAGCCATTATCTCTATAGCCCTATCGAATCCGCCGATGGCCGAAACCGCTACGATAGGAACTATGATGAGCGTCGTAACCATGAAGAGAGCCTGAACGACGTCCGTCCAAACCACTGCGAAGAACCCTCCGGTCAGAACGTAAGCGGTTACGATTATTGCGGTCAGAAGAATTGCGGTATTCACGTCCAAGCCGAAAGCCTGCGACAGAGCCTTTCCTCCGGCTTTAAATTGAGCAGAAACGTAGGCTGTCATGAATACGAGTATTATTATCGCTCCCAAGATTCTGATAAGCTTCGTGTCGTCTTTCAACCTTGCCTCCAAGTAATCCGGAACCGTTATAGCCCTGAACTTTCCCGTGTATATCCTTAGCCTCGGTCCGATAAAAACGTAATCCGCTAAGGTTCCGAAAAGACATCCTATAGCCGCCCAAAATGCACCCAAGCCATGTGTGAAAGCTTGCCCGGGATATCCGAGCATCAGCCATCCGCTGAAGTCACTCGCCTTATCGCTGAGCGCCGCGGCTAATACCTTGACCTTTCTTCCGCCAACGAAGTATTGGTCTTCCGTCCCCGTAAACCTGTTCGCCCAGTATCCTATGTATGCCAGAATCACCAAGTAGACTACAAAACCTAACACCACTTCGTTCATGCTCTCTCCTCCTTCAGAAGTTCTTCATCGTAGCCCAAAATTTCGTCGTCAACCAAATACTCCTTTCCGGTTATCTTGTCCCAAAAGCCGTAGACGAACATCACCACTACCGCAAGTATCGTCGGAACTATCAAAGTAGCCCAAGCTTCTGCGCTTAGCATGTTGCTGAAGCCAAGCGCTTGGTATATATTTCTTGTCAAAATCGATCGGTTGTGGTTAAGGTTCGTGCAATGAAGCCGATATTTAAGCCCGAGAATCCGAGCACGTTCGTTCTGTATCCATACCGCATATTCCACATAAGGTTGAGATTCAGGAGAATCGTCGGTAAGGACAGGATCATGGACTACTTCGCCTACGTTGACTGCTACAGATGTTGCGTTGAGAGGGGTGACGGCTTCATAGACGTAATCGAGATTGAGGCAGATGAAAGGCGGGTAATGGAATATCTCATAGACTACGATGAAGCTAAGAGCAAGGCGATTGAGAGCGCTATAATTTGGGGAAATTTCAGGGTTATATCTTGGTGGCTACCGAAAGCCGATGTTATTAGGGAAGAAGAAGCCTACAAGATATTCTGGATTTTCAGGCAAGGTGAAAAAACGATGATAATGGACAGCCTAACCGGAGAGGTTTTCGAAGGCTAAGCTTTTTATAACCCCTCCAAGTCCATTGCTCTATGTCCATTGCTAAGGGTGACATCATAAGGATCAGCTATACCGCTAAGCTCGAAGACGGAACGGTAATCGACACTACCGATGAAAAAATCGCGAAGGAGTTCGGGATATACAACGAGGACTACCGCTACGGAGACGTTTACGTTATAGTTGGGGAAGGGAACGTCGTAAAGGGTTTCGATGAAGATTTAGAGGGTAAAGAAGTGGGATACAAGGGAGAAGTCGTAGTTCCGCCGGAGAAGGGCTTCGGGGAATACGATCCAGAAAAGATGGACACGATCAGCATAGCGAGGCTTAAGGAGAAGCCGAGGGTTGGAGACAGGGTGAAGGTTGGGGATAGGATAGGAGTTGTCAAGAGGATCATCGGAAGAAGGGCTGTTGTGGACTTCAACCATCCTCTCGCCGGAAAAACGCTGATATTCGAATACGAGATCAAGGAGAAGGTTGAAGATACCGCTGGTAAGATCAGGGCAATATTCATGATCTACACCGGCAGAGAGGTCGATGTGAAAGTAGAGGGAAAGAAAGCCATCGTGGAAGTTCCGAGAGACTTCCACTTCATGCCATACGCTCCGCTTGCGAAAGTTTCGGCTTTGAACAGGATATTCAAGTATCTGGACATAGACGAGGTTGAGATCGTTGAGAGGCACAAGAAGGAAGAGATTCCGAGGTTCGATGATGTCGTGAAAGAGGAAGAGAAGAAAGCTGAAGAAGAAACTGAGCAAACCGAAAAAGCGGAACGGGGTGAAGAGGTAGAATCAAAGGCTGAAGCCGAAAAGGTCGAGCAAGGTTAAATTTTTTATTTTATCGGCGTGTTAAGGCTATTATGAAGGTTCTCGTTGTCGATGCCGGCGGAAGGGGTAACGCCATAGCTCACGCTTTTTCGAGAAGCGAGAAGATTAAGAAGGTTTACGTAGCACCGGGCAATGCTGGAAGCGAGTTCTTTCCGAAATGCGAGCATGTTGCCGAAGTTCCGTCGATAAGGGCTATAGATGAAATCGTCAAGTTTGCGAAGCAGAAAGACGTCGATCTGGTTTACATCGGCCCTGAGGAGCCTTTGAGCTTGGGGCTTGTGGATAGGCTTGAAGAGGAAGGGATTCCGGCAGTGGGGCCGAAGCAAGAAGCAACGATCCTTGAGTCGAGCAAGTGCTGGTGCAAGGATTTTCTGAAGAAAATAGGGGTTCCGATTCCGGAATACAGGAACTTCGACGATCCTGAGGAGGCGAAGGAGTTCGTCAGGGAATGGTATGAAAGCGGAAGGGGTAACGTTGTCGTTAAAGCGGACGGATTGGCGGCCGGAAAAGGAGTCTTCGTCTGCGACAGCTTGGATGAAGCAATATTCGCCATAGACGAGATAATGATTAGGAAGAGGTTCGGAAAAGCGGGAGATAGGATCGTAATTGAAGAGAGGTTGTATGGTGTTGAAGTGGCATTCACAGCAATAAGCGACGGGAAAACAGTAAAGCCCTTCGGGCATGCTAAAGACTACAAGAGGGCTTTCGATCCCGATGATATCGACGGAATGAGGGAGTTCTACATCGGATTCACGAAGAAGTTCATAACGAAAGCCGAAGCCGAGAGACTGTTCAAAGAGGGGAAGCTCATCAATCCGAACACCGGCGGAATGGGTGCCGTGAGTCCGCATCCGAAGGTGAGCGAGGAGATCGAAGCTAAGATAATGGAGATGGTTGTAGAGCCGGTAATAAAGAAGTTCAAGGAGATCGAAGGTAAGACTTTCAAGGGAGTGCTGTATCCGGTCATAATGCTCGTCGAGGAAGAAGGAGAGGTAATTCCGAAGGTGCTCGAAATAAATGTTAGAGACTGCGATCCCGGGGCTGAAGCCAAGCTTCCCCGCCTCGAAACCGATATGGCTGAAATAGCTTGGGCTGTTATAAACGGAGAGCTCGACGGCATCGATATCAGATTCAGCCCAGATTACTGCGTTGCAGTTTGCGCGGTAAGCGGAGCTTTGAAAGGAAGGGAAGGGTTAAAGCCGGGATATCCTTCAGATCACTACACGAGCCAGCCGATAGATGGTATTGAGGAGGCTATGAAGGAAGCTATAATATACGCGAACGGAATCGCAAAGCCGAACGGTTACGTAACAACTGGCGGAAGAGTGCTTACGGTAGTTGGCAGAGGAAAGACGCTCGAAGAAGCAAGAGAAAGAGCTTATTCGGCTATATCGAAGATAAGCTTCCCCGGAATGAGATACAGAAAGACGATAGGATTGCCGGATATCCCTGATTGATTTTTATTTTTTTCATACACATCGGGCAATCATCAAACCGATCACGAAACCCAAGATCGCACCGGTATTCAAAAATGGTAATCCGGCGTGGGGTCGGTTGAACCTCTCCGCAACTGTAACCAAAGCGACCATGCCTAAGATTCCACCCAGCAATGCTGTTAAAGCCGGGATCTTTAAAAATCCGATAGTCGGAGCTTTTACGAACGTTTGGGCTGAAACTACCAGTATGTCCGGAATTACGACATCTCCGACGCCCAAAAGCATTGGCTTGTCCTTTTTTGAGGGGATTACGAAGAGCATGGGCAAACCCATCTTGATCACCGAATCGGCGAGGTCTATCATGTGTCCCGTCCTATAAACTGACAGAGCGTCGTAGATAGCAAGTATAGCCAACAGGATTATCACGGGCAGAGGCTCAAGGCTAATCCCGAACATCGAGGTAATTCCGGCCGCTAATAGCAAAGCGGAAGCGTTTATAACCATCCAATTCGGCTTTTTGATCAGTAAAGCTATCACGATCACAGCGATTACTAAGGATAGGACTCCCAAGAACGGAATCAGAACGTAATATACCGAAATAAAGACCAGAAAATACATGAAAAATCTTAGGAATTTTTCGCTCTTCTTAGCCATTACCAGAATGAAAGCCGTAAATACTAATATCAAGCCGAAATACAACAGAGAATTCGAAACGTCCGATGGATTTTGGAAAACCCGCATTCCGCTTTCTTCATACTTCGGAATACATGAAACAGCTAAGAGTGCAGTAATCGCGTAGAGCAGAATAAAAGCCCATCTTCTCATGGTCTGTATCTGATGTATATCTTTTCGCCCTTCATCAAAGCCAATCTCAGGGATTTTCCGGCTTCCTTGTCCTTCCTAACCTTGATTATTCCCTTCTTGCTGACCGCCGCCGTAAACAGATACTCGTCTCCAGCGAAAACATCCACAGTTTGCCCTTCCAAGCCTTCCGCGTGGATTATGTAGTGCTTGCCGGACTCCTCAACCTGAACCTCCCTAAGCTCTCCAGCAAGCCTGAGGGGTTGAACGTCCAACTTCACCTTAAGCTCGTTCTCGATCCTCTTAATCCTCCTACCCCTCTTACCCAATAAATGCGGAATCTCCTCTTCAGGCACCCTCACTATCGCTCTCTTGTTGCTCAGAACCTCGACCTCGTATTCGGTGACGTATCTGCTGATTATCTCCTCTATCATCTTCTTTACAGCATCCAACTCCTCCTGTTCTATCGGCATCACTACTACTTGTTCTCCGTAGGTGTAGATCTCATACTCGACCCTCTTCGTCTCGAAGTCGATCACCTCTATGACCGGTCTCGCAAGGTCTTCCTCCATCATACCGTATGGAACCTTTACGGTGAAATTCAGCTCGTAAACCTTCTTTATCTTTCCTGCGTCGATGAATATTATGGTATCAACGACCTGCGGAATAACTCCCAACTCCACCCTTCCAATCATCCTCTGAATTGCATCTATCGGCCTCGTAGCATGGGTGACTCCGATCATCCCGACTCCGGCTAAACGCATGTCGGCGAAAACTTGGAAATCCGATGTCCTCCTCAACTCGTCGTAGATCGTATAATCAGGTCTTACGAGCAAGAGAACGTCAGCTGTTAAGCTCATGTCACCTTCCAGAGGAGCATACTGGGTTATCTCGTCTCTGACCATCAGATCTCTCGGGCTTTCCATCGTCTTCACTATATATCCGTTTTCCATCAGATAGTTCGCAACGCTCGCCGCAAACGTTGATTTTCCGGCTCCCGGCGGGCCAGCTATTAGAATACCCCTCTGCTTCTCTATAAACCTCCTCTTCAACTCTTCACTTATTCCGTATTCGTCCAAAGTTACCTTAGCTATGGGTCTAACGGCTGTGATTTCCATTCTGTCTGCGAAGGGTCTTTCCGCGATCGCTATCCTGAGATTCCTCAGCTGAACTACGGTTACGCCAGTCCTTTCGATCTCGATGCTACTGTCCTCATCCTGTCTTGCGGCTTCCAATATCTCGTGAGCTATCTGCTGTAATTCTTCAAGGGTCATCGGTTCATCCCTTATCTTCACGAGCTTTAGCTGTCCTATCTTACCCCGCTTCGCAAAAGGCGGGACACCCTCTCTTAGATGAACGCTTGCGGTATCTGGAGTGAAGAACTGCATAATTTTCGTATCTTCGGGCTTTATCCTTTCCTGCGTTAGGAACATAGCTTTGATACCCTTGGCAACCGCAACGTAATATTGAACCCTATCGCTCGTAATTAAAACGGCATCCTCCTCTTCCGCAATCCTTCTGATCATGTTGTCGATCTCTCCGCTCCTCGCGAGTCTTATTTGCTCCAACGTAGGTCTTTCGCCCAAAAAGAGAACGTCGAAACCCTTCTTCTCTGCAACCTCCCTTATTCTGCTAACCTCCTCAAGCCCCTGCAAGCCCGTCATCTTTCCAGCGTTGGCTTGAGCTTCCAATTCAGCCAAAGCCGGTTCGGGAATTATGATAGTCCCGGCTAACTCGCCGCTTTCAAGCATCTGCGAGACCCTTCCGTCGATCAGAACGCTCGTATCTACGACGTATTTCATCTCAATCTCACCAACTCACACAACTATTTAAACGTTCTTATGAGCTTAACCCATCTCCTCGTCATTACCACCGTTTTCCTCGTTCTGCTAACCACCTTCTCTGGGAACACTCCGAGCAAGAAGTTCTTAAGGAACGGCTGATTCGTTGCACCTATCAGAACGATATCGTAATTCTCAGATTCTTCTGCAATTCTATCAACGACGTTTCGATCGATTAAGAACTTAGTTTCGACTTTGATCCCCTCAAGTGGCTCTAAAGTCTCCTTAAACGCCTTTTCAGCTCTTTTTCTCTCTTCCTCTCTCTTTCCGACGTAGAGCAAAGTTACGCTCGCGTTGGTCTGCTTTGCCAAATCCCTCGCAAGCTCCGCCGCCAAAACTGCATGAGGTCCTCCGGCCGTGGAGATAAGGATCTTTTTTATCTCACTCCATGTCGGTTCGAATCTTACAACTGCAACATCGCACTTAGCTCTAAGGAGAACCGGATCTATCGTGCTTCCCAAGACGAAATCCTTTCTGAATGTCCTTCCCCTCCACCCCATTATGATCAGGCTGGGTTTCATCTCTTCAACGGTGTTGAGGATGGCTTCGGAAGTGCTGTGTCCTATCTTAATAACTCCGCCCGCAGGAACTTCCATACTTTTTATAAGCTTGCTCAGAAAGTCTTTGGCGTTTTCAACGTATCTCATCGCTCCAGAAGGTGGAGTCTGATCCGGAATCGTTACGACGTTAAGCAGAATGATTCCACCGTTTCTTTCTTTTGCTATCAAGCTTGCGAGTCTTATGAGCTTGTCCGCGTATCCCGGGTTGGCTATCGGAACGAGAATTCTAAATTTGACCTCTCTAATCGGCATCTCTTCGTAAACTGTCTTCGCTATCTCCTCAAGCTTCTCGACCTTCTTCTTCTCGGAGTATGCGAAGTAAACGATGCATCCGACTAATATCCAGAGAAACGCGGCACCGAAGACTATCGAACCCTGCTTGATTTCCCTGATGAGGAAGTATCCTATAAGTATCTGCATGGATATGGCTGTAAGCGGGAGGTAGGGTATGAGCGGAGCCTTGAATGCCCTCTTTAAATCGGGTCTCCTGTATCTCAAAACGATCACGACGAAGTTTACGAGCATGAAAATCGTCAGATACATTATGTCTGCCGCGGTAGCGACGACCTCTATCGGTGCAACAGAAAGAAAAACGACAATTATATAGCTAAAGAAGATGGCGTAGTAGGGGGTTCTGTTCTTTCTATGGATTCTCGAAAATATTCTTGGGAGGAAGGCATCCCTCCCCATCGCAAAAGCCATACGGGATGAGGAGTATATCGTGGCGTTCATGGCGCTGACCGTTGAAACCAGACCGCCTATTAGAATTAGGATCGAGCCGAACGGCATTATCTGATTGGCTATTCTGATGAGTCCGAATTCAGCAAGCTTGCCGAGATACTTCCAACTCGGAACGTTGGTCTGAATTGCTCCGAGCGAGGCGAAAGCGACGAGCAGGTAGATCGTTACGACGATCCACAGCGATAGGATTATAGCTTTCGGTATGTTCTTCTCCGGATTCTTTACCTCTTCACCGCTCTGAACGATAATCTCGTAACCCTCGAAGGCTATATACGTCAAACCCATCGCGGCCAAAACTCCGGCAAAACCGTTCGGCATAAAAGGCGTGAAAGCCTGAACCCAGTTCGGTCTTATCAGCGTTTTGTATATTCCGAATGCCGAGAAAGCGAGCAGTATCGCAACCTTCAAAGCGGTAACTATTCCTCCGACCCTTCCACTCTCCTTAACACCGATGTAGTTCACGTAGGTGAGAAACGTAACTATGGCAACCGAAGAGACCTTTGCAACCAAGCTTTGGGGAAGGGGAACGCCCATCATTCTGACGATAGCTTCCGATAGAAAAGCCCCAAAGGTTACGGCGTAAAGCGCACATGCTATGCTGTTTGCGGACCAACTACACCAACCAGCCAAAAATCCGGCGAAGTCTCCCAAAGCCTCCTTAACCCAGACGTAGCTACCGCCCGCTTCCGGAACAGCTGAACCGAGTTCTGCATAGGATAATCCCGTCAAAGTGGCTATGATGCCGTTCAACAGAAATGCCAGTAGAATTGCCGGTCCAGCGATGCCGGATGCTATTCCTATCAACGCGAAGATTCCAGCACCGATCATTGCGGCGATTCCCAAAAGAGTTATGTCGATCAGACCCAAGTCCCTGCTCAGACTGACCTTTATGGAATCTTGCATCCCTATGAGCTAAACCACTTGGCTTGAAAAACTTTATCTTGCTTCGGACTGAAGTCGTTTAGTGCACGAACTGAGCTATGCCCAAGCACTGCTGGACGAAGTTCTGAGACTCGCCGAGGAGAACGATGCAAAGAAGATTATTAGGATACATCTCAAAATCGGAGAACTGCTGTTGATCAATCCAGAACAGCTCAAATTCTGCTTCTCAGCAATAAGTAAAGGAACGATAGCTGAGGATGCCGAACTCGTAATAGAATTTATTAAGCCGAAGATTATTTGCACAGAATGCGGAAGGGAGTTCGATGAAGTCATCGGAATTTGCGATTGCGGAGGGATTGTTTCGATTGAAGGTGGGAAGGATTTTTTGCTTAAGAAAATTGAAATGGAGGTGGAATGATGCACAGGATTGAGGTCGATGCGGAGTATGACGTCCTCTCTCTCAATAAGAGATTGGCTAAGGAGAACCGTGAGTTTTTGAGTAAGCATGGAGTGATTGCGATAAACGTTATGGGTGCGATCGGTTCCGGCAAAACTCTGCTAATCGAGAAGACTATCGAAGCTTTGAAGGATGAGGTTAAGATAGGTGCGATCTTGGGTGATGTAATAGCGAAGGACGACTACGAAAGGGTTGCGAGGCATGGGGTGAAGGCTGAGCCGTTGAATACTGGAAAGGAGTGTCATTTGGATGCACACCTCGTTCACCACGTTATCGAGAAGTTTGGAGATGTCGATGTTCTGTTCATAGAGAACGTGGGAAATTTAATCTGCCCCGTAGATTTCGATTTGGGGGAGAACTACAGGGTTGTTATGGTGAGCGTTACCGAAGGAGATGATGTCGTTAAGAAGCATCCCGAGATATTCAGGCTTGCGGATGTAATAATAATAAACAAGATTGCCTTAGCCGAAGCTGTCGAAGCGAATGTGGACAAGATGGTTAACGATGCAAAGAGTTTGAATCCGAAAGCTAAGATTATTAAGATGGATCTGAAAAAGAATATAGGTTTTGAAGAGTGGCTGGAGTGGTTGAGATGTGCATTGCGATCCCGGGGAGAGTAGAGAAGGTGGAGTATCCATACGCGATAGTGGACTTCAAGGGAACGAAGAGGAAGGTAAGGATAGACCTGATTGAGGACGTAAGGGAAGGAGACTACGTTTTGGTTCATGTAGGCTTCGCCATTCAGAAGGTGGAGAAGAGCGAAGCCGAGAACATAGCCGAGCTACTTGAAGAGGTCTTCGGTGTTTAATTATTTGCCTCTTTTTTATAGCTTCATTATTATTTTCAATGCCGAATGGAGGATATGAACGAAACGTTCGATGGGCTAAGCTTTTATTTCTTCCCATCCAACTCCATTCAATGCGGATAGTTCTGTTCACCGGAAAAGGAGGAGTCGGAAAAACGACGGTTGCCGCGGCTACGGGCATTAGATCGTCTCAATTGGGCTACAAGACCTTGATAATTTCAACCGATCCGGCCCACAGCTTATCGGATTCGTTCCAGAAAGAACTCAAGCCGTATCCGACCAAGGTGACGGAAAATCTCTACGCTATGGAGGTAAACGTCGAATACGAGCTTGAGAGACATTGGAATACGATAAAGGAATACCTCACGATCTTCTTTAAGTCCCAAGGCATAGACGATGTAGTTGCCGAGGAGCTTGCGATCTTTCCCGGCTTCGACGAGCTCGCGAGCCTTCTTCATCTGCTCAGCTATTACGAGAGAGAGTTGTTCGACGTGATAATTTTGGATTGTGCTCCTACGGGCGAGACGCTTAGTCTTCTCAGCGTGCCGGAAGTGGCCAAGTGGTATATGAACAGGTTCTTCGGAATAGAGAAGAAGGTTCTCAAGTTGGTTAAGCCGATCGCTGAGCCCCTCATAAACGTTCCACTGCCTTCAGAAGAGGTTCTGAACAAGATTCAGGAGTTATACGTTAAGATGAGCAAGTTGAAGGAAATCTTGGAGAGTGAAATAACGAGCGTTAGAATAGTCATGAACCCGGAAAAGATGGTCATAAGGGAATCTGAAAGGGCTTTCACGTATCTCAACCTCTTCGGCTACCGAGTTGATTGCATAATCGTGAACAAGATATTTCCGAGAGAGGCGGGAGATTACTTCGCAAAGTGGTTCGAGTTGCAGGAGAAGTATTTGGAAGAGATCAAGGAAAGGTTTCCGATTCCGATTTTCAAGATTCCGTTTAAATCGACTGAAGTTGTTGGAGAAAAACTCTACGAGCTTGCGGACGAACTTTACGGAAGAGAAGATCCGACGAAAGTCTTCTACTCCGAGAAACCGATAAAGATTGAAAAAGAAGGAGAGTCGTTCGTTTTAGTGATAAAGGCACCTTTCGTATCTAAGGAAGATTTGAAGTTACTGAAGAGAGGAGAAGAGCTTATAATAATTGCCGGGCAGTGGAAGAGGATAGTATTCCTTCCCCAGTCCTTAGCTCTGAAGGAGCCGGTCGAGGCAAAGTTTAATAAGGGGGAGCTCAGAATATACTTCAGATGAGGTGTCCGTTCATGCCGAAGGAGGTAAAGATCAGAATACCGACTCCGAATGAAGTTGTGCCCGAGGAGTTTAAGAGTCACATGCTGAACGCTTACAAGGAATTTCTGCTTGCGATGAGAAGCTTGATTGACGAGAGCTTGAAGAAGATCGAAGAGTTGGAGGCTAAAGAGAAGAAGAAGGAGATCAAGAAGATAGATGTGAGCTAAAAATAGTCACAGATTAAGCTTTTAAATCTAATTTTGCCACCTAATCAAAATGCCCAAGATACTCGTAACCAACGACGACGGCTTCTATTCGGCCGGATTGAAGGCGAGTTACGAAGCTTTGAAGGATTTGGGAGAAGTTTACGTGGTAGCTCCTTTAGTTCAGAGAAGCGCCGTGGGAAGGAGCATGTCAGTGATGGAGCCTATAAGAGTTTCGGAAGTTACGATAAACGACATGAAAGTTTACGCGGTCGATGGAACTCCGACGGATGCCGTGATAATCGGAATCTTCGAAATCATCGGCGATGTTCCGGACTTGGTGGTTTCCGGCATAAACTTGGGCGAGAATCTTTCGACCGAAGCCGTTACGACATCCGGAACTGTTGGCGCGGCGTTAGAAGCGGCGAGCCAAGGAAGTCCAGCCATTGCGATATCTCAGGAGATGGACGATTCGGATAAGTTCGAGTTCACGTTTAAGCCTTACGACTTCTCACTCGCCAAAAAGATACTCAGAATGCTCGCGAAGCTCGTGCTGAAGAAAGGCATGCCAGAAGGTGTGGACGTCTTGAACGTTAACATTCCATCGAAGTTCAGCGGGGAAATCGAGATTACGAGGCTTGCGAGGAGGCTGTATAGAACGAGAATAGAAGAGAGGCTCGATCCGAGGGGGAGGAAGTATTATTGGATCACTGGTGATGAGGTTGAGGATGCGGAGGAGGGAACCGATATACATGCTATAAGGAGTGGCAAGGTTTCGATAACTCCGATTACGATAGATTTAACTGCAAGCGTCGACTTCGAAGCCTTGAGAAGGTGGTTGTATGAAGGCTAAGTTAAACTGCGCGAAAGAGGCTGTAAAGCTTGTAGAGGACGGCATGGTTCTCGGAATCGGAAGCGGAAGCACGGTAGAGCTTTTCTTGAAGGAGCTCGGCAAGAGGATCAGGAGCGAAGAGCTTGAGATCTACGGAGTTCCGTCATCCTACCAATCGCACATCGTTGCAGTGGAGAACGGGATAAAGGTCGTCGATCTAATTCAGTTTCCGGAACTTGACCTCTGCATAGACGGTGCGGATCAGATCGACTCATCGCTGAACTGCATAAAGGGTGGAGGAGGCGCATTGACAAGGGAGAAGATAGTGGCTTCGGCGTCGAAGAGATTCGTAATCATAGCCGATGAATCCAAGCTTGTAGAAAAACTCAGCATGCCCGTTCCAGTGGAGGTGATGGCGTTTGCATACGGTTTCGTGGCTAAGGAGATAGAGAAAATCGGCGGGAGTTGCAACCTGAGAATCGGTAGCGGGAAGGTCGGGCCGGTTGTTTCAGACAACGGAAACTTCATAGTTGATTGCGACTTTGGAATAGTCGAAAATCCGAAGGAGCTTGAAGTTAAGCTGAATTTAATTCCGGGCGTTGTGGAAAACGGAATCTTTTGCAGTAGCATGGTGGATAGGGTAATTGTGGGAACCGAAGACGGTGTTAGGATTTTGGAGAAATTATAACCGAACGAACTCTTTATTTCCGCAGATCGGACATCTGAAATCTTTTAACTTCTCAAACGGTGTTGGGGGTATTCCGTGCCAAGGACACCCTTCACTCTCGTCGTATATGTATCCGCAAATCTTGCATTGGTAGAGCATGATTTCTAATCATCCAAAGGCTAAAAATAAGTTACTATGTTTTGATTAGCCTGATTTAATCGGTGGTGGATCTACAGAGGCAACATCTTCGACGAAGTCCTTTCAATCCTATTTTAGTCTGATTTAAACGTTTGTTGGAGAGGGCGATTATTGTCCGTATCATGCACTTTCAATCCTATTTTAGTCTGATTTAAACCCGGCTTCGGTGTTTTTGCTCTTTCGAACGAACGCTTCTTTCAATCCTATTTTAGTCTGATTTAAACGAGCATATGTCCCCGCTTCAAGCTGTTCATCGAACGTCTTTCAATCCTATTTTAGTCTGATTTAAACAATTAATGATTCACCACCTAATTGTTCAGCATACTCTTTCTTTCAATCCTATTTTAGTCTGATTTAAACTTAGATCGACCGGATATTATCTAACTATTTTTATATTTCTTTCAATCCTATTTTAGTCTGATTTAAACTGAGACTGAGATCCAAATCGAGAAGAACAAAGAAAGACTTTCAATCCTATTTTAGTCTGATTTAAACTCATCAACATTAGCTACATGAAGATCTGCCATTTAAAACTTTCAATCCTATTTTAGTCTGATTTAAACTCGATCGCGTCTTTCCTTGATACGAATTCATTCAGTTCCTTTCAATCCTATTTTAGTCTGATTTAAACGGAAATTTCTTTGAGGATAAGCTAAAATCGATAAAAGACTTTCAATCCTATTTTAGTCTGATTTAAACCAAAAAATACATCGATTCAAGTAACGAGCTTGGTAGATCTTTCAATCCTATTTTAGTCTGATTTAAACTTTTCAATATTGCTTTCAACCTTTCAACCACTTCGGGCTTTCAATCCTATTTTAGTCTGATTTAAACGACTTTAACTCTTTTGATAATTAATGATACCTTATGAACTTTCAATCCTATTTTAGTCTGATTTAAACTATGTATGATTTAGGGGGTATTTACAGATATAAACTTTTCTGAATTAGTGTTTGATTTAAATACGTTCTGACGACATCGATAATGCATATCGT
>JALVJV010000015.1 GCA_027028145.1 Archaeoglobaceae archaeon | reverse complement strand
CGTCAATCTCGGAATCCTTGTAACCCGCTGGAGGTATATTCTGCACGAAAACCCATTCTGGAGTCTGCCATGGCTTGAGAGTAGCAATAACCCCTCCAACAGCTCCTGCTAACTCGCCAACTGTAAGCGTAGAATCGTCGTGGGCAATTGCATAAACGTAATCGCTTGGAGTTATAGCGGAAAACTTCGCTATTGCATCGTCTTTCGAGCCGATGTAAGGTAAGATCAACAGCTTATGATAAGTCCCAGCATGATCTACCAATTTCGGAGCGTTAGAGTTTCCAGCGTCTATCGTTGGGATAATTATATCGTAGTCCGCTCTTTCTGCTAAATCGCTTAAGACATTATCGTATTTTGCTTCAGTTCCATCGTGAACATTAACTACCAAGATTTTCCCAATTCCCTGTGCAAATGCTTTTGCAGTTGCCTTACTGATTGGACTATCTGCTCCGAAGTCGTTTTCAACTTCGCTCTGTGAGTAGTAAGTTTTGACTTCGTTGAAATGTTGTCCGTCTGGATCTTCACCGATTACGATTGGAGTTCCATAGCTTGGTCCGGGAACAGCTGTCGTAGCGTCTCTTATGTTTATTTTGATAGCACTACTCAGCGAAGGCATGAAAAATTAGCAGAAAATAGACCTTAAAAATGGAGTAGCCCCGCCCGGATTCGAACCTGGTCGCAGATTTCATTTTATCCCTCTTTTCTTTTTCAATTCGATTATTTCATCAAGCCCTGCCTTAATTTTTGTAATTTCTTTTTCAAACTCCTCGTTTCTGATCTCTTCAATCTTGAGTCTTAGATCGAGCATCTTTCTGTCAAGTTCTTTGATCTTTTCTTCTATGTCTTTCAAGAACATATCTCTCAAAGCCTTGAGGGTGTTCCAATAATCGTAAGCAGTCCTAAAACTGATTCCATACCGATCAACTATATCCTCTGCTCCGTTTAGCTCTCCATTTACGAAATCCTCAGCTATCTCTACTAGCCTCCTGAATGCTTTCACTCGCACGCTCATGCGTCATAATATGACACTTAGACATTTAAACTTTGTCATATTATGACTATATCCGTAACGGAGATTGTCATATCATAACACTTGGAGTTAACTAATGGTTCAAATCCTCCGTACTACTAACTATGCTACCCAGCATTAGTAAGTCCCAATTACCAAGCTCATACTACCTCTAAGCTTTTTCACTTCAATGACTTCCCGCTCGCTGATTATCTTCTTGACTTTCTCGATATCCTGATCTTTACACCAAACGTAGATCCTCTTTTTCCTAGGAACTACAAGGAAGTGCGTAGCTATGTCAAGCAACTTCGCTGAAGTTTTTGCAACGTCAGCCTTGTCCTCAGCTTTTTCAAGGAATTTGAACATTGGAGTTTCTTAAGAAAATAGACCTTAAAAAATGAGATTAGGACTTAGTTTCTACGCTCGTTTCAACCTCTTCAACTGTCTGAACAATCTCTTCCCAAGTCATCGTGAACTTACAGACTACCTCAATAACCCTCCGGTAGACATAAAGATCTTCAACGAAATCCAAGTTCTTAGGTGGCAAAACTTCGAAAACCATTGCATTCGTCAGCTTTAGATCCTTCTTTGCCCAGAGCCACAAATAATTCTGAAGCTGAGCGATTCGTCTGACGTCTTTGTCATATATGTTCAGATCGAAGCTTTGCCTAATACCGACGCCCTTGGTATATTCGATGTCGCCATCTGCGTTCAAGCCAACCTGCAATATTTCGTTCAACGGTGTATTAGTCTTATCGACAACAGGGTCGAGAAAGCTGATCATTACGAATGGAAATTGTGGTTTCACATTCTCGAAAACTTGATTTGCTCGATAGACTTCGATAGTAACAGATTTTCCCTCGTATTCAAAACTTTTTGGGATTTGTTCGTAAAGCTCATCCCAAATCAAAGCCTCAAGCATTTAAATCACCTTAAAGCCTTATTACGAACTTCTCAACAACAGCCTTAACCTTCTCACCGATTAAGCGCTCGATTTCATCTTTCTGCTCGTCGAATGTTTTTCTTAAATACGATCTTTGTGGAATTATGATGTACTCCGTTTCTTTCCTTAAATGCAATCCTTGAGCGTGCAGAAACTTCCTCATTTTCTCGGTAACTCTGATTTTACAACCAAATTCATGCACCGCTGCCACAAGTGCACTTTCCCCGAAAACTCCAACCTTAACGACGTCCCCTTCAACTTTATGCGTAATACGATTTAGAATGTGGGTTCCAGTATCATATAGTGGTTTATCTGATTTCTTTCGCTTGATTGTGAATGGATGTAATGGTTTCCATTCTGGATCACCTTGTTGAATTTTATCTTTGATCTTTCCTTCTAAAAATTCACCTGCTACTCTCAAAATAAGCTCTTTCTCTTTCGGGAAAGCATTTAACAGTCGTGGAATATTGTTTCTATCGTGTATTTCAACGGTCATAGTTCTTCACCAAGAATAGCGACTTTATAGCCGTTAATTCCCGTAGCAGTATGGTTTTTGAGCGTCTTTACATGGTACCTCCTGTTGTCAATTATGACAATATCACCGATGCCGATTTCCTCAGTAGCTTTGAAGTAGGCTTTAACTTTCACTTTAGTAAAGCCAAGATCGTTCCAATGCTTAATTTCCTCGCTCCGCATGGGTTGGATAATAGCCAGAGTATCGACAGCTCCGACTTCCGATTCCTCCAGAATACCATTGTTGTTAATGGTCTCAACTTTGATGATCTTAACTGGAACTCCTCTTTTGGAGAGTATTTTATCGAAGCTCATACTATCATCCTCAAAGCTAAAGCCATAGCTCCTAAACCAACTAAAAACTCGAAGATATCTCCCAGAAAGTTTGCTTCTTTTTCTTTTCCAGCCAATAATAGATGCTCAACTATCTCGTAAAATATGAAGAACACGAAGACGAACGGAATAAATAGACTTACCGCTCCTGCAACGGTGTGTCCTAAGCTCTTTTTGTCGTCGAAGACGTTGATCATCATGGCTTTTCACCTCCCGCTATTGCTCTCGACCCAAAGTAGAATCCCAACACGAGCATTACGATGTCTTTGTCAATTGTACCAGTTTTGATGAAGTATCCAAGAACTATGACCAGTGCTATAATAGCTCTAACGCTTCCTCTTGGCATCCACAACGGAGCATCTCTCCGCAGTAATCTCCTGTCATCCTCCGACATAATTTTTAACTAAAAAACAGACTTTAAAAGAGCATACTACTTTAAGGAGACTCAAAGCTTTATAAAGTGAAGGCTTTAATTTCAGCCTGCACTTGCGGGCGATTTTTAGAACAGTACAGTTGTGAAAAGCCTACTTTTGCCAACTCTTTTTTCAAATATATAACCATTTTTTGCAAGATGATCAATATACTTGTTTAACGTATCAGATCGCCAGTTCAGTTCGTTCTGTAACTGTCTAAAATTAACTAACTTGCGTTCTCTAATTAATCTCAACACCTTCATCATATTCTCTTCTTTGATTATTCTCCTTCCCCTCGGCATGCCTCGTTTTCTCTTTTTGAATCCCAGTTCCAACAATATTTGCTCTGCTTCTTCTCTCGTGCAAGTGATTTCATTGGGAGATGGCATGAAGATAGTTTTACATCCAAAACGCATGACAACTATCAAACCCTTCTCTTGCAAGGCTTTAATTCGCTGAGGAAGATTAGAATTTCCTTGATACTTATCCATGCCAAAATATTCTTTCAAACGCTTGTAATCAGCCCAACCAAGTTCCTTGATAGCTTCCAAAACTTCTTCCTGAGTCGGCATGAAAATCAACTCTCAAATTCAAGCTCTAACTCTTTTTCAAGTTCAAACTTCTCTCTTTCAACATCTCTTTCAAGTTCTTTCTCAAACTCGGGAATTTCGAATTTAAGGGCTTTAGAAATGTATTCACACAATTCTGTATAATTTCGTGGCTTAATAACTAAAACTAAACCAAACTGTTGAATTTCTAAGTCTTTGCCAAAATATTCTAAAAGATAGCTTTTTAGATTTTTCAAAATTTTAAGAGCACGTAAATCCATAAAAAACACCGATACGGTGGTATATTATTGCTTTTTCATCATCGCAGGATTTTGATTTTATCAATTACAGCACAGATCACTGTAACTATGATCAAAATCACCGTTCCGATCAGCTTAAAATACGTTTTATGTCTTTCTTGAACAGTTTGAAGCTTGTTAATTGCTTCATCATGTTCCCTAACGGTTCCATTCAATTTTTTTAGATGCTCTAATATTTGATTCTGGATACCCTTAATCTCTCCAAGTTCTTGAAATAACTGAGCAATCATTTTTTCATCCATTTTGACACCTCAAGCGGATGAACTCGCACAGTAGATCGATCTGCGATAAGAGAACCACTGCTTCAAAGCCTGATCAGCAGACTGCTCCAATATTTCAATCCACTCCCGTATTTTTTCGACATTCTTTGAAAAGTCTTCTCTTAGCTCGCCAATCGCATAATTTATGGGTTGATCGACTTTGCTTGTAATAAATTGCCTGAGAACATCACTGCAGACTTTGTTCAACAACCATTTTCTGAGTAAAGCTCGATGCGGTGCCGAAGATAGATCCTCGACGCCAATTAATTCCCTAAGCTCAGCTTCTCTCTGATCAATAAAAAATTGAATTGTATCGTCGCTCGGCTCGCTTGAAAAAGCGTCTCCTAAGGATTTTCTGACATCAGCGATATTTATTAGCGTCATACCATCACCTCTGTGTGGAAACCTCGCTTTTCAAAGCGGGAAGGAGCACGGAGAGCGATATTCCTCGAAGTTGGGCACCTTGACCGAGCCCCTATGCGGTTCGACCGCAACCTCACTCGGCATTGCCGAGTCCTCCGTGTCGGAGGCTCGCCATTCAGGCGGGGAGGAGGTCAAGTCTTCTTGCCGGCCTTCTTATCCTCAACCTTCTCGAAAAGCCCTGTGTTTAGAAGGGATTCAGCCTTGGAGTCGTCGATGTCGATGACCTCACCCTGTGAGCATCTGATTCCGTCCTTGTTTGAGTAGCTCTTCGCCCCTACAAGCCTCAGCTTAGCCATGCTATCACCTTCACGGTGGTGCAATATTCACAGCTCTTGCAACGGCATCAAGCTCTTCGATGACGTATGCAATCCTTGCGGTGATGACATACTTAGCATAGAGATCCTTGTCCACGACCTCATCGCTCTGCGTAGTCTTTCGGACCGTGATGTCTCTCTGAATTATGAAGATCAGGTTCTTAGGATGAGTTAACCATATTTCGCCATCGGGCCACTTGGGAGGTGTGATTACTGGTATTCCGAATGGCTTAACCTCCCCACCTTGCATCAGCAACATATCTCCAGCTGGGGTGTTTCTGTCCGTAAGGTAATCCTTGAATGCCTCAAGCATGTTCGGACTCATGATGTATGCCAATCCCTTGATCCTATACTTCGGTGGGAGCTGTCTCAGCAACTTGCTAAAAACTGTCTTATCAATCTCAGCTCCTTGATGATCGTAGACATGCGCTCCTCCAGCCTTAGCCTTCTTAACCCAACCGTCGCAAATCTTCAGGAAATCGTAATCTGGATCGGTGTTCGGGGTTGCTGTGTCACCGTTTATACCCAAATCTTCCAAGTCTCTACCGAAAGCCTGAGCGACCAACTGCATTATCTTGTCTCCGAGTTTTTCGTGGTAGAGGTTGTCTTCTATGGCTTCTTTGGTGATCGGAACTTTCAGCATCACTTTAACCGTCTGGTAATCAACACCGGCACAACTGAACCCCGCATCAGTGTCGATGGTCTGTCCCTCTGCTGGTGATCTGATGACTCTCGAACCGATGTTAAACTTGAGGACTTTACCCATCGGAGCTGTAACGGTTTCAGTTCTGACCTGCTTTAACAACACCTGATCCTCAACAGCCTTGTGTATGAATTCTTTCAGAGCCTGCTTGTTCAGAGTTACCGCTCCGTCTAAAACAGACGTATCCACCATCTCTCATCACCTCTTCAACCCAAAAATCTCATCCCAATCAGTTCCACCTTCAGAATTGCCAGCTGGAAGCTTTGACGGTAATCCACTCAGCTTTATGAACTTCGACTTGTAAGCCTTGAGAGCTATATCCTTCAGTTCAGAAATGTCCTTCTGCTTTAACTCTTCCTCATTTACATCTGGCTGAATCGACTTAATCTCCTCGATTAGCTCGGCTTTCTTCTCTTCGATTAATTCTTTAAGCTTGGTTTCGAGTGATTTCTTTTCTTCTTCGAGTTTGGCTTTTTCTTCTTTGAGCTTCTTGATTTCCTCTTCGAGTTCCAATAGTTTTCTCTGCAGGTCAGCGTTTGTCTTTTCAAGCTCTTCTATTTTCTTCTCTAAATCCTCCATGTTTTTGACAAACAAATTTAGACTTTTTAAAGCAAGACGATCGCAGACGTCTTCTTGCTCAAGCTCAGCAATCAAACTCCTTAGCTCCTCTATTCCTAACTCCTTAAAAGCGAACGACAGAAAGCCGTCCTCTAAGCCAACAATGGACTTAAACTCTGGAGGAGTTAATCCTAAGTCGTCACGGTAGTGTTTAGCTAAGTGGTCGTAGATAATCTTTCTATCTTCTTCTCCCAACTTTGTAACTGCAAGACGAACAAAACCAGCGATTACACCTCTCTTGTTTACTGCGTGCGGTTTTGGATGCTTCGTTGGGTTGTGGTGTGGGAACTTCAGGTCTGTAAAGCGGTCTGGAGGGCTTTTAGGTGACCAAGCGTAATGACCCTCAATGAAGATTTTTTCGTCATCACTCAACTCATCCCATCTCTTATCTGTGAAATCTTGCAGTCTCGGTTTCCTCCAAGGGCTTTCTGTATCCACACCGTACTTAAACGGGTGCTTCGGTGAAACACCCTTGATCTTTACTCTTCCACCCGCTTGCTTTTCGATGAGCGTATCCTCTACAGTTGCGTCGGGATTTGTGGGGATACCAACGATACTTGTCTCAAGAATTCTTATTTCTGTGATTAAGTTTCCCTTGCGCCTCAAAACCTCAAATCCAATCGAAAACGAGTCTAAAAAGCCGTTTTGAATAGACTTAAAGATTTCTTCAAAACGTGGGTGATCCTTGTTGAGGAGAACCTTAATCCACAGCTTTTTTTTGCCGTCCTCTTCCCTTAACTCCGCTTCAACGACTTTGCCTATTGGTATTTCATCCTCCGGTGATTTGTTGATTTTTGTGAGCGGAGCGTGTCCAATGAAAACCTTGTTGTATGGTGGTTGAGTTATTTGTTCAACTGCTTTCTTGAGAGCTTCTTCGGTAATTTGCTCTCCATCAAGGTCTTCGGCTGTTGAACTGGCATATCCTGTTATATAGATTTTCTCGTCTCTTTCTTCGATGTTGAGAGATTTAATTACAAATTGTTTCATGAAAAATGGGATTAAAATAGACTTTAAAAACTGAAAAACAGAATTGAAATCTCTATAGCTAAACTAAGCCTCGTCAATTCTGCTTCATAATACATACATTGCAATATGCTTCCAACCTGAATCCTTGGGGCTTATGATCTCAAGCTCCTCACCGTTGAATAATTTGTGCTTCTGGACAACGTCGTCAGGAACATCAGCAAAAATCTTCCCGTTTTCAGAGTAGAATCTAACTGGGATATCCGATTTATCTACAATTCTAAGCTCGTCGATGTCTTCAACTATTTCAACAAAATAGACTCCCTCCTTCAGTCCCGCTCTCTCAAACTCACTTTTTCGAACTTTTAGCTTCAACGGGCTTCCACCTCTCTTTGTACTTTTCAAATTTCCTCTTATTGATCCTATGGACTGTGATTATTTTATCATTTTCATCAAGCACGATTCTAATGTATTTGCTTGAATGTATATCGCCAATTCGCCCAAGAACATTCACTTGACCGCTTTCAGTAAGATACCTTCTTCCTCTTTTCTTTAATCTTAGGACATCCACAACTGTAATTTCGTGTTCTTCAAGCTGAACTGCACGATCTATTCCGTGTTTAGTGAAGTTTTCCTTAAGAATTTGCAGAGCTTCTTGGGCTTTCTTTTCAGCAAGTTCTTTGATGTCTTGCTTTAGCATCTCTGCAAGTTGCTGGAATCGCTCATCTTGTTTAAGCAATCTAATGACTTTGCGGATATTTTCTTCATCTGGAACTTCTGGAATTTTTGACACAACTTTCGCATAGTGTTGAATTGCAATTTCTTTAGCTTCTCTGCTTACTATCCGTTTCTCTTCCTGTGTAAAACGGATTACTGGAACAATCGCACAACGACAATTAGGATGGCAAGGTGGACGAGGAGCATTTGGGTCATCAATTTTGAAGATTTTACCGTAATTCCTTGCACATCTTGGACAAGTCCGCTGGTCCATCGCCGCTAAATATTTGTAGTATTGCGCTCCAGCTCGCTTATATCTATCCAAAGCGGCTTGATTGAAAATCCTCGTAGCCTCAGTTCTTGCTATTCTCTCAGCCTCATACTTTGTTTTATCGCAGACTTCTTGAATCCTCTGAGTTAGCTGTCTTATCGTCTCTCCCTTAAGCAGGCTATCTCGGATGTGAAAAGCTACTTTCTTCTTTAACTCCTCACTTAAACCCTTAACCAAATCCAGTTGAAGATTCTTGAGCTGATTAACCGTATCCTCATCAATTACACTCAATATAGACGGAATAACAATCTCAATACCATATTTTTTGAGCTGTCTTAATGCAAAATCACAACCCCTTCTCCAGAATAGCCAAGTGTATCGCTCAATTTCTTGAACAACTTCTGGAGAACACATTTCTTGTTCTACAACTTGCTTAATCTGCTCTATAACCATTTCATTAACTTCATCACAATTTTGAAGAATTTCTTCAACTCTTTTACGAACTTTGGCTGGCAAACGGCTCAAGAACCGTGCAAACTGTTCCCGTAGAATCTTTGTTCGTGTTGGGTCCATCACTCACACCTTGAATTTACCTTCAAGGGTGATTTACTCCTCTTCAGGTTCAGGTGGCTTTTCAGGTAGATGGACCCATCTTCTCGCTTCTTCCTCGGTAATTATACCATACTGATAAAGCTTCGTAGCCTGATCAACAAGTTCACTTATATCCTCCTTCAATGGTGGGTTAAACCTAAATTCTACGCCATCCGCAATCAACGGCATTAGCTTACGGTTTATTTCTGCCTCAAATTTCCTCTGAATCGACTCAATGAACAACTTGAAAACGAGAAGCTGGTTATAAGATGTAGCTCTATTCGATCCCTCTGGCTCTCCCAAAAACACCCTTGGAACTTTCAAAGCTCTATCTACTTGATTTTGCAGATGTTCAAGAACTTTAGAGACTCCTGTGAAGTCATTTTGAACTGCCAAATTTTTCAGTTCGACTGTTTGATCAAAAACGAAGTTATTCGCAATTGTAATCTTATCTCCGCTTTCTTTCACTCTATTTGACAAAACCCTTGCGATCTGTTCCAGTTTCTCCTCTGCAAACGTCCTACCCGTTTCGGGATTGACAGCATTATCTTTCTCAGTCAATTCAACCTTGGCCCATAGTAGTCCGTGCGAGGAACGAAAAGCCATCACAGCGGACATCTGCTCTATAAGTTTCTTGATTTTAAGCACGCTATAAGCTGAATGAAGCAGACTGAGACCATACGGCTTGTCAGCATAATTCTTCAGCTTAAAATGCATTACAAATCGTGGATCCAGCTTGTATTCTGGCTCTCCGACAAAATTTGCATTTGGATCATACCAGTAGTAATCGACATCTCCGTATTTGTTCACGATTATCTTCATCTTTTGAGGATGTGGAACAAATAACGAAATTCCAAAGTTGTTTTCTACTGTCGGAAGGTTATTATCATCTCTAACAATCACAGCATAAGAATTTCCAAAGATTAGGCACGTTAAGACGCAATTTTCCAAGACTTGGTGTAGGTTCACCTGTTTAGCGAATTCCTCGCAGAGCTTAACCCCCCGCTCATCTCCTACGAATCTAAAACCGTTCCCGACAACTAACGCTGTTATTATATCCAAGTGGGCTTGCGTATCCGTGTATTCAAGGTATAGCTTCTCATAGGTATTCCAATTTCTCGTGATATCCGTCGAGAGGTTTATGTTGAAAGTTTCCACATCTGAAAAAGCTTCCGGTTTAGTCGGTGGCGTTTCGTCCTCTTGCGGTTCATAGCTTTTAAGCCTGATCCTGCTAAATACGTTCCTAATTCTATGAAACATGAAATATTAGAAAATATTAGACTTTAAAACTCAAAGTTCCGAAAAACCAGCGTATCCATATACTCTTGTAAAATACGGCCCCGATTTATATTTCTGCTCAGCAGCCCAAACCGCTAACGCAAGTGCAATGACGCAATCATCGTGGAATCCAGATCGAGCTTCCATTTTTATGCCTGTTCTTGTTAGCTGATACTCGAAGAACTGAAGCTCCTTAATTAATTCTTCAATATAAGGATATTTAATATCCCCATTCTCAAGGCATGCTTGTAACCTCTTGATCAGCTGAACCTTAGACTTCGAAGTAAAGACATAACCCTCAGCCCCGATGTCTTGCAAATCTTCAAGGACAGGATCACCCACACCAGTTGAGTCAATCAATACCTTGGGATGGTTAAACCTGTGGTAGAGATCCTTGAGCCTCATGATGACCTCAGCGTAGGGCCTACGATTAAATCGTTCAAAATGCACGAGCTTATACGGCTTCTCGGTAATATCCAGCACGACGATGACGGTATAATCTTGATACTTTGCCAGATCGCATCCGATCACATACTGTCTGCTGACGTGCTCAGCTCTATCGAGCATTTGAATACTACTATCGATGTTCTTCTGGATGTCTTGCCACCTAAACACTGCGTTTTGATCTTCAACGAATTCAGCCAAGTATTCAGTTCGGAAGATAATCGAGTTCTCACCGTATTCTCTCTTTTTCTTCTCGATAAACTCATGGCTGATGTGAGGATTTGCCGTGCTGGGAAATCTATAGCTTGAATAATCCGGGAACTCTTCAGACTGTCCCTTAAGATAGCTGTCATAGAAGTGATTTTTGCCGAAGGGAGTTCCAATCTTGATCCACGAGCCGTTGTAGTCAGCAAGCATGGGCTCGATGATGTTTGAGATGACATCATCTGGAATAAATGCCGCCTCATCCAGGATAATTCGATGAGCCTTATGACCTCGTAGAAATTCAGGCTTTGACGCAGAACGGGCATGTATAACGCTGTCATTTTTGAATATGATGTGATGGAACGGAGTTTTGTATATTCTCCTTATCATGCAACCTAAAACAGATTTAGATAGAAACTGGACGATCTGACCAAACATGATATTCGACTGGTCATAGCTCGGAGCGATGACGAATTGAATTGAACCCGGATGAGTTAAAGCATAGTGAATGGCTGAGATTGCCATACATTCTGTCTTACCAAACCTCCTACCTGCTACGACCGTGATGAATTGATGTCGATCTCGCAGGATTTGAGCTTGTGCAGGATGAGCCTCCCAATTAAAAAATACTTTAGCAAACATTACTGGATCCGTGAGGATTTTCCTCCTAAGTTCTTTGTCACTCTTCAACTTCTTCAATATCGTTTTGTCCAAAGATTTCTTTGAGGTCTTCTTCGCTGATTTCATCATAATCACCCACAATCTGATGCTTCAGCTTGGCAGCACCAATAAGAGACCGAGTCGTAACTTCCCAAGCCCTCGGCTTTTGAGTTGGATCAATAACTCTGATAAATCTTAATGAGCGTTCTATAATCTCATCAAGAGCTTTGATAGAATCGACAACTTTCTCAGCTCCCTGTTCGAGTTGCTCGTAGTATTTCTCAATCCCCTTGCGGACAAAATTGAAGTGCTTCTTATGGTTCGAGATGTTTTGTTTGTTCAGCCCGGGTATCTTGTCCTTGAACTTAGCAATAATCTCGCTGTAAGGTCTGCCTTCGATTAGCATCTGGTTGATCTCATGAACGTAAGGTGATCGGCAGATTTTACATCTGGGATTTGGTATGAACTGGACATCAAGTTCGTCAAGCTTAACCTTATCGCCGTCAAGGTTGTCAAGCATGAAACAGTATAACGTCAAGGACTTTAAATAATGATGACCCACCACAAAAAGATTCAACAGATAACGAAAGATTTGATAGGTACCACCAACTTAAGAAACGACAAAGAACGAAAAAAAGATTTCAAAACAAATGAAAATTAAGCTACTTGAACAGCATTCTTCCAGAGACGATCTAATGCTTTACCAATTGTAATCTCAATTTCTTCCGCCTCTTTCTCACTTAAAAGACCTTCTCCAGCCAATTCACGGATTTCTTCCTGTAATTTTGTCATTTTACGAGTAAGTAGTTTCTTACGAAGAATTGGTATCTGATTGGAAAGTAGCTCAAGTAAGTCATCGGTTGTTTTGCAGTTCAAATAAGACTTAAGAGACTCAAGGAACCTATGAGCTTCAACAACCTCTTCTACAACCTCATACAACTTCTTACCTCTTCTCCTTCTTAAGTCTTCAAGATACTCCTTCTCCTCTTCTCTTATTTTTATACTAACAAAAGAATTATTGTTACTCATTCTTACCACCTCCTTCAAAACTTATTTTTTCTACCAAAAGTAGAAAAACTTCTTCTCTTCTACTTCTCTTCTCCTTCTCAATTCTTCTATATTGTTCCTTCTCCTTCTCCTTCTCTAAAATACTTCTATTCATATTCCTTCTTCCTCCTTCTTTATCTTCTTATCTTATTATTCTTCTTTTATTCTTCTTCTTGGATGAAAATTCTTTTTATCACCTCCAAAAAATTTTTTATGGAAATTTTTTCTGAGAACTGTTCTTTTTGTAGAGGTTGAGGTTGTTGGTGCGGTGTTACTCCCAATTTTTCTACCGTTTTTCTACTGGTGGAAAAATGGTGGAAAAGTTCGGTGAGCCTAAACCCAGTGTTACCGATCATAACACCTGAGGTCTCTATGACTTCAAAAAGCATTCACTCTCCCCCCTCAATTCTTGGAGCTATATAAAACGTCATGATTAGATTCTTCACAACTCCCAGTTCAACGGGTAGATTGTCTCCCAATCTTATGTTTAGCGTAGCTTCCTTAGGGAACGTCTTTGCTATGTGGGACAACCACTCAAGGCTAAACATTGCTTTAGCCTTAGCATCGTTGATCTCAATCGTAACAGGCTCTACTCTTACCGACTCTATGTCGCCCCTTGCGAATATCGTAAACTTCCCATCCTCAACCGAAAATACGACACTATCAGCGACTTTCGAGCAGTAAGTTATTGCATTTTTGAACTCTTGTGCATCTAAAACAACCTTCGCCGGCAACTCCAACTCTGGTGTCTTCGCTTTTCTCAGAGTTGAAGGGTCGATTGTTTGAATCGTGTACTTCAGTGTATTGTTCTTAAGTTCTAAGCTCTCGTCCTTGAGTGATATGCTAACAATGTCTCTCTTCTTGAACGATTTTACGATGTCCGACAACCTGTTTACGTCTATGCCTACCTCTGTTTCTGTATCTACGGTATAAGCCTCGGTAGAAGCTACCGGGACGTATATCAGTAACATTGCAACGTTGGACGGGTCTATTACATGCGACTTTATCCCCTCTTCGCTGAATACTACCCTCGCCTCGCTCACCAAAGCGTTTAGTCCCTTCAACATCGTCTTAAACAGCTCAGCCTCTAAAACTACCTCAACCACATTCTCACCTCCTAAATAACGATTCTAAAGAGCGTAAACACGAAGTGGGGATTAGATAAGCGGGAGATTTCAAGTTTTCAACACACAGCGGATATTTCCCAATTTCAGACGTGGGTATCCAGCCGAGAAGGACTATACGGGTCAGTCTTTTGTTTACTCCGCAGAAAACCGTTAAGTCCGATTTTGCCCTCTTAAATTGCTGTGCGTTGTATAGAACTTCCCTTGGAGGAAACTTCCTAATTGTCCGTGTCTTAACTTCAATAATCTTCTCAGTATTCTGCAGTTCGATCACGAAATCGTCCAAATCGTTGAGATTCCTATAATCCTCCCTAAACGGTGTATGCTTAACAGGTATCCCATTCTCCTTGAGAAATTGATAAAAAGCCAATTCTCCCAACTTACCAATGAAATGTTTGATAACTCCACCGCCGAATATCGGCCTATAACCCGCTAAATCACTGTCTATTACCGTGATAAAAGCGTATCTCATTGCTTTTTCGTAAAGCTGGACGTTAGGTGGAATCTCGATCATTTGTGCCCCCTCCACTTCGAGCAGAAATCGTTAGCTTTCACGAACTTCCTCCAGTAAACGCAGAATCCGCCATCTTCCGCATCTGATAGTGGTCTGAATGCGGAACAGTTAATGCACGTGCGACATCTCTTGATAGACCGTAGCAAAAGAGATCACCTCACGACATCTTTTTCAACTAAGAGCTGTTTCCTCACCTCGTCAGCCAAACTGTACTCCTCTACCCTTGCCAGCACAAGCAACCTACCTTGAACTCTTAGCTCTCTGTTGAATCTAACTTCGTTTGCAAGAATTCTCATTAAATACTGTGCATGCCCCCTCACCTTGAGTCCTATCTCCTCAGCAACTCGTATCAGATCGTTTACAGTCGCCTTATCTGGAAGTTTCTCGTTGAGCCTGTGCAAATCGGACAAGTCAAAAGTCTTGATCGTTACCGGACCGTAAGGCCTGTTCCTCACGAGAACGTATTTCCTCTCATTGATGTCGTAGTAGTATCCGATGTTTTCCGTTATCCAAGTCACGTTTGGACTGCTATCATTATTGTTAAATCGTTCTTGCTTCTCGATCTCTTTGATTGTTTTGGCTATCTCTCTGAGTTCCTCCTTCTTATCCCTCTCCCTAAGAAATCCGATCCTCCTATAGATGTCGTTCTGGATTTCCTCAATCTTCTTCGCTATGTCTTCAAATCCAACTTCGTAGAGCTTCGTTTTGGCAAACTCCAGATTTCTACAAGCATCCGCTAAAAATTGAACTTTCTCATACATTTTAATCACCTCAAAAAAGTCGATCTGGCAACTTCCCTAATTTCGATATAGAAAGCTTTTCTCCTATCTCTCTCCCAGCTTTTTGATGAAGATAAAAGATAGGCAAGTGCTCCGTGCTCCTTGCAACCATAGGTTTTGTACATCCAAGAACAGTGCTTCGATAAACTCCTCACTTTCTTACCGCAGATCGGACAAATCCCGCCGAGTTTGTGCTTCTTGAAATGACTCTTCAATTTAGAAACATCTGCGAATTCAGCTCCGCAAACGGGACACTTATACATTGAAATCGCCTCCAAACTTAAAACCGTTACTCAGCAATCTCTCAGCAACCTTCTCCGCCTTAGCGTACAATTCCGTTCTCCCCGCTCTCCCCGATCGTAATAGATAAAAGAGTACAAGATGAGGCTCGTCTGCTTTGCGGTGAGCATGGTGTACTACATTAACACGAACCTTGCAAATCGGACAGAAATTGAAGTATTCACGGTGATTAACCTTGAAATGAATCTTCACCGTGCTTAATGTAGAGGATTTAAAGTTGCATCCCGGGACTGGACAATGGAATACGGAATCAAACCAACTGTCGTTGCACCAGTCAATCACTCTTACCTCGTAAATAGCTAAGTTTCTGTATAGATCGTCCGTTAGCCCCTTGTGTAAGAATATCTTATCGATTTTCTCCTTCCAGTCTCTGACGTTCTTGAATCCGCTGAAGGGAACGCAATCCTCAAGCGTTTTCGACGTAACACTGCCTACCCTTGTGACTACCCCTTCTGCAACCTTCCTCCTTCCAAAGTAAATTGAAACTTTTCCCTCTTGTCTCCCGTCGATTCTGACCGTGTAAACCCTTCCGTGCTTCCTTAGGAATTCCTGAACCTCTTTAACTTGGAAAGAAATCCTGCTCATTGAGAATCGACCTCCAATTCGGACTTTGTACACCATTCAAAATAGTGATACTCAATCTCTTCAAGCGGATCATGTATGCTGTAAACTTTGGAAACCAGCTTCAACGATTGAATCTTTACTCCCGCCAACTCAGCTAATATCTCGTCCTCTACTTCTGGTTTTACGTTGTAAATCATGACTTTAACACAATCTGCAATATCCAACTCTATGCGGACGTTTAAAGCTAATTCAAGGAACCTAACTGTTTCTTGCCACTTTCGTTTGACAATAAAGCAGGGCTGTTTATGTTGCTCCGTGATCTCCTTAAACCTTCTGTAAATGATTTTTAGCAAAGTTACAGCTTCATCTTTAGTTATTTTCGGCTTAAACAACTCATCAAGCTTATTCATTTCAATCACCCCAAAAATTAAATAGAACAGATTTCGTCCCTAAGCTCCGCATACAGTAGCTCCTTGACCTCCTTGAGCTTCTCAGCGGTCTTGATAAATCCATTCTGTTCCATATCGGTTATGAGATCGTTAAGAACCCCTAAATAATCGCTGATCTTCCTAATCCTGCGATCGTTGACCATTCACACCACCGCCGGGTCAATTTCAGCGTAAAACTCGCCCAACTCCTCCGCAACTACGTATAACAAATAGTCATGCAGGTGCTCAAGCTGGAACTCAGTCCTCAAGAAGACCCTGCCTATCTTTCTTTTCTCCCATTCCGCCTCTTCTTCCAGCTTGTGAATGTGATCAATCGCAGAATTGAATAAGTATAACGCCTTCTTGAAGCTCATTTCGAGTTCTTCTTCCTCCGTCGTTTCTTTGATCACTATCTTGCCGTTCTCTACCACTCCGTAGGGCTTGTAGAGTCTCGCAATCCTCTCCCTAATAGGCTTGGGGACGTTGAGGTAGTAGTGCGTAGGTAACCCATCCCATCTCCTCTGCCTGAATAACTTTAGTTCTATCCCCTTCTCAGACGGAATTAGAACAATATTTCCGTTCTCTTCCCTGATCTCAAAACGATCCGCATTCACTCGTTCTATCAGCTCCACCGAAAGCCCTAACCTCCTCCCCTTGTTCGTTTTGCTAACCCAAAACTTTTTTACCTCAGCTACCTCACTATTCATCGGCCATCACCTCTCTCTTCCTCCCTAACCCCAGAGGGATGAAGGGAGGAGCTTGACATTTCCTCTTTTTTGTCATCATTCAGGTAATGTTCAACGAATTTTCGTATGAGGTCTCTGATAGCTTCACTTCGGTTTGTATAGCGTCCAGAAGTTGCCACAGCCTTGTCAAAGAGTTCAAGAAGTCGTTGTGGAATTTTTACACTCAAATTTGCGTCCTTGTCATCTTTTGTCTCACAATTTACTACTGGCATACTACCATCCTCCATACTATGGTAGCAAAAAGAAATATATAAGATTTGTGGTTATAATACTATGGTAGTAAGATGGTGACGAAAAATGAGTGCGGAAGGTATGACAAGTTCTCAAGGTAAGAAATTGAAAATTAGTGTAAGTATTAGTAGGTATCTTAAAGAAGAAATGGACGCTTTAGTTGAGTCTGGGGAATTTTCATCAGTATCTGAGATAATATCGTTGGCTGTTGTTAAATTTCTGACAGAATTAGAAGCTAAGGGGAGGATAAAATCTCTAAATCGAAAAGAGCTTGTTAAGTGTATAGCGTAACTCGATGAAAAGAGGATTGAAAAGTTAGGATTCATCTTCTGCAGATTAAAAAAGTAGGTGTGGAGGGTTAAGCCGATTGTCGGAAGTTGTGGTAAATCTTCCAGATTTTATCTTGAAGCGATTGGAAAAGTATGTGGAAGATAAGCAATTTTCTGATTTGAATGAAGCTATTGTAACCGCCGTCATTCACATGGTTGTGCACGCTGATAGATATGGGTTAAACTCCATAAAAAAGAAGGTTAAATGGGCTATAGAAGAACATAATAAGGCTGTCAAAGCTTACAAAGAGTCAATTAGATTGAACAGAGAAGCTTTAGAGAGATACAAGAAAGCAGGATGCAAGCAGTATAAATGGCTGTCTGCTAACGATCAACGAACTTGTGAGGAATGCAGAAAACTGCATGGTAAGATTTTCGATATTGATGATGAGAACGCTCCATTACCTCCGCTTCATTTTGGTTGTAGATGCACGATTGTCCCAGTTATAGACTTTAAAAAGAGTTGGAGGTGATAGGCTGAGTAAGAAACTTCCAGACAAAGTTAGCGTTCGAATTCCGACAAATGAAGAAGGGAAAATAGAGTATACTTGTCCACTATGCAAACAAAAATTCTGGGATGATCCTGTTATCCTATTTGAAGACAAAAAGACGACTTGTCCGAATTGTGGTAAAGTCGTTCATCCACTTCCACCTAAGGAAGTTAGAGACGCAATTAAAAAAATGGCAAATGATGTCTACAAGTATGTCCTATCGGAAATTGATAGGGTGCTTAAAAAGTTTAAATAGGAATTTCTATGTTGCAGTCTTTTTCGGCTCTGCGGGTTGATTTACCCGAAAAACCTTCAGCTTCCAACTCATATTCAACCGCTATTCGAGTAATCAACACTCTTTTCGGCTTTATTTTCACATATATCGATCTTCCGTCCCTCTCTTCGGGTTTCATGTCATCTTCCCCTTGTATAGACTTTAAAAAGAAGGAGGTGATTTGATGGGAGAGGAGAAAAAAGAAGAGAGAAGGAGACCAAGCTTCACTGATTGGGGACGGGAGGATAGGATAGTTAAGATGTTGCTTTTTACCAAAAAAGATAAAGAGAAGAGGTCAGAGTAAAATGCTTTTGACTATTACTAAGGAAGTAAGTATTAATCCGAATAGGAACGAAATAGTCCCCAATGCTAAACAGAGTCCGGAGATGAACACCTTAACGGTGTTCTCGTCAGCTTTTACAGCCAAAGCACCGTATAACTCAAGTTTCAGTTTATCGGGATCATCCATAAACTGCTCAAAATCCTCCCAAGCTTTTCTAAGGTTGAAAGAGTTATATCGCTTTGGGAGAAGTGCAAGAACGCAAAGAATCGATGAAAGTACTAATAGAACGACGCTCCAGAATGCTAAAGTCGTTAGTGATGGCAGTATATCTTTTTTAGCGTTCAGAATAAGTCCCATTAGAACTCCATCCGATGCAAGAATTATGCTCGCTTTTTGCTCAATCACTTGTTTATCTTGCCAAATCTCTGAGAATCTCCTCCAAGCGAGATCGAGCATGATGTCCTCTGCCTTATCCATAGTTCCAGATTATCTTAAGACTTTAAAAATTGCATCGAATAATCAGTTTATATAAATAAAATAGGTGAGATAATGAAGAAGAGGACGAGTGTTTACATTGACAAGGATTTACTCGCCAAAGCAAAAGAGAAAAAGCTAAATCTTTCTCAATTGCTTGAATGGGCTATTAAGAAGGCGTTACGTGGAGAATTAAGCGGTTTTAAGGGGGACTCAAGATCCCCTCCCGTAGGGGTTCGAGGGTTCAAATCCCTCCCCCCGCACTCAATTCTTCAAAAGATTTCAAATAATAAGAGGTTTCAACGGACGAAAATATTTTGGCAATAGCCCCGCCCGGATTCGAACCGGGGTCGCGGGATCCAGAGTCTGCCATTTTCACGAAATAAACTACGAAGCGTATCGCGAACGGTTTAAAAAATGGTTATATTCTCGTATTCACCCAAAGACGGCTGATAAATACGTATCTCTCCTCGATAGGTATCTCGATAAACCGTTATGTAGCCCAAAGGATTTCGTCGATTTAATCGAATCGATCGACAGGAAGGGGATACGTAGGCATTTAACCGCCGGATTCCGTAATTTCTTAAAATACCTCGAAACGGTTGAAAGTTACCCCTCGGACTATATCGACGCATTTAGGAAAGTAGCTAAGATTGAAAAAGCGGGCGTTCGAGACGTATTTATCACGACGGACGAATTGATTGAAGCTTATCGCCACGTTAAGCGACGTTATCGCGTTCTGTTTAAGCTTGTAACGTATTCAGGATTGAGATGCGAACACGCCGTTATATTGTTGCGGACGTTTAGAGCGGATAATCTCGTGATGAAGGACGATCTTAATATCGCCCGGTATCCCGTTGCGTGGATATCCAAGGGACGAAAGAGGGCGTTTTGGGCGTATTTTCCATTGAGATTTATCGACGAGCTTGAACCGATTGATCTTAATCCGGGAACTGCGAAGGAGGGGATACGATACGGGAGAGTTTCGGCGTCCACTATTCGTAAATGGAATTACAATTTTATGATTGAAAACGGCGTTCCGGAATCCGTCGCTGATTTTGTGCAAGGTCGGGCGTCCGTAACAATCGGGTCTGCCCATTATCTTTACAAGACACGACAAGCGGATACGTTTTATTCGAAGATCGTCGATAAGTTTCCGATATGACGTTAACGACGACGTTGAGAGTAGGGCTATTTTGTCGATATAGCCGAGGGTATCTTGCACAAATAATACCATTCACGGGTTTTTATAAAAACGCTCGAATGTAGAAAAAGCCCCCTTAGTGCAAAAAATGGAAAAAGTCAACTTAGTAGAAATTATTTTATACTTAATCGACGCAATTATTCACATGGACGTTACAGGAGACAGGAACGTCAGAACGATTCGAGCGGTCGGTTATGCGAGAGTGAGCGTGAGAGAGGAAGATATAAACAACCAAGTTAAAGCGATCGAGCAATACGCTAAAGAGAACGGTATCGAGCTTGTCCACGTTTTCAAGGATGAAGCAGTAACGGGAGCGAGCGACCCGTTCAAGCGTGACGAGTTTAAAGCGATGTATGAGTTTTGCAAAGCATACGGGATTAATACGATTCTGATTTACGATTTAACGAGATTAGGGCGTTCACTCACGACGGCGGTGGAATCGTTGAAACGATTGATCGACGAGGGTTTTAACGTCTATTTTATCCGTCACAACTTGAAAGCGGATCTGAGCGATCCGGCGTCTAAAGTGATGATCTACACGCTCTTAATGGTTGCTGAGCTTGAGCGTGACTTTATGCGAATGCGTCAAGAAGAAGCATGGCGTCAGGGTAAACAGAAGGGACGCCCGGTTGAGATAACGAAAGAGGAAATAATGAACATTCTTAAGCAATATCCGAACGCTTCTTATCGAGTTATTCACGCGATTATAAACGAACGTAGGAGACAACGTGGAAAGAAACCGATATCTTACAGCGGTTTAATCAAAGCGATGAAACGTTACGGTTTGGTTAAAAGAATTGTAGAGGGTTAAATTATTTTTTTAACCATGTAACAACGATACCACGTTTCTATCACGCCGTTTTTAAGAATTGCGAGCGGATCGCGGTATCCGTTAACAAATTTGAAATTTAATAGTCTCTCTACATCGGTAGAATGGATGTCTAACGAAAGTAACACGTGTGCGAGATTATAAACTACGTATGGAATTTTGATTGCTTTTTGCATAATTTTCACACGTGAACGTTCCAATCTGATGCGGTGTTGTGTTACGTGCTTGAATATACCACGTAACTTAGAAACGTATTTTTCCGCGTCCTGTAACGTTCGAATGCACGTATCATAATAACGTTCTAATGACCAATTGGAGTATAAGCAGATGGAAAAATCGATAATAGTGTAAAATATCAACCCGTAGCACGTCTTATATCGCTTAACGAACGAATTTACGAGCGTTGAGTAGTCCTTGAGCAGTTTAAATTTATCACTATATAGAGCTTGAATGCTACGGGTAATGGCGTCATGAACGAGTTTAACGTCTCTTTCAACGATTTTTAAACGTTCTTCAGGTATTTTATGGCATTTTCTTAAGTGATGGTGTATTTTCACGTCTTCAGATATGTTATCGAACCGTCCGAGAGATATCAGCGGTTTAAAAAACGCTTTAATAATTTCGACTGTAATTTTTGAGCGTTTGTCACTTTTCGGTTTGAGCATTTTCTCTATCGTTTTAAATACTTCATCTCTCGCGTTCTCGTCGGCGTAAACTTTCGCTACGATGCATTCATCCTTTAACGTGGGTAACGTGGGTGTCCATATCGGTTCTAATAATGGTTTGTAAAGGTGATGAATTTCGTGGAAAAATTCGAGAACAATATCGGGCGAATCTCTACGTAAATGGATTACTCCGTTTTCGTAATCGACATGAGAATATTTATAGTCGCCGATCTCAACGTTAACGGTGTATCGTCGTTTACCGTCGAATAGAACGGCTTTGGAACGTTCTTTATTAAAATCAGGATATTTTACGACTCTCATAACGATTCGAGTTTTTTAATTAATTCTTCGATCTTTTTACGATCCTCGTCCGTGAGCGTCGGGAGTTTAGAGACGAACGATAACCCTTTTTTGGTTTCTTCCACGACGTTAGATACGTATGCGTTGATTAACCTCTCGATTTCGTCTCTACGTTCTTCGTTCAGACGATAGAACGGTTTTCTTTTATTACGATCTAACTCTACGATAATTAAACCGTCTCTTTCCAATTCACGAAGGTATTTGCTTAATGTTGACGGAGAAACGCTCGCTTTTTCATGAATTTCCGTAAAAAACCTCGCTCCATCTTTTATTGCGTTGAGAATACGCCCTTTCATAACATCGTCCATGTTCTTTTTTCGACCACAAAGTTTAAATTACTTGCGAATTAACTTCACTTCGAAGTGAAGTATAAGATGAAGTGAGGTGTAGGAACGTGGCGGTTGAGACGTTGAAACCAATTTGGCGGTTCAAAGTAAGGCGTGTCAAGTCAGTAAAGGGTAACGTCGAGAAAGTCGTCAAGATTCCGAACGAAATCGCCGATCAGCTTGGCGATTACGTGAAAGTAACGATCGAGAACGGACGTATCGTGATCGAACCGTTAGACGAGAAAAATTAATTTAAAAGGAGGCGGGCGGACGTGATCAAATATCAAGGTGGAAAAAGTCCTTATAAATTTTTCTACTTCATCACTGTTCGAGATAACGAAGGACACGCTCGAAAATTCGTCTATAACATTTTCAGATCGATCGTCAAGAAGCATGACGCAAAATACTACGGTGTTCTCGCCGAAAAACCGTTTCCACACGTCCATGCGATTATCATAACCGAGAGAGTTATCGATTACAAAGACGTTTGGAAGTTAATCCCGGACGGCGTTCACTTCGACGCTCAATTTTTGAATAATAAGGATTCGGACGATCTCAAAAGGATTCTTCGCTACATCGAAACGCATGACGGTTTTTTATTCACTCTAAAGGCGTTGATCGGGACTACGTCATTGAAGAGTTCGAACGTCACGTTTCACGGTTCGACGGTTTGTCGGATGGTAAAAGTTTGGAGGAGGTGGACGGCGTGAGTGAGGAAGTTAAGGAATTATTGGAGAAGATCGTTAATAAGTTGGACGAGTTGGATAAAAGAATTTCGGCGTTAGAGAACGGAAAGACGCCAAAGAAGATCGAGAGACGGAACGTGATCGAGACGTCGAAGTTCTTAACAGAATTTACTCCTGCCAAGAAGGGCGTCGCTATCGTTACAAAATACGCCAAATTCATAGAGATTAGGGATCATACGGCTTATGCCGTTTTAACACCCGAAGAATTCGAAGAATACTTAGAGAAGTTTTACAGAGAAGGAAAGAGACTTCTTAATGAGTTAAAGAACGGTTCGAGTAACTTCAGCAAATCAGCGTCGAGATCAGCGTCGAGAACGACGGTGAGAAAGAAGAAATCGAGGGTTAGGGTCGTCGAAGAGTGACGGAGGGAGCGAGCGATGGCTGTCGACATTTCTAAATTTTTCATAACGTTCAAAGCTCACGTTATCACCGAAGACGGGCGAAAGCTGGACAAGAACATGATTCTCAGATTTAGAGCGTTCACCGAAGACGCTCAGAAGGTATTATATCGGCAATGGATCGCCAGCGTTGACGCTATGCAGTTCTTGAGAGCGGTTAAGAAAAAGGAGAAAATACTTTTCAAAGTTGAGACGTTCAGAATCGACACAAAAACGGGCGTCGCCACGTTCAGATTGCCGTGTAAGGAAAGCGTAAAGATCGATTTAAGCGATTACATCGAAGATATTACCGCACACGAAATTATGATGTCTTACATTTCGGGCGTTCCGAAGCTGATTAAAAACGGGCATTTTGCTTATTACGTCCTTGAAGACGTTGAGATAAGAACGTATCGTCCGAAGACCGACGTCGCTAAAGAATTACTCAAAGAATATGAACTGCTCGATCTTATCGCTTACGCTCTCGGATATCGCCCGACGCCGGAAGTAAAGGCGTTGATATTGCCGAGAATCTTACCGTTATTCACGACGAACGAAGATTCGAGCGGGACGCACGTTTTATCGTTGACGTCGCCCGGACTCGGAAAATCGGAATGTGCGAAGATTTTAAGCGAACTATCGCAAGCGTATTTCTCACCGTTCTTTCCGGCAACGACGAAGTTAATCGGAGACGCCCGATCTAACACTTACGGTTTAGCTTATCACTACAACACGATTTACGTCGATGAATTTTTACACGGTGAATCGGCGAACAACCTAAGGGAGAACTACAACGCCATACTTACGGGAATGGAAAACGGAAAGTGGTCGAGAGAAAGAGGTCAAATCGATTACGAGAGAACGGTCTCCTTCGCTTTGTTCGGTAATATCAGGGACGAATCCCTCAACGACTACAAAATCTCATCGTATTCATCGAATCACCGTGAAATCGTCGAAGGAATCCTTAGAGATAAGCTTAAGCTGGAAATGATTGACGCATTCATGCAACGATTAACCTACGTCGAATATCTTATCGTCAAGGATTACCAGATAATGCAGGATCTCAATCGAGACGAGGACGGTAATGTCCTATACCTCGATCCGGCGATATCTCGCGGTATTATTAAAATGATCGCCGAGCGTGTCTTAAAAGCCGAACGTATTAAGAAGAATCCACGAAACAGATACGAGCGTCACGTAAACAGATTATACGCAATTCTCAAAGCGTTAAACATTGAACTCGACGAGAACACGATCGAGGATCTCGTTCACGGTGACGTAACGTTTTGGGATTTAAGAAAGGAATTGTTCAGGAAGAATAACGACGAAAAATCGAAGGCGATCGTTGAGATCTCTAAAGAGTCCGAAAGCGTCGAGACCAAACGAGTCGAAGAAAAAGAAGACGTCAGCGACGTTGAAGACATTGACTTTTCGATGGAATCAGCTTTAGGCATTAAACGGGAGACTTTCGAGGATTTTTTTAACAATTCTTCCGACGTCGAGACTTCGGACGTTGAGATAATACCCGTCGAAGGCGGATTTATAGAGTTTAAGGTCGAGATTCCCGGCGACGCCCAAGAAGACGTTAAGAGAGATGTGGAATATGTGATCGTTGAGATCACCGAAGACTTAGGCGAACGTAACGAGATCGTCGGAATTGACGGGAAAACTTACAAACTCGAAAAAGGAAAGCGTGTATCTCTTCCGTATGAGAACGCCAAGATCCTCGTCAAGCATAACGTCGCTAAAGCGATTCACCCGCCCGATTTCATCATCGAAGCTGAAGCGTTGAAAAAATACGTTGCCGTTTGGGATATCGATTGTCCTCACGTCGGTTCGTTCTGTAACGGTAAGCGGTATTGTAAATATAAGCGTGATTGGGTGAAAAAAGACGAATGTAATTCGTGTAATTTGTCCGTTTCCGAATCTGAACGTTTTAAAGTCGTGGGGAAGGTGATGGTGTAATGAGAGAGGCTGATCTGACGGAAAGGGAGAAGAAAATAATCGGACAGAAAATCGTATACTTGGACTACTTATTTACGAACGCGATACGTGAATACGGCGTTAGTGAACAATGTTACGCTGTTTTGCACGACTTATTAGCTCAAATGATCGCCCTCGCGAACGCTGTAGGTGTTAACGTAGTGACGCTCGAAGATTTGAACGCTTGCTATAAAAACTCGAACGAACCGCATTATCAATACACGATTTCACCGTTAAGAGTTAAGCTTTACCAACTAAGAGCGAAGTTGATCGCCGAATGCGTAAGACAGGGCGTGATTGAATCGTTTAAGGAAATTCCGATCAGTTTAGAATACGATAATGACGATCATTGAGGTGATATTGTTATGAGTGTTGAGGAAATTATAGGGCAAAGAATAGAACAATTGGACGCAGTTTATAGCTTTACGTCGGACGTTCGCTTAAAAGCGTTTGTATTATCACAAATGATAATGTTGGCAAAAACGATCGGCGTTGAAATCCTTAAAGAAGACGAAGAACTTGACGTAAACGATAAAACCATAGACTATTTAACTGCAATAATAAACAACGCTCTTTTATTTACTCATCAGTTTATTAAGCAGGATAGTATACGCGGTTTCTTACCGGATATAGCAAAGATGATTAAATACATGGATCGTATTAGAGCTACGTTACTTTACGAACTCGTCGATCGCGGTATTATAAAGAAATTTAGAGAAATACCAATAGCGTTTTACGAAGATACGCTAAGGGAGGACGAACTATGACGTTCTTTTTAACCCGTTTAGTTCAACAAGCTTACGAGAGGGAAGGGTTCATTTCAGCGTTGATCTTCGGATCGCAGGGAATCGGTAAAACATCATACGCTTTGCACGTCGCACGTCAAGTTTACGGAGATTGGCATAAAGCGTTAAATCATCTTTTCTTTAACCCTAAAGAAGCGATCGGGTATCTCGATAAAGCGTTAGATCGTAGCGAACGAATACCGTTAATAATCATGGATGACGCGGGATTGTGGTTAGGGAAATCGCAATGGTGGAAGCGTGAGAAAGTAGAATTCGCCGAGTTCTTCGACATCATTCGAACGGTTTGTTCGTCGATAATATTCACTACGCCGTCAGATAACCTTATGTCCCGTATAAGCCACGAGATAATGTTACGCATAAAAATATCCGCGATCGATTCCGATCTCTACGCTCATTTAAAGCGTCAGGGATACAACGTTGACGTAGATAAGTATAGAGTCGCAAAGATTTATCGTTTCAGTCTATCTCCTCTATTTCAACCGATAATCAAGAAACAAGCTTACGATATCTATCCGTTACACTATCCCGACGACGTGAAACGAGAATACGATAAGAAACGATTGGACGCCGTTAGACATAAACTTGCGAAGGTTAAACAATCGTTAAAATCAGACGTTACGATAAAAATCGAGAAGTCGGATATCGACGCTAAAATCGTGGAACTATTAAATCAAGGATATACGAAAAAAGAGATCGCCCGAATACTCGGAATAAGTCGGGCAACGGTTTACAATCGTCTTAAACGTATGTCTAAAGTGTCCAATTAGACACATACATAGTTTATTGATTAAATAGTCAGGACGTCCATTTTTTCAATCTCTTTTTCCTTTTCACTTTTCCACGATTGAACGAATAGGATCGTTTATTTCCACGATTCGATCGTTCTTAACTGATATTTTCAAGCTACTATTAGTAACGTTACGTATCTAAAAACGTATTAGATACGTTCTTTCGTGTCTAACGTTAATATAATCCGAGTAAATAATTTATCTTATCGTTTCTTTTATTCCGTTTTTAACTTTACTATTATTTTATTCGTTCCTATATCTAAGCCAGCGGGCGGGTCGGTTGGTTGTTTAATATACTATATACGTTAACGTTAATTACACGTTATACGTCTATTATTACGTTATATTTACGTTATATTATATGAGCGGACGGGCTGGCGGGCTGGTAATATAGGAACGAATAATTAATTATAATAGGGCTTTAAGAAGTAAATAAACGAATAAGAGATTTTATTTACTTCGTTAATATTACGTATTTCCACGAATAGACGTATTAGAGACGTTTATTAGTAACGTTACTATTACGTATATAGACGGGAAAAAACGTATTATAAAGCTTCTTTCATGTCTAAAACAGATATTCTTTTTCTGTTCGTGGAAATAAAGCGTTACGTTAGAGTAAACGATCGATAAAAATCGTAACATATATCGTGGGTTCCACGTGGATATCACGTATGGGTAGGAAAGTAAATTTAACACTATACGTCGATAAAAATCTCGTTAGGGAAGCGAAAGAATTGGGGATTAATTTATCGGCGTTTTTTGAAATAAAGTTACGTGAATATTTAGCGTTGGTTAAATCGGAAGGCAATAGCCCCGCCCGGATTCGAACCGGGGTCGCGGGATCCAGAGTCCCGCAGGATTGACCACTACCCTACGGGGCTTCGTATTGAGTTAAGACCGTATGAATATAAATGTGTTGCTTAAGACAAA
>JALVJV010000014.1 GCA_027028145.1 Archaeoglobaceae archaeon | reverse complement strand
GGGGTATTTACAGATATAAACTTTTCTGAATTAGTGTTTGATTTAAATACGTTCTGACGACATCGATAATGCATATCGTTTATAACCTTACCCGATTTTTATCTTTCCGATTTCTTCCAATTTAATCCGCTGTCGTTCACCTAATCGAAAATCTAATCAATTTAGTCAAGGACAAACTTCAGAATAATTATCCCATACCTCCATTACCTAAAATACCTAAACCTAAATTACAAGTTTAATTTATAAAACTCAGGAATTTTAAGATCCCCGACTAACTCAGATCTATTCAATTAGAATATAACCAGCCCCAATACCTTTAAATGCTAAAATGTCAGCAATCAGTAAAATTCGGCTTTAATAGCCGTTACAGATTAAAAATCGGTAACCGACGAAAAACTTTAATTTTTAAGAGATAATAGTAATATATGCTGATCGATGAAATGTATATTCGTGGAGTTCAAGTGAATTACTATTTTATTTGTAAAACAAAACTTTGGCTTTTTAGTCACAATATGAATATGGAGAACGAAAGCGATCTCGTTAAGTTGGGTAAGCTTTTGCATTTAGATGTTTTCGAAAGGGAGCAGAAGGAGATCCAGCTCGGCTCAATTGCGATAGACGTAATCAGAAAAGGCGACACTCTCGAAATTAGGGAGGTCAAGAAATCGGATAGGCTTGAGAAGGCTCACAGATACCAAACACTCTACTACCTATACTACCTCAAAAAATTGGGGATTCGTGCGAAAGCCGTTCTTTCTTATCCCAAAGCCAAGAAGAATGTCGAACTTGAGTTGAACGATGAGATCGAAGCTGAAATCGAGCGTATTTTGGACGAGATCGAGGATATCTGTAAAAGAGAAATGCCGAAGCCGGAATACAAAAAACAGTGTAGGAGATGCGCTTATTTCGAGTTCTGCTTTTCCTGAGGTGGTTTCATGAAGAGAAAGAACTACTACATAGTTTCGGACGGAAAGCTGGTAAGGAGAGAGAATACGCTCTACTTCGAAAATGAAAGCGGTAGGAAGCCTATTCCGATAAATTCCATCTACTCGATTTATGCTTTGGGTTCTCTGAGCGTAACTTCCAAAGCCATCTCTCTGCTTGCGAAAGAAGGGATATGCGTTCACTTCTTCAACAGATACGGCTTCTATGTCGGAAGTTTTTATCCCCGCGAGACGCTGATCTCTGGAGATCTCCTGATAAAGCAGGCTGAACACTACCTCGACGACGAGAAGAGGCTGTATCTCGCAAAAGCGTTCGTCGAAGGTGCGATTCTAAACATGCAAAGAGTTTTGTCGAGTTATAATTTGAATGGGGATTTCGATCGAGCGCTGGATGAATTGGCAAAGGCTGGAAAGATAACGGAAGTGATGGGATGCGAAGCTCTGGCGAGACAGAGCTACTATTCCGCGTTCGACTCGATTTTAAGGGACTTCGAGTTTGAAACCAGATCGAAGAGACCGCCTAAGAATGAAGTCAACGCTATGATCAGCTTCGGCAACTCCCTACTCTACGCAACAGTCCTTTCCGAAATCTACCACACCCAGCTCAACCCGACGATAAGCTATCTGCACGAGCCGTTTGAGAGGAGATTCAGCTTGGCCTTGGATTTAGCCGAAATATTCAAACCCTTCATAGTCGACAGGACGATCTTCCACCTCGTAAACAAGAGGATCATGAAGCCGGAGGACTTCAACAAGGACTTCGAAGGAGTTCTTCTGAGCGAAAGCGGGAAGAGGAAGTTCTTGAAAGCCTACAACGAGAAGCTTGAGTCGACTATAAAACATAAACAGCTGAAGAGTAACGTTTCCTATCAGAGGCTTATAAGGCTTGAATGCTACAAGCTCGCTAAGCATCTGCTTGGAATTGAGAAATACAAGCCTTTCGTGATCTGGTGGTAGCATGTACGTTGTTATAGCCTACGATGTGAGCGTCGAGAGGGTGAACAAGGTTAAGAAGTTCCTGCGGAAGTATCTGAACTGGGTTCAGAATTCCCTTTTTGAAGGAGAGTTGAGCGAAGCCGACTTGGAAGAGGTCAAGATGGGTTTAAGAAGGATAATAGACGAGGAAACGGACATGATCGTAATTTACAAGCTCAGATCTGAGAAAGCCATGAAGAGGGAGATAATCGGAACGGATAAGAGCGGGATAGAGGAGATAATTTAGTCCTACGCTCGTTCAATCCAGCAGATTTTATTTACTTTCAAGTAGTAAATTACTCATAAGTAAATTATTTGTTAACAGAGTTGACGACCCGAATCGAGCTTACCGGAATAATTCCCGTATGCCCGTAATAGGTGTAAGGATAGACGACGATCTGAAGAAAAAGATGGATAAATATAAATATATAAATTGGAGTGAAATAATAAGAACCGAGATCAAAAAGATCGTTGAAAAGCTTGAAAGCAGAAATCTTGCGGAAGCCCCACTTCTAAATGAGAAGCTGAGGAGAAAGTCTAAGGTTGATACAACTGAGATCATCAGAAATTGGGGGGACAGTAGATATGGAGAAAGTCGTAGTTGATGCTAGTGTAGTCGTAAAGTGATTTGTCGATGAAGTTTATTCAGAAATTGATAAAAGATGCAACGATCAGAAAAGGGTTTAGATTGAGTGCTGAAGTTTATTCCGAATTTCTGAGACTTTTAGAGATGATATAGTAAAAATTTATAATATTTCACAATCTTCCTCTTTTTTATTTAATTTTCTGATAATACCATACGCGATCCCATACTCGTAGATTTTCTCAGCATCCTCTTTAGTTATATTTAGAACTTGAAATCCCTTGAATTCATGCGTTCGCATACTTAAAAGATTCGAATCTTCCCAGTAGAATATAGGAACGTTAATTGAATAGTGGTAAAGTCTCTTTTTTAGCTTCCATTTATCAATGATATATCTATTATCTTCTGGTAATTCTGTCGAAATTTTTTCGATTATTTCATTCCAAGTCATATTACTATTTTCTGGATTTTTAATAATTTTAGCGAATATTTTATCGATCTCGTCACCGTAAATTTCCATGACTGTTGGTATAACAATTTGAACTCCTGCAATTCTTCTGAATAGCCTTTGAGCTTGATGTTTTTTCTCCACTGTGAAATATTTTAGGAATTCCAAGTTTTTACAAATCTTTTTAACGTAAAAATCTTTCAGTGTTGTTTTATTACCAGAATCATCCACTACAAGCTTTTCAAAAACATCTTTAACCATGTTTCTTTCGTCCTCATAATTTAATAGCTTTCCTTCGTAATCTTTTAAAACTTCTATTGTTTTTTCGATGACTTTATCGTCGTAAATGAGCTTAGTTCCTTTGTCAATCTTTATTTTATCGTTTTCGAATTCCCCAATAAATATTACAATGTTGGGTTTTTCATCCTCATAATTTTTATCTCCTCTACTTCTATAGATTCTACCCCATCTCTGTATTTGGCTATCAATCGGTGATATTTCGGTAATCATTACATCAAAATCTAGATCAACAGATGCTTCTATTATCTGCGTGGCAACAACTATGACTTTTTCGCCACTATTAAGTTTGTTTTTTATTTCCTCAAGTCTTTGATCCTTTACTTTTTCGATTAATCGAGAATGCAAAAGAAAAACGTTGTTGTAACCGTTGTTCTTTAAATAGTCGTAAATGGCTATTGCCTTACTGACATTATTTACAACTATAAACGTATTTCTATCTTTGAATTCATCCATCCAATTCTTTAATTCTTCTTTTGCATTAACTTCTACAACCTCCTTTTCTTTGCTATCATTCTCTTTTTTATTATTATACTTAGTTAGCGATTTATATATCACCTTAATTTTATGTCTTTTTAGATTGTAGTTCTTTACATCATCTTTAATATACTTCGTGTCTATTTTTTCAAATTCAAGTCTATACTCCTTTGGAATACCATATTCTTCGTTTTTTCTTGTATCATCAAAAAAGAATGGCTCAAAGTATGGTGGTAGAGTTGCAGTCATTACAAGCACAGCACCACCAAGTTTTTGGACAATTTGAAGTGTTTTGATTATTATCGATGCCATTTCTGGATCGTAAGTTTGGATTTCATCTATTACGATAGAAGAAATAGGATACACCGCAATAACCTTATCAGATCCGTAATAATTTAGTGATGTTAGAAATACCTGATCAGGTGTAGTTAATAGGGTTGGAGACGACAAGAGTTGGGATGTAGTCAGTTGTTTCTCGACGTTAAGCCTTTTTTCTCTTTGTTCTTCTTCAAGGTATTCAATGAAAGCCGTGGAGTGCAATATATCCACATCATCACCAAAATAGTTGTTTTTAAATCTCCAAAATAGATCGTTCAAAGCTACTCTCAACGGCAACGTGTAAATCAATTTTCGTATGTTCTTCGCATTCCATAGCAAAGCAAATTCGGTTTTCCCCGATCCTGTTGGAGCTACAAGAACTATGGATTTTAACGGTTCAACTCTTTTAAGAAGTTTTTCTTGCCATATAGATTTCGCTCCAATTTTTTCTTTTATACTGTCACTTAATCTCTCGTATATATCCTCTAGCTTTATCACTGCCTTTCTGTTTTTATCTATTTTTTCCAAATCAACTTCTCCGCTTGCGGAGTAATCACACCTTCTTAAACAGCCTAAGAAAACTAAAAAGTTATAATCTGGATTCTCATTTTTAATTGTATAAAACTCTGCAAATTCTGAAATGTCGTCCTCTCGATTTTCAATCATTTCCAAAAGAGATTTTGCGCTTTCCAACTTAGAGCAATCTTGAATAATCTCTATTGCATTTTCTATAAAATCATTATTTGTAAACTTTTCATAAAGACAGTTTAGAAGATCACTTAAGAATCCCTCGAACTCCTGCCAGTTATCAACAATAAATTTAACGTATTCCTTCACGTTTTCGAAATTATCCTGAATAATCTCCATTAAATCTTTCTCTCCTATGTAGTATTCGTTGTAGTGGTGGAGCAAAATGGCTGTTCTTATTTTTGAAAACCAATCTTTCCAGCCGTTATATGAATCGTCTAATAGTATCGACGCCCAAACCGAAGATAAAATTTCGTGTCTAACGTTGATACCCCGTAATGGCTTTAAAAATTCTTTAAGTTCTTTCCAATCATCAGATTCTTTTTCGTGAACTCTTCTCTGAAAGTCGTAGCTGATCTTACCGAAATCGTGAAGTATTAAAGCAATAGCCAAAGCCGTGAAAAATTTCCCATCCTTTAAATGAGGGTAGGTAATTGTGTCACCGTTAACTTCAACGAATTCTTTCAGTTGTTTTGCTCTTTCTAACGTTTCAATTATGTGAGACTTCAGTAAAATATTCTTGCCTTTTTCACCTTCTCTTTCCGATTTGGCTCTTAATAATTCGATTAATTTCATTACAACCACCCGAAATATTTTGGAATTTTGAAAATTTTACCATTAATATTATACTTTTCAACTTCAATTTCTTCTTTCAAATAAACAACGTAATCGTATCCCGTGTAGAGAACGGTTTCAAACTCTACTTCTCTTTCCGTGTTTTTGTTAAGCTCAGCTTTGTTTCTAATTGTTCGTCCATTGTTCTTGAATTCAACCCTTACTGGAATTGAGTATACTGGAAATTTATCGTTCTTTATTGGAAATTTATCTTCTGACCTGCAATTATTTTTCTTTTTGCTCAATTTGATGTATGTCGGATATTTGAGCCATAAGGACTTTTTTACAGTACTTGGTTTTTGAGGAACCAGCCCTTCATCTTCCAGTATTTTGGGTTTATTCTTTAGAAAAATCACATCTTCACTCCTTCCCAGATACAGCACCTTTTTAGGTTTCTCTAAGCCTGATTTTATTGTTTCTATTAAATCTTCGTTACCTCTTACGAAAATAAATAGATGTCCATTGAAAAGTTCCTGCTGATAAACCGGTGTTCTCTGAGCTTTGATGTTTGAACAGTAGAGGGGATGCCATATTTTACCAAGCGGGTTTCTATCGTGTTTGTTGAGGAGACCAATTTTGCCAACTGTTATCTCACCTTTGATTAACTGCTGATAGTTCCAAAATACGCTCTCAAAACCACCGTGAACGCTGACCTTTAATTCCCAAAACATTTCATCATAGTAGTTGTTGGTTACATTTTGCAACATACCGATTATCGTCGATTTCGGTGGCAACGGGTAGGTTTGAGCATAGTAAAAGGTAAACGGATTTCTATATTGAGCGAAAGGTTGGAATATTTCTATGAACAACGTTTTCTCTGCCATAATGTTCACTCAATTCTTACTTCGACGCTTGGGTCGTGGAAGACCTTAATTTTGCTGAAACTACCGCTTTTACCATCATCGAATATCTGTTTTATGAAATTTATAACTTCGTCTTCTGAAATTATCGATAAAATACTGCTATCTGTTTCAGAGGATTCATTATTTGTAGCTCCAAGTATAACTTCGAACACGGGTTTTTTAGTTTTAGATACAACGTGCTTTACTTTCACGATTTTCTTACCGTTTTCCTCTCTTTCTTCTATTTCATCGTAGCTTTCTTCGGAGTATTCGTCCTTTAGAAATATTCGATCTTTGTAAGTCTTATATGATTCGTTTTTGTAAATTCCCACGATCATAAGTTTTGGAGCTAAAGAACTTGGAACTCCTTTTATTTCTCTATGCAAGTTCAGTATCGCCTTAATTAATGTTTCAATTCGTGATTTTTTCTCATCATCTGGCAGAATATAATTAATCTCCCAAATTTTATTGCCAATTTCTCTAATCTTCGTATGTATCTTTAAATTTTTATTATTTATTTTTAGGGTTATTTCACCCTCCTCTTTTTTACCTAACTTCTCTCTTAGTTTTTTGATGTCGTTTTCTTTAGTAGTGTATACAAAGAGTTCCCCAACTCGATTTACATCAATAACAACGGTATATTGATAAAATGTTTCATGCTCCTCTTTTGTAAACAAGTTTATGTCCATTTTATTTACAATCCCTCCTTCAAGTGCCCTCTTGGCAATCCAGTGATTACCACAGAATTGAGTGTCATAATTAAATGGAGTCATAGATATTGCATGACTGATTTTCACAGGGGATTCTCTGAAATTTTGTGGATCGGTATTAGTAACTAAAAATCCAAATAGATCGAACTCAGGATAAGCCATTATTTCTCCATTAAATAGTAGCTCTGGTTTTGGCTGTATCGTTGCTTTACCTCCTTCTTTTTTCTTTTCTTGCGTAAAAACATTTCCCGGAGCTAAATGAAAATTAGATGCCTGTAGTAGGCTATACCTCAAAGCGTATCTGCTCACGAGAGTGTATTGTCTGCCGTCCCACTTCGTTATCTTCTTAAGTTCTTGATAGTTTCCCGTTCCCTGATCGTAGTTCAGAGAACTTCCGTAAAACACAATATCCATTACGATGAACCTACCCACTTTTCTCACCTCCGGCTGACATAATACCTAAAATTATCGAATATGCTACTCTCTCAAATTCAGAAGAGCTTAAAGGATACATTTTTCCGATTTTCTCAGAGATTTCGGCGACTTTTGGATTGTCGGAATTTGCATTCAAAACCCTAAAAACCATCCAGAAAAATTCTTTCTGATTGTTTCCCTTCACAGCGTTTAGAAGATTGTAAACGAGCTTCTGTCGGTAGTTACTTGAAACATTCTTAAATACATTTTGCATATCTTCCATGATTTGTTGATACCTCCATTTTTCAAACTTCTTCTGATTCTTCTCCACTATCCTCACCTCCAAAACTTAAAATTCCAATAACTAAAGCAAGACCGTAATTTTCCCATGAATCGTCGTTTGAAACGATATTTTCAAAAACAAATCTGTTGAGTTGTGACACATCTTCACTTCCAGCTATTTCTAAGAATTTTTTGAGTAACGTATTTACAAATGCTATTCTGTTTTTCTTTTTAAGAGCGGATACGAGGCTATAGCAAATTTGCCGTCTCTCTTCTTCATTGTCAAACACTCGAGAAATTTTGATAGCGTTTGAGTTCAACGTAGAATAACAATATTTGATTTCGTTGACTAGACTTCTGTAACCTTTAAAGAATTCGTCCGAAAATAATTCTATGCGGTTGTTTTCCTTTATTTTTGTATCTATGGCTAATGCGTATAGTGAAGCTTTACGATTTATGCCTTTTCCGTTCTTCTCTCTTAGACAATAAAATACATGCTTAGATATTAGATCGTATAACGGCTTATTCTTAATGAATTCCTCTAAAATCCATACCCATCTATCCTTATCTATTTGCAAATTGATATTTAAAGCGTCTCTTATTGGATCTTCTAAGAGTATGCTCGCTTGGAGTTTGGATATTCCTATATATTCTACTCCTTCTTGCGTTTGGTTATCGAGTTGACTGTATTTTATAATATACATGTTTTCCAGATTCCAGTAGGATTTGTATTCCACCAACACATCGATAATTTCTCTCCAAGTTATTTTAAACAGACTCGATTGATCCTTAACTTTTTCCTGATAAACTCTAAGTCTTTTGTTTATTTCATAAGTTAAGTTTAAATCGTTTGAGTAAAAGAGAACGGAGCCAATGCCTCTAAAACGTGTAAAAGCATAAACAAAGCATAAAAGATAGACGAAAAGATAGGGTATTTCTAACTTAAATATTTTAGAAGACAATTCTGCGTAGTAAATATTAGAAAACTCATTTTTTGAAGGTAAAAATTTATTTATAGTCTTGTCAATTCTATTTAATACATCTCTGCTAAGATTAAAACTTATCGCATCATAAAAACTTTCGAGTTGTTCAAGATTACCTAATGAATAATTAAAAAATAAAAAGTTTTTATAAAATCCACTATCTACTGGTATTCTGTAAAATCGAGAATTTTCTTTAGAAACCTTAAATGATTCCACAGTATTTGAGACCCAAAGTTTGGAAAGATAAGATCGTAACTCGCTATTAAGTTTTTTAAATTCAGTTAGCATTTTCTTCAGTTCGGAAGAAGTTATACTTCCAGATTCGAGAGATGTAATGAGTCTCTTAAGATCTTCATAGCTCAATTTTTTAATATCTCCACCTTTCTTCTTACTAAGTATCAATTTAATTTCATTCTTTAAATTTTTATTATTTAATAATTCATTTATAATTTTCTCTCTTTTATTTAATAATTCTATATATTTTAAGTCGTCATATCCTGGTTTAATCTTACCCTTTTTGTCAGACACTTTGTTAATGTCATCTACCTTAATCTTGCTTTCAATCCATTTATCTCTAAAAAGCTTACAAATAAATTTACTCCAAACGAACTCAAACAGTTTACGATTATCCTCAAAACTAAGTCTTTCCAATTCATCTACGAGTTGTTCAATTATACTTTCAGAAACTTTTTCATTACGATCTTTTAGCCATTTATACAAATAGGCAAAGGGAAAGTATCCATAATACACAAGCTCTGGATCTTCCTTGATCTTCTCTCGTAGCTTTTCTAAATCCCAACCATAGACCTCCTCCATTAGATTGACGAATCCCAAAATTCCAGCATCTATAAACCAGTTGCCAGTGAACTTTAGCTCATGAGATACAACATCACCCGAGTTTGTATTTTTATCATCTTTCTCAAAGAATTCATCAAGCGTTGCAGTCTTGCTCATACAACCTTCACCATCCCGAACCCCATACTATTCCTCTCACCAAACCCAGCCTTGTAACCCAATTCGAGCAACTCCTTGCTACCTTCTGCTTTGAAAACCATCTCCACACATCTGTGATAGGTATTCTTCACCTTAATCCTCTTCGGCTTAACCTTCAGGACTTCGATCTCAAGTTTGCAATCGGACGGTTCTTTTCCATACAGTGCGTTATACTTTCTGACAAGATTTTTCCGCAAATTCTCGTAAAATTTCGGATCGTCGGGGTAGAGATCGTAGGTTCTTCCATCTCTCACCGTAGTAACGCTTATAGGTGAGAGGGTCACGAACTTGCCCTTACTTCCGATTTTGCGCTCTCTAACAACCTTGATCCCGGAAACCAAAAATTCCGCACTTCCTATTTTAACTTCCGGCTTTTTGAGTAAACCTTCAACGAAAGCCGTGGCGACTTCGGTCTTAGGCGTTGAGAAGTAGAAGTAAACTCCGTCGGATTCGATAACCATCTTATCTCCAACTATCCTGAACTTTCGATTAGGAACCATCAGCCTACTGAAAGTCCAGAACTTTATCCCCGGCTTGTGGAGTTCTAACGAAAGGTTGGGATCGCTCCTCTGAATGCACCGATATATAAGGCTCGCGATGTGATAGGAGTGATTGAGATCGACAACGGCCGAATTTAACCTTTTGAGCTCTACGCGAATTCGCATCAAAGTTGCTTCGGCTTAATAAGACTTAAACTTTTTCCTTAAACTCACGATTGACCTACCGCATCAGCGAATAGTTTATATTTAACAACAAAATTTTAGCAAAACGTCATAAAATCCCGAACGAAATCGTCATCATGATCTACGATATTTTAAAGATGCACGACGCCCAGTTTTACATCCAGCACTCCGGAGATAACAACTTCTACTACGCTACGAAGTTCAGGATCCCGAACTCCGCATTCTACATAATCGGAATCGATGGAACAGATCTTTTGGTCGTTCCTGAGATGGAGAAAAACAGAGCTTCGAGGGAGAGTAGGGTTAAGGAGATCTCATCTTTCGCGGATTTGGGTTACCACGATAAACTCAGAGAGCTCAAGGATTCGAGAAAGGCTCTATCCCAAACTTTAATCGAGTTTCTGAAAACGCATAAAGCAAAGAAGATTTTGATTCCGCCGGACTTCCCTTCCTTCTTAGCCTTGGATTTTTCGGAGCATTTCGAGGTCGAAGTCGTTGAGAACCCGTTCCTTAAAATGAGAGCCGTAAAGAGCGATGAAGAGATCGAGAAGATAAGGGATACGAGCGTTGCGATAATCGAATCGTTCAAATTAGCTTTGGAACTGCTCAAGAAAGGTGTTAGGGATTGCGACGAGTTGAGGAACGAAATCGAGATGTTCCTATTTAGCAGGGGTTACCTCGCTCAGGATACTATCGTATCATCCGGCAAGCTTTCAGCCGATCCGCACTGCATTGGATACGGAGAGATCCGGGAGCACGTGGTGATCGACGTATTTCCCAAAAGCAGAAGGCATCACTACTATTCCGACTTCACGAGAACGGTGATATTGGAAGACTGCCCTGAAATTGAAGATATGCTTGATGCTGTAATTGAAGCCCAGCAGAAGGCGATATCTATTATAAGAGAGGGCGTCACAGCTAAGGAAGTTCACTACACGGTCTGCGATGTTCTTGAGGAGAGGGGATACCACACGCTTAGGAAGAAATACAGGGAGGGGTTCATCCATTCAACAGGGCACGGAGTCGGCTTGGATATACACGAGGAGCCGAGAATATTCGAAAACGAAGATACACTTAAGGCTGGGATGGTGTTCACGGTCGAACCGGGGCTTTATTATAAGAAGTGGGGTGGCGTAAGGGTTGAGGACGTCGTCGTCGTGAGAAGGAACGGATGCGAAGTTCTGACCGAATTCCCGAGGAAGATAGATCTTAGGAGGGTATAAAATGGACAGAATAGCCGTAGTGGATCTATCCGAACGTGAAATTGAGGTGAGAGAACCGAGGAAAGATGAACTATACTTCATAGGCGGGAAGGGCTTGGGGTTTAAGGTTTTGAAAGACAACTTGAGGAAGGATCTAATGGTATTTGCAGTTGGACCTCTTACCGGGCTTAGAATGAGCGGGCTCTCAAGGTGTGAAGCCGCATTCATCTCCCCGCTAACGGGGTTCGTTGCGGATTCATCCTGCGGAGGGTTCTTCGGAAGGGAGTTGAGAAAAGCCGGCTACTTAGCTTTGATCCTTCGGGGCAGATCCGATAAGCCGGTTTACATCAAAATCGAGGACGAAAGCGTTGAGATCCGCGATGCGGAATGGCTTTGGGGAAGGGACGCGTTCGAAACCGAAGATTTGCTCAAGAGAGAGCTCGGCAAAGGATATCAGATCGCGTCCATCGGGCAGGCTGGAGAGAACATGGTCAGATTTGCCTGCATAGAGCATGCTAAGGGAAGAGAATTTGGGAGATGCGGCGGAGGAGCGGTGCTCGGAGCTATGAAAGTCAAGGCTATAGCCGTCAAAGGCTCAGCCGATTTGGAGGAAATCGTAGCCAATTACGAAAGGTTCGTCGAACTTAGGGAAGATTTCGAAGGCAGACTGGACGTTTTGGAGGGGATATCAAATTACGGAACTCCGAAGATGGTTCTGCTTACGAACGAGCTTAAAGTTCTGCCGACAAGATACTGGCAAAGCGGTAGCTTCGATTCCGAGATGTTCGATGAAGTAGTGAAGTTATACGTTAGGAAGAAGTCGTGCTTCGCATGCAAGGTTGGATGCGCTAAGATTTCGAAGTTCAACGGAAAAGAGGTGGAAGGACCGGAATACGAGACGCTTTTCGCATTCGGTAGCCTGTGCGGAGTGAGAGAAGCCAAGGTTATTGCTGAAGCGAATTTACTCTGCGACAGATTCGGAATGGACACGATCTCAACCGGAAACGTTATAGCGTTTCTGTTTTACCTCAGCGAGAGAGGAGTTGTAGAAGGATACGAATTCGGAGACGGAGATGCCGTTTTGGATCTGATCAGAAAGATCGCATTCAGGGAGGGAATAGGTGACAGGTTGGCTGAAGGCGTTAAGAGGTTTGCAGAATCGATAGGGATCGAAGGTGTCCACGTTAAGGGATTGGAGCCTCCGGGCTATGATCCTCGCGGACTTATGGGTGTCGCTTTAGCTTACGCGGTCAGCTACAGAGGAGCTTGCCACATAAAGCACTGCATATATCGTCCGAACCTCTCTGGTGGTTTGGACAGATTCAAGCCGGATAAGCAGGCTGAGACCCTGATCAGACTCGAAAACTTCTACGGCTTCACCGACTGCCTGATAATATGCAGGTTTCTTACACTGCCCGAGATCGGGCCTCTTCACGAGAACGACGTTGCAGAGCTTTACAATGCTGTAACCGGGAAAAATCTCAGCGTTGAGGAGATGCTGGAAATCGGCGGAAGTATCGTAAACTTAGCAAGAGAAATCAACCTCAGATTGGGTTTGAGAAGGGAAGACGATTACCTTCCGGAGTTCTTCTTCAAAGTTCCGACGGAGAACGGCGTTGTTGATAGAGAAGCTTTTGAAGAGATGCTCGAAGAGTATTACAAGCTAAGAGGATGGATCTGAATTCCTCGTCACTTGGCGAGGTTTCGGGGATTCAGCACGGCTTCTCACAAAACGTCGCTAAGGAGTCGCCTTTTACAGTAGTTCCGAAAGTTGGCAATTAGGTTCATCTTTCAAACGCGATTTCGCGCTACGCATTGAAAGAACCTCGGCAACGTTTTGTGAAAGATTATTAAGCGTCGAGACAATCTGATAACATGAAGGTAAAGATCGAACTCTTCGCAACGCTAAGAGATAGATACAAGACGAAGTCAGTCGAAGTCGAATGCGATGATTTCAAATCAGCAATAATCAACGCATCTAAGATATTGGGTGAAGACTTTTATTACGAGGTTTTTAATGAAAAGGGTGAAATTAGGAACGACAGGATAATAACGGTAAACGGTAGAAACGTGAAGGATCTCGAAAAAATCGAGCTTAAGGACGGAGATAAGATCGCGATCTTCCCACCCATCGCCGGAGGATGAACTTGCAAAAAGCTTTAAAAACTAAGCAGAAACTTTTAAATGGTGATGCAAATGCAGGCTGATATTCCAGTGAAGGAAGTGATGACGAGGGATGTTTGCACCGCAAGAAAGGATGAGTCCCTTCTAAACGCCTCAAGGAAGATGCTCGAATACGGCGTTGGTAGTATAATTATCGTCGAGAACGGTAAACCGGTTGGAATCGTTACGGAGAGGGACATCCTCAAGAAGGTTGTGGCGAGAAACAAGGTGCCCTCAAAGATTAAGCTTGAGGAGATCATGAGTTCCCCGCTGATCACGATCAAGCCGACCACGAGCCTCAGAGAAGCTACGGACATAATGAGAAAGAGGGGAATAAGAAGACTGCCGATAATCGACGACAACGGAAGATTGGTCGGAATAATAACCGACAACGACATTTTGAGCGTTGCTATAGATTTGGGTGAATTCGCAAGCCTTTTGGGCAATCCGGGTGTTGTCGAAACCGAAGAGATTGGTGGAAAGTGCGAGAAGTGCGGCAGGCTTGCGGAAAGGCTTATCGATGTTGACGGTTTGAAGTTGTGTGAGGATTGTGCTCGTGAGGTGTATTGATGAAGTTTGGTAGCGTTATGGATTTAGCCACGAGGGATGTCAAGACCATTCCGCCCCGTTCTACGATAATGAACGCCCTGAAGACGATGATAAACTGCAACTTCAGGAGGATGCCGATTGCCGATGCCGGAACGAAGAGACTTGAGGGTATAATCTCAGCAACCGACTTGGTGAACTTCTTCGGCGGTGGCGACAAGCACAGGATCGTGATCGGTAGATACAACGGAAACCTCTCCGCGGCCGTTAACGAATACGTTGACGAGATCATGGTTAGGGAAGTAATCACAGTGGACTACACAGCTTCATGGCAGGACGCCTTGGAGCTTATGCTTGAGAAGAGGGTTGGAGGTTGCCCGATCGTAGATGACGACAACAGAGTCGTCGGGATCATCACCGAAAGGGACATTCTGAAGTATTTAGCCAATCAGACGAGGTTGGACGGATACGTCAGGGATTACATGACCGTCGGAGTAATAACCGCTGAGCCGGATATGACGATAGAGGAAGCTATGAAGCTCATGATCTCGAAGAAGATAAGAAGGTTGCCAGTCATAAAAGACGGCGTTTTGTTGGGTTTGATTACGGCGAGGGAGATTTTGAGATACTTCGGGATCGGAGAGGCATTCAGAATGCTCGAAACCGGAAATGTTAAGGACGCCTTGCAGAAACCCTTGACAACTCTACTTTCGAACGACGCGATAATGGTAAATAAAGAACCCCTAACTTTTGAAAGCAGGGATAAAATATCCGACGTTGTTAGGAGAATGGTCGAAGCCGGAGTCGGCGTAGCCTTAATCGTCGACAACGGTAGGCTCGAAGGTATAATAACCGAGAGGGACTTGATGAACTTTCTGTATTCGAAAGTTAACGAAAATCTATGAAGTTCGTTGCCGAAGCTCTTAATTTATCTCCGATAGCGGCGAAAAGACTTGAGGAGAAAAACATCCTTAGGCAGGCTTTTATCAAGCATCCTTTCTTTTCCGATGTAATCGAAGCTCTGAAGCTCGATAGGAAATTCGGAGAATTTGAAGAGGGAACGCTCATAGCTAAAACCGTCGACGGTTTGGAGGTTGTTAGGGGATATCCAAAGATAAAGAGGGCTTTAACTTTGCATCCGACGATAAAGAAGCATTTCAGGGGAGAGGTAGTTTTGGAGGAGAAGATGAACGGATACAACGTAAGAGTTGTAATGTTCGGGGAAAACGTCTATGCCATCACGAGGGGCGGATTCATATGCCCATACACAACGGAAAAGGCAAGAATGCTGATAAATCCCGATTTTTTCAGAGATCATCCGAATCTCATGCTCTGTTGCGAAGCTGTGGGAGAAGAATCTCCGTTCGTGCCGAAAGATGTCTACGGCGTAAAGACCATCGATTTCTACGTTTTTGATATAAGAGACAGGAAAACGAACGTTGCTTTGCCTATAAAGGAGAAGGAGAAGCTTGCGGAGGAATACGGGTTCAATTTAGCCCCTATCCTTGCGGAAGTTCACGTTTCAAAGGCTCATGAGGTTGCTAAGGATGTCATCGAAGAGTTGGGGAAAAAGGGGAGGGAAGGGATAGTTATAAAGGATCCGAAGATGAAGAGACAGCCAATAAAATATACGACGAGCGAATCGAATTGTTCGGATCTAAGCTTCGCCTTCAGGTTCTTCGGGGAATACGGGAAGGACTTCATGTTTTCGAGGATAATCAGGGAGGGATTTCAGGCTTTCGAGTTCGATGAGCGTGATGAGGAATTCAAGCGGAGATGCTTAAGGCTCGGAGAGGCGATTCTTAAGGCTATGGTCGAAAGCATCAGGGAGGTTAAGGAAGGGAAAAAGGTTTACGATAAAATGAGGTTGAGATTTTACGATCTCGAAGTGTTTAGGCTCTTTAAGGGGCACGTCAGAAGGATGGGCGTAAGTGCGGAGTTTTCGGAGCCTTTCGAAGATAACGGAAGTTACGTGGTCTGGTTTTACAGATATATGAAGTCGACCACGGATAAGATTGACTACATACTGCGGGGGAACCTATGGCAGTAGCCGTCGGCATAGATGCCGGCACATCTAGCTTCGAAATATTCGCGCTCGAAGAAGGCAAACCGATGCTGAAGAGGACGTTTTCAACGTCTGAAGTTAGAAAAATGCCGGAAATAGTTCTGAGGGAGCTTAGGGAAATAAATCCCGATGTTATCGCCGGTCTTTCCGGTTACGGCTTACCGGTTAAGATGTTCAGCGAGCTGAGCGATAAAGACGTCTTCCTAATGACGTTGAATTTCGATGAAACGGTCATGGGCGTTAGAAGGCTGATAGATCTGATCAGGAGGAGCGAATTCGGAAGGATAACTTGGACTATTCCCGGTGTAATCCATCTGCCGACCATTCCTGAATACAGAAAGCTGAATCGAATAGACATGGGAACTTCGGATAAGCTGTGTTCGGTGGCTTTGGCGATATACCAGCTTGGAAAGCCTTTTAATGAGCAGAACTTCGTGCTCGTCGAAGCCGGATACGGATTCAGCGCGTTCATAGCCGTTAAGAACGGGAAAATCGTAGACGGAATAGGCGGGACATCGGGATTTCCATCCTTCTCATCCCTCGGCTCAATGGATGGAGAACTCGCTTACCTCTTAGGCGATTTCCCGAAATCGATGCTGTTCAGCGGAGGAATTCGGAGTTTGCTTAGGGATAGGGGGATTAACGTAGATCGATTGGAGGATCTTCCGGAATTCGCGGTCGAATGGATGTGCGAGTTTATAATGAAGGGGATAAGGGCTGTGAGCGTTTCATTGGATGAATTTAACGTAATCGTTTCCGGAAGATTTTTCGATGTTTTTCGCGATGAATTTAAAGAGTTCAGCGGGATTGAAGTCGTGAAGCTTAAAGGATTCGGAATGGCGAAGCAATCTGCGGAAGGAGCGGCGATAATTGCGAACGGCTTGGCTGGGGGTGTATTTAAAGATATAGTCGATCGGCTTGAAATAAGGAAAGCAAAAGGGTCTGTGCTCGATTATATAACTTCCGATATTCGTAAATATTTAAGACTTCAAAATGGTAGTAGCCTCTTCATACAACCTTTCGAGTCTTTGACAGATTCTGTCGATAATCCTAGCTAATGCATCTCGGTCTTCTTCAAGCTTTCTCCTTCTTTCATCGATCATTCTTGTAATTTCTAACTTTGAAGTTCCTCCCAAGTTTCTTCTGCTTTCAACTATATCCCTCGCATCGAACTTCAGCTCATCATCGCTCAGCCTTATGGAGTATCCGAATTCCTCGGCAACCTTCCTTATGTTATCAGCCGAGAGCTCCAAACCTTCGGCTATAATTCTTCCGACAATCTTATGCGCATCCCTGAAAGGAACTCCCTTCTTAGTGATAAGATCAGCCACTTCCGTAGCGTTCGCAAAACCCTTCAGAGCTTTTTCAAGCATAACTTCGTTTCTGAATTCGATCTTCTCGAGCATCCTCGCCATAAGAATAGTTGTTATGTCGGCAACTTCGAGGGATTCGAACATGATCGGGTTCATCTCCTGAAAGTCCCTGTTGTATGTCAACGGCATAGCCTTGTATATCGACATAACCCCAGCCAAGTTCCCCAAAATTCTTCCCGCTTTAGCTCTGATCAGCTCCGCTATATCGGGATTCTTCTTCTGCGGCATTATTGATGATGAGGAAGCGTATTCGTCCGGCAGTTCTATGAATCCGAATTCAGAGCACCATAGAATTATTTCCTCAGCAATCCTGCTGAGGGAAAGCATGGCAGAAGCTGAAACGAACACTGACTCTATCAAGAAATCCCTGCTCGCCACTGCATCGCAGCTGTTTTCCACGACATCGTCGAATCCCAAGAGTTCGGCCGTGTATCTCCTGTCGAGTTCGAAGGACGTTCCGGCGAATGCGGCTGAACCCAAAGGGGAACGGTTTATTCTTTCGAAGGCATCCATAACCCTTTCGAAATCCCTTTCGATCATGTCATGATATGCGAGCATCCAATGGGCGAGCACAGTAGGCTGAGCATACTGCAGATGCGTGAATCCGGGCATTACCGTGTCGATGTGATTCTCTGCAATATTCAGTAAAACCCTTCTGAGCTCAAGGAGCGAGAAGGCTAAGGATAAAAGCTTATCCCTCGCGAACATCCTTAAGCATGTGGCAACCTCGTCATTCCTGCTTCTTGCCGTGTGCATCTTCTTTCCGGCCGGAGCTCTCTTCGTAACCTCCGCTTCGATAGCTTCATGAACGTCCTCGCAATCCTTCGGCAGAGAATCGTACCCTGCATCTCTTATCTCAAAAAGGGCTTTTATTATCTCCTTTGCATCTTCCTTGCTTATATGCCCACATTTCAGCAATCCCAAGACGTGAGCCAAATCGACGAGGATGTCGTAGTAGAATATCTTTTTGTCTTGCTCAAGGGATGAGGAGAAATCCAAAGCCAATCTGTCCATTTCCCTCTTAAGCCTGCTCCTTACGACCGACATTTCCCTTCCTCCAGACCACCTTTTCACCGTATCTGATCTCAACTATGCGGTGCATCGGAATGGCAACGCCCGAATAGAGATAGATGAACTTGTGCCCTATTTCCTCGATCTCATCCCCGCTGAGCTCGGAAAAACCCTTCGGTCTGTCTATATATACGATCACGACCTTGCTGAAGTCGTAATCAGGATGCCACTTGAACTTGTTTAGAAGATCCCTTATGGTCATAACTCTTCTTCTTTTGCCAATTCCACAAGCTGACCCTTTAGATGCAGTTTCAGAGATTTTTTGGCAACAGCTCTGATTATTATGGGATCTAAGCCCAAGCTCTTGCTTATGTGTTGCACGGACATCCTTCCCGCCTTAACTTCGTTGATTATCTTCTGCACGAGTTCTTCGAACTCATCTTCCGGCATGAAGACGACTTCGAGTATCTTGTTTAGATCCTTGAGCGGGGAATAGAAGTTCGCGCTTATGTGCGTGTAGCTTACGTGATATTCCTTTTCTGGCTTTCCCGCCGGATCGGAAGGCATTCTCCATTTAACTTCAAGCATTCCGGCATGTTTGAGAATTTTTAAGGCTTCCTCTGCACCCTCACCGAACCTCTCCTTAAGCTCGTTGAAGGTTAGCCATTCCGACAGCAATGTTTCGTAAACGTTTCTGTATAGGTTCGTAGAAAACAGCTGGAGAATCGGGACAAGCTCGACTATGTCATTTACAAGCTTAGCCCTTCTGACCATTCTACCACCTTCAGAAGAATCTTATGGAATTTTACAACCTTCAGATATTTCTAATTTTCCTTCTCAGCTTTTCGATTATTTTGCTATCGTATTCCACGATATATTCAAAAGCTTCGATGGCAAGCCTTATTCTGAAATCTTCATCGATACTATCGGATTTCAACTTTCCGATCACTTCTTTATATTGACTCGGTTTGCATATCGGCAGAACCTTCTGATAATTTTTAGCCGATGCTCTCAGCAAAGCGACACCGCCGATGTCTACATCTTCGATTTCATTAACCTCATACAAGTTCACGACGACGATACCGAAGAATCCGGAGTAAATTCGTTCGAAAACAGCCGGATGAAGGGTCTTTATCTGCTTCGACTCCTTTAAACCCGTTATTTCCGACAATCTTTTAGTCGGTATTCCGTTTGAAATGAGATATTTTGCAGTTCCTTCGGTTGCATAAATATTCCATCCCAAATCGATCAGTTCCTTGGCAAACTCAGCGAGGTTGGTCTTGTCGCTGACCGAAATCAGGGCGTTCATAAAATGTATTGGAAGCTTAGATTAATAATAACTGGGGGCTACCGATCGACTCATATATTTTCGTTTACAACACACGAAACATGAAAACTATAACTATATCGGATGAAGTCTACGAGAAGCTCGTTAGGATTAAGGGAAAGAAGAGCTTCAGTGCCATTATAGACGAGCTTAGCATGTTGGAAGAAACTTCGGTCGGGTAATTTTGCAAGATACGCCCCCGCCGGGAATCGAACCCGGGTCGGAGGTTCCGGAGACCTCCAGGATATCCACTACCCCACGGGGGCTTTGTAATTCGATTGCTCGGTTTGCTATTCCGAACTTTGAGTATCAACCTTTAAAGGTTACGTCCATATCTCCACGCAAATGATCTTTGGGGCAACCCTTACTTCGGTATACGGTGATCCGCATCTTGTCTTTGCAAGAAAATATATGCGACAGCATTCAAAATCTTTTAGCATGAGTTGGAAAACGGTCATCGGCGAGATCAGAAATAGCGATGGAGTTTTGGAAGTGGTTGATGCAAGATGTCCGAACGAGTTCAGAAGCAGGAAGCTCGAAGAAATTTTTGAAGATCTCAACAAGCCTTACTGGATAGTAATCAACAAGGTCGATCTCGTGCCGAAGGAGTTTGCAGACAGATGCAAGAGAATCTTGAAGGAACAAAGCGGTGCCGTAGATGTCGTTCACGTCTCAAGCAAGAAGTTTTACGGTTTTTGGATACTCAGAAGAAGTCTCAAAAACTATTTTGGTAAGGATAGAAAGGCTAAGCTCGTGGTTGTGGGATTTCCGAACGTCGGCAAATCGAGTCTTATTAACATGCTCGCCCAAAGCACGGTTGTTTCAACAGCTCCAATACCGGGGCATACTAAGGGAAAGCAGTGGATAAGGATAAGCGGTAAGCTCCTGCTTTCCGATACGCCCGGCGTTATTCCCAAGGAATTCGCGAGCCAAGATTGGGCTAAGATACTGTTTCCGGATGACGTGGAAGAATCCGCATTCATACTCCTTGAGAAGATAAAGAATGCTGAAGGAACGAACTTCAGAGAACTTTACGGGATCGAACCTGAACCGGATGAGGAAACCCTTGAGAAGATCGCGTTGAAATTCGGATTTCTGAGGAAGGGCGGAGAAGCTGATACGCACAGGGCGGCTACAAGATTATTAAACGACTGGAACAACTGCAAGCTGACTGCATGGTGGCTGTAGCCGATGATGAGCCGAACCCCTTGCTGAGTTATGATGAAAGAGCCTTACTGAGGCTTAAGCCACTCAGGAGGGGCTATCCTCATCACCGCTCAGTGATCCCCTATCATCATCGTGGCGAAGATTTATCGTGAACCCATACAGCCCCATCTTCGTATACCTCCTTCTTCCATATCGGAAGTTCTCTTTTTATCATCTCAACGCAGTCCTCAAGAGGTTTGTAAACCGACTTCCGGCTTTCGCCCATCACGACCACATATAATATATCTTCTCCCGGTTTTATCGATCCTATTTTGTGATAAATCCTGACATCCACAATTCCTTCATAACTTTTTATCCTATCTACGATCTCATTCAGCTTTTTCCAGTATAGCTCATCGTATCTCTCGTATTCGAGCCTAAGAACTTCCTTGCCATCTGAGATTCTCCTAACGAATCCCACGAAGATGGCTATAGCCCCGCACTTCTCAGCTCCTTCAGCCGATTTCACCTTCCGAATCAGGGATTTAACTGTCTCTATCTCTTCCGGATGGTCGATATCATCGCAGACAACCAAATCGAAGCCCAAATCTGCAAGTATCTCGAATACGTCGAAATCTTTTCTGACACTTAATATTCTCTCTCCGTTCTCGTAAACTTCGTAGAAATCACCAGAATCCTTAACGACTGCCGTCCTTCCTTCGGCTAAGCCTAAATCGCGCAATATCTTCATCTCCAACACCCTTAACGACTATTTCCGCTACGTCATCCACAATTATTTCGGCGAAGCTCGGCGGGCTGTATCTTGGCTCGGTCGGACTTCCCGGATTGAGCAGAACGATTCCACCGATCTCTTTGAGGAAGGGACGATGCGTATGTCCGAATATCATGATATCAACTTCAAGCTCCTTAGCCTTGTAAACCAAATCCGAAAAATCGTCGAATATCGGCATATGCGTAACTCCTATGCTAAAACCTTCGATATCGAATGTCAAGGTTTCGGGCAGTTCTTGGATTATCCCGTAATCGTCGCTGTTTCCGGCTACAGCTTTAAGGCTCGTCGATCTCCTCAGCTCACTATAGAATTCGTATGTGTCGAAATCGCCGGCATGGACGACCAAATCGGATTTCTTTATTTTCCTCAACACTATTTCCGGTAGATCTTCAAATCTTCTGGCATGGGTATCGGAGAGAACCAACAGCATCATGTCCTAACTGCTTTAAGCGCTTCATCGGTCAGATCATCTTTCTTAACGAACACTATTGCATACTTGAACTTCTCATCGAATTCGTCGACATCCCTATCCTTTAGCACATCGGCGGAGATCGTGAATTCAACCTTAAAGTAATCCTTGACGCCCAAATGCGATTCCATCTTTTCAAGCGAAACATCCGTTACGTCGCTCGAAACGATAACTACCGTATCATCCTCAAGATACTTCTTTATGAACTCCAGAAAGGCATCTTTGCCGAAGAGATACGTTGGCATAGAAACTTGTTTTGCCGAAAGAATAAAATCTTTATGCATTTCGCTCAATGCGAAGCTAATGAGAGAGAAGATCCTAAAGATCCTCGAGGGTTACGATTACGATAAAGTTGCGATAGGAACTTTGGGAAGCCACTCGGCTCTGAACATCTTGCGTGGAGCTAAGGATGAGGGATTCAGAACGGTATGCGTATGCAGGGCGAGGGAGAGGATAATATATGAAAGCTTCGGCGTTGCCGATGAGATAATCGAGATATCCGACTATTCTGATCTGCTCGATCGAAATCTTCAGTGGAAGCTGAGGGAGATGAACGTTATAATGATTCCCCACGGCTCCTTCAACGCTTACATAGGGAAGCTCGATGAAATAATGATTCCTCTGTTCGGAAATCGGGAGCTGATGCTTTGGGAGATAGATAGAGAGAAGCAGAGGGAGTGGTTGGAAAGGGCTGGATTAAGAATGCCTAAGAGGTTTGAGAAGCCGGAAGATATAGACAGGCTCGTCATAGTCAAGTATCCCGGAGCGATGGGTGGAAGGGGATACTTCTTAGCGGTAAGTCCCGAGGATTTTTATGCGAAAGCTAAGAGGATGGTTGAAACCGGAATTATAAGGGAGGAGGATATTAAAAAAGCGGAGATTCAGGAGTATATCGTCGGCGCTAACGTTTACTTCTCCTTCTTCTATTCTCCCCTTCTCAAAAGAGTCGAGTTGATAGCAGTGGATAGGCGATACGAACCGGTTGACGGATTGGGTAGAATTCCAGCCGAAGTCCAAATCGATGCCGGGCTCCATCCGACCTATACCGTCATAGGGAATTTCCCGGTTGTTCTGAGGGAGAGCTTGCTTGCCAAAGTCCTTAGGGCCGGTGAGAGCGTGGTTGAAGTTTCAAAGGAGATAGCTTATCCGGGGATGATCGGACCCTTCTGCTTGGAAGCGGTGTTCGATGACAACGCCGAGATGTTCGTGTTCGAGATATCTGCGAGAATAGTTGCTGGAACAAACGTTGGAATTCCGAACTCACCGTATTCATACATCCTCTGGGGAAAGAACATGTATATGGGTAGGAGGATTGCAAGGGAGATAAGGATGGGAATAGAGAAGGACAAGCTTGAGGAGCTGGTATATTAATCATCAAAAATCATAACAATTTAATATGGCGATTGCGAGCATGTGGCATGTATCCGCTTTACATAATGGAGAACTGCATAGCCTGCGGTGTCTGTGCTAAGGTATGTAAGAACGATGCGATATCCATGGATGTTGAAGTTAAGTTCGACGGGCGTAGGTTTCTCAGATCTTATTCAATCGATTATTCCAAATGCGACTCCTGTATGGAATGCGTGAAGAAGTGCAGAATGAAGTCCATAATAGAGGTTGAAGGCGAAAAGCCGGAAGGTGAGTTCGATTTGTTCTCTCTCATAAATCTTAAGCGTAAGCTGAATTTGACGAGCAAAAAGAAATCTCAATTCGTTGACGAATGCATAGGATGCCTTCTGTGCGTTGTTACGTGCCCCCTTAACGCTGTAAGTTACGAAGACTCAAACGGAATCAGAACTATTGAAATCGACCGAAGCATCTGCGAAGGATGCGGGATGTGCGTTAGGAACTGTCCCAATTATGCTTTAAGCTTAAAGGAGGTGTGAGCATGCCGAAAATTGAACTTCCGCAAAGGATAGTTGAGGGCAAATTTTTCGCGAGTTTAAAGCACAAGGTTATAGATCCGGGCATCTGTAGCCACTGCGGAGCTTGCTCGGCCATCTGCCCGGCTTACGGCATAGTCGTAGATCCCAGCAAGCCGATAGATTTTCCGAACTGGGAAGAGAATTGCTTGGACTGCGGGCTGTGCGTAAGGATATGCCCGAGATGGGATTACAAGCCGAGAAGCGGACTTGGAGAATACTTGGAAATGTTTTCGGCAAAATCGAGGAGGTTTAAGGGGCAGGACGGCGGAATTGCTACGGAGATACTCGCCACAGCTTTGGAGGATGGAATGATAGACAGAGCTGTAGTGGTTACGAGAGATAAAAATTGGTATCCGACTGCTATCACCGTTACCAAGCCCGAACAGCTTGAAAGGGCAAGCGGAACCAAGTATAGCTTTGCTCCTTTAATGGTTGAGCTCAGGAAAGCGGTTTTTAGGAGCAAGAAGGGAGTGGGATTCGTCGGAACCCCATGCATGATCTCCGGCTTGAGGAGACTTCAGATGGTCAAGTCCTTCAGAAAGGTAAAAATAGCAGTTGGGCTCTTTTGCATGGAGAACTTTTACTACGATCGGCTTGTTAAGTTTTTAGCCGATAGAGGAATAAATATAGCTAATGCCGTTCGGATAGGCATAAGCAAGGGGAAGTTCATAGTTAAGCTTAACGACGGAGAGAAATCTTTTCCGGTTAAGGAGCTAAATCCCATAGTCCCTTCCGGATGTAAGGTTTGCGAGGACTTCACCGCTGTTGAGAGCGACATAAGCGTTGGAAGCGTCGGAAGTCTGGAGGGATTCTCAACTGTGATAGTTAGAACGGAAGTTGGAAAGGAAATAGCGGAAAAAATTAAGGAGAGATGCGAGATCGGGGATGTGAATTTGAAGGTCGTCGAGAAGCTGTGCGAACTTAAAAAGAAGAAAGGTTAGCACACTCTCGGAATGGGATCGGCTACGGGAGGAGGAACAATCTTCCTCGTTCCGACAACGGTTTCCATCACAACCTCTTCAAACTCCGATGTGGCGTAGCCTATTATCTCCGCATCCCTTTGCCCGGCTTTGTGAAGAGCCTTCAAGACATCATCAGCCATTTCACCGACGACACCCATAACAACCTTTCCCTCGTTAGCCATGCTCAATGGATCCAAGCCCAAAAGTTCGCAGAAGCCTTTTACGTCCTCCCTTATCGGAATTCTCTCCTCCTCAATTATAATACCGACTCCGCTCTTTTCGGACATCTCGTTCAGGGCTGAAGCTAATCCTCCTCTCGTCGGATCCTTCATCGCTGTAATTCCTCCGACATCGAGGGCATCTTTAAGGAACAGCCAAACCGGATAAACGTCCGACTTAACATCGACATCGAACTCGAAACCCCTTTCGATCATTATCGCAACGCCGTGTTCCGCAATGTTGCCGGAAACTATTATCGCGTCGCCATCCCTAAGTCCGCAATCCCTGATCCAGCTGAAAGGATAATCCCTGAATTCCCGGACTACTTCGAGATTCCTGGCAAGATGCTCGTTTCTTATACCTACGCCGGATGTGTTCACGATAATCTCCACGTTGGCTTCGACGACCTTCGTATCGCCCGTTATCAATTTTGCGTTAAGCTCGGAAAGCCAGAATCTAACATCGTCAAGAATCCTCTCAAGCTTCTCTATCTCGAAACCTTCCTGAATTATTAAGGACAGCGAGAAAGCGTATGGCTGTGCTCCCATTACTGCCAAATCGTTCGAAGTTCCGCAGATGGCCAATGAACCTATGCTTCCACCCTTAAATATCGGGGGATTGACGACGTATGAATCCGTTGTGAACACGAAGCCGTCGAAATCGGAGGAGTCGTCCATATCCGATAGCGAAATTTCGCCGAGCCTGCATTCGCCGAACCTCGAAATTACGTGCTTCTTCAGAAATTCCATCATGAACTTTCCGCCCGCTCCGTCTTCCCTCCTAACTATCATTTAGGAACCTCCCGACGTATATCTGCCCAAAGCTTATTCCGTTATCTCCGCACGCAACCTTTTCGTTAACATACACCCTCCTTCCGATATACCTTTCGACGAGCGGTGTAAAGTAGGAATTGAAAACTACGCCACCGCTCATGACTACCGGCAGATCGTAAGACTTCGCTATTTCTGCGAAACCCTTGGCAATGTATTCCATGATCGCATAAGCTATCGCACCCCTAAGCGATTTATCGGCTTGATAGAGTTCCAAAGCCTTGCATATTACCGGAGAAACCCTCAAAACCTTGACATCTCCTATTTTGGCCTTCCATTCATCATCTACGAAGGGTTTGGGGTATACGGATTCCTCCCTAACTTCCTCGATTATCGGATCGCCCAATTCAACTTCCGATCGCTCAACTATGCTCTCAAGCTTCATCGCCGGTTCTCCTTCATAAGTCCTCTCAAAGCAGAGTTCGAGCATCGCCGATACAGCATCGAGCACCCTGCCGAGGGATGAGGATTCCACGGAGCTGTCGTGTATCCTTGCAAATATTTCGAAACTCTCGCCCTTACGCAGATAACGCTCGTAGGGCTTTAGAATTTCGTAATCTCCGAGTTCTTTGTAGATTAAAGAGAATAAAACTCTTAGCGGATAGTGTGTCGCCAAATCGCCCCCTATGAGCTTGAAGTTTTCGAGCCTTCCCACCCTTCTGAACTTGTTCCTATCGAAATCCAAAAGCAGAACTTCGCCACCCCATATTCTGCCGTCGAATCCGTAGCCAACACCATCGACCGTTATAGCCAAAGCCTTCGTAAATCCGTGCTCAGCCATAACGGACATAGCATGCGCGAAGTGATGCTGAACTCTAATCAGTCTGCATTCGTATTTCTCGGCAAGTTTCTCAGCGAATAACGTCGTGTTGAATTGGGGATGGAGATCGCACGCTACGAAATCCGGCTTCAGATCGACAAATCTAATGAAGAAATCCACAGCCTTCTTGAAGAACTCGTTGAAAGTCCTGAAATTTGCCGTGTTTCCTATATATTGCGATACTATCGCGTTTCCATCCTTCAACACTGTTATTGAGTTGTAAAGTTCCGCTCCTACGGCTAAGCCGTTCAACTTTGAATCTATCCTTAGAACCTTCGGAACGAAGCCCCTCGATCTTCTGATTATGAGCCTTCTTCCGGCGACGAACTTTATCACGGAATCGTCCACCCGGTTGTGGATCTTAAGGTTGTGCCTCAAAACAGCATCAAGATTCAAGCTGAAAACGCCGTCGTCTATGAACATCGGTTCCCCCGGCTTGTTTGCGGATGTCATAACTATAAAGTCCGATTTGAGGTATTCGAAGAGGATATAGTGTATAGGCGCATACGGAAGCATGATGCCTATCGTATCCAGATGAGGAGCCACGGCAAAAAAGGACTTCGGATCCTTCTTCTTTAAAACCGTTATCGGTCTTATGTAGCTCTTCAGGGCTTTCTCTTCATCCTCGCCGACGTAAGCTATCGATTTAATCGTATCGAGATCCCTCGCCATAACCGCGAAGGGTTGCTGGGGTCTGCCGAGTTTTTTCCTAAGTTTGAATACGATATCATCGTCGGTTACGCATGCTATATGGTAACCCCCTATTCCCTTTATCGCAACGAATTTTCCGTCATCGATGAGTTCGGCGGTCTTTCTTACGGCATCTAATCCCTTGATGATTCCATCCGGCAAAACGAGTTCGTAATGCGGCCCACATTTCGGGCATGCTATGGATTGTGCGTAGTATCTTCGATCTTCGATGTTCCAGTATTCCTTTCTACATTCTTCACATAGTGGAAAATCCGCGAAGGTCGTGTTTTCTCTATCGTAAGGAAGCCTTATTGCTACCGAGAATCGAGCACCGCAATCCGTGCACGAGATGAAGGGATAGAGGTATCTTCGGTTTTTAGGATCGAACAGTTCCTTCAGGCATTGATCGCATACAGCTATGTCCGGAGGCGGTAAGGAAAGCCCTCCTTTTTTTCCACCGCTCTTCTCTATTACGAATTCGCTTAGAGGGACATCCTCGATCTCTTCAACTTCAACGCTCGAAATCTCAGCCATCGGCGGCTTTTCATTCTTAAGCCTTCTGACGAATTCTTCAACTTTGCTGTCGATTACGATTTCGACGCAACCAGTTCCGGTGTTTTTGACGTAGCCTTTGAGATTCATGGACTTGGCTAAGCGGTAAACGAAGGGTCGGAAGCCCACTCCTTGAACTATACCTCTAACGATGATACGATACACAATAAGAAGTTGAAGTCGCGTTAGATAACTCATTCTATAACGTTGAAAAGTGGGATGGTTATGTAGCCATATATCCGCTCCACCGTGCAGAGGTCTGCCCCCAGCTTATGCCTGGGGCCGGCTTACCGGCGTCGGGCGTTAGTGACCGCGGGCTGAACGGCTCGCCCTTGCGGGCTCGCCGCTTACACCCCGGTCCTATCAAGCGGGTCTTCTACCCGCGCCCTCAACGGGGGGCTCTTTTCGGGGGCGGCTTCAGGCTTAGATGCTTTCAGCCTTTAGCCGCGTGGCGCGTAGCTGCCCGGCAGTGCCCTGCCGGACAACCGGTCGACCAGTGGCGCCGGAGGCTCGTTCCTCTCGTACTAGAGCCTCCTTCCCCTCAGCCCCCCAGACACCCCCGATAGATAGCAACCGACCTGTCTCACGACGGTCTAAACCCAGCTCACGATCCCCTTTAATAGGCGAACAACCTCACCCTTGGCCGCTGCTGCACGGCCAGGATGGGGAGAGCCG
>JALVJV010000013.1 GCA_027028145.1 Archaeoglobaceae archaeon | reverse complement strand
AACTTCCCTTGTTGCCACTAATTACTAAATTACCTTGATATATCGCACGAAAACTTTGATTAATATAAAACTTAAATCTTTTAGCCCATCCCGTTGTTCCAAACAACTTACAGACCGCACAAATACCTTCTTCCTTATTGTTATATTCACACTTTTCATTGACAGAATCGCAAGCATTTCCATTAAATCCTCTAACGATAGCCTCAAACCACCATCTTAAAGAACCGATTATAGAAGTTTCCCTCAACTTCGTGCATTCCCTATTAACGTCTCCAGTCCAGATCGGAGTTAATGTTCTGATTTTGATCTGCATTCGATCACCCCATATGTATGCTAAGTTTTTGCACGATTTCAATATAAACCTTTACTTCTACTCTTTTCCCTCCTATCGGAGCTATTTGCAAGTTCAGAATAACAGTTCCACAGCTCCCTTACAAAGCCGAACCACCCTTGAAAGTCTCCGAGAACGACGAACCTGTAAAGCTCTTGAATTGCTTTCAAAACGTTATCCGCCTCGCTAAACTTATTCTTAGCATTTAAACTCGCAATAGCCTTGAATATAGTCTTATCCGGTGCTAAAGCTTCCGATAGTCTTCTGCAAAACTCCTGCGGATCCTTGAAGTATTTCCCAACAACCCGATAGAACTTCTGACGTCTAAGGATCGTTATGGGTATCTGCTCGTAGATCTTATACATCTGCCCCTCTGAAGAGATCTCAAACAAGACCAAAAAGATCTTATCGAGTTGCTCTCGATTCATCAGTTCCAATCGCATTCTTAATTAGAAAGAACTTTTCTATCACGTTGCCGGGTTCTTTCAACACTCTACCGTAAATAACCTCGTTTGAGTATTTATTGTTTAACGGTTGAAGCAATTGTTCTGTAAAGCCGATTCTAAGGCTCTCTTTGATTTTTGATATCAGACTAAGAAGAAAGGAGAGATGAAATCGAATTCAGGTAGCCGGTTACGCCTTAGTTTTCGAAAGTGTTTTTGGGGAGACCAGTCGAGATAGGTTGAAGTATCTATGTATTTAAAACGGGGAACAGCATAAGATCGATAGAGATTTCTACATTATAAGCGACTATCTCAGATCGAGTTTTTTGGAGAAGTGTGACAAGCTTCATATGATGCTCCCAAAATATTCCGAGCTCGACGTCGCGGATAACTGCCCCAAGTATTGCATTTTCAACTGCTTCGGGTGATTGATTTGACTTTAAATGAAGGATTTAAAGTGGGCTCGCCCGGATTCGAACCGGGGACCTTCGCCTCGTAAGGGCGACGTCATAACCCCTAGACCACGAGCCCTAATTGTGCATTAACATTGTGACGTATAAATTTTGCTGTTCGTCAGACCGCATCGTATCCAGCCCTCAACGCCTTCAAATTTAAATCATGAAGCTTCGTAGGTAGAATATCTTTGACGGCTTCTTCAAGCTCCTTATAGCCGAAGGGTAGCTCGATAAGCTTCGCGAGCATACCCAAAACGACGACGTTAGTTGCCTGAATTGCTCCGAGCTTCTCGGCTATTTCGGAGGCGTTAACCGGGTAAACGCGAGGCGTGATCTCTCTAAGCTTATCTAAAACTTCTTCGGCATCCGGATACTCCGCAACGCCGAGTGTTACCGTTATCGGAATTATAGGTCTCGTATTTACTATTACAACCGAGTTCTCGTTAAGATACTTGGCATACCTCAACGCTTCAGCCAGCTCCAAGGCTATCATGACATCCGCACTGCCTAAAGGAATTAGAGGAGATAAAACATCCCCGATTCTCACGTGAACCTCAACGCTACCTCCCCTTTGCGCCATGCCGTGAACTTCGGAAGTTAGAACGTTCAAACCGGCTTTCATTGCCGCTTTAGCCAAGATCGTCGATGATGTGAGAATACCCTGCCCGCCGACGCCGACTATGATGATGTCCATATCGAAGAGCTACGAAACGATTTATTTAAACCTTGATGTTTTTGATTTCGATGATAGTCCTCTGCTTGGTCAATACATACGACAAACTCAAGCTTCACGAAATCCACCTCAGAACGATTGCAAGGGCCGCTCCGCTCTGCTACGCTTACGATCTGCATTTGGCTCTGATGGACTTCAACTTCTGGAAAAATGAGGAGGAGATGGTAAAGCAGGTTGCGGATTACACTACGATAGGCGAGCACGGCAGATACGCAATTGAGCTGTTGAAAGCCGGAAAGATTCACCTCATCGATAAGATCCCAGCCCACTTCGGCGAAGTAATCGCGACGACATCGAAACCGGATGAGAAGAAGAGAATCAGCTTTGAGGAGATGAGAGATCTGATAAGAAGGAAATCCGCAACTTTTCTGATCGGCTTGGGAAGGAGAGGACTGCCGAAGGATGTTATGAAAAAAGCAAAATACCATTACGATGTAACCGAAAAGGGAATAAGTCTTGAAACCTGCAGTGCGATGGGTGCGATAGCAACCGCGATATGGTTTGCGAAAAGGTGATTTGATGGAGGACATCAGGTTTTGCCCAGAGCACGGATTTTATAGGGGAGAAACCTGTAAGTGCGGAAGGAAGGGCGAACTGATACTTGATAAGGAGAGGGTCGAAAAGCTGGGGAGATTCATCTCCGGTATCTTAAGGCATTTTCCCGACAAGTTCGGGCTTGAGATGGACGAAAACGGCTGGATAGATTTCGACGAACTCGTTAAGGTTGTTAAGAGGAAATACAGGTGGGCAAACAGGTGGCTGATCAAAGCCCTCGTATATTCCGATTGGAAAAGCAGATACGAGCTTAAAGATAACAGGATAAGAGCTAGATACGGGCACAGCGTGGATGTTAAGCTGACAGATTATCCGATCGCCGAAGAAGACGTTCTCTATTACGGAACGGGGGAAGAAGAAGCCCAAAGACTGCTTGAAATAGGGATAAAGCCGGTGAATCAGGCTTACGTTCATCTATCAACCACGATAGAAAAGTCGGAGGAGGTTGCGAGGCTGAGAACGGATGAACCGATAATACTCGAGATCGATGCGAAGAAAGCCAGAGAGGACGGAATAAGGATTATAAAGGCTAACGAGTTTATAGCTTTAGCCAAGGAGATACCGCCGAAATACATCAAGGGTGTGATTAGGCTATGAGGTGTATCGTTACGGACTGGGATTATATGGACAGTCTGTGCAGGAGGGTAGCGGAGCAGATTATGGACGACGATTTCGAGCCCGAAGTAATAGTCGCATTGGCAAAGGGCGGATGGTTTGCTGGCAGAATTTTGTGCGATCTGTTGGGTTTGGACGAAATCACAAGCTTAAAAGTTGAGCATTACGCCGGAATAAATGAGAGGAGGGATATCAGCGTTAGGTATGTTCCCTCGGATGAGGAGATCAGAGGCAAGAACGTTCTTATAGTTGACGATATAGCTAACACAGGTATGAGCATAAAGAGGGCGAGAGAGGAGATAGAAAAGTTGGGGGCAAATGATGTAAGAACCGCAACTCTTCTACTCCTTCACACTTCGAAGTTCATTCCGGATTACTTCGGCGAGTGCTTGGAGGAGTGGGCTTGGGTTATATTTCCATGGAACTTCGTAGAAGATATCTCAAGCCTAATTTTGACGATAATGAAGGACAGCAGGAAGGATCTATGGACGGAGTGGGACATAAAGTGGGAGCTTTTCAAACGTTTCAACTTGGATCCCATCTACTTGGAGATATCACAGCCGGGAAGGTTTGAAGAGGTGCTTAGAATAATGGAAAGAAGAGGTGTAATTTATAGGGTCGAGGAGGACGACAAAGTATACTGGACTCCCGCCGAAGAAATAGCATAATTTTTTAAATCACCTACGTATCTTTAGGCATGGAAGCCGAGATTGCAATTATCGGCGGAACGGGCGTTTACGAACAGTCCGCTTTCGAAAACGTTAAAGAGGTGGATATCGACACTCCCTTCGGCAAGCCTTCGGATAAGATTATCGTCGGCGAATTCGAGGGGAGGAAGGTCGCATTTCTGCCGAGGCACGGCAGAGGGCACGTTTACTCCCCAACGCACGTTCCTTACAGAGCGAACATCTACGCATTGAAGAAGTTGGGCGTTGAAAGGATAATAAGCGTATGCGCTGTTGGATCGCTTAAGGAGGAGATCAAGCCTCTGGATATCGTAATTCCCGATCAGCTCTACGACAAGACGAAGTTCAGACCCAATACGTTCTTCGAAGATGTAGTCGTTCACGTCGGCTTTGCCGAACCCTTCTGTCCAGAACTGAGGAAGATAGCGATAGAAGTTATCGAGAGCTTGGGCTACAGATACCATCCCAAGGGAATATACGTCTGCATCGAAGGGCCACAGTTCTCTACAAAAGCCGAATCTTACGTTCACAGGCAGTTGGGCTTCGACATAATAGGCATGACAGCCTTACCTGAAGCAAAACTTGCGAGAGAAGCGGAAATATGCTATGTTACGATAGCTACGGTCACGGATTACGATGTATGGAAGGAGGAGGAAGTAGATGTCGCGATGGTTCTCGAGAACATGGATAAGAATGAGGAGAAGGTCAGAAACATACTGAGAAAGCTCATTCCGGCGATTCCGAAAGAAAGAAAATGTCCTTGCAAAGATGCGCTGAAGTTCGCAATAACTACGCATCCAGATAGGATAAGCTATGAAGTTAGGAGAAAGCTCGGAATATTTCTGGATAAATATATGGGTCAGTGATCGTAAAGCTTACCCATGTCGAACTCGAAGGACAGGTATCTCCTTTCAGTTATTTTCGGTATCGGAATCTTGGCAGTGGTGTGGCAAGCGATGCAAGCTTCGTTCGAGCCTTTCATGAGCGTGTTGTTTTCAGCCCATTCTATAAACTTTTTATGTGCCGAAAATTCGCCAATATTTGGATGACACTGAACGCACGTTACGTTTCTGCTCATTCCCGGATGACAAAAAGTGCAGTTGAAGTTGTGATAAGGGGACATGCTAAGTTCTACAGCTACTTTCTGATGACACTTCGAGCAGTTTTCGGGTATTACCCTTTCAACTGCAATTGCAAATATACTGAACGACTCGGTTTGAGCTACATAGTAATAACTTTCGTTGTCTTCACCGATCATTCTCGTTCTTAGTTTAATCCACTTGCCCCGATATTCCAGCATAACCGCCTTTTCTGGATCGTAATTATGTTGAATTATCCATGCCTTGGGCAATTCAAATTGTATAATACCCGACGGATGAACTGTCTCGTTGGTTTTTAAATTTATGAGTTCTATATCTACATACTCGTAAATATCGTATATTTCGATTGGTTCTGGAACCGGTGCGAATTTTAACTTAGCTACTACAACCTTTAGCGGCATCCTTTTTGGAACTTTGAAAGATATTGATATTACCCCTATTTTTTCAGCTTTTTTCTGAGGTATTTTTATCTCGGTATATACATTCGGATAAGCTTCGATTGTTGTATTGAAGGTTTCATTAGCAGTAGTGGCCACAAAATAGGTTACATTTTTAGTAACACTTACGGCTGAAGGATGTAACATATAGGTAACAATACTCGGAAAAACCAGAAGACCCAATATTATAGCCGGTATCACAAACTTAGATCCGAGCAAAATCTTGTGCCTTCTCATTATGCCCATGACTATCAACTCCAAAAATAAATTGTTAACTTTCTTAATATATTTTTTACGAGATTGGCAACGTTACCGGTATACTAAAAGTAATTGTTTTTAAATGTTGTATTGTTCAAACGATAATATCAAAGTCCACGCAACGCATTCCAGCAGTCCTAATTATAAAAGTGAAAAATAAAAAATAAATTTGCGATTACGAGTATTACGAGTATATGCCGCTCACGTTACCTGGCCAGCCGCTCCAGTAGCTGGTGTTACCGACACCGCTCGTGTTACCCCACGAGATTGCGGTAGCAGTGCCGTTAATCGTCCAGTCCGTAATGTTCCAGTTATGCACACCGTTAGGCAGTGTAGCTGGATTCTCGATAGTTACGTTGAATTCGAGGCTTCTCTTGTGGTGCCACGTTATCTTAACTGCAACGTGCGTATGACAAGCAACGCAGGCTTCGGTTGAGTCTGGAAGTGTGTTGTTCTTTATCGCCATCGCTATGAACGCGTTGTGAGCGGCCAATTTACCATTGTATGTTGCGTTGGAGTAGTTGTATGGTGAATTCACTCCTGAAAATCCACTTATGTTGAATCCACCCGCAAACGGACCCGGCGCCCATGTCGCTTTGCTTGCATTCAGCTGGTGGCATAGCATACAGGCAACGACGCTCGCAGCATGAGCCTGCTTACCCGGAACTACTTGAGTGTATGATCCGGTTACGTTGGCGTAAGTTATGCTCAGATTAGATCTGTGGCATGCCGCACAGTCCTGAGCGTCTGCTCTGGTTGGATCACCCCAATGGATGTGAAAGTTACTTAAATTCAGCTCTTCGAACACGTCAGCGTGACATTTCTGGCATGGAACGGTCTTACTATAGCTTAGGTTATACCAGTAGTGCTGACCGGCGAACAATGAGACGGTGTTCGGTAGGACAACTAAGCCCGTTGCCGCTATGATCACTGCCAATAGTAAGGCTTTTCCTATGTTCATAAACTACACCTCCTAATATTTAGTTTAACTTTCGAACCTTATAAACTTTTTTGAATATTCGTTAACATGTATAAACCCTTCGGTTTTTTACGGTAGTATCTGCACAACTATTGTTGTTATTTTATGCTACTAAGTCGTTAATAATTTAATAAATCAAGTAATTATAATTGCAAAAAATTTTAAATAAAAGACATCGCAAACGTTAAGTAAGTTGATGGCAAGTAGTGTAGTATGAATAATAATAATGATAAAAATTAGTTGTGGTCATCTTTAACGAGGTGGTTTACGTGAAGTTGAGTAGGAGAAACTTTCTCAAGTTGGTGGCGGCGATGGGAGCTACGGCATTCATAACGAATTACAAAGCTGAAATTGTCAGCGCTCTCGAGGAAGTAAAAGACTACTGGCACATCTGCTGGCTAAACGGCGCCGCTTGCACGGGTTGCACGATTTCCTTCGCACAAGCTACCGATCCGGACATCCTCGAAATTCTGACGAGCATAACCGTCGGCAACTCAAGGCTTCCGATAGCCCTGCCGGACTACATGGAAACCATCGAACCGGCTTCCGGCTGGCTTGCTGAGCATTTAAAGGAGAGGTGGAAAAATGGAACAAAAGGTAGGAGAATTCTGATAGTCGAAGGGGCAATTCAGAAGAAGGGATACTGCGTAATCGGTGGCAAGGATTTCAGAGATCACGTTAAAGATGCAATCGATTACGCTGACCACATAATAGCCATAGGAGCTTGCGCATGCTATGGTGGTATTCCGTCGTCCCATCCGAATCCAACGGGAGCTATGGGCTTGCAGGAGTTTTTGAGGGAAATCGGAAGAGACGATCTCGCACGGAAGGTTATAAATATTCCGTGCTGTCCCGGGCATCCCGATCACCTCGTCATAACTCTGACGTCCGTGATGTTGGGAATCAAGCTGGAGTTGGACGAGTATAACAGACCGAAGCTGTTCTTCGGAAGAAACATGCACCTCGCCCTTTGCCCGTATAGACCGTATTACGACTTGGGCATATATACGACAAAACCGGGAGAGGAAGGATGCAGATACAAGTTCGGATGCAAGGGGCCGGAAGTCATGACGGACTGCGCACTGAGGAAGTGGAACAACCACGTAAGCTACTGCGTTCAGGTTGGTGCCCCTTGCATAGGATGTGCGGAACCGGGATTCCCGGACAGATTCATACCGTTCTACGAGCCTATAACTAACAGGAGACCGTTCTTCAACATAGATCCGAATTACATCTGGGTTGGCGGATCTGTTTTAGCCGGTGCAACGGCGTATAAGGTCAAGAAAGATAAGAAGGAGGAGTGAGTATGGTTAAGGTTGTTGTTGATCCGGTTACGAGAATCGAAGGTCATCTGAGAATTGAAATGAACCTAAAGGAGATCACGACGGATACTGGCAGATGGTTCATCGTCGGCGAAGCTAAAAGTGCCGGAATGATGTTCAGAGGATTCGAGATATTTCTGAAAGGTAAAGATCCCAGAGATGCCTTCTTCTTCACTCAAAGGATATGCGGTGTTTGTCCGGCAGCGCATGCAGAAGCTTCGAATCAGGCTTTGGACATAGCATTTGATGCCGTTCCGGTTCCTCCGGCGGCTGTTTTGATTAGGAACATAATCCAGTGCGCATACTACATTTACGACCACATGATACACACTTATTTGCTCGTAGGTCCAGAACTCGGAATCCTCTGCAAGTATCCTCCGATGATTCCGCCGGTTTTGGGTAAAGAAGGTATAGCCAAGCTCGGACTCGGAAGTAGCTATGCGAAGTGCATAGAGATGCAGAGGAAGGCGAACGAGATCACCGCCCTTTGGGGAGGTAAGTTCCCCCATCACGCATCCGGTTATCCCGGAGGAGTTACCGTCAAGCCCACGAACGAGAGGATAGCCGGAACGGTGGCGAGGGCCGTTGAACTTTGGGAATTCGTAGCGAATACCATGATCAGAGATATACAGGCTATAATTCAAGCCAACGAAACCGTGGGCGAGAAGATCAGCGAGATATTGGGTGTAAACTTAAGAGGTCTTGAAGATATCGGCGTTGGAACCGGCTACTTCCTAAGTTACGGAATGTTGCCGGATCCGGAGAACTACGACGACTGGCTTAAGGTAGCCTACGGTGAGAAGGGTAGAAGACTGTCAGCGGTGTTCCATGCGGGAGCTTGGGATGGCAACTTTAAGGATTTCGATCTGAACAAGATTAGAGAATACGTCAAGTATGCTTGGTATTCGGACGAATACAGCGGAATGAAGCCGAGCGAAGAGGAGACCGTAGTTGATATGAACAAGCCCGGAGCCTACTCTTGGATAAAAGCGCCGAGATACGACGGAAAGGTTTACGAGGTCGGACCCCTTGCGAGGATGATAAACACGTTCGGCTTGAAATGGAAGATTCCGAGGGTGCATCCCATTACCGGCGAAGACTTGGGAGATTTCGTCTATAAGGTTAGAAATCCGAAGGGATCCGTTCTTGATAGAGTAGTCGCGAGGGTTGCGAACGCTCTTATCTGTGCAAACAAGCTGATCGAATTCGCCAAGATGCTAACGGAGTATAAGGATTCTTCGATCTGCAAATACAAGGATGTTCCGGAGAAAGGAGAAGGATTCGGTCTTTACGAAGCTCCGAGAGGAGCGCTGTTGCATTATCTAAAGATAAACAACAAAGTCATAGAGAGGTATCAGTGCGTCGTTCCGAGCACTTGGAATCTAAGCCCAAGGGATGACATGGGTCAACCCGGACCCGTAGAAACATCGTTGCAGTGCGGAACGACTTGGCTTCCGACGATGGACGTTCCGAGCGTTTGCAGTGCCATTTGGGGCAATGACTACGGAGAACTGCTTAAGAAAGCTTTGGCTCCGCTTGGATTGGCTGAACTCAACATGGAACCGGTTAACGGGCAGAAATATAACACGACCATCGCTTTGCTCATAACGAGAAGCTTCGATCCATGCATAGCATGTGCGGTTCATCTTATAAAGAAGTAATTTTTTACCAATTTTTATTTGATATATAAAATTCAAACTTTCCGAATATGAATAAGATACGACGAGTATACATCGATCACAGCCACGATGATGATTACTCCCGCCCCTGATGAGTGATGAATATTGCGCTAACTGAGTGGCTCAGTAACTTCTCCCGGCACAGGAACGGGATATCTCGAAGTAAGACAGGCTAAGCAGAGTTCGCATCTCTTAAATCCAACGGCTTTGAGAAGACCGTCCAAGCTCAGATAGGCTAAGCTGTCCGCATTTAAAACCCTGCAGATCTCTTCAATGCTTTTGTTGCTCGCAATCAGCTCTTCCCTCGTCGACATATCTATGCCGAAGTAGCACGGAGCTATTATCGGCGGGCTTCCGACTCTGAAGTGAACCTCCCTAGCTCCGGCTCTTCTAACCATATCAACTATTTTCCGTGAAGTCGTGCCCCTCACTATCGAATCGTCCACGAGAACAACCCTTTTTCCTTTAACGTTTTCTCTAACGACATTCATCTTGAGCTGGACTGAAAGCTCCCTAAGTCTCTGTTCCGGCATGATGAACGTTCTGCCGACGTATCTGTTCTTTATTAAAACTTCCAGATAGGGTAATCCCGATCCGTCGGAAAAACCTATTGCGGCAGTAGTTCCGCTGTCCGGAACGGGAGAAACCAGATCTGCATCAACCGGACTCTCCTTTGCGAGTATCTTGCCCATCCTGTATCTGGCTCTGTAAACGCTGACGCCGTCTATCACCGAATCCGGTCTCGCGAAGTAGATGTATTCGAAGACGCATCTGGCCAACCTTTTGCTTTCGGCGATTTTAACGAACTCGGCATCGCCTTCCCGAATTATTACGGCTTCCCCGGGTTTGACATCCCTAACTCTCCCAGCCCCTATCGCGTCGAGCGCACAGGTTTCGCTTGCGATCACGTAGCCGAAGTCCGTTTCGCCAACGCACAGCGGACGAAAACCCAAAGCATCTCTGAAACCGATGAGGACATCGTTGAATAGAATAGTCAAAGAGAAGCTTCCGATGAGCTTTTCGTGCAGAAGGCTGAGGGATTCGACGACGTCGAACTTCATTAGAAAGGACGAAAGCAGTTGAGCGATCACTTCGGTGTCGGAATTCGTTACGAAAATCCTTCCCTCGTTTTCAAGCATGGCTCTGAGTTGCGGGTAATTGACCAAGTTTCCGTTGTGACCTACTGCCAAATATCCGGCTTTTGATTTAACTAAAATCGGTTGTGCGTTCTCAAGTTTTGATTCGCCGGTGGTGGAGTATCTCACATGCCCGATTGCGGAACTGCCTTTAAGCTTAGTTAAAGTATTCTCATTGAACACTTCGGTAACTAATCCCATCCCTCTATGCAGTTCGATAGATCCCCTATCTGCAATAGCTATCCCCGCTGATTCCTGTCCCCTGTGTTGCAACGAGTATAGCGTAAAGTATGCTATCTTCGAAGTTAAAGATTCGTCGTTACAGTAAACGCCGACTATGCCACACATTTAATTGCTCTTCTTTTTCTTCTTCAGCCAGTTGTAGCTCCTTAACCTCTTGCTCCTTCCGAAACCACAAGCGGCACAATATCCCTTTCTCCTGTGAAAAGCCACTCTCCCACACCTTCTGCACTTTATGTGAACGATCTTCCTTCCCCTTTTACCCATCGCGGCCGTTCCGTCCGACATTCACATCACCTACTGCGAAGGTGATACGAAAACTACCGTATCGCCTCTGATTATAACACTTCCCAATTTTCTAACCACTTCCCCGTTCTGAATTTCTTCCGCGTCTTCCAGCACTAAATTCATGTGGATATCGTATCCGTTCAGTATCCCTCTGAATTCCCTACCTCCCTTTAACCTCACCAAGACCGGCGTTTGCAACGCTTTGTTCAGGACATCGAGTGGTCTTTTAGCCATACCGTCTCCTCCAAAAATGCTTTTAACTTCGTTCATCTCTTGACTATTTAAAAATATCGGAGGTGTTGTATGAAGAGACACATGCTGAGAAAGAAGGAGGCAAAGCGGATAGCTAAGAGCTTGACCGAAACGACCGGCGTGGAAATCAAAGGTAGCATGGAAAGGGTGGAGATCGACGGCAGAGTAGTGATATTGGTAGACGGAGAGCCTCTGATATTGGAACACGACGGGAGATATTATCTTACGGTCTACGGCTTACTGAAGTTCAAGCCCTCCAAGGGAAAGGTCGTAGTCGATGAGGGAGCTATGCCGCATATAATAAACGGAGCGGATGTCATGAAGCCCGGAATTGTCGAAGCCGATGAGAACATTAAGGCTGGAGATTTCGTTTACGTCGTTGTTGAAAAGAAGGAGACTCCCCTTGCTGTTGGTATCGCTCTTGTAGATGGAAGCGAGATGGTAGGCGGGAAGGGAAAAGCCGTTAAGAACATCCATCATCTCAAGGACAAAATCTGGAAAACGTTTTTTAAATAATAAGCGAGCCTATTTGTCCGTTATCGCGACTCATCAGCGGAGAGAATTCGGTATGAAAAGCAATAGTCATATACCCGAGCAAAATCCAATCGGGCATGCCAAGAAAACTGAGAACGGTCATCAAGGCTAAGGATAAGAACTCGATGTGCTATTGGACTACGGTTAGAAACCCCCTAAGGGTCGCCGTTAACTACGTTGTTGTTGCCGTTTGCAGAATTCTACCGTCGTTAGCATTGAAACGCTGGCTTTTGAGACGTATAGGAGTTAAAGTCGGAAAGAACGTCGCATTCGGCTTGGAATCGACTGTCGATATATTCTATCCCGAGCTGATCGAAATCGGAGACAACACGATTATAGGTTACAACACCGTAATATTAGCCCACGAATTCCTTAGAGATGAGCTCAGAATAGGCGAGGTGAAGATAGGAAAAAACGTAACGATCGGAGCGAACTGCACGATACTGCCGGGAGTTACGATAGGAGACAATTCGATAATCTCCGCGCATAGCTTGGTAAACTCGGACATCCCGGCTAACGTATTGGCCGGAGGCGTTCCGGCTAAGGTCATAAGAGAACTTTAATAAAAAGTGTATTAAACTGGGTTGCAACCGAACCCTTATCTACATCAGATCGATTCGATTGAATAAAAAAATTAACCGAGCCTTTCGAGCAGGCTCGCAACGATTATCGGCAGTAAGACTGTCGCATCGCCGTAAACCGTTACGTGCTTTGCCCTTTCACTAACTTTACCCCATGAGATTGCCTCTCTAACCCTTGCACCGCTCAGACTTCCATCCCATTCCACGGCTGTGGTGATGTAAACGACGTAATCCAAGCCACCTTTGAACTGATTCCACCATATCGTATGATGCTTGCTTATTCCGCCGCCTATGATCAGTGCTCCGGTTTTCTCCGCATTGAAGACAATATCGCTCAACTCGTCTTCATCCTTAAGCACATCGACGATGAAATCCCTGTGCGTTTGGTAGAATATCCAAAGCTGACTCCCCACAGCTCCATCCGTTATGCCCGGAACGAACATCGGAATTCTATTTTTCCAGCACCAGTAGATTATCGAGCTCTCAGCATTCGATTCGTTTTCGAGTCTTTTTCCGATCTCCCAAACGAACTCCTTCGTCGAAAGTCTTTTTTTCTCACCGTATATATCTTCGAGCATAGGCAGGAGCTTTTCCTCAATTATCAGTCCGTAGCTCTCGTTGGGCGTTAGTATGTTGCCGATCCTGTTTATACCCTTCTTGTGTAATTCCGCATCGTCCAGCATGAAGCTACCGTGATAGTAGTCCCTCCAAATTCTCGCAAGATCGTGGTCGAGCGTTCCGCATGTGGTTACGATAACATCCACGAGCCTTCGTTTCACGAGCTCTACTATGACTCCTCTCGTTCCCGTTGCGACTATGCATGCCGGAAAAGACAGAAATACGGTCGTCTCCTTATCGCTAACCATCTCTTCGATTATGTCAACCGCAACGGCTAAATCCTTAGCAGTGAAGCCGCCTGACTTAAACAACTGATCGACGAGCTCGTTTACGCTCATTTTTGCCTTAAGCCTTATGTCCTCAACCCTCGGAAGCTCCATGCCTAAAGGTTTGCGAAGGGCTTAAAAATTTTGAAACCTCAGAACCGTGGAGGTTCATCACACTTCAGCACGTGCAAATTTCATCATCGGCTTCAAAAATTTTAATCTTCTCAGCTTAAATCGCTTCCGATGAAACCGCTCGGCGTTTGCGATAAATGCGGGGATTTCGAAGGCTCGTGCAGATGCGGCCGCGGAAAGGTTCTGCTCGACGGAAAGAAGAGGGAGCTCGTTAGCAAGTTTTTAAGCGGATTGCTGAGGCATTTTCCATATTCGTTCGGAATAGAAGTGGACGAGAGGGGATGGGCCGATCTGGATAAAGTTGTCGAGGTCGTTAAAGAAAGGCACGGCGTTGGAAGGAAGGAGATCGAGCTAATAGTCAAATTCGATCCTAAGGGTAGGTTCGAGATAAAGAATGGGAAGATTCGAGCCAAATACGGGCACAGCATAAAAGTTAAGGTTGACTGGAGCGAGAGCTCCGAAATTCCGCCGGTGCTTTACCACGGAACCCATCCGGCAAACGTTCCGTCCATTCTTAAGCGGGGTCTTCTACCGATGAAGAGGAGGGAGGTTCATCTGTCAGAAACGATTCAGGATGCGATAGAAGTCGGTAGGAGGCATCATCCGAATCCGGCTGTGTTGGCTATAGATGCTAAGGGCATGATCAAAGCGGGATTTGAGATAAGAAAGAAGGGGAGGGTTTACACCACCGACCACGTTCCGCCCAAATTTATAAAACGGATACTGTGAGCAACTTATTTATGCAAAACATCCGATGTTTTTCAGATGAAACTTATCGTCGCAATCGCGGTTATCTTGCTTACAATCCCCTTAGCGTCGGCACAAGTGGTTAAGGTCGAGATGAATCCGCAAACTCTTCTGCCGAACGATGTAGCGGATTGCAATTTAATAATTTCACTACCACAGCCCACATACGTTAGCGGAATATCTTTTTACCATCCTTCAGCCTTGGAGATACAACCGAACTCAGTTTCAAGCGTCGGCTGGGTTCAGTCTTACGAGCTCCCTTTTACTATTAAGGCTAAGAGGAGCGGTATTTACACGGTAAACGTCATCATAAACACGATGAACGGTAGCATTAAGCAAGCATTCGTCGTTAGGGTTGAAAGCAAGATGCCCGAGATAGTTCTGGACAGAACCACGTTTAATCTCAACGAAGTAAACGAGGTCGGATTTTCTATTTCATCTCCGCTTCAGATCAGCAACGTTATCGTGATTCCGATGTTCGATGCGAATCCGAAGGTAATATACGTTAAGAACGGGAAGGGGTATTTCAAGTTCGAGCCGAAGAAACCCGAACCGCTGAGATTCAAGATAGAATTCTACAACGGCAGAAACTACCACGAGATCGTTCAGACCGTGAACGTTGAGTATAAGAAGAGCAAGGGTGTTTTGATAAACGCGACTCCAGAGTATCCTATCTCACTGATTGGAGATGTGATAGGTATAAACGTTCAGATTTCGAATCTCAGGCAGGATAACATATACTCGGTAAGGATAAACGTATCCGGCGGCTCATTCTCGACGAAATCAGTCGAAATTCCGATGATAAATGCCGGAGAGACTAAACTCGTGAAATTCAAGTGGTGTTCGGGATCAGCTGGGATGAAGAACGTAACTATAAACGTTACATATTTGGACGAGTTCGACAACAAACACTCCGAGCGTAAAGTTGTGACGATCGAGGTTTTGAACGAAACTACACTCCAGTTCAGCGACATCGAGATAGAAAAAAGCTTAAACGGGTTGACGATCACCGGAGATGTCTGCAACAACGGTAGGAGCAAGATATACAACATACTAATTTCCGCAAACGGAAAAACGTATTACATCGATTACCTCGATCCTTCGGACTTCGATAGCTTTGAGATAACCATTCCGACCAATGCGAGTAAAGTTTTGCTTAAGGCGACTTGGACGAACGAGATAGGCGAGAGATTCGAGAAATCCTACGAAGTTAAGGTTTCCAATTTTGAAACGGGAGTAAAGAAGAGTGAAAACGGGATTCTTCCGCTGGCGATTTCCCTTATAACGCTCGTCGCGATATTGATGTTAGTCTTCGTCGCTTGGAAGAGGAGAAGATGATAGAGTTGGTAGACGTCGTAAAGAAGTATAGAATAGGAATTCACGAAGTTGTAGCCCTAAACGGGGTTAGTCTAAGCGTTAGGGATGGCGAGTTCGTCGTTATAATGGGTCCGTCAGGGAGCGGAAAATCGACGCTACTTCATCTCATAGGCTGTCTCGACAAACCTACGAGCGGTAAGGTTATAATAGACGGCTTGGATACCTCAAAGCTAAGCGATAGGGAGCTTACGGAACTCAGGAGGGACAAGATAGGTTTCGTGTTTCAGCAGTATTATCTAATTCCAACGCTGACCGCTTTGGAGAACGTCGAGCTTCCGATGGTTTTCAAAGGCGTTCCGAAGGAGAAAAGACACAGTAGAGCGGAGGAACTGCTCGAACTCGTAGGATTGAAGGGGAAGGAGGACAGAAAGCCTAAAGAGCTTAGCGGCGGTGAACAGCAAAGGGTGGCGATAGCGAGAGCCTTAGCAAACGAGCCTTCGATTTTGCTCTGCGACGAGCCTACGGGAAATCTGGACACCAAAAGCGGAAAAGTGGTCATGGACATAATAAAGAGGTTGAACGTGGAAGAAGGAGTTACGGTCGTTCTGGTTACGCACGATCCATCGCTTTCCGATTACGGCGACAGAGTTGTTAGGATTAGGGACGGGAGGATAATCCATGCTGATTGAACTTGCGTTGAGAAATCTCGCAAGGACGAAGGTTAGAAGCACACTCGCGATAATCGGAATCGTTATCGGCGTAATGGCTATTAGCTCGATAGGTATATTCGGAGAGAGCCTGAAAGCTGTAATACTCGAAAATTTCAAAGATGTGGCGAACGAGGTAATTATAACACCCAACTACATTCACGGCTACACATCGATAGATGCGAGGACCGTGAGAAAGATCGAAACCATACCGTTCGCGGAGACTGTAATACCCGTTAAGAGCGAATCGGCTTTGGTAGAATACAGAGGAAAGAAGACATACGTGACGGTATACGGGATAGACGTTAGGAAAACAAAGGATCTTTTCGAACTCGAAAGAGGAACGTATAAGGGTTGTTTGGTTGGTAGCAAGATTGCCGATTTCTTCAAGCTCAGAGTTGGAAGCAGAATAACGGTTGCAGGAAAAGATTTCAGGGTGACCGGAATCATAAAGGAAGGGGCGAGGTTCGACATAAATCCGAACTACGCGGTGATACTTCCGCTGAGGGATTTCGACAGGGTGTTCAACGACAAGGAGTATTCGATGGTGATAGTTAAAGTCAGGAGTATCGACAAGATCGACGCTTTTAAGAAGGCTGTGGACAAAATCGTCAACAGAAAGGAGAACAAAGTTTCCGTCTTTGAGATGAAGATGATAATAGAAAGGATTAAGAACGTGTTCGGAAAAGTGACGTTGTTTCTTATGGCCATAGCCGGAGTCTCTTTGCTCGTAGCCGGAATTAGCATCTTGAACATAATGCTGATGTCAACTATTGAAAGAACGAAGGAAATCGGTTTGATGAGAGCTATCGGAGCTTACAGAGAAACGATACTCAAGTTGTTCCTAACCGAGGCTCTGATACTGGGTTTGGTGGGAAGTGCAGTAGGAGGGGCGCTGAGCTTCTTGGGCGGTTATTCAATAGACATCCTCATTTTGAAGACCGCGAAGTATGTTTTTGCGCCTTCTTCGATCGTATACGTTTTTCTCGGAATCGCGTTTGGAATTCTTACGGCTCTTATCAGCGCTATGTATCCCGCGTGGAAAGCGAGCAAGCTTGAGCCGATCGAGGCTTTGAGATACGAATAAATTCTTTAAAACAAGACCATCGGTCGTGATTTTGCATTGTGCATTATTTAAATACTTTATCAACAGTGTTGCAACATCACCAGACCATCCAAATGCCAACAGATAAAATAAAATTGTAAAATTAAATTATTCGTCTAAACCAAACCTCTTGGCATTTTCGTCTGCGATCCTCTGCAGTTCTTCGATTATCTCCTTTCCCTTCGGATGCTTGAAGAGATGCCTGAACCTTCTCTGTATCTTGAGATATTCCTCTACGGGCTTTCTCTCCTTTATCTTTCTAACCCTAACCAATTCTCCGTTCTCGTATTCTACGATAGGATACAAAGCAGTTTCAACTGCCAATTTAGCGACCTTGATAGTTTCGTTGCTGTTTATACCCCACCCGGTAACGCATGGACATAGGATCTGGATATACTTCGCCCCTTCAAACTCAACGGCCCTCTTTACCTTCCTCCTTATATCGGTCGGATAAGCAACGCTTGCAGTGGCTACGTATGGGATTTTATGGGCTAATGCAAATGCAACCATGTCCTTCTTTCTTCCTATTTTGCCCGGAAGTATCTTTCCAGCTGGAGTCGTCGTAGTGTTCGAGCCCGGTGGAGTCAATCCGCTCTGCTGGTTTCCGGTGTTCTGATAGGCTTCGTTGTCTAAGCAGATGTATAGGACGTCGTGATTTCTGTCGAACATTCCCGAGAGGCAACCGATTCCTATGTCTGCAGTGGCTCCGTCTCCGGCAAAAACGACCACGTGACCTTCATCCTTCCTTCCCAATGCTTTTAAAGCCGCATCGATTCCAGCCGCAACAGCGGCGGCGTTCTCGAACACCGAATGGATGTAAGGAACACCCCAAGCGCTCCTATCGTATTGGGAACTGATTATCTCCAAGCAACCCGTCGGATTCACTACGAAGCATTTACCTTCCAACGCGTATAGGACGTTCTTGACGGCAATTGGCAAGGAACATCCCGGACATGCTCCGTGACCGCTTGAGAAGAAGAACTTCAAATTATCACCTCCTCAAACTCCTTAACACCTTCGAAGTGGAATCCCTCATCGACCTTGCCTTCAATGGCGTTGTTGATGCACTTTCTTATCAGATCCCTCGGGATGTCTCTGCCTCCCAAGCCAACAGCGAAGGAGTAAACTTTGGCGTTGCAGTGTCCGAATAAAGCCGACTTGAGATCTATGGCAACAGGGCCTTCGTGACCAAATGAAACCGCCCTTTCAAACACGACTATGTTCTCAACGTCCTTCATTACCTTTCTAAGCTCTTCCGTCGGGAATGGTCTGAAAGACCTTATCTTGACCAATCCGACCTTCTTTCCGTCTTTCCTCATCTCTTCGACGACTTCCCTAACCAAGCCGACGACCGATCCCATGGCAACAACAGCGGTTTCGGCATCGTCCATGTAATCAGTCGATATAAGCCCACCCCAGTTTCTTCCGGTTAGCTCAGCCCACTCCTTGAACACCTCTTCCATAACCTTCTTAGCTCTCATCATAGCCCTCTGCATCACAACCCTGAACTCCATGTAGCAGTGCGGCGGAGCGTAACAGCCGAAGGTTAGTGGATCTTTCGTAGTTAATTTGATCGGCGGATCGTATGGCGGAAGGAAACTATCTACCGTCTCCTGCTCAAGGAGATCGACCGGCTCGTAAGCATGGGTTAGCTTGTATCCGTCCATACAAACCATGAACGGTAGCATTACATCTCTATTCTCTGCGATCTTGTAAGCCTGCGGGATCATATCGTGTGCCTCCTGATTGTTCTCGACGTAAACTTGGATTATGCATGCATCCCTCATAGCCATGCTGTCTTGGTGGTCGTTCCATATGCTGAGCGGAGCGCTCAGGGATCTGTTCGCTATAACCATCACTATCGGCAAACGCATTCCGGCGGCGTTCCACAGAACTTCGCTCATCAAAATCAAACCCTGAGAGCACGTTGCGGTGAAAGTCCTCGCTCCGGTTGCTGAAGCTCCGACCAAAATCGAAGCCGCTCCGAATTCGGATTCCGCTGTGATGTATTGGCAATTTTCGAGCTCTCCGTTCGCATACATCGCCGCGAGGTTTTCGACGATCTCAGTCTGCGGGGTAATCGGATACGCACATATTACGGACGGTCTGCACAGTTTCACCGCATAAGCAACTGCATAAAAACCTCTAACAACCTTTCTAACCATTTAAATCACCCTACACCTTATAAATATCCTTAAGCTCCATCTTAATAGCGTTGGTCGGACAAACCTCGGCACATAGCCCGCAACCCTTGCAGTAGTCGTAGTTGACTTTTACCTTCTTTATCTCCTTGATCTTGCCGTTGACCTCCTCCTCTCCAACCTTCACGACTTCGATGCACATGTCCGGGCAGAACATCTCGCATGTTCCACAGCCCGTGCACAGCTCTTCGTCGACCTTCGGCCAATGGGTTCCCCAGTCTCCCGTTTTCATTTTCAAAGCCGAATAAGGTTTGGAAACCGCACCGAGCGTAATCTTCATACCTTACCCTCCATCTCCTTGTAAGCCTTCTCAACCAACTCGACGTTCTTATTCGCCAACTCCTCACCCTTCTTCTCGAACCACTCGAAAACGGTCTCCTTAAGTGTCGAAAGCTTTATGAGCTTCGTAGCCCCGGCAAACGCTCCGACCATCGCTGTGTTCGTGATCGGTCTTCCGAGTATCTCCATAGCCATCTTCGTGGCGTTGAGCGTTAGAACCTTTATCGATCCGTTCAGACTTGAGAAGTGCTCCTTCCTGAGCTCTTCAGCCGGCTTGGGATAGTTGGCTATAATCATTCCGTTCTGCTTGATTCCTGCTTCAACTCTAACGGGGCCTATAACCGTTGGATCGAGAACGACGACGTAATTCGGGTTGTATATCTCGTCCCTCTCAACTATCGGTCTATCCGAAAGTCTTAGGTATGAAACTACGGGCGTCCCCCTCTTCTCCGCTCCAAACATTGGAAATGAAAGCGTCCAATATCCTTCCTTGAAGCCCGCAACTGCCAATATATCCGCGGCTGTGACTACTCCTTGCCCTCCTCTCCCGTGAAATCTGACCTCGATTAGAATGGTCATCCCCCCAAATCTGTCATGTTAAATCTGATTAATAAATGTTATTATTGTCGAACAGCAGTCCAATATTCGCTTAATAGAGCTTCAGAAATTAGACGATCAACGAGGTATGGGTTCAGCGATCTTGCTGGATAGGATCGGGATCATCCGCATATAACGACAACGACTCCGAATATCGCAAGAACTGTTCCGGCCAATATCTTTGCCGTAACCTTCTCCTTCACGATCACTGCGAAAAGCTGGGCTATAATTGGATATATCGACGATAGAGTCGAAACCTTCGTCGCTGATGATACGCTCAAAGCCAAAACGAAGGCGTAGTTTCCAGCTACGAGCACCGCACTTGATGCGGACATCCACTTGAAGCATTTAAAGTTGATTTTGAATCCCCTTTTGGCTAAAAACGGGAGGGTTATTGCGGACACGATCGTGAATCTAAATCCAGCTATCGCCTCAGCCGGTAGGTAGTTCGTGAGGTGTTTTACGATCATGATGCTGAATGACCAGAATACCGCCGCCGAGATTGCGAAAACTATGCCTAAGAGTTGGGATCTACCTCCATCTTCCGTTATCATGTGTATAGCCAAAACTATGAGCGTTGCACCCAAAATTACGTTTGGTTCGACCTTCCCGAATAGAATAGCGGTCCAGAGAGCTACGAAAAGCGGATAAGTTGATGATATCGGAACGGCTCTTGCAACACCGCACCTTCTTATCGCATCCATGTAGAGCATGTCACCAACGAAAAACGCAAAGACGGCGGAAGCTACGAGCAGTGTCCATATCCTCAGATCGGTTTCTTTCAGTATCCCTACAAGCTCACCTTTGCCGAGCATTATGAGAAAGAATCCAAAAGCCGTTAGCGTAACTCTGACGAAGTTCGCACTCAGGATGTCCCCGTATCTTAGTCCCACCTTGTATATCGCGCCGTTTACCGCCCAGCAGAACGCTGAAAATATCGCCAAAGCTTCGCCGATCATTTTCGCTTTTTAGGATCTTACGTCTGATAACTCTACTCTCCATATTACACCGCGCACTACCCAAAACAAACTGCACAATAGCAACGAAGGATGCTACCGCAGTATAAACGGTTTGGCCGTTTCGAAAACCCTGTAGGTGGTGTATACAACGATGACGGTTGCTATAATCAGAGGTAGTATGCAGAAGGTGACGGTCGAAAGTCCTATGAGGTATATAACGAAGTTCAGAACCATCAGAAACTCTCCGTCGATTACGAAAAACGTTCTGAGTTTTCTTATGGTGTAAAACATGTAAATGGACATTACGGCTATTACGAACGACGATACTATTAGAGCTATGTATGTAGCGTCCGGAAACTCCTCGAAATTGATGTTCTTATCCGCAAGCCAGATCAAAGCCCCGTAAACTACGATCTCCTTGAATCTGGCTGGGATGAATCTCCGAGGATACCTTCTGACTATTTGCAGGGTTATCAAGCCGATGGTTAAAGCGGTAACGGATAGGGCGTAGTGGACGACCATATGATAGCGTTCGACGTTGACGTATAAGTGGTGAAAAACGAACTCAACCGAAATTAGTATATAAAATATAGCCATTATTTTTAAAATTCTTATGTCACTTTCAATTCCCTCGAAATTGAAACTATAACCTATAGCCCCAACGATTGTCGTCAATAATCCGATGAGCCTCAGCACCGCAATTGAATTCACAAACGAAAATATATATCAACAATATTTAACTTTTTGTGATCGATGAGCGTTGAAGAAAGGATAAAGCGAGCGGAGGAATTATACAGAAAATACGGTCATGTGCTCCTTCAGGATGACGAAATAAGGGATTTGTTAAGCAAATTAGACTTTGCAATTGAAAGAACTTGGGATTACATGCGGAAGATCGGGGTCACGGAGGTCTGCAGACAATGTGCATTGGAAACGGGAAGTTGCTGTAAGAGGTGGGTCGAAGATGAGCACGACGAATACATACTTCTGATCAACCTGCTGTTGGGAGTTAAGTTGCCCAAAAAGAGATACAAGGAGGACGGATGCTTCTTTGTTGGCGAGAACGGTTGTAGAATTAGAGCGAGAGAGGTAATTTGCGTCACGTTTTTGTGCGATAGAGTTATAAAAAAGATCGGAGAGAAGGAAAAGGAGCTTCAAAGGATCGCCGGAGAGGAGCTTGAGATCGGATTTGTTCTGCAGGAAAAGATCAAGAAGAAGATCGCGGAGCTAAGCTCTTCTGATAACAAACCTGAGCTCAGTTGTAGGGTCTTTTAACAGCTTCACGATCTCCCTGTCTATATCCTTCGCCGCTTTGTTCGCTCTGATAGCCAGAGTTCTTTCGCAAACGTAGTCGCTCTTCCTGACCACTATATCCGTTTTGTGTTCGAACGTCATATCCCTCGAACCGAATCCCACCAAAGAGTCTTTCAAGCCGTATTGGGGCAGAATTATCTCTATTTCGATTCTGTTTCCGGCCCTTAGCCATTCCTTTATCCTTTCATCGATATCGCGTATCGCCTTGTCTGCTTTAACTCCTATTATGCAATCGCCTCTAAGCGTAAGGTTCTCTTCCTTCGTAACTTCAAGCGTCGTTCTGTGCCTTGCCGTGATGTTTTCGTGACCCCAAGCGATTATCTCGTCCTTCATCTCTCCAAGTGGAAGCCAACCCAAACGCTTAATAATATTATTGGAATTATTATTGTCAGGAGGTAGGAGGGGTAAGATGAGAATCCCTACGGGCATAATGGGTTTGGACGAGATGCTTAAGGGTGGTCTCATACCCAACAGAACATACCTCGTTAAGGGTAATGCCGGATGCGGTAAAACCATACTATCCATTCAGTTCCTGTTGGAAGGAGCTAAAAGGGGTGAGAACGTCATATACGTTACCCTCGAAGAACCCGCCGACGAGGTTATCGAAAACATGCATTTTTTAGGTTTGGATGTAACGGACAAAATTCACATCATCGATGCATCACCCACCGGAGACCTGAGCATATTCAGCGATATGTTCTTCGAAAACCTCGTTCCCGATGTTCAAGGTTTGAAATCGGCTTTGGAATCCAAGCTTGAAGAAATAAGACCTACGAGAGTGGTCATAGATCCGATAACGATGCTCGAAATAGCTTCGAAGAGCGAAGTCGAATACAGAAGGGAGATCCTAATACTGTGCAAACTTCTGAGAAAATTCAACGTTACGACGTTGATAACGTCCCAAAAGCCTGAAGAGGGTGCGGAGGACTTCATAGTTAGCGGTGTGATCGAACTGCTCACATACGATGTGAAGGGTAAAGTCGTCAGGGGTATCAGGATCAAGAAGATGAGGGGAAGTGATTTCGATTCGACGGTTAGACCTTACAAGATCAAAAGGGGAGGAATTGAAGTTTACTGGACTGAAAGCCTTTTCGAGTGACCAAAGATGCTTTCTTCCGGAATAAAGAAGCTGGACGAACTCTTGGGCGGTGGTGTTGAGGAGGGCAAAGCGATACTGATAGAAACCATCTCGGGACTCGGGGATCTCTTAGCTCTAAACTTCGTTGCGGAATCTCTGAAGAGACGTGAGAGGTGCTTCGTAATTCTGGGCAGGAAGAGGATCAGAGACATCAGAAAGTTCTTTGAAGACAGAGGGGTGGACACCTCCAACTTAACGATAATCACGACATACGAGAAGAGCGATAGGAAGCTGAACTTGGACGAACTGTTTCTGATAAGCCACACAATCAAAGAACTCGCAAAGACGACGAAATTCGGATGCATCGACATACTTCAGCCCCTACTGATCCTATACGATCCGAGGAAGATATACTCGCTGTTTTCAGAGATAGTCGGAATTCTTAAAGATTCGAACGTTACGACTGTTCTGACGGTAGATAAGAGACTCGTCGACGATAGGACTCTCGCTATGTTCGAGGAACTCGTTGATGTAGTGATAGAGCTTGAAGAGGTCGTCGACAACCTGAAAGTTAGGAGAGGAATAAGGATCAAGAAGAACTCCCTTTCGCCGCCGACACACTTCTACAGCCTTAAGATCGACAAAAACGGATTCGAAATCGGGGAGAAAATCGAGTGACGAATTACGTTTTCGGGTTTTTACGCTTCACGCATCTTAGATAGTATTGGATCGGATGGTTTATCTTGGAACATTTCTCATCGGCGTAGCAGTTACCGTAGCTCTTCATAGTTTCGCAAGACGGACAGATGTATTCCTGACCTTTTCCCCTCTGCCCGGCAATGTGCTCGACCTGATACCTCGTTTTCTCCTCGTCGAAATCCGGAGCGGTTCTGAAGATTTCGACGACATCTTCGACGCTCATACCGATGTTCAGCAGAAATGATGCTATCGCGAACCTTGCGGAATGAGGAACGTTCAAACCGTTTCTCAAATCGGAGAGAATCTTCTTCATGCATGGTGGATAGCACTCAGCTTCAATTCCGAGATCCTTAACGTCGATCTCTTCGAACTTAGCCTCAAACCTAACTCCCAAGTCCATCTTAATACCTATTCTCTCGCCCAAGCGTTCCCTGAGGTATTCCTCCAACAGTCTGACGAACTCCCTCTTGCTCAGGAATACGAAACCATCTTCGAGTCTTCTGTTTACGAGCTTCCATTCTTCCGCTTTTATTTTGACAGCTCCCTTCAGATAATCTACGACGTCTACTTTAAAACTATCGTCAACGACCTTAGCTTTGATACCGAAGTCCCTCGCCACTATTCTAAGAAAACCTACACTTTCTTTTTCGAGCATTTCCCTGTATCTTCTCGCCTCTCTAACGGCGAACTTATGCCTCAGAGCTTCATTTAAATTAGATACCGCGATCTTTGAGAAGATGTAGGCTACGACGATCATCTTCGCGAGTTTTAGCTTTTTATAGTAGATCTCGGATTGGTGAAGCGGATAGTCGCAGAATCTGAATCTATCGAGTTCGTCCTCAGCTTTATACCTGCACTCTTTAACTCCGCACTCCTCGCACAGAAACGGCTCGTTCAGATCTTTGAGGGCTTCGATTTCGGGGCATATCTTACCCTCCAAAACTGATTCGACGATCTTAATTCCAAGCTTCTTAGCGGATAAAACGAGATCGTCGTTCGACTTCAGAATTGAATCTAAATTCCCGTATTCGAACTCGAGAAATTTTCCGGCAAGCTTCAGAAACGGATACTTGGCTAAAAAAGGTAGTATTGGAAGGTAAGGCTTCATTCCGCCTCGATTCTCGGAGCTAAAATGTATTCAACCTTCAACCTTCCATCAGCGACGTCGAAAACCAACCTAACAGGATAGTTGTTACCTAAATATATCGTCAGGATATCACCGGATGATGCGATCTTGACGAATTCCTTTAAGTATTCGACGGAAAACATCGATCTTGCCGATTCCTTGTTGAACTCGATAAGCTCCATCTCACCCATGTGGAACGTTATCTTGTCGATATCTCCTTCGGCTTCGATGTAAAATCCGGTCTCATCGCTCCTAAATACCACATGATCGCTTATCTTATCCGCAGCCTGAATAGCCTTCTTAAATTCTCCGGCATCTAAAACGATCTTCGCCGGCAAATCAAGTTCCGGAATCTTCGGTTCTTTTCTTATTGCCGAGGGATCGATCAAAGCTACTGAATATTCGACGCTCCCGAACTTCACCTTCATGTGGCTCTCATCTTCGATCTTGATTTCGACGAGATCCTTCTTCTTTACGGCTTTCAGAATATCGTAAACCCTGTTTACATCCACACCGACCGTCTTCTCCTCATCAACCTTGTAAACTTCGAAAGACTCCCTCGGAATATCAACGATGACCATTGCAACGTTGGCAGGATCAACGGCTCTGCTGTGAAGACCCTCCTCTTTAAAATGAAATCTTGCTTCGCTTACGAGTGAAACTATGGCTTTTGTAGCCGTCTTTATAACTTCGCCGCCGACTATAGCGTCTATCATTTATATCACCCCGAACGATATAAGAATGAATTCATTTATAATTTTTCCTTAAATCCACCAGATCCAGATTCCGTTAGCCGCTTCTATTCTCCTCCCCTTTATCTTTCCCTCTATAGCCAACCTCTGCAACCTCCTCAAAACCACTCTCCTATCTACGTTGAGTTCTTCAGCTATTTCGGAAGTAACGAGAGGAACTCCGGCATTTTTCAGCACATCGATGATCTTCTTTTCCATTTCATCTCTATCATCCATGTTTATAACTTAGCCAAAATATATTAAAGCTTTTCGATACCGATCTTAAGATAGGTGTCGACATCATGTTAGCATAAGCGTTAAATCGAAGACCGTTAACTTTGGCAGATGAAAGTCGGGATAGTGCTGGGTGACGATGCGAGGAAGATCTTCGCCAAAACGATATCAAGATTCTTCGATATTTACGTTTATCGATTACCCGATCACTTGCCTCCCGTTTTGGATGAAGGTTTCGATTTTCCGGAGGAACTATTTAAGACGGACATAATCCTAAGCTACGCCTTCCATCCAGATGTCAACGTCGAGCTGATTAGAAGGGCTGAAGAGTCCGGAGTTAAGATAGTTCTGATAGCAGGAAAGTTCGGGTTTCTGAGAAAGAGATCGGGAAAGGTTAAGGTTGTAGTTGAGGATGTTTGCTGTTCCACGCTCGTTAAGGGTTGCAAGTTCTTCGAGAAGTTCGGAATTCCAGAGTTCGAAGTTAGCATCGATGAGTTCGGTAGACTTAAGGAGGTAAAGGTAATAAGATCAGCACTATGCGGGGCGACGTTTTTCGTCGCGGATAAGTTGAGAGGTGTGCGCGTAGAAGATGCTCCGACAAAAGCCGGTTACCTCACCCAGATATATCCCTGCTTGGCTTCTCGCGGTTTTAGGGGAGGAATACACAAGGCTGGGATGATCCATAAACTTGCGATAGAGAGGGCTATAAGGAGAGCGATAGGCGAATACAAACCAAACTCAGAAGGATTGTGAATAAGAGAACTGCACTTATCATGGCGTTTGCGTAAAAAAAGGCTATCTGTATACTCTTCTCGTCGAACCTGTCCTTGACTATGTAGTGCTCATAGAACAACAGTATCGCTATTACGATCAGACCGGGAATCGTCGCTCCTCCGATCAGCTTTACGAGTGCCAACGTCGTCAAAGCGAAGAATATTAAGTGATTTAAAGCGGAAAGAGCGAGTGCGAATTTGACTCCGAAGTGCGCTCCGACCGAATGCAACCCCATCCTTCTGTCGAACTCGAGATCCTGAAGTCCGTATATCATGTCGAATCCCGCAACCCAGAACATGACACCTATGCTGAGCAGAATTATAGGCCAATCGTTCGGAGTTAGGGAATTCGTTACGGCAATCCACCCACCCAAAGGTGCAAACGCCAAGTTCAATCCCAAAACGTAGTGGCACAGGCAAGTCCAACGTTTCAAGTATGGGTAGATGTAGGACACGATCGGAGGAATAGGAGAGAGCTTGAACGCCAAGTCGTTGATCAAATAAGCCGAAATGAAGTATACGGCCAAGCCAACTGCAACGATAGCGTAAGCTTCCCTAAGCGATATCAATCCCGCCGGTAAATGCCTGTTTGCCGTTCTGGGATTTAAAGCGTCGATCTCCCTATCTATTATCCTGTTTAGAGACATCGATGCCGTTCTCAAGCCCGTGAAGGCTAAGAGGATGAGAACGAACAATCTGAAGCCGAACCATCCCTTGGATGCCAAAAACGCTCCGGCATAGGCGAAGGGTAAGGCGAAAAGGGTGTGTTCGATCTTCACGAAATCGGCATACATCTTGAGCTTGCCGATCATGGTTTAGGCGTAGCGCTCTCACCTTAAGAGCTTTTCAATTTCCTTCAGGCTTTTTAGAACGTAGTCTGCTAAGTTTATGAATTCCCTGTTTCTCTCGTTCAGAAGTAGCGCGGTCTTAGTTCCAGCCTTTCTTCCCGCTATAAGATCGAACTTGTAGTCTCCAATAACTACCGCCGTATCGGGCTTAGACCTCGCAAGCTTTAACGCCAATAGAATCGGCTCAGGCGAAGGCTTCGGCTTTGCATCTTCCCTCGTAATCACGAAATCAACATCGAGGCCGAACCTATTTATGACAATCTCGACGCTCTCCCTACAGTTCCTCGTTACGATACCCTTCTTCAAGCCGAGATCATCAAGCAATCTCAGCACTTCTTTGGCGTAGGGCATCAGCTTAGCAGTCGATGCGGCTCTTATTTCGAAATCCTTCAAAATTTCAAGTTTTTCTCGCCTTTCATCTTCATCGAGTCTAAGAATCGCTTCGAGGATGTATCTATCTCTAACGCCTACGGTTCTTCTAATTTCATCGAAGTCCAAATTAAGTTCGATCAGAGTTCCGTCCAAATCGAAAATGAAAGTGTCAAGAGACGTAGCTCTCGTCATCCTCAAATCCTAAGGATATGTCCTGAAGCATCTTAGATGCCAAGCCCAAAAGGAGTTTGTCGTCTCCTATGATCTCTTTGATGAGCATGAGCGATGCGGCTTCCTTCAACTCATAGCTCTTGAGCTCGTCCAACAACCTGACCAGCTTGTTCGCGAGCTTATATATCTCGGCTAACTTGACTTCATCTTCCGAATCGATTTCTTCTTCCTCTTCTTCTTCGATGAAGAATATCTCCTCGATGTCTTCCATAGTCTGACCGATGGCCGAGATACAATTTAAGTCTTTTGGTGTTTCGAGGAAAAAATTTTAATTTCGAGTTACTTTAATAGCTACCAAGCCACGGTAGCTCAGCTGGTAGAGCGTTGCCTTGGTAAGGCAAAGGTCGCGGGTTCAAATCCCGCCCGTGGCTTCAATCCGTTATTTCCCAATTTCAAATGTTCTAACACCTTTATCTCGAAAAATACCGATAAATTACCGATTTTTCGCTTAGCTAAATGCTATCGTCCATCCGTCAACGGTTGAACAACGATTTTTATAGCTATTTCATACGATATACATTTCATGAAAACGATCGTAGTTAAAATCGATCCGAACGATCCAGATGAAGATAGACTCAGAGAGGTTGCGAAGATAGCTAAGGATGGCGGACTCGTCGCTTTTCCAACCGAAACCGTCTACGGCTTAGGAACCAACGCATTTAATGAGCGAGCGGTTCGAAGGCTCTTTGAAGTAAAGCAACGTCCCCCAGACAACCCCGTTTCGGTTCTCATTTCGGATTTAAAGCAGATATACCAGCTTGCGGAAGTCAACGAAACTGCAAAGAAGCTCATTAAGTCGTTCTTTCCCGGTCCAATTACCGTAGTTTTAAAAGCTAAACCGAACGTTCCGAATTTGGTCACGGCTGGAACGGGCAAGATTGCCGTTAGAATGCCAAATCACCCGATAGCTCTGAAGATAGTCGAACTTGCCGGTGTTCCTTTAGCCACTCCTTCGGCGAACATCTCCGGCAAACCGTCTCCGACGAAAGCCGAGCATGTAATGGAAGACTTCATGGGAAAAATAGATGCGATAGTCGATGGAGGCGAAACCGGAATAGGAATCGAGTCTACGGTGATAGACACCACTGCAAAGCCCCCGAAAATTCTCAGATTGGGAGCCATTCCGGCTGAAGAGATAGAAGAGCTCGTCGGTAGGGTAGAAATCGCAGAGGCTCCGAGCATTAAATACACCCACTACAAACCGAAAGCGAAGCTGATAGTCGTATTCGGAGAGAGCAGAGAAGAAGTTCTGGAAAGAATCTCCAAATTGGTAGAAGAATACAAAAAGAAAGGGTTAAGAGTCGGCGTCGGCGTTAGAAAAATCGATAAACTCATCGGAGCGGATTTGCTGATTGAGATCGGCGAAGACGTCAAAGAATACGCGAGGAAGATCTTTGATACCCTTCGAAAGTTTGATGATGTAGATGTCGGAATCGTTGAGGGGATCAAAGGCGGAGGACTGGCTAAAGCCGTTACGAATAGGCTCGTGAAAGCGTCGGACGAAATAATCGAAGTTTAACGGGGGGTTTTGGTAATGAGGATGTGGGGTATCGTAGTTCCGATCCCGAATCTGCCGCTGATATTCTTCATCTTGGGTGTGATCTACGGATTGTTCCATCCGGGCAGAGAGGACAGATTGGGCATGCTCAAGAAATCGATAGGCATAGGATTTCTGCTCGGCTTAATTTTCGGACTTCTGATAGCGATGCTCCTTCCCGGGGTTCTCAGCCTATTTGCGGTGGGATTGTCCGTGATAGCCTTCACGATACTCGTTCTAACGATAGCGATTCCCTTCATCATCGGAACACTACTCGGAGACCTAATCGAGAGGTTGATCGGATAGTTCGAGCAGATAGTAATACCTCTTTCCGAAATACTTCTCCGCAAAGTTACTGTCGAGCATCTTCTTTATCTCAAATCCCCTTTCAATGCATATATCAACGAGATCGCTTTCAACCGGTAACCAAACGCTGATCTTCCTTTTTCCCATATCTTTAGCGAGTTCAAGAGCTTTGTCGAGCAGACTCCTTCCGATATCCAAACTCAAGCTCGGATGGACGCAGAAAAATCTTATGTAAGCTTCATCCCTCTTCGGCTTATTACCGAAATAAGAAAGCAGTAATCTGCACTTCAAACCCTTCACGAATCCGAACGCCTTTACGAAGTCTTTAACAGGCAATTTCTCACGCTTGAACTCACTCATCCACATCTCTATAAGCCCGGCAACCTTCCTTCCGGCTTTGGCAATAAGAATCCCCCTGTAATCGCTGAGATTCGAGTAGTAGTTCATCATTATCTCCATAGCCAAAAACGTGTCACCGAATAGATGGGTAAACTCCTCCTCGTTGCATATGAATAGGAGCTTCACGAATTCCCTGACTTCGGATTTCTCAAGCTGTTTGATCTCCATACACGAACTCCTCAATCCTCTCCATTGCAACTTTCAAGTTATCCATCGATGTTGCGTAGGATATTCTAACGTAGCTTTCGTTTCCCTCCCCGAACGGAGTTCCCGGCGTTAAAGCCACGCCCTTCTCAAGTAAAAGCCTCTCCACAAACTCCATGCAGTTGGTTCCGACTTTCGGAAATACGTAGAATGCTCCTTCCGGCTTAACGACATCGAATAACTTCTTCAGCTTCGAATACACAAAATCCCTTCTCCTTCTGAACTCTTCGACCATCTTCCTCGCAATCTTATCAGCCGTTCCATCCGCTAAAACCTCTGCAATCGCCTTCTGAGCGAAGGCGGGAGCGCATACCCCGTTCACCTGATGAACCTTCAGCATGGAATCCATTAAATTCTCATCCGCAATTACGAATCCCATTCTCCATCCGGTCATCGCCAGCGATTTTGAAAATCCGTTCACAACGATAACGTTCTCGTAGCCGGCCAAGGTTGTAGGTTTTTCGTCGTAATATATCCGATCGTAGATCTCATCGCTAACAACAATGACATCGTAATCTCGAGCAACTTCAACTATCGATTTCAGCGTTTTCGCATCCGCAACCACACCCGTTGGATTGTTCGGGTAGTTCAAAAACATCATCGAAACGTTCCTATCGAGGACTTCATTGAGTTTGTCCGGATTCAAAACGAATCCGTCCCGATGGGTTTTGATCTGAACGATCTTAGCCTTGCAAATCTTTGCATACACGAAGTATGATAGGAAGTTCGGCGAAGGAATGACGACCTTACTGCCTTCCTCTATGAAAGCCAAGCTCGCGTTAAGCAAAGCCTCACTTGCTCCGGCGGTAACCATCACGTTCCTCTCATCGACCCCATACCTCTCAGCTATAGCCATCCTAAGCTCGGGAATTCCGAAGTTCGATGTGTAGTGCGTGTATCCTTCCTTCATAGCTCTGCAAGCTCTTTCCACGATCTCTTCATCCGTCCTGAAATCTGGCTCCCCGATCGAGAGATTTATAACCTCCTTTCCTTCCCTCTTAGCCCTCTCGACGATTTCGAACATCCTTCTGATTAGGGATGTAGAAATCTGCGAAAGTCTCGAAGATTCTTTCATCGTCCAAATTCTGCATAAACTATTTTTAGCGGTAGCGATTTTACAATTTATAAAACCTTTTCATTATATATGTTGTATAATTTATATTTTCAAGCAAAAATGAAATATATTCTTTGCGAGGATATTTTGCTTGATCAAAACAGAGGTGAGCTTAATGCTCAAATTCGTTCACATGGCTGATGTCCATTTGGGTTATAAGCAATACAACTGCGAGGAAAGAGCTATAGACTTTGCTCAGGCTTTTTTAAGCGTTATAAAGTTCGCAGTTGAAAGGAAAGTTGACTTTATTCTAATTGCAGGAGATCTTTTCCATAAAAAGAGCGATATAGATCCTCTTACACTCGCCCAAGCCACCAAAGCTCTGGAAAAGGCAAAAAAATCCGGTATTCCTGTTATTGCAGTTGAAGGCAACCACGACTCGACGTATTTTAGGGAGAGCTTTTCTTGGCTCGATTATCTCGCAAAGAGTGGGTTGATAGTCAATCTCAAGCCGAGCTTCGATGAAGGAACTATGATCGTTGAGGAATGGGATGGAGAAAGCGGAGCTTACATAGATTTGGACGGCGTTAGAATTTACGGCATGAAGTATTACGGAGCCTTAACGGAGAATATACTCGACGAATACTCACGTAGGATTAGGAAGAACGGATTCACGATTTTCATGACCCACGTAGGTATAGAAGGCTACCTGAATTTATACGGTTGCATAAGTTCGAACAAACTGCATAGGCTTAAGGGTAAAGTAGATTACGTCGCTTTGGGACACATACATAAGAGCTTCGTTGAAGATGACTTCATATTCAACCCGGGAAGCTTGGAAACCTGCGATATAACGGAGTTGGAATTTAAGAGGGGTTTCTTCTATGTCGAAGTCGATGACGGCATTAAATACGAGTTGATAGAAAATAGTAGGAGGGATTTCGTTCTTTTGGGATGTAAGATGGATTCTCCCGACTACGAAGGGCTTAGGAGTTTTTTGATCAAGCACAGAAGAAACACAAAGCCGGTTGTGGATCTAACGATAACTACGACGAGAAGCGTTAGGAAGATGCTCGATGAGGATAGGATAAAAAGGATCGTCAGAGAAGTTTTCGATCCGATAGTAGTTAGAATCAAATGGGACATCGAGGACGGCTTTTACTCGGTTAAGCTAAACTTCGAAAACAAGGATTCTATAGAGAGGAGCGTAATAAAGCAGATTTTGGAGAACTACGATTATGGAAACATCGTTGAGGAGGTTTTGAGGTTGAAGTCGATATTCTGCTCATCATTCAACGTTGCAATGGTGGATAAACTCGTCGAAGATATACTCGAATCTGAGGAAGAGGTTGAGAAGATTGAAGCTGAAGGGAAATTTGAATCTACAGATACCAAGCCAACGGAAAAGAAAGCTGAAGGTGCGAAGTTGGGAAGGACTGTTCTCAGGCTAACTGACTTGGCGGATTTGAAGCAGAGCAAGCCGAAGGATAGGGAGAAGTCGGAAGAGATTGAGGAAGAAGAGGAGGTCTGGGATTGGAGGAAGGCGTATGATAAGAGAGGTAAGGCTCGTAAACGTTAAAAGCTATTCGGATCAAACCATAAGATTTGAAGGAGGGGTTAATGCTATAATAGGGGAAAACGGAGCCGGAAAAACTACGATACTTGAAGCGATAGGCTTCGCACTCTTTAACACCCTTCCCTACAACATATCCGACTTCATCAAGCGTGGAGAAAGGAGGGCTGAAATAAGGGTAAAGATCGTGAATCCGAAGGATGAAAGGTTATATGAGGTCGTCAGGAAGATCGAGGAGGGTAGAACGGTAGAATACTTCGTCAGAGATGCCGAAACCGGAGTTAGAATCGGCGGTGCGGAAGGTGTTGCCGGAGTTACGGAATGGGTTAAGGATGCCTTCGGCTTCGAAATCGATGCAAAAACTATCTTCGAAAACGCGATCGGCGTGAGTCAGGGTAAGATCACTTCCCAGTTTCTGGAAAGTGCCGGAGTTAGAGATAGGATATTCTCACCGCTTATAGGTGTCGAAGGATACAAGAAGGCTTTCGAAAGGAGTAGGGAGTATGAGAGGTTCGTTGAAACCAAGCTGAGAGATGTCGAGAAGGAGATAGCTTTACTCCAGAAAGATGTAGAGAATTTGAATAGGCTTGAGTCGAAGCTTAAAAGTTTGAACGGCGAGAAGAACTCGATTTTATCGCGGATTTCCGAAATAGAGAAAGATCTTGCTCCGATTGAAAGGAAAATAGATGAAATCGAGAGATCGCTTAGCAAACTTAACGAGCTGAGGGTTGAGGAAGCTAAGCTCGTTGCTGAACTTGAAAACGTCAACTCGAACATTCAGAAGTTTAGGGAGGATTTGAATAGGATAGAAAGAGCTGAAAGGGAGCTTGAGTTACTTAAGGATATATACGAGCAATACGTGAAAGCCGAAAGGGAGCTTGAGGATGTTGAAAGGAAAAAAGCTGAAATCGAAGGCAGGATAGAAGATCTAAGGACAAAGTCGCTTAAGCTTGAGAGACTCAAAGCCGAACTCGATGAACTTAAGAAGAAGCTTCATGAGATCGAGAGAAGCGAGGAGGAGCTGAGAAAAATAGAACCCCTCGCCGAAAGGGAAGAGAAGCTCATGGAGAAGCTTAGGGAGATAGAGATTGCGGAAAGCAAGGTTGAGTCGCTTGAGGAACAGAAGGAAAGGCTCGAAAGGGAAATAGCGAAGTTAGAGGAAGAGCTTAAGGAGATCGAAGCCAGATCGGAGAGGCTTAGGGAAATTGAGGAAAAACTGAGAAAAATTCCGGATGACGTTGAGGCTAAGAGGGATAAGGCCATCCAAGCCTTGGCTAAGCTTAGGCAGATGCTTGAAGACGAATTAAAACAGTTCGAGAGGATAAAGGATGGGATATGCCCCATTTTGGGTGAGGACTGCGATAGAATAGCTAAGGTTGCGAAGGCTAAAGCGGAAAGGATCGCGAAGATCAAGGCTAAGATCGGCGAATTCGAAGAGAAGCTGAAAATTTTGGACAAGCTATGCAGAAAGAAGAGGGAGTTCGAAGATGAGATAAACGTGATAAAAACCAAGATCGAGGCAAAGGACAGCATTGAGCAGGAGCTAAATCAGAAGATCGAGTTGCTCAAAGCTCTGACTGAGGAACTGAGGGAAGCCAAAAGTCTGATCGAGCTTAAGCAAAAGGTTGAAAGCGAATACGAAAGCGTTAAAGGATCGATTGAGAAGAAGATAACTTTAACCGATAAGGTCAGGAAGAAGGACGAGGTAATAAGAAATATTCGTGTTAAGGAGAATGAGATCGAAGAAATTTCCGAAGAACTATCGGAATTCGACGATTTGAAGAAAAGGTTCGATGAACTGAGAAGTAAAGCGGATAAGCTTAAGGAAATTCTGAGGAATAGCAGAGACGGCTACGATAGATTCATCAAGCTAAAGGGGGAGATCGAGAGGAAAGATGAAATAATGATGTCGATAAAATCGCTTGAAGATAGGAAAAACGAAATAGAATCTAAGCTTGAAGGGATCAGAGCGGAAGTGGAGAAAATCGCTGAATCGTGCAACGAAGAAGATTACAAGGCTCTAAGGCAAAAGCTTCAGGAATTGAGAGATTCGAAGTCCAAGCTTGAAGGAGAATTGAGCAAACTTGAAAATCAGATCGAAGAAGTTGAAAGAGAGATAGAGGAGTGCAGGAAGAAGGAGGAAATTCTGAAAAAGAAGATCGAAGACAAAAAGAAGCTTGAGAGGAAGTATAGGTTCGTAAAGGATCTAAGAGATATATTCAAGAGGGCTATTCCGGAGATAACGAAAGCTTACGTTGAAGCCGTTTCGGCTGAAGCCAACAGAATATTCTGCGAAATCATGGGCGACTACAACTGGGAGCTTAGATGGACTGAGGATTTCGGGATAAAGGCTAAGTATATGGGAAGGGAGATAGATTTTGCACAGATGAGCGGTGGAGAGCAAATCTGCGCGGCTTTAGCCGTTAGATTGGCTTTGCTTAAGGTTCTGTCGAATATAGGCATAGTTTTCTTCGACGAGCCGACGCAGAACATGGATGAAACGAGGAGAAGGAACTTCGCGATGCAATTATCGAAAATCGAGGGATTCAAGCAGATATTCGTTATAAGCCACGATGACACGTTTGAGGAGATGGTCGAGCATGCTATAAAGGTTAAGAAGGAAAACGGAGTTTCCGTAGTTGAGTAATCTGAAAATATAAAATTAATTCTGAAAAACAATACACATAAAAAGGGTTCTGAAACTTTCACTAATCTTCGTCCTTCGATCCCCAAATTCTATCCAGCTCTCTGTCCTCCCTCCCGGTTATCACCTTAACCTCCATAAGCCTCCAACCGTGCCTATCCTTAAGCAGAACCAAATGCCTTTTCCTGCAACGGAACTCCTGAACCTCCGGCTTAAATTTATGTATCTTCCTGCACACCGGGCAGAGAACCTCTATCTCCTCATTTTTCATCCTCTTCGAACCTCACTATGTCGTCTTCACCCAAGTATTCGCCTATCTGGACTTCTATAACCTCCAAAGGCAGAACTCCCGGATTTTCGATCTTATACTTTACTCCAGCCGGAACGAAGGTGCTTTCGCCCGTTCTGAGTAAGAATTCCCTTCCGTCAACCTCTACCTTTGCCGTTCCCCTAACAACAACCCAGTGCTCGCTTCTGTGATAGTGCATTCTCAAACCCAAGCCCTTCTTCGGAAGAATTTTTATCTTTATTATTTTGTAAAACTGCCCTTCCTCTAACACGGTAAACGATCCCCAAGGTCTGTAAATCGTTCTGTGAACGTCCGCTCTCTTGTCTCCTCTCTCCTTCAAAATTCTGACGATGTCCTTAACTTTCTGCGATTCTTCTCTCGAACAAACCAATATGGCATCGCCGGAATCAACGATTATCGCGTTTTCAATTCCTATCGTTGCGATGAGGCTCTCTCCTACTATCAGATTGTTCTTCGAGTCTATGGAGACTACTTCCCCCTTAACGGCGTTTTCGTTCTCATCTTTCTCCATTATCTCGTATATCGCATCGAAGCTTCCTACATCGCTCCAAAAAACGTTCAAAGGAACAACTGCCGCTTTGTCCGTTTTCTCCATCAGACCGTAATCTATGGATATGTCAGGTGTCCTCTCATAGGCCGTTTCAACGTCCTCCTCGAAAGCCATGACGACTTCTGGAGCATGCTTTATGCACTCCTCCATGAAGACATCCGTCGAAAACATGAACATACCGCTGTTCCATAGGTATCCCTCCTCAACGTATCTCTTTGCGGTCTCGTAATCCGGCTTTTCAACGAACTTCTCCACTTTGAAACCGCCTTCCAAAGGTTCTCCGGGCTTTATGTATCCGTAGCCCGTATGGGGTTTGGTAGGCTTAATCCCGAACGTAACGAGGTAACTCTTAGCAAGCTTTTGGGCGTTTTCAAACGCTTTGATGTAGCTGTCGTTAACCCTGATAAGATGATCCGACGGAAGAACCGCGACTATATCGTTTCCGTCGTTTTCGATTATGGTTTTTACGCCGTAAAATATGGCCGGAAGTGTGTTCTTCGCCAAAGGTTCTAAAATTACGTTATCATCGGGAATTTCAACATCCAACTCCTTAATGTGCTGAATGACCATAAACCTATACTTCTCATTGGTAACTATGTAAACCTCCTCGGGCTTAGAAAAAAGAAGGGCCCTTTCCAAAGTTTCCTGAAGTAGTGACTTATCGTCGAAAATCTTTAGGAACTGCTTCGGAAACTCCTCCCTGCTTAACGGCCATAGTCTCGTTCCCTTGCCACCGGCGAGTATTATTGTCTTCATAAAATATAGTTCGGTCAACAAAATATAACGTTTTTCTTAATTTTGATGAATGCAAAACCCGACATACGTAGCTACGTATGCACCTACATAATCGGATACTTTTCTTCATATATTCATTTGTAACTAAATTATAAAGAACAATTTTTAAATACTACTTCAACCAAACGTTTGATAGAGGTGTAAACGATGCAAGCGGTAGCTGTTGAGGGTGACGTCTCAAGCCTGTATAGTAGGATACACGAAGAGGATATAGAAGATGCGTTCCGAATGCCGTTGGCTGATGCGATAATATACAAGGAGAAGATGCCGAACGACGGAATCAGGAGATTCAAGTTTTACGATGAGAGAGCTTTCGTGAAGTTCGTCGGATCGCTCAAAAGGGTTAAGCTTCCAGCCTTTAAGGTGGTGATTCCATCGGGCAATAACAAGCAAGGCGCCAATTACTACATAGTGCACGGAGAGGACAACTACGGCGAAGTGATAGTCATGTTCAGAGGGACACGAGGTTACGGTGATTACCAGTCGGCATTCATTGAAGTTGCGTTAAAAAAGCTGAACATTCCGCTTAAAACGTATACCGGAGACTATCTGCTCGATCTCCTAAGGTTATAAAAAAGGTTAAGCGCTCGTGCTCGTAAAGTCCGAGAAAACGTCTTCGTAGAACCTCCTTATCATCCTCTTATCCGTCAGCAGTTCCTTCTCCTTGAGGATCTCCCTCTCAAGCTTTTTAAGCGTCGCATGAAGGGCGTATTCCGCACCCCATCCTTCTCCGGTTGCAACGAACGTTCCCTTATCGCTCGCAAGCTTTAGCCTAACGAGAACCCACGGAAGACCTCTGTAGTATTCCCACCTGAACTTTCTTATATACACGAACAAAATAGCCTCTCCGAAGTAATCCTTGAACTTTTCCATGAAGTTGTTCAGATCGTCGTTTATCCTCGCCTTTTCGAAATCGTCGAGTGTGAGGTTCCTGACTATCACCTGAACATCGAACTTCGTCGGAGTAGCCTTCTTTATGAAGTTTTCGAGTATATCCTTCTTTATCACGATTCCCTCCGGGAATCCATCCTTCGTTACAACTACGCTCGAAATGTTCTTTTCGATCATGGTGTCTATAACGCTCGCCACACTGTCGTTCTTGTTAGCCGTTATTACGGGATAGCTCATGATACTCTCGACCATAATCGAAAGCGTTTTCTCCTTTTCACCGCTGACATCTCCGAGTCTCGCCCTTTTTCTCGGTGCCAAGACTCTGTCAACTATATCCTTACCGGTAACTATTCCAACGACCTTATTGTTGTCGTCAACAACGACTACCCTGTCTATTCCGTGATTTCTCATCGTAGCGAGAGCTTTGGCTACCGTGTCATGGTCTTTGACCGTTACGACTTCCGGATTCATAATCTCCTTAACCTTTACGTCCTCAAATTCCGGTTTTACGAGTTTGAGGAAGTCGTCGACGAATATTACGCCGTATTTTCCATTTAACTTAACTATGACGAAAGGGGTCGAGTCTTCGACGAATCTCCTTGCAACCTTCTCCGGAGTCAGATCGTCCAAAGATAGTATGCCCGTTCGAACTACGAAGTGCTTGATCTTTGTTTCATGAGGATTGACCATTACGCAACCTCTCATAAGATCCCTTTCCCTAACAACACCTATTATCTTTCCATTCTCCTCAACGAGAATCGCACTTTTTTCCTCCCACTTTTCGAGCATCGGAATAACCTTAGAAATAGTCTCGTTTGCATCGATGACGTCGTAATCTTCTCTAATTAACTCTTTCAGACTTTCAACGTCCATATACACCACCCCCGATCGTAGATGGTTTTTGGCGTATTTATACTTATTCACCAAAACACCCTCAGTTACCGACGATGGCTCGATAGCCGAGATCCGCCCTAATTTTCAAATACGAAGAGTTAAGCCCAAAACATACCTAAAGTTTGGCGATCTTCTTACGGTATACTCTACTTCTCGCTCTATAAATCTTCCGATGAATCTAAAGATTTATATAAGGGTTGTGTAGAAAATTGAATTAATTAAAGGAGGTGATGTATGTGGAATTACCGCTTGCACCCGTCGAGAGGATAATAAGGAACGCCGGTGCGCCAAGGGTTAGCGAAGCCGCGAAGAAAGCTTTGGCGGAGGCTATCGAGGAGTATGCGATCAAGATCGCCAAGAAGGCTGTCGAGCTTGCGAAGAACTCCGGAAGAAAGACAGTCAAAGCCGATGACATCAAGCTCGCTGCCAGAGAACTGATCAAGTGACCTCCATTTTTTTATACCGGTTCTAACTGCCTTTTTAACGCTTCGAAAAGTTTTTAATAACACTCGAATACATGATACTAAGCCGAGGTAGCCTAGCTGGTTGGGGCGTCGGACTCATAATCCGAAGGTCCCGGGTTCGAATCCCGGCCTCGGCACTTTTACTTCTGGTTCAGATCCTTAAATGTTCAAACACTTCTCTCATTCCAGTAATCTCGTTTCCGAATATCCATACCTCGTCACAGAATTCGAGCAGTTTCTTGTTCATCTTCAAAGTCAGGTCGGGACGAATTACTTAGCTCTTACTTTTTTAGAGCTTTCAGGAAATCTTCTTTACTTATTTCCGCGAGCTTAAGGATTCCGAGGAGAGTTCCAGGCTTCAGCTCTGGATGTAGAGGAACGACCGTTACGATCTTTCTTCCGGCTTCGTGTTTCACTAGAGTTACGTGGCTACCCTTCTGTCTGCTTACTTTAAAGCCGAACTTCTTTACAAGAATTCAGAGTTTTGGAAGTTTAGACATTCATGACACCGATAATCTCCCTATTTTCCAGTTCTTCTTTCAATTCCGGTAATTCCTCCAAGTATAACTCAACTGCTTCCTTAATATTCTCCAAGGCTTCTTCTATTGTTTTTCCCTGTGTAGTTACCCCCGTAAACACTTCCTTTACTACAAACATATCCTCTTCTTTCCAAATCACTACGTTAAGCTTCATTAATTCCATTAGCAGATCAACGGATAAAAAACTTTAGTCCAATCTTGATTATTAAGGAATTTGGTTAGGCTTGGTTTATTGTAAGGGCTATCGATAAGAGGTCGCCAAAGTTATCGGTTCAAAGGGCAGTAGAAAAGTTGAAGAAGATAGTTTCTGAAAGTGGAGAATTCAGGTTTTTCGAAGAAATAGCAATTAACGGCAAGTTCTCATAGCGGTAGACGTAAAAAGGAAAATTATTAAAATACATTCCTAATTTACGAATTTGTTAGAGGTTTTGTGAGAGAGCTATAAAGCACCTTGTTTAGCAGAAAAACATACAAACCTTCGGTAAAGGAAGCTACGTAGAAAGAGTAATTCTGGAAATAAAAAATTCGTAAGAAATTTTAGAAGACCATTCCATTAAGAGTTTCTACCTAAATCTTAAGATTTTATCAATCTTTGAATGCTATCCCAGCCACCTCAATTAAAATCTAAAAGGGTAAGAGCTACTTCAGTTCAATTTTCTTCGCATACATTGGATTTGCATGGTTGTCGAGCAAATCGAAAATTTATTTTTAAAATTATTTTTATATTCTGAAGTTATGGTCAGAACTTTTTTAACTTTACGTGAAATTTTATACATAGGGTGGTTTGATGAAAAGGGTTGTGCTATTAGCGTTGTTGTTACTGATCCTACCGACGGTCTGTATGGCTGAAGAAGTGCCGATACCCGTCCCGGTGCAACAGATGAAGCCCGTATATTTCAGTAACATTACGAAGCTCGTAATATCGCCGAGCTATAAACATTTGAGGCTAAAACCGGGTGATTCCGCAACGTTCACAGTGAAGGTAAAGAATCCGACGGATAAGGATGTAAGGATAACGCCTAAGGTCGTGATCGAACCTTACGCGGAGAATATCATAGATAAAAGCTGGATATCCTTTAGTAAATCCAACTTCGTTTTAAAGGCTAAGCAGGAGACCGAAATCGGTATTACGGTTAGAGTTCCGAAAGATACGGAAAAGGGATTTTATTCCTGCACGATAGCCTTCACGAACGATACGATTCCGACTGCAACGCCTTACGGAACTCCGAGATACATCAACGCAATGCATCTCAGCGTTGAGGTCTGGATTCCTCCGAGCGTTAGGATAACGCCGAGATATATAAGCGATGTAGTCGAGGCTGGAAAGACCTACGAATACACTATAAAAATCAAAAACACTGCAAACAGATCTTTCAAACTAAATCCGGAATTTGTGAAACCGGAGTATATCAGCAGTTTTGCAGAATATTTGAGCAAGGATAACGTGCAAATAGAGTCGCCTTCAATCATACCGCCAAACTCCGAGGTGGAAGTTAAGATCAAGGTAAGGGTTCCTCCGACGGCTAAGGGCTATTTGAGGGGAGCCGTAAAGCTGAACATAAACGATCCGGGATTGGATGAATGGATGCAGAGAGTGGAGATAAACCTCAACGTCTTCACGAAGCCGACCGAGCCGTTCGTTAAAACGATTGAGATAGAAAATGCGAGCAAGCTTACGGTGAAGGTCAGCTCGGATTTCATGGGTATACCGATTCCAATAATCGGCGGTAGGAGTTATGCCAAGGGTGATTTCGACGTTAAAATAGTATCGCCCAGCGGTGTCGTTAACGTCAAGCCTAAGATCGTAGAGAAGGTTATCGTTACAACCGGCAAATTTGCTCCGCCTTGGGAAGAGACCGAAGGAATCTACAAGGTCGTAAGTGCTACCAAGACGAAGATATACACGATAGAGAACCCAGAAAACGGAATTTGGAAGGTGGAAGTTATGCCTAAAAACTGCTTCGGATTCAGCATAGAGGTCGAGATAGAATGAGGTGGGTAATCCTACTCATTCCCCTTCTATTTTTGGGTTGCATTCAAAATAATGCAAAAATCCATCAGAATTCGACAGCGGAATTGAAGGATCAAATACTAGACTACCTTTACCCCTTCGACGGTTTCAGCTACGACAACGTCAGCGTTGAGGTTAAGGGTGACTACATCTACGTTAAAGCCAAATGTTCTAAGCTTAAAGGTGAAGACATATATCTCTTCGTAAACGACAACGGAACTCTTATCCTGAAATCATACTGCTTGGAAGCCTTACCGGAAAGCGTTAAGCTTGAAGCGTTGTCGATAGCAATGAGCAACGAAACCATTGCCAAAAACGCAAAAGGTATCGTTACCGTGAGAAGGATTCTGCCCCAAACTTCGGCGAAGTTCTACAAGCCAAAGGAGCTTTTCAGTGTTACTTGGCATGGCGATAGGATAGTTTCGGCTTTGATAGATTTGGATAAGAAAACGGTTGTTAAGGTATACATTTCTGCTCATCATATGATTTCTTAACAAATTTTTTCAAGAGGTGTGTTCGATGGATATTGCCATCATTTCACTCCTGCTGGGACTGATCTTTCTATACCTACTGAAGAGGCACGCAGACAGGTTGGAAGAAACGGATAGGAGGATAGTCGATCTGCTCGTCGTGGGATACGTAATGGGTAGCTCCGGTATCATATCGGGAAGCACCAATCGGGGCACTTACAATTGCCGGTGGCATCATTTTCATCTACGGCTTTTCCCTTCTTCTCTACAAGAGCTTCAAACAAGGTTTTAGGGAGTCGATGGAGGGTTAACGATGGGATTGGGTAACATCGATCCGATTACTTTTGCCTTTTCTCTTATCAATACCTTGATAGAGCTTTCAATCATCGTTACATGTTTCTACGTGTATCGCAGGATAAAATCAAAAGCCGTGCTTTTCATCGGTGCGGCTTTTTTGATAAAGATGATTTCACCCGCAGTAATTCCGTGTTTTGATATCTTTTTGGGACTTCGGATTTACTCGGTATACACTTGGCATCTGATACTGACGACACTCTCAAAAGCAATATTTGCCACTTTGATAATACTCGGAATATTGGAAGTGAAAAAGCTTTGCGAAAAGTAGCTTGGAGGTGTGTATGTTGAGACCGCTATCCGTGCTGAAGGATGTGGTTTTAAAACCGAAGAGTGCTTTTGAGGAAATAAGCGAGAACGGGAAGAATTTTTTGATAGGGGCTTTGCTGATCGTAATCCTTCCGAGCGTCATTTCAGCATTTCTCTACTTCGACTACACCCGTTTAGAGGGAGCGGTCAGAGATGTTGCGGAATGGCTTATTTCGGCGGTTCTGCTGTATATAATGGGTAAAGCTCTGAGAGGACATCCAAGCTTCGTCGGCTTGTTATCCGCAATCGGATACGCACGATTCCCGCTGATATTCCCACCGATACTTGGCTATCTAATCTTAAAATCGATTCCGGGAGATGTCAAAGTCCTTATTGAAAATACAAAAGGTCAGCTATCACACGAAACGGTAATGCACATAATATCCCATCTGTTCACGCCAACCATTATTACCCTCGGTTTATCAATACTCGCCTTAACGCTCTGGAGCTTGGCTTTATGTGTAATAGCGGTCAGGGAATCAAATAAGTTCTCGACTTGGAGAGCCTTTTGCAGTGTAGTTGTCGCCTTGCTCATAACCACACTCATAGTTACGAAGCTTTTGAAGGTGACGGGATGAGCAGAAGTTTGCTTTTGGTTCTGTTAATTTTATGCCTAATTTTAACCTTAGGTTTGAGATGGACGACAAGGTGCAACAGTCCACGTGGGATTCACCGTGTCGGGAAAAAATGGAGTATTAAAGAATTCTGCTATAACTTCGTCCCTTTTGCATTCGCCTTTGTAACATACATACACTGCGGAGATAATAGAAACGTTAAGAATGTGCATATTCATATCAATTTTTAATATATCACTCGGTTCCGTTTACGCATTAAGGGGCTTAAATTCGTCCTTAATACTCTGGTTTTCGTGTTGGATAGGCTTAATCGTAGCTTTGATCATATTCGGGAAGCATGCTTTAACAGCATATCCACGATCTTCTCCACATTCTCCAAATTGCTCCCGTAATCGACGTAATATTCCGTAGGCGGATGGGGATAAAGCTGGCTCGAAATCCTTATTTTAGTTCTGCCGTCAAGCCTTCGCAGTTCAATCGTTATCAGATCTTGGTTAAATATCCAATCCAAAGGAACTTTCGTCGGCTTTATCGCTATTATTTTGCCGAGATTACGGTTCTCTTCTCTGATTTTGCATTTCAGAGATTTAACGGCTTTAATGCACAGATCGAATGCTTCATCGTAGGGCATATCAATTTCGAGCTCTCTCGTATGATGACACTTCAGCAACTCAGGAGATCTGCCGTATTTACGCTCCATTCTCTTTAAGTAGATTAAATTCGTCAGAAGCAAAAACGATCCGAAGGCTAAACCGATTCCTAAAGAGACCAGCAGACTCTCCAGTAGGGATTTGTAGATCGGATATATCAGTAACATTACGAAAAAGCCTAAAAGTATTCCGCCGATGATGGGTTTTAAGATGAGTCGAGTTCTCAAGTCCATGTAAATAGAAAAGTAATTTTGCTAAAAAAGAATGCTAAAACTTCCACCTGCGCCGGGAAATTACAGCCGTCGCATATGTAATCAATTAAAATACCTACCCGTTTGTCCGAATTTACCACCAAAATTTTTAAAAACTCAAAAAGGTGTAATTATTTTGAGCTCCGGTGGTGTAGCCCGGCCAATCATACGGGACTCTCGATCCCGTGACCCGGGTTCAAATCCCGGCCGGAGCACTTTTCTAATAAGCATTTACTTCTTTAAAATATACCTCTTGAATCCGAGCGACGTCAATGCTGTAACCCATTCCTCAACGATATCTTCGAAACCCTCTTTTATCCAGCATTTACTTTCGGAAAGAATCGCAACATCCTCATCCCCGAAGCTAAAGATGATAATCTCCTCACCTTTCAAAATCCGAATCTCGAAGGGAGGATCGAATATCACTATCCTATCATCGTAGCAAATGGCTTTATCATCAAGAATTATTTTTAAAACATCAAACGAATCTATTATCTTTGCAACCCGCTCACGAATTTGCCCTCGCATCTAACGTTTAGGCGATACAATGGTTAAGATACTTTTCGAAGCGTATAATTATAAATGTCTACAAATACGTTATGGGAAAGTATTAATACGTTCGGAATTACCTACTACTATAATGGAGTTGATAGCGGAGGTCTTCGGTGTATTCGCCGCACCGAGCGTGTTTGGGTTATCTCCCGTAGTCGTTCTCAGAGCCGAGGACGGTAGACTTCTTCCCATTTACATCGGAATAGCGGAAGCGATGGCGATCCATTCCGCTCTGAAGAATCAGGTGCCTCCGAGACCGATGACCCACGACCTTCTGGTTGACATCATAGGAAAGCTAAACGCGAGGGTTGAGAAGATAGTTATAGACGATCTCGTCGATAACACGTTCTATGCGAGGATAGTTTTGAAGCAGAACGATCACGAGATCGAAGTGGATGCGAGACCGAGCGACAGCATAGCCATAGCCGTTAGATTGGCTTGCCCGATTTACATCGAAGAGAAGGTGCTCGATGAAGCCGGACAGCTTGAGGAGTTACCGGAAGATTACGTCGAATTCGACGAGGTTTTTTAGCGATAAAAGCTTATGCAAATCTGACGATATATTAACATGCTCGTTCCATGGAGGAAAGTCCACTCTTGGCACTGCACGGCTTGCGGTAGGTGTTGTAGAGAATACAGGGTTCCGTTGAGATTTTACGAATACCTCAGGCTTAAGGGAACGGGCTTCGTTGAGGAGAGATTCGGGAGGTTCTACATAAAGAAGATCGGAAATGTTTGCCCGTTTCAGCACGGAAACCTCTGTTCTCTGCAGGGCGAACTGAAGCCTACAGCCTGCAAGCTGTATCCCTTCAGTATTCGGAAGAAGGGTAGTGAGCTCGCCGAATTCGAGTATGAAGGCGAAACTTTCTACGTGTATGTCGATGTTTCCACCTGTCCGAACGTAGTTTTGGGAAAGCCGAGTTTTATGATGAGGAAGCTTGTTGAGGAAGCCGTTCAGATCTACTTGGGTGAGAAGAAACGTATGGATTACATCACCGCAAATTTATATAGCTATGGAGCCAATTTGGGATATGAAGGTTCTGCTCAGCAGAAGAGACACCATAAGGCTCCTGATCTTGGCTGAGCTAATCACGAACAGAAAATGCAACCAGAGAGATATAGCGACTAAGCTGAACCTAACACCGCAGGCTATTTCGGAATACTTCAAAGAATTAACTGCTGAGGGATTGATAAGGACGGTTCAGAAGGGCTATTATGAAGTTACGGACAAAGGGGTTGATTGGCTGGTTAAAAATCTATTCGACCTTCACGTTTTTTCAGAGGAACTGCTAAAGCGAATTTACTCCCGCTCGCTTATTGCGATAGCGGTCGGAGATATTAAGAAGGGCGATGAGGTTACCTACTGGTTCGATAGGGGGCTAATATACTGCAAAAGGGACGGAAAGCCGAACTCCATTGCTTTGACGTCTGCAAAAGATGGCGAAGAGGTGCTGATAAAGCCGAAAGATGATTTCAAGCCGCCGGACAGGGGAAAGGTCGTAGTTTTCAAGGTTCCGGACATATGCGAGGGGGGAAGCAGATCGGTAGATCTGGATGCGCTCAGGAAGACGATCGAAGGAAAGGACGTAGTTGTCGCCTTGGGGGTTGAGGCATTAATATCTTGCAGAAAGATAGGAATAGAACCCATCTTCTTCGGTGCGAGAGAGGTTTGTGTCGAATCCGCTCACCACGGTTGCAACGTCGTTGTCGTTTGCACTGAAAGCCTGATAAACGATCTTCTCAGAAGGCTGATAGAGGAGAACATAACGTTTGAAGTCAAGAGTTGAAAGTGTCGACAAAAATCAAACGTTTTCGGCACCTCCTACAACAGACGAAATTCCACGAACGGGTTTGATCTTTTCCGTAATCATTAGAAACGCCGGAACAACCGTAAGACTCGCAAGCAAGCTGAACAGTATCGCAACTAACGACAGAACTCCGAAAGTCTGCATCAACGGAAACGGTGAAAGTAGCAGAGCGCCGAATCCTCCGGCCATCGTTAAAGCTGACGTGGCTATGGCTTTCCCGGTTCTTTCGACGGTTCTAATTACGGACATCATGGGATCGAATTTCCTTCTCTCCTCAAGATACCTTTCCAAAACGTGAATCGAGAAATCGATACCCAAACCCAAGACCATCGAATTCATGGTGGTGCTGAGCATCGTCTGTTTTATTCCGAACACGAACATAAACGCGTTCACGGTTGCTATCACCGTCGTTATGGAAACGAGCGGAACGATCGCCTTGGTGATCGACCTGTAAACTACGAACATAAGCGCGACAATGAGGATGTAAGCCGCTATGGTCATCTTGCTCTGACCGAACAGCATGAGTCTGCCCATCTCCATCAGAAGCGGGGTGTATCCAGAGACGTAAAAGCCATCCTTCCAGCCGAAGAATCTGACGTCCTTCTGAATTGAGTAGTATAACCTCTTCTCTTCATCGAACGACTTTACGTGGCTTGCCAGATAGATCGCAATCTGATTTCCAGAGATGTATCTATCTCTTATGTATGACGGCAGTCTGTTCAGAACCATCTCAAGTTCGATATCGTTTGCCGGCATTCGTCCGTAGAATTGAACTATCGCCTTCGCAAGGGATTCGTAGTTGTCCACGTAGCTTTCCCTCTGGGTTATGTATCTTCCAAGTTCGTCCGCCTTCTTTACTACGTTAAGATCGAGTTTGTCGAAGTTCAAAATTACGACGTAGTAGTGTTGTCCGCCTACGAGCCTCTCCAATTCTTTAAGCGAAACTATCGCCGGGAGATCTTGGGGAACGTAGTTCCTCGGATTCGTCTCAAGCTTGATCTGGGTGTATCCGTATAAACCAAATACTATTATTACAACGGTTAGTATCAAAATGGCTCTATACCTCTTAGCCGTAACCTTCGCGAGGACTCCCAACGACCTTTCGAGGACTCCGGTCTCTTCCTTCTTCGAAACCTCAACCTTAACGTCCTTGTCCGTTATCTTGAGCAACGCCGGAAGGAACGTTAGGGTTAGAACGAATGCGACGATCAAACCCAAAGCCGAAAGTATTCCGAACCAGCCCAAAGCCGGAACTCCGGAGAACAGCATCGATAGAAATCCGATTACAGTCGTCAGCATTGCTAAGGCAATGGCTAAACCCGTGCTCTTTATAGCGATCTCTATGGATTCGTCGATACCCCTGCCCTCCTTTCTTTCTTCTTCGAACCTGCTCTGAAGCTGGGCGGCGTATTCGATAGCCAGACCTATCAGAATCGGCATGAATCCGTTCGTAACTTCGGTCATAGGAATTCCCAAGATCGGCATCGCTCCGTAGACGAATATTACGGAGAATACGGATATTAAAAGCGGAACCAATGCGAAGATCTTCCTCCTAACTACACCGCTGAAGACCAAGAAGAGAATTACAACCATCAAGATAACCGAAGCCGTAGTGGTCAACCTTACGCTCTTCTGAATGGACTTCATTATCTGGTATCCCACTACGGGAGATCCCGTCACCGAAACCGAAACACCTGCGGGCTTCGGCACGAATTTGACTACATCTTCAATCTGCTTCGCAAGTTCGTTCCTCTGTTGAGATTCCGTTGCGGAGATGGAGATCGAAATGAGTGCCAAAGTGTTGGTCGGAATTAGATCTTTGCAGTATCTGTTCAGAGTCTGCTGGATGATGATCGGATCTTCCGGAATCTTTCCGTATATAGAAACCAAAATCGACGCAGGAGAAACGACGTTTTCTACGTATTTAAGATGCTTAAGTTCGTTTCCGAGTCTGAGCATGTATTTCAGGACATCCCTATTCGTTACGTCGTCGCACTTAACGAATATGAAGATGTTCTCCGAACCCACTCTGAAGTCCTTCGTAAACAGCTTGTATTGACTGTATATGACGTCGTTCTTACTGAAGAACGTGTCGATGTTGTATTCGTAAACTACGTGCTGAGCGGAGTAGAAGGAAAAAATTATGAGCGAGAGCGTCAGTCCGATTATGAAGAACGGATATTTCCTAACTATTTTAGCTATCACCTCAGTGCCTCCTCTTTAAGGCGTAGCCTATCGCTGTAAGCAGAACGACTGCCAAAATACCTCCGAGCAATGCGAAGTTTGGCTTTGCCGGAGTCACTTTGATAACGAGCTTTGTCGGTTCACTTATAGCCCAATCGCCCTCCGGATCCTTATACTTGACCTCCAGATTGAGTCCGTAGAGCTTCGGAGTCGCGTCCTTGTCCACCTTTATCTTGAAGCTTATGTTCTTCGCCTCCCCCGGCTTAAGCGTTCCGATGTATGCGGTGTCGTCCGTTGAAGTGAAAGGATCGACTATCGTTATTCTCGCCGTCGCCTCTCTGAGCGTAAAGTTACCCAAGTTTTTAATTTTGACCGTGATTACCTTCTCCTCACCCTGAGCTATCTTAGGAATTCCGATTATTTCGAATCTTAGCTTCGGATTGACTTTAATTCCGATTCTTATCGGATCGCTCTCCGTCCACTCGTTCATAGACTTGTATTTGACTATCAGAGTTGCTGGATAAACCACGGCTACGGCCTCCTTCAAAGCTTCAACCTTGAATATCGCTTCGTAATCTTTGTTCGGAACGACGTTGCCCAAGTAGTATTCTGAGCTTAGGATGGAAAGTGGCGGATTGACCTTTAAAATAACGCTCGCTTCTTTGAGCGGTTTGTCTATTCTAAGCCTAACTATGACATCTCCACTGCTTCCAACGTAAACCTTGCTTTCGACGCTTTTTATTTCAATTTTCGGAGGTGGCGAGACGTAAACACCGAACGGAACGGGCTTAGATTCCAAAACGTTTCCGTATTCGTCCAAATAGACGGCTTTGATTTCGAACGTGTAGTTACCTCCGTCGCTGACCTCTATCTTGACGGGGAACGTAGCTTCAACCACCTCGCCCGGCTTCAAGTCTCCGACGAATACAGCGTTCGTAGATGTAAGCAAGGACTGCATCGCTGGAGGCATCGCGGATGTCGAAGGCATCATAGCAGATGGAATCTGTCCGGTTGGCATAACCGGCATCGTTGTAGGCGTCATGGGTGTCTGACCAATCGGCATCTGCATCATAGCCGGAGGATTAGCCTTAACGGAAAATCCGTTTGGAGTTATAAGAACCAAGAATGCGTTTTTGCCCGTCTTTTCTCCGATGTTTTTAACCTTAACCGTCACGAGTCCCTTTCCCTTGGCTTCGAAGTTTTCGGTTTTGACGCTCAGAACTTCGAGTCTGACATCTTCCTTATCTACGTAAACCTTTATGGGTATCTCAAGCTCCTTGTGCGTGTAATCGATGTAGAGTTCGTTCAAATACTGAGAAATTTCGTAGTTCGAAACCGTTCCATATTGGCTGTAGTTTCCAGAGATGTTGTAAACCGTAGGAATTGCGAACTGCTGAACTCCGAAGTTGACGTCAACGTCGTGTATTATATCGTATTTGACCTTAAGTTTCAGTTCGTATTCTCCAGCCTTAGCCGAGTCCTTAACCTTAACTATGAACTTGAGTTGAATCGGTTTCATCGGAGGTATAGCCGGAATTTTTTGGACGGGTGTTTTTACTTCGATGTATTTATTCCCTTCCAATTCGAACGAGACGTTGTATGCCGTGAATAGCAGACTTTCCCTACCCTTAAAGAACATAGCCTGCTCGGGGTTGTCGTAAATGATCCTCTTCTCTTCCGCTGGGTTGTAGGCGATCAACGTGATGACGTTCGTCCCCCTCTTTAGATGATTTGTTCCGGCTATAGAGACGGTTACGCTCGGTTTTTCCTTGATATAAAGTGCCTGAGCGTTTCCGATAGCGATCAGCATAACGACCAAGACCAAAACGAACCTTAGCCTCACGTTTTCATCCCCCTAATTTGTCGTAGTTGAAACTACAAAAATGTATAAATACTTTACGAGCGACTACTCATTTTAATGGAGAAGATGATCGAAGCTTTGAGATCATTCGGACTTTCCGAATACGAAGCTAAGGTTCTTCTTGCGTTGATCGCTAAAGGTGAGCTTACGGCGAAGGAGGTTGCCGAATACAGCGGAATTCCGAGAACTTCGGTCTACGACGTGATAAAGTCTCTTATGAACAAGGGACTCGTTGAAGCATACGGTAAGCCGATGAAGTTTAGGGCTTTAAATTCCGAAGAGCTTATGAGGATATTTTCCAAGAAAGTAGAGGAAAATCTCAGGTATCTGAGAGAAGAGCTTCCGGCAATTGAGAAGGCTAAAACCGAGGAAATAAAAATATATAGGGGCGATGTGGCGATAGATAAGATCGTCGAACTCATTGTAAATGCAAAGGAGATTGTCGTTGCGGCGTCCTTTATTCCGAAGGAGATAACCTCAGCTTTGAGGCGGAGCAAAGCTAAGGGTAAGATCTGTGCAGTCAATGTTTACGAACTGAAGGATCTACCCTTCGAACTTTACAGAATTCGGTTTAAGACGAAATCCAAGCACGGATTGGTTCTCGTGGACGGAAAGACTGTTGCGATATTTTTCAAAAATAGACAAACGATCGTGATCGTAGGCGGTGGAGCCGGGTTTGTGGAGTTCTACAAGATGTTCTTGGATTCCATACTCGCATCGGATTTGGTCGAACTTGAAAATTAGGCTCCTTATTGAGATGTCAAGTTAAAACGATGCTCCGGCCGGGATTTGAACCCGGGTCACCGGCTCGAAAGGACTTCCATCAGCTTCAAGATCAACTATCCTGCCATAAGGGAAGAGTTCAAGCAGTGGCTTTACAATAGGATTGAGATTACAACTGCGACGTATTATCTTAATTATTTGGACAGATATGCCGCTAATAAAGAGATAAAGACCCCTGAAGATCTGTATAATATCTTATCTGGAATTGATTCCAAAGGTGTGAAAAGATGGGTTGCCAAAGCTTTTCGAAACCTCTTGAACTTCTACGAAGAGGTTAAAGGTGTAGATTCTGCAATTCTCGATAAGTTCAGAAAGGTCTGTAAGATTGAACAGGCATCTTCAAGAGATGTCTTTATAAGTGATGAAGAGCTTATTGAAGCTTATAGGGATCTGACAGACGAAAAAGCAAAGATTCTGTTTGAATTGCTTGTTTATTCAGGCATAAGACTTTCTCAAGCTGTTGAAATGCTTGCAAACTTCGATGTTCAAAACCTTATAGTCATCGAAGAGAAAGGAATTGCAAGATATCCGATAATTAGCACGTCAAAAGGCAATAAACGGGGATTCTTTGCATACATGCCAGCAGACTTTGCCAAGAAACTCAGAAAGATCGAGATAAGCTATTCTCATGCTAAGGATCTAATAAAGCATGAAAGAGTTTCCGCTAACACTATCAGAAAATGGCATTACAACTTTTTAATAATGCATGGAGTTCCCCCAGAGGTTGCAGACTTTATCCAAGGTAGAAGACCAGCTAACGTTGGTGCTATGCATTACTTGGCAAAGGCTAGACAAGCTGATGAGTTCTATTCTAAGGTTGTAGATAAGTTTCCTCTGGAGGGTTAAAATTTATATTTTTAAAGTGGCGAGCTCGCCGGTAGAATTTTTACACTCCAGCCCGGCTGGTCAAGCCAGAGACCATATTTTTCCTCTAATCTGCTGACTTCTTCTAACCGGTATTAAACTAAGCTCGTTTAACTAAGCAAAATCTATATGTTTGTCCGCTTGGTCATCAAACTCTCGATAAGCAGCCACTGGATTTTGCAAAAGACCTTATTAACATCTTTTCAGATTTAAAATTATAAAATAAACGAATAAAATTTCTTCTTTCTCTGTTAGAACCTATAATAGGTTTATCCTATTGCTTACCACTTACCAATTTACCAACTTGTGAAATTTCTTTGTCATTGCCGTTAGATCCAGAATTCCAAATGGATTTCCAATTTAGTAAGGTTACATGAGATACTCCAAATACGCCCGCAATTTGTCTATCGCTCATTCCAAGCTCTTTACTGAAATATTCATAAGCTCTAATAAGAGCTTTTTCTTCATTTATAAGTCGCCTAACCGTTCTTTTATCAATTCCTTTAGTTACTACACCCTCTTCAAGCTTTTGCAGTTCCTCGTAAAGTTCGTCGAGAATGTTTTTCTTGTAAGTTTCCGACTTTCTCTTGTAGGCTTTCCATAACCGCTTGGACGGACGGGGTAGTTTTACGGGATCTATTTCAATCGGATCTCCATTATCATATATCTTCAATTTTTCATAGTTCGTTATTCCAAAGGCTCTGTTCCTCTTAACTACCCACCAATGACCTACCACAACTTCATCATGTATGTCCTTATGCGTCAACTCGAGAATAGCCTTCATCTCATTTCTGGCATGAGAATCAATGTAATTTATATCCGGAACCGTAAAAACCACAAAGACGTTTAGAAATCTGTAGATCTGCGTCAACTTAGAGAAAATGATGTTCGTAGTGGTCTGCCACTCTCTTGCGTGCAGACCAATACCAGCTTCGTCGAACATTATCGCCTGTCCTCTTTCGATATTTTTAGCAATTTCGAAGAATTCACTTGGTTTAAAAGCAACCCTTTCGACGTCGAAAGTCTCATCTACTGCCTCGGCAAGAGCTAAACCTGTTGAACTTTTGCCAACACCCGGATAACCTACGATAACCATAGGATAATGCTCATCGTAGAAGAACAGACGATGTTTGATCAGACCAGCGATGGTCTTGAGAATATCCATAAAGCCACCTCAAATATTGCTCTTGTTGGATCCAGCATATCTACCCGGCGGCAGAAAACCGCACATCTTAGCCTTTTTCAGCAATACTCTCTCCTTAAAAGTGTATAGTTCCTTAGCATCTTTGAACTCCTTACCGTTCATTTCCTTTCTTAGGAATTCCTCAATGCCGTAAGGTGCCAACAAATTCTCAAGTTCATCGATCAATCTAAACGCTCGATCCCAATCGCCCTCCTTCTTAGCCTCTTTGATATCTAAAATTGTGCTCAAAAGTATTATATCGTAAGATATCTGCTGTATATCTTCCCTGATAATGCCTTTCATCACTCTCCCTCCGCTATATACTTTTCATATTTATCGTAAACGTTCTGAATGTCCGGAAGAAGGGATTTGTCCGAATACGGCTGAGAGTCCTTCACGACGAAAATTCTGTAAGCTGTTTTGATCAGCAGTTTGTATCTCAACAGATTAAACTCATACTTCGCAGATGACAGAACCTTGTTGTAGTATTCTGTAGCCTGAAGGACTTGACTATCGAAAGGAGATGCGGATTCCAACATCTTCGCCTTTTTCAGTTGCATAACGGTATTCACTATCATATCCCTTCTCTTTCTGATTTCCTCCAACTCTCTTAACTCATCTAAGGACATGCTCGGGATAAGAATTGCCTCTAAAGCATCAAGCGCCTTATCGAACTGTTCTTCGTCCAAAATTGAATCCCTTGCGAGGGCTATTGCCTGCCAAACGTTTACCGTATAACCGTCTCTCCTAAAATCGATATCCTTCACCTGAGGAACGAAATTCAAAGCGATCACCTCAAAAGCTTTTCCTTCACCTTTTCCGTCGGAATGAGCTTGATACAGTCCTCATCATCGACTATCGTAAGAAGACTGCCCTTTTTAAGTCCGAATTGCTTAATAATCTCTTTCGGGATAGTTATATGGTATTGACCTGTCCTTGATTTGGAATATTGAACTCGAACTACCCGCATAAGTGAACTTAGCTTGGGCATGTATATTATCCGTGCTATTCATTAATAAACATTATTACGCATTAATGTATATTAATGTTTAATAAATTTTTTATTTTATTTTAATAGATTTTCGATAGGTAGGAGGTGAGAACGGATTGAGACCGAGTTCTAAGGTTAGAGGAATTTTGAAAGCGAGGAATTGGTATAAAATGGCAATGCTATACAACAGGACTGGAGGGGCGAACATAGCCATAGCCGCGGGAACGCTGATTCTTGTCGTTATAGTCTTGGGTATTATCATGGGTTACATGGGCGGTCTGGGAATCTCATTGGCTAACAGCATATCAAGCCCGACGTGGGCTAACCAAACTGTAAGCTTCATTAACACTGCTGGAACCGTCGGTTTCTCAATTCTGCAGTTCATATTCATAATCGCGATAGCTCTCGTTGCGTTCGCAATAATTTCGCTGTTCACGAGCAGAGGAGAGGGCGGTGGAGGAGGTGTTTAATGCTCGACACGGCGTTTTACATAACCGCAGGAATCTCGTTAACCCTCTTTTTTTTGAGTCTGATCAATTACGACTTAAGACATCTTAACATCCTTATTCCGGCTCTCGGAGCCGGGCTGAACTTTATAGCAAGTTTGGGTGCGATGCAGATCGAGGTTCCCTATACCTACATCTACAACGTGAATACTACGGTTTACACCTACACGACGACAGTTCTGCAGCAAAGTTTGCCTTTAGCTTTGATGTTTATGCTCTTCGGTATTTTCTGCTGCGTTAAGGTGTTCTGGAACTTGGTCGAACTTGCCAAACGGCTCAGAATCGAGAAAGAACTCAAGCTGGAGGGATTAACGTGAACGAGAGCATTCTAAACGATAGGTGGAAGTTTGCGGTCTTTCCGGACATACCGAGACCTATTCAGAACAAGCACATTCAGCTCAGGAAGGATTTAGCCTCAACAATTCTCAGCATTTACGATTTGAAGAGCATTCAGCTGAGTATTGATATTCAAAGAAACTACGAGCTGATGAACATGCGACCTTACGAGCTCGATTTACACCCGGAACTCCTGTTCAATCATTTGGCTATCAGAGATTTGATAAGGATCGTGGGCGGGAAGAGTTTGCAGGGAACGACGCTTAAACTCTTGTCCGCACCGACAACACAGGTGATCGAGCGTTACATTCCGTCTCCTCTACCGCAGAAGTCGGATGAATCCGGGAAGAAAGGTTTGCTTAGCAGGCTATTTGGAGAAAGCAAAGACGGTAGAGCCGAAATTCAGCAGGAGGTAAAGCAGAATGTTGGTTGAGTCTATAATTGTCCTCGCGATGATTCTGCTTTTCAGCGGGCTATATTTCAAGATCGGACTGCTGATAATTGCATCATCGCTAACAAGTATATTTACACTAATATGGCTCAGAACGAGCGTTCCGACGATGTTTAAAGTTTTCCATGCGAAGATAGCGAAAAAGATGCTGTTGGACGTTCGCAGTGAGACGAAAAGCGTTAATCTAATTCCCTGCAAATTTGAAAGCGGTTATGCCGTTCTCGACAAATACACCAAAATCCCGGTGGATTACGACGCAGTATATAGATTAGATGGGGTTCCGTTGCAAACGATCTGGAGATCCATCGGAAAGGGGCTTAGAATCGATCTGATGGCGTTTTTTGACTGGCTTGAGAAAGAATTTGGAATCAGCGTTGAAGAATTCGAGAGATACATGGAAATAGCAATCAGACAGGGTAGAACGTTCAAAACGTTTGAAGAGTTTGTTAATTGGATTAATCAGATGAATAGAGGTGTTAGAAGTGAAATTGAAGCTGAAGTTAGGACGTAAAGAAGATGAAGTCCGAGAGAAGGCTGAGGAGAAGGTTATCAAATACGCAGACCTACTATTTCCGATTTTAAGCCTATACGTTCAGGCAGCTATGTTTAAAACGGTGAATCCTCAGAAAGCGTATTTCTGGTTGAGGAGTTCCAACGCTCACCTATTCGCTGAAGCGATGGCTAAGAACGATTTGAAGCTAATTTTAGATTTCATACAACCTATTAAAGACGATTTCAGAAAGTATTTCCTGTTCGTAGTGCTGATCATGGCTTTCGCCTTGGCGGTCATCGCAATTTGGATCTTTACACACGGAGGAGTTTCGGTTCCGACAATACCTAAGCCTCCGACGGTTCCAGCGGGATCCAAGCCAGTTGTGATTAACAGGTGAGGTGTCGGCAATGACTATCTACACTCCTTACGGCGTATTTCAAACGGAGGAGGAATACGAGGCTTATCTGAAGCAGCATTTCCCGGAAATTTACGGTCAGTCAAATCAGCAACCGCAACCGGTAGTAAATTCGGAATCAACGTTGGATTTGGACGGTGCCTTGCATTGTGCCGCATCTAATTCCAAACCGCATCCAGAAGTATCGGCAGCCGAGCCGAAACAACCGCCGGATTCTCCGGAAATACATAAGGCATTCGTTAAGGCGGAAACCCTGCAGTATCTGAACGAACAACTGAGTCCGCAGGCTAAGGCGTTGATTCATGGAATTAAAGGTAATGATATACAGGTTGTAAACAAAATAGAATCTCCTATTGAGGCTTTAAAAGCTGAAGAATCTTTAAGGCAGAAATCGGCTTTGTTCAATTTAGCATATAAATTGAGTAAATGGGAAGAGGGAGCCGAGAAGTGGATTCACCGGAAGATTCCAGTTCCGGTAGTTAACGATCTTATAGCTGGTTGCGTCGGATTGGCAACGAGACCCGTAGAAGGTTTTTTAGCGGGATTGGGCGGATGGGAAGCAAGACTTAAGGGAGAGAAATTAACCGATGCCGAGAAAGAGTTGATAGGTGCATACGGGCATTTAGGTTATCAAGCCGAGATGGAAAACTTAGCTGGAGAAGGTATTGCTAAGGCTGTTGGAGCAGGAGCTAAAGCCGTTGGGAAAGTCGTTCCGGATACCGTAAAAACATCGGTCGGGAACTTGGCATCCAAAATAGATCCCATGCTTTCAAAGGTTGCCGAACGAGTTACGGGCAAAATCAACGAACCTCTCTCAAAGCTGACAAAAATGAATAAAGTAGGAGAACTAACCGTGATTACGACGGAATCGGGAGAAAAGAAAATATTCGCCGACAATCCGGCGTTGCTAAAGCTGAACAAAATCGAAGATACTCATGCCAAAATGATCAGATCTATTTTTAACGTCGATGTGGGAGAAGGTAATATCAATTTTGGAGTTAAGCCCGAGAGCAAGCTAACCCAAAAGATAATAACGAACGAACCTATTCAGAAAATAGAGGTTTATCAATTCTATAAGAGTCCGCTCGGACACAAGGGAATTCTCAAAACGACTATGGAGGATGCAGTAACCCGAATATCCGCCATGAAGGTTTCTCCGATCACAAAACAGATTAGGTTCATCTCGGAAAGATTCAGCGTGCTAGATGATATTCCGATTCGTATCAACGAGCTACCGTTCAGCGAGCTTACGGATACACCGTTAGGTAAAGATTACGTGAATTACAAGGGCAACGTCAAATTAATTCGATGGAGAATGCTTGAATCTCCCGAAGTTCCCGGCAAAGAATTAAACGAACGGTTAGATGCTATTTCGAAAGACCTCGATGGCATCGCTCAGTTGCCCGAGAGGATCTCCAAAGAAGAGAGTAAAAAGATAGAGTCCGGTGGCATATTATCAGAGCAGATCAATCCCGCAGGTGCTGAGGTATCAGCCTTAGAAGTTAAGGAAGTTCCGAAGACCGAAAAGGCGTTTTACAACCCTAAGGTAAATCCGGAAGATCTATTCAGCCCGCTTGAATCTAAGCTCGACGTTGGAGAAATGCTCAAGCCGATTGCAAGGATTGCGGAGGATGCTTACGATCGTTTAAAGCCGCTATACGGTGTAGGATTTGGATATCTTGGAGGAATCAGAAATCCTAATCATATTCAGCCCGCTATTAACGTAGATGTAGATCAGAAATTGAAAGATCTGACGGATAACGTTGTAAATGTCGACTTTGATGTTGGATTGGGATTCAAGACTGGTTTGGATACGGTCCTAGATACGTTCGAAAAGGTCGTTACCAAACCCTCGTTAGATGTTCCGGAAAAGCTTGGCGAATTCTTGGATATTGGAGTGGTTCCGAAGCTTAGTATTCCCGAGCAAACGATACCGGACATCGGCATTCCTGAGCTAACGATTCCCGATGTGCCTACGATTACGACTCCTAAGCCTAAAACTGATACTACGCTTCCACATACCCGCCCTCCGTATAAGGTTCCAGACATTAACGTTCCGGAATTAAGATTGCCGATAGATTTGGGAGGACTCGACTTGGTAAGTCCGAATAGATCAGAGAGCGAGATAGAGGCTGTTAAGAGTCCTGTGAAAGATATATGGGATATTCTGTTCTGAGGTGATGCTAATGGACAAAAAAGGCAGTGCTACAATATTTTTTCAGATGATTGCAACGATAATAGCCGTTAGCGTAGTGTATTGGTTTGCAATATTCCCGGTTTGGAAATATCTAAAAGAATGGGCAATCTGGTTCGGAAATAGTATCCACTGTAAAGAGATCGTGGATTTAGCAAATTTCAGCGCTTACATCATGGCTTGGATTCCCTACATCTTCATCGTAGTGGCTATCATTTGGGCATTCAGAAAGGCTTTGGAGGTGGAGGCTTTTGAGAGATTTTTCAGGTTATAATGTGCTGTTTCGGGTTGCATTGGCATTCTTGATTATCATCAGTTTGCTCGGACTGGCAAGCGCTACGATGATCGAGGATTTCGACGATGGACACATCAATTTAACACACGGTATTTACTCAAGAAGTTCAGTATATGTTTCATATACAGCGTCTGTATATAATCTGGGAAATGATTATGCTGGAAAGTTTGTAGCTAAAATGGATTACTATACAACGTTAGAAGTATATATAAATGTTCCAAGTTCAAGAATATTGGCTTTCAGGGTTTATCCGGGAGCAGTATCAGCCGCAACATACGAAGTTGGTGTTTTGTTGGACAACGGTAAGGTGTATTTATCAAATGCGTTAACAACCGGAAATTGGCATTACGTATATGTCACGCTCGTAGGAGATACGTTACAACTATATGTGGATGGAAATGTCAAAGAGTGGACAGGAACAGGAGCAACGAAAATAAACAAAATAATTATTTATTATCATTATGGTTATGGAGCTGTTGATCCAAACTCTTTGTCGCTTTACATCGACGATATCGCCAACTACGATTTCGTAGAAGTGAAAGATGTTGACAACATATTATATAAAACACCGACAACAAGCACATTCCTCAATCTTAAATATGATGCTCGTCCTTGGGCTTCAGATGTTAAAATAAACATAAGAGATTTCGATTCTGGCAAAATCATCGATACGATAGATCTGGGCAACAAAACGTTCGGCACGGCAAGCGTAAACATCACGAATTGGGATTTGGGATTGTATCAAGTCGAACTAATTGTTGACAACCTAACAGCGTCGACGACATACTTCTACTACGCCGATGGCCAAGCTAATAATAGCATAATACTTGATAAAGATGAATATTATTCAAATGAATTAATAACAGCGACCTATAACATTGATCCCTATGATAGCTCATATAGTTATTACATCAAGATATACGATTCGAACGGCGATCTCGTGGACACCATTCAGCTAACATCTTTACCATCTGGAACGATCAAATTCAGGGCACCAATAACGGGAGGAACGTATTACGCAATTCTCACGAGGAGTGATGGAGTGGAATTGGCTTACGATTCATTTGGAGTTCTCGAGCAAGTCGCGATCAGAGGATACGTAAAGGATCAGAACGGAAAACCCTTAGCAAACGCATTAGTTTCGTTTAATCAAGCGGGGAAATGGTATAATGCCACTACGGATTCGAACGGATACTATCAAGTCGCAGGCTTACTTGCAGAAGTTGATATAGATGCAAAGGCAAGTTTAACCGGATATGAAAGCGATATAAGAACATTAAACTTTGATGTGGCTGGAATCTATTACGTGAACTTTACTCTAATCAATTCGACCAGTTTAACCGGGATTTACGGTATAATTAGGGTTGAGCCTTTTGGAAATCCTGTTGAGGGTGCTAAAGTTACGGTTTACAACGACACTTGGAATGCAACCGTTTACTCTAATTCGGCTGGATTCTACGATATAAAACCTCCATCAGATGGAACCTACACAATAAAAGTTGAAAAAGAGAGATTTAAAACCGTTCAATCTTCGGTTGTATTTACCGGTAAAACGAGGATAGACTTTACTCTTACGCCATTATACCTGCTGACGGTTAAAGCCAAAACGACATTGGGCAATTATCTCTCCTCATTCCAAGTCAGCATTGAAAATAAGGATACCGGTAACGTCATTAGCATGAAAACCGAAAACGGAACCGCAATTACTTTGTTGCCTCCCGGATTATACTCTATCTCCGTTACCACTTCGGATAACAAATTCTACGGAATCAAAGAAATCTATCTGAACAACGATACCTCTTTAACCGTTATATGTTCCCTGATCGAGGGAGGTTCTCAAACAATTCAATATGCTCCTACCCACTCCGTTACCCTGCAGATTATCAAAGCAGGGCACGTCTTAGTCGGCGTTCCGGTCGCTATTAAAGACATAACTACCGGTAGGGTAATCAATCTAACGACCGACGGTTACGGTTCGGTCGTATTTTGGGCTAACAAAACCAGACCGTATGAAATAAACATAAACAACGGAGAGAAAGTCCTTACGCTATATCCCGCATCGGACTATTATATAATCAACATTGGTGGAGGATTCAACATCTCAACCAATCGGACCGAATTAAACTTCACAAACGTAACTCTGCCCGTTCCGGGATGGCTTAAGCTACCTGTTGAAGTGTTCCTACTCTTGGGTTGCTGTTGCTTGGTATTGGCCGGAACGAGATCCAACATGCCATTCGCCCTGCTTATAGCTACCTTATTGTTAGGTTTTGGAGCTTGGAGCGGTCTGACTCCTCACGTTCCTTACCCTGTGATCGCTGTATCCGCATTCATAACAGGGTTAAGCTTCCTGCGAAGGGGTGAGGAATCGTGAACTTCTTTAAGATATACATCTTCTGCTTATGCGTAACGCTCGCAATCGGCGTTGCTTCATATACTACCGCTTATCCTTACGTTTATCGGATTACGAATATAGCTCAGCTTCAGAACGAAATTCAAACGCAGGTTAACGCTTTGAACAATCAGAGCAACGGATTACTCGGAAACGTAGGCGCTATGCTCGACCTGATAAAAACGTCGTTGCAGTTGGTGTTTACGATGCTGATCTCGGCACCGATGCTCGTCCAGAAGACGATAGAGATGCTCGGTCTCCCTCCCGAGCTTGCTTTCCCGATATACGTTATGAATGCGATAGCATTCGCCGGAACCGTTTACAACTTGATAAGAGGATTTAGAGCCGTGAGGTGGTGAAAATGGTTGATTTCACTCAAGTTGACATTAACAACTTCACGAATCCTCCCGCATTCCGGTTTAATACTACACTACCCAACGTTAGCATAAACATGAGTGAGCAAATAAGCTGGTTGCAGGGCTTTATGAGCAACAACACTACGATGTTTAAGCCGTTGGAGAAAATGCTCGTAACCGAAACGCACGGCTTTGGCTTATTCGCTTTATGTTTAGCCGTCATCGGGCTAACTTGGTTCAAGACGAGATCCGTTGAGGGAATTGCAGTAATGAGCATTCTTCTGAGTGTGCTGTTGACCGTGCTTAACTTCGTCAGCCCGTTCACAGAACCGATTCAGATCATACTCATGTGGGTGTTCATCTTCAGCTTTGCCGGATTGCTGTATCTCCTGTATAAGACGAGGGAGTGAGGTGGTGGGGATGTTGCTGAAGATAGGGGATAAGCTGGTCAGATACGAGGATCTGTTCAACGTGGAGGTGATAGAAAACTATCGGAAGGTAATGGAAGGGAATATAGTCTCGATTATCAAAAAGATCGACGGTTCTCTTATCGAATTTGAGAGGAGAGCGGATGAATTTTTGAAAAAGAAGTTCGGAGGTGGTGGTTTTGGGTAGGAAGTTTAAGAAGACCTTAGGAAAGTCGAAGAAGGGAGATCTGTTTAAACCGCCTAAACATAAGGACTTGGCTCGGATAGTCACGTTTAGGTCGATAAGAGGTGCCGAAGAGGCTTGCAAAAAGTTGGAGAATCTGTTCAAGCATGCAAGGTCGAAGGAACGAAAGCTTACGATTCTATGGGCAACGCAGTATGCGGCTAACAGGGCAAGGGCTGGCGCTAAGAATCCCAAGTTCAGTCCAAGCACTAAGAAGAAGTGGAAGGAAATTGCGGAAATATACGAGGAAGCATCCGACTGGATGCAGGAACATTATCCTTGAGGTTCGGGAGAGTTAGAACATGGCAAATGCATTAGCCTGCTTTATAATACTAATTTTATGGATCTGGTGTGTTGTGTATGGTGTTACCAAAGATCATAGATTCTGGTATTGCTGGCTCCTCACTCTATTTATTCTCATGATCAGTTTCAAATTTTGATTAGTGTAAAGGAGGAATTGAATGATCGCACCGCGAACGCCTCCTCCTGAGCCTAAAATCAAACCATGTGTAGGTCTTATAGACTGGTGGACGATATTAGTAATCATCTTGATCTTGGCGTTTCCTTGGATTATACGATTTTTTACTCATTAAAATCTAATTTTTATCCCCCATTTTTGTAAAATTGCGAGATTGCGAAATTTTGAACAACTAATACATCTGGATCATCCTTCAGTAACACCTTCATCAGACGGAAATATATCTCCTCGCAAATCTCTTCTTTTCCCGAAATCTCCTTTCTAAACCGACGTTAATTAACAAACCCTCAGAATTTTTATTTCAACGTTGAATGGTAATACTTCGCTTTGGTCTAAACGAGTGTCATATTATGACAATGCTGAGGACGTCCTCAACTATGCTAAAGAGTATCATACTTAAGTTGGACCACAGGATGATGAAAAACTTATCAACAAGCTTCTTTCGCTTAGAATAGCATAATACTTCGAGATTTAAATCTCGGTGTTATTAGCTCCTTTCGGCTGAAAAAGGTTGTAACCGGGAGATCGCTAACCCTGTAGGTCCGCATTATACTATCTCGAGAATACCCTTGGAGTGTTACTAAGCTCGAGACTTATAGATTATAACCACCTTAGGCTGGAACCAGCTACCAGAACTTATAATCATTAAAGCGTTATTGCTATTATTTATAATCGAGTTCACATTCTGCATTTACAGGATCCTTACCGGATCCTGCATCAATCTCCAAGCTCGTAAGTTTTCGGTATTCATTATAAAATTGTATTTAAGTTGAAGACTGCCTCTTTGTTCTTTAATAGCATCTATCTCAAAGTTAGCTTAAGTCATATTTTGTAGATGTAGGGTATTGCTAACATTAATAGTGCTATTCCTAAATATACAACATGCATTAAAAAAAACATTAAAAGGATTCCTAAGGTAGTATAACAATCTGCGTCCTTATGCTTTTCTAAAAGTTCCTCAAGAGTTCTAAACCTTAATATTTCACTAAAAGCTATAAGCCCACCAAACATAAGTCCAAAGAATATAGAGTAAGAAGCTGACTTTACAGCTACATTAAGGATATCTTTAATTGTTGTTGAGGGTCCTATCTGAATTATACCAATAATTAACGTAAGAAGAATTAGTGAATTTGGAAAAGTTAATTTATAATAAGATTTTAATAATCTTATAAGATTTTGGGGTGGATATTCATTTAATTCACTAATTTTAGCTATAAGTAAAGATAAGGCTACTAGTGGTATTGTAAGCCAGAATGGGTCTAATTTATATTGCATAACCCCCACTAAGATAATTACACCAAAAAACATAATAATCTCCAATAATAATAATTTCAAACGATTAAAATCTATTTTAGCTTCTAGTCTTCTTTTTGTAGAGATTCCCTCTCACCTCCTGCTTGTTCTTAATACTGTTTTATCTTTGGGATTAAAAAAATTCGATAAGTTTAAGTAGTATCTTTTAAAAATAACCACTGTGGAAAAGGGCGAGGAGAAAATTCCGGAAGGTTTTATAGAGGCTGTTAAGTTTGTTTGTGATAATGCGGATGTCGTATTTGATATATTAAATCGTTTATTAGAGGATTATCTACTTGGAAAGGATATAAGAAAAAATTTGAGATCGTTTAAAAAGAAAAATAAAAATGTATTTTTGATAATACGTGAGATACTCAATAAAAGTGAGATCGTAGAAAACTGGTTATCTAATATTGAGCTTGAGGAAGATAAAAGATGGATATTTTCAAAGCTTGCTAACTATTCAATACTAAAAGATGAATTTAATGCTATTTGGTTTGAGGAACATGAGTTCATTAATCCAATTACGACCACCGAAGTAGATTACGAGTATAACGAAGAATTACAAATACCTTTCATTGAGGTTAGAGCATTATCATTTGGTAAAGAAATTTTATACTTTAAGGAACCTTTAGACTATTTGCTATGGTTAATCGCAAATCTAACTGAAAAATCTCTTGAAAGTTTGGAAGAATTTAGTGATAAGCCAATTCGAGAAGATGCAATTTCATTTATGAGGGAAATACAGGAGATTATTGTTGAAAAATCTAAACAAATGTTAAATATCCTTAACAACCTAACTACTGCTAAAAAAAAGGTGATGAATGATGACTACAGGAACAATACCAATAAGATATCCCAAGACTAAGTGGGAATTTTATGAATCAGAAATTAAACGTCTTGAACATGAAAAAATGGAATTAGAAAAGGAGTTGAGAGAAACATATAAAGAGTTGTTAGAAGAAAGAAAGAAAAGCCAAATCTTGGAAAATATACTTTTAAGGAAGATACCTATTGATGTATTATCTAAAACTCATGATTATTCAGAGATTGAAACAAAATATATTGATAATCCTGCAAGCTATTGGGAAACTTCTGAAAAGGTTGAAAGAGCTAAAGAAAAAATAAAAGAATTGAAAAGAAAAATTGAAAAAGGGGAGACATTAAATGAGGATGAGCTACGTAAGCTTGTAGAGATCGATATAATGTCCGAAAAGTATCCCGAACTAAAGAAAATAGTGAGAGAAGTAATAATAATGCTCGAAAAATTAACTCCTGCAGAGATTATAGAGTTAAAAAAGGGCGAAATTAAAGAGCTTGACGAGAATACACTTATTAGAAGAAGGAAAGATGGTGTTGTTGAGGTAATAATTTTATGAGTGTATTTAATACTATTGATGCTATGAAGGAGGGTGAATCATTACCTTTTAAATTTGAATTCAAGCATGTTGTTTCAAGGTTTGAATCAGATAAATCTAAAATCTGTGAACCTAAAAGAGAACAAAAACTTTGGATTTGGGTTAGGTATATACATTTTCATGAGAATAAGTGTGTTATTTTGCAAATTTATCCAACAGTTAAGAAATGGGAAATTCCAATTGAAACCAATAAGTGAGTGCTTGTATCTATGTCTTTAGTGGTTGATCCCCAGCTGGAATAATAGAATCTCCCAATTAATGTAAATAGAACATATGATTTATCTATCTTTATAAATTATTAGCAAGAATTTTCTCTTTCTTTTCCTTCACATAGGTTGTTGCATCCAAGTTAAGATAGGTTGTTTGTTATTGTTATGTTGTTGTTCTATTCGATAATTCTAATAGAACCGTCTATCTAATATAATAGAACTTAACAGCAATTCTATTAGATTTGATCAGATTTGATCTTGTTAGTATTCGTTAAAGAAGTTGTTGAAGACGTTGTCAACGTTTTTATTCTTCGAAGTTGAAAAAAATCGAGAAAAGAGTTCTTGAGAAATGGAGAGGTCGGTCTATGAAGGATGTGTCGTCGGTTTCATGAAACTTCATGTATATAATACATGAAACTTCATGAAACTCGACAAAAATTCATGCAATATTATAAAGAGCTTCTATTTTCTTCTTTTCCTTTATACTCAGTTCTATGAATTTTATTAGCAAAATGAATTTAAATACCTTCGCTCGCAGTTTCATGAAATTTCATGAAAATCATTCAAACTTTTGCACTCAAACGAGCGACACACATTGTTTTTTCTCTGCTTCTTTATAAATTTCATCTAATTTTTCAAGGATATATTTTCCAAAGTCCGTTAGGGTGTATTTTTTCTTTTTATGTTTAGATTCAGGTGTATCGACGAGAATTTCTTGAATAATACTCAATGAAATTAGCGCTTTCAGACGTGCATCGAAATTGGGTTTAGATAGGGAAGTATACTTCTGCAATTCTGTAAACGCAAGGGGCTGAACACTTAGAGCCTTTAATATTTGATATGTTTCCCAATCCAAATAATCCAATAAATACTTACGTTTTTTTGGCATACTACAAATAGTTCTTGAATATGTTTTTAAACCTTTTTTATTTTATAATAACTAAGCTATATTATGATATCCAAGTAACGAAACCGTAACTTTTAAGTAGTTTAGTATAGTTATCTTAACATAACTAAGTAATCATATAATAAAGAAGGTGGGAAAGATGTCAAAAGCGGTTAAGATTGAAGTTCCAGACGGGATGTATAAAGAAATCGAACGATTAGTAAAAAGAAGACTATTCAGAAGCGTTGCGGACTTTTTCTATGTTGCTGGGCAAAAAGAACTTGATAGATTAAGGGAGGTGCAAAGTAGTCATGGTTGACATCAATAAATACCTCAAAGGCAGGGGTAGATCGAGCATTACAGTCGATAAACAACTTAGGAGAATTATTGATGATTTAAAAGAACAAATTGAAAATGCCACAGGAACAAGCGTTACAGATGTTGATTTTATGTATCATCTTCTTGAAAACTATGATCTTGGAGCAGGTTTACTTTCTATCGCCAAACAAATCATCGAGAAAACCCAAGAACTGGTTATCTCATATGAGGACTATCAAAAACTAAAAGAAGAAAATGAAGAACTCAGGAAGCAAATTGAGGAACTAAAGAGCCGACAAACGGAAACGAAGCTACCTGAAGATCCCAAGGAGGCATACAATCTATTTGTCAAGGTTATTTTAGATAAAATTCCTGCATCGA
>JALVJV010000012.1 GCA_027028145.1 Archaeoglobaceae archaeon | reverse complement strand
GGAATTTAATCAATTTAAGGAATTGGTTTACAATGACATCGAATCAAAGTTTGAGGATTACGAGAGGAAGCTGAAAGCTATTCTCGATGAGCTTGAAATGATAAAGCAAGGATACAAGAGACTCCTTGAAGAGAAAAAGGAAGAAAGAAGAAGAGTGTGCTTGATACAATAGGTAATATTGTTGATGCCTTTGAAGGAGGTTCAACTCGATCTCGAAAATCAGGTAAGAAAGAATCTTCCCGAAAATCCTCAAAAAGCAAAAAATCTTCAAAGAGAACAAGAAGAGGAAAATCCGTATTCGACGATCTAAACGACTACTTTAATGAACTCGATCGAGCATTCGGTAAAGGAGGTTTGCTGTAATTTTTATTCCCCATTTTTGTAAAATTTCTCTATTGCGAAATTTTCATCGAGCAATACATCCGGATCATCCTTCAGTAACACCTTCATCAGAGGGATATATATCTCCTCGCAAATCCCTTCTTTTCTCGAAAACTCGAAGATAAACCGCTGTTAATTAACAGCATCTCAGAATTTTTATTTCAATGTGGAATAGTAATACTTCGCTTTGTTAGGTTTTGTGTAATATCTTAGCAAGCTCAATAATTGCATTTTTATAATCGTAAGCAGTTCTAAAACTACATCCAAGCCGATCAATTATGAAATCCGTGTTAACGTATCTTAGGACTTGAACAGCTTGTTCTGTCGATTCGATTTCTTCATACTCATTCTCCCAATGCTCAAGCCAAGCCTCTATCAATGTAAGCAAATTAACTAAGCTAAGATTCCTTATCGAGTTCATGTCATATACTGACAACATCATGGTATTTAACAATTGTCATATTATGACAATAACCAAGTGTCATATTATGACAATGCTAAGGACGTCCTCAGCCCTCGGAGTGTTACTAAGCTCGAGACTTATAGATTATAACCTTATCAGGCTGGAACCAGCTATCGGAACTTATAGTTATTAAAGCGCTATTGCTATTATTTATAATCGAGTTTGGATCCTGCAACTGCAGGATCCTGCATCAATCTCCAAGCTCGTAAGTTTTCGGTATTCATTATAAAAATAGTTGAAAATTTAATTTTTCGATTTTTTAATTTTAAAATTTCGGTAAGTCTAAACGACTTTAAATTCTTTTGTATATTCGACCTCTAAAATCGACAAATTTAACGAAAACAGCATTCTTCTCCTTATCGTAATCGAAAAATAACTCTTAGCTCTCCTATTCTAATCCTATATGTTTTTTCACCTATCTTCTTTATATCCGCTCTGATGAGCGGAAATTTTTCGAGGGATTTTAGAACTTTTAAAACGTTTTCTCTCCTTTTTCATCGAGCTTCTCTAAGAATTTGATAACTCTTTTGTGGAGAAAAACTTTGTTCACTCCTTCATAACCTCCTCAAGAGGAATGTAATCTTCCTCGGAAATCTTCTCTTCTACAAACTCCTTCTCGTCTTCTTCCGGCTTCTCCTCCGGAATCAGTTCTAATACTACTTCCTTGAGAATCCTTTCCAATTCCTCCCTTAAAACCTCTCTGACCGCCTCCTTTATCACTTCCACTTCCATCATCTATCCTCTAAAACCCTAAAAGATATTAAATTTCCTTCGACGTTGTTAACGATGTCGTAGGAAAAGAAGAAATAGTGATAGGTTGAAAATCTGCTATGGGAACTATTACGGTTAGTGAAGATGTAATCGAGAGGTTGAACAAGCTTAGAAAGGAGAATGAGAGTTTGGATGACGTTCTGAAAAGACTTATCGAAACTTACGAGGAGGTTGAAGAATATATTAAGGAAAAATGGGAGAAACTTCAAAGAGATAAAGATAAGTTCGTAGATCTCGAAGATTACGCTTCTTCAAGAGGTCTCTAAATGTTCTCGGTTCAGCTTCATCCGGATGTCGTGAAGTTTTTGGATAGACTATCTGAAGAGGATAGAAAGAGGTGTGTCAACGCCTTAAGAATGTTAAAAGATGATCCGTTCAAACCTCGTCCAGGAGCGGATATAAAGAAGCTGAAGGGGAAAGATAAAACTCTGTATCGTCTAAGAGTCGGAGACTACAGATTCGAATACTTCGTCGAAGGTAATACTGTTTACATAGTAGAAGCTTTCAAAAGAGGTAGAGGTTATAGATGATTGTGTCAATCACCCCTTCTTTTCTTCCTGTGCTTGAGCTTTGAGATAACCCTTCTCAGATAACCAAGCGATGACGATGTTCTTGATTATTTCTCCATCTCGATTTCCGAGCTTCCCTTTGAGGTTCTTTTCGATTATTTCCCATAACTCATCCGGAATGTTAACGGTGATACGCTTCATAAGCGCGTCATAAATGCGTAAATGTTAAATACTTTTCGATGCAAAAATGATGCGTAAATGCATAGGAGGCGCATAAGATGGGCAGGGTTATAGTGCAGAGATTAAAGGAGAAGAAGGAGCAGTTAAGGAAGGAGCTTGGATTTGAGAGCTTAGAGGAATTTGAGGAGTGGCTAATAAATTGGTTAGAGGATTTCGTAAGAGGGATAAAGGAATCCAGAGAAGAGTCGAAGCCATTATACGAGAAAGAGCTAAGGTTTAAGCTGAGAGATGGGTTTATAGCTATCCATTCTTGTAGAATGCAGGAAGATATGGTTATAAGATTTGCTGAAACCGTCAGAGAACTAAATGCCAAACTTGGAGAAGATGTAGTTTCCCTAGAATTCAAGCTTGAAGACGGGGGACACTTAACAATCGACTTTTGGGGAGATAGCAGGAATGCTTTAGCTAAGTTATTCTCCTAATTTTTATATCTTTCTCGAGGTGGTTGAAATGGGTGAGGTTATAATAGAGCTGGACAAGGAAACGGCTGAGATGTTAGAAGAGATAAAGAAGTATCTCGGAATCAACGACGATTCAGAAGCTTTGAAGGATACAATCCCGTGGTTTATCAAAGAGAGATTAAAACTCTGAATATATCCTTTTTATTTTCTTTTTACTTGGTTAATATTATCTCCTTGAATTTGTCTTTGAGCATGTCAATGAGTCCGTAGTAAAGTCTAACAGCTGTTTGGACATTAGCTCTGTAATTTCTTCCTCCCACCTCTTTATGAGTCCTTCCTTGCATAAACTCGATGATCCTGTAGATGTCCGATGGCATATCTGGAACTTTCAAAGCGTTGTCGTTGAAGAAATTGTAATGGTATTTTCTAAGGAGACTCAGATCTATCATAAAACCGTCGAACATCTCCCTTTTCCGAAATAATCCATAACTAAGTTTGAGGTTATATCGTTTTATTTCTTCGATCTCTGGAACCAACTCCTTTGGGAAAATCGCTATGTAACCTCTCTTAGTTGCGTGTTTTCTCGTTGGGATTTTTATCGTTTCGAGATCATAGACTGCTAATTTATCAGCATACTTTTCAAGTCCGAACGCTTTGATGGATTTCTCTATAACTTCACGATCGAAATTCGTTATGAGGTGAAATACCTCAACCTCTCTCAATCCTGTGAAGAGAAGAAGCTTAAACACAACCTGTCTAATCCTTTTAACCCTATGATCTTCAACGTAATCCTTGAACTTTCTAACCAGAGGAGTTATTGACTTGTAAGCTTTAATGATATCTTCTGCTGAAACCGCTTTCTCAGATTCTGATCTCGATCCCGATTTGATGTTTGGAACTACCGCCCTGAAATCGTCCGCTTGGCTTCTCCTAATTTTTCCCTTCTTTTCGAGATATCTAATGTAGTTCCTAATTGCGTTAAATGCGTGTCTGTCCGGTCTTCCGCTCTTTAATGGAGGAATAGACTCAACGATCTCTCTAAGTTCTTCGGGTGTGTTGATTTTCTTACCACCAAGATATCTCTCTAACTTAGATTTGTATTTGTGGAGAGAAGACGGACTTTCAGTCTTAATCCATTCAATCCAGTCGTTTTTATCCCTATCGAAGTCTAAAATCGCTTCTACTCGAGATCCCCTGCCCGTAAGGGTTCGTGGGTTCAAATCCCACCCCCGGCGTAACTGTCGTCCAATTACACTGCCACCAATTAGCACGGAGTAACTTTTAGATATTCCTTCATTCAAGGCGTTACCATGAAAATCGGCAAGTTCGGTTATCTAAACAACTTTTTACCATATTACTGGATCGAAAGGGAAAGAAAAGCCGAAGTTGTCGAAGCTCCTCCTAAAATTCTTGCGAACATGGTTGAGCGGAGAGAAATCGATTACGCTCCCGTTCCATCCTTCTACTTCCTCAAAAATAAGAGCAGATTGAGAAACTACAGCTTTTGCGTGGCATCTAAGGGGAGGGTTTTAAGCGTCCTCGTAGTTTCCAACGGCAAATCTTTGGACGATAAAATCGCCGTTACGAACGAAACCATGACTTCCGTAAATCTCCTGAAGATTATCCTCAAAGAGAAGGGGATAAACTGTAAGCTCGTTCCAGTAAACGATAGAAAAGCTTCGGTGTTGCTAAAACACTGCGGGAGCGCTTTGGTTATTGGTGATGAGGCGATAAAAGCCAGAATGATCTACAGAGTGATTATGGACTTGGGCGAGGAGTGGTTCGAACTTACGGGCTATCCGATGGTTTTCGGAATTTCCGCTTCGCTCAAAGATGTGGATGCAAAGAAATGCGACGATCTACTTGACAAATCGATAGATTGGGGCTTCAGGAACTTCGATGAGGTTGTTGACGAAGCCGAAAAGATATTCAGGATGCCCAGAGAATTCTTGGAGGAATACTTCAAATCCCTAAGCTACAAGCTGGGATCGAAGGAGAGAAAGGGATTGGAGGTTTTCGAAGAACTCTGTCGTGAACAAGGCTTGCTTTAGCCTATTATCGTGTATTCTTCCAAATCGACGGATTCGACCTTCTCCTGAAGATCCTTCAGGAAGTTTCTGACGAGTTCGCTCGCCCTCTTCTTGCAACGTCCGCACAGCAACCTCCCTTCCTTGCAATCCCTTCTGATCTTATCAAGCTCATCGTCATCCGTTATGAGATGATACGTGAAGAGCTCGAATACCGTGCACCTCTCTGGCTCTCCTCCCAACCTTCTCTGCTCTTCCGCACTAACCCTTCCGCCGGTCAAAGCCTTCATAACCTTCTTCGCTCCGACCTCCGGGTCATCAAATAAGGATATGTAGCTTTCCGGTTTGCTCGAGCTCATCTTTCCTCCCGTCAATCCGGTTGTGAATCTGTGGTATGTTGACGAAGGCGGAATGAATGCGAAACCGCCCAATTCAAGCTCAACCCTTCTGACCTCTTCCTCGATCTCAGCCGGATTTCCGAAGAAGTCTATGTGTTCTTCATAAACCTTGCATTCGAAACCCAAACCCTTAAGCTTCTCCAGAAACTCTGCACCTTTCCTGCTCCTAACCCTTACACCGCCATCTATTCTCTCGAACGAGAATATGCTTATCCTCGAAGCCAGATCCCTCGTAAGTCTGATATGCGGATCTTGATCCGCTCCAACCGGCACAACGACCGGCTTCGGCCCTCCGAAATCCTTAAGCTGTGGATGAAGTATGTCCGCGGCCTGAATAGATGTGACGAACATCCTCGCCAACGTAGTTTCCGGATTGAAGCCGTAGATAGCCTTAAGCTCGCTCCAATTTACCTCAGCCGAAAGTTCGAAGGCTAAATCCTTGACATGCCTGCTTGCTGACTGGAAGTATAAGATGGCGTTATCGGGCTTCAAGCCCAAGGCGGCGATGCACTTGAGATAGAGCATTCCGATCTCCTTCGTCTTCTCCCAGCTCAATCCTCTGACAGCGTGAGCTTCCATATCAGCGATGGCGACGAAAGCCTTCCCGCCCATACTCTGATGCCATACTATTTCGTCCATGGTCATCTTATGCCCAAAATGGGGCAAGCCGGAAGGCATAAAGCCGGACATGACAGCCCAAGGCTTCTTGTTGATCATCGCATCGATTATGCGATCGTAGTCTCTATGCCCGAAGATAACTCCCCTCCTCATAAGCCAGTTCGGATTCGGAACTCTGTCGAGAATTTCGGAGAAGGGCTGAATCCCGAATTCCTTAATGAGACGATCGTAATCAACTACACCTTCAACTTCCCACGGGGTTACCCTCATGCTGGAAAGTTCGATCGGCTGTTTATTGATTTTGTGGATTGCGAGAGTTAACGTCTCTTCACGATCTTGGCAACGAAGAATCCCGAAGTTTCGTGCTTATGCGGATAGAAACGTCTGCACTTACTCATATCTTTGCTGAACACTATGTCCGTGTTCGGGATCTCCGTTAAAGCCGGATCTCCCCATTCGATCTCCTCAAGCTCGACATCAAACCTTTCGAGAACCCACTGAATGACGAATTCGTTCTCTTCGGGAGTTAGGGAGCATGTGGAATAAACTAAAGTTCCGCCGGGCTTCAGACTCATTATAGCGGACTCTATGAGATCTTTCTGCAAAGCCGAGCAGAACTCTATATCCTTAGCGCCTCTATCCGTCTTCCTCGACTTGTCCTTGTGAATAACTCCTTCACCGCTACACGGAGCATCGAGTAAGATCTTATCTACCTTTATCCCCAAGTTTTTGAACTTAACAGCGTTCATCTTAACAACAACAGCATTAAGCACGCCCATCCTGTGAATGTTATCGATTAGAGGAGGAATTCTTTCCTCGTTCGCTTCTATTGCAATTAAAACTCCCCTATTGTTCATAAGCTGTGCTAAGAAAGTGGTTTTTCCTCCGGGGGAAGATGCGAAATCGGCAACCGTTTCCCCGGGCTTTGGATTTAAAGCTAACGGGGGAATGCATGAGCTCTTCTCCATCACGTAGTAATAGCCCATCAGATACTCCGGAGTTGCTCCGATCGAAAACGGCTCCTCGATAACCTTATAGCAGAACGGAACATCCGTCCTCTCCAAAACGAAACCCCTTTCGCTCAACCTTTGTATCAGTTCATCTTCGTTGATTTTAAGCGTGTTAACCCTGATGTGCTTCGGAATCCCCTTCTCCATAGTCTCAACCAGTTTAAGCGTTTCCTCTTCGCCGAAGAAGTTAAGCCACCTCCTTACGATGAACTCGTCGTAGTCGAACTTCTTTGCGATCTCCTTGGAAAGAGGTGTGGACGGGAAGTCCAGAACCATCGATTTAGCTACGCAACTGTAATATAAACCACTATCGCATTGAAAATGTTGAGGGAGGAAAACCCGTTCATAAAGGGCTGGAGGAAGGGATTGAAGAGCGTTGCTTTGGTGTATCCGAACAGATACGTCGGCGGAATCTCAAACATAGGATTACAATATATTTATGCTGAGATAAATTCGAGAGAAGATTTCGTATGCGAAAGATTCTATACCGATGTTTTTAACGGCTTGAGAAGCGTTGAGAGCGGAAGGAGTTTGAAAGATTTTGATATAGCGTTCTTCTCTCTTCAGTATGAGGAGGATTACTTTAGAGCCGTTAAAATACTAAAGGAGAGCGGATTTAAGGGGTTGAAGGTTGCCGGTGGGCCGTGTTGCATGCTGAATCCGAAGCCGATCCTTAGGTTCTTCGATGCGTTCGTTATTGGAGAGATCGAAAACAGCAAAATCATCGACAACATATTGGAAGCGAAGAGCAGGGAAGATCTTACCGGGGTGGAAGGAATATACACCGGGGTTGAGGAGAGGGTTAAGAGGATCAAGCCCAAGAGGCTCGATTTCCATCTGAAACGTCAGATAATAGGGGAAGGAGCCTACGGGAGATGCGTTCTGCTTGAAGTTGGAAGGGGATGTATAAGGCGTTGCAGATTTTGTGTCGTTCGGCAGATATACTCCCCGCCGAGATGGAGGGACATAAGACTGCTTTTGGAGGTTGCCGAAGGTTACAGAAACGTAGTGAAAAAGGTCGCCCTCATTGCCCCTTCGGTTTCCGATCATCCGAAGATAAAGGAGCTTATAGCCGGATTGGTCGAAATGGGATTCATGGTTTCCCCTTCTTCGATCAGAGCCGATACAGTTGACGAGGAACTTATGGATCTGCTCGTTGCTGGAGGATTGAAGAGTTTCACGATAGCTCCGGAAGCGGGAAGTGAAAGGCTCAGGGAGATTTTGAAGAAGGGGATAAGTGAAGAGGATGTTCTGAACGCGGCAAAGATCGCAAGAGATAAGGGGATTAAGAGTGTTAAGCTTTATTTCATGATAGGTCTTCCGACGGAAACTGATGAAGATATCCGGGAAATCGTAGAACTCGTTAGGAAGGTTAAGAGTATAGTTCCCAAGGTGTCCGTTTCGATAAATCCCCTCGTCCCAAAACCGCACACGCCGTTCCAGTGGTTGCCTTATACTGGCTTTAAGGACGTTAAATACGGTATGAAGGAACTTAACAGAAGATCCAAGATACTCAGAAAGGAGCTTTCGAAGATTGCGGAAGTTTCCATTGAGAGAGTCGATGATTTCGCCTTGCAGACGATCCTTTCGAGAGGGGATGAGGAGGTTGGGGATTTGATAGAATTGGGGAGGGCAAAGCTGAAAACGGCTGAAAAGCTTGGGTTTTTGAAGTATCTCGATGGCATCCCCATCGATAAGGAGCTACCTTGGGATTTTATAGATCACGGTTATAAAAAAGAAAGGCTAATTAAGGAGTTCGAGGATTCAGATATAGCCGATGCCGATGATGATGCTCCAAAGCTGAACGGTGATGAGGGATCGGCTAACTGAGGAAAGCAATAAATATCGTCATGATAAATCTTGTCCAATGGATGATAGAAAGGTAGTCGAAATTTTGAAGATCCTCGAAGACAACGCGAGGCTTACGCCGAAGGAAATAGCGGATATGACAGGATACGACGAGAAGGAGTTTGTAGAAATAATCAAAGCGAAGGAAGAGGATGGAACAATTTTGAAGTATAAAACTCTTGTAGATTGGGAGAAGGTTGGTGAAGAATTCGTATATGCTATTATAGATGTTAGGGTTACGCTGACGAGGGAGAAGGGCTACGACGACATAGCCAAGAGGATCGCGAAGTATCCGGAAGTTCACGCCGTAAGGCTGATAAGCGGGGACTACGATTTCCAAGTGGTTGTAAAGGGAAAATCGCTTAAGGATGTAGCCTTCTTCGTAGCGGAGAAGATTTCCACGATTCCGGAAGTCAGAGATACGTTCACGCACTTCGTTCTTAGGAGCTATAAGGAAGAGGGAGTTCTGCTGTTTAAGGATGAAGAGGATAGGAGGCTCGCGTTTGCCCCGTAGAATTTCGGAAAGGGTGGATTCTATCAAGCCTTCTGGAATTAGGAAGTTCTTCGATCTCGTAATGGGTAGGCCGGATGTTATAAGCTTAGGTGTCGGTGAGCCCGATTTTCCCGTTCCTTGGAGAATCAGAGATGAGATGATATATTCTTTGGAGAAGGGGATTACCTCCTACACCTCAAATCACGGTTTGCCTGAGCTTAGAGAAGAGATAGCCAGATATTATAAAAAATTTGGTGTTCAAGATGTGGATCCGAACAACATCATAATCACAACCGGTGTGAGCGAGGGGATAGATTTAGCTTTGAGGGCTTTGATAAATCCGGGGGATGCGGTTTTAATCCCCGAACCGGCTTACGTCTCATACAAGCCTCTAACGATATTAGCCGGAGGTGAAGCCGTAGCTATTCCCACGACTCCGGATTTCAAGCCGAGTTACGAACTCTTAGCAAGATTCGCGAAGAGGTGTGATCCCAAAGCGATAGTGATAAACTATCCCAACAACCCAACCGGTGTGAGCTACTCGAAGAAGGAGCTTGAAGAAATTGCGGATCTCGCTATAGAGTTCGATTTGGTGGTAATTTCTGATGAGATCTATGCTGAGCTTACGTATTCGGGAAAGCACGTCTCCATAGCTTCGCTTAACGGGATGGAAGAAAGAACGGTAATTTTGAACGGTTTCTCGAAGGCTTTCGCCATGACGGGGCTTAGGGTTGGATACGCAATAGCTCCGCCGGATATAGCGAAAGCTATGCTAAAGATCCATCAATACTGCATGCTCTGCGCTCCGATCACATCGCAAATAGGTGCCTTGGAAGCTTTAAGAGGATGTGAGGAGGAGTTGGATAACATAAGGGCAGAATACATGAGAAGAAGAAACTTCTTCGTTAAGAGGTTGAGCGGTATATTTGAAATAAGAAAGCCGGACGGAGCCTTCTACGCATTTCCGAAGATCGAAGGCTACGGATTGAGCAGTGAGGAATTCGCCGAGAGGTTGCTGATGGATAAAGGCGTTGCGGTCGTCCCCGGAAACGCTTTCGGAGATTGCGGAGAAGGATATATAAGATGCGCGTATGCGGTTACGATGGAAAAGCTAAAGGAGGCTGTGGATAGAATAGAAGACTTCGTTAAGAATCTCTAATCAGATCCCTTATTAAAATAACTTCTACACTCTCGCCCTCTTCGAATCCCTCCTTATCTTCGGGAACTACAACCATACCGTTTGCCCTTATCATCGAAGTCAAAATTCCAGAACCAGAAGTTCTTATAGGCTCGGCAAGTCCTTCCTTCAGCAAAACCCTCGCGAAAGTCCGAACACCGGGCTGGGACGGAATCCTTCTCTTCAGCCTCGCCTTAACAACGCTCCACTTTTTAGCAACTATCTTAACCCCCGTAATTCTCGCCAGTATTTCGGGGAAGAACGTGTAGAAAGATATCAATGTTGCAACCGGGAAACCGGGCAGAAGTAGGATCGGCTTACCGTCTATAACTCCCAATCCCGTCGGCATGCCCGGCTTCATCGCTACGCCGTGAAAGATAAGCCTGCCAAGTTTTTTCACGACCTCTGGAACTATATCCCTCTTTCCTACGGACGTTCCTCCGGTTATTGTAACGATATCCGCAACCTCCACAGCTTTCCGAACTTTTTCGAGCAATTCATCGAAATCATCCCTCGCGATGCCTAAATAAATGGGTTCGCATCCGAATTCCTTTATCGCACAGCAGAGCATCGGAGAATTCGAATTAACAACTTTGCCAACTTCCGGCTTTTCCCCGACTTCAACCAGCTCGTTTCCCGTTGCTATAACGGCAACCTTCACCCTTTTCAAAACCTTAACCTTCGAGTAACCCAAAGCGGAGATTATCCCGATGTCCTGAGGCTGAAGGACTTCCCCTTTTTTCAGCACGATTTCCCCGGCTTTTACATCCTCACCCTTCCTCGATACGTTCTCCCAAGGCGTTACAGCCTTATAAACCTCCACGTTCCCGTCGAACTCCCTTGCGTATTCGAGCATAACAACGGCATTAGCACCCTTCGGCAAAGCCGAGCCAGTGGAAACCTTCACAGCTTCCCCCTGCTTAAGTTCGCACGGTTTTTCGCCTATCTCAACTTCCCCGGCAAGCTTGAGGACTATAGGATTCGTTAAAGATGCTCCGAAAGTATCTTCAGCTCTGACTGCGTAGCCGTCGACTGCTGATCTGTCGAAGTAGGGAACATCTATCTTGGCAACTATATCTTCGGACAAGATTCTACCGCAGGCTTCGAAAACCGAAACGCATTCGGAATCTACCTTCTTAAGCTCGACCTCCGAAAATAATCTTAAGGCTAAGTCTACGGGCGTTCTTTCCTTGAATCCCTTCAGCCTGACCATGAAGATGCTATGCCAATCGGTAATTAAGCTTGTTCGATCTTTCTGAGCAGGGGCTGGGTTGGAGTTATATTTTTGTCGAGTCCGAGCTCATCCGCCGAAATCCCCAGAGCCAAGCCGACGATCTGCGTTACATGCAGAACCGGTATCTTGGGCTCGTAACCCATAACAGCCTGTCCGACGTCCAATGCGTAATGGCAGAGGGGGCAGACGGTAACTATGCAATCAGCTCCGCTCGCTCCGTCCAAGATCTTCTTCACCATCTTTAGGTGGGAATTCTTGTCTATCAGCATTATAGGAGCTCCGCAACAGTCTGCTTTGAACGGATTTTCTTTGATTTCGCAACCGATGTTTTCCAATAGATTCTCCATCTTTTCGGGAGCTTCGGCGTTGTCGAACTGAACTATCTCTTCTGGGCGCAGAATAAGGCATCCGTAGTATGGCGAAGCCTTAACTTCGATCAGCTTCTCCACCTTTCTTATTATCCCATCCACACCGTAATCGTCCACGAGAACGCCCAGTATGTGCTTTACCTCAACCTTTCCCTCATACTTTCTATTTATACTGCCCAGAATTTCGTTTACCTTTTCACGAACTTCTTCGCTGTTTCTTATCATCGCGTTAGCCTTCTTCATGTTGAAGAAGCAACTCGAGCATATCGTAACTATATCGAGCCCCATTTCTTCGGCTAATGCCAAATTTCTCGCATTCAAAGCGAGCCAAGAGCACTCGTTGTATTCTTCGACTATGTGCGTCCCGCAACAGTTGAAGGGAATATCGACGAGCTCTATTCCAAGCTTTTTGCAAACTGCCCTCGTGGACATGTCGTATTCTATGGCACTCGATTCGGCTGAACAGCCGGGAAAGTATGCGAACTTAAGCATTTTCGCACACCTCGAATATCTTCTTCACCTCTTCGGCACACTCAAACTTCTTTGCTGAGAGCGAAACCTTACCAACTTTCCACATCTTAAAAGCGACACTTGGAGGTAGCATCTTGAGCGAATCCAATCCCATGAACTTCATCATGAACTTCGTTTCGACAAGCCTACCGTTCTCCCTAACGACTTCAACAAATGCCTTAACCAACTTCGTTCCCAAGTTATCAACACCTTCCGCAATGGCGATCTTTCTCAAATTGGAGAACACCTCGACCGGCTTAACGTCCCGCGGACAACGCAGGCACTTGAAACACATAGCGCAGAGCCAAACTACTTCATTTTCAAAATTGTGACCGTTAGTCTGCAGATTCAGGACGATCCTTCGAGGGTTGAACTCCCTGTTCACCCATGCAACTGGACAATCGCCCGTGCATGTTCCGCATTGGTAGCATCTGGATATATCATCAACTTTCATAACCAATTCCATGGGGCATATATTTACATTAATTGATTATGAAGTTTTTGCAAAAATCTTAAATACTCATTCGGGAATCATAGCAAACGGCTATATCAAGTTTAAATCCTACGAGGGGGTGAGCAGTTGGAGATCGACAATAAACTGACGATCTCGACGAAAGTCGAAGGAAATAGATTCATCATAACGAGGAAAACGCATCTTGAGGAGAGGAGGCTCGTTTATAACGCTGAATTATGCGTAGGATGCGGTATGTGCGCTGAAGCTTGCTTAGCTGGTTGCATCGAGTTGAATCCCCCTTCAGTTAAAGGTTACGCTCATCTCATCGTTATAGATGCAGAGAACTGCTACCTATGCGGTGTCTGTAGTGAAGTCTGCATATTCAACGCGATTGACGTCACTTCCAACGGCAAAAGAATCAAGGACTTCCCGTGTTCACCTCGCTATGCCGTGGTTTACGATATAGACACTTCCAAGTGCCCTGAAGGATGCAACGCATGCGAATTAGCCTGTCCAAGAAACGCTTTGAAGTGTGAAACGAAAGATGGTAAAACGGTCATTCTAAGGAATGAGGAACTCTGTATATATTGCACGAACTGCAAATTAGCATGTCCTGAGGACGCTATACTCGTAGAGAAACCCATTATGGGTGAAATTAGAGTTGATGAAGAAAAGTGTCAGGTTTGCGGAGCATGTGCTGAGATATGCCCAACGAATGCTATAAAGTTTCCGAAGGATAAGAAGATAGAGGTAAACGAGGAAGTCTGTCTTTATTGCAAAGCGTGCGAGAAGGTATGTGCTGTTGAGGCTATAAAGGTGAAGAGAAAATCTGTAAGCGTGATTTCTTTGGCTAAAGGACCTTGGACGAAGGTTCATGAGGAAGCTTTCAAGAGGGTGATAGGATGAGGCTTATCTATGATAAGGAAAAGTGCGTTGGATGCGGAAACTGCGTTGTGGTTTGTCCGCTCAATTTATCGTTAGATGTTAGAGCGATGGGCGGGAAGGGTGGGGGAATAAGCGTTAAGGTTAAAGATGGCTATGCGGAAGTTGAGGAGTGCCCGCTTTGCGGTATATGCGTTAGGTTCTGTCCGTTCGGGGCATTGAGAATAGAGACAAAACCAGTTAAGGAGTTTGAGAAGTCCGAAGAGATTTTTGAGGAGGTTAAGGAGGAGGTAAAGGAAAAAAAAGTGGAAAAAAAGGTTGAGATTACCTACAAGATAAACAGTGAACTTCTGAGAAGAATTCAGATCGTAGCCGAATGCATGTCCACCGGACTTATGAGAAGGCTTTTCGAGGAAGATGTAGAAATAACTCCGGCTGAAATGAGAAATCTCATCGAAGTTTTCGAGAGAAGAGGGGATGTATTCGGTATTTTGGAGGAACAAATTATTTCGAACGATTTCTGCTCCCTCTGCGGGGCTTGCGTTGCGTCGTGCGGAAAGGATGCGATAGAAATTAGAGATGTTCCGGTTCTGGTTAAGGATTGCTCGAACTGCGCCTCGTGCATCGTCAGATGTCCAAAAACGTCTCTGATCGATGTCGAGCCTAATGGTGAAGTTGGCGTTTACCTTGCAAAGGGTAAGTTTGGAGACGAGAAGAGGCACGGAGTAATTTCATCTCTGCTCGCATACGCTTTGGATAAGGGCATAATCGAATGCGCGATCGTTACCGATGGGGAAAAACCGATTTTAGCTACTAAAACTGAAGAGTTGCTGAAATGTGCTGAGAAGTTTTCGATAGTCCCGAACGTTTCCATGCTTAAGGAGGCTTTAAAGATAGGATTCAGCTCTATCGGTGCTGTTGGTGTTCCGTGCAACGTTTTAGCCTTTAGAAAGTTTGAGAGGCTCGGAACTAAACAGCTTAAGCTCATAATAAGCGTATTCTGTCCGAGAGGTAGCTATAAGGGAAAGGTTCCGCTTGCATGTAAGCTCTGCACCGACTTCTATGGGGAATTCGCCGACATCTCCGTGAGCCACATAACCGAAGAGGGTTGGGCTTTGTTAATTACGAGAACGGAATTCGGTGAGGAATTGGTTAAATCCGCTTCGAGGGAAGGCTACCTCAGAATCGGGGATCCGGGAGATGAAATCGTTCAGAAGTTTAGGAAGTTCGCCAATAAGAAGAAGGAGACGGGAGAAAAGAACAGACAAGAATTGCTGAAGAAGTTCGACAGTTTTGAGAAGGCCGTAAGCCAGTTGGGAGCTTTAAACGTTAGGTATCTGAGTGGGGGAAGGGTATGGTGAGGATAGGAGTTTTCGTCTGTCACTGCGGAAAGAACATAGCCGGAACGGTGAACGTCAAGGAGGTTGTGGAATACGCGAAGACTTTGGAGGATGTAGTTCTTGCCATGGACAACAAATACGTATGTTCGAGCAGTGGACAGGAGGAGATAAAGAAGGCTATCAAGGAGCATAACATCGACAGAGTAGTCATAGCCTGTTGCAGTCCGAGGATGCACGAAGCAACGTTCAGAAAGACTCTTGAAGAAGCGGGACTTAATCCATTCCTACTCGAGATCGCGAACATCCGAGAGCACTGCTCGTGGGTTCACATGAATCAGCCGAGAGAGGCTACGGAAAAAGCCAAGGCTTTGGTTAGGATGGCTGTTGCCAAGGCGAGGTATTTGGAGCCGTTCGAAAAGAAGAAGGTTAAGGTTATTCCGAAGTGTTTGGTTATCGGAGGTGGAGTGGCCGGAATTCAGGCCGCTCTGGATTTGGCCGATATGGGTTTCGAAGTTTATTTGGTTGAGAAGGATGTTTCTTTAGGCGGGCACATGGCTCAACTCGACAAGACCTTCCCAACTATGGACTGCTCGATATGCATACTCGGCCCGAAGATGGTCGATGCGTATAAGCATGAGAAGATTCACGTTTTCACTTACTCTGAAGTCGAATCTGTTGAAGGTTACGTGGGAAACTTCAAGGTTAAGATCAGAAAGAAGGCGAGGTTCGTGACAGAAGCTTGCACCGGTTGCGGTGTATGTGCGAAGTTCTGCCCGGTTGAAGTTCCGAACGAATTCGACTGCGGTTTGGCGAATAGGAAGGCTATCTACATACCGTTTCCGCAGGCCGTTCCTCAGCAGTATACGATAGATCCGGAGCACTGCATCGGCTGTGGACTCTGCGTTGCGGTTTGCGAGAGAAACGCCATAGACTTCAACCAGCAGGATGAGATAATCGAAGTCGAAGTGGGAACTATCATCGTAGCAACTGGTTTTGATATCTACGATGTAAGCAAGGTTAAGGAATACGGATACAAACGCTACAAGAACGTCATCACTTCGCTTGAGTTCGAAAGACTGATAAACGCTTCTGGGCCGACGGAAGGAAAGATAGTCAGACTTTCTGACGGAAAAACACCGAAAAGGATAGCCTTTATCCAATGCGTTGGAAGCAGAAGCGAGAAACACATGAGATACTGCTCAGGAATCTGTTGCATGTATACTCTCAAGCACGCTCAGCAGATAAAGGAAAAGATGCCAGACGCTGAAGTTTACGTGTTCTACATGGATATCAGAACTACTGGCAAGGGTTACGAGGAGTTCTATGCGAGGGCAAGGGATATGGGCGTGAAGTTCATAAGGGGGAGACCGAGCAGGATCGTAGAAGACAGCGATCACAACCTGCACATATTCGTGGAGAACACCATAACCGGCGAGCCGATGGAAATTGTGGTCGATATGGTCGTTTTGGCTCCGGCTATCGTGCCGAGGGCTGATTCGGAGAAGATAAGGAAGATTCTGAGCTTGGCTACGACGCCCGATGGCTTCTTCATGGAAGCCCACGCGAAGCTTAAGCCGTTGGACACTATGGTTTCGGGGGTATTCTTAGCCGGAGCCTGTCAAGGGCCAAAGGATATCCCGACGAGCGTCGCTCAGGCCAGCGGAGCCGCGAGCAGAGCGGCAACGCTTATGGCTAAGGGTGAGATAGACGTAGAGCCGATCACGGCATACATAGCGGATTCCGAACTGTGTTTCGGATGCGAACTCTGTAAGGAAGTCTGCGATTTCAACGCTATCGGAATCGTTTACGGCTCTGCTTACGTGAAGGAGCCGGTTTGCACTGGTTGCGGAGCTTGCGCGGCTTCGTGTCCGACTAAGGCGATTCAGATAAGGAACTTCACCGATAAGCAGATATTCGCCCAAATAGAGAACGCATTTCTGCCTAATGAGGAAATAGAGCCGAAGATTATAGCGTTCCTCTGCAACTGGTGTAGCTACGCCGGAGCCGATACTGCCGGATTGGCAAGAATGCAGTATCCGCCGAACGTTAGGGCTATCAGGGTTATGTGCACGGCAAGAGTCGATCCGCTTTACATCCTCAAAGCCTTTGTTAGCGGAGCTGACGGCGTGCTCGTAGCCGGCTGTCATCTCGGCGATTGCCACTACCTAACTGGAAATTACAAAGCCAAGAGAAGGGTGGAAAAGATGTGGAAGTTGCTGGACGATTTGGGTATAGAGAGAGAAAGGTTGAGATTGGAGTGGATTTCGGCTCCGGAAGGTGAGAAGTTCGCGAGGGTCATTAAGGAGTTCGTTGAGGAGTTAAAGAGATTGGGCCCGAGCCCGCTTAAGGTTTACGAAGGTAAGGAGGTTGTTAAAGAGGTGAGTGAAGGATGAAGCTCATCCTTAAGAACGGAATAGTTTACGATCCGGCAAACGGAATAAACGGAGAAAAGATGGATATATGCATTAAGGATGGGAAGATAGTCGAGAAGGTCAGATTCGCGAAGGTTATAGACGTCAGCAACAAGCTCGTTATGCCCGCTGGATTTGACATCCACAGCCACATAGCCGGAGGGAAGGTGAACGTCGGAAGGTTGCTCCGTCCGGAAGATAGCTTAAGGAGGGCAGTTGCGAGAAGGAACGGTTTGAGAAGCGGTAGCGGATATTCCGTTCCTTCAGTCCATATCATCGGCTACGATTACGCAAGACTTGGCTACACGACCGTGATAACTCCGGCAATGCCTCCGCTTCTATCCAGACACACGCATCACGAATTAAACGAGATTCCGATGATAGACAAGGCGGCGTTTCCGCTTTACGACGGAAACTGGTTCGTAATGAAATACATAAGCGAAGAGAAGTATGAGGAACTGAAAGCCTACGTTGCATGGCTCCTCTGGGCTACTAAGGGTTATTCCGTTAAAATCACGAACCCCGGTGGGACTGAAGCTTGGGGATGGAGGAAGAACGTTCACGATTTGGATGAGGAGGTGCCCTACTTCGGAGTTACGCCTAAAGAGATCATTACGAGCCTCGTAGATGTTTGCAACGATCTAAACCTTCCGCATTCCGTTCATCTTCACTGCAACTGCTTGGGAGAGCCGGGGAATTACGAGATCACGATAAAGACTCTTCAGCTTGTCAGACATAAGGATTTCGACGGAAGGCAATCGCTTCACGTTACCCATCTGCAGTTCCACAGCTATGGCGGAGACAGCTGGAAGACCTTCGAATCGAAGGCTGATGAGGTTGCAAAGGAGGTCAACAAGAACGACAACGTGATGATCGATACTGGAAACGTTATATTCGGCGATACGACGACGATGACAGCAGATGCTCCTATGGAATACGACCTCTATCTATTGACGGGTTTAAAGTGGGTTAACAAGGATGTGGAACTCGAAACCGCTCCGGGTGTTACTCCCTACATTTACTCACCCAAGGTTCTCGTCAACGCGATTCAGTGGGCTGTTGGGCTTGAGTTGGCGTTGCTGATAAAGCCGGAGAAGGTCATTCTAACGACAGACAGCCCGAACGGCGGGATATTCACGAACTATCCTAAGGTGATAGCATGGCTTATGAGCAAGAAGGCAAGGGAAGATATGCTTGCCAAAGTGCATAGATCTACGGAGCACAGAACCGTGTTGCCATCGATAGATAAGGAATACGACTTCTACGAGATTGCAATGATAACGAGGACGAATCCGGCTAAATCTGCGGGAATGCCGAACAAGGGTCATTTGGGGGTTGGAGCGGATGCTGATATAGCGGTTTACGACATAAATCCGCTCGAGTTTGATCCGAAGGATTACGATAAGCTTGAGAAGGCTCTGAGCAACGCTTATCTAACGATAAAGGGCGGGGAGATCATCGTTAAGAAGGGTGAGATAGTAAAGGTTACGCACGGAAGAACGTTCTGGGTGGATGCGATGGGCAAGGTCGATAGATCGCTGATAGAGAAGGATCTGGACTACTACTTCAAGAGATACTATTCGGTTAGCCTTTCGAATTACGTAATCGGAGAAAATGAACTCAGGAGGAGTGAAAGAATATGCGTGAACTGATCTTAAAGCTCAAAGAGAAGCCCGATATCTGCTTGGAAGTCGAAGGAATCCTTCCGAACGTAATAGCTGAGAAGAGCTTGGAGGAGATAGAAAATCTGCCGATTCAATACGGAAACAGAAGGGTAAAGCTCTCGGAATTCTTCGATGCATACGTGGAGAAATCCGAGACTCCGAGGATAATCTTCGACGGCGATATGAGCAGGGTTAAAAGGATAGGCTGGAAGCTCGACGGTGGAGAGATAGTTGTTAGGGGTAACGCCGGAATGTATTTGGGCGCTTTCATGAGAGATGGAAAAATAGTCGTTGAAGGGGATGTCGGGCACTTCTCGGCTTTGAATATGAGCGGCGGCACGATCGTAATTAACGGAAACGCCGGTAACTACCTATGCGCAAGCTACAGGGGAGAATGGAGGGGAATGAGCGGAGGGATTGTTATGGTCAAGGGAAACGTCGGCAAGGAGCTTGGAAGCTACATGAGAGGCGGAAAGATAATCGTCGAAGGAACTGCAGATGATTTCGCCGGAGTTTGCATGAGGGGCGGAATTGTGGTTATCAACAGAGCAGAGGAGAGGCTCGGTGCCGGAATGATAGGAGGAGCCATAGTCGTTAACGAAGTAGAAGAGCTTTTGCCCGGATTCTTCGAGGAAGGGGAAGAGGAAAATCCGGAAATCGAAGGAGAGAAGTTCGAAGGAAGGTTTAAGGTTTTCTCCGGGGATCACGCGGAGAGGAAGGCCAAAGGTAGGATATACGTTAGACTTTAGCCCGTCCGAATTTCGTATTAAATGTATTTTTAAGTTTATATTTTAATCTGTTATTAAAAAAATATTTTTAAACTTTCGTCAACTACATTTGTTATGGTGGGCATGAAGAAGGGATTGTTGATCTTGTTGCTTGTTGCAATCGCAATTGTCGGCTGTGCTACAAACGTGCAACCTCACGTTCCGGCAGGACAGGGTGCAAAGTATGGAAAAGGCACGGGAGGTCAAGGTGGCCCGGGACAGGGAATGCGCGGAAACGGAAGCGTCAACGTTCAAACGCTGTGGGATGAGATCAAAAGCGTAAAGACTGGAACTCTGACGGAGCAGGAGAAGGAGGACATACTCCACATGAGAGAAGAGGAAAAGCTTGCAAGAGACGTTTATCTTACGCTCTACAATAAGTGGCACCTCAAGATCCTCCAGAACATCGCACGAAGTGAGCAGACGCACATGGATGCCATAAAGCTCTTAATCGAGAAATACGGGCTGAAGGATCCGGTTGAAGGAAAGGGTATCGGAGAATTCAGCAATCCGAAATTTAAAGAACTGTATGATAAGCTCGTAGCTGAAGGATCGAAGTCCGTGCTCGATGCTCTTAAGGTCGGTGCAATGATCGAAGAGCTCGATATAGTCGATCTGCAGAAATGTCTAAATCATACGAACAAGACCGACATAAGGCTGGTGTATGAGAACCTAATGAAGGGTTCGAGGAACCACTTGAGAGCCTTCGTTTCCACCATAGAGAGAATGGGTGGAACTTACGAACCGCATTACCTCAGCAAAGAGGAGTTTGAAAAAATAGTAGGTAGCGAGATGGAAAGGGGTCCAGCAACATAGATTTTTAATTTTTTTTACGGGTGTGTATATACGGCTTCAAGTTCGTCTTCGAATGCCTCAAGTCTGCAGAATGCGAATCTTTCGAATTGAACGACATTACCTATATCGTTTAAGGCGTTCTTTTCTGCAAATCCCTCATAGTCTTTTTCAACGCCGTATACGTAGCACTTCACTACATCCCGCTTAGGCAACCAGTGAATTATGTTCTTTCCCTTCTTGACATCTTTGAGTTCGAACCCCTCGAATTTGAATTTCGCTCCATCCTTATCGATCAGTCGAATGTTGCAGAAGTCCTTAAGCCTTACAATATCGCCCTCCCTCAACCTTTCGAAGTCTTCTCTGCAGATGTAAACTTCTTTAGATCCCTTCAGAACTCTATACCCTCCCTTTGTAGGATTGAGAGGAATTTTGACGTCAACACAACTATCGAGACCTTCGATTTTTATCTCCACGGGATCCCAAACGAAGAAGTATCTGTTCGCTATCGGATCGATCAACTTTCTGTTTTCAGCGTAGAGATTCTTCACACTCACCGAAACGTCGTTTTCTCCGACACCCAATGAAAGAATGAACTTCCTTATTGCTTCCGGCTTAAAGCCTCTCCTTCTAAGGGCTCGGATCGTTGGTAAGCGGGGATCGTCCCATCCGCGGTATTTTCCAGCCTCTATCTCCTTCCTCAGTTCGCTCGTTGAAAGTTTTCCGAACTCGTGAATGCTGACCTTACCCCAGTGCCTCGTGATCGGATACTCCCAGCCGAAGTATTCGTATATATACCTCTGCCTAAGCTCGGAATCCCTCAAATCCTTACCCCTGATTATGTGGGTTATTCCTAACAGATGATCCTCTATGGCTGATTCGAAATCCAAAGTCGGCCAAACGCAGAACTCATCTCCGACGAGAGGGTGATCCTCGTATATAATCCTGAACGCCACCCAATCTCTTATGGCCGGATCCTTATGTTTCATATCCGTTTTTATTCTGATTACGACCTCTCCCTCCCTGAATTCTCCGTTCAGCATCTTCTCCCAAATTTCGAGTGCATCTTCCGCCGATGTATTCCTGTGAGGACATTCTATTCCAGAATCCCTGTATTTCTTGAACTCCTCCTTCGAGCAGAAGCAGGGATAGGCTTTTTCCATCTCAAGCAACTTCTCGCAGTATTCGTAGTAAATGGGTATTCTCTTAGAAGCGTATACTACTTCATCCGGCTTAGCATCGAGCCATTCGCAGTCCTCAAGATACCACTCGTATGCTTCGAGCATGGGTCTCTTAGTGCGGGGATCCGTATCATCGAACCTCAGAATGAACTTGCCATCGTAAATCTTGCAGTATTCGTCGTTAACTACGATACCCCTCGCAGAGCCGAGGGTTGGCGGGCCATTTGGGTTCGGAGCAAACCTCATCACAACTTTGCCCTTCTCCGCCTTTTCGAGAGGAGACAACTTCTGTTCCTTCTTTTCCGCTTTAGGTTTTAACTCTGCGGAGTATCTCTCAATTAGTTCTCGCTTTTTCTCTTCGCTTAAAGATTCGAACTCCGCTACGCATTCCTTAACGAGCTCAAGAACAACCTTAGCTTTACTCCTTAATTCCGGCATCTCAGCCATTATCTTACCCATTACCGCCTTCTCGTTTGGTTTACCGTATTTTGCGGCATTTAGAACTACGAATTTCATTATTACCTCTTTCACGTGAGGAAAAAGAGCGAAGAGATATACTACTCTTTCGGTGTCAACCGAAATGTCGAGCGATTCGTCATTTAAAAGAAAATTTAAAGAGAAAAATTTATTCTACACTCTCGAATCTGTCCTTAAGCTTATCCAAAACCTTCGGGAGTGTAGTGTATTCCATCTCCTCCAGAGGCAACCTGTGTGGCTCGAACGGACCGTGCCTCCTCATGTAGTCGCAGACCTCCATCGCCTTCATCCTCGTGTATTCGAACGCCGGATCGTCGAACATATCCACTGGCCCGATCAGTTTTCCGTTGCAGAGCTGGAAGCCAGCGGCTATGCATCTCGGCGGGCCATCAAATCTCGTGCACTTGCTGTATCTGAACGGAACGGGCATTATAGGCCCATTGTGACTTCCCCTCATCCAACCGCTGACCAAATGCGGGAATGCGAAGGCTTCGAGAACCTCACCAACTGCTGGTAAACCGCTCTGAGCTCTGACAACCGCAACCGGATCGTCCTTTCCTACATACTTGTGCGCTATCTGATAAAGCTTTTCCGTGCTTATAACCGCAACCGGTTCATCGGTTGGAAGCGGGCTACCCTCCTTCGGATAAACCCTCTTTATTACATACCTACCCTTCGCTCCGATCAGTGCGAGGAGGTCATACATCTCCTCTGGCGTAGCCATCATAACTTTCTTGTGCTCCATGATGTCCCAAACCTCGAACCTGAAACCCTGATGCATCGACGGATCGATTACAAGCCCGGCAGTGTTGAAAGGATCCGCAAACATCCTGAATATCGGCAAGTTGAAGGCACCGGGCTCAGTTTTGTCCATCATGAACACTATTACCGGTTCACCCTTCCTCTCCGTAAATTCCATCTCAGCAACTCCCGGACCGAGTCCCCTTATGTTTCCGGAGAACGCATCGGATAGTAAATCCTGACCGGCGGCGTAGAGCTTCAGCTCCTTCGCCTTCTTAGCGCACTCCTCGAAGGTTTCCCAAGCTAATCCGTGGATCTCTTCGCTGTCGACACCCTTTCTATGCGTCATTATAAGCTCCAAATCGTCTCCGGCGTTTAAAACCCTAAAATCGATAATAATACCCTTGTCCTTGGCTTCATCCAACTTCTTTTTAGCGACTGCTTTTATCTCATCCGGAACGGTGGTATGCCCCGCAACGCTACCGACATCCGCTTTGATAACACTAACAGTTATTTTCTCGCTCATGATTATATGTATGATGCGTAAACAATTTAAACTTTAGGGTCAATAAACATTTCATTAGAATCATAATGGTGTCGAAATATGACGGAAAGTCAGACCGTTAAAAAACTTGAGAGATGTCCTACCGGCATTCCCGGATTTGACGAGTTATGCGAGGGTGGACTTGTCAGAGACAGAAGTTACCTGTTATCGGGTCCATCTGGCAGTGGTAAGACCATCTTCGCTTTACAGTTCCTGGTGAACGGTATTGAACTTTACAACGAACCGGGCATATTTATAGCAACGGAAGAGAGACCGCAACACATCAGAGAGCACGCTTGGACTTTCGGCTGGGAGCTCGAAAAGTATGAAGACGAGAACATGCTCGCGATAGTAGACGCAACATCTACGAAGATAGGACTGCCTTCGGATGAGAAATACATCGACATAAGACCGTTCGACACGAGATCATTGCTCGACCAAGTAATCACGATTCAAGATGAGATCGGAGCCAGAAGGGCTGTTGTAGATTCGACGACATCCATAGGCTTTGCGATAAACGACATCGCGAAGTTTAGAGTCGAGTTGCTTAAGATATCGACTACCATGGAAGTTCTGGGTTTGACGTCCATCCTAACGTGTGAGATCGTCGAAGGCGAAAACAAGGCGTCGAGATTCGGTGTTGAAAACTTCGTTACGGAGGGAACGATCCTACTTTACTATACGAGGATCGAAAATACGAGGGTCAGAAGCTTGGAAATTCTAAAGATGAGGGGAACCAACCACAGCAAGAAGATACATCCGTTCGAGATTACGGAGAGGGGTATAATAGTCCACGCAAGGGAGGAGGTATTTTCGGGAATTTAGAGCAATTAAGATCTACCGAAATCCGAGCGACGCGGAGTTTAAAAAAATAATTTTAGAATATTCCTTTCAGTATTATGGACAGTATGAACTCAGCTGATGCTACCAGAAGTAGTATCGCATACGTTTTATTCGGCGTCCTCGCCGCTGCCGCAAGCATACTTATAAGCGGAGTCATCATAAGTAGCAGAACTCCGATCATACTCTGACAGTCGGTGTATTGAAGGTTTTCGAACACCCAGTCGTATCCGTGCACGGTTATGCCCTTAACATCCTTCCAAAAATCAACAGTTGATTCGTGCCAATAATCCATAGCCTTCGAGAGTGGTATGTATTGGTTCTGCCCCATGAAGTAGAGTATCGCGGGAGCAACCATCAGAACTATGCCGATTATTGTGAATATCGTCATTATTTTTGCGAACGCCAGCGCCATCGGATCTACCTCAATCTTCTCGGCCATATCGATCACCTCAGATTATGTGGGGCAAATAGCCTAAGCCTTCCAATCCCTTTATTATGTTCAGAACTCCAGCCAAGAACAGAACACCGATTACCAGCCATCTGACGAAAGCCGGTCTTATTATCTCGGCAACCTTCGCTCCTATTCTGGCACCTATGGTTATTCCGAGTATCGACGGAACGACTACGACCGGAAGTATGGCACCCTTCGCCAAGTAAATTCCGATTGCCGGAGCGTTTGCGGTTATTATAAGCATGCTCGTTGCGGTTGCGACCTTTATCGGAGCGCCCATTACTATGTTAAGCAGAGGAACGTTAGCCCATCCGGCACCGAGTCCGAACATCCCCGCGACGAATCCGATAACACCGAACATGGCCATTCCTATCGGCAGGTTCTTGATCTTATACTGAACTATCCTGTCCAAACTCGGCTCATACCATTCACCGACTATTCCAAGCTTTCTCGACCAGCTGTCGACGTCCTCATCCCTAACTTCCGGAAACTCCAGCCTCTTCGAAGTTATCATTATGAAGAACACCAGAAGTATTATTATTCCGAGCAGTAGTTTGACGTAGTATTTACCGTTCGGAAGGGCGTTGGAAACCCAAAGACCGACTATACTGCCTATAACCGATGTGATCACCATTATCGGTGCTATCACTGCGTAGAGTCTGATGTTAGCCAAACCCTTCTTAAGAAGATACGGAACCGACGACAACGCAGATGTAACAGCCATTACGAGTCCCGCCCCTCTTATGAAGTCTACACTGAACGGCGTCAGCACTGTCGCCAGCGGAACGTAAAGGACTCCTCCGCCTACTCCGGACACTGGCGATATTATTCCTATCACCAGCGTAAATATAAACAGGAACAGTGGCCAGAACCACCAAGCGGCCATCATCCCACCTCCGCATTAACTCCGAATTTTACTCCGTGTCCGATACCTTTGTTAACGGCAAATCGATAATAACAATATATAACATTTACCATTTATAATTCCAAAATAACAATAGTGAACAATCGATCTAAAAAATCGCAAAAATAAAAAATTAGACCGGTATTTCCGGCTCTCTTCCGCTTGCCTTAGCGTAAGCCATTGCGACTCCTCTGTAAACCAGGTGCGCGAACTTGGAGTATGGCGCATACGCTATCAGCATGAATATCACTATGAGGTGGACTATGTAGAGGTAGTATGCCGCAACACTGCCGGCGAGTCTTGCGAGCTCAGTTATTATACCAGTTATTGCAACGGCGTATAGAGTCAGCAGGAAGAACCAGTCGAAGTATGATCCGCCCTTCGCATCCGGATTGTTGAGTCTGTTGTAAATCGCGAATGAACATCCCAAGAAGAGCGCAATGGCACCTAAGTTGCCTATGATCTTTGCTGGATGCCAGAGCGGAAGGTGTGGCATTCCAAACACATACTTCGCGATGACGTCAACTCCGGCATCGATACCCAATGCGATGAAACCGTAGAACATCAGTATGTGTGCGTAGTATCTGTTCCTGTTGACCTCACAGATCTTGAACCACGTGTGTCTGAGAATGTCCCAGATAGCATAGACGACGGCATCCAAGAAGCACATTCCGCCTTTTACTTCGAGCTCCGCCCCTTCCTTAGGCTCCAGCACTATCGTCTTACCGCCGCCCTCAGTTAAAGCGTTCCAGAACCTCCACAGTCCGATGAGAGCTATTAGGACAGCCAGTCCGCCGAATATGAAACCGCCAGCTTCGACGTATTCCATCGGAATGAACTTGCTGTATTCTATTTCTCCGCCGGTTGGAATGCTCAAACCGAACGCGGAGATCAGGGCGCCTATCAATATTATGGGTATCAAAACGAACAACGGAAGGTAAACCGGATTGTTAACTATCTTAGCCATGAAGCTTGGCCATGAGTATTCGGCGATCATCCTCGCTCTTAGTGCCGCTAACACCTCTCCCGGCTTCGCATCTCTCGGACAGTACTTCGAACAATCGTTGCAGTTGTGGCACAGCCAGACGTCGGGATCCTTTAAGAGCTTCTCCTTCAGACCCCACTGAGCCCAGATCATCTCCTTCCTTGGAAACGGGTTATCTTCAGGGCTCAAAGGACAGACCACTGAGCACGTTGCACACTGCATACACTTCTTCAGAGTTTTTCCACCTAACTTTATCACTTCCCTGACGAACTTCGGATCCGCTTCAACCGCCATACTTACCACCCCACAAAAATATAAAGAGTTTAGAAGCCCTTGTATGGATTCGGACCTATCTTCTTAATCTCCTCAACAAATCCGTCCAATATTTCGGGTATCTTTGGCCAATCGGATATCTCGACCTCCAACAGCTTCACTCTCTCAGGCTCGAGGAACAGCCTCTGCAACGTCTCCTGAACGTTCTCCATCCTTCTGTTCGCAAGCTCCGAACCTCTTATGAAGTGGCACTGGTAGTCCTCACCGAACTTACAGCCGAGCAGTAGTATGCCGTCGATTCCTCTCGAAAGCGAGTCGGCGATGAACACGACGTTCACCGAACCGAGGCATCTAACTGGGATTATCCTGACGAACGGGTTGAACTTGAGCCCGTTCTTTGCGGCCATGTCTATCGCCGGATAGGCGTCGTTTTCACATGCAAACACTATGATTCTCGGCTTGTCCTCGCCTTCGGGCACCGAAACAGCCTTAAGCATCGACGAGATCATGTCAACGCTGTATTGCTTGAATGAAATGATCTTTTCCGGACAAGCACCGAAGCAGATTCCACACCTTCTGCATCTCAACGGATTGGGCTGTGGCGTTCCCTTCTCATCCTCATCGAGTGCTCCGAACGGACATTCCTCCGTGCATCTCTTACACTGCGTGCATCTCTGGAGGAAGAAGTTCGGATAGTCTATATCTCCGGTTCTCGGGAATGTGGTCTTACCCTGAGCCACAAGCTCGACGCACTGGATAGCCTTCAACGCCGCACCTCTTGCGTCGATCTCGCAATCTCTGACGGTCATCGGTGCCCTTACGCAACCAGCCGCATATATTCCGGTTCTCCTGCTCTCGTATGGGAAGCAGATGTAATGGGAATCGGGCATTCCGTATCTAAGCGTTGGCAGTTCCGGACCCTGTCTGTATTGGAGGTTGAGAATCCACTCCTTATCCTTGTTCGCGAACGCAACCTCCTTGGGAACAGCAGGCTTTATATGCTTATACGGCGGCTCTCCTTCTTCGGGATACTCCTCCTTTGTGGTGTAGAGACCATACATCGAAGACAGCATTCCCGTTGCAAGGACGACCAAATCAGCCCTAACCTTGACATCCTCACCGAGCAAAGTGTTCGTAACTTCCACTACAAGGTCACCGTATTCGTCTTCGTATATCCCCTTAACCTCACCCTTCGTTAGGAATATTCCCTCGTCCTCCTGAGCCCTCTTGTAGAATTCCTCGTAGATTCCAACCGTTCTCATGTCTCTGTAGAATATGTAGACGTTAGCATCCTTGTCCAACTCCCTTATGCATAACGCTTCCTTAAGTGATGTCAAACAACATACGGTTGAGCAATAAGGTATGTGCTCGGGATCTCTCTGCCCAGCACAGAGAATGAATGCGACGTTCTTTACGGGCTTTCCGTCCGAAGGTCTCGTGAGCTTGCCCTCCTTAAGCATCTGCTCCAGTTCTATGTTCGTAATCACGTTTGCAAATTTGCCGTAGCCCAAGTTCTCAAGCTTCGAGGCATCGTAAGGCTTCCAGCCAGTAGCAACCACTATCGCACCAACTCTAAACTGCTCTTCGCTACCGTTTTTGCTGACTATTACATCGAACATTCCGGGCTGTCCGGAGATCGACTTGATCTTCGTGGATGTGTAAATCTTGATTCTGCTGTTGCTTTCGACTTCCTTTACCTTCTCCTCCAGGTATGCTGAGGCATCCTTCAACTCCCTATACGGTTGCTTACCAGGCAGTATCTTCGCAAACTTCCTTACCCATCCTCCGAGTTCGGGCTCTTTCTCAACTAAATAAACGTTATATCCAGCCTTTGCAATTTCGATTGCCGCAGTTAAGCCTGTAACTCCACCTCCAACGACCAATATATCTTTGGATGTCTCCTCGATGTATGGCTCTGGGAATTCAGCCTTTTGGGCTTTAACGACGCCCATCTTTACGTAGTCCTCAGCCATCATCTGTGTGTTCTCATCGTTCGGCTCGTGCGTCCAAGCAACTCCTTCTCTGAGGTTCACCCTCTCAACGAAGACATTCTCACCGAAGTCGAATACCTCCTTCTTGACTCTCGGCGAACAAGCGGCGATGACGACAGCCGTAAGACCCTCACTGCTGATGTCGTTCTTGATTAGATTTACGCCATCGCTACCGCAAAGAGCATCGTGAATCTTGACGGGAACCTTATACTCGTTCTCTACAGCTTCTTTAATCTTTTCAACGTCTATGGCATCGCCAATTCCACAACCCTTGCAGATATAAACGGCAACCTTCTTTTCTTCAGCCAATTAAATCACCCCCTAATAACTTGGATCGCCTTAAGAACTGCTCCCGTCGCATCCTGATTGCTCGTTGCCACATCGGCAGGCTTCCTCGCAACTCCGCACGGTATTATTCCTTCCTTCTCAACCACGAAACCGAACTCGTCGTATTCCAATCCCTCGATCTTCTGAACAGCCGTTGAAGGTTGCATTCCCGTTGCAAGAACTACCATCTCCACTTCCATACTAACCTTCTTGCCCGTCGAAGTGTCTTCAGCGTGAACGATCAAGTTGCCGTTTCCGGCATCTTCTATCTTCGCGACCTTCCCCTTTATGAACTGAACGTTCTCGTCGCTCGCAACCTTCTGGAAGAAGTCCTCATATCTTCCGTAGGCTCTTAAGTCTATATAGAATATGTATACCTTAGCGTCGGGAATCTGCTCTCTGATATACAGAGCGTGTTTCATAGATGCCAAGCAACACACTGCTGAACAGAATGGCAGGTGGTTCTCATCCCTACTTCCGGCACACTGAACGAAGGCGATCGTCTTAGGCTCTTTTCCGTCCGAAGGTCTCACTATTTTACCCTTTGTCGGACCGTTCGGCGATGCGAGTCTCTCCATCATCATGTTCGTGATCACGTTCGGATGATCCGGCAGTAGGTTCGTGAGCTTCGACTTGTCATACGGATTCCAACCGGTTGCGACGATGATGGCTTTGGCGTTTATCGTTATCTCCTCCGGCTTCATGTCCAGATCGATTGCGTTGTATTTGCACGCCGAAACACACTGGGCGCACTCCTTACCCTTGCAAGCTTCGGCATCGATTACGTATATCGGCGGATAAGCCATCTCATGCGGGAAGTATATAGCCTTGCACTTGTCCATTCCGAAGTTGAACGGATTCGGCATCTCCACTGGGCAAACTTCAACGCAAGCTCCGCAGGCTGTGCATGCATCTGTCACGAACCTCGGCTTCTTCTCCACCTTCACCGTAAAGTTTCCGGCACTCCCAGATACGCTCTTAACTTCGGCCATCGTTATGTATTTGAGGTTCTTGCAGTTCTGTAACCTCTTGATCAGAATTTCGAGTCCGCAGTATGGTGGGCAGATCTTCGGGAAGTATCGTGTCAACTGCGTAACCCTTCCACCGAGATAAGGATTCTTCTCTACAAGAATGACGCTGTATCCTGTCTCCGCTGCTTCAATTGCAGCTGTTAATCCAGAAATACCACCGCCGATAACTAAGATGTCAGCTTCCATAATAACCCTCCCTTAAGCATTTTGGGATAATTTTAGGAAGTTTAAAAACATTTCCATTTATCTCACGGCAAGCAGACGGTGAATTTTAGATACTAAAATAATTCAATTTTATATAAATATTTGATAATATTACGTATAAAAATAAAGAAAAATTTAGAGTTGCCAGTCGACGATCTGGATGTATGGAACCTTCTGGAGCTCCCACTCGCCGGTCTCTGG
>JALVJV010000011.1 GCA_027028145.1 Archaeoglobaceae archaeon | reverse complement strand
CAGAAACCATTCTCTCTTTATGATCTGCCAAAATTCTGCCGCTTTACTTGATATACCTCCTCACCTCGTCCGTGAGTCCGTAGTCCGGTATTATCTCCTCTCCGTTTTCGGAAACCTTTATGTGCATGATGATGATCTTGTTCCAAGCAACGGGGATGACCCAAGCATCCTCGGGCTCTCTGAATTCGGCGGCTTCGATGACGTCGGCTTCCTTCAAAACTCTCTCAACAGCCTCCCGAACCTTTTGCGAATCTACTTCCGCACGAGCCCTTACCGGTCTACCCTTAGGAGATGGAGCATCGGCATGCGGATCGTAGTGGATTCTGTCCACGGCGAAGTCCATATACATAACCGGAACGTCGACGTGAACCTCTCCACCCGCTCCCATTTTGATTATCGGAACACCCGCAGTAAAGAACCGATAGGCTTCCGTAGCCGTTCTTATCGCCTTATCGAGAGCTCCAAAGTCGAGCGGTTTGAACCTCCTCACCGGCGGCGGCATTTCTAATCCTCCCCTATGTTTGAAATATGAGCTTAAGCGGTATTTTTATATAGTAGGTAAACAAACTTTTACCCGTATAACAAAAATGATACCTGATCGGTTGCTCGGCTCGAATTTGGGCGGTTGAAAAATTTAGGGGTGATCGGCGTGATTCCGCCGTTACCGGGAGTGGAGGCCATAGGATGGTTGGTATGGATACTGATTGCCCTCGTTATCGTAGCGGGCATACTGTTGAAGTTTTGGAGATACCGGTTAATGGCGGATCTTTTACGGCAGACGCCCGAAAGATCGAAATACTTCGATGAAACGATGCGGGAGTTGCTTCAGGAAATTAAGATGCTCAGGAAGGAAATAGAGGAGCTCAGAAAGGAACTCAAGGAATAACATGAACGGCGACAAAACCGATCTTGCCGATAACCTCGCAGAACTTTTGAAGGTTCTCGCGAATCCGATTAGACTCAAAATACTCGCTCTATGCTTATCCAAAGAGAGAACGAGCAGAGAACTGAGGGAGAAGCTCAAACTATCGAAACCCCTCCTAATATCCCATTTACGAAAACTCGTCAGAATGGGTTTTCTTGAATACAGGACGGAATTGGACGAGGAGAGGATGATAGTGAGGAAATATTACAGAACGAGGATCTTCGAAGTTTGTGTTAATCCGGAGGTTTTGAAGGATATTTCGGAAGAACTCGAAGAGGATTGATATATCCTAACATTTATATTCATAGACATTCGACGAGTTCGGGCATGAGGGTGGTTATGAAATTCGGCGGCGTAAGTGTGAAGGATGGTAAAAACATTCTTCATTGCGCTAATCTGGTTAAGAGGTTCGCCAAGGATAATGAGATCGTTGTCGTAGTTTCCGCTATGTCCGGTGTTACCGATTCTCTGGCTAACGCGGCGTATAAGTGCTGTTATGAACGCTCATTGGGTTTTATAAAATCGTTCATTGCCGATTTGGCTAAGAGGCACTACGAAGCTGTCGAGGTGGCTGTCAAAAACAAGAACATCAAGTCGAAGGTGCTATCGACGATAGACAACCTCGTTGACGAGCTTGAGAAGGTTTTGACGGGCATCAGCTACTTGGGCGAGCTCACCAAGAGGAGTGAGGATTACATACTTTCCTTCGGCGAGAGATTGCTCGCTCCCATATTTTCAGCTTCCCTGCTTTCCGTAGGCGTAGATTCAGTTGCCTTAACCGGGGGAGATGCCGGAATAATCACCGACAACAACTTCGGAAGGGCTAAGCCTTTGCCGGAATCTTACGAGATTATAAGGAACAGACTCGAACCGTTAATAGCGATAAAGAAGACCGTTCCCGTCGTTACGGGATTCATAGGAACGACCGAAGACGGGGTAATCACGACCCTCGGGAGGGGAGGTAGTGACCTCACCGCAACGCTAATAGCAGCAGCATTGGATGCCGATGAGGTTTGGCTTTGGAAGGAAGTTGACGGCGTCATGACAACCGATCCGAAGATAGTGCCTGAAGCGAGGGTGATTCCGGAGATATCGTATCAGGAGGCTATGGAGCTATCGCATTTCGGTGCAAAGATCTTGCATCCTCGCGCCTTGGAGCCGGTTATGGCGAAGAAGATTCCGGTGAGGATAAAGAACACTTTCAATCCCGACGCGAACGGAACGGTAATTAAGGAGGAAACCAAGTCGACGAAGGAAATAGTTAAGGCTATAAGTTTGGTTGAAAGGGCTGGAATAATAAACATCAGCGGAGCGGGATTCGATTTTGCGGAGATAATGTCCGAGGTATTCAGAAGGCTCGCGAAAGCCAAGGTTAACGTTATAATGGTCGCCCAAAGCTCTTCGGAGCTCAATCTGTCGATAGTCGTCGACAAGGCTGACATAAACAAAGCTATGAAGGCTCTTTCTGGCTTAAACAACGGAGTATCCAAGATTTCGAAGAAAGACGACGTTGCTGTGGTAAGCGCAGTTGGAGCGGGGATGGCTGGAACTCCGGGAGTGGCGGGAAGGATCTTCTCCGCTCTGGGCAGGAACGGAATCAACGTAATTATGATAAGCCAGAGTTGTTCGGAATACAACGTCTCCTTTGCCGTAGCGAAGGAAAACGGACGAAAAGCCGTGAAGGTTATTCACGAAGAATTTAATTTAGGAGCTAAATAGGTCAGTCACCTCTCTGAATCTTCGCATGTCCTCCGATTATTGAGCCGCTAAGTTCGAGGTTTCTTATTTCGCAATCTTCATCGATTATACTCCTCCAGATCCTCGTTCTCCTTAGAATAACCCTATCGAAGATGACCGAATCGCTCACGTCGGAACTTTCAATGATGCAGTTCTTTCCTATGTATGCGTAGGGACCGACGATGGATCTTCCCCTTATTTCGACGCCCTCCTCTATAACGACCGGCGGAATTATCTTCGAAGCTTTGTCGATCTTCACGTTTTCTGATATGTATTCGTCCATATAGAACTTGAACGCCTCTATGTAGGAGTCGGGATTCCCGACGTCATACCATATCCCGTTGCCGAACGGATAACCGTAAACCTCAACCCTTTCGCAAAGCCAGCCTATGAAATCTCCCAAGTTGTCCGACTTCTCGTTGGTTCTAACATACTCCTGCAAAAGATCGATAGCTTCGTGCGGAAGAGCGTAGATTCCGATTCCGACCAAAGTCGATTTCGGCTTCTCGGGCTTCTCGTAAAACTTTACGACCCTCTCCCCGTCGATGTCCGCGACACCGTATCTCTTAGCAAGCTCGTAATCGCCTACGTCGTATAAAGCGACGACAGTCTTTCCCCTCTCCCTGTAATATTCAACGAAGCCGTCCAAATCGAATGAGAACAGGTTGTCTCCTGCTACGACGAGCAGATCGTCATCTATCATCTTCGCAACTTCGGCTAAAGCCCTAACTGCACCTAACTTCTCCTCCTCCTTAGTCGTATGCTCCACTATGAGCTCGACATCCTTATCCTCAGCCCAACGTCTGAAATCGTCTTCGAACCTCTTATTCGTAGAAACGTAAATAGGAACTTTAAATTTCGAAACCTTCTCGTAGATGTGGTCGATGATTCTCCTCTTACCTATCGGTAGTAGGGGCTTAGCTTTAGTCTTCGTGATCGGCCAAAGCCTCGTCGCGTAGCCGCCAGCCATTATGACGATCTTCATAGTAACGGTGTAACTGTATAGATTAAAAATTACTTTCGGTTGATGACGTTTCGAAATGCACTTAAGATAGAATTCGTTGAAATAGGAAAATAGTTTCAGGCAACACTCAAAGGTGTTACTAACCGATTTAAGGAGTTTGGGGAACGGACGGCGGTTAAATTCGGTTTTTTAGTATCCGCTGAAGGAGCGGAAGATAACTAAGAGAGAGCGTTCTTCAGAACGACTTCTAAAACTTCCGGTTTGTCTATCGGAAAGTTGTAGCTCTTAAAGTCGTATTCTTCAATTTCGCCGGATTTCTTGATTACGGTTATTTCAAGCTTCGGAAGTGGTAAAAATTTGCTCAACTCTTCTTTAAGTTTTTTGTAATCGCCGATAATATTCTTTGTTCTTCCGTTGAGCTTGATCTTTACCTTTCCGACGTGTTTTGGATTTAGGAACTCTTTGAACTGCTCAAGCTTATCGATGCAGTCCTTTCTGACGTAGGTTTTGCCGAGGTGTGTGTATATGTATATCAACTCTCCCTCCTCTGCCGATTTCTTCAGGGCAAATCTGACCTCGCTCCGAGTTCTGCCGGTAATTTCCTCAATCCACTCAGCCGGCATCGGTGTGCTTAGCTCTTCCACTATCTTGTGCCTCCTCGATTTCCTCCAGAGCTCTTCCAAAACGTCTCTATCGATGTTTATGTCGATTATCTTCTTCGCCTGATCTATAGAAGCTATCAAATCGTCAGTATCGATCGTGTCGGGAGTAACGAGGTAAACGACGAACTTCACGTCCCTTCCCGCTTTTCTCATTATCCTTCCGTGCCTCTGAATGAACCTGAGCGGACTCGATGTGTTCGACCAGTTTATCAGCAGATCAGCAGTGGGGAGATCCACTCCCTCCTCGCCGGCTGAGGTCGATACTATTACATCAGCCATCTTTGCTTCTTCGAGCATACTCCTCATCTTCTCCCTCTGCCTTCCAATTATCAAAGCAACTCTGTAATCCGTTTTCTCCTTCAGAATTTCCGCAAGTTTTTTTGCAACCACAACTCTTTCAACGAAAACTATGGATTTGCTGAATCCTTCGTATAGCTCCAAAGCTCTGAAAAGGTATCTCAGCTTATGCAGATCTCTAAGCTTAAGGATGTCGTTTTTAAGATCTTCCAACAGCTTCGAAAGCTTGTTCTTCCTGCTCAGGCTCTCCTTTAAGGCTAAAGCACAGTCTTTAGCGAAGAATTTCAGAGCGGAGGTGTATATTAGCTTCTCGCTTTTCCTTGCAACGTTCCTTCTCCTATCTATCTCATCGTAAACTTCCATCTCCCTCCTGCTGAACGGCGTTTCGAAAACCTCCGCAATCCACTCGGCGATGAACGGCTTTACTTCCTTAGTAGACCACTCCCTAACCTTTCCGATCAGACGTTCGATCTCGCTCCTTCTTCTCTTCGGAATGTATGCGGACAAACCCAACTTGTAATCGCATTCGAGCTCCTTCAGAACCTTAGCGTATGCGTCATCACCTACGGCATGATGACACTCATCTACAACTACCGCGTCGACCTTCACAAGCTCCAAATCGCTGTAAACGGTTTCCGGCGTAGAAATGGCAACCTTCGCTCTTTTCCACATTTCTTCCCTCTTCTCCTTCGGATGTATTCCGTAGATCATCTCCGAATCTATTCCCAATTTTGAGTAAACCTTGTGTGTCTGTTCAACCAAAATTCGGGTCGGAACCAAAACCAAGGCTTTCTTAATCAGACCCCTTCTAAAAAGATTTTTTAGAAAAAAGGCACCTATTATCGTTTTGCCAGTTCCGGTCGGAAGGACTAAGACCGATCTTCCGTGCTTTAAAGCATGCTCGACCGCTTCCTTCTGGTAAGGTCTGAGCTCGATCATCTTTCTATGAGCGGAACGAGTTCCCTCGCCACACTTGAGTAGAGTTGAACGCTGTCTCTGTATTTCGTATCCGGAATTCCGGTGTATATCAAGTGGATCTTCGTCGGCAGATCTTCGTCGTATATCTCCCGAACTATGAACTTCGCGAGCGCTGAGGTTAACGTCTCAAGCTTCGGATAGCCCATTCCAAGCGGAACTCTCTTCTTTACAACGATACCTCTCAGCTTGACTCCGGTGATCTGGGAGAACCTCAGAGAAAGATAATCGGGACAGAGATCCAGAGCTTTCTTCAGCAACTTCATCCAGAAAGCCTCATCCGTCTCTTCAGAAGCTTTGTGGAATAAACCTGTCCTGTAAACGTTCTTTTCCCTCATCCAGTCGTTCTCAAGCTGTAGCGAAATGATAACCCTGTTCGAATTCAAAGTCTCCATGATCGCCTTGATTTCGTCTATCGAACCCAAGAGGTATCTCGAATACGTCGTTTCGAGAGAGATCCTGATCTTTTCAGTATTGTCCAAGATCATCTTGATGGTTTCGGCTGACATCTCTACGGTCTTGCCGATGTCGTCGAGCTTCCCGCCCAAGTGTAGGTTAAAAACTTCGGCTCCAGCCATTTCAGCTTTTTTCGCGGCCGCAATTAGTCCCTTCCTCGCTCTCTCAAGCGTCTCCTCGTCTTCCGAAACCGTGCTGTAATATGGGGAGTGAGCGGTGATCGTGTTGAACACCTTCGCAAGCTCTCCGTATTCCCTGAAATACTCCTCAACGTATCTCCTTCTCGTGAAATCGTAAGGCGGAATTTCGGTTAGCCTCATTCCCAAAAGCTCAGCAATATGCAACTTCCACTTACCGTTGTAAGTTCCCCAGTCGAACAGAGCCATGTATAATATTATGCTTCAAATTATAAAAACTTTGGCACTACATTTATATATTAGCGTTCGCAAGTTGATTTTTGCAATGAAGAGATGTCCGGTGTGCGGGAAGCCTATGGAAGGAAGCTTGGAGATGTGTCCGGAGTGCTATGCGGAGAGGAGAGAGGTGTTCCGGTTAGACGACATCATCGAACTCGTAAAGTGCCCGAGGTGCGAGTTCTTCAAAATAAGAGGAAGGTGGAAAGACATTCCGTTTGAAGACGCTCTTGTAGAGGCCGTTTATAACTCTCTCAGGGTTATCCCCGAATTTGAGGTGGAAGACGTTTTCATATCACCGCTTGCAAGAGGGGAAGTAGGTAAATACGTTGTAAGACTCGAAGGTTCGCTTGACGGGGAATTCATAAGTGTTGAGAAGGTTGTAGAAGTTAGAGTAAGAAGGGAGGTCTGCAAGAGGTGTAGCAGAGAGGCGGGTGGCTACTACGAATCCATAGTGCAGATAAGAGCCGATAGTAGGGAGATCAGCGAGGAAGAATTGGAAGTGGTTAGAGGAATAATCGAGAGGGTGCTCGAAAGAGAGAGGGAGAATCAGAAAGCTTTCATAAGCAAGATCGTTGAGAGGAGGGAGGGAATAGACTACTACTTCGGCGACAGAAACATAGGCAAGAAGATTTCGAGGCTCATAGCGGATGAGCTTGGTGGCAAGATAATCGAAAGCAAGAAGATACACACGAGGAGGGACGGACAGGATGTTTACAGATTTACTTACGCCGTTAGGTTGCCGGCTTATAGAAAGGGAGACGTTGTTGAAGAAAACGGCAAAATCTGCGTTGTTACGAGTCAAAAGTTGGGTAAAGCCGTTTCACTCGACAGCGGAGAAACTGTGAACCTCAGAAACCCCAAGCTGATAGCGAGAAAGAGGGAGGTAAGGGAAAGCATCGTTGTGAACTGTGACGAGTTCGTTGTGGAAGTTCTTCATCCGATTACGCAAGAGGTGGTTCAGGCCGTCAAACCTAAGATCGATCTCAAGCCCGGAGATACGGTATTCGTGGTTGAATACAACGATTCCGTTTACGTGATACCCAAAGAACTCGTCTGAAAGGCTTTATATATCCGCCGGTAAATTTCTAAACGATGACTTGGATAAGGGATTGGGGTCTTACGGTAAGGATGCTCGTAACGATGTTCCTGCTGGCGGTAATATACATCGGATTCATAACGCTACTGTATATTCTGGGATTTCCGCTGATATACATAATGACCATAGCGGGCGTTCTGCTGTTCATACAGTTCTACTTCTCGGACAAGATAGTTCTGCTTAGCACCGGAGCAAGGATAGTTGACGAGCACGAAGCTCCGGAATTGTATGCCATAGTAAGAAAACTCTGCCAGAGGGCAAATCTGCCCATGCCTAAGATCGCAATAGTTGACACACCCGTCCCAAACGCCTTCGCAACCGGTAGAAGTCCGAAAAGTGCCGTTGTTGCGGTAACCACCGGATTGCTCAAAACCCTGAACTGGGATGAGATAGAGGCAGTTTTGGGGCACGAGCTCAGCCACATCAAGAACAGGGATGTTGCGATAATGACCATCGCAAGCTTCATAGCAACCGTTGCATGGTTCGTAGCCAGATACGCGATGTTCATGGGATTGTTCGGGGACGACAGAAGGGATAACGGTGCGGCAGTAGGCATAGCCCTGTTCCTAATATCGATGATCGTCTGGCTGATCAGCACATTGCTAATGCTCGCGTTGAGCAGATACAGAGAGTTCGCCGCCGATGCCGGAAGTGCGATACTTACGAGGAAGCCTCAGGCATTGATTTCGGCTTTGGCAAAGATAAGCGGAAGGATGGATCTCATAGATCCAGAGTATAAGAAGGAATTAGAAGGACTAAACGCTTTCTTCATAATTCCAGCCATAAGCGGAGAAACCATAGCCTCGCTCTTCTCGACACATCCGCCCGTTGAGAAAAGGATCGAGAGGCTTAGGAAGATCGCAGTTGAATTGGGGCTATGAAGTTCAGCAGGAGCGTCGAAATACCGCTGATAGTTGAGATAAGCGAGAGCGCGAGGAAAAGGATAGCGGGCGTTCTGAACAGACTTCAGATTTCTTCAGCAATACTCATCACCGGAGAGAGGTCTTACGAAGTTGCCGGAAGGAAGATCGAGGAAAAGATATCCAATTTCGTATCGAACAAATTTTTTGTTAAGTCTTCGAGTATGGAGGTTGCGAAGAACATCGTCGTTTCGATAGGATACGCTGATGTTGACGGCGTTATCGGAATAGGCGGCGGAAAGGTTTTGGACGTTGCCAAGGTTGTGGCTTCCGAACTGAACGTTCCATTCGTGAGCATACCCACGACGGCTTCGCACGACGGCATAGCATCGCCAGTTGCGAGCTTTAAGGAGAACGGAAAGGCGGTATCGATACTCGTAGATCCCCCTACAGCCGTCTTGGCCGATTTAACGATCCTAAGGCACTGTCCAATCAGGTTGCTACGCTCCGGCTACGGCGATCTGATTTCGAACGTCGTTGCGGTTAAGGACTGGAAGCTTGCGAGGGATAAGATTGGGGAGGAGTTCAACGAAGTTGCGGCGAGCATGGCTATAATGCCGGCGAACTTCATGCTTACGAGCGCTGAGAAGTTGGATCTAAGAAACCATTTGGAGATGCTGGTTAGAGGTTTGATTTTGAGTGGGGTTGCGATATCACTTGTTAAGAGTAGCAGACCCGCGAGCGGTTCTGAGCATAAGTTCAGCCACGCCTTGGACATCTTAGGCTACGGAAACGGAACGCACGGCGAGCAAGTTGGAATCGGGACAATTATCATGGAATATCTGCACGAAAAATACTACGGCGAAGGCGACTGGGAGCTCATAAAGATGTCCCTCGATAAGATACAGGCTCCGACGACGGCTAAGGAGATCGGACTCACAAGAGAGCAGGTGCTTGAAGCCCTGATGTTCGCAAAGAACATCCGAAGGAAGAGGTATACGATTTTGGAAGACGTCAATCCTTCGAAAGACGAGTTCGAAGTCGTTTTGAGTAAGACGAGAGTTGCTTGAGAATCCGATTTGCACACAATTTTTAAATCGTTCGAGGAACGATCTTTCGAGCATGAAAACTCTCGCTAAAGACATAACTAAGGAGAAGGACTTCGAAGAAAGATTTTACGTAAAGGAAGAGGGCACCACAGACGAAAGCTACGGATGTTACCCCTTCAACCGTCCCATGGAAGAGTATATTCGGAAGGGATTCGTCGTTATAGACAAACCGATGGGTCCGAGCAGTCACGAAGTAGTCGTCTGGGTTAGGAGGATTCTAAACGTTCAAAAAACCGGGCACACGGGAACTCTGGATCCGAGGGTAACGGGGGTTCTGCCAATAATGATCGAAGACGCAACGAAGTTGGTCAGAATTCTGCAGGGTTCGGAGAAGGAATACGTCTGCTTAATGAGGTTGCACGGAGATGTAAGGAAGGAGGAGATCGAGCGGGTTCTGAAGCTATTCGAAGGCAAGATATACCAGAGACCGCCTCTGAAATCAGCCGTTAAGAAGAGGCTGAGGGTTAGGACGATCTACAAGATAGAGATACTCGAAATAGAAGGCAGGGATGTCCTTTTCAAGGTTACAACGGAAGCTGGAACATACATCAGAAAGCTCTGCACCGATATAGGCGAGGTTTTGGGTTGCGGAGCACACATGCAAGAGTTGAGGAGGACGAGAACCGGAATATTCGACGAGAGAATGTGCTACACTTTGCACGATCTGCTTGACGCCTACATCTTCTGGAAAGAAGAAGGAGAGGAGAAGTATCTGAGGCAGATAATAAAGCCCATGGAGCTCGCTGTGGTAAACGTTCCGAAGATCGTGATCAAAGATACCGCAGTCGATGCGATCTGCCACGGAGCGGATTTGACCGCTAAGGGAGTTCTATACATCGAAAAGACGGTTAAGAAAGACGGCTTGGTTGCGATATTCACTTTGAAGAACGAACTCGTCGCGTTGGGTAAAGCCCTCATGGATGCGGAAGACATGCTGAAGGTCAGAAGCGGGATAGTTGTAGATGTAACAAGAGTAATTATGGAGAGGGGGACTTACCCTTCCTTCTGGAAGAAAGCCACGGCTTAGGAGGTGTAGGTAATGTTCGATCGGAAGTCGAGGGTCATGCTGATGTTGGCTCTGCTGAACGAAGCTTACGGAGATATAAGATCGATAATCACGTGCTTGGAGGACTTCATAAACTCCCATCCCGAAATGAAGGATGAAATCGAGGAGTTCGGGCTGAAGGAACTGCTAAATGATGCCGTAAACTTCGAAAAGAAGCTTTTGGATGTTATGGAAAGTATGAAAAGGGTGGTTTATGAGTAAAATCGCCGTTGTCGTGCCGGTTTCCCCCTTCGAGCCTTTGGAAATCCTTCTAAATTCCGCAAAACACCTTCTATCTTTGGATTACGATAGCTTTGAGTTCAAGATCGTTTACGTTGTCGATAAAAATAGCCCGAAGGATGAGAGGTGCGAAAAGCTTAGGGAGTTGGGCGTCGAAGTTTTGGAGAGGAATACGACGAGGGGTAAGAGAGCAGGGGCAATAAACGATGCCTTGGATTATCTTAGAGATTTCAACCCGGATTACATAGCGATATTCGATGTGGATTCTCGTCCCGAAAGAAACTTCATCGTCAAGTGCGTTGAAGCCCTTGAGCGGGATGAAAAAGCCTACATCGCGTCCTCGCGAAGATACATCTCGAATCCGGTAAATCTCGTATCTCAAACGGTTGAAGCCGAATACTACTTAATAAACTTCCTTCTGAAGAAGTCGAGGTTCAGGCAGTTCAACGGGCTCATAGGCGTTCTTAGGGCTGAATATCTTATGAAGTATAGGCTGAACGAGGATGCGATAACGGAAGATGCGGATTTCGCAACGAGGATGCACTGCATGGGCTATAGGGCAATCTTGGTTGAGGAAACGAGGGTATACGAACAAGCTCCTCTGAGCTGGAAAGATCTTGTAAGTCAGAGGAAGAGGTGGTATTACGGCGGATTGCAACTGTGGAGATACTGGAAGTGCGTAAGAGCTACGAAAAACTGGGGATTTATACTCTCTTGGACTTCCGCCCTAACGTTAACATACGCGATAATTCTGCTGATACCCTTTCTGATTTTAGCTCCGCCTCTCCTTTTCTACAAATTCAGAAGCTTTAAAAAAGTTTTAGTAACTTTCGGCTTACTGATTCATACCGTGCTGTTGCAGTATTCCGCAATATGCGCCGTGGCGAAATACGTTAAGGGGAGAGGAATCGAATGGAGTCCGATAAAAAGAGTTCCACAGTGAAACCGATGCTTATCGGTCTGATTGTAAGCGTAATTACTATTGTCGTAATCTTCAAGCTTACGGAAACGAAGGTAACTTGGAAGATCATATTTCAAGCGGATTGGCGGTTTTTAGTTTTAGCCTTGTTCATGCACTCTTTGTTTTGGTTCTTTTGGGGAGTAAGGCTTAAACAGCTGACATCTTTACTCAAAGCGGACATACCTTTGGGATACGCGTTGGAGATCTCAATCGCGAGCACATTCTTAGCCGCGATAACGCCGTCTTCAGCCGGAGGAGAACCGCTGAGAATTAAGATGCTCTCCGACAGAATACCGCTCGGCTCTGCAACGGCAGTCGTTTTAGCCGAAAGACTGTTGGATGCCATATTCTTCGCCGTAGCACTTATATTTTTCCTCATCATCTCGGGCTTCGCAACGAAGTTCGGCTTCGAGGTTGGAGCGATATTTACCGTATGCCTGATCGGCTTTTTGCTCTTTCTGTATCTAATCGTAAAGGATGAAAGAAATATCACCAAACTTTCGAACTGGCTTTACTCGAAGCTGAAGAGGTTCGGAGAGGAAAAAGCCGTTAAAATAGCTAATAGAGTTAAAGAAGAGTCCTTGATGTTCAGAAACGCCCTCGTTGACATGCTGAAAAATCCGGCTGATAAGATCGCCCTGTCAATCCTTTATACTGCCTTAATCTGGTTTCCGGAATTCTTGGTTCCGTCCATCATCCTCTTGGCTTTAAATCAGAATCCGGCTTTTTTACTTTCGATTACGGCTCAGTTCATACTCGTCATCATCTCCCTCATCCCGCTCACACCCGGAAGCAGTGGAATTGCGGAAGCCGGGATGGTCTATCTATACTCGAAGTTCGTTCCTCAGGCTGTTTTGGGAGTTCTCGTTGCTATCTGGAGGTTCATAACGTATTACACGAACATCTTCGTCGGATTGCTCGTTAACGTCAAGTTACTGAAATCGAAGTATATCGATTGAGCTATTCTGATTCCTCAAGCAGTTCCAAGTAGGATTCCCTTATCGAGCTTGAAGGGTCGAATCCCAAGAGCTTTGCAACCTCAAAGACCTTGCGCTTTGCCGACTCCAAGTCATCCGACTTGACTTCTATTTCAACGAACGTTCCCAAACCCTCGACGTCGTCAAAGCAGATCGTAACGTCTTCGATGCTGTATATCTTTCTCCTCTTCACAACCCTTCTAACAGTTCTGAATCCGAGTCTGTTCAGCAACTCAACTGCTTTGTCGTAGTCGTCAACCTCGATTTCGATTTCATCTCTCGTCTTCGTTTCTTTATCGATCTTCGGACCTTTATACGTTATCTTCACACCCTCCCCATCTCTTCTAATTCTCAAGGCTTCGTCGCTTTCCCAGAAATCTCTAGCGGGAGAGTTAAAGTATAGATCCTCCTCAACCTTCTCGCACACGAACTTCACGATCTCTTTGATTTTCTCCTCAACACTTCTGTCGGCTTTAAACTTAACTTCGACCTCCATGCTTCCTCAACTCCTCGTCAGCCTTCACGACCTCTTCCTTCTTTATCTTCTGATATTCCTCGACCTTCCTTCGAACTTTTTCATCGTAAAGCGCTACGATCTTTGCAACAGCCAAAGCGGCGTTCTCCGGCTCTAAGATCACCATCGGAGCAACACCAGAGGGCATTCTAAGAGATGAGAACACGTCTGCTCCTCCGAACTTATCGCTGTAAGGAGGACATGCTATTACCGGATTCGAAGTATTTGCATCTACGAATCCGCTCAAGGCGTTGCTTCTGCCGGCAACCGTAACGAAAACGACCCTATCATACTCCTTTAGAATCTCAAGCAACCTTTCCGGTGTTTTGTGTGCCGAAGCCACCCTCATTTCGTATTCTACTCCGAAATACTCCAACTTCTCCGCAATCTTCTTTGCGAACTCCAAATCGGACTTCGAACCCATTATGATAACCGCTTTCATATTTCCAAACCGATCGATTTGTTTAAGCGTTTTTCGGCTGTGAAGAGGGATGACAACACCGCCGAAGCCGACACCGCAAGGTAGACTATCGGCTCGATGAAGTTGAAACTCGATCCGGCGGATAATCTTACGAGAAGACCCACGGGTGAAATAGGCGTTGAAAACATGAGCATGATGACCGACACGGCAACGATCGAAAATACAAACTGGGACTTCTCTCTGTTAATCGTAAACGCCGAAATTGCCAGAGACAGCGCGATCATAACAAGGCAGATCGACAACGATGTTGCCATAGCCAAAGCGGAATTGTGGATCTCTATACCGTTCACCGCAAGCATTACCATCCAGAATACCGTAAGAAAAACGGATAGGATAAAAGACGCAAGGAACTTGCCGACGATGACGTCTCCAAGATCGACCACCGAAAGTAGAACATCCAAAGTCTTTGTTTCGATCTCCTCGCATAACGAATCTATTATGAACGCCGAAGATATTACAGCAGTCGTTACCGCGAGCAGAGGTATCAGCATAACGTATATGAATCTGAAACGAAGAGAGAAGCCTTCCGGAACTTCTATCTCCTTTCCATCTTCGTAAACCTTCAAATTGAGCGTCGGAATCCCCCTGAGTTTTCTGAGAATGTCTTGGTATTCCATTAGCTTCTTTCTTAGATACAGCGTTGCTTTGATAGATTTGACGTCCTCTTTGGGCAGATATATCGTGACGAAGTTCGTTCCGGTAACGTTCTCATTAAAGACGACGACGGCATCTATCTTACCGTTCACGAGATCTTTAATAGCTTGTTCGAGCGAATCGTATCGGATCGGATGAACCAACGACGAAAATATGGGTGCATTTCCTACCAATCCAATTTTTGCCGTTGCATAGCCAACCGGTGAATACAGAAACGTAAGACCAACGATGATTAAAGACGAAAACGAAGCTACGAAGAACAGAAGTAGTATAACGACCAGTATCGTCTTCTCCTTTTTAATACTTCTTAAGTCCTTCAGGGCTATCTTAACAGACTCCACAGGATCACCCCGTCGTATAACGCATGGAAAGAGGACGAAGCCAGCAACGCCCTTCTAAACCCGAACCTCAGCGTAGCAACGAACAGGAGAGATGCTATCAAGTGAGCCATTAGGGGGACGGGAATCAACTCGACGAACTTGATTGGAACGAAGGAAAACAGAACGATCTTCTCGCCTATTAGAAATCCGACAGCCGATAAAAACGCCGAAACGTATGGATTTAATCCGTTTTTGAATGCCGAATATACGAAAAGACCTTTGAAGAACTCTTCGATCACAGCTATCAGCAAAATCACGATTACGAACGCGAACTTTATTGCGAATATTATTGAGAGGGTGAAGAACTCTATTACGAACACGAAGGGTATCGAGAGAAGAGATGCTAAGAATACAGCCGGATAACTCTTAACAACTCCCGCTGAGATTTCAACGATCTTTTCTATTGGATTGGCTTGGGAGTGCATGATCTCAAGAGAGTTCAGAGAAAGATAGATGAGAACAAGAGACATTAAATAAAATTGCAACGTTGAAATTATATATTCCTTTATATTAACACTTCCGCATTCGAAGAATATGAGGAGTAACGTTATCGGGGATATCCTGCTCATCGGTATCGCCGTGAAGACGGCTGGAATGAAGAGGTAAGTCGTGATGAATATCGAGATCATTATCGTCAAAAACGTCATCTCCTTGTAGCTTCTCGAAATCATAGCCGTGAACGTGCTTAATGCCATCAAAAATAAGATTACCGGGATCAAAAATACGATTCCCTCTAAGCTTTTTCCGAGAGCGATCATGATGGCGATCGTTAATGTTACGGACAAAACGATGTAGGGTAGCATCTTTCCAACGATTACCTTCCACTCATCCTCGGCAACGAACAGGAGTTCAAATCTCCCCTTGATCTTGTCCTCTATCGCCGAAGACGAGTAAACCTGAATTACGAAATACATCGGAATTACGAAGCTGAACGCATAGATTAGCTTAACCAACAGACTCGGAGGTTTCAACTCATCAGGTGTTAAAAAGTTCGATTCTACTTTAGTATTGCCCGCTTTAAGCTCTTTTCCTCCTCTTATTAACTCGGGGCTGATTTCTCTTCTTTCCTCTTTCTGCTCAATTTTTTTCGGTGCTTTTTCTTCTTTTTTGACGATTTTTGCGATCTCCTTCAGCTTTCCGGCGGTTACCCCGCCAAATTCAACCTTCGTGGGAATTCTAACGATCCGAATTAAGACCGGAAAAGCCGAGCTACCGTATCTCTCGCTTACCCATTCATCGTAAACCCTTCTAAGGTAATTCCTGAATTCGTCGTAAGCGGATAGAGACTTAAGATCGCCTTTAACGACGATCATCCCGTTGTATATCGTTATGTCGGGATTCCCGGACTTGACGAACTTCGGATCATCGATTTTGACGTTGATCGAGTAGATTCCCCTATCTATCTTTACACCACTCAGCACCGAATGAACGGATACGACGATTGCGAAAACTGAAAGGAGTGCCAATGATACCGCAAACCTCTTAGACCAATTCCTTTTCGCTCTCAACTCAAGCAGAGCTATCCTGAGCATTATAATGAGTATGGAATAAGCGATATATATAATCCTGTCGACCCATATACGATGCTCGTAGTCGAAAACCTCGTCAAGAGATACGGGGATTTCTTAGCCTTGAAAGGGATCGGCTTCGAGATAAAAAGAGGGGAGATCTTAGGACTAATAGGCGAAAACGGAGCCGGGAAATCTACTACAATAAAGATACTGGTCGGACTGCTCAAGCCTGACTCTGGGAAGGTCGAATACGACGGTATGGATTTTTTAAAGAATAAGAGCAGGCTGAAGAAGAACATCGGATACGTTCCCGAAGTGGATTCACTCTACGAAGACATGAACGCCTTCGAATATCTCATGTTCTTCGCCTCACTTTACGGTGTCGAGAAAAGGAAAGCGGAGAGAAGAGCTGAGGAACTGATAAGTTCCCTTAAGATTCCAAACAAAAGGATATCCGAGTTCTCAAAGGGTATGAAGAGGAAGCTGTCGATTGCGCGATCGTTGATACACGATCCCGATTACCTGATATACGACGAGCCCATAGGCGGTCTCGATCCTTCAACATCCCTCTTCATAGCGGAGTTCATGAAAGGTCTTAAGGACAAGGCTATTCTCTTTTCGGCCCACAACCTCTACTACGTCGAGTTCGTGTGCGACAAGATCGCGATAATGAAGGACGGAAGGATTCTATACTACGGAGATCTCGAGGAGTTGAAGGGTATGCAGAGATACGTTCTCCATTACAAGCTTGATGGTGTTGAGAAAACGTTCGCTACGAATGACGTCGACGCTTTGAACGAATTTTTGAAGGAGATCGTTCCAAAAGGTAGGATCATCAAGATCGAAGTCGATACGCCGAGATTGGAGGACATATACTTTTCGCTAATAAGATAGCTCCCTCCTGAGCTCTCCCATCGTTGCAATTCTTTCCGCAACGACGTTGTGCTGGTGAATGCTCTCCTCGTTCTCCTGTCTGAAAAGAACCAGTATGTCATCTGGCGCATCGGGAAATTCCTCGACAACGAACCCTGCCATAAGTCTGACGCAGTCTTCCACGAACCTCGGATTTTTATGGGCTTTCCAGACGACTTCAAGCTCGTCCTCCCTCTTTAGAACCTCGTAAACCTCGTAGCTCATCGACCTCTTCGCGATTTCAATCAACTTATCGATGGGCGGAGAGAAATCGTCGGTCACCTGCATCTTTATCGTTGCCTTCCCCCTCTGATTGTGCGTCGCAACCGGAATAACTTCGAGTATCTTTTTAATATCGTCATCGCTAAAGCCCAATTTTCTAAGTTTTTCAGCCGATTTGGCTTTAACCAACTCCTGAGCGCACGGACATGCTGTTATTCCAACTATTTCAGCCCCTACGAACACGTTCTTCTTACCGTTCCTCCATACCACAGCCTCGCTCAAAATCTTAGCAACTTCCTGCGTTTTTTGAGCCGTGACCGGAGTTCTCTTCTTCAGTATTAGCTCCGATCTCATCTTTACTTCGGATTTCGTCGCATACTCGTGTTTATCGAGCAACATCTCCGCAATCTTCAAGCAGAGATCTTCGAGCCTCTTTACCGGCTTTGCCGTGAGGTTCTCCAAAACGTCATCTATGACCTCGAAGTTCCTGCTCAAGTTCGCACCCTTCATGCTCGGTGGAAGATCAACGAAAACGTCAAAGCTCGATATGAGAATTATCGGTCTCCTATCACCTCTATCCACCTTAACGAGCTTCTTAATACCGACCGCTCCAACCCTGTTCAGCTTGATCGGTATTTCGGGCTTCAGAAATTGAACGTCGGGAAGCACGTGCCTAAGTAGATTTTAAAGTATTAAAAATTTAAGTTAGAACCGCCCCCTCATCCGCTTGACCAACTAACTTCGCATACTTGGCTAAAAAGCCCGTAAGCTTTCTCTCCTTAGGCTTCCACTTCTCCCTTCTTTTGGCGAGTTCATCCGCATCAACCTTCACTTCGAGCTTTCTGGCTGGGATGTCAATTGAGATCAGATCTCCATCCTCTACGAGCGCGATCGTTCCTCCTACCATAGCTTCGGGCGAAACGTGACCTATGCAAGGCCCTCTCGTAGCACCGCTGAATCTGCCGTCGGTGATGAGAGCTACCCTTCGCAATCCCATGCCGGCTATGGCGGCTGTAGGCAATAACATCTCCGGCATACCCGGTGCGCCTTTGGGGCCCATGTATCTTATCACAACAACATCTCCCTCTTCGATCTCTCCGTTCAAAATCGATTTCAAAGCTTCCTGCTCGGAATCGAAAACCTTGGCCGTTCCTTCGAACTTGAGCATGTCCTCGCTTATCGCGGCGGTCTTAACGACTGCGCCTCTCTCAGCGAGGTTACCCCTCAATATTGCTATGCCTCCTTCCTTGCGAATCGGATTCGAAACATCTCTTATTATATCTCTCCCCCTGACGAAAGCCGAATCCGCTATCTCGTAGATCCTCTTTCCGCTTACGGTCATCTCGTTGCTGAACAGTTCCTTAGCCTTCTTTATAAGCATGGGAACTCCACCGCTTTCATCCAAATCCGCTATCGTAAATTCCGATGCGGGATCTATTGCAACAATATGCGGTGTCCTTCTGCTTATTTCATCGAAAAGATCCAAGCTCAACTTTATTCCAGCCTCTCTCGCTATGGCTGGCAGATGAAGAACGGTGTTCGTTGAACCGCCTATCAGCATGTCCATGGTTATTGCGTTTTTGAACGATTCTTCGGTTACGAAATCTAAAGGCTTGATGTCCTGCTTGACGAGTTCGACTATCCTCCTTCCGCTCTCCTTTGCAATTCTAAGCTTCCTCGATGATGCGCACGGGGATGTTGAACAGTAGGGAAGGCATAAGCCCAAGGCTTCGGTCAGTATCTGCATGGTATTTGCGGTGTAAAGCCCCTGACAACTCCCGCAGTAGGGAGCGCAGAAGTCCTCGTATAGCTTCAGCGTTTTGTCGTCTATCTTTCCGGATTTGTAAAGTCCAGCGGCTTCAAATGCTGTCTTTATGGTCACGGTTTTATCACCCACCTTCTCAGCCAACATCGCTCCGCCGCAGACTACTATGGCTGGAATGTTCAGCCTTAGAACTGCCATGAGCATTCCCGGAACTATCTTGTCGCAAGCACCAACCACTACAAGCCCATCGAACTGATGAGCCTGAACCATAGCCTCGATGCAGTCAGCTATCAACTCTCTCGTCGGCAACGAGAACTTCATGCCTTCGTGCCCCATCGCAATTCCGTCGCAAACGCCGATAACGCCGAATTCAAATGGAACTCCTCCAGCCGCGTAAACTCCTTCCTTCACAGCCTGAGTGATCTTATCGAGATGCATGTGCCCCGGGACTACGGTGTTGTAGGCGTTCGCTATCCCTATGAACGGCTTACCCATTTCCTCATCGCAAACACCCAAAGCTTTTAGAAGAGCCCTATGAGCCGTCCTCTCTACGCCCTTCTTAACTATATCGCTACGCATGGTATAAGTTCTACCTCAGTCTTAATAGCTTTCCCATTAGACTCAATCCCGTAAGGACTACGAGTGGAACAACAACGGATATTGCCGCTTTTGTCGTGTCGAGTTTCCTCCAATTCTTAACGGCGAACGTAAGTATTAGGAACTGCCAGATTGTCGAAGCAAAGCCGATTATCATGAGTGGCGGGTTCATGAATTCGTGCGTCATGCGAACTATCGAAAAATTAACCGGAAACAGAACTATGCTGGGAATGTAGCCGAAAGCCGTGAGCTTTAATGTTTTGGAGAATTCTCCTTCCCCTCCCAATACCGATGAGACGATGTGGATTAGTCCGGATATTATCAACCATCCCACGAAGGCGCCGATGAAGGGTGTGATCATGAAGTAATATTTCATCATTTCGAAAACCAGCCTCGCCTTCTCAATGGAAATCGTCTGCTGGAGATGTCTGATCATCTCGCTTTCGATTATGTCCAAGTTTGCGTATATCATCAATGCTCCGAGAACGGCGGAAGTAAAAACGATTAGAAGTGCCGTAAGGAAGTTCACGTCCTCGTGCTTCCTAAAAAATTCGTCCGGATTCGTCAGTATTTCCAGCATGATAGAACATAGTTACGTGAGGACTATTTAAGTCTTCCATCGTGTGAGCTAATTTGATTAGTAAGGTATATATAGTGGAAGTTATAATTATATTTTTTTAAGAGGTGATGGGATATGATCAGCAAGGTTCTGTTCCCGGTCGATTTTTCGATGGTATCTGAGTATGCATTTAGTAACTGTATTCCAAGGTTCTTCAGCACCGGAGTGGCTGAGGAGCTCATCCTGATTCACGTCCTGGATGTTCAGCCCACCGGAGACGTGTTCGTAGACTACGATAAGATGCAGATGAAAGCCAAGGAGAAGCTGGATAAGGTTGCAAAAGATTTCAGAGACATGGGAATAAACGTGGCGAAGACCGTCGTTAGGATGGGTCATCCGGCTCTTGAGATCGCGAAAGTTGCGGAGGAGGAGAACGTCGACATCATATACATGCCCTCGAAAGGTGAGCACATAGTTAGAGACATGCTCATCGGACATACAGCCGCAAACGTTGCGAGAGTTGCAACTAAGCCCGTTTTACTCGTAAAATACGAGTGGGATAAGGCGAGGCATACGGTCAAGTGCATCTGGGATGCGAGGAGGGTTTTCGACAAACCACTCATAGCTCTGGACTTCTCGCCATGCAGTGACAGCATAGTGGAAACCGTCAAAGAGCTGTTCGAAGATTACGTAAAAAAAGCTACGCTCATGCATGTGATAGACTACGGAAAGCCGGATAAAACCAAAGAACTGTCGGAGGAGGCTCTAAAGAAGCTTGAAGAGTTCGCTAAGAAGTTCAAGTTCGAAAGCGATCTTGAAGTGAGTGCGGGCGTTGCTTCGAACGCGATAATCAACGAAGCCGTGATCAAGGGTTCAACTTTGATAGTGGTGGGCAAGAGGGGTAGAAGCGTTCTGAAGGATCTCCTGCTCGGTAGCACTGCAGATGGTGTCATAAGAAGGTCTATGCTTCCGGTATTGCTCGTTCCCTGTAAATATTAACATTTTTATTATTTTTAGCAAATAAATTTACAAAAACAGATTTTAATCGAGCCCTATTTTTTCGCTCAATGCGGTTTTACGCTACTCTGTCTCCGGGACTCGAAGAGATCGCCGCGAGGGAAATAGAGAGCTTCGGCGGAAAGGTAGTGGAGATAAGAAGGGGAAAGGGTAGGGTGTTCTTCGAAGGCGATCTGAAGCTTATGGCTAAGCTGAACTACATGGCGAGAACTCTGGAAAGAATAATGATCCTCCTAGCGGTTGAAAAGTTCGAGACACTGGATGATATATATCGAATCGTTAAGGGTTTGGATTTCGGTTGGATCAAGCCGGATCAGAGCTTCGCTGTAAGACCGCTTAGGGTTGGAGAGCACGACTTCACATCTTTGGATGTGGGAAGGGTTGCTGGGCAGGCTGTCATAGACAGCTACATGGAATCCAAGGGAGTTAGGCTCAAGGTAAACTTGGACGAGCCGGATGTAATAATTAGGGTGGATGTAATCTTCGATGAAGTTTACGTTGGAATAGACACGACTGGAGACGAATCGCTACATAGAAGGGGATACAGGATTTACGACCATCCCGCTCCCTTAAATCCGACGATCGCCTCAAGTCTTATAATGCTTTCCAACTGGAATCCGGAAAAGTCCTTGCTCGATCCGATGTGCGGGAGCGGAACGATTCTAATAGAAGCGGCTATGATGGGAAGAAACATCCCGCCCCAGAAGTTTAGGAAGGAGAAGTTTCTGTTTACCAACATATACGGCGAGGAGTTGCTTGAGGAGGTTAAAGAGGAAGCCGTGAAGAACGAGAAGATAGATCTCAGGATGAAGCTCGTCGGAATAGAGAGGTTCAGAAAGCACATAAGAGGCGGAATCGTCAACGCTAAAACCGCTGAGGTTTACGATACCGTTCACTTCATCCAAGCCGACGCGACCGAATTGTGCTTGAAAGAGATCGACATAGCAATTACGAACCCTCCCTACGGCTTAAGAATAGCTAAGAAGGGGTTGATCGAGGATCTATACGACGGATTTTTGAGATCGGCTAAGGATGTCGTTGCCGATAAGATCGTGATCATCACGGCTGAAGACAGGATTCTTAGGGATAGGGCTTTAAGGAACGACTACACGATCGATCGGGAAATTTGGGTTAAATACGGAGGTTTGGACACGAAGGTTTTCGTTCTCAAGCCTTGAAGGATTCGAGCAAACTCAAAACTTCCTTGTTCTTGCTCACGTAGTTCTTTATCAAGTCTGACGTCATGTAATCGACCAAACGCAAAAGCTTCGATTTGCTCTCGCAATCTTCAAAATAGTTCAAGGCTTCCTTACTCTTTTTCGCGTAACCCCTTATCAATTCGAGAACCTTAACAACAGCCTCTTCAAAACCGTATTTTTCGGCATATATCATAGGTAACGTGAGAGATTCGAATTCGGAGCTCTTATCCTCATACATATCCAAAAATTCGAGCAGGTCGTCTACAAGCTGATAAGCCAAACCCAAATTGTTTCCGTATTCGAATAACCTTTCAGCCGCTACTTTATCATCAGAAACTACCTTACAAGCGTTCTTAGCGCTGTAGGCAAACAAGGCTGCGGTCTTAGTTGAAATGCATTTGAAGTAATCCTCCTCGCTAAACGGCTCCCTTATGCTGTAAACATCCAACACCTCTCCTTCAGACATCTTCATTCCGACTTCCGCGAATCCCTTAACTATCTCCTCATCGTAAACCGAAACGAGTTCGACCGATTTCGAAATCAGCCAATCTCCGACCAAAATGGCAAGAGAAACGTCATACTCAACGTGCAATGCCTTGACGTTTCTCCTCATTACCCCCCTGTCTATTACGTCATCGTGGGCTAAGCTTGCGGTGTGGATTAGCTCGACTGCTAAAGCCATGTTCATAACTTCTTCATAAGTCCCCCCGCAAAGCTTACCGCTTAAAAGAACGATAATCGGACGAGTCCTCTTTCCTCCGGCTTTTATTATGTGTTTCAGCGCCTTTTTGATCTTTGGAATCGTATTTACACTTTCCACGAGGTCGTTGAGCTTTTCGTTTATAATTCTGTATTCTTCCCAGCTTTCGATCATCGTTTCACTTCCTTTTTTTGAGGTTGTTCTTGATATTCTGATTTAAAAATATTGATGTTTTGCAAAAGCCTTTTAAATTTGATCGTTTTAATAACTTGGGGTGGTTTTAATGGGCGTCCTTTGGCTCGATGAGGTCGATAAAGACGACGTTCCTATTGTCGGTGGCAAAGCCGCGAATTTGGGTGAGCTTATAAGGGTTGGAATTCCGGTTCCCGAAGGCTTCGTTGTCGATGGCAAAACTTTCATGGATTTTCTTGAGAGTTCAGGGCTTAAGGAGAAGATAATCGAGATCCTCAACAGCATAAACGTCGAAGATACGAAGCAACTTGAGGAGGCTTCGAAGAAAATTAGGGAAATGATAGAGTCTACTCCGATGCCGAAGGAGGTTGAGGAGGAAATTAAACAGGCTTACAGAAAGCTCTGCGAGGAATCCGGGGAGGAGGTATTCGTTGCGGTAAGAAGCTCCGCAACTGCTGAAGATCTGCCCGGAGCGAGCTTTGCCGGACAACAGGAGACATATCTCAACGTTAGGGGAGAAGACGAAGTTGTGGAGAAGGTTAAAAAGTGCTGGAGTTCGCTTTATACGCCGAGAGCGATCTACTACAGAGTTCAGAAGGGATTCAGGCATGAGGATGTCAGCATAGCTGTTGTCGTGCAGAAGATGGTAAATTCAGAGAAGTCCGGTGTCATGTTCACGTCCCATCCGGTTACCGGCGATAAGATCGCGATAATCGAAGCCGTTTGGGGGCTTGGTGAAGCAATAGTCAGCGGAATGGTCACTCCGGATCATTACGAATACGACAGGGTTCAGAGAAAGATCGTGGTAGTCAAGATCGCGGAGAAGAAGGTAATGCTTACGAGGGGTGAAGACGGCAAGACCGTTAAGGTAGAGTTGGATGAGGAAAAAGCCAAAGCCAGAGTTCTGAGCGATGAAGAGATCGAAGAGCTCGTGAAGTTGGGAGAGATCATCGAGGATCACTACGGAACTCCGCAGGATGTCGAGTGGGCTATCGAAAAGGGGAAGATCTACATAGTTCAGTCGAGACCGATCACGACTATTAGAGAGGAGAAGAAGGAAGAGGAGGTCGAGCTTGAGGAAGGGAAGGTTCTGCTTAAGGGATTGGGAGCTTCGCCGGGTATCGGAATAGGGAAAGTTAAGATCGTTTTGAGCCAAGACGAAATATCGAAGGTTGAGGAAGGTGACGTGCTCGTTACCACTATGACGACTCCGGACATGGTTCCGGCGATGAGGAAGGCTTCAGCAATCGTTACCGATGAAGGCGGTTTAACTTGCCACGCCGCCATAGTTTCGAGAGAACTCGGAGTTCCGGCTGTCGTTGGAACGGAGAAGGCTACGAAAGTTCTGAAGGACGGAATGATCGTAACCGTGGATGGAGATAAGGGTGTAGTTTATGCTGGAGCCATCAAGGAGAAGAAGAAGGAAGAAAAGCCAACCGTTGTCGCTCAGGCACCGATCGTTACCGCTACTGAGGTTAAGGTGAACATATCAATTCCGGATGCCGCTGAGAGGGTCGCCGCAACCGGAGCTGACGGAGTTGGTCTGTTCAGAATCGAGCACATGGTTTTAGGCTTGAAGAAGCATCCGATGAAATACATTAGGGACGGGGAAGTTGAGGAATACATAAACGAACTCTACAAGGGAATGAAGAAGGTAGTTAAGGCGTTCTATCCGAAGCCCGTCTGGATCAGAACTTTGGATGCCCCAACGGATGAGTTCAGAGCCATGGAGGGCGGTGAAGACGAGCCGATCGAAGCGAATCCGATGCTCGGATTCAGAGGAATAAGGAGGGATCTGAAGGAGGAAGAACACTTCAGAGCGGAGATCAGAGCTATAAAGAAGCTCGTCGATGAGGGATACACGAACATAGGCATAATGCTACCGCTCGTAACCTCGCCGGAGGAGGTTAGAAGGGCTAAACAGATAATAATGGAAGAGGGTTTGCCGTTGGATAAGATAGAGTTCGGTATAATGGTCGAAACGCCAGCCGCGGCTTTGATAATTGAGGACATCATAAAGGAGGGAATAGACTTCATAAGCTTGGGAACGAACGATCTAACACAGTATACGCTCGCAGTTGACAGAAACAACGAGAACGTAGCTTATCTATACAACGAGACCCATCCCGCTGTGATGAAGCTGATAGAAAGGACGATAAAGATATGCAAGAAGCACGGCGTGAAGACATCGATATGCGGACAGGCTGGAAGTTATCCGCACGTCGTTGAGAAGCTGGTTAGGATGGGAATCGACAGCGTTTCAGCTAATCCAGATGCCGTTCAGAGGATCAGAGAGGTAGTTGCAAGGGTTGAGAAGAAGATAATGCTCGACAAGTTAAGAGAGAAGGAGCTTGAGAACATTCCGGACTAAATCAGCCAACGCTTGACTTTCACCTCTTTTTTTAGCAGTTTAAGTATCAGAACTCTGAAGAACGATGTTATGCAGACCATAGTCCAAAGGGGAGAGTAAACGAAGTAGTATAGAGGCAGTAATTTGCAATCTATTTCGTATCTGAATTTCTTAGCAAGAAACATCATTGTTGCAGACCATACGACGAAGGAAAGCATTATTACGAGTAAATTCTTGAGGGTGTGGATCTCGAAGAGCATGAGCATAGCCAAAGACAGCAACTTTGGAGACAAAAACACCATTAGAGGGATCAGAAGGTAGAGCAACTTTAAAATTAGGCTGTCCGGCAAAAGTAAGCTAAACAGAAAGCCGACGATAGCCGGATAGAACACGAAAAGGTAGGGGATCCACAGTCTCGGTTTCTTTACGATTCTCCAAAAGTTTTCGATTATAACCTCTGCCCCTCCCAAGCTCCAGCGTTCTCGCTGAACGAACCAATCCTTAAGGTTTGATGGAACCTTCGTTATGGCTTTCCCGTCCACGCAAACCCTGAACCCTCTCAAACCCAAACGGACACCCAGATCCGTGTCCTCATTAATTCGCCTTCTGAATCCGCCGACGCTTTGCAGAACGGATCTTTTGATCATGAAAGCCGAACCGTTTATGCTCAGGCAGGAGTTAAACTTCTCGGCGAGCTTCGCTGTTAGAAACATGACGAAGTAGTCTATGTTTATCAGCTTTTCAAGAACCGAGCTTGCAGAAACCTCCTTTCGAATTTCAATCGCATCCTTTCCGTTGAGATCGCAGAGGTTAACTATCTTGGTGTCTGAATCCAAAAACAGAATTTGCTCACCGCTCGCAAGCTTTAAGGCGTCATTCAAAGCCTTCCACTTACCCCTTCTTTTTTTGCTAATCGTGGCTTTGACCGGATACCTCCTCAAAATTCTGAGAACCTTCTCGTTGGGATCATCCGCGGCAACTATTACCTCGTATCCCAATTTCAACAGATCTTTGACGTTCTCTTCGATTAAACCTTCATCTCTGTAAGTTACTATTATCGCCGATTTCATAATTATTTTATTTTGTTATTTTTATAATAAACTTGTTAATTTCTTTTTCGGTCATGTTGTGGGGAATTATGTAGATCATGTAGCTGTCGTTGCACCAGAAGTAGTGAGTCACGTTTTTGCCCGGTGGCGTGACGTAGTAAACCTTCAAGCCGTCGACTCTTTTGACTTTGACGTCCTTCCATCCGTATTCTACCATAGCTTTTGCCATTCTATCGGTCTCCTCTTTGGCAACGCTCGAATTCGGATAAACCGTAACCCAGACGGTAACGTATTCGGAATGAGGATTCGTGAGATTTAAGTAGTGCATCATGGCGATATCCTTTACGAATCTGATTTTACCTATGTGCATCATCTTCACGAGGTTTAGAGCGTCCTTGCCGGTCAAACAGACGACTTTCGTCAGACCCATTACGCTATCCGGAGTTATGTTTACAGCACTTAGCTTAACTTCAGCCTTCTGTTGCGCGCATCCGAGCAAAATTAGGGCTAACAGAATAATCACCAATTTTTTCATACCTCACGAATTCAAACATGATCCTAATAACACTTTTGAATTATCGTTGAGATGACAAAGTGGGTAATCACACCGATCAGCACGGACAATCCCAGATTCTTCCATCTGACGTAGGATACGATTACAACAGTTGCGGCTATAACGCTTACAAATAGCTTCTCAAAGTTTACGGGAATCGACACGAGCGATGTAACAAATAGGGCTGAGATCAGGGATGCGGATGATTGGAATAGATACTCATCGAAGTTTTTGATCTTAAACTTAAAACGTAAGGGCAGAAATCTCGCTAAATAAGTTTCCAAAGCGACAATCACTATTGCCGAATAATGTTCGAGCATTTTCTCACCCCCGATACGGCGATAGGACTTAGAATTCCCGCAAGCAGAATGCCCATCGAAGTTTGTCCGATTAAATGAAAGAGCAAAGCTGTAATTCCGCCGATAATCACAGCTAACGCGTTGGATCTGATATTTGGAATTAAAAGGATTAGAAATAAGGCCGTGAGCGAGAAAGTCAGCGATGGTTTGAAAATTTCGCTTGAAAGCAGAATAACTCCTCCGATTATTCCGACCAACGTTCCCAAAACCCAAGATAAATATGCTCCGACCTCCAATCCCCAGATGAACCTCTCGTCGTTGGCATTTAAAGAAAGAGCGAAGACCTCATCCGTTAAGCCGAAGGCCGTTATGAACGGTCTCCTTATTCTACACCTCTGCGAGATTACACATCCGTAGATTATATGTCTTAAATTTAGAACTATCGGAATCAGAACAGCATTCAAGAATGAACGGTGCATAAGTGCGATCAACGCGAATTGACTTGCTCCGGCAAATATGAGCGCCGAAGCTAGGATGGTCTCTGTTTTGCTGAACCCCATAGTCATTGCCGATATTGCAAAGGTCATTGCAATTGGGAAGTAACCTACAGCTATCGGAAAACTACTGGCAAGCCCTTTTTTAAACAATCCTATCCCTCCCTCTTAAAAGCAAATACGTGTATTCCCGCATCCATATCGTTCGTTCCGTTTGTTGCGTATATCCTTGCATGATACAATAGAGAGAAACCCATATCTTCGGCAATCGACTTGAACCTTTCGGGATACGTCTTTATCTTCGAGTTCAGACCCTCAATCATCTCGAATAACTCCAAACGCTGAAAAATATAGTAGGATTCCATGGGATGGGATATCTCTAAAGATAATTTGCGTATTTCTCCGTAGAGCTTGTATGTATGACTTAAAGCTCTTTCAGTTTCTCCGACTTCCGCAAGATAGGCTATTAGCGGAACATTCGTCGATAGAAGTTTAACCAATTCGTTCTTCGAATTTATCTCAACCAACGTTTCGAGCATAAATCTTGAGTGATGCAGAATAGTATTCCTTGCTCTCTCCGAACGATTGCTGTAAGGAGATACGAAATCGCCGGAAACTATCAGAATTCCGTTATCCTTAAGTATGCCATCGGCTTTTTGCAAAACCTCGAAGTCGGAACCGAACGAAATAAGAACGTCCGTGCCATCTTCTATATGCAGTAGCTCATGCAACATCGTTATATGAGTTCTATCGCCTATTATCGTTGCACGGATCTTATCGCTGAAGTATCTCTTTACGACTGAAGCAACGAATACGGTCTGAATACCGTAACCGGGGCGGAGAATCCTTGGATCGCTCAAGCCGACCTTTGGAACCTTCGGATGCCCGTAGGCAAGCAATACCTCGGAAGCCAAAACGTTCAGAAGAAGAGATGAGCAGTCAACTAAATTCTCCAGATATTTTAACTCATCCTTTGCCAGCTTTTGCTTCCTTAATAGTTTGAGAACTTTTACCGCTTCGTTGTCCATATTCTTGGGAATGCTAATCCTACGGTTTAAACCGAAAATGTAGATCGTTACGCCATCAATCCGTTCAACCGTCCAAATTTTCAAGTTTCTCATTTTAACTTTGTTTAGGATCTCTTTCAGCTTCATCAGATCCCTTTCGGTGTAGTCCCCGCAAAGCTCAATCCTGAATGCATCAATTCCCAAAACGGATTCCTCAACGAGGTTAGCGAGAAGAGTCCTCAGATCTTCAAATTCCGCATCGCTTTTTGGAAAGGACTTGATGAAGTCGAATCGGGTATCATCGACCGGATACTTTACCGTAACTATCGCAACCGCCCCATCATCCGATGCCATGTATATATGCGGAACGTCAGCTCTAAATTCGAACTCATCTCCGGCTTTTAACAATTTGGGAGATGATAAAGGCCCGGAAATCATGCTACCGCTTACAACAAAGACCTTTTCAAAGACACCCTTTTGGTGAGGTTCGGCTCTTCTAATGCACATCGGTTTTAGAACCATCTTGTAAACTTCGATCCTCAGCTTCCCGATGGATCGTTCTATAAGTCGAACGGTTACGCCGGATTCATCGACCTCCATAAGCTCATCCGGAAGAAGTTCTCCGAAGGGAACATTTAGAGCATTTGCTATAGCCCATAATGTTGAAATCGTTGGATTAATTTTACCGTATTCGATTGCCGATAAAGTTGATTTGGAAATTCCGGCAATTTCCGCAAGTTTGGATAAAGAAATACCCCTTTTCTTTCTTAGCATCGCAATTTTCCTTCCTATTGATGCCGATACATTTCTACCTACATTCATTATATTCAACCCCAATATCTTTTCGTTCGTTATGTAGAACGAAGATATATAAAAGTTGCTCGTTAGTTTAAATTCGATCACGTCGAACAGAAGGATAACTTCTTAAGCAAAGAGGCAGTCGTGCTGATATGAAGAAGTTAGTCGTCATGAGCGGAAAGGGTGGAGTCGGCAAGAGCACCGTAGCCGCTAACATCGCGTTTGCCCTTACGATGAAGGGTTATAGGGTCGGACTTCTCGATAGCGATCTGCACGGTCCGAGCATTCCGAAGATACTCGGTTTGGAGGATCTAAAGGGTTTGGAGGTTGTTGATGGTAAACTCAAACCCGCAGAAGTTAACGGGCTGAAGGTTGTATCTATTCAGTTCCTCTTGCCTTCGAAGGATTCTCCGGTCGTTTGGAGAGGGCCTATGAAACACAAGTTCTTGGAGCAGATATTCAACGACGTGAACTGGGGAGAACTCGACTTCTTAGTAATAGACTGCCCGCCCGGAACTGGAGATGAGATAATAAGCATATTTCAGCTTGCCAAACCGGATGCGGCTGTGATAGTAACCACACCGCAGAGCGTTGCGCTTGAAGATGTTAAGAAAGCCATAAACTTCGCTAAGAAGGGAGTTCAGAAGATATTTCTCATAGAGAACATGAGCGGTCTCATATGTCCCCATTGTGGAAAAAGGATCGACGTTTTCGGTGTCGGCGGTGGAAAGAAGCTCGCTGAGGAAACCGGAATCAAGTTCTTAGGTTCAGTTCCGCTCGATCCTGAGATAATGAAGAGTTGCGAAGAGGGACAGCCGTTCGTGAAACTTAACATGAATTCCGCTAAGGTGTTCAAGGAGATAGTCGACAAGCTGGTTCAGGAGGTTTGATATGTTCGATCTTCACATCCACTCCATTTACTCCGACGGAACGGCAAGTGTAGATGAGATAGCAAGGAAAGCCAAGGAGATGGGAATGAAGGTCATAGCGATCGTCGATCATTCCGTAGAGCACAGGTTGGGGATCGATGAAGGTAAAGCAAAGCAGAGGCAGGCTGAGATTGAAGATGCCATGGACAAATACGATATAAAGATTTTGAGCGGTATCGAATGCGGGATTCTGCCGGACGGAGAGATACAGCTTCCGAATTTTGAATTCGATTTGGTAATAGCATCCATCCACGATTTTCTTTCGGTCGATGAATACTACCACAGAATTGAGCGTTGTTTGGAGAAGTTTGGAGACCTCGTGGACGTTTTGGGACACCTCCATTCGGAAAGATTCGGCTCAGCTGGAAGGGATTTCGTGCGGGATGTTGAGATAATCGACCTCCTTCTCGAAACGGACACTGCAATAGAGATAAACACGACGCATATGGCACCGCCTTTGGATTTCTTGGAGATGTGCTCTGGAAAACCAATCAAGTATTCCGTGGGGAGCGATGCCCACACCCTTGAGAAGGTTGGAGACGTGAAGTGGGGTTTCGAGATCGCGAGAAGGTATTTGAGGAAAGGAGAACCGATAGTTAAAATTTAACTGTTTTCCTGAGCTCCAAATCGAGCAGAATCATCGAAACGGTTGCAATTCCCAATGAAAAAGCGAGCAAACACCTCGAAACGTTCTCGTTAAACGGGTATGCGAGCACCGACGTTAGGTAAAACATCATAAAAACCAGAAAAGCGAGTAAAGAAGGCCTCATGTTAACGGGAACGACTATCAGATTGAGCACTCTGATGTATCTCGCAAGTTCTAGCAGTATTACGGATATCACAAGCGCCAGTATGGCTATGGCAACGTCAACCGCGAACGGCGGAATACCTATCTTCTCTTCAAACACGATCCAAAGCACGGTTATGTAAAAGGGTATGTTTACGCAATCCTTACAGAAAGTAATCGTCGCGGCCGACTTCAGTATTGTATTCAGCAAAACCACGTTGAAGATCAAAACATAAAGCACGGAGACCAGATTAACGAAAGGTTCGAGATATTTCAACTGCTGAACTAAAACTATCGCCTTCGCAATCATTATCGTTGCTAAAGCGGATAGGGCGTGAAAAGTCTCCTTAACCTTCCAATTTAGGTTCAGAACGTCGGATTTACTTACGATGGAGTAGTTTATGAACGCAATCACGAACCCAATTACACATATTATCATTACAATTACTGATTCTATTCCCATTGTCGTGCAGTGATATACGCTCTTAATTAGCTTTTCGAAAGTGATTTTATCCATGCGAAAAACTGACACCCATGGGTAAGACAATTGCAGAAAAGATTCTGAGCGAAAAGAGCGGAAAAGACGCTTACGCCGGAGATTTGGTTGTTGCAAAGATCGATCAGATTGCATTACAAGACGGAACGGCTCCGCTCGCTATAAAAAGGATAAAGGAGTTGAACAAGCCGATTGAGGCGGCAGACAGAACGCATTTCTTCGTCGATCACGCGGCTCCCTCGCCGAGAAAAGAGTTGAGTAACGACCAGAAACTGATAAGGGAGTTTGCAAAAGAGATCGGAGCGGAATTCAACCCGCCGGGAGAAGGAATAATCCACCAGCTCATGGTTGAGAGATACGTCAATCCCGGAGATTTAGCCGTCGGAGCTGACAGTCACACCTGCACATACGGAGCTCTTGGAGCTTTCTCAACCGGAATGGGCTCTACGGATATAGCCGTAGCCGTAGTTCTGGGCAAGAACTGGTTCAGAGTTCCGGAAACCTTCAGAATCGAGATCTCCGGTAAGTTGCCGAAAGGAGTCTTTGCGAAGGATTTGATTCTCCACATAATCGGCAAGTTGGGTGTCGATGGAGCGACATACAAGGCTCTGGAGTTCCACGGCGATACTGTCGATGCGATGGACATGGACTCCCGCCTCACTATGGCTAACATGGTCGTCGAGTGCGGAGCGAAGGTGGGTCTTTTCAAGACGGACGAAGTTACAAGGAGATTTTTGGCGGAAAGAGGTAGAGAAGATAAATTTAGGGAGATAAAGCCTGATGAAGATGCGGAATACGAGAAAGAACTTTACTTCGATGCTGATATCGAGCCGATGGTTGCGAAACCCCATAACGTCGATAACGTCGTAAGCGTTGGCGAAGTCGAAGGAACGAAGGTGGATCAGGTTTACATCGGCACTTGCACGAACGGTAGGCTTTCGGATATAGAGATCGTTGCCAAGATGCTTAAGGGAAGAAAGGTCGCTAAAGACGTTAGGCTTATCGTAGCTCCCGCGAGCAGAGAGATCTACCTGAAAGCTATGGAACTCGGATACCTTAAGGTGATCGTCGAAGCTGGAGGAGTTGTGATTCCGCCCGGTTGCGGACCTTGCGTTGGAATACACATGGGCGTTCTTGCGGACGGAGAGGTGTGCCTATCAACGCAAAACAGGAACTTCAAGGGGAGAATGGGTAATCCGAACGCATTCATATACTTGGCTTCCCCGGCAACAGCAGCAGCTTCGGCAATAAAGGGAGAGATCGCTGATCCGAGGGAATTTCTATAATTTTTCGTATCTTTTAACCTCTATCGCGTATCCCCTATCTACTTCGACCATCTCAACTCCAGTCATGATCGCCCTACCCACTCCGATGAGTTCGTCGTTGTAAAAGACTACGATATCGTTCGGTCTTATCCTTTCGTCAGCCTCCTTAACACCGACTGCGAAGATCGTCCCTTTGGGCTCGAAGTCGTCTATTCTTACGGTGTAAGCATTTTTCTCAAGCATTAGCTTAGCCAAAGGCATGTATACGTCGAGCATACCGTAGTTGACGTCTATCCTCGCGATTCTATCCTTCCCTTTGAACAGCTCAAGATTCGGATACCTGCCCCTCACCTTCAAATTATCTCCGAGCTCGGACATCTCCATTCCGAACTGATACCTGAGCATGTGTTCGAAAATCGATAGGTATAGGTCGAAGTCGCGTTTGGTAACTCCTTCCAAAGCCCTTCTCAGATTGTTCAAGGATCGAGGCGATGTAACGTCGCCTTCAGCCGTAAAGATTACGTCGATCCCTAAATACTCCACAACCTTCCTATAGCCACCTTCGACGTGGGCTATTATCACCTCGAACTCGCCTTTCCCGATAAACCCGGCAAGCCTTTCGGCAACGAACCTTATTTCATCTTCACTCCAGTAGCCCGTGACGGGAACATCGTAATTCACCGCCGGATAAGTTAACTCGAAAACCCTCGGAACTACCAAGGGGGATGAAACGATTATCTCCTCCACACCCTTCAGCAAATCGCCCAAATGAGATCGAATCTTAGAATGGGATCTGGAAAGCATATACGGCTTCCTTGCCGAACACGGCAATATTAGCAGAACCTCGCTCTTAGGCTTGTAAGCATCGATAGCCCTCTCAAAAAACGTAGAAACTTCGTATCTTCTGAAAGAATCCTCGCTCGTCGGAGTGAGATTCGATTTCTTGAATACCGAACAGTATCGCTTGAAGAATTCCGAGTTTTCGTCTCCAATCCTCAGCATCGCCGTAAGCTCCGGATCGAACTTCGCATGAGCCTCTACAAAGTTCCTGAGATTCTCGTTTCTGATCTGCTCCTTGATAAGATCGATCTGTCTTCTCAGAACAGCGGTGTTGTGCTTAGCGATTAGCTCTTCGTCCATATCCTTAACGCTATGGTTTCGACATATCTCGCAGTTGCATGGAAGTGATTTGAGGGATTTAAGCTCGAACTCGCAGTTTTCTAACATGTATATCCCCTCGTAAGCCTTGACGATCGGCAGTATGTTGTCCACGATGTCCACTCCGAAGTAAACGAGCAGAGGAAGGTTTTTCGGTGTTGCCAAAGCCGGGGTATAGAGAGGCTTAAAGCTACCATCTCTAAGCTCTATCAAAGTTTCAACAAGCTTTCTCGGACCCAAAACGCTCAATCCGGTGGCAACTATCAAGTTTTCATCTCTACTCCTCAGAACCTCAAACCTTTTCGGATCGATCTCCCTGAGGACGTATGGAGCGATTCCGAAATCGATCATGCCGATCAAATCTTCGACTTCATACCTCTCAAGAAAATCGATCATGAGAGGAACTTCGAACTTCCTTCCATCTATCTCAAGCTTGCCTATTCTCGCAACTCCGTCCCTCTTCTCAAGGTTTATCATGCTTAACCACCGCGTTTTCCGGCAGATCCTTCAAAAATTCAAGCCACTTCCCGCTCGCAACTATCACGAATCTCCTATCGCTGTGGTGATCCAAAAACCTCTTCAAGCCTTGCACGGCGATCTCAAGCGCTTCGTCCTCTAAGAGTTCGGATGGTGGTATCTCGGCATGTCCAGCCGGGTAGGATTCGAGCATCTCTATGGGCACGACACCGAAAGCGGGTCTCAAGTAGAAGTCGGCCAAAACCCCTTCATCCGTCGAAATTATTATCTCATCCTTATCCGGCAGTTCCACGTTCAGCACCCTTTCGTGATGTCTAAGAACAGCCGGTCTGTAGCAACTCTCGACTCCAGAGTAAAGGAAGGAGTGCTTCATGGACGGATCGTATTGTTCCAAAAGCCATCCGTATTCCCTTATCTGCCTCCATGCGAACAGGAGGTTCGGATGACTTCTGATCCTGCATTCTACGAGCTCGAATAGGTTATCTTCCTTTATAGCCTGCTTTATCCTCCTTATCTCCTCGAAACTAACCCATAGGTTGTGTTCCGCTATGAGTCTCTGCCTTTCGTCTTTATCCATTCTCCTAAGTTCTTCGGGAGTGTATTCTAGACAGATCGGGCAAGAACATGGAAAGTATTGCAGTTCTTCAAGCTTTTTCGTGCCGTGCGGTGTTAAATATCGATCGTCCTTGGCATATAAAGCGTATGCCGCGGAATCGAAAAGATCGCAACCTAAAGCAACCGCTAAGGCAAAAACCATCGGATGTCCGGCACCGAAAAGGTGAACGGGAGCGTATGAAGGAAGGACAGACTTCACCTCTAAGATTATTTTCACGAGATTGTAAAACCTGTATGTATCCATCAGCGGAACTATACCGCCTATCGGATAAACATCTCCACCCATCTTTACTACCTCCTCGGCGCACCTCCTTCTCAGATCCATGTGCGTCGAACCCTGAATCGGCAGAGCCAAAAGCCTGTCTCCTCTTTCAAGTTTCAGAGCTTCCCTTTCCCTCTGCAGAGTTACTTCGAGATCGCTTAAAGCTGTGCCGTAATCCGCATCGGGCGGAGTCGGAACGTCTAACGGGACGATGATGTCAGAGCCGATGTCTATCTGAAACTTCAGAATCTCCTCGTTCGAGATTTCGACATCTCCGTAAACCATAAGCTGGTAGCTACCGCTGTCCGTCATCACCGGTATGTCCACTTCCAAAACACCGTGAACACCTTTTTTAATCGCTTTTTCCCTTAGCTCCGGCGTTCGATAAATTATGTATGCGTTCGTAATCAGAATCTCCGCCCCGAACTTCTTCATGTCCTTAGCCGGAATGAACTCGATGTTCGGATTTATCACCGGCATAAGTGCCGGCGTTTCTATCTTGCCGTGCGGTGTTTCGAGTCTACCGATTCTGCCCATGGCATCCTTATCCGAGATCTCGAATCTCTGCATTATTGCCCAATCCGTGGGAGGTTATAAAACGTTTAGCAAGATCAAAGCTAAGAGGAATTCGATGAAAGATGCGGTAAAAAGCGGGATGAGATAATCTTCACCCAAAATCTTAAAGATGAAGGCTATCGCGAGGGGCAAGTAAACTATTACAAATCCGGGAATAATCAGAAACACGAGAGCGCTCAGACCGGAATACAGGTCTCTCCTTACGTTCATCTTCTCCGCTATTATCAGCACGATGACCGACATCGCAAAAACGGACAGTGTCGTTGATGACTCGATGAAAAAGTCGGGCGTCTTGCCTTTGAACGCGAAGATAACGTCCATAACCCCAACGGAAATCAGATAGATCGTTACGACGAGCAAAGTTTTGGCCGTTACAAGAGTTTTAGTCTTAACCGGCAGGATTTTGGTTATACCTTCCTTCTCCAAGCCGTGAAGTGAGAACGCCACCATGACGAGGAATGCGGAAATGACCACTATAGCCGCCGATACGCTTCCGTGTGAAAGGATGAGGGCTTCCATTATCGGTAGCAAGACCAAGAAGCAGAGTGCCGGAGACCTCGAAATCAGCCTTATGTCCTTCTTAAGGAACGCAACCGTAGGGCTTGAAATTTTAAGCTTCAACTCCACTTCTCCGACATCCCACTCGAACTTCGTGAATACCTCGGTTATCTTAGATGTCGCCCACCTCAACGATATATACGCCAAAACTGACCAAACGGCTACGCCAAAAAACGCGTTCGGAGTTCTTATGTTGGATGATAAGAACGCGAAACAGAACGGATACAGAAACGAGAGTATCTTGCTGTTCGACATCACAAAACTCGAATAGGCTTCTGCATTCCTATACAACCATCCCATAGCGCTCGCGAACGCGTAGAACGAGAAGAATGCGAAAGCCCACACGACGTAATATAAAATCCTTACTACGCTCTTCCAACCCGAACCCGTCGTTATCTTCGAGTAGAACAACCTCGAAAGGTATACGACCAACCCGATGGCAAAGCTTTCGGAAACCAAGAGTCCGATTAAAGCCGGGGCTGACGATACTGGAGATCTGACGATCATCGCAACGAGAAAAACGATCGTAACGGTTATTATCGGTATGTCGAATATCCTAAAGAAAGTTAAGGATACTATCTTCGATACCTCATCTCCGCTGAGGGGTAAGGTGTGTAGGATGTCGAAGTTTTGCGTAGCGAATGTTGTAGTAGCTTGAAGGAAGAAGAACGCGAGCAGGAATGTGATCATGGAATAGAATACGACGAAATCCATTACGTTCGATCTGAATGCCGTATAGATCGCCATCACCGACAGCATCAACGCGAGGAAAATCTTGTTGAGTAGCATCGACCTCTTGGCTGACCTGACCAATTTTTCCAAGTTCTTCTTATGAGTTCTAACCTCGTATACGGATCTGAAAACCAAATCTCTATAAAAGTATCCCGAAATTTTCCAAAGTTCCCTAAGAGATGGCATCCACGATCTCCTTAATTCCCTCATACTGTCCCGTAAGCTTAAGGAAGATGTCCTCCAAAGATCCTTCGACACTTGCAAGCTCCCTCAATTCTTCTATCGTCCCTTCGGCGATTATCCTACCTCTATTTATAACCGCAATTCTGTCGCACAGGCTTTCGGCTATTTCCATTATGTGCGTGGAAAATAAAACGGCTCCACCCTTCTCAACATGTCTCTGCATCAGCTCCTTCAGAATCCTCGAAGATCTGGCATCCAAACCGTTTAAGGGTTCGTCCAGAATAAGAAGGGGAGGATCGTGAATTAGTGCGGAGATAACGGAAACCTTCTGCTTGGTTCCCATCGAAAGCGTGGCGATGGGTTTGTTCACGAACCTTTCGATACCGAACGCCCTGATTAAAGCCTCAACCTTTTCAACGTTTCCAATCCTTCTGACAGATGCCACGAACTCGAAGAATTCGAGCGGTGTTAGGGATTCGAGAAGCATGAACTCCTCGGGCACGTAGCCTATGAGATTCTTCGTTTCGATGCCTACGGGCTTCCCCAAAACCTCGATCTTGCCCTCGAAATCCACGAGTCCAACTATTGTCTTTATCGTGGAGCTCTTACCAGCACCGTTCGGGCCGAGTAAGCCGAATATTTCCCCCTCATCAACTCTGAAGGATACATGATCGACAGCAACCGTGTCGCCGTAGCGAACGACGAGATCTTCGACGGTCAATACTGACATCGATCTTAAAAAGTTTAAAATTTATAAAAACGTTACCACTTCTCCCAATGCGTCAGGTATTCTATCGGATACCTCTGCCTCGGCTTCGGGAACTCATCCGGATAGCCTATCGGAATTATCGCCATGGGTCTCGCGTAAGCTGGGATGTCCAAGATGTCGGAAACTTCTGCTTCATCGAAGGCACCGACCCAAACCGCCCCCAATCCGAGCATGTGGACTGCCAGAAGTATGTTCTCTATCGCGGCCGTGGCATCTTGCTCCGCGTAAAGCCTTCCTCTGTCGCCGTAAACCCTCATTGAGCGGGGATAGTTTGCGCAGACAACGACAACCACCGGAGCTTCGGCTATAAACATCTGATTTAAAGATGCCTTGGCGAGCTTGAGCTTTGTAACGGGGTTCTTAACTACTATGAAATCCCTCGCCTGCAAATTGCCGGCTGAAGGTGCGGCGTTTCCGGCTTCAAGAATCCTTTTAATAATCTCATCCGGAATCTGCTTCGGCTTGAATCTCCTTATGGACACCCTCGTAAATATTGCTTCGAGGCATTCCTCGTATGGCATGGGTTAAGCTTGCTCTTCGCGATTAAATAGTTTTCAAAAGTGGAACGGAAAATTTTAAAGTCCTTTCGATTTGCCTACGTTCATGAAACTTCTGCTCATCCATGCCGATTACATCGAATACGAGCCGAAAAAGAAGACCAAGATCGCCGAACCTTTTGAGGAAAAAGGAGAACGCATTGATGAGGCTTTGGTCGTGTTTACTGCTGTTGAGAAAGGAGACAACGAGGCTGTTGTAGATAAAGCCGTTAAGGAAATTTCGGATATAGCAAAGAAGGTTGGGGCTGAGAGGATTGTCGTTTATCCTTACGCTCACCTCTCATCGGATTTAGCCGATCCGGATACCGGAATTAGGATTCTCAAGCTTTTGGCTGAGAAGCTTTCGAAGGATTTTGAAGTTCACAGAGCCCCGTTTGGCTGGTATAAGTCTTTCAAGATATCTTGCAAAGGACATCCCTTAAGCGAGCTTTCGAGGGAGATAAGGGCTGAAGAGGTTAAAGCGGAAGTCGAGGAAGAGAAAGAGATAACAGAGGCTTTGAGGGCTGAGGAGAAGGTTAAAAGCTACTGGTATATTCTTACGCCGGAGAAGGAGCTAATAGAGATAGAAAAGTTCGACTTTACCGGCTACGAAAACCTCAGAAAGTTTGCGAACTATGAAATAGCGAAGAGGAGGGCTGTGGATAAGATTCCGCCGCACGTGGAATTAATGCGAAGGTTGCAGATCGCAGATTACGAGCCGGCATCCGATTCGGGACATTTAAGATACTATCCGAAGGGGAGGCTGATTAAGAGCCTTCTTGAAGAGTTCGTTACTCTTAAGTGCATCGAATACGGAGCAATGGAAGTTGAGACTCCTATAATGTTTGACAGAAGTCATCCAACGCTTAGGAGATATTTGGAAAGATTCCCGGCAAGGCAATACATACTTAAGGGTGATAAAAGGGAGTTCTTCCTTAGATTTGCGGCATGCTTCGGGCAGTTCTTGATAGCCCACGATTCCGTTATCACATACAAGAACCTTCCGGTCAGACTATACGAATTAACGAGATACTCCTTCAGAAAGGAGCAGAGGGGTGAATTGGTCGGTTTGAGAAGGCTCAGAGCTTTCACGATGCCCGATATGCATACGATAGTTAAAGATATGGAGCAGGCTAAGGAGGAATTCTTCAGGCAATACAAGTTGGCCGTAGAAGTTCTAAGGGAGATTGGTCTCGAACCCGAAGACTACGAGGTGGCTATTAGGGTTACGAGGGATTTCTACGAGGAGAACAAGGAATTCGTTCACTCGCTCGTCGACATCCTCAAGAAACCGATACTCGTTGAGATGTGGGATCAGAGGTTCTTCTACTTCGTGCTGAAGTTCGAGTTCAACTTCGTCGACGCTTTGGATAAGGCTTCAGCGCTTTCGACCGTTCAGATAGATGTTGAAAATGCCGAAAGATACGACATCAGCTATGTGGATGAAAAGGGAGAAAAGAAGAGACCCTTGATTCTGCACTGTTCTGCGAGCGGGGCTATAGAGAGATGCATATACGCTTTGCTTGAGAAGGCTCACATGCGGGCTGAGAAGGGAGTTCTACCGATGCTTCCGGTGTGGCTTTCCCCGACTCAGGTTAGGGTTATTCCGGTTTCTGAGAGGTATCTGGATAAGGCTATCGAAATTGCTGAAGAACTGAGAAGACGTAAGATTAGGGTTGATGTCGATGACAGGGACGAAACTTTGGCTAAGAAGATAAGAGAAGCCGGGAGGGAATGGATTCCGTATGTGGCTGTTATAGGAGAAGAAGAAGTCAGGGGAGGGTTTTTGACCGTCACGATCCGAGCGGAATCTACGCTTAAAGATCAGAAGAAGGTTAGGATGAGCGTCGACGAACTGGCGGAGAGGATAAGAAGGGAGTGTGAAGGTAAGCCGTTTAAACCCCTGCCCTTGCCTATGTTGCTATCTCAAAGACCTTCGTTCAGATGAGGTGGTAGGATGGACGAATACAGGGAGAGTTTGATAAAGACGTTCGTTCCGATAGTGTTGGGTTGCATAGCGGGAGTGATCTCATACATCATCACGGACGGAATCAGATCGAGGGATCCCCTCGGAATAATCGTCTTGGTGTTCTCGATATACGTAAACAAGTTTCTGTTACCTAAGCTCGGCGTGAGTTTGGAGGGAAAAGATTGGGCCGGAATAACCTTTATGGCCTTCGCGAGTTGGTATATAGTTTGGACGTTTTTGCTTAACATTTGAAAAAAATTTTATTCCGAATATTATATTCCCCTTTATGGATAGGTTAACAGCGATACTGATAGCGTTTTTGGTTGGAATCTTTGGAGTGGCTGTCGCAATAGTCCATTTCTTCGGGTTATGGTTCTTGATCAGGTTGATCTTAGGTTTGGGCTTCTTGGGACTCGCAGTGATCTTTGCGGTGATGCTGGGGATTCTTGTTTATGCAAAATCATTCAAATACGCATTGCTTTCAGCAGTGGGATTAATTTCATCGGCGTATGCGGTATATCAGTGCTACGTATGGAAAAACCCCCTACATGTTTTGTATATAATAATAGCATACGTGATTGCGCTGATCTTCGGAATCTGGTGGATTTCGGAGCCTGATCTGAGCGTAATCGAGAGGCTAAAGAGTGCTAACTCACTTGAGAGATCCGGGAATTACAGAGCGGCTGCAAGGAAGTTCGAGAAAAAGGGTGATTACGTTAAAGCTGCGGAGTGCTATTTGAAAGCTGGGATGCTCGAATCTGCAGCATGGTGCTATGAAAAAGCAGAAAATTATGCAAAGGCTGCTGAGCTCTACGAAAAGATAGCTAAGGAAAAGGGAGAATCATACTATTGGAAGGAAGCATACGAATTTTGGAAGAAAGCCGGAGATAAGGTTAGAGCGGCTAAGTGTTTGGAGGAATATGCGAAGGAGGAGCCATGGTTCTGGGAGGATGTTGCAAAGCTTTACGAGGAGGCTGGAAAGAAGGAAGAAGCCGAGGAGGCTTGGAAGAAGGCTTTGGAGTATTATTTAAAGGAAGCCGAAGAGGAAGGAGTATTCTGGGAGGACGTCGCGAAGATCTACGAGATACTGGGAGAAAAGGAGAAGGCTAAGGAGGCTTGGATGAAATACGCCGAATACTGCGAGAGAGAGGCTGAGAAGGATCCGGCTTGGTGGAAGCACGTAGCAGAAGCTTACGAGAAATTGGGCGATAAGCAGAAGGCTGAAGAGGCTAAGAAAAGGTATGAAGAATACAGAAAATCGAGGGAGATGAAAACCGAAGCGTAATGTTAGCATAACTATAAAAACTTACAAAATTTGATTTTGTTTTGTCTAATTGCTATTCAGTTCCACCAATCTCAAGCCAAAGTTGAATGTTCTCCCGTCGCTCAATAAACTTTAATTTTTTGTGACGAAATCGTAGTTAATGGATGAAGCGATAAAAGCCGGAAAGATATCCGTAATCGCAAACGTCATTCTAACGATAGCCAAGGGAATCGCCGGGATCCTATCAGGTAGCACCGCTCTTATAGCGGATGCTCTTCATTCTCTCGTTGACGTTCTCGGCTCCGCTCTGGTTTGGATCGGAATTAAGATCGCACAAAAACCGCCAGATGAGTCCCATCCATACGGTCACTTCAAAGCGGAAAGCCTTGCAGAACTTGGAGTTGGTTTGATAATCGTCTTTACGTCCCTCTCAATTTTGGTTGAAGCCGTGAACAACCTGATAGCGGGCGTCAAACCGAGCTTCGAACTATACGCCTTAGCGGTTGCGTTGGCGTCTGCGGTTGTGAACGAAGCCCTCGCGAGGTATAAGATATCGGTCGGAATAAGGACGAAATCATCATCTCTCATAGCCGAAGGTAAGCATTCGAGAACGGACGTCATCTCAAGCCTGTCGGTTGTCTTGGGATTCGTGTTAGTTTACTTCGGATACTGGTGGGCCGACGCCGTCGTTGCTATTGCCATATCGATTCTGATTCTTCAGACGGGTAGCGAGATCCTGAAAAATGCTATAGATGTCCTGATGGACAAGGTGGATGAGGAGCTCTCCGTAAGAATAAAAAGGCTGGTTGAAAGTATAGAGGGCATCAAGTCGGTCGATTTCGTCGCGGTTAGAGGAACTTGGAGGAGCAAGATAGTCGAAGTCCACTTCACCGTAAGCTCCGAAGTTGAAGCGGATCAGATAAACGAGATAATCGGTAGAATCGAGAGATTGAAGGATAGTTTTCCCGAAATCGTTAAAATAATTCCGGTCGTCAAGATTTCAAAGGAGATAAGGAGAATAGCCGTTCCAGTGGATGAAAACGATAACTATGTGGGAGATCTAAATGCAAGGTTCTTTAAGATCGTAGATGTGAAAAGCGGAAGGTCTTGGAAAATTCGGAACGATTTCTGGAACGCTCAGAAGATGAAAGGCTATCTGATAGCCGAACTGCTGAGCAAGAATAAGGTCGATGCGATCGTAGTTAGAAAGATCGGTGTGGGGGCGAAGAACCACCTGAAAAGCAAGGGGATTACAATAAAGCTCGTAGATAAATTAGACAGCTTAGATGACGTGATAAACCAAATCAAAAGCGAATAATAGAAAGCAAAATTAACTCTCCAAAACGATCTCGATGTTCACGTCCTTCGGCACCTGAATCCTCATGATCTGCCTCAAAGCCCTTTCGTCAGCTGCGATGTCTATTAGTCTCTTGTGAATTCTGAGCTCCCAGTGGTCGTAGGTTTCGCTTCCCTCTCCATCCGGAGCCTTCCTAACGGGAACCACGAGTCGCCTCGTCGGAAGTGGAATTGGCCCACTGATCTCGACACCCGTCTTCAATGCGATCTCCTTGATCTGGTTGCAGATCCTATCCAAATCCTTCGGATTCAATCCGGAAAGCCTAATCCTCGCCTTCGGACCTTTAATTGCCATAACAAACCACCCAAAATAAAAAATGGGAAAATTACTTCCTCGGTGTTACGTCGATGACCATTCCAGCGGCGATCGTCATACCCATGTCTCTGACGGCGAATCTGCCGAGCGGTGGGATGTCCTTGACCTTCTCGATGACCATCGGTCTCGTCGGCTCAAGCTTGACGATCGCCGAGTCACCGGTCTTGAGATACTGCGGGTTCTCCTCCTTCACCTGTCCAGTTCTCGGGTCGATCTTCTTGATGAGCTCAACGAATCTGCAAGCAACCTGTGCGGTGTGGGCGTGAACTACCGGCGTGTAACCGACCGTGATGGCAGTGGGGTGTTGCAAGACGATGATCTGAGCCGTGAAGTCCTTCGCAACCGTCGGCGGGTTGTCCGGATGTCCGGCAACGTCTCCTCTCCTGATGTCCTTCTTGCTGACACCTCTGACGTTGAAACCGATGTTGTCTCCCGGATAGGCCTCCTTAAGTGGCTCGTGGTGCATCTCAATGCTCTTTACCTCACCGACCACTCCCGGCGGCTCGAATATTACCTTGTCACCGACCTTAAGCACACCGCTCTCAACTCTGCCAACCGGAACAGTTCCGACACCCTTGATCGAGTAGACATCCTGAATCGGGATTCTGAGCGGCTTGTCTACGAGCTTCTCAGGTGGCTTGAGCAAGTCGAAAGCTTCGAAGACCGTTGGACCGTTATACCACGGAGTCTTATCGCTCCTCTTGAGCACGTTGTCACCGTAGTAAGCCGATGCAGGAATGAATGGGATCTCGTCGACCTTGTAACCTACAGCCTTGAGCAACTTGGCTACCTGATTCTTAACTTCCTCATACTTCTTCTGGTCGTAGTTTACCCTGTCCATCTTGTTGATTACTACGATCATCTGGTTGATACCCAGCGTTCTCGCAAGGAAGACGTGCTCCTTCGTCTGCGGCTGAACACCCTCAGCAACGTCAACTACGAGAATCGCGGCATCCGCTTGGCTCGCTCCCGTGATCATGTTCTTGATGAAGTCCCTGTGTCCGGGGCAGTCCACGATCGTGATGATGTATTTGTTCGTCTCGATCTTCCTGTGAGCTACGTCGATCGTAACTCCTCTCTCTCTTTCTTCCTTAAGCCTGTCCATTACCCAAGCGAACTCGAAGGTGGCTTTACCTTTCTCCTGAGCCTCCTTCTTGTATTGCTCGATGATATGCTCTGGGATCTGTCCGGCCTCATACAGCATCCTTCCGATCAGTGTGCTCTTTCCGTGGTCTACATGCCCTATAACCGCAACGTTAATGTGCTCCTTCTCCTTCGGCATTTACACCACCTCAAAGGTTTTTCAGTTGCTAAAATTGAAGGGTATATAAAACTTTCACCGCTCGTTAACGCAAGATAGATATATTTTGGTTAAAAATTAAGAACATGTGCATACTCGTTGGCTTAGACGGTTCGAGCCAGAGTTTTAGGGCGTTAGAGTTCGCACTCGAAGAGGGAAAGCTTAGGAACAAGAAAGTCGTGGCTATACACTCCCTATATGGAGGAACGAAGACGGATGAGGAGGACATTCAAAGAGGAGAGGAGATTCTAAGAAGGGCTGAGGAGATCGCGAAGGAATACGGCGTTGATATAGAAACGCATTTGCTCGTTAGGGGTAAGAGTCCGGGGGAGGATATCTTAGAGTTTGCAGAAGAGATAGGAGCGGAAATAATAGTTTTGGGAATGAAAAGGAGAAGATCGATAGAGGAGATGATATTGGGTAGTGCCGCGAGGTATGTTGTAAATCACGCGAATCAGCCTGTAGTTTTGGTTAAATGAGCCAAAATCTCTACCGCGAAATCGATCTCGTCCCTATTTATTATCAGGGGCGGGACAAGCCTTAGAGTGTCTTCGGATGTGGCGTTTACAACCAATCCCCTTTCTAAAGCCTTTGAAACCAAGCCGAATGCGTTTTTAACTTCGACACCGATCATAAGGCCGAGTCCTCTCGTCCTTAATCCTATCTCCTCAAGCCTACTTCTGAAGTATTCGCCCATCTTCTCCGAATTCTCCACGAGCTTCTCCTTCTCCATTACCTCGATCGTTGCGAGCGAAGCGGTGCATGCCAAAGGATTTCCACCGAAAGTTGAAGCATGTTCAGTTGCCTCGAGTTTCTCTGCAACTTCTTCCCTAACTCCAACTCCGCCTATCGGAAAACCAGAGCCCATGGCTTTAGCCATCGTCATCACATCGGGCTGAACACCGAAATGCTCCTTTGCAAACCACTTTCCGGTTCTTCCGAATCCCGTCTGAACTTCGTCGAATATCACGATAAATCCGTGCTCATCCCTTTCATCAAATACGGCTTTAATGAATTCCTCACTGGCAGGATGAACTCCGGCTTCACCCTGAATAGGTTCTACTATTACGCAAGCTGTATCGTCGTCTACCTTCTTTTCAAGGTCGTGAATGTCGTTGAATTTGGCGAACTCTACCGGTTGTATGAGGGGTTCGAAGGGCTTTCTGAACTTCTCCTTCCAAGTTACGGAAAGGGCTCCCATGGTTCTGCCGTGAAACGATCCGGTAAAAGCCACGAACTTTTTTCTCCCGGTTACCTTTCTCGCAATTTTTAGAGATGCCTCAACGGCTTCGGCACCGCTGTTGCAGAAGAAGAATTTATCTAAGCCCGTGATTTCCCGAAGCTTCTCAGCGAGTTCGATTTGGGGGATCGTGTAGTAGAGGTTTGAGACGTGAACAAGTTTTTGGAGTTGCTCCTTGATTTTGGATATAAACGTCGGATGGCAGTGACCGATCGAGACGGTAGCTATTCCGGCGACGAGGTCGAGGTATTTCCTACCGTTAACATCGAACAGCCAGCATCCTTCGCCCTTAACGAACACGACAGGCTGTCGCTTGTAGAAAGGGATCAAAACCTTAGATTCTCTTTCAAACCAGTCCATGTATTTCCAAGGTTTACTTTACTTTAAATATTATTCCACGATGACGCTTCCCACGTATATTACGGAATTCGACGGAACATGAATCACCCTAAGCTCAACTATCGTTCCCGATTTTATCAGAGGTGTAGTTTCGTTGAATGTTATCTCATCTCCAACGGAGATAAATCCGTCTTTAATGTCGTTTCCGTATGCATACATTTCATATTTTCCTGATGTTGAATTCCAGTTGTAGATGAAGCATTTTAAAGTATCATTCCAAACAAGCTCGTATACAGTGTTGGTAGATACATTAACGATTTGGAACTTCATGTCTTTGCAGGTAAGTGTGTCTCCTCCATACATAGACGCCACGAACAAATCTCCACCGCTCGAATTGATATTCGATGGAGCGTCGCTAAGGACAAACTTTGCGTAAGGTGTGCTTTTTATTTTGTGAACAACTCCGAAAACTAAACCAGCTACAACAGCCGAAAGAATAACTACTACTGCAACCATCAGCATCGTTCCTATTACTGGTGAGACCGCTTTTCTGTTCATGAGAACACCTCGAATTCTAAAAATTAGAATAGCAAAGAAATAATAAATTCAAAGAATAAATATTGAGTTAGTTCACCAATACTCTTCCATCGTAGATCACTGTGCCTGTTGGTATATGAATTACTCTGAACTCTATTGTAGTTCCAGATGATATTAATGGTCTAGTCTGGTTAATTTTTATCATATCACCAACATTAATTATTCCATCCTTAAGTACATTGCCGTCACCGTATGCATACATTTCATACTTTCCTAAAGTTTTATTCCAGTTATACACAAAGCAGTCTATACTGCTATTCCAAGTTAGCAAATATGATTTTCCGTTTGATGTGTCTACAACCTGGAGTTTAAGATCGTTGCATTTCAGATCCTCACCACCGTATAATGTTGCATAGAATAATATACTACTACCACTACTATTGACAGACTGTGGCGCATCCTCTAGCATAAACTGCGCCTGTGGAGCGCTCTTCACCTTTGAACCCATTCCGAAGACGAAGCTCGCTATTACCGCTGCGAGTATGACGGTTATTGCTACCATCAGTATAACTCCGATCACTGGGCTTACTCCTTTCTTATCTTTTCTAAACAGTTTCATACCATCACCCCCATCTAACAACCTCTAATTATAATCATCACAATCATGATATTTAAACTTTTTGCCACCGGAAGGTTTTATGAAAAAACTTCTTATTTAGTTAATTTTTATTAATTTCATTTCTATGTATATATTGAACTATGAACTACGTCCGATATTTCCATATCTACGAGGTTTTTTAATTTATAATTTAGTAATTTAGTAAACCTCTGAATAGGGCGTATATCCGCGAATCGATTAAAATACTTTTTTGTCCTCTTCCTTCGTCACAACCTTCTTTCCTCTCTCGCACGGAATCACCCTTATCCTTGCATCCGGAAACTCCAGCTTGAATACGAGCCCATCCAAAACCCTATCCAGAAAAACAGCCAGAGCGGCAACCTCGCTGTGCGGTTGATTGCCGATGGAGATGTTCAAATCGCTTAGATCGTAAACCTCTCTCGGAACCTTCTCAGCCCCGACGATTACGAGCACCTTATCTGCCTTCTTAATCTCATCGATTTTTTCCGGTAAAGGAACACCATACATAGTAAGGTGAACCTTCAGCCCGTCGAATTCCTTCAGCAACTTCCTCCAGCTCGTGTGTTCTATGAAAAAGTCTCCACCCCATCTCTTAACCACATCCCTAACGCTGTTGAAAACGGATTCGTCGTAGGTGTCGAAGTAAATTCCCTTAGCTCCGAAAGCCCTCGCAGTTAAAGCGACGTGAGTCGAAATCCTTTTATCCCTTTCGGGACGATGTCCGAGCCTCAGAACGTAAACCTCCATATGCATTAATCTGGCGGGCGATTCAAATTTTTATTCTCTCAGAAATCTATATTAATCCAGCATGCTAAATTAAGCAAGCTCTTTTGAGGTGATGATTATGAAAGCAGTGGTTTTAGCGGCTGGCTTAGGCACGAGGCTGAGGGCTAAGATTCCAAAACCCTTAGTCAAGGTAGCCGGTAGGGAGATACTTTACAGAAGCCTCAAGGTTCTCTCAGAGCTTGGGATTGAGGAGTTCGTGGTTGTTGTAGGCAAAAAGGGGGAGTTAATCGAGGAATTTCTCAAAAGGCACGGATTCAAATACAAAATAGTCAGAAACGAATATCCGGAAAGGGGAAACGGATACTCCTTTTACCTTGCCAAGGATTACGTTGACGGCAAGTTCGTTCTCATAATGGGCGATCACGTTTACGAGAGGGAGTTCATAGAGAAGGCTATTAGGGGAGAGGGGCTGATAGGGGACAGAATAGCAAAATTCGTTGACATTGAAGAAGCAACGAAAGTTATATGCAGGAACGGAAGGGTGGAAAGGATCGGCAAAAAACTTGAGAGGTTCGATTACATAGACACAGGCTTCTTCGTTCTCACACCGGATGTCTTCAAGTATGCCGAAGAGTTGGTTAAAATAAAGCACGAAGTATCGCTTTCCGAAATCATAGAGAAGGCTAAAGTTCCGGTTACGGAAGTTTCCGGTTACTTTTGGATGGATGTAGATACGCCGGAGGAGCTGAAAAAAGCGAACAGGCTTATCGTCAGGATGAGCGTTAAGGGAACTGGAGATGGCTTTATTTCGAGGCACTTGAACAGAAAGATCTCGCTAAGGCTGTCGGAAATATTGGTGAATCGTATGACTCCGAATCAGGCTACAGTTATGAGTTTCATCGTCGGAATTCTGTCAGCCCTCACAACATTTCTCAGCGTTCCCTTAGCCGGGATAATTTACCAGATAAGCTCGATTCTCGACGGAATCGACGGCGAAATTGCAAGGGCATCCATGAGAACGAGCAAGTTCGGCGGTTGGTTCGATTCCGTTTTGGACAGATACGTGGACTTCCTTTTCTTGCTGTGCTTAGCCATCGTGAGTGATCTAAGCCTGATCGGCTGGATAGTTGCATGTTTAGCCATGTTCGGCTCGTTCATGGTGAGCTACAGCACGGAAAGATACAAGGGAGCTTTCTTCAGCGACTTCTATAAGGATTTCAAGTTTAAGTTTCCGGGAAAGAGGGACGAGAGGATATTCATCGCCATGATATTCTGTCTGTTCGGCTGGATATTCCAGCTGTTCGTCTTGCTTGCAGTCCTAACGAATCTGAGAGTTTTGGTAACCATCTACGTTGTAGCAAAGCACAAGCTCGGACAGTGATTAATTTTTTAATTATCTGCCGGAGGGCGTTTCCTATCTTTCATCCTAACCTCTTTAATTTCGATGAATTTTTACATGAAAGGAGACAAACTTGCAGACAACAGAAAGATAAATAACATTCATTCAAATTCAGATTGATGCGCAAATTCAAGAGAATAGAAGCCGGAAGCTATTACAGCTATCTAAGTGAGGGATGTAGGCTTTGCAGAAGGGGGGCCAAGCTTGTTTTATTCGTTACCGGCTTATGCCCTAACAGATGCTATTACTGCCCGATTTCCGAAGAGAAAAGGGGTAAGGATGTCGTATTTGCAAACGAGCGGGAGGTTAAATCGATCGAAGATGTAGAGGCTGAAATAGAGCTGATGGATGCTTTGGGTGTGGCTATAACCGGAGGAGAGCCTTTGGTTAGGTTGGACAGGGTCATCGAATTCCTCAAGCTGTTTAAGAAGCTTGATCTTCATACTCATCTCTACACGAGCGTTCCAGCCGGTAAGACGGTTCTGGATAAACTTGCCAGAGCGGGATTAGATGAGATCAGATTTCATCCGATCGATCTGAAAAACGTTAAATCCTTCGATAAACCCATCAGATTTTCAAAATCCTTGGGTTTAGATGTCGGGATCGAGATCCCAGCCCTAAGGTTCAGCGAAGAGTTGGCGGAGTTCGTAAACGAGCATGATATCTTTTTGAACGTCAACGAACTTGAGTTTTCATCGACCAACTACGATGAACTAACTAAGAGGGGTTACGAGCCGAACGAGCATTACGGCGCGAAGGGAAGCGATGAGATAGCAAAGAGATATGCCGAAGTAGTTGAGAAGTTCCATTACTGCACCGCAAGATTTAAAGATAAGGCTCAGATGCGGAGGAGATTCATTAGAATGGCTATGAACCATCCAGAGTTCTACGAGATCACGAGGGATGGAACTCTTATATGTGGATTTATAGAAGGCGATAAAGAAAAAATTGAAAAAGCGAAACTGTTTCTGATATCAAAGGGGCAGGATTTTGTTGAGGTCGACGGGGGAATAGAAACCTCCGCGGAGTTCGTCGAGAGGTGGGGTCAAACTTTAAAAGCCGAGAGTTTAAAAGTGAGTATTATAGAAAGATATCCAACTTCAAAGAGGATAATCGTCGAGGTCATTCCGCTGTGAGGTGTTCATGTGAAAAGAGAGGAAATCGAGACCAGACTGAGGAAGTATCTGGAGAGGGATAGAAAAGGAGTTAGGAAGGAGTTACTCAGGTTACTCTTGGATGGCAGGAAATACACGACGACTGAGATTTACGAAAAGCTCAGAGAAAAGGGATTCGATCTGAACGCAAGGGGAGTTTCCGCGATGGTCGGATTGATGAGCGCCCGCTTGGGAATACTTAAGATGGAGTTGGGAGAGAAGAACAGATACTTCATAAAGCCCGAATATGTCGATCTCGTGAGATCAATTCTTGAAGAATTTGATCGTGTATGTTGAGCAAAATAATTTATAAAATTTACGAAATTAAACTTTTGAAGGAGGTAAAGTCGAAACCTATTCCGAACCACATAGCGATCATAATGGACGGAAACAGGAGATACGCTAAGCGGAGAGGTTTGCCTCCTTACATTGGGCATGTGTTCGGTTCGAAAAAAGCCGAGCAGGTTTTGGAGTGGTGTTTGGAGTTGGGCGTAAGAAATCTGACAACCTACGCCTTCTCAACCGAAAACTTCGGAAGGAGCGAGGAGGAGCGACGTCATCTGTTTGGATTAATGGAGGACAGACTCAGGAAGCTTGCGAGGGATGTGAGGATTCACAAAAATCGCGTTAGAGTTAAGATCGTCGGAAAGAAGGAGCTTTTGCCGGAAAACGTGCTTAAGGCGGTGGATGAGGTCGAGGAAGCTACCAAACATTACAAAAACTATCGGCTGAACATAGCGATAGCTTACGGCGGAAGGCAGGAGCTTATGGACGCAATCAGAGAGATCCTGCGGAAGATCAAGCAAGGTATATTAAAGATCGAAGACATAACTCATAAGACAATTGAGGAGCATCTGTATTCGCCTGATGGAGGCTACGCAAGTGTGGATCTGCTTATAAGGACTGGAGGGGAGCAGAGGCTTTCGAATTTCCTTCCTTGGCAATCCGCGAACTGTATAGCCTACTTCTGCGACATCTATTGGCCAGAATTTCGGAAGATAGATCTGTTGAGGGCTATAAGGACGTGGCAGATGAGAAGATATAGCAGTCAAAAATATAAATAGCGAGCTGGAAGGTGTGATTCTATGACGTCGAAGGTGATGTATGAATTCAAGAGGAAGCTTGAAGAGTTGGAGAAGTATAAGGGTAGAGGAACCGAACTCATCACGCTTTACATTCCTCCCGGAAAGAACATAGCGGATGTTGCAAATCAGCTGAGAAGTGAGCTAAGTCAGGCTGAAAACATAAAATCCAAGCAGACTCGAACTCACGTAATCGCCGGCTTGGAGGCTATACTGCAGAGGTTGAAGATGTTCAAGAAACCTCCCGAGCACGGAATGGTCATAGTGAGCGGAGTTGTTGAGATAAACGGAAAGGAGAAGCACATTACGGAGATAATAGTTCCACCAGAGCCCGTTCCGTTATACAAATACCACTGCGACTCGAAGTTTTACCTCGATCCCCTTAAGGAGATGCTCAAAGATAAGAAGCTTTACGGGCTGATAGTGCTCGACAGGAGGGAAGCTACAATTGGCTTGCTGAGAGGGAAGAGGATCGAGGTTTTAGCATACACGACATCGATGGTTCCCGGAAAGCACAGGCAGGGTGGGCAGAGTAGCGTTAGATTCGAGAGGTTGAGGCAGATCGCGATTCACGAGTTCTACAAGAAAGTCGGAGAAAAGGCAAGCGAGGCTTTTTTGCAGTATAAGGACGAACTTCTCGGCATATTGATCGGAGGTCCTTCTCCAACGAAGGAGGAGTTTTACAAAGGCGAATACTTGCACCACGAACTGCAGAAAAAGGTTATAGGATTGTTCGACGTCGGTTACACCGATGAGAGCGGACTTTACGAATTGGTTGAGAAGGCCGAAGACGCTTTGCAGGAGCTCGATCTAATAAGGGAGAAGAAGCTTATGAACAGATTTCTCAAGGAAGTAGTTAAGGACGGATTGGCGGCTTACGGTGAAGAGGAAGTCAGAAGGTATCTAACCCTCGGAGCAGTGGATATCCTTTTACTAAGCGAAGATTTGAGGCTCGAGCGAGTTCGATACAGGTGTCCGATGTGCGGAGTTGAGAAGGAGATCACGGTGAGGGACGAAACTAAGAAGAAGGTCGTCTGCGAGAAGGACGGAGTAGAGATGGAAGAAATCGATAGGAGGGATGTAGTGCTCGAACTATCTGAGCTTGCTGAGCAGAGCGGAGCGAAGGTGGAAATCTTATCGACGGAATCGGAAGAAGGAGCGATGCTACTTAATGCGTTCGGAGGCATCGCGGCAATATTGAGGTTCAAGCCTCAATGAACTTTACATTCTAATGCCGAACCGTTGGGAACGTATTTATAAATGATTTCAGTGATGTAATTATGAAGTGCGAACCAGATAAAATCTATGTAATGGATTGTCTTGAGGGAATGAGGAAGTATTTGGATGACAAGGAAGCGGATGTCGTTGTAACCTCTCCTCCCTACAACGTTGGAGTTCCTTACAGAAAATTCAACGATAAGATGCCAAGAGAACAATATCTAAACTGGATTGAGAAAGTAGCTTTAGAAATTAAGAGGGTTCTGAAGGATGATGGTTCATTTTTCTTAAACATGGGTTACACCGCCACTGATCCTTGGGTAGCTTGGGAGGTTGCATTTAGGTTGAGAAGGCATTTTGTATTGCAGAATGTTATCCATTGGATTAAGTCTATTGCAATTCAAAAAGAAGATGTTGGAAATTATCCCAATATTAGAGGAGATATAGCAGTTGGGCATTATAAACCGATCAATTCAAAGAGATTTCTTGCGATCTGTCATGAATACATATTTCACTTTACCAAAAACGGAAACGTAGAATTAGATAAACTTGCGATTGGCGTTCCTTATCAGGATAAGAGCAATATAGGGCGATGGAAAAGCGCTAAACAAGATTTAAGGGATCGTGGCAATACATGGTTTATACCCTACGAGACAATCCAATCGAGAGAGAAGGAGAGACCCCACCCTTCTGCATTTCCCGTCAAGCTACCTATGATGTGCATAAAGTTGCATGGACTTAAGAAAACTAAACTGGTGTTGGATCCCTTCATGGGAATCGGAAACACGGCAATAGCTTGTATAAGGTTAGGTGTCAACTTTATAGGTTTTGAAATTGATGAAGAATACGTTAGAATTGCCGAAAGGAGAATTGAAGAAGAGAAAAAAAGAATTATAGAAGAGAAAAACATAAAAGGGATCATAAATTTGAGTTATTATGAGCGATGAAAAGGTAGAAGAATATAGAAGAATTATTAAGGGAATTTTGGAGGCATTTCAGAACGTGCCTTTTTACGTTATTATAGAAGTTGCAACGGATAAGAAAGTTGAGACTTTTGATTTAAACAACGACAATGACAAACTCCTTATTAACGAGTTAAAAATCTTGCTGACATAACAATGAATTATTTTTATAACAATCCTATTCATGTTAAGAGAATCAATGAGGTTAGTAATTTCTTGGAGGAACAAGTTCCACGTATGTTTGAAAATAACAGATCTCAGTTTAAAGTCATACGGAATGTTAGACATTTGGGTGGTTCAGGTTATCCAGATTTGCTCGTTATTGATGAGTTCGGCAGGCATGTCTATATCGATATTAAAGCAACTCAAAGACCTGACAAAAGTTCGCCAAGGGATTTTTACATTACACCACTAAAGCAAACACGAAAAAAGGTAACTCAAAATGGTAAGCATTGCGTTCTTGGTTTTGTAGTTGAAGGCAGTCCTAATAACTTCAAAACGATTGCATGGAAACTCGTGGATCTATACAAGGTTAAGCTGAGTATGAAGCCTGAATTTAACTGTGATAATAAAGAACTTTATCGAAATGAATATGTATTAGCTGAAAATCATATATAATATAGCCTTATTTATAATCGATATTACTCAAAATACTTTTGAGCTTTTCGATCTCTTCCTTGTATTTCTCGTAACCTTATTTGGTAATGCTTACGACCGTCCTAATTCCCTGTTTCGTTATAGCTTTCTTTCTTTTTACGTATCCTTTCTTTTCGAGTCTTGAGAGATGTGTGCTCAAACTACCCCAGTCTATTCCGGTCGCCTTTGCCAAATCTCCTTCCGTCATTTCCCTAAAAACGAATAGAACGGTCATTATGAGAAATCTCTTCGAATGGATTATGTCGTCGTTGAGCATACCGACCACTGACGGTGCCGTCAGGAGTAAACAACCCTCTGAGCTCTGAAAAATATGTAGACCGCGGTTACGAAGTATATTAGCATCATCATCGAGAGGCACAGTAGCTCCGCTCCTATCACGGTGTCAAAGTTTGGTGGCATTTTTGAGATGGGTATGAGTATCAGCGACGTTACGGATATCATTGCTCCGGTATGTTTCATAGCCCCGCCCGTTTTCTCCGCAACGAGACCGCATAAAAGTAATCCGATGCCGAGCGACGGATACCACGCGGTGCTGAAGTATAGGGAGTTCACGTGGGAAATCCTCGGAATCACCGAATACGCAATCACGAATGGTATGAACATTAGTATCAGACCGACAATCCTTCTCTTCGATCGGATATCGCTTTCGGGTGGAGCATACTTCAGAAATCTGCCGTAAGTGTATCCGGAGAGAACTCCGGCTACTATAAACAGAATCCAAAATATCCGAAATCCGAAACCCAAAAGCATTAGACTGTTCGCCAGCGTTAGCATGGAGCCGAAGATCATTCCGAATATGACCCAGCTTAAAGCCAGAGTTATCAAGCACCTGTATCTCTCCAATTTCAAAGCCAAATCTCCAAGTTTAGCGGCGTCCTCCATAATTTAACTTTAGATGATGGTGTAAAAATAACCTATACAAACTCTCAAGTTAAGAGTGCAAACTCGAAACCGATTAAACTTCAAAATACTCCCTCTCTAAACTTTGCATTTCCTCAATTGAGCCCTCTTTAACGATTTCACCCTTAACCAAAACGTAAGCTCTATCCGCAACCTCGAAAGCCAAGCTTATGTTTTGCTCCACGATTAAAATCGAAATTCCTAATTCCTCCTTTATCCTCTTCAGAGCCTTGGCGATATTTTCGACGACTATCGGAGCCAATCCCATCGAAGGTTCATCTAAAAGCATCAACTTCGGATTCGACATTAGAGCTCTGCCTATAGCAACCATCTGTTGCTCTCCACCGCTCATGGTCTTTACGAGCTGATTTCTCCTCTCCTTTAGCCTCGGAAAAAGGTTATAGACGTATCTCAACCTATCGTTGCATTCTTCAAGCAGTGCCCCAAGCTTGAGGTTGTCTTCGACCGTCATGTTAGGAAAAAGTCTTCTTCCCTCTGGACAGATCGAGATTCCCAGCCTTATCCTCTCGTGAGGCTTTAGCTTTGTTATGTCCCTTCCGGCGAATATTACTCTGCCCTTCGTTTTAACGAGCCCGCAGATCGATTTAAGCAGAGTGGTTTTTCCAGCCCCATTTGGACCTAAAACAGCCACTACCTCCCCTCTATCGACTTCAAGGTTTACGTTCCTGAGTATCTGCGCCTTATCGTAGAACGCGTTCAAATTCTCAACCCTAAGCATGCCTGACACTGCCCAAGTATGCCCTTATCACATCTTCGTTTTTAACCGCTTCATCCGGCAAACCTTCGAATATCACCTTCCCGAAGTTCAGAACAAGAACCCTTTCGGCTAAGTTGAACAGTTCCTTGAGCTTGTGCTCGATGATCACTTGCGTAATTCCGTTTTCGTTGAGTGTTCTGATGATTCCGTCCAAATCTTCAGCTTCCTTCGGACTTAAGCCCGAGAACGGCTCATCCAAAAGCAGTATCTTCGGATCGGTGGCGAGAGCCATTCCAATGCTGAGCCTTCTGAGTTCTCCTTGGGATAGGTTCTTCGCGAGCATGCTCCTCTTGTTCCACAGACCGACCGATTTAAGTATTTCGGACGTTTTTCCGTTGAAGTTCGCGACCTCCACGTTTTCTTCAACCGTCATGTGCTTGAAAACTTTGATTATCTGGAAAGTCCTAACCAAACCCATTTTTACAAGCTGGTTCGGTTTCTTACCGACTATGCTTCTCCCGTTCAGCTTCACATCCCCTGAATCGGGCTTTATGAATCCCGATATAATGCTGAACAACGTAGTCTTTCCAGCCCCGTTGGGGCCTATTATACCGAGTATCTCCCCATCGCCTACCTTGAAGCTAACCCCGTTTAAGGCCCTTATTTCACCGAACCTCTTGGTGACGTTTTCAACTTTAAGCATGCTAATTTGTTACTCATTTACACAATATTTAAATATTGTCATCCCAACGCTCGGACATGAGGTTGCTCGTAGCTATGCTCTTGATAGCAATGATCATGCCGATAGCGAGTGCCGAAAACGTAATCAAAATAGGAGTTATCGGACCGATGGAGACCAAATACGGAACAGCAATGGAGCATGCCGTGAAACTTGCCGCTGATGAGATAAACGAGCATGGAGGAATTTTGGGCAAAAAGATCGAAGTGGTCGTTGCAGATACGAAGCTCGATCAGAACACAGCCACATCGGAATTCAGAAGATTAGTCGTCGATGAGGGTTGCAAGGTGATAATAGGCGGATTTTCGAGCGGAGTCGCTCTTTCGATGCTTGATACGATGGCTGATCTGGCGAGGGAAGGTCACAAGGTGATCTGGCTCGGAGACGCTTCATCGCCGAGGCTGACGGATAAGGTCGCTCAGGATTACGAACATTACAAATACTTCTTCAGGCCCCTCGGTCTCAACGCTTCTACGTTTCCGCTCGACATGGTTGCGATGCTCGACTTTTTGAGATCCCAAGGTCTGAACATAAAGAAGGTCGCGATAATAAGAGACAACGCCCTATGGACTGACGACGTAATGAAGGTTTTCAAGCCTCTGCTTGAGAAACACGGCTACGAGATAGCGATGGACGAAAAAGCCGAGAGAGGGCAGACTGACTTCTCTTCATTCCTGCTCAAGGCTCAGGAGAAGGCTGATGTCATCGTTCCGATATTAGCCCACGTTAGGGGTGATTCGCTAGTAAAGCAGTGGGCTGATATGAAGATAAGGATACCCATAGCCGGGCACGATCTATCGGCGATAGATCCAGATTACTGGAAGGCGACGGATGGAAAGTGCTTCGGAGAGATATACACAGCCGACGGTGGGGGAGTTCCGATACCGATAAACGATAAGATGAAGCACTTCTTGGATGCATACAAGGCTAAGTATGGACACCTACCGGAAGCTTACAGCGCTTACGGATGCTACGACGCGGTTTATCTATACAAGGAAGCCGTTGAGATGGCGGCGAAGGCTGGCGAGAAGAATCCGTTCGATCCGGATGTTCTGGTTAAATACCTCGAGAAGTTCAACAGGACGCATCCGTTCGAAGGTGTCAGGGGTAAGATAGCGTTCACCAAAAACCACGATTTGGTTTGGGGCGACGGATTCGTAAGAAACTGGATATGCCAGTGGCAGAAAGGAAAGCAGGTCGTGCTCTATCCGAAATACATGGCTACGGGAAAGCTCGTCCTTCCAGACTGGATAAAGCCGAGTGGAGCTAAGGAGACGGTAAAGAAGGAAGAAAAGGGAACACCGGGCTTCGAGGTTGCAGTCGGACTTACGGGATTGGCTTTAGCCTACGCAATTAGAAGAAAACGAAATTAATATCTGAAAACTCTGGTTTAACGTTTGCCTTGCTTTAACATCGTAAACTTCTTAAATTTTTTTAATTTCCTTGCGGTGGATGCTGGAAGTCCTGATCTACGGCATCATCATCGGTTCGATCTGGGCTTTGGTATCTTCGGGCTTCAGCTTGGTATTCGGAGTCGCGAGGATCCTTAACTTCGCACACGGAATTTTTTTCGTTTTAGGAGCTTACTTTGCGATTCTCCTTTATCCCTATCTGGGATTCTTCTCGATAATTCCGGCCGTTTTATTGGTCGGTGCATTCGGCTGGATCGTTTACCGTTTTTTGATAAGTCCGATAAAGCAATACGAAGTTATGGTCATTCTGATAACGCTCGCATTGGCTTTGCTCGTTAAAGAAATACTGTTGGCGATATTCAAGGACATATCCCAATCTTACCCATCGCTCGTTTCGGGATTGGTTACCGTTGCAGGTGTGCCGGTTCCGACGAACAGACTGATGATACTGGGAATCGCGATCGTAGTAATAATTTGTTTGGATCTCTTCATAAGGAGAACGAAGGTCGGTAAGTTCATAATGGCAACCTCACAGGACATGGAGGCTTCGATGCTCGTGGGAATAGACGTCGAGTGGGTTTACTCGGTTACGATGATGATCTCGGCGATCTTGGCGAGCTTGGCCGGAATCCTATACGCTCAAATATATGCGGTGAATCCCGCTACGGCCTTCAGGGTTCTGATATACGCCTTCGCCATCGTCATACTCGGCGGTCTGGGTAGCGTTCGTGGTAGCATAATTGCGTCTTTCATAATCGGATTCATACAGGTCGCGATTTCGATGTTTTACGAGCCGAGATGGGCTGAAATTGCCGCGTTGGCGACGATAATATTCATACTCATAGTTAGACCGAAGGGCTTGTTCGGGGTGGAGTGAATGAAGTGGCTGGCGCTGATATCCCTAATTATACTGGCAATACTTCCCTTCTTCGCCCCGCAGTCGGTAGTATACCTATTAGGATTGACGTTCATATTCGTCGTCTACGTGGTAAGCTGGGATCTCATAGCCGGTTACGCCGGACAGATCAACTTGGGGCACACAGTTTTCATAGGGATCGGAGCTTACACGACGGCTTTACTTCAAAATCCAGAGAGGTTGGGTATAGCGATTCCGCATCTGCCGATCTTTGTTACGATAATCCTCGGAGGTCTGATGGCTGTTGCCTTCGGCTTCGCGATCGGAGCTATATGCTTGAGACTCAAGGGATACTACTTAGCCTTGGTTACCGCAATACTTCCCTTAATATGCATACAGCTTTTGAACGTGTATTCGGATGTTTTCGGCGGATACGAGGGTTTTTCGATCGGATTTGAGAACTCTTTGGCTTCAAGCTTAATGGCGGAATATTACATCTCCCTGATCTTCATGCTGATATGCATCGTCGCGATCGTTTACGTAGTGAGAAGTCCGTTGGGGATTAAGCTCAAGGCGATCAGAGAGGATGAGGAGCTTGCTGAAGCCGTCGGAGTTGATGTGGTCAAGTATAAGCTGATTGCATTCTGCCTCAGCGCATTCTTCGCCGGATTGGCTGGGGCTGTGATGGTTCACTACAGGATCACAGTCGGGCCGGATCTCTTCGACATCCCTCTGATGCTGATGATAATTCTGGCGGCTGTTATAGGTGGATTGGGAACGATATACGGACCCATAGTCGGAGCGTTTCTGATTTACCTCGCCAAGAACTACGTTTTCGTCTGGATAGTCCAAAAACTATCGCTGAACGTTTCGGATGAGATATTTCTATACATTCTGCTGATAATAATAATCTTAAAGAGTCCTGAGGGTATATTTGAGAAGGTCAGGAGGATGTTCTCATGATCATAGCCGTTCCGAATAAGGGAAGGTTGAGCCAGCCAGCCTTAGAACTGCTCAAGCAGGCCGGAATTAAGCCGGAAATCGAGGAGAGGAAACTGATAGTTTCGACGAACAATCCAAACATAAACGTTCTCTTTGCGAGAGCTAAGGACATTCCGGAATACGTTTACATGAACGCCGCTCAGGCTGGAATTACGGGCTACGACATGGTAGTCGAATCTGGTGTGGATGTGGACGTTCTGCTCAAATTGGGATTCGGAAAAGCCAAATTGGTTATCGCTGTTCCGGCGGAATCGAGAGTAAGATCCATTGAAGATCTCGAAGGTATGAGAGTTGCTACGGAATTCAGAAACATCGCCAAGAGATTTTTTGATGAAAAGGGGATAGAAGTCGAGATAGTTGAAGTTTCGGGGGCATGCGAGAACGCTCCGCAGATCGGAGTTGCGGATGCTATTTTGGATTTAACATCAACCGGCACGACTCTCAAGATCAACAACCTGAGAGTGATCGAGGAGGTTCTTGAGACCGAAGCCGTTCTGATCGTGAACAAGGAGTGGAGGGAAAGCTTCGAGGTTAAAGCCTTGGTAACGTCAATTCGGGGCGTTTTGAATGCAAGGGGTATGATGTATCTGATGATGAACGTGCCGGAATGTGCGTTGGAGGACGTTAAGAGGATAGTTCCGGGCTTGAAAGGGCCAACGGTCATGAAGGTTGAATCAGACGAGAACATGTTAGCCGTTCACGTTGTCGTTCACGAGGATAAGCTTTTCGAAGTTCTGGAACAACTCAAAAAGGTTGGAGCGAGGGATATTCTGATAATTCCTGTTCAGAGACTCATCTACTGATTTTTATAAGCTTTTCGAACTGCTCGACGATTAAGTGATAGTTCTTTATCAGATATTTGATGAGATCCGCGGCTATTTCAAGCTTCAGAAGCTGATAAGCCCAGTCTTCGAATAATCCGATCTTTGTGATGTGTGCGATTCCGAACAGCACGAGTGAGGATGCGAAAGCCGAGAAAAATATTACGAGCAAAGCTTCCCACAGTCGAATGCTCAAAACGGATCTGATCAGGATCACGTAGATCAATCCGGTTGCAATCGAAGCGAACATGGCATACGTGGGAACCAAACTCATAATCCAGTAGATTATACCGCAGAACACCACGGCAATTATGTTGACCAATAGAACGTCCAAAAACTTTCTGTCTCTCCCCACACCCTTAAGACTGAGCCACATGAAGAGGCTAAGTAGAGATATCAGCATGATTGCAAATATCAGGGCTAATAGAAGGGCTATCATCTCTATAAGGTTCGATTATTAAATATTTAAAGCTTTGTCCTAAAATATTTATAAGCTAAGCTCATTGTTTGAGCGGAGGTGATAGAATGATCGTAGTAGCCTCAAACTTGCACGGAAATTTGATTGCGCTGAACAGATTGCTTGAGGAAGTAGAAAAGCTGAAAGACGAAGGGAAGGACATAAAGGGAATCTACATTCTGGGCGTTTTCGGTTACATGCCGTATCCCAGAGAGGTTTACGAGTTAATGATCGAGAGAGGCATAATAGCTACGAGGGGAAGAATAGACCACCTCATTGCGAGATGGAAGGATCTGAGCGAGGATGAGAAGGAGGAGATTCCGGAGTTCGACAGATTCATGGTAGAATGGAACAGGGAGAAGTTGGGGAAGGAAGGCAGAAGCTGGATTAGGAACGAGGTTCCGGGATTCTTAGCAGAGAGATTCGGAGACAACGAGTTCCTGTTCACGTTTGGCAGTCCGTTCGATCCGATAAACGGTGAAGTCCTTCCAAACCAGCCTTCCACTTATTACGAGCAATTGCTCGCACCTCTGAAGAAGTATGAGATGCTCATAGTCGGAGGATACGAGCCGTTCATTGCGGAGACTTCTTACGGAAAAGTGGTATGCCCCGGAGTATGTGGATTTTACATGAAGGGCAACAACCCGACCTTCGCTCTGATAGACACGAGGAGCTTGGACGTATCCATCTACGACTTCGAATTCGATAGGGGTGAAGTCGAGAGGAAGATAAGGGAGGAGAATCTGCCGGAAGAGGTAACAAGGATTCTGCACCACGGTATTTAGCTATCTGAATATGTGCCTCTTAACGCCCTTCATCCGGATTAAGGGCTTTGAAAGGTGTCTCCTCGCGCAAGGCGGGACTTCGTAAAATCCCGTATCCAAATCCCTCTCAATTTTTCTTCTAATCTTTTCAAACGCCTTCGTCTTGCACCTCTTACACCTGAAACCCTTGCCCTTGCCAGCGGATTCCATCCTTTTACCGCACTTCGGACATACCGGATTCTCCTCAACCCATATCTCGGCAAGCTCGATTATGTTGATCTTCTCAAGATTTATGGTATCCTTCTTCATCGAGCCGTAAACCTCGACCAAATCCCCCTTCCTCAGCTTTCTAATTACATGTCTGAACTGCTTGGTCGGCTCGAATGCCGCACACTTGATCTCTCCAAACTTAGTTTCTATCGTAAAGAACACGTGCCCTCCGGTTATGTCGTGCGGTTCTTCTATAACCATTCCCCTCAGAATGTATGAGTGGTAGTTTTCGATTTCCCTAACTTCATCTTCGTGAATCAGATGCATGTCCGTTCCTTGATTCGTTATGAATACCATGTATCTGTCTATTGGCTCCGTCCTTACGAGCTCGAAGGCTTTCATGACCGCATGGAAGTCATCTCCCCTTATGCCGAAGAGAACCGGATCCGGTGAGTTCGGAACCGCTACAACGGTTTCGTTGCACCAATCCACGGTGTCCCAAGTTCCCGGATAAGTCTCCCAGTCGGCATCGAAAAACGACTCCTCGTCGATCTCTCTTTTCGTTCCAAATCTTTCGGGCTTTCTGTAAGCCAAAACCTCTATGGTGTAATCCGTAAGTTCCAAGCCGATCGATGCAAGCGCGCCGATCAAACCCAAACCCTTCTTGAACTTCAGATGGGGGAGCATGAACTTGCCGATGATGAAAAGAGCCTCATCCAAAAGGACCACATCCCTAACGGCTTTCAGCGCGAATTTTGAGAGGAAATTCATGACGTCATCCCTTTCGGCATCTACGAACACCACTCCCGGATTAGTCCTTTCATCTTCAAGCTCCGCATGATCTTCAACTACCTCTCGAACGATATCGATAACCTCATCTTTTCTCGAATCCTCAAGTTCGATCAGAAACGACACCGCTCCGTTTCCCCTCGTTTTGAAAGGAATCGTGGGATTCAGCCTTATGAGGCGGGGAAATCCGATTAGCTTAAATCCTTCTTTCTCAAGCCTTTCGATCGCCAATGTAGCTAAGTAGGTCGTGCACATACCCTTCGGGGAATCAGTATCGTCGATTCCGACCCACAGTCTCATCTTAGCGGATTACGCATGCATCTCATAAAAGCTTTTTAGATTGGGCGTTGCAAAAATAAAAATTAGAAGAGGTCGTATCTCTCAAGCCAAACGAAGCTTTCTCTTCTTCTCTTAACCGTGATCGGGATTACTCCTCTTTCGAACTCCTCTTTTGCTATCTCCAAAGGATCCGTCTTGTCGGTTTCGATCAAAACGGGAGCACCCATCGCTATCTGCAAAGCTCTCGCTCCGATAATCCTCGCCTTCTCGAACCGAGTATATTTAAAAGGAAATGTGGTTTTGATAGGCATCACCCCTTATGGGGCCGCCGAGATTTGAACTCGGGTCACCGGCTCCCGAAGCCGGGAGGATAACCAGGCTACCCTACGGCCCCATGGAATCGGGCGAACTCCTTAATCACGGACTTATACGTTAGGAACATCCTCCTGCAACAGTATCTCTCTATGCCAAGCTCGTCCAGAGCTTCTTTCGGAGTTTTGCCTTCCTCCTCTACCTTCCTTCTGTATTCCTCGTAGAGGTGCCCTATTACAGCCCCACAGCTGAAGCACCGAACGGGAAACATAAATGGATCACCTGTAGGACGTCTGTCTCCTCTTTCTCGCTCCTCTTCCGCCCTGCTTCTTCGGCTCCTTCCTTCTCACGTCGTTGACGAGCAGATATCTGTCATACTGTAGATAAGCTTTTCTCAACTCCTCATCACCGCTCCATTCCACAAGACCTCTCGCAATCGCTGTCCTTGCGGCTTCAGCCTGTCCCATTACTCCGCCACCGTTTACGGTTACGTCGATGTCCACCTGCTTGGCGAGATCCTTCGCTATGATTAGGGGCTCCATTATGGTCATCCTCGCCAATTCGGGCTGGTAGATCTCAAGCGGGATCTTGTTTATCCTTACCCTACCCACTCCGGGTCTAACGACGGCTTTCGCAATAGCGGTCTTTCTCTTACCGCTCGTTATCACGATCTTCATGATCAAACACCCCTAAATCCCAAATACCTGCTAACATCAGCAAGGGTTACGAACTTATCGGTCTTGCACACCTTCTCATACAAAGCGCACTCAACGACTTCGAACTCCCTATCCTTAAGCTCATCCGGAACGCCCATGAAGACTCTAAGCCTTCTGTATGCTTCCCTTCCCCTCCTGCTCTTCCAAGGCAACATCCCCCTCACAGTCCTCTTGAATATCCTCTCCGGATGCCTCGGGAAGTATGGTCCCTTCTCCTTGCTACCCCTATCGTATTTCTCCTTATACCTCTGAAACACCATGTCCCTGTCTCCGGTTATTATAGCTTTCTCCGCGTTAACCACGACTATCTTCTCGCCGTTGAGCAATCTCTTAGCAATTACACTGCTGAGCCTTCCGAGTATGTGACCCTCCGCGTTTATCACCTTGTAGTCATCACCCAACTGCTTTAGAACCCTCTTAACGTTTACGGTCATCGCGACCACCTTACGCCATTATCCTAACTCCCGAACCGGAAGGATTCGACTCGACCAACTCTTTGATCGTTATACACTTGCCACCAGCTTCAGTGATCTTCCTCTTAGCGGTTTCGGAGAAGCTCAATGCGGCTACTGTTACGGCTTTCGAGATCCTGCCACCGCCCAACACCTTGCCCGGAACTACCACCGTTTCGCCATCATTAGCGTATCTCTGTATCCTAGCTACGTTAACCTCTGCATATAGTCTTTTTGGCTTAGCCAACCTTTCGGCTATGTCCTTCCATATCGGAGCATCGTTCATCGCTGAAGCCTTAAGCAGTTCATCGATCAGCCTAACGAGGTTCGGATTGGACTTTCTCTTAACCATCTTTCTTATCTTACTCATAGCAGAGAATCGCTGTAGGATGGATATTTAAATGTTCCTCCACCGTCTGCACGTGTGAGCACTGCAAGTTTTAAAGGGTAAATTCACGGAATTATCCGAAGAAATCCTCAAGCGTAGTAACTCCGCTCGGCTTTTCCTCTTTCTTCTTCTTTTTCGCAGTCCTCTTTTTCTTCTTCTCTGCCTTCTTTTCTTTTGGTTTCTCTTCCTCAGCCCTCTTCAATCTCTCTTCGATTTCCTTCTCAATCTTTTCAGCCGAAATTTCCTCTTCTACTGCCTCTTCTTCAACCCTATGCAGTTTGTGCTTTCGTATGAACTCCTTTATCTCCTTAGCTCTCCTCTCGTTACCTATGATAAGCGTCAACTCTTCTTCGGTGAAATCGTAAAATGCGGCAACGCTCGCGGCAGTTTTTATGTCCGCCTTACTGAGAAGCACTTTGATGTAACCGAACATCTCCGCAGAAGCTTTCCTCTTGGACATGTGCGAATACTTCGCGATTTTCTCCAGAATCTTCCTGAACTTCTCCCTTCTGTCTTTGAACTGGATGAGAAGTTGCCAGACGTTCGGTTTCTGATACCTCGTCCAGCCTCCTTTCGCCTTACTCTTAACCTGCTGAACTCCGACCGTCATCAGATAGCTCGCGTATCTCCAAAGTCTGTAGAACTGCCTCCTTCTTACCCTTCCCAAAAACATGTCAGCCCTTGAGAGAACGAGATAGGCTTTTAGCAGATCCTCACCTTCGTATTCGAGCGGGAGGTTTTCGTCTATCCAGATTACGAGATCTTCCGGCGATTCGTCCAAAAGCATGGCTTCTCCGTAAACCGACGGATTGTAAGTTTTGAAGATCTTCTGCATAACCTTGAATACGTCCGTCTCCTGCGTTCTCTTCGCCACTATTACGTCTTCGAGTTTGATTTCAGTTTTACCTTCCGCAATCGCCTGCAAATCGTTTATAGCCGCTCTTAAGTCACCTCCTGCATTTCTTGCTATAGCTTCGAGAGCTCTTTTGTCGGCTTTGATGCCTTCAGCCGCACATATCCTCTCCAAAACCTTTACGATCTGCCTAACATCCAGTCTTTTGAACGTTATCATCTCGCAGAGGTTTCTGAGTTCAGGAGAGAGGTTGTATGGGTCGTTTGCCGTTAAAATGAGCGGTTGCCTTGGCTGTCTCTTGAGCAATCGGATTAAGGCTCCTTCTCCGCCAAAATCCTCCTTCTTGTGAATGTTATCGACTTCATCCAAAATTATGAGCTTAAGCCTGCCAGATTTAGATGAGAAGAACTCTCCTTCCTCACTTATCGTTTCGGTGAAAGCGGCCTCACCGACTATCTTCCTAATAACCTGCCAATTTCGTTGATCGCTCGCGTTGAGCTCAACGACCTCCCAGCCGAATGTATTGGCTAAAGCTAAGGCGAGGGATGTCTTACCAACACCCGGAGGACCGGCTAAAAGCAGAGGTTTTTGAGGAATGCCTTCCTCCCACTTTTTAGCCCACATGACGACTTTCTCAATAATATCGCGAGGAGCTACAACCTCCTTAATGGTCTTGGGTCTGTATTTCTCCACCCAAAGTTCCGGCATCGATCAAACTTCGATCGGATGCTATAAAATATTGTCGTCGGATTTCCTTTTTATTTAATCGTAGACAAGCGTAACGAGCAATACCGAGTCGATGTCCTCAACTCCCGCTCTTCTAACAAGGGTGGCGAGAACGTTCTTCGAATTTTTGAAGTTCTTTCTTCTATGAAACACCACCACTCCCGACTTACCTCCAAACAATTCGAAACCCCTAACGCTCGCCTTAAAAACGGCCAAATCGTTTTTTATCAGAAGAGTGGCGAAGTGCATCTCCTCAAGCATCGAAGGCTTTGCTACCATTGCGTTATCAGTTCCGAGCAACCATCCGTCGTATTCCGCTAAAATTTCGTAATTTTTCAAGTTGAGAAGTCCGAAAAAAGCGTTCGAGCGGATGCACGAGACTATGGGTATTCCTTCGTCCATAGCTTTCTTCAACAGACCTACGTCGGCAAAATTCATGTGTATGAGCAGATCGGGTTCGAGCGTAAGTGCGGATTCAACGTCTTCGTTGTCCTTCTCTCCGGCATGGATCGCAAATATCTTACTGTGCTTTTTAGCGATCTCTCTTAGCTCTTCTAAGAATGCGTAATCGTGATCTCTCGCAGAACTCATTCCGAATCCCAAAGATATCTCTACAAGTTTTTCGGCTTCTTCCAAGCTTGAGGGTCTCGTAAGGGGCAAACACAATCCCATTTCGTCGGCTTTCTTCAAAATGCTTAAACCCGCAATCCCTCCTTCCCTGAAATCCAACAGAGTGGTGGTTCCGCTTTCGAAGGCAATCCTCAACGAATTTCTGATCCCCTCCACCAATTCTTCTTCGCTCGATTCCGACAAAACCTTAAACTTAAATCCTCCGGGTGCCACAAGCTCTTCCAAGCTTTTGAACGGGGGATCTTTCGCAACCGAATCCCCTAAGTGCGCATGGGCATTGAAGAAAGTCGGAACAAACACGTATTCCGGTTCGCACTCGCGCTCTTCAAATTTAGCCTTTCCCCCTTCAATCACCAGTTCTCCCTTCAAGATTTCGCCATCCGGAGTTATCAGTTCCCCCCTCATGCGAACCCCCTAAGCTTATATTTACCGCGGCAGATCTGCGATTATGCCTAAAAAGGTAACCCTCACGATTCGGGAGTTCGAAAGGTGGCTGAGGGATAGGGGATACGACAAACGCATGGGAGAGCAGAACTTCAGGACTTTCTTGGACATGGGCTTAGCCGGACTCTTCTTCGTCAACAGCGCACTTCTGATGGGTTACGTATTCTCATCCCTCGGACTGCCTTCGGAGAGGATAACTGATAAAGTCAGATTTGAGATAGGTAAAAGGATTAAATGTATAAAGGCTGAGAAGGACTACTTGGAGATAGAAATCGGTTAGATCAGATCAACGATTCTCAGATCCAGAACGTATCTGTAAACGCGCGGCGCGAAGCTACCGCAGGTCTTTATCTTCTCAATTTCAGCCAACATTCCGTGTCTTCTGAAGAGATCCTTCACCCTTCTCGGCAGAACATCGTCTTCCTCCTCTTTCCCGGCGAAGGTGTAATAGTGAACATAACTTCCTACTTTGACCTTATCTCTAAGCAAGTAAACGAAATCCTCCGCCGAATAAGGAGCGGGCATCAGAATTCTGTCGAATTTGCCTTCGAGCTTTGGAACTACATCCCTCACATCCCCCTCGTAAACCTTAACTACATCCTGCACTTTATTCAGTTCCACATTCTTACGGAAGTATTCCACGGCTTTCGGATTGATCTCAACGCCTATAACCTCCTTAGGCTTCGCGAGCTTTGCGATTACGATCGCATAAGGGCCGACGCCGGCAAACATAACCAAAACCCTTTCCCCCGGCTTTACGAGTTTCGCAATCCTCTCCCTCTCCCCGGAAAGCTTTACGGAGTAGTATACTTTAGTCGGATCAACCAAAAACCTGCATCCGTGCTCCTTGACTACGGTTTCAGTTTCTTTGCCATAGATCGGCTCGTATCTCGCAACCCTATACACACCCTCGACTTCTCCGACCTTCCTCAAAATGGTCTTTACATGCTTGTGTTTGCTCAAAATTGCTTGAACTATCAGATCTTTCAGATGAAGAACTTCATCCGGCAGGTTGATCAGAACGACATCTCCTATTATCTCGAAGCTCCTCGTCACCTTTTTCAACTCCTCCTCGCTCACCTTCCCCTTCAAAGCCTCTTTGATGCTCACCTGAAGAAATCGAGCGAAGCTGAATAAAAATCTTCTCCGGTTGTCCGTCAGCAAAGCAACTTTATATACACACATCCGTCAAATTAGAGTCCGTGATACTAACGACTTCAAGAAAGCCGAGCAGGAGAACGAGAAGCTTGGCAAAGGCTTTGGCGAGATTCATGAACTGGAGATACGTCCAGAGAGGTAAGCTCAGCTTAGATGAACTATATTCCATGCTCGGTAGGAACGAAAGTCTCGCCATCATCGAGGAAGTCAAGGGAAATCCGGCAATTCTCAAAATAATCCATCCCGAAAGGGGTGAGATTCTCAAAATAAGGTTCAACGTCAGCAACGTAGTGAAGGTTAAGATGGACGACAGTCCGGTTGTTTTCATCGGCAAAGCTCCTTTCGATCCCCTTTTACTCGGAGCCCTTCCCCAAAACGAGGCGGGCTTGAAGCTTGCGAGGAAGATGGATCCGAAGAAGAAGGTCTACGTTAAACGTGACGAGGAGTGGATAACGTTGGAATTCAGATACGAGGACGTTACGGTTTTCAAGATGAAGATAAAGAGAAAGGGGGGAATCAAAATTGGAGGCTGAGTTCGTATTCGAGCTTGACGAGGAGAAAGCCGAAATTCTATACCGTGCTTTAAAGGTAGAGGAAAGGGATGCGATAAGCAAGGCAAAGGTTTATTTAGATGGAGGTAGGCTAATGCTAAGGCTCGAATCCGATGAGTTAGCCGATCTGAGGGCAGCGGTAAACGCTTGGCTCAGGTTGATTAAAGCGTGTTTGGAGGTGTTGTAATGGGTGAGCTTCCGCCTCAGGTTCAGAATATGATTGCCCAGCTTCAGCAACTCCAGCAACAGCTTCAGATGGTGGTAACGCAGAAGGTTCAACTCGAAAACTCTTTGAAGGAAACTGAGAATGCGATTCAGGAGGTAGAGAAGGTCAGCGATGACACTCCGATCTTCAAGACGGTCGGAACGATACTCGTCAAAACTTCGAAGGAGGATATTCTAAAGGAGTTGAAGGAGAAGAAGGACACGTTCGAGATCAGAATTAGGACTTTGGAGAGGCAAGAAGAGAAGCTGAAGGAGCGACTGCAGGACTTACAGAAGAAAATTAAATCCCTACTCGGCGGAGTCCAAGCCGGCTAATCAATTTTTTATTTGTTCGTATGTCGGAGTTGGATCGCATTCTCGAACTTATTTCGGGAGAAACGGAGCCCGAATTTATTGCGGAAAAACTTAATACGAGTATTTGTCATGCTACGAACCTCTGCTTAAAGCTCGTCGAGAAGGGAAAGCTCAGGCTGAAGTTTAAGGTTATCTGTCCAAGGTGCAGAGAAGTCTGCGCCGAATTTGAAAATGTAATGGACATTCCGGATGAAGTCGAGTGTAGATGCGGTTACAAGTTCATGCCGATGAAGGAGAACATCAAAATGGTGTTCGTAAAGGTATGAAGTGCGATCGAAACCTCAAATGCATTCTGAAGTGTGCTTTCGGTATATCGTGCTTGGAGATGGAGGTTTACCTTACACTGCTTAAAAGTCCCGGATTGGATGTAAGCACGATCGCCGAAAAACTCGGAAAGGACAACAGCTCAGTTTATAAAGCTCTGAAAAATTTGATGGATAGGGGACTTGTGAAAAGAGAATACAGGATTTTGAAGGGCGGGGGATACAAATACGTTTATAAGGCGGTGGATTTCGACAAGTTTAAAGAGATTACAGTCAGAATGCTCAAGAGATGGCTCGACGATATAAAAAATAGCAAGATTTAGCGGATCGTCGCTTGGGCTTTTAGAATTTCGGCTTTAATCGCGTCCTCAGGCAAAACTCCGACAAAGCCTCCAACGACTTTACCGTTGCGGAAGATTAGAACGGTTGGAATGCTCGTTATCCCGTATTTGAACGCGATCTCCGGATGTTCCTCGATATTCACCTTTACAAACGTTATTCCTTCGAACTCTCTTTCAACCTTTTCGAGTATAGGCTTTAGGAATCTGCACGGGGCACACCAATCCGCATAGAAATCCACAACTACTAATCCGTTGTCAACTATCCTATCAAGCTCGTTTCCGTCGATTTCCTTCATGATACACGACTATTCGGGAAAATATATAACAGTTTGGCGGTTTTGAAATTTTGGTGCAAATCGTATGTTGGTTAGTAGCCCCGCGGGGATTCGAACCCCGGTCGCCGGCTCCAAAGGCCGGCAGGATTGACCGCTACCCTACGGGGCTTCAAAGGGAGTGGGTTATCTCACGTAATAAGCTTTTCCGTTATTAGATGATTTATCAAATTATTAATCATGATTAAATTAAAACGGTCAAATTTTAAATATGCCAAGGAGTTCAATCGGCATGCCAAACTGGTTTGAGGAATACTTCGAATTTAGAAGGTTCAACACCGACATGAGAACGGAGATACTCGCGGGAATAACGACGTTCATGACGATGGCTTACATACTCTTCGTAAATCCGGCGATACTGAGCAATGCGATGGGTAAGGAGGCTATACCCTCCTTGGTCACAGCCACGGCCCTTTCAGCGGGAATTGCAACGATAATAATGGGACTTTACGCAAAAAAGCCGTTCGCATTGGCTCCGGGAATGGGGCTGAACGCATACTTCGCATACAGCGTCTGCCTTAACATGGGCTACCCATGGCAGGTTGCGCTTGCCGCGGTGTTCGTGGAAGGTGTGATCTTCATAATTCTATCGGTTACGAAGTTCAGAACTGCCGTAATCGATGCCATACCTATCTCGCAGAAGTATGCAATCGGTGCCGGAATCGGACTGTTCCTGACGCTTATAGGTCTAAAGGACGCGGGAATAATCGTCGGCAGTAAGGCTACACTCGTAACGTTGGGGACACAAAATTTTGCGAAGCCGGAGTTCTGGCTTGCGATATTCGGAATCTTCTTCGCATGTGCTTTGATGGTTAGAAAAATTCCCGGAGCTCTACTGATTTCGATTCTAACGACTACAGTCTTGGCAATAGCTATAGGCGTTACACCCAAGCCAGAAAGCCTGTTCTCTCTTCCGACGCTCAGCTACACGTTCATGAAGCTTGATTTTCAGGGATTGCTTAACGTCGGAGCGTTCGGAGTGGTCTTCGCGTTCTTCATGGTCGACTTCTTCGATACAATCGGAACGGTCACCGGCTTAAGCGCTAAAGCTGGATTTCTGAGAGAGGACGGGAGTATCCCAGATTCTGAAAAGATACTGCTTACGGATGCTATAGGAACGACGTTGGGAGCAATTCTTGGAACTTCGACGGTAACGACCTACATAGAGTCCGCGGCTGGAATTGAAGAGGGCGGTAGAACGGGAATGGTCGCGCTCGTGGTTGGTTTGCTATTCATAGTCATCGGTCTGTTCATCTCACCCATAGCGCAGATAATTCCGGCATGCGCAACCGCCCCAGCGCTGATTTTGGTAGGATTCCTGATGATGAACGTTATAAGAAACATAACGTTCGACGATCCCACGGAAGCCCTACCGGCGTTCTTCGTCTTAGCAACGATTCCGTTCACGTTCAGCATCGCGGACGGTATCGGTGTCGGATTCATCAGCTACTGCATTCTGAAGCTCGTAGCAGGAAAGCCAAGGGATGTCCATCCGTTGCTATGGATCTTAGCCGGTGTCTTCGTTGTTTACTTCCTATACTTGGGCAGACTCCTCAAATTGTAAAATTTCTTTTTTTATTTGAGCAAAATAAAAAAGTAAACTGTCACGACTCCAAAACGTGCCTATACTTCTCCAGTATCTCTTTAAAGGCGTTCAAAACGATCTCAAGCTTATCCCTCGAAACCATATAAGTCGAAACTTTGAAGCTCTTAGTTCTTCCGGGCTTTATTCCGTGTATCTTCCTCTTCTTAAGCTCCTTATACAAAAAGTAACCCCTTGCCTTAACCTTCTTTGAGATCTCGTAAAACTGTGGAGATTCGAAGTGCATTAAATCGTGGTTGTGAGGCTTTTCTCCGAGCAACTTGAATCCCATTTCCTCCATTTCTCCGGCAAACCATCTCGCCTTTTCCACTTCATCGTTCCACCTCTCTACTCTCTCCTTCACATGCGGAAACGAAGCCAGAAGAGTCATCAAAGGCACTCCTCTTGCGGTGCAACCCAGAAGCTCCACCTCTTTATTCTTGAACCTCTCGGACTTCCTCAACACGATTTTAGCGAATTCTTCTTTCATTCCCAGAACGCCCACCGGACCGGCTGACGCCATGGACTTGTGACCACTGCCAACGACGAAGTCTGCATCGAGTTTGTTCGCTTTGATCTCCATTCTTCCTATGGAGTATGCGCAGTTCAGTAGAACCGGAACTTCGTAGTCGTGGCATATTTTTATGACCTCCCTAGCATCGGGCAGATTTCCGTAGTTTCCGTCGGGATACGTAAGAACCGCCAGAACAACGTCTCCTTTCTTTTTCGTTTCTTCTATAACATCCGCAAACTTTTCCTCGTAAACCTTAAACTCCGGGTAGCCAGAATTAGGAACTTCCGCAACGTTTAAGCCGGCCCTCTCAGCGGATATGAATGTGGAGTAATGAGCGTTCGAATCGACGATAATCCATGCGTTCTTCTTTGCCAAACTGTGCATGACGATAAATTTTCCTTCCCTCGCTCCGGTTGTTATTCTAACCACATCGCAGTCCAAGAACTCAGCAAGCTGTTGAACGAAGTCTTTTATCGGGGGATTTCTTATGTCGTGCAAACTGCCTTCGCAGAAGTCACAAACGCTGTATCCGTCTCCCCACTCCAAAAGCATTTTTCTGGCGTCATCGGTTAGTATTCCTCCAGTTTGCAGGGGATCTATGTTTATGAAATCCTTAGTTCGCCTTTGAATGAACATGCCAGCACCTCCGCAAGATTAATCTTTACATTAGTTAAACTGCACGATGATGAGATTGCTCGCTGTGTTGTTTTTAGCGATTTTGCTGTTGGGTTGCGCACAGAGTGAGGCGCCAAAATTGAAGAAGAACTTGGAAGTAAAGTCCGTATTTAAAAATGGAGGGTTCATACCGAAAAAGTATACGTGCGATGGGGAAGACATCTCACCCCCTCTCGAACTCGTAAATCTATCTCCAAAAGCTAAGAGCATCGCCATCATTATGGAAGATCCGGATGCACCGATGGGAACATTCACGCATTGGATAATCTGGGACATCCCTCCAACACACAAGATTCCGGAAGGAATTCCGAGGGGCAAGGAGATAACCAAACCCTTTAAGGCATACCAAGGAAGGAACGACTTCGGATATTACGGCTACGGAGGTCCCTGCCCGCCGAAAGGAAAACCTCACAGATACGTATTTAAGGTCTACGTCCTCGATACCGTTCTCAACTTAAAGGACGCCAATAAAGACCAGCTTCTGAAAGCTATGCGAGGACACATAATTCAATACGGCGAATTGGTTGGTTTATACGGCAGGTAGAATCACACCAAATCGGATTTACGATATTTTTTAAAAACTTGGGATGGTGGTCGTTCCATGAAAACCCTCATACTTACCGAAGGTGATGTTAAGAGAGTTCTGACGATGAAAGAAACGATCGAAGTCGTTGAGAAAGCGTTCGAGTTGCATGCAAAGGGAAAGACTCAGATGCCGCCGAAAGTCTACTTGACGTTCGAAAAAGGTGATCTTAGGGCTATGCCAGCATATTTGGACGGAAAAGCCGGCATTAAATGGGTTAATTCGCATCCTGAGAATCCCAAGAAGGGTTTGCCGACCGTAATGGCTGTTCTTATATACAACGATCCAGAAACGGGCTTTCCACTTGCGATAATGGACGGAACGCATATAACGAATTTTAGAACCGGCGCCGCTGGCGGAATAGCCTCGAAATACCTTGCGAGAAAGAACAGCAAAGTTTTCGGCTTTATCGGGTGCGGGAGACAAGCATACACTCAATTTCTGGCACTAAGAGAAGTATTTGACATCGAGCTCGTCAAGGCTTACGATATCGTTAAGCAAAACGCCGATAAGTTTGCAAAGTTCTGTGAGAGCTTCGGAGTTTCCGCGATGGTCTGCAGTATCGAAGATGCCTGCGATTGCGATGTTCTTACGACCACAACGCCTTCTAGAAAACCCGTCGTTAAATCGGAATGGGTTAAGGAGGGGACTCATATAAACGCCATAGGTGCGGACGCTCCCGGTAAGCAGGAGCTTGAGGAAGAAATTCTACTTAAAGCTAAGATCGTCGTGGACGATTTAGATCAGGCTATGCACGGCGGGGAGATAAACGTGGCGGTGTCTAAAGGAAAAATCGGGAAGGAGAACATATACGCGACGCTCGGCGAAATCGTAGCTGGAATGAAAAAAGGACGCGAGAGCGAAGAAGAAATAACGATATTCGATTCCACAGGTTTGGCTATTCAGGATATAGCGGTGGCGGATTTGGTGTTTAGAAAGGCGAGAGAGATGGACGTCGGCTTGGAAATAGAAATTTTTGATTTTTAAAATACATCCCAAACTGACCGAAACCGGTAGCATCCGGCTCACTTCGAATTAGCAAGAGCAGTGAGTATAAGACCCAAGATTATCATCAGAAACGCAAATCTGAGCATCAACCTAAAACCGAAGAATTCTGCAAGGAAACCGCCTAAGATCGGGCCTACAACCCAACCCAAGCTCCAAACCGTGTTGTATATGCCCATAGACTCTCCCCTTTCTTCTCTGCCGGCTAAATCTGCTATGTAAGCCGGAGCAACCGTGCCTATGGTCGCCCAAGCGAAACCTTCAAGGATGTGAATCGGGATAGCGTAGATGTAGTAGCTTATGAAGGAGTATGTGAGCATAACCATCGCAAAGGCTATCTGGGAAAGGAGTATAAGGGGCTTTCTTCCGAGCCTGTCCGATATCCTGCCGATAAGGATGGATGTAAAAACTCCCGTCAAAGCGCCGATCGTGAATAGCAATCCCACTGCAAAATCGCTCGCCTTAAGCTCGTCCGAAATGTAGATCGGCAGAACCGAATATACCATGCCCGATGAAATCATGAGCGGAAGCAGGGATAAGCAGAAGGCTACAACCTTTCTGTTCACGGCTCCTCAAGCTCCTTCCTGAGCCTTTCGTAAAATTCTAACATGAACCTGTGCCTATCCTCAGCCATTCGCTTAGCCGTTTTCGTGTAAAGCGTGTCCTTCAGCTTCAGAAGCTTCTCATCAAAGTGCTTAAGAGTATCTTCTATGCTCCTCCCGTGTTCTCCGCTGAAGATGAAAGCTCTTGCGATTCCTATCGCTCCCATTGCGTCCAACTTGTCCGCGTCGCTCAAGACTTTTGCCTCAATCGTTTTCGGCTCGATTCCAGAGCTGAAAGAGTGGGCTTCGATGCAGTGAACCACTTTGGCTATGAATTCCTCATCGTATCCCTCCGATCTCAAAATCTCCCTCGCCATCTTCGCTCCTTCAATCGCGTGATTCGGCTTATCCCTCGCTATATCGTGAAGCTCAGCCGCCTTCTTCACGACTTCTACATCCGCTCCTTCCCTTTTTGCAAGATAGACGGCCCACCTCACCACCCTTTCGACGTGTCCGTCGTCGTGCGATGTCATCGAACAAAATAATTCATCGGGAATTTCAATCTGTCGAGCGTCTGACTATTGCCCTAACACCGCTCCTCTCTTCAAACTCTGCGATGACCTCCAACTTCTCGGGCTTGAGTTCGCTTAGGAGATCGTTGAATACCTTTTCGACTACCGCTTCGTGGTGCATCGCCTTATCTTCGAAATCCTTGAAATATTCGTCGAGGGATTCGTATTCTATTAGCCTGTCTCTCGGCTTGTATCTAATCCTGATCACCGCATAATCTCTCCTTCCGGTAACCGGACATATGCACGTGAAGTTTTCGTAAACGAATTCAGCCTCGTGCTTTCCGTAGATGTTCGGAATCGTCCTTATCCTCTTCGGTTTCATCGATTCAAGCGCTCTTATCAACTCTTCATCGTTCTTGGCTATCGATGTTGCGAAGTAGAGTGGCCAAGGAGATTTCACCGCTTTCGGGCAGTAAGCTACGACGGGCTTACCTTTAAGCGAAGAGATGACGATTTCAGCCATCGCTCCGAAGCTCGGGTTTGTTGCTATTAGAACTATCGCATCCGCTTTCTCGCAGAATTCGAGGTCGTTTCGAACTATTTTGCTCCAAAGTTCTGGTTTATCCCTGAAATCGTCGATATCGCTGTAATCCAGCTTTAACTGATCCAAGACATCGTAACCCTTCTCCTTAAGAAATCTCTGAATTCTTCTGATCTCCTCGATTCCGCCGTATCCGACGGATCCGCAGACTACGACCTTCATAGACATCGTTGGTTGGTTCGATTTTAGTCTTTAACTTCCCCGATCCCGCGAACCGATTAGCTTATCGAACGTCGACCTTCGGCACTCGAATAAAGTATTTTTGTTACCACGTCTAACAATTAAATATGGGTGCAGATATAGGCGAGTTGCTTACCGAGAGAGATGTTGTTGAAGTTGAATACTTCTCCGGAAAGAAGATTGCGGTGGATGCTCTCAACACCCTCTACCAATTTATAGCAACGATAAGACAGCCAGATGGAACTCCGCTTAAGGATTCTCAAGGTAGGATCACTTCTCACCTATCCGGAATACTCTACAGAGTTTCGAATATGGTCGAGATCGGAATTAAGCCGATATTCGTTTTCGACGGAAAACCGCCCGAATTTAAGAGAGCGGAGATAGAGGAGAGAAAAAAGATTAGGGAGGAGGCCGAAATAAAATGGAAGAGAGCGCTCGAGCTTGGAATGATTGAAGAGGCGAGGAAATACGCCCAAGCTTCTGCGAGGGTGGACGAATACATAATAGAATCCGCCAAAACACTTCTTAAGCTCATGGGGATTCCGATAGTTCAGGCTCCTTCGGAGGGAGAGGCTCAGGCGGCATACATGGCTAAGAAGGGCGAGGTGGATTATACGGGAAGCCAAGATTACGATTCTCTCCTCTTCGGAAGCCCGAAGCTGGCGAGAAATTTGGCGATAACCGGAAAGAGGAAGTTACCGGGTAAGAAGGTTTACGTCGAGATAAAGCCGGAGATCATAGAGCTTGAGAGAAACCTTCGAAAGTTGGGCATAACGAGGGAACAGCTTATCGATATAGCCCTTCTGATCGGAACGGATTACAACGAAGGAGTCGAGGGGATAGGTATCAAGAAAGCCTATAAGTATATAAAGAACTACGGTGACATATTTAAGGTTCTGAGAGTTCTTAAGGTTCAGCCGAAGGAGCCGATAGAGGAAATCCGCGAGTTCTTTCTAAATCCTCCGGTGACGGATGATTACGAGCTAAGGTTCGGAAAGCCGGATGAAGAAGGAATAATCGAGTTTCTTTGCGAAGAGCACGATTTCAGCAGGGATAGGGTTGAGAAGGCAATCGAGAAGCTCAGATCGGGGCTTAAAGCAAGTCAGCAGACCTTGGAAAGGTGGTTCGGTTGAGGTGATGCGTATGCATGAGCACGAGGCGGATGTGGAGGTTAGGGTTGGAGTTGTGACGGTTTCAACTTCGAGGTGGAGCAAGTTCGGATATGTTACCGGCGTTGAGAACATTCCCGAAGATGACGAATCAGGTAGGTTGCTTGCAAAAGAGTTGAACTGCGTGGAGTATAGACTAATTCCAGACGATAAGTCAAAAATAATTTCTACGATCATGGATCTTATTCACAGAGACATCGATGTTATAATAACCACGGGGGGAACGGGAATATCGCCGAAGGACGTAACGATTGAAGCCGTAAGGATGCTGGTTGAAAAGGAGATCGAAGGTTTCGGTGAGATATTTAGAATGCTGAGCTACGAGGAAATAGGAGAATCCGCAATTCTTACGAGAACTTTCGCGGGAGTTTCACGTGGCAAGATTATATTCTGTCTTCCCGGATCGAAAAAGGCGGTTGAGCTGGGAATCAAACTCATAAAACCACTGCTAAGACATGCCGTTAGCCATGCTAAGGGTTTAAGGTAAACCATAAGTATCATATATCTTAAGAGGTAACATTGGATCGAGCGGGGGTTGCCGAGTCAGGACAAAGGCGCGGGATTGAGGGTCCCGTCCCGTAGGGGTTCGTGGGTTCAAATCCCACCCCCCGCACTCATTTTTGAATCGAAATTTTAGAAATGGAATATCTCATTGAAATCTCCGTTCTCATAGCTTTTTCAGGCATAAGGTTTAATTATTGCAGATAGAATAAATAATTAATTATGTATGGGATAGGAATTCTCTCAAGATGGAACGCTACATGTGGAATTTCCATGCATGCCGAAATGATAGCCCACGAGTTCATCAAGATGGGTCATTACGTCAAGGTTTTTGCTCCTCACGTTGATTCAGCAAACAAGTGGTGGCATCACAAGATAATAAGGGATAACGAAGAGAATTTCGTTATAAGATGCTACGACGAACTCGATCCGCAAACGATGAACGGCGGAAGGATTGAAATGGAAAAGATCCTCTCGGAGAACTTCGACCTGTTCATAGTCGAATCTTATGCAAGCATTCCATACAGCGACGTCGAAAAGCTCGTTAAGAAGCTTAGGATGAGGGGGACGAGGGTATTTGTAGTTATTCACGAAGGTCGCAGGGATCACATTAAATATTCGGACATGAGGATATTCGATGCGATCGTTGTTTTCGATGAGAGGTTTATCAACGAGATGCTTCCGGAATACAGGGACATAGCGCACGTAATTCCGTATCCGTGCCATCCGATCGTTAAGGGCAATAGGAAGTTCGCCGAAGACGGATTGGTTTTCTTCAGTTTCGGAAGGCAACCGGCTGGAGAGTATCTGGACTTCATAAAGGCTCTGGACTGGCTATCGAAGAGGTTCGATCTGACATACAGAGTTGTGAGATCCGACGGACTGCTACCTTTCAACAAGCCTTGGCTCAAGCAGGAGAGAAAGAGGCTCAGCAACGAAGAGGTCTTCGAATACCTGCATTCTTCCGACGTCCATCTGATTCCGAAGGGTCAAACGAAGAACGTGGTCGTTTCTTCAACGCTCTGCCAGTGCTTGGGAGCGCTGATTCCCACAATCGTTCCGAACACGAGGAATTTCGAAACCCTACCGGAATACGACGGAGTTAAGCCGGCTGTTGTTTACGATGACATAGAGGATCTCAAGAACAAGCTTATCAGGATAATCGAAGATGAGGAGTTCAGAAAAAAGGTTGTCGAGTCTGCGGAGAGATTCGTCGAAGAAAATAGGAGTGACAAGATCGCAAAGAAGTTTATAGAGTTGTTTGAAAGCCCTCAGAGCTTGCTCTCTATTGCAGTTTCGTAACTCCTCTCTATCTCTTTTAAAAACTCCTCCTTACCGAATCCTCTCGCATAAGCAAGCAGAGTCGCTCCTCCTGCTCCGACTCCCTCTTTAACGAATCCCTCGGCGTAAGCCCTCAGTCCGGGCTTTGCAGAATCGGACAATCCCGGATCTGCTATTATGACCGGGCAAGGAGCTTGGCTTAACGCATCGCTGTCGTTTGCAACGTAAACCGTCGTAGCTATCGCTATATCCGCATTCTCGTCAATCCTCTTTATAAGATGCGACATGGCGACCATCTGAGTTCCTCCGGCCAATATCACCGGCTTGCTTGAGCCGACGGCGATTCCGCAGACACCTACCATAACCGGATCTCCGACCTTCGCTATCAACTCAAGAGGTTCTTCATTCCCATTTATCCTCTCCAAAGCCTTTGCAACGACCCTCTCCTTTATCTCAACGGGATTCGAAGGCATACTCGATGAAACCATCGATCTTATCCCAAAAGCCCTCAGAATCGCTAAAGCTGTAGTAGTTCCGGCTGGAATGCTTTCTCCTATCATCAAAACATCCGCAAGCTTCGATATCTGCCTTCCAAACTCAACAGCGTTTTTAAAAGCTCTTTCAGCATCCTCAATGCTCATGGCTGGCTTGACTTCGATGTTCTCCCCAACGGGAGCATCTATGCTGACGTAAGGAACGTTCGGCTTAACCATCAGTCCGCTGTCGATTACGAAAAACGGAACGCCCGTTAGCCTTAAGGCTGTGTATGTTATTATAGCCGGTGTCGGTTTGCCATCTGGAGTGGCTGGAGGAAAGGGGATAACCTTGCACTCACCGTAGTATAGAAGCTCAACATCTGCCGGAGGTGTAAACTTTATGAGATCCGAGTTCGCTCCAGCCACTGTTATGCCGGGTATCTCAGCAGTTTTTGTATTTCCTATTGCAAAGAGGAAAACGACATCCCCTTTAAGCAGTTCGAAGAATCTATCGCCCTCACCCTTCAAACATCGCCAGTTCATAGCGGAAATGATAGCAAAACGCTTATTATATTTTTACATAGCTTTTTGTCGATGCTGATACTCAAAATCGGAGGAGCGGTCATAACGGATAAGAGCGTTGGGGCTGTGAACAAGGCAAAGTTCGAGGAGATCGAAAGGATAGCGAAGGATATAGCGGAAAACGTAAGCGATAGGCTCATCCTTATACACGGCGTCGGCTCGTTCGGGCATCCGCACGTCGTGAAGTATAAGTTGCACGAGGTTAAGAATGTCGACGGTGTAGCTGTAACTCATCTATCGTGCGTAAGCCTAAACATGATCGTATGCGGATACATTCACCAATACGGTCTGAATCCAGTTCCCATTCATCCGCTCTCATCCTTCAAGATGGTCGATGGAAAGTTGGTATTCGATGCGGACTTAATCGAAGGTTTGCTCGATGAAGGTTTCGTTCCGGTGATACACGGAGATATGGTTTACAATCCGAACGAAAGGAAGTTCGAGATACTTTCCGGAGATAGGATTGCGGTCGAGCTTGCCAAGGTTTTCAAGCCGAAGAGAGTTGGGTTCGCAACGGATGTTGAAGGTATAATCATCGATGGAAAAGTATTGGATGAGCTCGATCGATCGGATATAGAAAGTATTCTTAAGGATATCGGAACAGCAAAGGATAAGTCGGACGTTACCGGAGGCATGCTCGGAAAGATCAAATCGATACTTGAAATCGAAACGGATGTTTACATCTTTCACGCGAAGGATTTGGATAAGTTTTTGAAGGGCGAGAAAGTTGGAACGCTGATAAGGGGTTGATATCTTGAAGACCTCGAACCGAAAACTTGAGCACATCAGGATATGCTTGGAGGAGGAGGTAGAATCGGAATACACGGGATTCGAGGACGTCATGCTAATACATAAGGCATTACCCGAGATCGATTTCAACGAGATAGATACCGAAGTCGAATTCTTCGGCAAAAAGCTATCGGCTCCGCTTTTGATAGCTTCAATGACTGGCGGGCATCCAGAAACCAAGGAGATAAACAAAAACCTTGCCATAGCCGTTGAGGAGATGGGCATAGGGATGGGAGTCGGTAGCCAAAGAGCGGCTATAGAGGATGAAAGCGTTGCGGATAGCTTTACAGTTGTTAGGGAATTCGCACCGAAAGCGTTCATTTACGCAAACGTAGGATTACCGCAAGTTCTTAAGTATGGCGTGGAGTTCGTTGAGAAGGCTGTGGAGATGATAGATGCCGATGCAGTTGCAATCCATCTGAACTTCCTGCAAGAGGTAATTCAGCCGGAAGGTGATCTGAACGCTAAGGGCGGGTTGGAAGCCATTAAGGAGGTCTGTTCATCCATAAAAGTTCCGGTTATAGTCAAGGAAACCGGAGCCGGAATATCGAGGGAGATAGCGATGAAGCTCAAGCTTGCCGGCGTTGATGCGATAGACGTCGGAGGAAAAGGAGGAACGAGCTGGAGCGGGGTTGAGGTTTACAGAACAAACGGCGTTGCAAGGGATGTCGGTTTGGATTTTTGGGACTGGGGGATTCCCACAGCCTTCTGCGTTGCGGAATGTTACGATGTTCTTCCAGTCATAGCCACCGGAGGCTTAAGAAGCGGTCTCGATTTAGCCAAAGCCATATCTTTGGGAGCCAAATTGGGAAGCTCCGCTCTTCCGTTTCTGAAGGCCGTTGCTGAAGAAGGTGCCGAAGGCGTAAAGGTTCTGATCGAATACTACGTAAGAGGCCTGAAAACTGCAATGTTTTTAACCGGATGTAGAAGGGTATATGAACTTACGAGGACGACGATATTCATAACCGGGATGTTTAAAGATTGGCTTGAGTTGAGGGGCTACGATTTGGCTAAGTTTTGCAGGAGCAGAGAGGTGGGATGATGGACATAAAGAATGAAGTAGCTAAGAGGGCTGAAATAATCAACAGATCCATAGAAGAGTTTCTGCCAATTAAAGAGCCGGAAGGATTGTATAAAGCTTGCAGACATCTCATAAGGGCTGGTGGCAAGAGGCTGAGACCGGTCTTAAGCTTGATATCAGCCGAAGCTCTTGGCAAAGATTGGAGAAATATTTTACCAGCTGCGATAGCAATCGAAACCATTCACAACTTCACGCTTATTCACGACGACATAATGGACAGGGATGAGATGAGAAGGGGCGTTCCGACGGTTCACAAGCTCTTCGGTGAAGCCACCGCAATCTTAGCCGGAGACACGCTTTTTGCGGAGGCATTTAAGATCCTAACGAAATGTAACGTTAAGCCCGAGAATTTGGTTAAAGCCGTGGATATGCTTGCGGACGTTTGTATAAAGATTTGCGAAGGTCAATTTTTGGATATGAGCTTCGAGAGCAGAGATTTCGTTAGCGAAGAGGAATACATAGATATGGTTGAGAAGAAGACAGCAGTGCTGATAGCGTGCTCTTGCTCGATGCCGGCGGTTTTGTTTGGGGAAAAGGAGGAAATAGTCGAAGCTCTCTGGAACTTCGGCTTGCTTAGCGGTATCGGTTTCCAGATTCACGATGACGTTTTGGATTTGATAGGGGGAGAAAGGATAGGAAAGGACTGGGGTAGCGATCTGGTTGAGGGAAAGAAGACGCTGGTGGTAATAAAGGCTATGGAGATGGGGGTCGAAATAGAGATATTCGGGAAGGGTAAGGCTACGAAGGAAGAGATCGCCAAAGCGGTTCAGAAGCTTAAGGATTGCGGAGCGATAGATTACGCATCGAAGAAGGCTAAGGAGTTCGTTGAGAGGGGAAAGGAACATCTCAAGATTTTGCCGGATTCTGAAGCGAAGAGGCTTTTGATTGCGATTGCGGACTATCTGGTTACGAGGGAATATTAGGCACAAAAATTTTAAACAATAAAGCAGATTCTTCGTTAAGATGAAAGTTCGCAAGGTTACGTATTCACTTGCAAGCACGGCTTTATTTCTGCTCGGATTGGGAATTCTTACGACCTCATACGAGTTGGTTGCCGTCTCTATAATACCTCTGCTGTTTTTAGCCGTTCCTTATCACGTGTCTGCAAAGATTAATTACGCAAGGTTGTCGGGTGGAAATCACATCGGAGAGGAGTTCGAAGCTGAAGTAAAGCTTGTTGCAACCGGATTTGGGATTTTAAAAGCTATGCATGAACTTCCGAATCACTTCGAGCTCGTAGAAGGTGCGAACGCCGTTGCAACGTTCGTTTTGGGGAGATCGGACGTTATCATAAGATACAAGGCAAGACCGATGAGGAGGGGAAAGTATAAACTGGATAAGATCGTTCTCGAGATTGAGCATCCTTTCCTAGCTTGGAAGAGAGATAAGGAATTGAAAGTCGATTTGGAACTGGAAGTAAGGCAGAGGCTAAGGAGGATCACGAAGGTTGAGACGATCAGAGGAGTTGCGAGATCCCCGATGCCTGATATAGATGTTTCGAGAATCGGCGTTCCGGGAACCGATTTCAGAGAGATAAGGGATTACGTTGCCGGAGATCCGATGAAGTTCGTGAATTGGAAGGCTACGGCAAGAAGGGGTAAGCTCATGGTTAATCAGTATGAGGTTGAGGGAAAGAAGGCGATATGGATTTTCGTGGATTCGAATCCTTACATGACGTTCGGAAAGACGGTAAGAAACTACTTGGAATGCGCGATTGAGATAGCCAACGCCTTGGCTTACTATTTCACTTCGAGGGGGCATAAGGTTGGGTTATACGTCATCGGGCACGGGATCTGCTTGTATCCGGATGTAGGCAAGAGGCAGTTTAAGAGGATAAGCGAGGAATTGATGAGGATCGAAGCCGGCGAGGAAAGCGTCGATCAGGCTTTCGAAAACTGCAAAAAGCTTTTGTCGATATACAAACCTCTTATTATTCTGATAACCCGTCCGGAGTATTCCAAGCCGACGAGATTCGTTTCCGAAGCGATCAAAGCGAAGATTCCGATTCAGATCATCGCTTTGAAGGGTGCGGTTGAGGGGGATGAGTTCGCTCTAACCCTATTTGAAATCCTGAGAAGATCATCGCTGAAAAGCCTGAGAAGGGCTAACATGATCGAATGGGATATAGACAAGCCGATAAGACAGCTTATGGTGAGGGTGGTCGGATGAAGGTCAAAATTTTGAACTTGATACTCGCTGAGATCGCCGTGTTTATAACTATAAAAATTGCCGAAGCTTCCCCTTTATCGATATTCATCCCGATCAAGTTTCTATATCTAATAGCGATCCTTCCTCCCGTCTTTTTATTGCTCGGAAGGAATCCGTTCGATTTCCCGCTGTTCGTAATCCTCATAGCAATCGCATCCGTGAAAGTTCTGTCGAATTCGGAGTTATTCTACTCACTGCTCGATGCTCTATATTATTTGGGATTCAAAAGCCTTGCCGAGTATCTGAATTCGATATTCGTAGCATACAAGTCCAATCCGAACATTTCGGCACTTTCAGCCTTGGTGATTCTATTCTCGATATCTCAGATATCTTGGACTATCGAAGACAAGTTCGAGGAGCTCAAGCTCGAAATTGGCTATCCGTTGGCGATTTTGGGAATCGTTGCGCTTGTCATCTACCTCTTCTATCCTACGGTTTTATCCTTCCAAGCTTACGGATTTCCTCTGCTGTTCCTCGGCTTGATAGGCGTCGCTTTGATCGTCGTTGCGACATACCTGCTGGCTTCGACGTAACTGTTATATTTGTTGCGGTAGTTCCGTTTAGAAATGGATATCCTCAGCATAGTTAAGGAGGGTGAGAGGGAGAATATCGAATTTAAAGAGTATCTCACGACATACCATTTAAAAGAGAGCAGGTTTCAGGAGCTTGCCTGTCAGATGAATCACAGGATCATTATGGGAAGGGGAAAGGCTCTATACGTCATAGGGGTTTCCGATTCCGGCGAGCTTAAGGGAATTAGCGACGATAAGTTTAACGAAACCGTTCGGATTTTGAAAAAGCTTGCTAAGGAAATCGGAGCCGAAGTAAGATCCGTCGAGAAGTATAAAGTCGGTTCAGGCTACGTAGGCTTGGTTGAGATAGTTAAGAGTAAGGCGAAGGAGCACGTAATGATCGGAACTGCCGGGCATGTAGATCACGGCAAATCGACGCTCGTTGGATGCCTTATTACCGGAAAGCCGGACGATGGAGACGGAGCCACGCGAATATATTTGGACGTTCTGAAGCACGAGATAGAAAGAGGACTTAGTGCCGATTTAAGCTTCGCAGTGTTCGGATTTAAGGATGGAAAGCCGATAAAACTTAAGAATCCCCTAAGCAAGAACGAGAGGGCTTGGGTCGTTGAGAACTCTGATAAGCTGATTTCGTTCGTAGATACCGTGGGGCATGAACCTTGGCTCAGAACTACCATAAGGGGTTTGCTCGGGCAGAAGATAGATTACGGGCTTTTAGTCGTCGCCGCGAACGATGGAGTCATGAGGACTACGAAGGAGCATTTGGGCATACTTCTTGCGATGGATCTTCCCGTTATAATCGTTGTCACGAAGATAGACATGGTTTCTGCGGAGAGGGTTGAAGAGGTGATCGGGCAGATATCGAATTTGCTTAAGACCGTCGGCAGGATACCTTTCGTCGTTAAGGATATCGAGGACGTTAAGAAGGCTTCGAAACTGATAAACAGGGGTTTGGTCGTTCCGATTCTGAAAACGTCGGCGATAACGCTCGAAGGTTTCGATCTGCTTGAGGAACTGTTATACAGATTGCCGAAGAGGGGAAGCAAGGGAAACGACTTTCTGATGTATATCGACCGCATCTACAAGATCACGGGAGTTGGAACGGTTGTGAGCGGTAGCGTGAAGTCCGGAGAGATCGGCGAGGGTGAGGAGGTTTACATTGGCCCCTTCCAAGATGGTAACTTTAGGCGTGTGAGGGTTCAGAGCATGGAGATGCACTATTACAGAGTTAGCAAAGCCGAAGCCGGAGATATCGTCGGAATAGCCTTGAAGGGAGTCAGATACGATGAGTTGCGGAGGGGAATGGTTCTGCTCAAGAAGGAGCCCCATGCGGTGTGGGAGTTCGAAGCCGACGTTTACGTCTTCAGCCATCCGACTCGAATCAAGAGGGGATACGAGCCGGTTATCCACATAGAAACGATTTCGGAAGCTGTTGTGTTCGAGGACATGGATAAGGAATACATGAAGGCAGGAGACAGAGGGAGGGTTCGAATCCGATTCAAGTATCATCCGCAGTTCGTCTACGAGGGGCAGAAGTTCATATTCAGAGAGGGAAGGAGCAAGGGAATGGGAGAGATAGTAAGGATCTTCGTTTAACGAATATCGACAATGTTATATAATATCGTCTCAACATCAGTTCGATGGATGTAAGGGAGATCGTCCTCAGCGTTCTGATGATAATATCGGCGGTCATGCTCACATATCGATGGTTGTCCCTTGTCCACAATAACGTCGATTTTGCAGTGGTCTTCTTCGCATTCCTACTGACGTTCTCCCTCGGTGCTCTCCTTCTGAGCATGATGTTGAGGATGAGGAGAACTGTTGAGGAGCTTGAGAGCACCAAAAGGATGATCGCGGCCAATGCTGATGATCTGGAAAGGAGATTCGAAGAAAAGCTGTTCGTGTATATAAGGGAGTTGGAGGAGAGGTTGGATGAGATCCAGAGAAGAATGTATAGGTGATCTCAAACTTACTATATCTCGAATCTACCTTCCAACCATAGCTCTAAGCACCTTCGTTTTGGGTTTCGTCGCGAGCTACTACGTCTGCTTCAATTTAGTCTATTCAGCCCTGTTCGGGTTAGCACTCGCTATAACCTTGCTGATTCTGGTTAAACCGAAGATAGAAAATCTTCTGATGAAATGATTTCCACTCGAAACACGTTCTCCATGTGTTTCATTGCATATTCGTAATCGTAATCGCTTAAAGCGGTTGTGCAGTCCTTGAGCACGGCAACTTCGTAACCTCTGAGCACCGCATCGCTGACAGTGTGTAGAACGCAGATGTTCGTAACGACTCCGGCAACGAACAGCCTCTTAACTCCGAGCTCCCTCAGCGTTAGGTCTAAGTCCGTTCCGAAGAACGCTGAATACCTCCTCTTCTTTACGTAGTAGTCTTTGGGCTGAGGATTCAGTTCATCTATAATTTCCGCTCCCTCGCTTCCGGCTATGCAGTGTTTCGGCCAGATGTTGAATTCCGCGTCATCCTCTCTATGCCAGTCTTGGGTGAATATCACAGGAATTCCCTTCGATCTCGCGTGTTCTACAACCCTTCTGAGGGGTTCGAATATCGATTTGACATGCTCTCCTATAAACAGCGCTCCGTTTTCGTAGCAGAAGTCCTTCTGCATATCAACGACTACCAGAGCATCCATGACTGAACATCGATGCGGATGTATATATCTTTATCGAACACGTGTTCGTTCAGAGTATGCCGACCCCCTTGATCCTAACCATATTACCGTCGAAGCTTACAACATCGCCCAAAAACGTGTTTATGACGTAAGCGTTGCTCTTCTGATGCAGAGTGATTTCGGAAGTTGTGTAGGATGTTTCACCGCTCGCAACCGCTGAGAACGGCATTATCTGATCTGCCAAATGCCTATCGAATACGGCATCGGACTTCAGTTCATTTAGAATTTCGTAAGCGCATTCTTCTCCAACCTTCTCCGCCCTCTTCCCCTTCTCCCCAAGCGCACTTCCTCCCTTGTAACCGCACCACAGGGTTATCCCGCTTCCGATCGAAGCACCCTTGCGAACCTCTATGTCGATCTCAGCTTTATAGCCTTCAAGCTCGAGTATCTTCTTTGCAGACCTTGCCTGCCTTTCGGCAACGTTTCTCGGCAGATTCTGACAGTGGCTTACACCCCTAACGACATCGCAATGACCTTCTTTAAACTCAACTCCCTTAAGCTTCGAAGGATTTATTTTGACGACAACCTTGCCTCCGCCCTTCGGATAGTAACCTCTCGCAATGAGATCGATATCCACATCCGCTCCAAGCTCGCGTAAAGCTTTGAACGTAACGTTTTTGACGTAATCCACCGGCGGAGACCATTTAACATCCGTTCCGCCTCTAATCTCCACTACACTCTCTCTTTCGGAAGCCAAAAGCGGAAGGAGAATGGTTTGGAGTATAAGGGTAACGCTACCAGCGGTTCCAATATCTATCCTAAAATTACCGCCCTTAAGACTTTTAGGCTTGAAAACTATTCTTGTAGAGCCTAACTTCAGTCCTTCGACCTCGGCTTCGGAGATAAGCTTCGCCGCTTCGATCCCTTTGAGGTGTTGCATTGCCAAGCCCGGCTTGGGTCTGTTCGCTCTGATATTGTAAACTTCAACCTCCTTTCCGGTTATACAAGCTAAAGCTACTGCCGTTCTTAAAATCTGACCTCCTCCTTCGCCGTAGCTTCCGTCTATCCTTATCATCGTTCGTTCTGATGATGAGCGGCTATTAACCTTTACCAAAAGTTTATTTACTTTGTAAGATTTATTTTATCCAATGGTGCTTGACATCATACCGAAATTCGATGGCAGAAGGATCAGAATCGTTTACGATCAGACTTATCCGGCGGTTAGCTTGGTTTTTTATCACATCCTGCCACAATTCAAATCCAAGAGGTTGGTCATCGGTGTCTATTCGGATACGATGTGCAGAAAACTGAAGGAACACTACAAGTTCATATCGAAGCACGCTCCGGAAATTGCGGATATTCTCGACAACGCTTACTTCATAAAGATCGGAAGGAGGGATACGATCCCCTTCGGAAGGCTTTACGACTTCATTCCCGAAAACATCGTGAAAAAAGAGTTCGAGAGGATAGAGCTCGCTGTGAGTAAGCTTAGAGAAGACGACCTCGTTCTGATCTTCGGATTCTACCTCATGTATGCGATCCACGGTAGATGGATACTGAAAAACCTTATGAGGATCGTGGACACGTTGCCGGAAAAGATCACGTTGGTTTCCATCAGTCCCTACGGACTATACGACTACACGACAACGAGAATCATAGAAAGGATATTCGACGTCGTAATAAGGATTGTGAAGGAGGAGGAGCCGTTGGATTTCGGAGAAGACATCTACATCATAGGTGTTGAGGAGAGCATCACGAGGGAGATAAAGCCCGGTTTTGAGAGGTTTAAGATACTGCCCGACGGAAGACTTTCAAAGCTATAACTTGCACATAACCCTTCTACCCTTCGCATCTATTCCGTAAATCTCCCTTCCCTCCTTAAGCGGTATTACAACCTCATCCTCCGCTTCATCTATCGATCTTATCCTTCTGACGTCCAATATCTCGAAATCGAACACCTTAACGGCCAAAAATTCGACGCTATCAACCTCTTCGCACTCCTTATTTCTCAGAACCGCCGGCATCAAATTGTAGCAGTTCTCAAGCTCCTCTCCGTAAACTTCGCCGTAAAAAAGCTCCTGCAAGATCCTGTTAAAAAACCACCAACCCTCCTCTACGAGCCTCTGCTTGGGATATCTTCCGAGAACGAATATTACGTTTTCGACGTTCTCCTTTTCGTGAATCCATCTGCAACCCTTGCAACTCCAAACGTATTCGCCGTGAGATGACAAAACGAGTTCACCGCCCAAATCGTAGAGAAGGCACGGGTAAAAGGGGCAGTAGCAGAATGTGCAGTCCTGCCCAGAAAAGTGGCACGGATAGTATTTGCATTCGTAGTTAGCCCCGTAAATTCCGTCCAAAGCCTTGAAAAGATCTATAAGAGTCCTTTCCCTAAGCTCGTTCATATCCATCACCTTACGAGCATGGCAACCATATCCCCGACTTTAACCCCTATATCTTCAGCTATCGGCTCGCATTTCGCAGTTAGCAGGAAAGCTATCGGCTTGAATCTGCTTTCGGAAAGGCTCTCGTAGTTAGCCATTCCCTTCGCTATTATAACATCCGAACTCTCAAGCCTCTCAAGCGTTTCAGCCGGCAGTTCCTCCTCTATTATCCCGACGGCTCCGAGCCCGTTCGTCAGTATCTCGTCAGCTATCTTGTCGACTCCGGCTTTAATCGCATCCTCAAGCGTGGCATCGCTTATTATCGGTTTACCCCTAACCACCACAGTTAGCCTCTCGCATATCCCCTTTATCTCCTTCATGAACAGCGTATCTATCACTATTTCACCGCAGTTGTCCGTTAGATAAACGACTTTTCCTCTGCACAGATCTCTGATCTCATCCAGATGGTCTACGGCAAGTCCCTTAGCGTATTGCTTCTTGAAGTATTCCATGAAATCGTCATCCGCAACCCTGTGATCCATGACGCCGTAATCGAAGGTATTCGCGATTATGGAGGCTATCGCGGAAGCTCTAAACCTGTCATCCTGCCTCTCAACGAAATCCCTAACGATTGGCAAAAACCTCATCGCAACTTCGTTAGCCTTCTCCTTAAGCTTTTTATACGGATCTTCCACGCCCAAAACCTCGTAAACCCTTCTGTGCATGTAAGTGGCTATGTGCGCGTTTATCTCCCTCTTAGGGTATCTCTCAGCTAAAATCCTGAGGGCTTCACCAACGGCTTTAAATATAGTTTCATAATCGTCAGTTACCATCTTGCACTCCATATACGCCCTATTTAATAGGCAAGCCGGGCATTTCGGCGATATTCTCATGCTCAAATTTTGATCAGACGTGTATTAAAGCTAACGGAATTCTCGAATAATCCTCCAACTCAACGACTCTCTCCCACAACTTGAGGCAAGAACAGCTCAATCCGTCGAACACCGATGCATCTTGGGTTAAGGAATATTCCCTTATAGCCCTTGCAACATCCCCGTCGCATCTCCCGCAGTTGTGCGGACCCCTCGCTTTTCCATAAGCAACCGGATCGCATATCGCATCGATCTCAGCGTTTCTAAGGACTTCAACGGCGCTCCAGAGCCAAGGCGGACGATACAAGCCTCTGAACCAGAGCTTTTCCACGTAAGTTCCCGATTGGACGTTAGTCGGATTTATCGATACGACATCGGCTAAACCCTTAACAGCTTTAATGGATCTAATCGCATCCCTTATAGCTTCACCTTCCGACAGAAACGGAGGCTTGAGCAATAGATACGCCTTAACCCTAACGCCGTGGGATTTCAAGATCTTGGCGGATCTTTTGAAATCTTCGAAGCTGAAGCCCTTGTTTATGCAGTGCTCTCTTATGAAATCATCTGCGGTTTCAAGCCCTATACCAACTTCCGTTTCGAATTCAAGCGATGAAAGCTCTTCTGCAATCTCCTCGTTTATGAATTCCGGACGACTCTCCACTATGAGCTTCTTAATCTTACCGGTCAAAGCATCGTAAACGAAGCTCCTGAACTCTTTCGGAATCTCCTTCGAATCGAAAAAGCTTCCCGATGTGAATATTTTAACGACATCTACCCCATTTGCCCTCTTTAAAGCAAAATTGAATTGATCGATCAGATCTTTCAGCGTTACGTCTTTAGATGTGTCCTTCTTGTAGCCGCACATCAGGCATCGGTTCCAGTAGCAACCCCTCGAGCGGAGTATGATCGTTAGACATCTGACTATATCTCCATTCAACCTCTCCTTCTCAACCCAAACTGCAACGGGCTTCAATACCATCTCCCCTTAATTCTAAGCATTTTGCCCAAGTATAACCCGACCATCAATCCGGCTAAATGCGACATGTGTGCTACTCCCGTCTGCATCGAGAAAGGAAGGAGAACCAAGTCATACAGAGCGAACAGGAGTATAGCCCACCTTATGTTGAGCGGAATGGGTATGGGGAGAAATATCACGACGTTCATGTATGGGGCAACCATGGCTAAAGCTCCCATAACACCGAATATAGCCGCTGAAGCTCCCAAAGCCGGAATGAACGGGTTGGTGTAGTATGCGTAAGCTATGTAGGCTAAGTTTCCGGCTATTCCGGATAGAAAGAAAACCTTCAGGTAGTTTTTCCCTCCGACCCTTCTCTCAAGTTCCGAACCGAAGAATAGGAGGACGAACATGTTAACGAAGTAGTGCCAGAAGCCGGCATGGTCGAAGATTGCGGTGACGATCTGCCAAGGCATCTTAAGGATCAGAGCCGGAGTTAGGGCGAGGTAGTAATCGACTATACTTCCGAACAACAGTTTTATGAAGAAAACAACGGTGCAGATTCCGATGATTACGTTGTTCCAGCCGTAAACGCCTATCTTACGAACTGATTTCCTCACGGATTTAACAGGAACTTCGATGGGCTTTGCAATGCTGTCCCTCCTCTTAACCTTAACCGGAACGTTCCAATATTCGTCCTTCTTTATTCCCGGACAGTTGTGCTTCTCCGGCAGTCTGTGCTCGGCACAAAACGTCCCGCCGCAGTATTTGCACTTATAAGGCAGATACTCCTCCTTCCCACACACGTCGCATTTTGCCACTTTAAGAGATTCCGCTCGGATATATTTATAGATTTTCAAAAGGTTTATTATCGATTGATCGTGCTGGAGGGGGATGAGAAAGTTCACGATTGTGGTCAACGGGATGGAGTATAAGGTTGCTGTGAGGAGGGTTACGAGAACTCTCTACAAGGTCAGATTGGGAGATAAGGTTACGGACGTTCTAATTAGGGAGGACAAGGTAACCGTGGCTAAGCCGAAGGTTGAAGCTGAGAAGAAGCCCGAAGTTGTGGAAGGAGAGGCCGTAAAGGCGATGTTGCCGGGTGTCGTAACTAAGATACTCGTGAAGGAAGGTGACAGCGTTAAGGCGGGAGAGACCATAATGATCTTAGAGGCAATGAAGATGGAGAACGAAGTTAAGAGTCCGAAGGACGGCGTCATAAAGCAGATACTCGTTAAGGAAGGAGATAGGGTCGAAGCCGGAGATGTCTTGGCTGTGATGGATTAACTTAAATATCCCTCCAAAGACTGGATGATGTGCTGAAGTGCGACCTCTGCGGAAGGAGAGCGGTAATCCACCAAAGATTCGCGAACAGGCATCTCTGTAAAAGACACTTCGTAGAGCACTTCGAGAGAAGGGTGAAGTATGCGATAAAGAAGTTCAATATGATAGAGAAGGGCGATAAGATCGCAATAGCGTTGAGCGGAGGAAAGGACAGCGTAACGCTGACTTACGTCCTTCACAAACTCTATGGGCACAGAAACGATTTGGAATTCGTTGCCATTACGATAGATGAGGGAATCGAAGGTTACCGACCGCCCACCGTTAAGATTGCGAAAAAAATTACGAAGGAGCTTGGAATAGAGCATCACGTCGTTTCTTTCAAGGATAACTTCGGAATGACGCTCGATGAGATGGTTAAGATTGGAGAGAAGAAGCCGTGCACTTATTGCGGGGTTTTTAGGAAATATCTGCTGAACAAGACCGCCAGAGAGTTGGGTTGCACGAAGCTTGCAACGGGACACAACTTGGATGATGAGGTTCAGACGATCCTTCTAAACTTTCTGCAAGGAGACATCGCGAGGTTGGCAAGGCTCATACCGCAGAGGGTTCAGGAGGAACTCGTTATGAGGATAAAACCCTTCAGAGAGGTTTACGAGAAGGAGGTGGTAGTTTACGGATTGCTTCACAGCCTTCCCATGGATCTGAACGAATGTCCGTATAGTCACTTCCCGGTTAGGGATGTCGTCAGGGATTTCATCTACAACTTCGAGGAGAAGTATCCGGGAAGGAAGTTCTCAATAATGCGAAGCTTCGAAGCCTTAATTCCCTGCCTAAAGCAGATGTTTCCTCAGATAGAGCTCAATAAATGCGAGAGATGCGGTGAACCGACGCCTAAGAAGGTGTGCCAAGCGTGCGTTCTCCTTGAAGAGCTAAGGAGTAAGTTAGGTAAAACTTCTTAGGAATCGCTCTATTGCAACTTTCTTGATCTTGTATATCAGCTTCATGGGTCTGAAAACTGTTACGCCTTTGTAAACGAGTATAGCCCTGTTTTTAGCCAACATGATCATAGCTATCGGCTTGTCGATGCTCGATCTGATTCGGTATCTCGCAAGCCTTTCTCCCTTCAAAATTCTCTTAATATTTTCGGCAACGTGTTTAGCCTGCATCTCTGCTTCCAAAGCCGTTTTCGTCGCTATTTTTCCGTCGATCTTAACGAAGGCGCAGTCTCCTATCGCGAATCCACTTCCGACTCTCAGAAATTCGTCCACCTTGATCCAGCCTTTTTCCTTCGGAACGTCAAGATTTTCGACGAAATTCGAAGGTTTTAAGCCGGCGCACCAAATAACGACATCTCCGAAAATCTTTCCTCTGTTCGTAACCACTCCATCTTTCTCAACCTTAAACACTGCACTGGACGTCCTTACATCGATCCCCTCTTTTTTCATGATATTATATACAAAATTTGAAACTTTTGGACTAAAAGTGGGGAGTATCCTATCCATGCACTCAACCAAGCAAACGTTGAAACCCATCTCCGCAAGCTCAAGGGCAACCTCAACTCCCGTAATTCCGGATCCGACGACTATTACGTTTTCAGCCTTATTCAAGGCTTTCTTGGTTTTTAAAGTTGCTTCGAGAGTGTTCACATTGCAAGTTCTTTCGACACCTTCTATTCCGTAATAGTTGGTTTCGGCACCCACAGCCAGAACTACTAAATCATATTCTACCTGCTTTCCCTTTTCCGTTATTACTAATCCGTTCTCTATACATTTTGCCCGATCTCTTACGAATTCCACTCCCACCTTATTGCAGAATTCCCCTATGTCCGCGCACAAAGAGTCCTCATCCACCTTACCGCTCAAAAGCTCGGGCAACAGCGCTTGGCAGACCATAACTGGCTTAGGCTCGATCAACGTGATTTCCACGGGTAACTTGTATGCGTGCCTTACGAATTCCATTCCCGCCATTCCGCCGCCTATCACCGCTACGTTCATGCCGGCACCTTATTGCCTATTTATCAAAATTTATGTTTGATAGGCAAAGTGTATGGATATTTAAGCTTATCGTAAGCTACTTCTACGTTCGTTGATAATCGAACTTGATGAGGGTGCAGATCATGGGTGCCGGAGCTTTGGGGTGTCTCTTCGGCTATTTCATTCAAAAAGCTGGTTACGATGTTATTTTCGTGGCGAGAGGGGAGCAGTTCAAAGCTTTAAAGCGCGGTTTGAGGATTTCCGGAATTATCGAAGACGAAGTTGATGTTAAAGTTGGCGATAAGCCCGAGGATGCCGACGTTACCTTCGTAACCGTAAAAGCATACGATACGGAAGCTGCTGCTAAGAAGCTTGCAAATGTGAACTGCGGAATTGTTTGCAGTCTTCAAAACGGGATAGGAAATGAGGAGATATTAGCGATGTATTTGGATAGGGTTTTGGGAGGTGTCACGACCTACGCTTCGAATTTAGTCGAATACGGACACATAGAGTTCGCCGGCGAAGGGAAAACGTTTATAGGCGATCTAAGCGGTGAGATTACCGAGGACGTTTTGACGGTAGTAGAGTTGCTTAAAAACTCGAAGATAGACGCTGAAGCCGTGACCGATATAAGGAAGAGGATATGGCTTAAAGCTGTCGTAAATTCCGCGATAAACCCGATTACCGCAGTGTGCAGGGTTAGAAACGGAAAGATAGTGGAAATTCCGGAATTCTGGAATATTGCTAAGAAGATCGCGAGCGAAGGGGAAGAGGTGATGCGAATGCTGGGCTTCGACGTTGAGAACGTTGCCGAAATCGTAAGGGATGTGGCGGAGAGAACGAGAAACAACAGATCTTCGATGCTTCAGGATATAGAGAGGGGTAAGAGAACTGAGATAGATTTTATAAACGGAGCGATAGTTAGGACTGCGGAAGAGCTTGGAATAGATGTTCCGTTCAACAGGCTGATGTATTGGCTCGTTAAGGGAGTTGAGAGGCTTGAACTGGGTTGAAGTGCTGTTGGTTTCAGCCATGCCTTTCTCGGAGCTAAGGGGAGGGATTCCGCTCGGAATATATCTGGGATTACCGCCTATAGAGGCTTTTCTGCTCGCAGTTATCGGAAATCTTCTACCGATCCCGTTTCTGCTGTTATTTCTCGAAAGGGTGGAAAAGATCGCTTTAAGCCAAAAGACGTTGGCGAGATTATACGTTAAGATCGTTGAGAGGGTTGAGAAGAGGAAGGATGTAATCGAAAGATATGGCTATCTCGGCTTGTTGATGTTCGTAGCGATTCCACTGCCGATGACCGGAGCTTGGTCGGGAACGCTTTTAGCCTTTCTCCTCCGCCTGAACAAGGCTAAATCGTTCATTTTCATAGCCATGGGCGTTTTATTGGCCGGAATCCTAGTCCTTTCCGCAAGTTTAGGTCTTTTTAAATTTATGAGTATAGGTTAAAACATGAGGGAGGCGAAGCTATACAGGAAGATTAAAGATGGCATAATCTGCCAGCTGTGCTGGAGGTTTTGCAAAATCGAGGAAGGAGAAATGGGTTTCTGCAGAACGAGAGTAAATCGGAACGGAAAGCTTTACACTTTAACTTACGGGAATCTAAGCGCTGTTGAGAGCAGACCGATGGAGATAAAGCCGTTCTTCCATTTTAAACCGGGTAAAACAACGCTTACCTTCTCCACATACTCATGCAACTTGGACTGTCCGTGGTGTCAGAACTGGCACATATCGAAGGTTGAACCACCCAAGGTCTTCAGCTACGTCAGCCCGGAGGAGTTGGTTGAAAAAGCTATGCTTTTCGGAGACGTAGGGCTTTGCGCAAGCTTCAACGAGCCGACATTGCTGTTCGAATACCTCTTAGATGCCTTCAAGCTCGCAAAGTCGAAAGGACTTGTGAACACCATGGTTTCGAACGGCTTCATGAGTTTGATGGCTTTAAAGATGCTGAGAGATGCCGGACTGGATGCGATGAACATCGACATTAAAGGAAATGACGACGTTTACGAGCGATACTGCGGCGGAAAGGCTAAATTCGTCTGGAAGATAGCTAAGAAGGCTGTCGAGTTAGGAATCCATGTCGAGATGGTAAATCTGATCGTAACCGATGTTAACGACAGCGAGGATGTCATCGCCGAGGTAATTCAGAACCATCTCAGGCATGTCGGAAGCAGGGTTCCGCTTCACTTTACGAGATACTTTCCGGCGTATCTATTCAAGAACCCTCCGACACCGATTTCCAAGCTTGAGAAGGCCATAGAGATGGCTAAGAGGGAAGGAGCTGAGTTCGTTTACATCGGAAACGTTCCCGGGCACAGATATGAGAACACCTTCTGTCCCGAATGCGGTGAGTTGCTGATAAAGAGATACTCCTACAGAGTTATCGAAAATAAAATTAGGGATGGAAGATGCCCGAGTTGCGGATATGAAATATACGGGGTTTGGGATTAAAAAAATCTAAGCCAATTGCTTCTTTACAGCCGTCGGAGTTATCTTCTTAAGTTCGCCCCTCCTTATCAGATCCTTCAGTATCTCAACGAGCTTATACTTCTGCACCTTACCCCTTCCGCTGACGGGAAGGGAATCCGTAACGTAAACGTATCTCGGAACCTTGGCACTCGCTATTTTACCGTAGCAGAAGTCGACTATCTCCTGCGGATCCAGTTCAACGCCGTCCTTCGGTATTACGGCACATGCCACCACTTCTCCGAGGTCTTCATCCGGAACTCCGACGACAGCAACCTCGTGAACCTTGTCGAACTGTCTGATGTAGCTTTCTATTTCTATCGGATAAACGTTGTATCCTCCGACGATCACGAGCTCCTTCTTTCTACCCTTGAACGTTATGTATCCCCTTTCGTCCATAACTCCGAGATCTCCGGTGTATAGCCACCCGTTCCTTATCGTTTTTGCTGTGAGTTCCGGAGCTTTATAGTAACCCTTCATCACGTTGTATCCCCTGCATATTATCTCCCCAACCTTCCCGGGCGGTAGTTCCCTTCCGTTGTCGTCGACTATCTTCACCTCTATATCCGGCAGGGGTTTACCCACCGTTTTAACCCTGTCCTCTATGCTGTCTTCAAGACTCGTCATCGTAATTCCCGGCGAAGCTTCCGTTAATCCATAGGTGATACATAGGTTTGCGCCCATCTCCTCCATCACAGCCCTCATCAGATCCTCTGGACACGGTGCTCCAGCCATTATTCCCGTTCTGAGGGTTGAAGTATCGTAGTTGCTCTTCCTGTATAGCTTGATCTCCCTGTTGAACATCGTCGGCGTTCCGTGTATCATCGTGCAACCGTATCTCTCTATCGTTTCGAGGGCGTCCTTCTCATTAAACACGAGAAGCGGTGCTATGGCACCTCCGAAACATGCCATCAGAGTTATCGACATAACGCATCCGAAGCAGTGGCTGAAGGGAACGGGAACCACCAACTTATCTTCGCTCGTAACCCTCATGTTTTCGCCTTGGTCGTATGCGTTCTTTATTATCTGATACTGAGACAGCATAACGCCCTTCGGAACTCCAGTAGTTCCGGAAGTATAAAGTATTAAGCAGACGTCATCCGGATTAACGCTCCTTACGTATTCCATATACTCCTTATCATTCCTCCAACCTTTGCCCATCTCAAGAATTTCTTCGAACTCCAATCCGTCTATCCTTTCCGAGTCTCCCACTGATATTACCGTTTCGAGCTTCGGCAGTTCGCTTCTGATCTTCTTGAGTATTGATATGAAATCCCACTTTCCGAACGAGCGGTAAGTTATAACGATTCTCGAATCGGAGTGCCCTATTATGTGCTTGGCTTCTATCTCCTTATACCAGTGGTCGACGGGAACTATTACCGCACCGATCATCGGAACTGCCCACCAAGTTACAACCCACTCCGGCGTGTTCTGCATCCACAGACTTACCTTGTCACCCTTTCTTATTCCAAGCTTGAAAAGGGCGTATGCCAATCTGTTAGCCATATCGAAAAGCTCCTTATAGCTTATCTCCCTGCCGTCGAAGAGTATCGCCGGATTGTCGGGGTGTTCCGAGGATATTCTATTTAACAAATCCCAAAACGTCTCGAACTTCCTATACGGCATAACCATCACCTCAACTCCGGAAAGTCCTTGTAGAAGTATTCGTGCTCCCCAATCTCTCCTCTCTTCTTCCTTTCTTCTTCCATCATTCTAAGCTCCTTTCTCTTTATCTTTCCGCTAATCGTCTTCGGAAGGGAATCCACGAACTCGATTATTCTCGGAATCTTAAACTTTGCTAAGACGGATTTACAGTGTCTGAAGATATCCAATGCGAGCTCTCTGGACGGTTTGTATTCGGGCTTTAGAACTACGAACGCCTTTACCACCTGCCACCTTATCGGATCCGGGCTACCTACGACAGCAACCTCGGCAACCGCCGGATGTTCGAGTAGAACGCTTTCAACTTCAAACGGCCCAACCCTGTAGTCTGAAGTTTTTATGACGTCATCGGCCCTCGCCACGAACCACCAGTATCCGTCCTCATCGAAGTATGCCTTGTCTCCCGTCAAGTAGTAATCGTCAATGAAGGCGTCTTCTCTCGCGTTTCCGAAGTATCCCTTAAACAGGCCTATCGGTCTCCATCTGCTCAACCTGACGGCTATGTGTCCAACGACTTTGGGCTCCTTAATTTCGTTCATGTTATCGTCGAGCAGAACGATGTCATACATGAACGTCGGCATTCCGAACGACCCCAGCTTTATTTTCTCTTTCAACCACGGCGGATTTCCGATCATTGCGGTGCTTTCGGTTTGCCCGTAGAAGTCCCTTATAACCACACCCGTCCACTCCTTCCACTTCGTTATTATTTCCGGATTCAGCGGTTCACCGGCACTCACCGCCTCTCTGAGATTATCGAATTTTAGATCCTTTACATCCACGAGCATGAACATTCGCCAAGCCGTCGGTGGGGCGCAGAAGGTATTAACGCCGTAACCATCAACTGCTTCGAGATACCTCTTCGGATCGAACCTTCCGAAGTGGATTCCTAACACCGTAGCTCCGACTATGAAAGGAGCGAAGAAAGAGCTCCAAGCAAATTTCGCCCATCCTGCGGCGCTAAGGTTGTTGTGAATATCTTCGGGTTTTACGTTGATCAAGCTCGCGGTTGAAAGATGCCCGACCGGATAAGAAGTTGCGGTGTGTAGCACTCCTTTTGGCAACCCCGTCGTTCCGGAGGTGAAGAAGCAGAATATCGGATCCTCCGACTTGGTCTTTGCTCCATCGCAATTCTTCGCCTCTATCGAGTCTATGGGCTCCCAGCCGTTTCTGTCTCCGACTATTATCTTCACCTTAGGCTCAACTTTTGCCATCTCCAAAGCGTTGTCTATTATCTTCGCCGATTCCTCGTCAGCCACAACTACGGACGGTTTCGCGACTTCAAATCTGTATTTGAGGTCGAGCTCCCTAAGAACGTTTGCGTTCGGCACTCCTATGAATCCGCCCTTAACGGCCACGTAATGGCAGAACCACACTTCCGGAATTAGAGGCAACATGAAGTGGAAGAATTCACCCTTCTCAACACCCGAATCCCTAAGAAATCTTACGATACCATTGGAAATTCTCGCGAATTTCTCGTATGTGAATTCCTTCTCCTCGCCATTCTCTAAGTCGATCCACTTTAACGCGACCTTACTTCCGTTTTCCTTCACGTGTATTCCTTCAAAAACTTCGTCCGCCCAGTTGAAAGTCCCAAATTTGATTTTGTTCAGTTTTTCGAAGAACTCCCTCAGCCTACCTTCCTTCTCGTTATCATCAAGCTTTGAGATCTCTATGAACTCCTCGAACACCTCTTTCAATCAACCACCCCCGATGGCATCCGTCATTATTAAATGTTCATATATGTTACGATAACGATGCCTAACTTCACCATCTTGAAAGTTCACAGAAGATTCGTTTAAGGAAAAAGCGAATTTAAACACTTGAAACTGGTGGGAGATTCGGATGTTAACAGTGACGATATTGGTAAGTTTGCGTAATCTCCCCAATTTAGCGAAATTTTTATATAGTCTTCCACTAACCAAATGTTAGTAACTTTCCAATGATAATCAAAGGTGATCGTATGAACATCGACACGATCTTAGAAGTGCTTGGAAACGAGAGCAGAAGGAGGATACTGTCGTTGTTAGCCAAGAAACCCTGCTACGTTAGTGAAATCTCATACTCTCTAAAGATGGCACCGAAGGCCGTGCTTGAGCATTTAGAGAAGCTTGAAAAGGCTGGACTCATCAAGAGCTTCGAGGAGGGAAGGAGAAGATACTACTATATAGACAAGAACGTCAGACTTGAAATTTCGATTACACCGCACAGATTCTACGCTGACGTAACGACGGAAAACGGAGCGGAATTAGATACAGCCTTTGAGAAAATCTTAGAGATCGTCAAGAGCTTCGATTTCAGAGTTAAGGGTCTTTCGGACGTAAGCAGGATGCTCAGCAGAATTGAGGAGTTACAGAGAACATTTTCGAGGCTCCAGAGTGCCATCAATTCCAAGATAAACGAACTGTTCGAAACCATTATCGACGAGATCGAACGGGTATCCGATGACAGCTTTGAGAGGCTGATCCTGCTCGGACTCGCTAAGGGATTGAACAGAGTTCCGCAACTCGCCGACGAGCTCGGATTGCCTTACGTTGAAGTGGAGAGAACGCTTGAGAAGTTGGAGAAGAGGGGATTGGTTGAGAAGGTCGTTGTTGAAGGTGAGGTTATCTGGAGGATTAGGTAGCTATATATATCATGTGCGTTATTATGATAATTGTGGTGAGGTGATGGGTTATGGCCAACAAAAAGGATAGGAAGGAAGCCGTATTGAGGGTCGCTGAAGCTTACTACAGGGATGTGGGAAGAAGCATCGCGAGGGTAGATCCGGAAGTGATGGAGGAGCTCGGACTGAAGAGCGGAGACATTATAGAAATAATAGGCAAGAACTCCGTTCCGGCTATCGTTTGGCCCGGTTATCCCGAAGACAGAGGGAAGAGGATAATCAGGATAGACGGAAGTCTTAGGAGCAACGCAGGAGTGGGAATAGACGACAAAGTGAGGATCAGGAAGGTCGAAGCCAAGCCAGCTGAGAAGCTCGTTATCGCTCCAACGGAGCCGATAAGATTCATGGGCGGCGAAACCTACCTGCTAAGACTTCTCGAAGGAAGACCGGTTAAGAGGGGTCAGAAGATCAGAGTTGAAGTGTTCGGGCACGTCCTAACGTTCGTAATCGTATCCACCAAGCCCACTGGTGTCGTAATCGTGAACAGAGACACGGTAATCGATCTCAAAGAGAAACCGGTTGAGGAGGTCAAGAGAAACGTTCCGAACGTCACTTACGAAGACATCGGCGGTTTGAAGAGAGAACTGAGGCTCGTCAGAGAGATGATCGAACTTCCGTTGAAGCATCCGGAGTTGTTCCAGAGGCTCGGCATAGATCCGCCCAAAGGCGTTCTTCTTTACGGCCCACCGGGAACAGGAAAAACCCTCATAGCGAAGGCTGTGGCTAATGAAGTCGATGCTCACTTCATAAGCATAAGCGGTCCGGAGATAATGAGCAAATACTACGGAGAATCGGAGCAGAGGCTCAGAGAAATCTTCGAAGAAGCTAAGGAGAACGCTCCTTCGATAATATTCATAGACGAAATCGACTCGATTGCTCCGAAGAGAGAAGAGGTGACTGGAGAAGTCGAGAGGAGGGTTGTAGCTCAGCTACTCGCGTTGATGGACGGACTTGAGGCGAGAGGGGATGTGATCGTCATCGGTGCGACGAACAGACCCGATGCTATCGATCCCGCTCTGAGAAGACCGGGAAGGTTCGATAGGGAGATCGAAATCGGAGTTCCGGATAGAGAAGGCAGAAAGGAGATCTTGGAGATCCACACGAGGAACATGCCTCTTGCTGACGATGTCGACTTGGATCAGCTTGCGGATCTTACGGTAGGTTTCGTCGGGGCGGATTTAGCCGCTCTGTGCAAGGAGGCGGCGATGCACGCTTTGAGGAGAGTTTTGCCAGAGATCGATCTGGAAGCTGAGGAGATTCCGGAGGAGGTTCTTGAAAATCTGAAGGTCACGATGGAGGACTTCCTCGAGGCGCTGAAGAACATAGAGCCTTCAGCGATGAGGGAGGTGCTTGTAGAGGTGCCGAAGGTTACTTGGAACGACATCGGTGGATTGGAGCATGCAAAGCAAGAGCTTAGGGAGGCTGTGGAATGGCCTCTCAAGTATCCGGAGTTGTTCAGAACTTTGAACATCAAACCGCCGAAGGGTATTCTGCTATACGGACCACCGGGCACGGGTAAAACTCTGTTGGCTAAGGCTGTAGCTAATGAAGCGAACGCCAACTTCATAAGCGTCAAAGGGCCGGAGCTACTAAGCAAGTGGGTCGGTGAAAGCGAAAAGCACGTAAGGGAGATGTTCAGAAAAGCGAGGCAGGTTGCACCGTGCATAATCTTCTTCGACGAAATAGATGCCTTAGCACCGAGAAGGGGTATGGGTGCGGATTCGCATGTGACGGAGAGAGTCGTAAGCCAACTACTGACGGAGTTGGACGGTTTGGAGGAGCTTAAGGATGTCGTAGTAATCGCGGCTACTAACAGACCGGATATAATCGATCCGGCTTTGCTCAGACCGGGTAGAATCGAGAGGCACATCTACATACCGCCACCGGACAAGGAAGGCAGAAAGGAGATATTCAAGATCCATCTGAGGGGCAAGCCGTTGGGATACGATGCCGAAGATGTCGAGAAGGCCATCGAAGAGTTGAAGAAGGAGTTGAAGGACGAGAAGAAGCTCAAGGCGTTGGAGAAGGTCAAGCCGGAAGAATTCGACATCGAAAAGGTGCCGGAAGAGATAAGGAAAGAGCTTGAGGAGAAGCTTAGGGACATATTCACAACGTGGCTCGCGGAAAGAACTGAGAACTACACCGGAGCGGACATCGAAGCCGTATGCAGGGAGGCTGGAATGCTCGCGATAAGAGAGGCTATAAAGCCGGGAATGAGCAAAGAGGAGGTAAAGGAGATAGCGAAGAAGATCAGGATTACTAAGGAACACTTCAAGAAGGCATTGGAGAAGGTCAAGCCGAGCCTGACGAAGGACGATCTCAAGAAATACGAAGAGATCGTTGAGAGCTTCCACAAGATGTATGCTTAATTTAACTTTTTATTGTGCTGAACGGAGGTGAGAAGAATGGTTTGGTGGAGGAGAAGAAAGGAGAGGGATTGGGACGACATATTTGAGGAGTTCTTCGGGAGGGAGTTCGAGATATTCGACGAGATATTCGAAAGGATGATGAGGGATCTCGACGAGTTCTTCAGAGCGGCATCGAGCGGAGAGGTAAGACCCTTCGTCAAGGGGTTCTCGATAAGGATCGGGCCCGATGGCAAGCCTGAAATAAAGGAGTTCGGAACGAAGCCGACGGTCGGTGAAGGCATCGAGGAGAGGAAGCCGTTAATCGATGTAATCGAAACCGACGATGAGGTTCAGGTGATAGCTGAGATGCCGGGTGTCAAGAAGGAGGACATAGATCTAAACGCTACCGAGAAGACCCTCGAAATCAAAGCTGAGGGAGAGAACAGGAGATACCACGAAATCGTCGAACTGCCTTGCGAGGTTGTTCCGGAATCGGCTAAGGCGAGATACAACAACGGAGTTCTCGAGGTAGTCTTCAAGAAGAAGTATCCGGAAAAGAAGGGCAAAAAGATAAAGGTCGAGTAATCAGCGGGGCGCTGAAAACATCAGTATGAACAGCAGTCCCAAGAACATCAAGAACATGAATATCGTAAAATTTCTCTGTCTTTTTCTTTCCTTATCCCAAGCCTTTTTGCATTCTTCACTGCAAAAAGTCTGATCGGGCTCGATAGCCCTTCCGCAAACGATACAGTGTCTGTGTGGAACGATACCGGGCATAAGCAAAGTATGAGCAACGCAAATTTAAGCTTTCTTATTTGATCAAAAATATTTAAAAATTATTTGGCAAACTTCTGCAAAATAGCATCGATCTGTTGCCAAACTTCGTCGATGCTCTTGGTTCCGTCCACCCTGTATAGTATTCCCTTCTTCTCGTAGTATTCGATTAGAGGAGCCGTATTCTCCATGTAAACCTTGAACCTCTGCCTTACCGTCTCTTCCTTGTCATCGTCTCTCTGATAAAGCTCGCCTCCGCACTTGTCGCACTTGTTCGGCTCCTTCGGGGGAGCGTAGATTAGGTGGTAAACGGCTCCGCAGTTTCTGCAGGTTCTTCTGTTTACGATCCTCTTTACGACCTCCTCTTCCGGAACGTCGATGTAAATTACCGCATCCAAGCTCTTACCCAACTCCTTGAGCATCTCATCGAGCGCTTCAGCCTGCTTTATCGTTCTCGGAAAACCGTCCAAAAGAAATCCCTTCTCGCAGTCCGGCTGTTGCAACCTTTCCTTAACGATTCCGATTACGATCTCATCCGGCACGAGTTCTCCTCTGTCCATATACTCCTTGGCTTTCTTTCCGAGTTCAGTTCCTTTCGCAACTGCCTCTCTTAAAATGTCTCCGGTTGCTATGTGCGGAATACCGTATTTTTCAACTATCCTCTTCGCCTGCGTTCCCTTACCCGCTCCGGGAGGACCCAATAAAATTATGTTCATGATCCGAAATTATCTAAAAAAGTTTTAAATCTTTTGATTTTAATCTCCAAAAATGGAGAGGAATCCGGCTTTTTACATCGAAATCGAAAGGATTAAAGCGAATCTTACGGATTGCGTTATGCCGGTTCACCCTTTCAGAGAAGTAGCCAAATTTAGATCGCTCGTTCTCGAAAATCCTAAGTATGCTAAGAGATTTGCCGAATCCGAAATAGAGAAGAGCGAGGACTACGTCAAGCTGGCGGAAATGGGGTTGGATGTGATCGTAGCTCCTTCGATCTTAAGCAGGGTCTTGGCTTTCGAAATTGCACCCGATCTGATAGTTTACGTTTGCAGGTCGAAGAAAAGGAAGGTCATCGAAAGGAAGCTTGAGAGGATTACGTCATTCGAATTTAAGGCGGTAAGGGAGAGATCGATCAAGGATAGGCTTAAGATAAGCAAGATCGAGGGGGAAATTTTGGGCTATCCGGAGTGTTGCGTATCTAATTTCATCGAGCTCAAGAAAAACAGCATCTTGGGAGAATCGAGTCCTCCCGAAACAGTCACGATTTTGGAGTGTTTGGAATCCGGCATCTTCAACGACACTCTAAGCTACTTCTCCAACCCTCCGAAGGAGTTGCCTCAGGAATACTTCGCATTTTTCACATCCAACTTCTATCCGTGCACCGTAGACTGCTCGAAGGCTATTTCCATCGGTATGAAAACTTACGAACGATTGGATTTCCGAAAGAAAAAAATTTATCGCCGTAAGCTCATTCTGAACGTTCTGAACTTGCTCGTTTCGGCTTACAACACCTATAAGTTCGTTAAATGGAGAGGAGCCAAGACGGAGTTCGGTAAAGCTGTAAAGGATTTCTTCGACAAATTTTCCGCCGATGATTTGAGCAAGCTGGAAAGTATTTCGAGATTGATCGCATTAGATCAGCTTGATTTCGAAAACAGATATCTAATGCATCTTGACTAATATCATGTAGTAGAAGGGTCTTATCTCGTATCTTCCCAAAACCCGTCCTTTCACAACTCCGATCTCCCTTTCGGAAGTTACGACGTATTCGAAGCTTCTGAAGTTTCCGTGACTCATAAACGGAATCGGATAGTGCCTAAGATACCACGGAAGGGGCCAGTAGTCGTTCGTCGGCTCGTAAACGACTACGGAATGGTTGTGCTTGTATAGGTATATGATCTCCTTCGCCAGCTTAACCGCCGAAGGCTGAACTTGGATGTATATAAGGGGCTGATTGACGGCATCGTTGTAGTCGACGTATGTGACGTAGAACGATGTGTAGAGGGTCGCAATCATGAGTCCGGCCAATATTACTCTGAACACCCTAAAGTTTCGAAATACTATTTTCCTGTCGAGCTCTTCAATGTAGAGACTGCCGAACAAAGCCATCGGAGTTACGATGTGAACTAAAAGCCAAGGAACTTTATGAGAAAGAACGTGATAGGCTATTAAAGTCATAACCATCCAATACAGTGCAAACAGTTCGAACTTGCTCAGTTTCTTCGCCTTAAAGCGTTCGATAAATTCCGGAATGGAAATCAACGCCAAAATTAAGGGCATGAATCCATACAACAACAGCAGAACGGAGTAATAGTATATGGGTTTCCAGTGATCCCTCATTTCGTGCATCTTCAGCCAGTATTCAACCGCTCCGACTGTTGCCCTCTCCAAGCCAGCCCAGTCCGTGAATCCGGCTGAGTATAGAGGTATGAACACGGACAAAAATATCGCCAAAGATATTACGAACATCCTAACCTTTTTAGCATCCCAGTTGAGAAGCTTGGACTTCAGATAGCCAAATCCTTGAGAATAAAGCCCGTGCAAAAGCAGAAAGCTGACGAAGATGAAGAGGTATATGTATGCGTTTTCCTTCGCGCACACCATTATGCTGAAGAATAAAACGGCTAAATACACGAACCTCTCCTTATTGCTTTCCAAGTATCTGAAGTAGCAGTAAACGACGGCTAAGAACGAGCCGACTAAGATCATGTCGTTTCTGAGGTATCTCGAATAGTAAAGAATCGAAGGAGAGAAGAGCATTAGGAACGTGAAAACGTAAGCTCCCTTTCCTATCCATCTCCTAAACTTAAAAGCAACGAAAACAGCGATAAGGCTGAATATAACGGGGGTTAACCTCGCGACGAATTCCGAATCGCCGAAAAGCCAAAACAGTCCGGCGGTGGCGAAGTATAGAAACGGCCCATGAAAGGCGGGATCGTATCTGTATGCGTGATCCTTAAGCAAAACGTAGCTCAGGTATGCATGAATGCTCTCATCGTGATCCATAGGTCTCGCGGTCAGCATGAAAAGTCTCGTTGCAACGGCTACGGCTAAGATCATCATCAACGCATACCTATCCCTGAATCGCATCGAAACTTCGTGAGCGTTTTTGATTTATGATTCTTTTGCAACGCAAAAATTAATGGATCCGCAGTCCAAGATGAGATGCCGATGAAGATACCCTTGCCCACTGAAAAATGATGAGATCGGAGCGCAGAGGCTAAAAAACTTCCTCAAGTGCTAAAACAACTCTCCACTGCTCGTCGATTCTCCTTTCGATTTCTGCGATGTCCTCATCGCTGAGATGTCTGAACCTCCTCTGTTTTTTCAAGTATTCAGCCAATGGCGTTCTCTTCGATTTATCCGCATAAGGTTTGCTTATCGATGATATCTTGAACTTCCCGTCGAACTCCCAGAGAATCCAAGCCCCGCATTTCACGGCTAATCTCGCCATTTCTACGGTTTCACTGCTGTCAAACCCCCAACCCGGTGGGCACGGGCTGTGCAGGTGTATGAATCTGAATCCGTCAATTTCGCTCGCCTTCCTTAGCTTCCCAATGAAATCCTGAAGATAGCCAACGCTCGCAGTGGCAACGTAATCAGCCTTGTGCATTAGCATGATCAAAGCCAAATCCTTCTTCTCCTCTCTTTTACCCGTTGGAGATGTCGTAGTTTTAGCCTTCCAGAACGTAGTCCCGCTCGTCTGTATTCCGGTGTTCATGTATGCCTCGTTATCGCTTACGATCACGATCATATCGTCCTTCCTGACGCAAGCTCCGCTAAGGGTTGCAAAGCCTATGTCGGAACCGCCGTCGCCCATCCAAACTACAGGAATCCCTCTTTTCCCCAGTCGTCTGAAAGCCGAACCCAAGCCCGTTGCAACGGCTGGAGCGGAAGCGAACGGAACGTGAAGGCACGGGAATTTGAACGACGATTTATCTTTGCTTCCCGCAATTATCGTAGTGCAACCGGCTGGAACGACCAAGACGACATCATCGCCCAAAGCCATTCCCAAAGACTTCAAGCCGAGTGCATGGGGACATCCTTGGCATGATGTGTTTCCGGGCAACAAAAACTTCTCCTTCGGCAGATCTTTGATCTTCACAACCACCACTCCCCCAGTTCACCTTTAACAAATCTCCTGAACATCGAAACGAAATCGTCAACTCCGACATCAACTCCGCCGAGTCCAGCCATGACGCTTTGAACCGGAGAATTCGCCACGGATTTAACTTCGGTTGCAATTATTCCGCCCTTTCCTATCGAGCAATCCCTTTCCACGACCAAGATCTTTTTGCAATCCAGTTTGGCGATCTCCTCAGCCGGAAACGGTCTGACGAATCTAAGCCTGAGCATCCCGATCTGAACTCCTTCGTCCCTAAGCACATCTATCGCATCCTTCGCATCTCCGCACCAAGCGCCCATCATTACAACAACGTATTCGGCGTCATCCAACCTGTATCTCTCGACCAAGTCGTAATCTCTAACGTAGCCGGCATTTCTGACCAGATCGCCCACCTTCTCCATATCCCTATCCATTTCTTGCCTCAGAATCATGGCGCATTCGTTCGTCGTCAGCCCACCAACTGTGATCGGATTTCTTGGTTCAATAACGAAAGGCTTATCCCTTCTTCTTTCAGGCAAGAATTCGTCTATCTCGCTTTGCTCCGGAATATCCACAACCTCAGCGGTGTGACTTACCTGAAAGCCGTCCAATCCGACTGCGAAAGGCAGATCGATTTGCTCGGCAACTTTAAATCCAATTAGGGTCAGATCGAAAGCCTCCTGAGCGTTTTCGGACATCGCCAAAATCCAGCCCGAATCTCTAAGCGTAAGCAGATCGGTGTGATCCGTATGAATGTTCCAAGGTGGCCCGATGGTTCTGGTTACCAAAGCCATAACAACCGGTAACCTCGAATTCGCAACCCACCAGCACATCTCATACATGTAAAGCAATCCGTGGCTCGAAGTTGCTGTAAAAGCCCTTAAACCGCCCGCAGAAGCACCGTAAACTGCGGCTAAAGCCGAATGCTCCGATTCAACCCTTACGAAGTCCGCATTTAACTCTCCTTTCTCAACCATCTCCGCAAGCCTTTCTACTATCGTCGTTTGAGGTGTGATCGGGTAAGCGGCAATAAATTCGGTTCTTGCCATCTTTACTGCCTCAGCAACCGCATAGTTTCCCGTAAGAACCTTCTTCATAACTCCTCCTCCCTAACCATTTCTATAGCTTTCTTGGCGCAGATCTTAGCACACACACCGCAACCCTTACAGTAGTCGTAATCTATCGAGATTTTGCCATCTACGACGTCTATCGCATTTTCGGGACAATAGAGCCAGCACAGAAGACAGTTGTTGCATTTATTTTCATCGTAAATCGGCTTGAATGTTCTCCAGAGTCCCGTTTTTCCAGCAGAACCTTTGGATGGCTTTGCAATCATGCACTCCACTCTTTCACCTCCTCGTATGCTTTCTTAGCCGCTTGAACGTTTAGCTCTGCTAACTTACCGGAAAAAGTCTGCTCTATTGCATCCTTAAGCGACTCGAAGGAGAATCCGAAGACCTTGGCCATCGCTCCGGCCATAGCCGTGTTCACGATTGGCCAACCGGCTGAGATCAGATTTAGCCCCAAAGCTATTGAGGACGCGTCGACGTAGTATACCCTGCCGTTTTCGAGTTTGGGTTGCTTCGAATTAATCACGACCGTATTGGCCTTAACATCGACTATTTTTAGAATTTTTTCGGAGAATACGGCGATAACCTCAGGATTTTTAACGGACGAGTGCCTTCTTATCGGTCTGTCGGATATTCTTAGAAAAGATCTGACCAACGCTCCTCTCCTCTCCGCTCCGAACTGAGGAATTGCCTGAGCGTATTTACCTTCATTTAGTGCGGCTATTGAAAGCAATCTCGCCGCCGTAACTCCACCCTGCCCACCGAAGCTGAGAATCATAACTTCCAGCAACTACATCACCCGCTTACATCTTTTAATTTTTCAAATTTAATAATTGCTTTTTTATTATTAATAATCACTTCAAAAACGCCCCTGTCGACTTCCTCAACCTCCACCTCATACTCCTTACCCAAAACCTTTACAACGTATCTCATGGCAATCCCCTAATTCTCGCGACCGCCTTCCAATAACTGACACCTCTAACTACTTCGTTCGGCATCTCCTTCTTGTCCTTTAGGTATTTATGAACGGCAACGAGCGCCGCCAAAAACTCCTCGGGCGACATGTCACCACCTCAGGTATCGTGCTTCTTCGGTGGTAGCTTCTTCCTCTTAGTTTCGAGCATTCTCAAAGCGTTGATGATCTTGCTTCTCGTCCACTGCGGATCGATTATTGCATCTACGTGTCTCCTCTCCAAGGCTCTGTTTGCGTTCGCTTCCCACCTTCTGTATTCCTCAAGCTTCTTCTTTCTCTCCTCCTCGCTGAGATCACCGTATAAAAGCCTGACGTCCGTGTCTATGTCGGTTACGGCAAACTCAGCGTTCGGATATGCGTAGACGATATCTGCACCGACGAACTTGCTACCCATCACAACGTATGCAGAACCGTAAGCCCTCCTAAGGATCACCGTAACCAAAGGAACAGTAGCTTCAGCGTAAGCCTGCATGAGCTTCGTTGCGTAGTATGGCAGTCCGGAAAGTTCTTGCTGGTTATCCGGCAGATAGCCGGGAGTATCAACGAGCGTTACTATCGGAATGTTGAAGGCATCGCAGAACCTGACGAACCTTGCAATCTTCTTTACGGCGTTCAGATCCAAACAACCGGCGTAAAACATGGGATTGTTTGCAACCACACCAACGGTAACGCCGTCCATCCTTCCGAAGCCCACAACTGCATTCTGAGCGAAGTCGGGCTGAACTTCGAAGAAGTCTCCATCGTCGACTATATCGGTGATAACATCCCTAACGTTGTAGAACGAGTGGGTATCCTGCGGAATTACGCTTGCGATCTGCTCGGTCTTCCTCGAAGGTTCATCGCTCGTTTCTGCAATCGGCGGATCCTCCATGTTGTTCAACGGTAGATAGCTGAGAAGTTTCTTCGCGAGCATCATAGCCTCCTCATCGCTTTCGGCAATGAAGTGAGCGTTCTCCGTATTTGCATGCTTGATTCCTTCTACCTCGGCGTCCTTTCCCGTAACCAGCCTTATGATGTCCGGCATAACTACGCTGAGCTTGCAATCCTTCGTGGCTATTACGAAATCCGTTTCAGCGTAGCAGAACATCCCGTGACAGCTACCGAGCATTATCGATATCCTCGGAATTACACCGCTCGCAACTGAGATCTTCGAAAACAGATTCGCCAGATCCGCAAGGGTGCTGTGGGATACCTTCATACCCTCGCAGTCCAATATCGTGACCAGCGGCGTTCCGGTCTTCAAAGCCAACTCGACTACCTCGGTAGAACATTCTTCGAACGTTCCTTTGAGGTAATAAACGCAAACCGGTCGACCGTCAACGGTGCCGAAGCCGGCGTTACGTCCTATTTCTGAAAAGCTACCCTCATCGAGAAGAACGTCTAACGTCATGATTAACCCCTAAAAACCGCCACAAAACCTTATAAATACCTTTCGAATAATGACTGTTGGGACCCGTGGGGTAGCCTGGACATCCTAAGGGGCTTCGGACCCCTTGACCCGGGTTCAAATCCCGGCGGGTCCGTTGTGTATCTGCATATGTATATACACTCAAAGCTTTTATTTTTGAAAAATTAGGACGTAGTTATGAGGAGACTGCTACTGCTCACGATCATTTTTCTCGCGGTAATTCCCGTAAATGCCGTAATGATCAACGAGCCGAGCTTTAAGTTTAGGACGAACTTCTGGCTTAAAGATCTGAAGATGTCGAAAAACGGAACTTTTGCAGTTTGTTGCGACGTGCACAGTCTATACGTTTTTAACTCCACGGAGATCCTCTGGAAGAGGAAGATAAAGGCGGTCTGTATGGATATCAACGGTAAATACTTAGCTGTCGGGGATATAGAGGGCAATGTCTACCTGTTCGAGGATAACGGCAAACTCGTATGGAAAAGACGCATAGGCTCGGGAGTTTCGTCCGTCGCCGTGTCTTCAAACGGATACGTAATCGCATGCGGAGACAAAGAGATACACTACTTCGATGAAAAGGGCGATGAGTTGTGGAGATACGGAACATCGGGTTGCGTTGCGGAGGTTGCCGTGAGCGACAACGGTTGTATAGCCGTAGCTGAAGACATGCTCGGTAACCTATACTTCTTCGTAAAATGCAACAAGAATATATGCGGATCGAGCTTCTATCAGAAGGACTGGGTGTGGGAATACAGAAACGGCTGGTATGTCGGAAGGTTTACTAAGCTGAGTCTGGCTTATCCGTTCATCGTCCACATTTCGGAAGATGGTAACTACATCATCGTCAACGGCGGAGAGATGAGAACGATATACGTATTCGACAAGTTCGGATATCTGCTGATGAAGAAGGTAATCGACGGAATACCGATCTCGGTAGCTACGACTTCCAACACGGATACGATAGCGGTCGGATGCGACAACGGCAAGGTTTACGTATTTGATAGGAACGGCGACACTCTGTGGAAGGTCGACCTAATGTCAGGTCCGGCTTTGGTTGGTATATCTCCAAACGGAAAATTCGTCGTCGCAAGCAGTGGCAAAAAACTGTTTCTGTTCGATAGGAACGGGAAACTACTTTGGATATACGACAACTTTGACGACAAAATAGACTTCGTATCTGTTTCGAACAACGGGAGAGTAGTAGCGGGAAGTTCGAGCGGTTTCGTTTACTTCTTCAGATCTACTGTCAAGCCGTTAGCGGACTTCGATTACACTCCCAAGAATCCGAAAGTCGGAGAGAAGATCACGTTCAAAGCTGAGGGATTGGCATCGCAATACATCTGGGATTTCGGAGACGGCAACGTAGTTAAAACGGACAAACCGATCGTCACTCATACTTACTCGAAACCGGGGAATTACGTCGTAAAGCTAACCACCGTAAGTGAGGACGGTTTAACGAATTCGACGAGCAAGGTAATCTTCGTAAAATCGATCAACAAACCCAATCCGACCCCAATACGAACACCGAAGCCAACACCAACTCCAACTCCGACACCCAAGAAAGGATGGTTGCCGATATCTCTACCGAAGATACCGGGTTTTGAGTCCGTGATCGGAATAATCGCAATGGTGATCGGCGGATGCATTGCCGGTCGAAAGCGTTAACTTCTTAACGATCATGCTTCTTTCATGCGGGAGATAGTCGACTTCCTATTTGAGGCGGGAATACTCAAGCTCATTCCGCGTTCGGGCTGGTTCAAGATCGGAATCAAAAATCCTGAAAGTGTAGCGGAACACAGCTTTAGGACTGCTCTAATTGCGTTCATTATTGCCTATCTGGAAACCAAAGACTTCGACAAAGCCTGCAAAACTTGTCTTTTGGGCTTAATTCACGATTTGAACGAGGCGAGGACTCTGGATTTACACAAGCTTTCGAGGAGATACGTTGAAGTGGACTTCGACGAGGTCTTGAAAGAACAGCTCAAGATGTTACCCGAAGAGCTTACGGAGAAAATAGAGGATCTTGAGGAGTTAAGGGATTTCGTGAAGGATGCCGACAAACTCGAACTGCTGTTGCAGGCTAAGGAGTATTCGGAAGTCTATCCTTCTGCTATGGAATACACGAAGAAACTTGAATTCAAGACCGAAACTGCCAAGAAGTTAGCCGAAATTATAAAACAATCCGATCACAGGTGGTGGCTCAAGCTTGAGCGAGCTTAAGTTTATATGCGATCGAATGCTCAAGAAATTGGCGACATGGCTGAGAATTGCCGGTTACGATACGCTATACATTGCGGATTTGGAATTTAACGGAGATGAGGATACGTTCATGGTTTACAACCACAGGGATCGGATTCTACTTACGAAGGACAAGGAACTCTTCAAGAGAAGCAAAGCCGCTGGCAGACCTGTGTTTTTGATAAGATCGGACGATGTAGCCGAACAGATGAGGGAGGTTACGAAGCTGGGGGTAAAATTCGAGCTTAAGATGGATAGGTGTAGCGTCTGCAACACACCTTTGCGGAAGCCGAGCGATGAGGAAGCCTTGGAAGTTATGAGGAGGGAGGGAATTAAGGAGGATCTAAGGCAGAGATACGAGTTGTGGTATTGCGAGAGGTGCAAGAAATTGTATTGGATGGGGAGCCACTGGAGAAACATGGTCAAGTTCCTTGAGAGGGTTGAACGTTCGTCGAACGATTGCAAGAATGAATGCTCCTAAGCTCCGAATCTATAAGTATTTATCGTGGAAAATTTTAAGTTGTTGACGCGAACGTTTAGGGCATGGAGAAGTTAAAACATCTTTTGGAGCATTGGATCGAACACAGTAGGGAGCACGACGTCAAGTATTTGGAGTGGGCTGAGAAAATTAAGAATGAAAGACCCGACGTCGCGGAGTTGATTATTAAAGCTGTGGAGAAGTTCAAAGAAGGGGAGAAACTGCTTGAAGAGGCTTACAATAAACTCTAACCTTTTTTTGATCTGATGAGTTCGGGATCCTTTTTCGAGAAATCCACCCCAAAACCTATGGCCTTCAGATACCCGTGCGATCTCTTTCCATCTCCGTGCATCAGCAGTTCGAGAAGATCACTCTCATCGTCCACATCTATACTCGCATAGAACGAATCGAAGATCTCAACTTTCAGTCCCAATTCCTTAGCGATTGAAACGTGTTTGAAGAAGCTTCCGTAGTGGTAGGAAACTCTGAACCTCTCGTCCCTAATTAGAAGCATGTTCGTTCCGCCTTTCCTTCCCGGAGCTATAACCAGATCCGCATCGCTATCGAAAAATCTCTCCAAAACTTTTTCGTTCAGCAAAGGCAGGTCAGCCATGATTACCGCCGTATCCCTTTCTATCCTTGCATTTATCGCGGAATCTAAGTCCCTCGAATCTTCTTCGATTCTAAATTCGAGATCGAGTTCCGCGTTCGGAGGCGTCAGAATCAGTATATCGTCGGTAAATTTAGATACGACTTCGACCACGTCGAGAAGCATCAGCTTTGCGAGTTCTATCCGCTCATCCGGACTCAGGATGGATGCCAACCTCGACTTCGGATTCTTCAGCTTGAAGGGAATTATAACTTTCATCGCATAAGATTGCGAATTCGCGGAATTTTTACGGTTTTTGATCGAATACTCTAAATAGCATCCGTGCGTTGCTACATCCATGAAGGTAACATTCGTCACTTCCAACGAGGGGAAATACAGAGAGGCTAAGTATATAGGCGAGAGATACGGGATCGAAGTTGAATGGCTTAGAGAGGAATACTTGGAACCTCAAGGGAACGACTTAAAGGAGATAGCCAAAAAGAGCGCGGAAATTTTAGCCAAGAAGATCAATAAGCCCTTCTTCATCGAGGACAGCGGTCTGTTCATTCCCGCTCTCAAGGGATTTCCCGGACCTTATTCGTCTTTCGTTTTCAAAACTATTGGTAACGAGGGTATTCTGAAGTTAATGGACGGTATTGAGGACAGAAGAGCTTACTTCTTAGCCGTGATAGCGTTCTTCGATGGGAAAAACGTTCTGACGTTTGAAGGAAGAGTTGACGGAAGGATAGCAACGGAGATCAGAGGGGACAAGGGATTCGGATTCGATCCCATATTCGAATACGAAGGAAAAACTTTTGCGGAGATGGGAGAAGAGAAAAACGAAGTCTCGCATAGGCGTAGAGCGCTTGAAGCTTTGTTCAGCTACCTCAATAAATTAAAAAGATAACAAAATTTTTATTCTTCTAAATGAATCTTTATCTTGTGCAACAGATCCGCTGGGTTCTTTATGGGATACTCAAGCTTTTCGAGTATCTCCTCAGCCTTTTTACCCTTTATGACCAAACCCTTTAACCTCTCCATTAGCTGATCCTTCTCAACCGGGAAGTCCAAGCCCTTGATCCTCGTAAGCACGTGAACCGCCCAGTCTATTCCGAGCACCTCTATTTCGTCGTGCTTGATCTCCACCTCGTCTTCGTCAAGCTTCCCTTCTTCCTTAAGCTTCTTGTAAGCCAACTTTGCTATTCCACCAGCTATGTGCTCTCTCGGCCTTTCTTCGAGTTCTCCTTCGATATACTTCTTAACCTCCTCCTCATCGGCAGTTGCGATGTTCTTTGCGGTCTGCTCAGTAATTCCGAGTTCCTCTGCTATTTCTTTGTATGTCTTGAATGCTTCGTTCTTTAGAACGATCACGTATGCCGCTTCAGCCAAGCTTGGAAGCCACGTTAGGTTTCTGTATTCCACCAACTTCTTAAGCCCGCCCAAAAGCTTTATGCTCTCCAAGAATACCTTTTCAGCCATCTTATCGATATTTCCTCCCTTCGGTCTCGCGATAACCTCCATACGTCACCACCTCCTACTCCTCTTCGATCCTTCCTCTCCTCTTAATAAACTCGCTAAGCGGACAGATTATGTTGATCGTTCCGAATTCGGTGATTTCGAATACCCAAGTCCTCGAATCGTGTCCGCACAGCCTGCAACCGTCTATCCTGATCGTTCTGATCACACTGCCCAAAGGTAAGCCGTATAGGTTGACGTCCCATCTCGTTTCTATCAGCTTCTTGTCCAGAACTATCGTTCCGTCAACTATGTGCGCAACTGCCAAACCTCCTGCGGCTTCGGCGCTCTCACTCGCCTGAGCGGATCTCTTCTGAGAAACCAAGATGGCGGTCTGCCTGAACTTCTTCAGGAAGTTGAAGAACTGCCTCACTATCTGCCTCGCCATTACCTCCTTGTGCTCGTATAAGCCGGTTATGCTGTCTATAATCGTGTTCGTGACCTTCTTCTCCTTTATCGCGTAAGCCATTGTATCGATCAGAGCCTTCGGATTTTCTCTAAGTTCGTCGTTCTCCGAAGCGTCGATTACCACAACGTTCTTTTCCACCTTTTCGAAATCCGCTCCCAACGCCTGAGCCTTGTGCTTTAAAGCGGTGTAGAGGAAGTTAGCAGGACTCTCGACTGTGACGAACAAAACCTTGTATCCGAGGTTAGCCTGAGTAACTGCAAACTGCTCAGCCAGAACGCTCTTACCGGTGTCGGGAACACCGGTTATATTGAGAACGGCCAAATAAGGAATCCCGCCTAACGGTTTCTTAACGTATTTACCGTCCTCTACCTCTATCTTATAGAACATTTCGTCCAACTTCGTTCCGGTTGGAATTCCAAACAGTTTCGGAGCCTTACTTTCAAGTTCGCTTAGTTCGTAATACTTTGCCATGTTATAACTTTAATTTTTGAAGAATATAAACTTTAGCCCAAAAATTTATAAACAGTTTCATTATAATGATTATGTCCCATTGCTCACTTGAAAAACAGTCCCTGCTTCTTCACGAGCCTTCTGCTTCCGCAGAAAGGACAGTAAAGGTTGGGTATGTGCATAGGTCCGGAGTAACCAGTGACTCTTTTAACGATTATGTCGAATTCCGAACCACATCTCGTGCAATAAAGGTTCTCGATCTTGGTTTCCATGTTTTTAAAATCGGAGTATCCTATTTAACGGTTTCTAATACATCACCTTAAAAAGAACTTGGCTCGCCGTTCTCAGCTTTCTTCTGATCGGCTGGATCTCATACATGTGCAAAACTAAAACGTCGTCAACGAATCTGTCGTAGCCGAACGCCTTTTGGATGAACTCGGCATGAAGCTTGTCTCTAACGTAAACTAAGGTTTCCCCCCCGACGTCGCACATTTCAAGAATTATCGGAATCTTGAACTTGTTCCAATCCAACTCGTCGACGTATTGAGCGATGAACTCCAATTCTTTCCTTTCAATCAGATATTCGTTTCCGTCCCTCGCCCTTATCGTAGGATACCTCTCCTTAAGCATCTCAGCCAAAGTTCTGCTTCTCTGCGGGAGATGTTTGTTTACGGCTTCGATCATCTTCGCCAAAGCCCTTTCGGATATATCCATCATACTACCACCCTCATCCTGAATATGCCCGATTTAACATTAAACTCTTCCGCAAAACTTCCGTTTCTAACGCTCAACTCCAATGTTCCGAAGCTTCCGATCAACGCTAAGGGTTCGCCGATGGCAACGTCGGAGTATGTTTTCACCATCGGAACGTATGTTCCGTTAACGTAAAAACCTTTTGCATCATCCAAATCTTCCGCTTTAACGTTCGTTACGGCGTTTCCGAATCTGTCAACGAATATCACCCTGCACTCGATCGTTTCGCCTTCAATCTTGTAATCGAAAAGATCGATGCTTCGAATTTCTCCCTCGTAAGGCTCCGCAACCTCTTCGATTTTACCCAAAACTGCGTAAGCCGAAGCCGGAGCGAAAACGTCCCTTCCGTGGAAAGTTGCCGAAAGCTCGCCGGTGATTTTTGATGTCCTTTCCTCATCTATTACCCAGATCCTTTTTATTCCATCTTCTACAGCCGACGGATAAAGGATTCCGTTGTCGGGGCCTATGAAAACGTGATTCTTGCATTCTATAAGCAACGCCTTCCTTTCACTTCCTACGCCGGGATCAACGACAGCAACGTGAACGGCATTTGGAAAGAATCGGTAGGAGTGGTATAGCAAAAACGCACCCTGATAAACGTTTTGGGGCTCCACCGAATGGGATATATCGACTATTTTTGCATTCGGGCATATTCTCAGTATAACGCCCTTCATAACGCCCGGATAGAAGTCTCCGAAATCCGTGAGCAGGGTGATAACGTTCATATTCGATATTCCGCAAAACGTTAAATAATTCTTCGACAAACTCAAGTTGGATGAAACAACGGTTCGTTCTCGATACGACTGCCATAACCGATGCCGGCTTGAGAGCTAAGGAGGGTTACGAATCCATATGCGAATCCGCTCAGGAAATTTTGGATCTCATCGCTAAAGCAAGACTGAAGCTGAACATAAGTTGCTATATCCCTTATCCAACCGTTTATACGGAGCTCGTAAGTTTTTTGAAGAGGCACAAGTGCGATGAGGAGGTTTTCATCAAATTGGACACGTGGCTGGTTAAAAAAACTCCGAACAGATACGAGGTGAAGATTCCGTCGGCGATCTTCTACGAATACGTATCGACGATGAGGCAGAAGATAAACAAGGGCAGAAAGATCGCGGAGGAATTCATCTGGGAATGCTCAGCCATTGCCGTGAAGTTTGCGGATAATAGGGAAGAGCTCGAACGGGAAATCGGTAACCTGATAAGCAAGTTTAGGGACAAATACAGAACAGCCCTAAGACAGGGGATCTTGGACAGCGCCCCGGATCTGGACGTTCTTCTTCTTGCGAAGGAGCTTGAGGCTGGAGTCGTTAGCAGTGATGCGGGAATAAGGAAGTGGAGCGAAAGGCTGGGTTTGAGATTCGTTGAAGCTTCGAAGTTTCCGAGAATGCTCAAGGAGTATTTAGCCCTGATCGGGGAGGGCAAAACCGAAAGCAAAGAGGATGAGGAGTTATTAGTTTAGCAACTCCCTTTCGACTTCGTCTATGTATTCGGATACGTCGATTCCCAACTCCTTGGCGACTATAAGTGCTACGACTTCAACGCTCAGAAGGTTGCCGAGTTCCTCCTGCTTCTTGTTTATCATCGCTATAACCTCCCCTACGCTCTTTCCGGATTTTTCGGCTATCTCCCGAACTATCCTATCAAAAACCGGCTGATCTGAAAAGATCTTAGCCGGATCCGGCTTAAAATCGATCGGAATATCGACATCATCCAAGTTGAAAGTAGGATGGAGCTCCTCGTTCCCGATCAGCAAACCCTTCTCCAACGCAAGCTCGACAACCTTCTTCGCCTCTTCGTGCGAAAACCAGCCCAAGTCGAGGGATAAAGTCCAGATAAGTTCGGATTTCTTCATCGAAGACTTTCCTTTGCTTCTGAACGCTGAAGCTATGGTTTCCTTGAGCATGCTTGAAGTGAGCTGTTTATGTTTCTAAAACTTTTGAATTCCGAAGCGAGCCCAGATGTTGCAAGTCCCCTCGAAACTGACCATACAAGGGCCGATTGGAGTTTTCGGAGTGCATGCCTTCATGAAAAGCGGGCAGTCGGTCGGATCGATCAAACCCCTCAGCAGTTCTCCACACCTACAAGCTCTCTTCTTCGCATCCTCCTTAGGAACGAAATCTTCGAAGACGTCTTCGAAAACCTTAGTAGCATCGAAATCTTCGAACTTTTCATTTATAGCCCCTCCGGAATTCGGGACGACTCCCAACCCTCTCCATTCCCAGTCTTCTCTCGCAAAAACTTCGTTCATGACTTTCTGGGCTTTAACGTTGCCCTCGTAGCGAACAGCCCTTACGTATTCGTTCTTAACTCCGACCTCCCCGTTCTTTATCATCTTCACGAGCATAAGCAAGGCGAGCATGACATCTTCCGGCTCGAAACCGGCTATAACCTGCGGAAACTTTATGTGTTCGTATGCTTTCACACCTACGATCGTCGAAACGTGTCCGGGGTTTATGAAGCCGTCTATTCTTACGTCTCCCAAAGATAGAAGGTGTTCCATTGCCGGAACGAAGAATCTATGCGCTGAGAAGACGTAGAAGTTTTCCACACCGTCCAAAATTGCTAAAGCAGTTGAGGGCATCGTGGTTTCAAATCCTATGGCGAAGTGAACAACCGGCTTGCCGTTGCTCTTCGCGATTTCGAGAGCGTCGAAGACGCTGTAAACGATTCTTACGTCATAACCTTTGGATTTGTAGTAGAACAGAGATCTTCCCTCGAACGGAACCCTCGCCATGTCGCCGAAAGTTGTCAGTATCACATTCTTACGCTCAAGCAGGAAGAAAATCTTCTGAAGATCGATATCAGGCGTTATGCAAACCGGACATCCCGGTCCGCTTATCAGCTTCAGGTTTTTCGGCAAAAGGCTTCGGAGGTTGTAGCGGGTTACCGTGTCTTCGTGTGTTCCGCAGAGGTGCATTATTTTGAGGGGTCTGAAATCCTTCATCTCCTCAGCTATCTTCTTCGCAAGATCTGAGATTATCCGCCTTCTCTCCATCGCTTCAGACTTCAGCCCATGTTATAAAACGGTAACGTTAAGACTTCGAAAGTGGTCGATCAAATATGGAAAGAAAAATTGTCTATTTTGAGGAGAAGGGCGAAAAGAATACGGACGAAACTCTAAGACTTGCGAAGGAGAGGGCTTTGGAGTTGGGTATCAAGCACGTTGTGGTTGCGAGCACATCCGGTAAGACGGGAAAGAAAGCTATAGAGGTTTTTGAAGGAACCGGAGTAAAAGTTGTGGTGGTTTCGCATCAGTTCGGCTACAAGAAGCCCAACAAGCTTGAGATGGACGAAGATCTTAGGAAATTCATAGAGAGTAAGGCAAAGCTTGTCGTTGGTTCGGATCTGTTTACGACCGTTCCGAAGTTAACGCAGAAATACGGAGGTTGGAATCCCTTCAACATCGTTGCCGACACCCTTAGACTCTTCTGCGAGGGTATGAAGGTCTGCGTCGAGATTGCGGTCATGGCTTCCGATGCCGGAGCTGTTCCCACTGACGAAGAAGTTATAGCAATAGCTGGAACGGCAAGAGGTGCGGATACCGCGATAGTTTTAAAACCGGCTAACGTCCACAGATTCTTCGAAATAGATATTAGGGAGATAATATGCATGCCGAGGGTCAATCGTTGAATCAGAAGTCGGGAGTAGGCACATCTTAAGAACTTTTAAGCAAAAATACGTAAAATTGACTTATTTTTCGTAAATAACTTTTTATGTTGAATTTTTGAGCTAAAAGTTAATGAGGTTCAACGCGTTTTACGACACCACGCTTAGAGATGGAGAACAAACTCCGAACGTATGCTTCACCCCAGAACAGAAGCTTGAGATCGCGATGATGCTCGATGATATAGGCGTCGGAGAAATCGAAGCGGGATTTCCTGTGGTTTCGAGGAAGGAGTTTGAAGCTGTTAAGCTGATTGCTAATCAGGGTTTGAATGCTCGAATATTCGCCTTCTGTCGTGCAAGAAAGGAGGACATAGATACCGCTCTGAGATGCGATGTCGATGGGATAGTCATAGCGTCCTCACTCAGCGATATCCATCTCAAGTATAAGCTGAAGAGGTGTTTTGAGGAAGTATTTAGGGAATCGTTGAAGCTTGTAGAGGATGCGAGTGATCACGTGTTTGTTTCCTTCACAACCGAAGATTCGACAAGAATCCCGATTAGAAGGTTACTGGCTATCTACAGCAGAGCTATCGAGCACGGAGCGGACAGGGTTCATCTCTCCGACACTGTCGGAGTTGCGACGAACGAGCTCGTTGAATGCTACGTCACGGCTTTGAAGAGCTTGGGATGTGAGCTTCTATGCCACTTCCACAACGACTTCGGCTTAGCGACTGCAAACAGCATAAAGGCATTGATGAGCGGTGCAGATAAGGTTGCGGTGACCGTGAACGGAATTGGCGAGAGATGCGGTAACGCCTGCTTGCAAGAGATTGTGATGGCTCTGGAAGTTCTTTATGGATTTGATACTGGCATAAAGCTTGAGAAGTTATACGAACTGGCTAAGCTTGTCGAAAGGTATTCCGGAATCCCGATCCATCCGCAAGCGCCGGTAGTTGGTGAGAATGCTTTTACGCATGAGAGCGGGATGCACGTGGCTGGAGTCCTTGAAAACCCGCTTACTTATGAACCATACGATCCCGAAACCGTTGGAAGACGAAGGAAGATAGTTTTGGGTAAGCATTCCGGAAAGAGATGCGTCGAGTATAAGCTGAGAGAGCTTAATATCAGCAATGCGGATGTTCAGATGTTGCTGGGCATCATAAAGACGATTCGTGAGGAGGGTATTCTCGTTACTGAGGATTTGTTTAAGCTTATTTGCGGAGGTGATAGAAGTGGAAGATCTTGAAACGTGTTTGGAGGGTTGTAAGAGTAAGTTTTGCTTTCCGTGCGTAAACGGCGTATGCCCCTACGGTAGGGATTTCATGATCGACTGCTATTCCAAGCTCACGTTCGAGCAGAAGTTCTTATTTGATATGCTCTTTAAGCTCAGAGCTAAGGTTGCAAGAAGATCGCAGTATCGGGCGGTTATGCAAGCGTTCATTTTTTAAAGAATGATTGCTATATTCACGTTATGAATTTTTATGACGTTTTGTTAAATTTATTTTTTACATTCGTAAAATAATTTATATATCAGTGATATTTAGCTCCGTAGAGGTGTTCGAATGAGATCGTTTGCCGTAGCTATGATCGTTGTATTGGCTATTGTGCTATTAGGATGCGTCCAACAAGCTGGAGAGAAGGTTATACACGTCTATTGCGGAGCAGGAATGCGAAAGCCGATGGATGAAATTGCAAAGGAATTCGAGAAGGAGTATGGGGTCAAGGTTCTCTGCGATTATGCCGGAAGCGGATATCTACTTGCTAAGATCGAAGCTACGAAGAGTGGAGATATATTCGTGCCGGGGGACTACATATACGTTAAGAAGTTGCTCGATAAAGGTGAAATCATCGAATACAAGAACTTTACGAAGCACATACCGGTTATAGTCGTTCCGAAGGGTAATCCGAAGAACATAAGATGCTTCGAAGATCTCGCGAAGCCGGGAGTTAGATTGGCTATAGGCGATGAGAATATCGCAATTGGAGTAGCTATGAAGAAGATCCTTGCAAAGGCAGAGAAGTATCACCCCGGAATTAGCGAGAAAATCATGAAGAACGTTGTTGTTAAGGGTGCAACTGTGAAGCAAGTCCTACTTTACGCAATAGAGGGGCAGGTGGATGCGGCAGTGGTCTGGAGAGCCGATGCGCTTGAGAATAAGGATAAGGTCGATATAATTCCGATAAACGAAAGCTATAACGTTATAAAGACCGTTCCAATCGCAATCCTGAAGTTTACGAAGGATGAAAAGCTTGCAAGGAAGTTCTACAACTTCGTGCTTACGAAGGGAAGAGAAATATTTGAAAAGCACGGATTCGTAGTCCTATGAGGGCGATCGCATTTCTGGCTTTAACGTTTTTTATATTGATCGTTCTTTCGGTAGTTTTATCGATAACCGGAAAGATTACCCCCCAAACCCTTCAAAATGCCCTTAGCTCGGAGGAAGTTCAGTTTGCCGTATCCTTAAGTCTCAAATCAGCCTTCGTAGCTACACTCTTCGCTCTGCTTGTTGGAGTTCCGTCGGCTTACGCCTTGGCGAGGTATCACTTCAGGGGTAAGGAAGTTCTGGACAGCTTAATTGATTTGCCAGTTGTTCTGCCTCCGCTCATCTCTGGTTTTGGACTGCTAATTTTCTTCGGAGAAACAGAAATAGGTAGGTTCATAACCGAGCACATCGTTAGAGTCGTTTTTACACCGTGCGGAATAATCGTAGCCCAGTTCTTCGTCGCAACCCCGTTCGTGATCAGAACCGCAAGGGCTGTTTTCGAAAGCATAGATTCGAAGTATGAATTGGTTGCTCAGAGTCTCGGTTCGAGCAGATTTGAAAGCTTTTTGAGAGTTACACTTCCGATGGCAAAGAAGGGGATCTTAGCAGGAGCGATCTTGGCTTGGGCTCGATGCATGGGTGAATTCGGAGCTACCTTAATGTTAGCCGGAGCAACGAAGATGAGAACAGAAACTCTGCCAATCGCAGTATTCCTTAACATTTCAGTCGGAAACATAGAGCTCGCTTTGGCTATAGCCTTCATAATGCTTGTAATAGCGATTTTGACGATAATTTCGATTAAGTTCGTTGCGAGTTTGAGGTGATTTTCATGCTGACGATTGAAAATTTGAGGAAGAAGCTCGAACAATTAACGCTTGAAATTGACAGGCTTGATATTGAAGACGGAGAATATTTCGTTTTCTTAGGTTTAAGTGGAGCCGGAAAGACAACGTTGCTTGAAATAATTGCCGGCTTTAGAAAGCCCGATTTCGGAAGGATTATACTTGATGGGATGGATATAACGGATAAGCCTATAAACGAACGCAAGATCGTGATGTGCCATGGAAGATACCTTTTTCCACATTTAAGCGTTGAAGAAAACATAGGCTATGGAATCAAGGATAAGAGAAAGCAGAAGGAGAGGGTTAAGGAAGTTGCAAAGATGCTTGGAATTGAACATCTGCTTAAGAGAAAGCCTGAAACCTTAAGCATGGGTGAACAGCAACGAGTGGCTTTGGCAAGAGCTTTGGCAATTGAACCTAAGGTTATCCTGCTTGATGAACCCCTGAACTCTCTCGACAGGCTCACACATGAGAATCTGTTGCTTGAGCTTAAGAGAATTCACGAGAGCACGGGAACAACTTTTATTCACGTAACGCATGATTTCATCGAGGCTATTTCACTTGCAAACAGGATTGCGGTTCTTAAGGATGGGAAGATCGAGCAGTGTGGAAGTGTTGAGGATATTCTAAGAAATCCCAGAAATGTGTTCGTTGCAAAGTTCGTGGGTGTTAAGAATTTGCTTATGGGAAAGATCGTTGAAGAGAACGGATATTACGTATTTGAGGGTGGAATAAGGATAATACTTAACGGGAATTACGAATTCGGTAACGTCGTGCTCGGAATCCGTCCCGAGGATATATTGATAATAAGCAGTAGCAACTGCAGATTCAGAGATGAAAACGTATTCGTTGCAAGGGTTCTGGACGTCTATCCTCTAACACTTTCAACAGTAAGGGTTCTTTTGGATGTCAGCGGAACAAAACTCGTTGCGGAAACCATAAAATCCAAGGCTGTTAGGATGGGTCTGAGGAGAGGTAGCGAGGTTCAGATATGCGTGATGTCTGCAATTCCGATTAGACAAGCCTGATTTTAGGTTATTCAACTGACATTTTCACCAATATTTTGCAATCATCCTTGCTTTCTTTTCACGGCTTTTCCTTCAGCAACACTGCAAATTTGCTTCGACAGCCAGTTTAGAATGAACTTCTAATATTTTTTTAGTGAAGATCATTGGGAAATCGCTAAATAAATTCTCGATCGTTTAATTCGATGTGAAGATAACTGTATGCGAGACATCAGATGATAATTTCTGGAACGATTGGCTGAAAATAGCCAAGAATTCAGGTAATATAGTTCTTTTACCAGAACTGCCAGCTTATCCATGGTTTGCAAAGTATTTGAAGTTTGATAGGAGGATTTGGAATGAAGCTTTGGAGGCTCATGACAGGCTTATACAAAAGCTTGAAGAGATCGACTTTGCAGTGGTTTCAACTCGTCCCGTCCAAACAACCAAAAGGTTGAATCAGGCCTTTCTGTGGGACGGTGAATACGTCCCGATACGATCCAAATATTACATGCCGAATGAGTGGGGATTCTACGAGAGGAGATGGTTCGACAAGGGTAACAGTAAAGCTGAAGTTATAGAATGGAACGGAATTAGGCTGGGTGTTCTAATATGTAGCGAAGTTTTCTTTCAAGAGCTTGCAAGAGAATACGCAAAATTGGGAGTCCACGTGATCTTCGTTCCTCGTGCGACTCAGGCTATAAAAAGGTGGTTAACAGCTTTGAAGATGACAGCTATCGTTTCTGGAGCGTTCGTAGCATCTTCAAACCGATACGGCAACGGCTTTAGCGGGAGAGGATGGATAATTTCCCCCGATGGAGATGTCCTCGCATCGACGTCGCACAAGAGGAAATTCGCAAGTGTAGACATTGATATAGAAGAAGCTGAAAGAGCAAAATCAACATATCCGAGAACACTTTATTAACCTAAAGAAAAAAGATATTAATCGGTTTTTCGAGCAAACTTCATGAAGGTTATCGCAATTCAGCACGTTTCGCATGAGCCCATGGGCTACATCGAAGATATACTTAGGGAGAAGGGCATAGAATACGAATATATCCACGTTTACGAGGGTGAGAAGCCGGAACTCAGAGATGCAACGCACATAGTGATTATGGGCGGTCCGATGGGAGTTTATGAGGAGGACAAATATCCGTTTTTAGCTAAGGAAAAGGAGATGATAAGGCAAGCATTCAAGCGAAACATACCGATTTTGGGAATCTGTTTGGGAGCTCAGCTGATTGCGAATGCGTTGGGAAAGAGGGTTTATCCGTATAAAAAGGAATTGGGCTGGTTTAAGGTTAGGAAGTTCGAAGACGATTCCGTAACCAAAGATCTGCCGGAAATCCTGACGGTCTTCCAGTGGCACGGAGATACGTTCGATCTTCCCGATGGCGCGAAATTGCTATATGCCGGAGATTTGGTTAGAAATCAGGCGTTCCGAATTGGAAATGCCATAGGATTGCAATTCCACTTGGAAGTTACTCCCGAAATAGTGAGGGATTGGGTTGAAAGGGAAGGTAGCTTGAGCGATGAAGATAGGAAGAGGATAATCGCGGAAACCGATGAGCATATAGATGAACTGCTAAAGAATTGTAGAAAGCTCGTTGATGCTTTTTTAAACCTTGATTTTAATCCTTAACTTTGTCAGATCTTCCTTGATCTCAGCGTTTATTCCGACTCCGCTGAAGACTTCTTCGAGGAATATCTTGATGAAGTTCTTCGTTATCTCGTTGCCCAATATAAGCGTCCACTCGTTTTCCGCAACCTTATTTATTCTGAAGAAGTTGCAGGCTTCGAGTCTTTCCAATATGTATTCAGCTGACTTTCCCGCGAACTGCTCTGCGTGAGCCTTCGCGATCTCTCTGTGTATCTTCCAAAATTCGTCCCTTTCCGGATGGGTTTCTATGAATCTTAGGAAGGTAATCCAGTGATCTATGTCGAGAATTATGTGTTCACCTTCTGAAAGCATCTCAACGTAGATCATTATCCTATCGCTCTCATACCTTTCAAGATCCCTGTAGATCGAATAGAACTTGAGAACCCTTCTGATCAATTCGCTCTGCGAAACTCGTATCTCATCCTTAAGACGGTTGAATATTCTGTAACTCTCTTCGTCGAGAGCTACCGTAACTCTAATAGGCTTCTTCATGCTTTGCGATCCCCCTTTAAGTTTTTATTCAAACATACTTGCGAGGTTTTCAGCCTCCGGGAACTTCCTCATCGCATTCTCAATAGTTCTCTCTATATCCTCTTCAACGCTCCTCGATGTTCTTCCGTGACCGGGTAAAAGGAGGTCTATCTTCATCGTCTTTAACCTTCGCAGGGAGTTGAAGTATTCGGCTAAGCTTCCGGATTTGAAGATGGTCGATAGCGTCTCACTCGCGAAGAGAGCATCCCCAGAAAACAAAATCCTCTTCCTCGGCTCGTAAAGGCAGATGCAACCGGAAGTATGACCGGGAGTGTATAGAACCTTCAGAAACCAACTTCCCAAGTCTATGACGTCGGTGTTGTTCAACCAAATGTGAACCTTGTAGCCGATGGGCTTCTGTCCATGAGCCCTGCACATCGTAACTTCATCATCCCCATATATTATCTTAACAGCCGCAAACCTATGTGCGGCTATAATAGAACGCTTCTGCAGAAACAGATTTCCGCCTATGTGATCGAAATGCTCGTGCGTGTTGATAACGATGTCTATATCTTTGGGCTTTAGTCCTATATCGTTCAATTCCTCTTCAAGAGTTGAAAAGTCCTTAGCCGTTCCGGAATCCACTAAGGCTATTCTGTCTGCCGTGATTAAATAGCAATGGCTCGAAAGTCTCCCCGGCTTTATCTGGTAGAGATCCTCGAATATCCTACGATACGTATGATCACCTCCGAAAAAAAATAGATTAAAGAGCCTTGTCACCCCTTTCGCCGGTTCTGATCCTCACCGCATTCTCAACGGGAATCACGAATATCTTTCCGTCTCCGACGTTTCCGGTTCTCGCGAAGTTCGATATAAGTTCTACGACTTCTTCCGCATCTTCGTCTCTGACTACGATTTCTATCTTTACCTTCGGCAGTAGATCGATCTCCATCGTTCTACCCTTGAACTGCAACTGAATCCCCTTCTGCCTGCCCCTTCCTCTTACATCCGTAACCGTCATTCCGTAGAATCCTCTCGCTTCAAGTGCATTCTTTACATCTCCAAGCTTCTCAGCCCTTATTATCGCCTCAATCTTCTTCATCTCCATCACCTTACTTCATCTTGAAAGGAGTTTCGGATTCCATGCTCGAGGAGTAAACGAAGTTCGGATAGGCAACCGTTGCATGCTCCGAGATGTCCAGTCCGATGAGCTCTTCCTCCGGGCTGACCCTTATTCCGATCGTCTTCTTCAGTATCCAGAACAGCAGGAATCCCGTTCCGAAAGCCCATGCAAAGTTAACGATCACGTCTATCACTTGGCAAAGGAAGAATCCCGGATTACCGTAAAGCAATCCTCTCACAAGCGGTGGCTGGGTCGTGTAAACTCCGTAAGTCCCGTCGGCAAATATTCCCAGCGCCAGAAGTCCCCAGCTTCCGCAGAATCCGTGAACCGGAACGGCACCAACCGCGTCATCGATTCCGTGCTTTTCGAGGAACCAGTAACCGTAGCAGACTATGAATCCCGCCACGATACCTATTATAACTGACGCCCATGGAGTTACCCATGCACACGGAGCTGTAATGGCGACGAGACCTCCGAGAACTCCGTTGCACGTTAAGCCGACATCGGGCTTTCCGTTCTTGATCCACGTTATGAACATAGCCGTAGCACCGGCTGCAGCGGCGGCGAGATTCGTATTTGCGGCTATTATCGAAATTCTCAGCTGATCCGCCGCGAGCGTTGAACCGGGGTTGAATCCGAACCAGCCGAACCAGAGGATGAAAGTTCCGAGAACTGCAAGAGCTATGTTGTGTCCGAGTATCGGTCTCGGATTTCCGTTCTCATCGTATCTGCCGATTCTCGGTCCGAGCAGAATGCACGCGGCGAGGGCTATGTAGCCTCCTATCGCGTGAACGACTCCACTTCCAGCGAAGTCGAGGGCTCCGTAACCGTGTCCGAGCTTCACCATAAACGGTGCGCTACTCAGCCATCCACCGCCCCACATCCAGTGGCCGTATATGGGATAAATCAGCGCCGACACTATGAAGCTGTAGATCACGTAAACCGAGAACTTCGGTCTTTCCGCAATGGCACCGCTAACTATCGTTGCAGCCGTAGCGCAGAAGACGAGTTCGAAGAACCAAAGGCAGATCGTCGAAACGTCGTATGCCTTGCCGGTAAGGAACCACCCGGTTGTTCCGAGCAATCCGTGCCAGTCCTTACCCATCATGAGCGCAAATCCTATTGCAAAGAACGCCAGACTGCCGATTACGTAGTCTATCAAATTCTTCATGACGACATTCGCACAGTTCTTAGCCCTCGTAAATCCCGTTTCAACCATTGCGAATCCTGCCTGCATGAACATAACTAAGAATCCGCAGAGCAGAGTCCACGCGAAGTTTACCGGCGCCCTCGGATTTTCCTTAAGGGTCTTGGCACCGTTTGCGTCTCCTATCCATCCCGCAGGAATTGCCATCGCTGGTGTTACCAGCATCAGTATCAGGACGATGGTAGCTAAAACGACCGCCTTCCTCATCCCATCACCCAACTCAAAAATAGACATGTTTTTTAAAAAAATTTTTAATATTTTTGCTTAATTTCTGATAACTTTTCACAATTTTTGTGACATCTTACAAAAACTTTTAAATCGATGCGGTTACTTTTGAGCATGAAGAATCCGATCAGAATAACGGTCGCTCTCGACGAGGAAAGCTACGAGATTCTAAACGATCTCAAAGAGGAATTTAGAAATTCCCAAAGCGAATTGATAAGAAGGGCTTTGAAATTCTATCACGATTATCGGGAATTGGAACGATACGATTGGAAGAAGGTCAAGACTTACGTTGAGATGCTTTCAGAAGGTGAACACATAATTCTCGACATAGATCACTGGGTTACGTTTCTGAGATTCATCGAAACACATCCGGAAAGTGAGAAGTTCTGGGAGATGCATCGGGAAGTTGCGAGGGCTCATGCTGAGGAATTCAGAGGTAAGGATGCGAAATACGTTCTTGAGAGACTCGAAGCTTGCAACTTCTTCAGAATAAACGCCAAGAACGGAGAGTGGACTTTAGTTTTGAATCACGAGGCAACGAAGAAGTTCGTAAAGATGTTCTTGGAAGAGGTCTTCAGGAACATGGGGCTAAATGTGGAGATTAAGGAAGATCTGATGAAGCTGAGACTAAAGCTTTAGCAACCTTCAACTACGATAGCTTTTCTCGGGCAAACGTCAACGCAGTTGCAACATATCAGACAATCCTGAGGATTCGCAACTATCACGGTATCTTCCAAAAACTCGAACACATTCGCCGGGCAAGCCTTTACGCATTCTCCGCAACTATTGCATCTATCGTAATTTATCAGGATCATAAGACTTAAAGACCTCTTGGGATATTTAAGCTGAATGGAATCAGTCATAAAGAGGAGACTCGAAGAGTTTGAAAAGCTTGGAAAAAACGGAATTGTGATTTTCGACTTCAACCCTTTTGTAGATCTTAAGGTTAGGGCGACGATTCAAACCGAATTAGCCTTTTGCATATCCACAGCAAATTCCTCGGCTATTTCCGGCTTGAAATTTCAGAAATCGCTGGAAAATTTGAAAACCTTAACGCTGAACGGTATAGAGAATCTTTTGAGATCCGCAGGCGTTAGATTCTGGAGTAGAAAAGCGAAATACATATTCGAAGCGTTGCAAAACTTTGAACTAATAGAACGAGCTTTAAGACTAAAAAGCTCTGAGGCAAGAGAGTATTTGGTTAAGAATGTGAGGGGGTTGGGATACAAGGAAGCCAGCCACTTTTTGAGGAATATAGGAAGGAAAGACATCGCTATTATCGATAGGCACATACTCAGGTGGCTGAACGAAAAAGGATATATCCGCGAGATTCCGAACAGCTTGAGCGCAAGAACTTACAAAAAAATTGAGAACATTCTCAGAAAAATTGGTAGGGAAATGGGTGTATCTTTAGCCGAGCTCGATCTCATTTTGTGGTTTCAGATGACTGGCAAAATACTCAAATAAAATTTAGTTCTGGGAAAATTTTGAAGACATCCACTCCTCGTATCGCTCCCTAACGCTCCTTTCCATATATCCTACATCCGGAAAGTATCTGTAAATGTCTTCCTCGCTCAGCCCAAGCTTCTTAGCGAGTCTTTTGAACTCCTCAAGCTTCTCGAAAAACCTTAGATAAGCATCTAAAAACAACGTCTTCTTCCTTGCAGTAACAGCCTTCTCGAACGCAATCCTTAGATCCTGAACCTTTGGATCGAGCTCCATGTATATCAGCGCGTTCATACCGTCACCTCAAACTAAATCCAGTCTATTCCCTTCTCCCTGCATATCCTTCTGATCTCCTCAACAACATCATCCGGCACCCGAAACCTCGTCTTAAGCTCGTCCAAGCTCTTAATATCAACGGGCTTTCTGAACGCGGCTAAGAACTCCCCGGTTATGAACTTTGCAACCAGTATGGGAATACCCTTGACGTTCGTCACCTGAACGAGCAGATCGCCGTCCTTCGGCTTTAAGTCCTCTCCGATGTGGAACGTTATGTATGCGAAGTTACCGTTTTGAGCGATCCTACCCAACCTGTCGTAAAACCTAACCCTGACTACCTTCATTTCATCACCTCACTGTTGCTTCTGATCCCACGGGACACGTGTATCGAGGATCGTGTTCACTATCTCATCGAACAACCTCAAGCTACCTCTATAACCCACAATCGGCCATCTGAAGTATCCGACTCTGTCGTATATCGGGAATCCGACTCTAACAAGCCCGATGCCGAGTTCTTCAGCCAGCTTAACCCCACCTCTCGGATGTCCGATTAGTAACTCAACACCCTTCTCCTTAACGGACTTCTCGAAGTCCCAAAGGTCAGAAAACTGAACCTCAAACGTTACATCGTATTCCTTGGCTATCTTTTCCATCTCCTGCTTGTATATCTTGGAAGGCGTCTGAGTGTTCACGACAACGGGTCTAAGCCCTATCTCACAGCAGAACCTCGTTATCGCTATGACGAAATCCGGATCTCCGAAGATTCCAACTCTGACATTCATCGTGTAGTGAACAGTATCGACGATGGCATCGATCAGCCTTCCCCTCTCATCCAAGAGCTTATCCGGAATTTCCAAACCCGTTACCTTTGCTACGTTGATGACGAAGTTGTCCGTATTCTTTATTCCTATAGGTAAGCCGAAGTATGGCTCGACTCCAAATTTGTTCTTCAAATAGAGAGCTCCACTCCCACCAGCATGCTGACAGAGAGCGAAGGTAGCCTTTGCGTTAGCGGCTTCAACGAATTCCTCAACGAGAGTTCCACCCTTCGGATAATACGGCAACTCCCTTATCGGCTCTCGCAAGGGCTGATACAGCGTTTCACTTATGTCGAATAAAACCGAATAGTCCTCCTTCTCCTTCAAACCGAACATGTCCAAAATTCTCTTGATCTCCTCTATGTCTCCGGGATTTACTCCGAATCCCGGAATGACGTTTATCAGCTTCTCCCTTCCATCCTCCTTCTTGGCGAGATGAGCAAGGTAAGCCTTGGATGCGTTGTCATATCCGGTGACGTGGCTTCCCTGATAAGATGGACAGTGGACGGGAATGATCGGCAGTTGAGCCTTTTCCTCACCCAACTCGTTGGCTATCTTCCTCTTAGCCGCCCTTATAAACGCCTCTATATCGTCTCCTATCGTTTCAGATGAGCATGTAGTGATCACGGCTATCAAGTCTGGATCGTATCTTGCAACTAAGTTAAACACGCCCTCAACGAGATTCTTCATTCCACCGTAAACCGCGGCATGCTCGTGGAAGGATGCGACGGCAATCGTAACTGGCTCTCTGAAGTGCCTGTTGAAAGTGTATCTAACGTATGTGCAACATCCCTGAGAGCCTTGAACGAAAGGAATTCCTCTGTGAACCCCCAAGGTAGCCCACATTGCTCCAATCGGCTGGCAGATCTTGTTTGGATTTATCGTTACCGCTCTCTGCTTTTCCACGTAGCAAATTTCACCCATTTCCACCACCCTTGAACGGCTCGAACTTCTTTTCCCCTTCCCTCAGCACCTTCCATATTGGATGGTAGACGGCCTTGTAGATGTCCCTCGCAAAGTTAACGAAGCCTCTGTAAGCTACGTAAGGTCCCTGCTCGTAGGAATGCGAGTTGATCGTCGGAACTCCATACTTCCTGAAGAGATATCTCTCCTTCAAGCCCGTGAGCATAAAGTCCGGCTGGAACGTCTTTATAGCCTCCTCAAGCTCAAGCTCGTTGGGGGCATCTATTATTATGACTCCCTTGATTCCAGCCTTCTTCAAATTCCTGTTTATCTTCTCGTAATCCTCCTCATGTCCGAAGGTCGTGCAAGCAACGACGTAATCGATTCCTAAATCCTTCATAGCCATAACCCAGTGCCATGTTCTCGGCGCTCCTACATAGCATAGGCAAGTCATCCCCTCGAACTTCTCCCTATAGAATTCGAGCTGTGGCTTTATCGCTTCAAGTTCTTCCCGAACGACCTTATCAACCCTCTCCTTCGGAATGTTGAGGGCTTCTGCAATCCTGTATAGGGATTCCGTCGTTTCAGTTATACCGAACATGCTCACCCTGATGAACGGAACGTTGAAACCATCCTGAATCATCTCCGCTATGTATTCCGCAGATCTCTGGCAAAGGACTATGCTCAGCTTCACATCGGGCAACTTGAAGAGGTCGTCGATTGAAGAGTTGCCGGTAAAGATTACAACGACTCTGCATCCGATCTTCTCAAGCAAAGGCTTCCATACCGCTACATCCCAGTCCATGTTGTATTCTCCGATGAGCGCTACATCGTATGGTGTCTTCTCCTCATCCTTAAGGCACTTCTCCGGAAACTTCTCCCTCGCCTTCCTTATGTATCTGTAAAACGTTACGTTGAAAATGTGATGACCCTTCGACTGGCCAACTCCAGCGTATCCGGGGCTGTTTATGGCAACCACCGGCTTCTTGATCTCATCCTCCACCTTCTTCGCAACCGCTTCAATGTTGTCCCCTATCAGCGCTGTTGGGCACGTTGTATATATATTATTATCCCCTTAGCCTGCGGAAACTCCTCGTTGGCTTCGATGCAAGCCTTGTATAACTTCTTTTCACCACCATACACGATATCGGTTTCTTGCATATCGGTGGAGAAGCAGTATCTCCTATGGAGATCGTTGTCGGAGAGGTTTCTCCTCGTTCCCCAAGTATAGACCGCGCATCCTATAGGCCCATGGATCATGTGAATAACATCCTTTATTGGCCCTCCAACCACACCTCTCGCTCCGGCAAAGGCGCAACCCCTTTCCGTTAGATCTCCGGGAACGGTATTCGAATTACAGAGCGGAACTATTTCTTCTTCTGGATCGTAAGCGTATATGTGCTTCATCCTTTCTGGAATACACTCATCGCAGTTCAGCAGGATGAACGGCATTAAATCACCTCACAAAGCTTCTTCACCAACCTCTCCGGTTCTAACCCTAATTGCATCCTCAACCGGCAAAACGAAAATTCGCCCATCTCCTATCATTCCGGTTCGGTTTACCTTCATTATAATTCCAACCACCAGCGGAACGTCCTGATCGTTCACCACTATCGAAATCAACCTCTTCGGAATGTATTTCATGTATAGTCCCTGCTTCTCTCCTTCCTCCACAACCTTCTCGATATCAACTACATCCGGCAGATTGGCATCCAGATAACCCCTCTGCTTTCCCCTTCCGAAACACTTGATGACGGTTAAAGCCGGAAATCCGACGGCTTCCAACGCTTTAGCGGTCTTCGTAACCTTGTTCGGTCTTACTATCGCTATGATCTCCTTCATGAAATCACCTAAAAAAAGGTTAGATTCCGGTTTCTCCTGTCCTTATCGTGTATGCTTCCTCTATCGGCTGGATGAATATCTTTCCGTCTCCAAAGTTTCCGGTATATGCGGATTTCTTTATTATTTCGACAACCCTGCCGACATCTTCATCGTTCACCGCTATGAGTAGCATTGTCTTCGGCAGTTCGTCGTAGTAGAACTCGCCAATCCTAAGCCCACCCTGCTTTCCCCTTCCAACGACGTCGATCTTCGTAAAGGCTGGAAAACCCTCCTTGCTTAAGGCATCTACAACATCATCTACCTTTTCCGGCCTTATGATAGCCTTTATCAGCTTCATGCTATCAACCCATTATTCCATACTTAGCGCAGAGCTTCTCAAGTTCATCCATCGTCAGAGGCTTCGGAATCACGAGTTCATCGTTCTCCATGATCTTCTTCGCCAGCTTCTTATACTCCTGAGCCTGATTGCACTCGGGATCGTATTCAACTACTGTCATCTTGTTGAATTCCGCTATCTGAACAATGTTATCCCTCGGCACGAAGTGGATCATCTTCGTCCCCAATCGATCGCAGAATTCCTCTATCAGCTCTTGCTCTCTATCGACCTTCCTTGAGTTGCAGATTATTCCGCCCAATCTAACGCCCGATTGCTCCGCATACTTCAGAATCCCTCTGCAGATGTTGTTTGCCGCGTAGATAGCCATCATTTCTCCGCTTGCGACGATGTAGATCTCCTTTGCGAGTCCATCTCTGAGTGGCATCGCGAAGCCACCGCACACGACATCTCCAAGGACATCGAAGAACAGGAAATCCAAGTCATCCGGATATCCACCGAGTTCGATCATCTTCTGAACGGCTGTGATGACACCTCTTCCGGCGCATCCAACTCCCGGCTCTGGACCACCGCTTTCAACGCAGAGTATTCCGCAGAATCCTACCTTTCTCACCCTGTCCAACGTGACTGCATCCTCTCCGTATTCCCTCATAACGTCCATTATCGTCTCCTGAGGCTTGCCGTGGAGTATCATCCTCGTAGTGTCAGCCTTCGGATCGCAACCGTGAATCATAACCTTCTTCTTGAAGTAGTATGCCAACGCCGCCGCTGTGTTTTGGCACGTTGTAGACTTTCCTATACCTCCCTTTCCATAGATGGCTATTTTCTTCGCATTCGGTGCTACCTCATCGAAGTAACTCATCCGACCACCTCCTTTGCGCTTGAGATCGATACTTTGAAATATAAATCTTTTTGCTACTATTTAAATAAAAAGTTATATATTTCTCTAAATTTTTCACAAAATTTCTCAAAAGTTATTGATTTTTATGAAAGCGATGGGTTCGTCGGAAAACGCCATGCTCAAAGGGTAACGCGCTTCAAATCGCTCAGCCTACCCAAATAAACGACTTCTCCATCAACGGCGTATATTTCGATCTCATCGTCGTTAACATTTCTCAAAATCGGAGATAAAAAATTCTCAGCCGATAGAATATCACTGCCAGAAACGAGCGGCGAAAAAGCGGGCAGAACTATAATATCCTGATTCGTCTGCTTCTTCCTTATTTTAAGGTAGCAGTGATAGGAATAAACCGATCCCCTGAACCTGATCTTCACAGCCGGATGCTCGTGCCCCATTATTATCTTAGGCTTGTCGCACGTCTTATGCCCGTGAACAACCGTCCAACCTTCGATCTCAACTTCCTCCTTCAGCTCAATTCCGTGCTTAGCCAGAATCGTCGCGAGGAAGTTATCGTGATTTCCTCTAACGACCTCCAACTCGACGTTTTCTGTAGCCCTTAGAAATCGCTCAACGTCCTCCCACTCATACGGAAGGTTTCTGCTGAACTCGTGCTTCAAATCTCCAGCCACGACTATTCGCTTAATTCCGTATTTTTCAACAATTCGCTTTACGGATTCCACTATTTCGATTATCTGCATTCTCGGAACTGCAACGCCTTTCTCAAGCATGACGTTTTCCAATCCCAAGTGTAGATCCGCTATCACGGCGGTATCCTTGATTATCAAAGCCCTCTCCGGAGTTAGCTTGATATCGTTGAGCTTAACCATCGTCTTGAATTCACCGAGCGGTCTTAGAAAGTTTATCGCTACGCCGATAATTCTGCAAACTATTTAAACTCGTGCCAACAACGTTCACGTATGCCATACAATGACAAATACTGGCAGAAGGAGGAGATAATGCCCAAAAAGGAGATTGAAGAAGTTCAGCTTAAGAGGTTGAGGTGGGTTGTCAGACACGCTTACGATAACGTTCCGTTCTACAGACGGAAGTTTAAGGAACTCGGCGTTCATCCGGACGACATCAAAAGGAGAGAAGACGTAACGAAGCTTCCATTTACGACAAAGGAGGATCTGAGGGAAAACTACCCCTTCGGACTCTTCGCAGTTCCGAAGGAAAAACTCGTCAGAATCCACACCTCAAGCGGAACGTCCGGAAAGCCGAAGGTTGTTGGCTACACAGCCCGAGACCTTGAGAACTGGATAAACCTATGTGCGAGATGTCTATACATGGTCGGATTGAGAAGCAGAGACGTTTTTCAGAACATGGTAAGCTACACCATGTTCACCGGCGGTTTGGGAATGCACTACGGAGCAGAAAGGATCGGTGCGATGGTTGTGCCTTCGGGAACGGGTAACACACAAAGACAGATCCAATTCATGCTCGACTTCGGAACCACAGCGATCCACTGCACCCCAAGCTACGCTTTGCACATCAAAGAGGTGGCTGAAGGCATGGAGATAGACCCCAAAGAGATCGGGTTAAGAATTGGATGCTTCGGTGCCGAGCCTTGGAGTGAAGCAACGAGGAGAAAGCTTGAAGACGCTTTCGACCTTAAAGCGTTCGATTCCTATGGCTTGAGCGAGATGAACGGGCCGGGAGTGGCTTTCGAGTGCGAAGAGCAGAACGGGTTGCACATCTGGGCGGATCACTATTTCATCGAAGTTGTGGATCCGGAAACCGGAGAACCGCTCAGCGAAGGAGAGAAAGGAGAACTCGTCCTCACACCACTAACAAAAGAAGCTTTGCCTTTAATCAGATACCGAACCGGCGACATAACCTTCATAATGGATGACGAAAAGTGCTCGTGCGGAAGGACGCATCCGCGCATAATGAGGATCTTGGGCAGAGCGGACGACATGATCATCGTCAGAGGTATAAACGTATTCCCAAGCCAGATAGAGCACGTCCTGATGCAGATTCCAGAGGTGGGAGACAACTACCAAGTTATCATAACGAGAAGAGGAGCTCTGGACGAGATTACTGTAAGAGTTGAAGTTAAGGATGAGTTCTTCACGGGAGAGCTTTCGGACATTGAGAAACTCAGAAGAAAGATTCAAGAAGAGCTGAAGAAAGAGCTCGGACTTAGAACGAACGTCGAACTCGTTGAAAAGGGAACGCTTGAGAGGTTTGAGGGTAAGGCTAAAAGGATCTTGGATCTAAGGAACGACAGATGATCATCGACGGTGATCGAAACCATGCTAAGTTCGAAGAAAATTCTTAGCTTTTTTCAAAACATCCTTGGCATCGTCGAGAGTCCTCTTAGCGACATCTTCGGTAATCCTCCTTAAGTATCCACCGTCTATTTCGGACTTTATGTCCAAAGCTCGGTAAATCTTGGAGCAATCGTCCCTCGTAAATCCTATTTTCTCTCTACTCAAGCAGATTAAATGAACGGCATCTTCAAGCGTTTTTGGGTTCATGTCCATGCTTATGATCAAAGCTCTGACGACATGAAATATCGCGTAGCACGATGAGACGCAACAAGTATCGTATGAGCCCGATTTCAGCGCCTCCTCGGCTTCCCTGATGAGCTTCTCGGCTTCTTCAATTCTGAGCTTGACTTCCGCTTTCATCGTTGTTAATTGAGTTTGGAATCATATAACGGTTGCCTAAAAGATGCTAAATAAGGATGGCACAAGCCACACCCTTCTTACTAACCTCCACTCCCTTGCTAACCCTCCCCTGCTTCGGAATGTTCTTCACGGCCACTCTGATGGCGTGTCCGTCCTTCGTAAATATCAGAACGTCCTCATCGCCCTTAATGAATTCGACGACAGCGAGGCATCCTTTGACTCCGATTACGCCCATCGATCCTCTGCTCGTTAGCCTGAATTCGTCCAAATTCGTTCTCTTGCCTAAGCCATCTTCCGTAAGAATTAGAAGCTCTTTGCCCTTACCGATCGAAAGCCAAGCTATCGAATCTCCCTCCCTTAAATTAACCGCTTTCACACCTCTTGCATTTCTACCCTTTTCGGGCACCTCTTCAGCCTTAAACCTAACGACGTAACCGTTTCTCGTTCCTATCGCCACCTCTCCCTCTCTGAACATCCTTGCAAACGCTATCCTACCCGACGAAGCTATTATTCCCGCCTTCTTCGCGTTCGCAAACTCCGAAAGCTTCGTTCTCTTTATGTATCCGTCTTCGGTGAGAACGGCGACGTATTCGTCTTCGCCGAAATCATCGACAGCCACAGCCGAAACTACCCTCTCTTCTTCACCCAACCCCAAGAACTTCCTTATACTTACCCCCTTTCCGGTTCTATCCTGCTTGGGTATGTCGTGAACGGCTATCCAGTAAGCTTTTCCGGCATCGCTGAATATCAGAAGCTTCTGCCTCGTATTGCATAGAACGGCGAATACCGGTTCATCGCCATTCCTTACCGGCATCCCCAATACGCCTACGCCACCTCTCCCCTGCGTTCTGAATTCGACCTCGCACCTCTTAAAGAATCCGTCCTTCGTGAAAACGACTACGTTTTCCTCCGCCGTAACGAGCTCTTCAGCTTTGATCTCCTCTTCTTTCTCCAAGATCTCAGTTCGCCTTTCATCGCCATACTTCCGCTTTAGTTCTCTAAGCTCCTCGACGATTATCTGATCGATCTTAGCCCGATCCGCAAGAATTGCTGAGAGTTCGGTAATTTGCCCCTTCAAGTCCTCGTATTCCTTTATCAAAGCCGAGATCTCAGCCGATGTGAGCTTCTGCAATCTCATCTGTAAAATTGCCTCAGCCTGCTTTTCGCTCATTCTATATTTTTCTACAAGTTGCTTCTTCGCAATTTCAGGTGATTCACTTTCCTTGATCAGATTTACGACATCCTCCAAGTTCTCGACAGCGATCTTGAGTCCTTCAACGATGTGCAACCTATCTTGAGCCTTCTTTAATTCGTATTCCGTCCTCCTTCTGACAACCTCCCTCCTGTGATCGACGTAGCAAGCTATAAGCTCCTTCAGACTCAAAATCCTCGGTTCTCCGTTTACCAATGCAAGATTTATTATTCCATAGGTTGTTTGCAATGGAGTGTAAGAATACAACTTCTTCAAAGCCGTGTTTACATCCGCTCCAGATTTAAGCTCGATAACGACTCTGATCCCCTCTCTGTCCGATTCATCTCTGACGGTTCTCGCTTCTTCAAGCTTTCCGTTCTTTATCAAATCTGCGATCTTCTCAACCAATTTAGCTTTGTTTACCATGTAGGGTATCTCCCTTATCACGATGGCTCCGTCCTCTATCTCAACCCTACCTCTGATGACTATCCTCCCCTTTCCGGTTTCATAAGCCTCCTCTATCCCCTTAACCCCGACTATGACTCCGCCGGTCGGGAAGTCTGGGCCCTTGATGTATCGCATCAACTCTCTGACGGTTATGTTTGGATTTCTTATGTAAGCAATTATTGCGTCGCAAACTTCCTTTAAGTTATGAGGAGGGATGTTCGTAGCCATTCCTACGGCTATGCCACTGCTACCGTTAACGAGCAAGTTCGGAAGTTTTGCGGGCAAAACCGAAGGTTCCTTCAAAGTCGCATCGAAGTTCGGAACGAAATCGACCGTATCCTTATCTATATCGGCCAAAAGCTCTTCAGCCAACTTTGTGAGTCTGCATTCCGTGTATCTCATCGCCGCCGGCTCATCGCCGTCTATAGATCCGAAGTTACCTTGCCCGTCGATTAAGGGATACCTCATAACGAAATCCTGAGCCATTCTGACGAGAGCCTCGTAAACGGGCTGATCGCCGTGAGGGTGATACTTACCGAGAGTTTCACCGACGACTCTCGCGCACTTTCTGTAAGGTCTGTCGTGCCTCAAACCCATCTCATACATCGTCCAAAGGATTCTACGTTGAACAGGTTTTAAACCGTCTCTAACATCCGGTAAAGCTCTTCCAACGATAACACTCATCGCGTAATCGAGGTATGAGCTTTTCAACTCCTCACTGATGTCACGAATTAACTCCATACAAACAGTTTTCGGGTTAGGAAGTTATAAATTACGATAAAAGCATAAAAAAATTTAGAGATTAAAGCTGACGTTTTCGATGTCCTGAAGCTCCTTAAGTAATTCGTTTACGTCCGTTAGCGTTTTGTTTATGTCTTCAGCCGGTGTGGGGGTTTCGGTTGGTGTAGGAGCCCGTTTCGTTGGAGTCTCTGCTGGTTTCTCGGTGAGTTTTTGAGTGATCGGTTTCTTCTCCGCGCATCCGAGCATCACGATTCCAAAAATTAGAAGGAGGATCAACGCCCTCTTCATTCTACCACCCCGAACTCAAGTGTTACGTTTCCAGAGTATGTTTCCTCAACCATTTTCTCGTGTGGCGACTTCTTGAGCTTGTAGATACCCTCACCGTTGAGCGTTGCCGTTCCGTTGCCCTTCACGAATATCTTGATGTATTCACCTTCAACCCTTACCGTTACGTCCTTGCCCCTCACTACAACCTTTCCGTGTCCGCTCATCGACGCGACTCCGCCTTCTACACTGCTTTCGAATCCAACGCTGGTAACTACCGATGTCGCCGGTGAGACGGTAACGTTTCCGCTTGCGAGTATCACAGCCACACCGGTTAGGTGTATTTCAGCCGTTCCGTTTCCAACCACGAGCAGTTCGCCTGTTTCGTTTCCGTAGAACACATGCCCAACTCTGAGGTGCCAAATTTCGTAGTAGATATCCTTTATGTCCATGAACGCTTCTCTGATTAGGTCTCTTGCCTCTATTAGCAGATGCTTACCTTCTACGTAGAGTTCGTTCGGATCGCTCGCATTTGCCATTTCCTCGAACTTTTCGTTCGCCTCTTCAAGCTTCTGCTTAGCCAAGTTGAGCTTCTCCAAGCAGTCGTTCAGCTTCTGTTCAAGATTCGTAACGTTGCTGACGTTCAGAGCCTCGATTTCACCTTCAAGCTTTAACGCAACGTCGTCAGCCCTGTTGACTACATCCTCAAGCTTTGTCACAGCGATCTGCCCGACGATGGATTTGATTTCAATTCTTACCTCGTTCCAAGTCTTTCTAAGCTCTAAAACAGCATTTTTGAGCTCATCCGGTGTCGTGCTTGAGTTTACGGCATTCTTGCTCTCGTTCAGAGCCATTAGACAGTTCTGAATTCTCTCCATGATTCTCTCCTTCTGATTTTCACCCATGTTTGCGTTCTGCACTTGGATCATCAGTTTTTCAAGCCATCTTTCGACGTAATCAACTCCGAAGCAGATATACTGCTTAGCGTATCTGAACGTCTCCGGATCCTTGAGCCCGCGTGCTCTGAGCTTCATATACATTTCTCTCGCCTTTTCATACTTCATTCTGGCGTTCTCAACCATCTGCTTGGCTTTTTGAATGTTCATGTGAATTCTGGCAATTCTGTGTCTGATCTTGATCTCCCTTATCCTTTCCTCAATCAGTCTTTTTTCAAACCTCTTTTCAAACGTCTTGATACCGTGATGTCTGTGTTCCACTGGCATTGTGACGTTTTGCGCGCAGGTTTGATTGCGAATCTGAACGCACGTGTTATTTTCCAAGCACGTCTGATTGTGATGCCTCAGATGTGTCTGGTTGTGTGTGCATAGGTTTCCAGCCCACTCCGGATTCGACTTGCCCATTGGATGAGCCATCGGTGCGGCACTTGCTATTCCTATTATTCCTAATATTACCAATACTACACCCAACCACCGCATTTTCGCATCACCTCGATCGTTGCTTGAACTTCGAATTATATAACGATACTTTTGATTAAAATCAGTTAAAATTTTTCTAACACTTTATGAAGCTTTACAGACCTTTTTCATCCTTCATCAAACTTCAGTCTAAGTTCTCGTTGGTTTTCGAGACCCAAGTAAGTATTAACGATGCGCTGTTTATCAATTTTACGCATGATTACAATTATGATTAGTCGATTGCCGCCAAATTTTTTAAAGACCTATACGGCATGACGGTATGCGGTGCTTCGCGGTTGTAGTTGCCGGAATTCTCATGGGTTCGCTCGCCGTGTTCGTCAGAAACATATCCGCAAGTCCGATCTTGCTCACCTTCTTCAGGTTGTCTTTGGGTGCGATCTTTCTGTTACCCTTCGTGAGGGATATCAGAATGATTCATCCGAAGCTCGTATTAAGCGTGGCTATCGTGAACTTGGCGACGATCCTATGTTACATCGCCTCTATTCAAATGGTGGAAGTTGCAACATCCGCCCTACTGCTCTACATGGCTCCGATTTACGTAACGATCTACGTTTGGCTTAGAGGAGAAGAGGTCAGCAGAGGATCGCTAATCGCTCTTCCGTTTGCCATACTCGGGCTGTATCTAATGCTAACACCCTACGGTGGGATATCTCTCGGGATAGTCTTCGGTATACTTTCTGGAATCTTTTACGCCGCTCTATTTGTTATGATGAAAAGGGTTAGGGCTTTCATGTCCTCCATCCACATAACGTTCCTCAGTTTAGTCATTTCGTCCCTTATCCTATCTCCGATAGTTCTGATACTCTTCGGGCATGAGATCGTCGAGATATTTCTGCGAAGATGCGTTTGGATCTTGGGTTTGGGATCCATTCCAACGGCGTTGGCTTTCACGATATTCAACTACGGAATAAAGTATTGCAAAACTGAAAAGGCTCCGATTCTGGCTTTGGTCGAGCCGGTTTCAGCCGGTATATTCGGATACGTCGTATTCGGAGAAATCCTAACGCTCAAGCAACTCGTCGGAGCAAGCTTAATATTGCTCGGAATTATACTGGCTTACAGGGAATGAATCGGCAGGCTTAATGCGTTGCATGGACAGACTCTCGTGCATACTCCGCAGTGAATGCACTTCTCGGTATCTGCGACAACCTTCCAGTTCTCGTCGAACCTGAATACCTCAACTGGGCATATGCTTATGCAGAGTCCGCAGTGAACGCACTTTTCCTCATCCTTCACGACGGCATCCTTTAGCTCGATCACCTCAACTCCGAATCGTCTGAAGACCTCTTCAACCTCCTTCGCTTTCGAATCGTCCACCTCCACGACCATCTCGCCCCTTCTCGCCCCAACGTTGGCGCGGAGGATGTTTATCAGCGCCTTTGTTTCGAGAGTTGCGGTGGATATTATCGGCTTCTTTATTGTTTTCGAATCGAATTTTAGAAGGAGTAGCATCGTCACCACCTCGCCAGAAGTTTGCTAAGGTCTTCGCTCGTAACCATTCCCAAAACCCTCCTCTTAGCATCTACAACGGGCAAAGCGGAGATGTTGTATTGCTCCATCTTTCTCGCGGCGGATTCTATCGGCTCATCGGGCGTAGCAGTGATTACTTTCCTCGTCATAACATCCGAAACCCTTCCCAGTTTACCCGTAGCAACCGCCTTCGCTATATCCCAAGACGTGACTATGCCGACCAAAACCCCGTTTTCATCTACAACCGGCAGATGGTTTACGTTCTTCTGGGTTATTATTCGGGAAGCTTCTTCTATGCTCGTATCCGGCGGAATAGTTACGGCTTTAGTCATAACGCTCTTAACAACCTTTATCCCCTTTTCCCTCATCGGCTTTAACTTCCCCTTCGTCGGAATCCTTTCCACTGGCTGAGTCAAAAAGAACTCTCCCCTCTCTATCATCCTCTTCAACTCCTCCATGACCTTCTTCGCCATGTAATAGCTTGAAAGGGGCGAAACTCTCACTTCTTCGCCGTTTATCTCCACCTTCCCGCTTTTCAATTCAGCATAGGTCACCTTTCTTACAACCGGTCTATCCCTTCTCGGCACTCCGAAGTCGATTATCTCGGTTACTATCTGATCATCCCTTATCGCCGTCGACCTTGCAATTTCTTCATCCAAAATCGGAATCGGAATTCCTATTCCGAGCATCATCGTAACTCCGTATCCGGGCATCACTATGGCTTTCATGAATTCCGGCTTCATCTCCTTCAGATCCCCCTTAACCATCAAAGTTCCGAACGGAGGAGCGTGCTGGGTTCCCTCGCCGATTACGTATCCCTTCGCCCCGCAAAGGAAAATCCTCGTTCCTATTCCGATTGTTCTGTATTCAGGATCGTTGTTTAAAGGAGATATCTCACCGCATCCGGCAAACGTCACGTTTCCGAAGTTAGGAAGGAGAGTTCCCATATACGTCCTCAGAATTCTGTCGGATGAATTCGTAGCCGCTTTGTAACGCTGATAGGCGTTACGAGGATTAACCATTACAGCCTGATTCAGGTCTTCCAAAGCTATCTCGGTTACGAGCTTCTTACGAGGATAGCAATCCGTTCCGTAAGCTTCAGCTCTAAGTTCGACTTCTTTGCCTCCAACCAAATCTTCAATTACGTGCGCACCGCCGTATTCCATCCCCCTACTTTCCGAAAGCTGAGTAACGCCGAGATAAGCGTCAACTGCCGCAATGCCGGTATAAGCTTCAACATCATTCAGCCAAACCCTCTGCATCTTTATCGGCGGATCGGAATGACCGAAGTTCATAAAAACGCCGGAAGAACACATCGCTCCAAAAGTGCCGGTCGTGACGACATCAACCTCCTTTGCCGCCTTTTCCTCACCCAACTCTTCGACTATTTCCTTCATTTCTTCAGCGGTAACAACGCAAACGCATCCTTCTTCGATCTTACGGTTGATCTCTTCGATCGTTTTTTTCATACGACCTCCATCAAAAAGTCACGATATAAACATTACTAATTTTCGGACATCGAAAAATTACTATTCGTAATAACCAAAACGGCATTGAAATGAAATAATAAAAATTAAAAATAAACGTAGAACAGAGTGCAATTTGTGAGATTAAGTCTTCTTTTTCTTCTTCAAAACCTCTTCAAGCTTCTTTTCGAGCGGTTCTTCATGCGTATACGGGCATTTCAGATAATGCTCTACAGCCCTTGCCAAAGCGTCCTTAGTAGCACTCTCTCCCGTCTTCTTTTTCAATTCCTTTAAAACTTCCTCTGGTAAGACTGTTTGCGCATGAACGATTTTAGTCATACCTAATCACCTAATGATTATTAGCACTCTAATAGTATTTAAATTTTACTCATTATAATAACAATTATGTGGAGAATTTCCCAACCCTTTAAATTTTCATGAACGTTGCGAGATGACTTGTGAAGTTAAATGTTTCGAAATTTGTGAATAAATAGTGGACTCGGCGGGATTTGAACCCGCGGCCTCCGCCTTGCGAAGGCGGCGCTCTACCAGGCTGAGCTACGAGCCCTTGTGGGAATCTTTAGATGTAATGCTATTTAAGGTTTGTGTCAGGCTTAAGGATTGTAATACAACAAAGGAGTTTACGCAAAAACTAAAAGCTAAATGTCTAACCACGGACATGCCCTACGAGGATCTAAGAGAATTCGTGGAACGTCTCGAAGCCGAAGGTGAACTGGCAAGAATTAAGCACGAAGTCAGCCCGATTTTAGAGATGACCGAAATAGCGGATCGAGCGGTAAAAGGAGGAGGAAAAGCTCTCCTTTTCGAGAATCCAAAAGGTTACGACATCCCGGTTTTAATGAACGCTTTCGGAACTGAAAGAAGGATGAAGCTTGCTTTGGAAGTGGAGAGGTTCGAAGAAATCGGTGAAAGGCTGATCGAGATAACGAAGTTCAAGCCCGAATCTTTCTTCGAAGGGCTGAAGGGTGTCGGCAAGCTCAAGGATCTGATCAGCTTCATGCCGAAGAAGGTGAAGAAGGGGGCATGCAAGGAGGTGATAATGGACGAACCGAACTTGGACAAGTTCCCCATTTTGCAATGCTGGCCCAAGGATGGTGGAAGGTTCATAACTCTGCCGGTAGTGATAACGAAGGATCCGGAAACCGGAGAACTGAACGCCGGGATGTATAGGATGCAGGTTTACGATTCGAAAACTACCGGCATGCACTGGCAGATTCACAAGCACGGAGCGTTACATCTGAAGAAGATTGCGGAGAGGGGAGAAGACAAGTTGGAGGTTGCGGTTGCCATAGGTGTTGATCCCGCCATACTCTACGCTTCCACAGCCCCTTTGCCGGAAAACTTCAGCGAGTTCATGTTCGCGGGATTCGTGAGGAAAGAGAGGGTAAAGATGGTGGAGTGCGAAACTGTCGATTTGCTCGTCCCAGCCAACGCCGAGATAGTTTTAGAAGGCTACGTTAAAGTTGACGAGCTAAGAGTTGAAGGGCCCTTTGGGGATCACACCGGCTATTACACGCCTCCTGAGCCTTATCCGGTGTTCCACATTACGTGCATAACCCACCGCGAGGATCCGATTTACCACGCTACTGTGGTCGGAAAACCGCCTATGGAGGATGCTTGGCTCGGAAAAGCGACTGAGAGAATTTTCCTCCCGCTCATTCGGATGATCCATCCCGAGATAGTCGACATAAACCTTCCAGTCGAAGCCTGCTTCCACAACTTGGCTGTAGTTTCTATAAAGAAGCGCTATCCCGGGCATGCGAAGAAGGTTATGTTCGCTTTGTGGAGCATGGGCATGCTTTCGCTCACGAAGATCGTGGTCGTAGTTGATGACGACGTAAACGTCCACGACATGAGGGAGGTAATTTGGGCTGTAACGACTCGATTCGATCCTGCGAAGGATGTGATCGTAATTCCCGATTCCCCGATAGATGCTCTGGATCACGCAACCTACAAACCCAATTTGGGAGGGAAGCTGGGAATAGACGCGACGAAGAAGTGGAAGGAAGAGGGATACGAAAGGGAATGGCCGGAAGTTGTTGAGATGAGCGAAGACGTTAAAATGAGGATCGATGCAATTTGGGACGAGCTGAAGAGGTTGATCTTCTGATTTCAAGCGAAAATAGGTGGAATCATCTTTTCAAATTCCTCAGTTGATCTCGCAAGCTTCTTTCAGCCGTCCGCTCGTCTACGAACCCCATAAATCCGCCTACTACTTCATTCCCGTTAAGAAGGACGGTCGTAGGCAACATCTCGACGTCAAACTTCTCCGCAAGCTCCGGATTTTCTTCGACATCAACGAACTCGAAGGCTATTTCGGGAAACTTCAACCTCAGTTTTTCTACTGTCCTCCTAAAATACAAACAGTAAGGACATCGCCTGCTGACGAACACCAACGCCCTGAGCACATTCCAACTTAGACATCGGTAGATAAATTTTTCAGATCTTAAGCTAATTTCGTAATATGTTACTGACGCTCGAAGAGGGAAGAACAGCCGTAAGGCTTGCGAGGAAGGCTATCGAGACGTATTTGGCTGAGAGGAAAGTTATTAGGGACAGGCTACCGGGGGTTTTCGAACAGAAGAGGGGTGTATTCACGACGTTGACAAAGCACGGAGAGCTCAGAGGTTGCATAGGGTTTCCGTATCCGATAAAGAGGCTGGACGAAGCCATAATAGAATCAGCAATAGCCGCGGCAACAGAAGATCCGAGGTTTCCTCCGGTAACTCTTGAGGAGATGGACGAAATAATCGTTGAAGTTACGGTTTTAACGCCTCCGGAGAAAATCAACGCCAAACCTATCGAGCTTCCGAAGCACGTTGAGATAGGAAAGCACGGCTTGATGGTTAAGAGAGGCTTCTACTCGGGGTTGTTGCTTCCTCAAGTTGCCGTAGAATACGGATTCGATGCTGAGGAATTCCTAAGTCAAACCTGCATGAAAGCCGGCTTACCTCCGGACTGCTGGCTTATGGAGGGAACGGAAGTTTACAGATTCGAAGGGCAGATATTCAAAGAGATCGAACCGAGGGGCGAGGTTGTGGAAGTCGATCTCAAGTCCTGTCGGATTTAAGCGGGAGATACATCTCGTATCCGTATCCGGCTCTTACGAACCTAAATCCTAATTTTTTGAAGAAGTTTATGGCTTTTATGTTGTCCTTCTCGGTCACAACCCATATGCCGTCGTAACCCATCGCTTTGCAGTGCTCGATTAAAAATTTCACCATGGCACTGCCGATTCCCTTGGATCTGTATCCCTTTCGAACGTATATGCAGAGGGAAACTTCCCTATCGTTTATTGGGCTTACAACCGCATGCCCCACTATCTTTCCATCGAGCTCGGCAACTATCGAAAATCCGTCCATCATGCACTTAAGCCATACGTCGACGTAATCGCTCGGAATACACATACATATCTCATCGCACTCCAAATACATCTCCCTGAGCTTTTTCCAGTCAGAATTTCGATAAGGACGGATTTTTACGACTTCTCCAAGCTTTTGGGGAAGGTGGGTGTATATCATGGCTGTAATATTAGGATTATCCTAAGTCAGATTTAACCCTTTTCCTCATCGGCATTGCGGAGCCATTGCAAGGCAACGTTTTTGCTATATATTAGCACGAAACCTTTAAGTTCCGTTATAACATAATAATGAGCATGAACGCCGTGAGGTTAGATAGAAGAAGAAAGGAAGAGGAAGTTTGGAGGGAAATGGAGACATTCATAGGTGTAGACGACTGGTGGTTTGACGAATAGCCTTATACCTTCAAAATCTCAACTATTCTGTTCTTGATTTCCTCAAAAGCTTCGATCTGGCATTTGAGTTCGAACGGCGGTATTCCTTCCAAATCCGCTCTTATAAAACATTCGTCGAACGGTATCACTCCCAATATCGGATAATCTATCAGATCGAGAACGTTGCGGTAAGCTTCCGAGAATTTGTTGACCACTACAGCTATCCTTTCGATACCTATGTCTTTGGCAAGTTTGTCGATTCTCCTCAACGTTTCTATAGACCTAAGCCCCGGTTCTACAACGGCGATAAGCATGTCAACGCCTTTAGCCGTTCCCCTTCCCAAGTGCTCTATCCCGGCTTCCATGTCGAGCAGAAGGACATCCTTCTCCTTGAATATCGCATGCCTGAGTATCGCTCTAAGGAATGCATTTTCGGGGCAGAAGCAACCTTCCCCACCCTTCTCAATCGTTCCCAGCACGAGAACCCGTATTCCGTATCTGTTCCGAACGGAATACCTCTCGAATACGTCGTCCACCTTAGGATTGAGCTTGAACAATCCCATGGGGGCAACGACTCTCTGCTGGATCAGATCCTTCAACTCCGAAAGGGGGGTGATCTTTTCCCTTATCCCCAAAACGAATGGAAGGTTTATGGATGAATCGCAGTCTATAGCGGTAACTCTATAACCGTCCTTGGCGAACAGATACGCCAGCATGGCTGTTAAAGTCGTTTTTCCGACGCCTCCCTTTCCGGATACGGCTATCTTCATTTTTACCGAGTTCTTCGAACTGTTATGTTAAACTTTTGCTACATTTTCCGCACACATATGACGAAAAACGAAACGTTAAATAGCAAGCGGAAAGCCTTAACGAAGGTGAAAGTAACAATCGTTCTTCCAGCGTTCAACGAAGCCAAGAGGTTGAGGAAAGCTGTAGAGGAAGTTAAACGTTGGATGGACAAAACCGGCTACGACTACGAGATAGTAATAGCCGAGGACGGCTCAACGGACGGAACGGACAAGATTGCCTCGGAGCTTGCGAGGGAAGATCCGAAAGTAAAACATCTTCATTCCGACGAGAGACTTGGAAGAGGAAAGGCTTTGACGAGGGCTTTCAAGCAGGCTGAGGGAGATGTGCTCGTATATCTGGACGTCGATCTCTCAACTGACATGAGACATCTCAAAGAGCTCATAGATGCGATAGCGAAGGAGGGATACGACTTTGCAACCGGCTCAAGGCTTATGAAGGAAAGTCAAGCCGAGAGACCGTTCAAGCGGGATTTTGCGTCTAAGATTTACAACTTCTTGGTTAGGTTCATGCTCGGCTCGAAGCTTAGGGATCATCAATGCGGATTCAAGGCTTTCAGGAAATCTGCGGTTCTCAGCCTGCTCGACGATGTTAAGGACAACCACTGGTTTTGGGATACGGAAGTTTTGGTTTTAGCTCAGCGTAGGGGTTTTAGGGTGAAGGAGATTCCCGTAAGGTGGAAGCAGAGCGGAGAAACCAAGGTCAGATTTACGAAGGACGTTCTGTATATGTTCGCTCAGATTCTTAGAATGTGGATGGAGTCGAGGCGATCGAAGAAGTTCTTCTTATTTTCCGTCCTGCTTTCCGCCGTAATCCTAATCGGCTTAGCTTTTTGGAGCGGGTTCAATCTATCTATTTTGAGTAAAGCTGATGTTAAGTTGTTAGCTTTTGCCTCTCTCGTGTATCTATCTTCATTCGTAGTCAGGGGTTACAGATACGAATACATACTATCGAAGTTGGGTTTCGCCGTTCCTTTGGGATTCTGTATCGAGGGTGTTGCTGTGAGTCAGATGGCTAACGTGATAATTCCGGCCAGAGTTGGAGATTTGGCGAGGGTTTACGTTTTTAAGCTTAAAGACGTTCCGGTTTCGACTTCCATAAGTGGGCTTGCGGTGGAAAGGATCTTCGACTTGTTCGTTGTTATTCTGCTTGCATTCGTTGCGATAGTTGCTATGAGCAGTTACAAACTTGCTACGACTCCGATCTATGCCGTTCTGCTTCTGCTGATGATTCTGGCTGTGATGTATATACTGGCGAGGATGGAGAACGTTATAGGCAAAATCATGCGGGATGCCGGAAAGGCTATGAAGAAAGGGTTTGTTGTTGTTGCTCTAACCACACTGACCATCTGGCTAATAGATTCGCTCGTCTGTTACGTAATTCTGCTTGCATTCGGAATTTCCGATTTCGCTGTTGTGATATTGGCCGTCTCTATCGCGAACATAGCAAAGGCTATTCCGATCACTCCGGGAGGAATCGGAACTTACGAGGCTGTGATGACGGGGATACTCGCTACGGCTGGGATCAACAGCGGTGTTGCTTTCGTAGTATCCTTGGTCGATCACACGATTAAGAATCTGATAACCGTCGCCTTGGGCGGGCTTTCGCTGGCATCTCTTAACATCAGGCTGAGCGAAATCACATGCGAGAGAATTGAGAATCCCCACTAAAAAAATGCAAAAAAATCACTGCAAACCTATGCAGAACTGTTCGAATTTCTCATGTTCGAGCAGATCTTGAGCTTTCCCTTCGAATACCACTCTGCCGCTTATCAGCATGTATGCCCTATCGCTGATCTCCAAAGCCCTCTTAACGTTCTGCTCTACGAGTAAAATCGTCAGACCCAATTTATCTCTCAGTTCTAAGATCTTCTGAAATATTATCTCGGCGAATTTGGGAGATAGCTGAGCTGTTGGTTCGTCGAGCATCAAAAGTTCAGCTTTTCTAACCAAAGCCGTTGCAATGGCTAAGAACTGTCGCTCTCCACCACTTAGCGTTCCAGCTTTCCTCTTCAGCTGATACTTCAATTCGGGAAATACATCAAGTGCCAAATCGACTCTGTCCTTAAGTTCGTCCTTTTCAAGCGTATAGCCGGCGATCTTTAGGTTCTCTTCAACCGTAAGATTAGTGAAAACGTTGTCGGTCTGCGGGAGATAGGCTATACCCATCTTGGTCTTTTCATGCGGTGGGACATCCGTGATGTCCTCGTTCTTGAATACGACCTTGCCCGAATGGATCGTGGCAAGTCCGAAGATCGCCTTCAACAGTGTGCTCTTACCGCTCCCGTTAGGACCGACTACGCACGTAATCTCTTTCTCGTTGACTTTCGCATCGACGTCGAATAGAATGTGTAGCTCCCTATAACCGGCGTTAAGCTTCTCGGTGCGTAGCACCCAAATACACCTCTATAACTTTCGGATTGTTTATTATGTCCTCCTCAACACCTTCGGCGATAACCTTGCCGTTAGCCATCGCGTATATGTAGTCAACGTATTTAAGTATTATGTCGAGTCTGTGTTCGACGATCAGGAATGTTATCCCCTTCCTTTTAAGCTCGGTCAACCTGCTCAGGATGTCGTGAGCTAAAGCCGGAGCTACTCCGGCTATCGGCTCGTCCATCACTATAAGCTTCGGATTGGTCATCAGAGCCCTTCCGACCTCCACAAGCTTTAGCTGACCTCCGCTGAGCTTGTAGGACTCCCTATCCCACAGATGGTCGATCTTCAAGAACTCCAGAATCTTGAAGGCTCTCTCCACCAATTCCTCTTCTTGCTTGAGCCATTTGGAATACCTCAGGCTACTTAGAATCCCTTCACCTACGTGCTTCTCCGCTACGAGCAGATTCTCGAGAACCGTGAGCTTCTTCAACGGTTGCGGAGTCTGGAAAGTTCTGACGATGCCAAGCTCGTAGATCTCGTGTGGAGGTCTGTTGGTGATGTCTTCCCCTTCAAAGATTACTCTGCCGGAAGTTGCTTTGTAGAATCCAGAGATCACGTTGATCAGCGTCGACTTTCCGCTTCCGTTTGGGCCTATTATCAGCGTTATCGTCTTCTTTTTTACTTTGATGCTGACTCCGTCCAAAGCTCTCAATCCGTCAAAAAATTTGGAAAGGTTTTGAGTTTCGAGGACTATCATGCTCTCCTTCTCATCACGTATGCTACTCCGGCAAGTCCGGCTATCGCCAAGACGGCTTCGAATCCCGGTCCCTTCTTCTCCTTCGTGGCTACCTCAGTGGGAGTCTTCTCAGCCTGCGCTTCAACCTTAGGCGGTGTGGGCTTGTGGAACCATGTTATCGTCTCGTTCTTGTAGTGCCAAACTCCCGCCTTACCCCACGTGCAGTTCTCCGTAATATACCAGATCGCGTAGTCTCCGCTGGCTCTGTCGTTCCATTCGTTGAGCTTGATGTAGCCCGTAACCGGTTCGACGCCGTAAACTCCCTTGCTGTAGTTCTCCGTAACCTTCGGAATTATCTCAGCCATCAGATCCGGATCATACTTTCCGCCGGTCTTGTTCATCACTTCAACATACGACAGGCAGAGAACCCAAGCGGCGTCGTAAGCGTTAAGGGCATACTGGTATGGAGTCTCTCCGTAACCCCTCTCCTGATACTCCTTCTTCAGTTCAGCGTATGCCGGACCCTTTGAATCGAAGAGTGTGCTGTAAAGTCCAATTCCGATTACCTCTGGCTTGTTCTTGGCGACGCTCAGAACCTGATCGCTCTTAGCACAACCGTCGCAACCGAACCACATGACCTTGAAGAGCGGAGAGTTGTCGGGGATCTGGGACAGTAGGTTGGCTACCTCCTCGTAGCTGAACGCGATGATTCCTATCTCGCCCGGCTTATACTTCTTGAGCAGATCGTTGACGTCGTTGGTCATCTTCTGGATGTATGGTGTGAAGTCAGCGGTGTTCTGATCGTATGGGATGACGTCCTTTATCTCTATGCTGTAGTTTTCGAGCCTCGGCTTTATGCACTCATACAGTCCCTTACCCCAAGCGTTACCGACGTAGAGTATAACGACCGCCTTTATTCCGACGTCCTTCAACTCATCGGCTATAGCCTTGGTCTGGAAATCGTCGGTTGCTACGAATCTGAAGATGTATTTCTTGTCGGACGGCTTCGTGCAACCGATCAGCTTTGGAATGGCAGTTGAAGACGGCGATATTATTATTATCTTGTTGGTCGTTACGAAGTCCTTTATGTTTGCCACCTCTCCACTGCCCATAGGCCCAATTATCAACCTTATTCCCTTCGAATACAGCATCTGAACCTTCTGCAAAGCTATCGTCGGATTTACCTGCGTATCTTCGAACTCGAACGTCACCCTGTATGGCAGATGGTGCTTCTCAAAGTATTGATCTATCTTCTCCTCGGCGATAGTCAGCGTCTTCTTTATGTCGTTTCCATACGTTGACAGCGGTCCGGATAGGTCGCAGAGAACTCCGATCCTGATGGTCTTCACTTCCGCCGCCGATGCCACCACTGGAACTAAGATAATTGCTAACAATAAGCTAACTACCAACCTCTTGTGCATATCGGCTTGATACCATTAAAATTTTAAAGCTTTTCTTTAAGACCTCGGTAGCATGAGCGTAGTGGAGGGTGCGTTGATATACTCAAATCTTCTGACACTGCTCGCTTTAGGGTTAACGCTAACGTATATGACCACAGCCGTCCCCAACTTTGCTCAGGGATCGTTCGCAGTGTTCGGATCATACGTAGCGCTGACGTTGTGGAAGATCTGGGGAATCCACCCTTACCAGTCACTTCCAATCGCCTTCGTCTTGGGAGGTCTTTTGGGTGCAGGAACCTACCTTATCGTTCTCAAACCGCTGATAAAAAGAGGTGCGAACGTTGTTACGTTGATGATAGCCACACTGGCTTTAGATTTAATCTTGCTCGGATTTAGAGGTATATACGCCGGAATTTTGGGAAGTATAATAAGGCAACCGTGCGAGATGTTCATGTTCACTTACTTAGTAAAATACGTTTTTGGCGTTCCGGATATTCTGCTCGTTTCGTTTTCCGTAATAGTTTTGACCCTTGTCGGTCTGTTCCTCCTTCTATACAAAACCAAATTCGGTATAGCCTTGAGAGCTTCGGTCGAAAATCCCATGCTCTCCGAAATTATGGGTGTTGACGTTGAGAAAACGAGGCTGTTCTCGTGGTTTCTGTCCGGTGCCTTAGCTTCGATGGCTGGCGTTCTACTGCCCTTCAAACAGGAGATCGTTCCAGCAACGGCTGAACTGATAATAGTTTCGATATTCGCGGCGAGTATAGTAGGAGGTCTGAGCAGTATCGTCGGAGCGATATTGGGCGGTTACATCGTCGGGATTTCGGAATCTCTCGTAACTTACATACTTTCGGTTTTAACGAACAACGCCGGTTTGTTGGTTTACGGTAAGGTAGTCTCCCTCGTCATAATCGTAATAACGTTGCTCGTAGCTCCGAGCGGTTTGGCTGGAATAAACTGGAGGAAGGTGATCAGATGGAGGTCTGGTCGCTGATACTGAACATACTGCTATGGTTCGGACTATACGTAATAGTATCGCTCAGCTTGAACGTCGAATACGGTTACTGCGGAATACCGAACTTCGGCAAGGCTCTATCGGTGATCGTCGGAGCCGTCGTAGTTGGAGGAATAGTTACGAGGATTCTAATGGCGATAATGGGCGTCCAAGGTGACCTGGTTTCTGGAAGTTCGGTGGTGAGCGGGAAGATAACCGCCATAGTTCAAAGCGATCCGGTGTATGGAATAGCGCTGTTCGTTCTTTGCCTCGTTCTGGCAGTGATAATCGGAACGATAGTCGGTGCTTTGTTCATCCTTCCGAGTGCGAGGCTGAGGGAAGACTACTTAGCGATAACGCTCTTGGCAATAGCCGAAACCTTCACTATGGTCTGCTACTACAATCCGGTAATTGTCGGAAGCTATTACGGTGTTTCAGTTCCAGACGTCTTCGCATTCGTTCCGAGCTCGATGAGATACCCGTTTATCGTAGGAGTGGTTCTTTCTCTCGCTTTACTCGTTTACATACTGCTGAACAGGATAGTAAACACACCATACGGAAGACTGCTCAAGGCTGTGAGGGAGAATGAGGATGTCATGAAAGCTTACGGCAGAAACGTAATGACTGTCAGGATAAAGACCATGGCTTTGGGTTCTGGAATCGCATCGATCGCCGGAGTTCTCCTTACGTTCTACACTCTCAGAGTTCAGCCGGATTCCTTCCTCAACTACGGTAGAACTTTCTGGACCTTCTTCCCGTTTCTGATAATACTGCTGGGAGGAGCGGGAAACAACAGGGGAGTCGTGCTCGGATCGTTCATATTCGCAACGCTCTGGGAGTTGGTTGACTTCTACAAGAGCAACATAGTTTCCGCGTTGCATTTGCCCGTCGAAGCAGTGTGGCTTGAATACATCCTCTTCGGAGTTCTGATGTTGCTGATACTGTTCTACAAACCCGAAGGACTTATCGAGGAAAAGCCGATAATGACCGAACCCATCAAAAGAAAAGCCAAGAAGCTAAAGTCCTAAAAACCTATTTCCATCTTTTACCAAGAAAAACGTGTGCTCGGGAGTCCAGATTAATCCGATCAAATCGTAATCCTTAGCTCCTTTAACTTTTTCCGGCTTCTGCGGATAGAACAATCCTATCTGCATCCACCTGTTTTCATCTTGAACCAAAACGACGTATTTGCTTTCGGTTTTTCTTATTATGCAACTACGCCTTTCAACGCCGAAATAGTTGGCGTAGCCGGTGTAGTGTTCGCTACCGTCCTTCTGGAACAGTAAAAAATCGGATATCCTAACTTTAAGACCCATAAAAGGTGTCTGACAAAGACAATATAAGGTTTTGGTTGTTTAAAAAATTAAAGACGATTGCGGGCGGGATGTTAGAATATTGTTAATATCAATATTTAAATTTTTTGGATTACGCTGAAATGTTGGTAAGATTTACATTGGGTAATACAAATAAATATACAAAAATGTTTAGGAAATAATTTCTGATCTGTATATCATAAGCTATATATATTTTTAGCCTTAACTCGTATCATATGGCTAAAGGAGAGAAGAAAGACGTAATCATATCCCTGAGAATTCCCGAAAGGTTAAAAGAGGAAATGAGCAAAGTAGAGGTAAATTGGAGTGAATACCTTCGAAAAGCCATCGAAGACAAGATAAGTAAGGAGAAGATGAAAAAGATCTGGAACGAAATCGAAGATTTGAAGAGTAGAATTGCGGAGGGTGTATGATAATCGATTCTTCGATTATTCTAAACTGGCTGATAAGGGGTGGAGAGTTCGAAAAAGAGTGTTTAAAGCTGAGGGAGGAATTCGAGAAGGGAAATATAAATTTGAAAGTTCCCGATATCGTAATTTACGACGTTTGCATGAAGCTTGCCGAGAGCGACATACCGTCGGATATAGCCTCAAAGCTCGTTCACCTATCGTCGGAATATCTGAAGTTCATTTCGGTAAAATTGGACGGACGTTTGCTTGCGGAAGTCGTAAAGGTTTACAGGTCTTTTAAAGTGGATTTCACGGTAGCGTCTTGCGTAGTTCTTTCAAATCATTTGGGTGAGATCTACGTCACCGCCGATAGGGATGTATACAACATCCTAACCGAGTCCGGAATAAAGGTCTCTCACATAAGCGACATGTTTTAGATATCCGCTATCTTGCAGTCCTTAATTCTGAACCTTCCGAATTCTCTTAGGTTATCGCTGAAAGTCCACTCAACGCTTACAACGTAGTGTAGCTCGTCTATCATGGTATCCTGATGAATTCTAACGATTATATCGTATAGTTCGTTTATAAGGGAATCTATCGTTCTTTCGCCCGACTTAAAGCCGATGAGCGTTATGTCGCTCGGAAGGTTGCTGAAGATCTCCAGAATCTCTTTAATATTGTTGTCGCCGAGGAGTTCGAAGAAGAAGCCCATGCTCGCATGCATGATCAAAACATCATCGTCTTTTAATTCATTCAAGCACCTCGTAAGCTCGTTAGCCTCCTCAAGGGGATCTCCCTGCTCTATAAATGCAAACAAACGCCCGAATCTGCATTCGAGAGTCTTCCCAACTTTGATTACGTTTAAATTGTCGATTACGGGACTCAAGTTCGAACACTTTACCAATACGTTTTCGAGAAATTTTATAAATTTTCTATATAATGCTTCGGAATAAAGAATTATGAACGTTCTTTTATCGGAAAAATATGGCAATATTATCTGCGCTAAAATTAGATCTCTAACAAACGGTCTTTTACAAACGACTCTCGTTCTCATACCTTTTAAAGTCGGTAAAACTTTGTCAAATACGGTCGACATACCGAACGATTGTTCACCCATCTGCTTATAAAAATTTCTTACATGATGAATGATTTTGTTTTTACATTTCGTAATACCTGACGTATAACATACCGCTTACGGGTCAATCGGAAAATGCGTATTCGAAAGTTAAGCAGGCGACGACGAACATGATTATGCTGAATCCTACGATCAACGCAATTGGACTGAATATACCAACCAAATCGCCGGAAATCGACTTTCTAACCGCTAAGATCGTGGACGTAATTATCGGAAAGACTACCGGAAATATAAGAACTGGCAGAAGCATCTCCCTCATCTTAGATTTTATAACCAAAATTGAGAGGGATGAAACCACTATAACGAAGCCGACGTTTCCCATCGTTACGGATAAGAACATTATTACGGGATTCGCTACGTCCAAATTGAATAGTCCGATGAATATGGGCAGAATTATTACTTCGATCAAAATCATTAAAATTAAGTTATATAAAATTTTTCCAATTAAAACGCTCGCCGGTGCTATTGGAGAGATCTTCAGCCCGTCTAAAGTTTCGGTCTCCACCTCTTTCAGAAAAGCTCTGCTGTATCCGAGCATTCCGACGAATATGAAAACGAGCCATAGTAATGACGGGGCCGTTTTTTCAGCCAAGCTCATCGGAATCGAAACGCTGAACATCATGGAAGTTATCAGAGCGAATAAAATCATAAGATTCAACGTTCCCTTCGTTCTAAATTCTATTTTCAGATCCTTCTTCGCAACCTCAAGTGCCTTCATAACCCACAACCCTCAAGTAAACCTTCTCAAGATCTCTTTCGATTTCTCCGAAGTGGATTAATTTGCCGTTGCAGATTATCGCAACCTTGTCGCAGATCTCCTCAGCCTCCTTGACGTTGTGTGTTGTGAAGATTATCGTCTTTTTCCTTCCAACCTTCGCGACGTATTTCATCAACTCTTTCCGTCCTTCTATATCCAACCCGGTTGTGGGTTCGTCCAATATGAGCAGAGGTGGATCGTGCAGAATCGCCCTCGCAATGGAAAGCCTCTGCTTCATACCTCTTGAGAAGTTCCTAACTAAATCGTGCTTTCTACCCTTTAACCCAAAAAATTCAAGGAGTTCGTCTATTTTGCTTTCATCCGCATCGTAGAGCTTGCAGTAAAACTGCAGATTCTCGTAGGCTGTTAGATCATCGTATAAAAACGTATTGTGGGAAACTATGCCCATCATCCTCCTCACTTCGTAGTTCTTCCACGGAATCTCGCCGAAAACTTTGACCTCCCCTTTCGTAGGCTTAAGCAACCCGCTGATCAGCTTAACTATCGTCGTCTTGCCAGCACCGTTCGGGCCGAGCAAAGCTACAGATTCACCTTTTTCGATCGATAGGTTAATTCCGTCCAAAGCCTTGAAGTTTCCGAACTTCTTTACGACATCCTTAAGCTCTACCGCTTTCATAGAACCCTACTTAGGTAGCTGAAGATCACGTTCATTAGTTCGTCCCTACTCAAAGCCTTCTGCCCCGCTCCCTGAGCGAGCTTGGGCTTACCTCCGCCGCTTCCCTTTATGTGCCTGCCGATTTCCTTCATAAGTTCTCTCGCATCTATTCTGTCGTCTCCGCTGAAGGTAACGACCCTAACCTTGCCCTCCGAACTCATCAGACATCCGACGCAACCCTTCTCTGCTAAGACCTCCCCAAGCTTGATCAACTCCTTCATGTCGGCATTTATAACTTCAGCTACAACCTTGATCGAATCGAACTCTTCGGCATTCGCAACCAGCATTTCAGCCTTTATCTCCGCAATCTCCCTCTTAAGCCTCTCGATCTCCTTCCTCTGCTCCTTCCACTCTTCGAAGAACCTTTCGACAGTGCTCGGAAGCTTGGCCGGTTCTACTCTGAGTATCTCGCTCGCCTGCCTTAACAAACTCTCCTGCTGGGCTATGTAATCCAAAGCCGCTTCTCCCGCACAGAATTCGAATCTGATAACCCCATCCTGAATCGATTCGACTCTCGTGATCTTTATTAGTCCTATCTCTCCCGTCGTGTTGCAGTGGGTTCCACCGCAAGCTTGGACGTCGTCACCCACCTTAACTATCCTTATCTCCTTCCCCGGAGGAACTCCTCCCTGATACAGCCTGAAACCGAACTTCCTTTCGGCTTCTATTCTGTTCATCCACTCCCAGCTAACCGGCTTGTTCGCCAGCACTTCGGCATTTGCAAGCCTCTCGATTTCTCTGATCTCCTCTTCGCTCGGCTTCTTATAATGCGTTACATCCAACCTCGCCTTCGAGAATTCCTTCCTTGCACCAGCTTGCCATACGTGATTTCCAAGCTTCTTCCTCAAAACGTGCAAAAGTATATGCGTCGCGGAGTGATGTCGCATGTGTCTGAGCCTTCTTTCGGCATCTATTATCCCCTTAACCTTCGCGCCGACTTCAAACTTGCTTGAATTCTCAACCCTATGCAAAACGACTCCGTCCTCCTCAAATACAGCCTTAACCGGAATCTTAGCTCCGTTGACGATGAGAAATCCGGTATCGTAATCCTGACCTCCGCTTTCAGGATAGAATGCTGATCGGTTCAGAATTACGTATTCTCCTTCAACTCCTATCACTTCAGCTTCGAATTCGAAAAGCTTGGGATGATCGTAGTAAAGCTTCTCGGTTTTCGGATACTTCCCTTTAATCAACTTCGGCTTGACCTTCCTCTCAGCTTTCGCATGCCTGCTCGCAAGCTCAGCGTAGAAATCCTTTGGAATCTCAACTTCAACACCCTTCTCCTCAGCAATCTTAACTACGAGTTCCGGCGGAACGCCGTGAGAGTCGTAGAACTCGACCAGATCGTCCTTATCGATCCTCCTCTTTCTCTGAATAACCCTTTCCACGAGCTTGATACCCTTGGATATCGTTCTCCTGTATCTTTCCTCTTCGATTTCCAGAATTTCGTGGATTATCTCCATAGGAACTTCAAACTCGAAAGCCTTCATTATCTTCCTGTGCAATTCTACGAGATCGAAGAGCGTTAAGTTAAGCTCGATTTCCTCAGCAAGCCTTAAGCTCCTCCTTATCATCAACCTCGCCAAGTATCCCGCTCCGGCGTTTGAAGGAACCAAGCCGTCTCCGAGCATGAACAAGATTGCCCTCGTGTGATCCGCTAAGGCGTAAACCTTCTCCATCGGAACAACTACGCTCTCAAGCTTCTCCAAACTTATTCCCAACTTATCCGCAACCCGTCTGCGCATCTGAATGAGCTTCTCCCCTCTAAGTTCACCCATAACTCCCGCAAGCTTTGAACTTTCCGCGATTATCCTTTCCACTTCCTCGTCCCTCTCGAATCCGATGTTGCTGTTGTCGATTATCGTCTCCACGACCTCCGGAAATATAGCATCGTAAACGGTAGGAGTCCCTTGGCTCGCCCAGACGAACCTCTCAAGTCCGTATCCGGTGTCGACGATGTAGTTTTCCATCCTCCTGAACCTCAAGCCCTTGAGCTCGATATCCCCGTTCTCATCTTCAACCAGATTCATGAAGACCAAAGTGGCGAGCTCGATTCCTCCGACTATAGCCTCCAAACAAGGTCCGGCATTTCCGCCTCCGACCCAAGGTTCTTCCTTGTAAACTATCTTCTCCTTAGGAACGCCCAATTCGTTCAGAAGCTCCGTGCAGTATTGAACGGTCTCGTTCTTCCAATACACGTGCTGATTTGGATAGTTGAATGCATGATGAGCCATCATTTCGAAGAGCGTTAGATGTCTGCCGGTTCTTCCGACGCTGTCGAGATCGTCCATCCTTATGCACGGCTGAGATATCGTAAGGGGGTTGGCTGGTGGAGGAGCTACTCCGGAAGTTACGAACGGCTGAAAATCCGCTATGGATGCGATCGTTAAATAGATATCGTCTCTCCACCTTGCAATTACTGGATACCTCTCTATCCTCTCGTGCCCTCTCTTTTCGAAGAAGCTTAGATAGAACTCCCTCATTTCATCCAGCGTAAATCTTCTTTTGAAAATGGGATTACCAATGAACTCGTAGCTACCGCAGGGTGGGTCTCCGCATATCTCTCTGCTCTCATCCGCCGTCCAGAAGTGCTTTCCGCAGAGCGGACATTTCTTCCTTACAAAACCGTTCTCTTTGAGGAACGTGATGTCCAAATACTCTTCGTCGAGCATCAAGCCTTTTGCTCCTTCAAATCTTTTAAGACTTTTGGATAATGCCTATCGACGGCACACTTCAACTCGATGCTACAGAATCGTATGAATACGAGCAGAGCTTTCGAAATTAAAAAATTTTAGGAAATCTGTTCAATCCCGAACTCATCGAGGACGAGCTTGGCTTTGCCGGTTGCGGTCATGTAACGCGTCATCACATCGCTCACTATGTCGAGAATCGCTCTAACGATCGCATCCAAACCTTCGGTGTTCTTGGATATCTTTACGCACAAGCGCTGGAGAGCCGGTGAGTAGCAAGCACAATCGACACCCTTTACTTTCTTTAACCTCTTTGCTATGATTTCTCCGGCAATACCCCACTCGAAGTCCTTCTCCTTCCCGCTCCTGTTCTCGTAGAGCCTCAGTTCGATACAATCTCCTGATTCCGATATGGAATACCTATACAGTTCGCCCAGTTCCACGCACATGGCTACCACCGATAAAGTATTTCTCACGATATGATATTTAAATTTATTTAAAAACAATTAAATAACGGAGATTGCAAATCGTAGTATGAAGGTCGGACTAATTTCAGACGTTCACGGAAACCTGATAGCACTTGAAACCGTTCTCGAAAAACTCAACCACTGCGATAAGATCTACTGCGCCGGAGATGTAGTCGGCTACTATCCCTATCCAAACGAGGTGGTAGAGTTATTCATAAAAGAGGGGATAGAGAGCGTCATGGGTAACCACGACTACGCCGTGGCGAACAACGATTTCTCGGGATTCAATCCCTATGCGGAGGAAGCCGGAAGGTGGACGAGAAGACATCTGAAGAAAGAATACTTGGAATGGCTGTCGAAACTTCCGATAAAGATCGAAACCGAATGGTTCAGCGTTTACCACGGCATTCCGGCGGATGACGAAACAGCTTTCGAAGTTTACATATTTCCAGAAGAGCCGATGGTCGTAGAATTCCTAAGAATGCTCAAAAGGAACATAGTTGTCGGACACACCCACATCCAGTTCATCAGAAAGCTCGACGGTTACTTCTTCTTGAATCCCGGTAGTGTCGGTCAGCCGAGGGACGGAGATCCCCGCTCGGCTTTCGCAATATACGATACGGAAAAGAACGAGGTTCAGCTTAAGAGAGTTGAATACGATATCGAAGAGGTCTGCGAAGCCGTGAGAAAAGCAGGACTGCCGGAATTCTTGTGTTCGAGACTTTACGACGGATTCTGAAAATGAACGGGATAAGTGGATTCCTATGAGGCATAAAAAAATAGAGGGACGTTATCAGCGCTCCCTTCTCAACTCTTCGATTCTCCTTCTGATCATTCTTAGCTCTTCCTCCAAATACCTCTCCATCTCTTCGAGCATCCTCAGTTCTTCCTCCTTAGATAGAGCGAAATACTGTTCCATATACTTCGGATTCGCAAAGAGCCACCAGCATCTACCCCTTCCGAACTTCCAGCCGGGTCTCTCCCAAGGCGGAAGGTGGCTCCAAGGACCGAATCCGGGATACCTCTTCCACCTCCACCACATACCCATCACCTCCTCAATATCCTTTCAATCTGGGGAGCAATTTTCTTTCCGACTATTCTGCAGATATCAGGCGGTGCTTCACCACTCGCTATGGCGAGAGCGCATTCGTAACAGCTTTCGTATCCGCAGGCTCCGCAATCCCTCTTGGGAAGTAGCTCGTATATCTGCCGAACCTTCTCGTCTTCTTTAACCCTCCTTATGCTTGGAAATCTTATCGGAATGGAGGGTAACTGGAATCCGAGCCATCTCCTACCCCTTCTGCATCTCATCCTTCTTCTCTGCATCCTTCTTCTACCCATTCCTCTTCCACGTCCCCACACGATATTGAATATATATTCAAAAGTATTTGAATTTTTCGGTTAGCCTAAATTAAACGATGGATCACTATTAATACCTTAAATTTTGAAAGTGTCGGTGGATGAAGGTCGCAGTAGTCGGTGCCGGTTTAACCGGAATGAGTTGCGCTTTAGAGCTTGAAGGATATGCCGATGTCGTCGTATTTGAAAAAAACGATGTTGGAGGTTTAGCTTCTTCCTACTGCACGGGAAGTTACTGCATCGAGAAGTTCTACCACCACTGTTTCAAAGGAGATAACGAGTTGATCGAGCTTGCAAAAAATTTGGGCCTCAAGATCACGTGGCGGATTGCGAGAACGGGATACGCCTTCGATGGAAAAATCTATCCATTAAACACTCCGATTGAAATTCTAAGGTATCCCCACCTAAGTTTACTCGATAAGATAAAGCTCGCGATGTTTACGCTGAAGAGCAGGAGGAGGGACTACACAAGGGAGGACAACAGAGGTGTCGTCGATGGGATCAAGGAAGAGCTCGGAGAGGAGATACTAAACAAATTCTTCATGCCTCTTCTCAGAGCTAAATTCGGGGAATACTACAAGGAAGTAAGTTACGCTTGGCTTCTTGCGAGGGTTGCAATAAGGAGCAACAGAAAGCTCAGCGGTGAGGAGTTGGGCTACGTAAGGCGAGGATTTCACGAGCTCATAGTAAGGATGAGCGAGGGTCTTAATGTGAGAAAGGAAGAGGTAAAAAAGATAGAAAAGATCGGCGAAAGGTTTGAGGTGAACGGTGAGAGATTCGACGTCGTAGTATACACCGCCCCTCTACCGACTCTCGATGAGAAAATAAAAAAAGCGGCTGGAATTCCTGACATTAAGTATCAGAGTTCGGTTTGCGCGTTGATAGGAGCTAAGGAGTCTGTAACCGAGGACATATACTGGACGAACGTTGCGGACTCGAAAGTGTTCGGAGCGATAATAGAGCACACACATTTCATGCCGTTTGAAGATTACGGAGAACACGTAATATACCTCGCGAGCTATTCCGCTCCAAACGGCTGGCTCTTCAACAAGAGCAACGACGAGCTAAGAAAACTCTATCTTAAGGAGGTAAGCAGATTCGGGCTGAGCGATAAGGATGTAAACTGGATTGAAATCTTCAAAGCCAAATACAGCGGTCCGATATACGAAAAAGGATATCTGAAAAAGATTACACCGTATAGAACAAAACTGAAAGGTTTTTACGTAGCGGGAATGACCTCCCCGCCAAACTATCCGGAGAGAAGCATGAACGGTAGTATAAAAGCCGGTATCGAAGTTGCCCGAGCCGTGAAGGAAGACCTTTCTTAGATCGGAAAGCTAAAATCTCTACATCGTCGAGATCATACTATGTATTTGCACGGATACATGATGTTCCCGGATTACGTTGCGGTAGCTATGCTGATCGGAACGGTTGTATTTCTGCTATGTTTAACCCTCTACGCTGTTGTTCAGTTGGTGTCAAGCGAAATTGCTGGAATATACGAAATGCATCCGTTATTGACAGCATACATTTCGGAAGTTGAGACTAAAAGAGTATAAAAACTCGTTCAGTCAAAATGCCTTGCGGAAACTTTGATCTCATCGTAATTTATTCCGGTGTATCCCAAACGCTCTCTGATTATCACGTAAGCCATTTCCGGCGGGATTGCTCCGATTTCCGTGATTATTAGGTCGATGTAATCTCTCGGAGTGACGTCGAACGCTGGATTTCTTACTTTGACGTTCTTCAGATTTAAAATGTCTTTTGGAGCTACCTCCTCCGGATCTCTCTCCTCTATAACCACAAGCTCGCCGAATAGCGTTTTCGGACTGAACTTGTAAGTCTCAGCCGCGACCATAAAGGGAACCCTCGCCTCCTTCGCGCACAGAGCTATCTGAGACGTTCCAATCTTATTTATCAGTGCCCCGTTGACGGTTATAGTGTCGGCTCCGACGATGACGCAATCCACATCGTTCATGAAGTATCTGACGGCCGAATCCACTATGAGAGTAACAGGAATCCCCTCTTCGCTCAACTCTTTAACTGTGAGATGTCCCTGATACCTCGGACGGGATTCCGTCGCTACTACCTCTATTTTCTTTCCCATTCGATGTGCGGTCTTTATTACCGATAGAGCCGCAGAGGAGTTGCAGTGCGTCATTATCACGTAGCCGTCCTTGATCCTCTTGGCTCCTATTTCCCCAATCTTCTTCCTCGCCGTGTCCACCCATCTTATAAACTCATCGGCTCTCCTGATCGCATCCCTTTTCTTTTCCTCGTCGTTCCTTCCGCCGTAGCTCATGACGTAATTTATCGCGTTGAACAGGCTTACAGCCGTAGGACGGGTGTTCATGAGCTTCTCCGCCGCCCATTTCATGTTCTTATCGAAATCTTTGTCTATCAGTTCGGCGAACCTCTTGAGGGTTTCGGCCGCGAATTTCGCGATTCTTGCGGCACCTCTGACCTCCATGGTCTTGATCTTAATCGCCGCATCTTCGACAAGCTTGAACGCATCCATGAATATTCAGACCACTCGAAGATAAATTAAAGTTGTGCTGTAATAAAACAATTTTATAAAAAATGTTCTGCGGGAAAACTTATAAAGGTTGGTGTTCACCTAATTATAGTGATAATCATTATGAAAAAGGATTTAGACGGGGTCGTCGGGTCGGATAGAGTAGGGTATAATCGAAGTTAGAGGTGATTTAAAAAAGATTATGAGGGTAGAAATAACTTCGGACGGTATGAAGATGCTCGACCTTCCTAAGCCGATAAATCTCGTCCTAAAAAGGATTGTCGAAGGAGAGGTAGTTCTAATCGAATACAACAGCCTATCGAACGTAGAGCTACTACCGTTCAGACTCGTCTCCATGGGCAAGTCCGTGTTTGTGGAGATCGGTGACAAGCTTCACGTTAAACTATACGCACTCTTAAAGGCTCTCAAAGGAGAGATGCCGGAGTTACTCGATGCGATAAAGAAAACACCCATAATCAGCGTTTCAAACTTCGTTTCGGAATTTCCGGGCTTTAACATCGTAAACGTTCCGCTGAACGAAATCACCAAGATAATTTCGAAATTTTACTCGTTCATGAAGGACAGCCGCGAAAACAATCTCCTAATCTTAAGCGGAATAGAGCAGATAGACCTGCATTTCGACATAAGGTGCTTTTTAAGGGAACTCGCCGGACTCAAAGTCGCCCTACCGAGCGTAACTTTTATAGGATTTTTGAATTACGATGCTCTGGACAGAAGATCCCTTGCAATATTCGAAAGCATGGCTACGAGCGTAGTTCGAATCGAAGGCGTCGTTGACGTTAGGCGCAAGAAAATTAATAAGTATATATATTTAGTAAAATCTATAAACCCAACCAAATGCGAAGTGGCAAAGATCCATGAAGTTTGACGTTCCGAAGTTCGACGAGATCGTTGGAGATATCGCGGGCGGGAGGGTTGTTCTGATCGAAGCCGTAGGGGACATAGGCCTGAGGCTATCCTTAGGATTTTTGAAGAACGCGATTAAGGAAGGATACAGGGTTTTTGCGATAGTTCCGAAGAGGTTGGAAGACGACCTCAGGAGGGAGTTGAAAGATGCTAAGATAGTAACTCCGAACGATAACTTCACGTTGCACGAGTTGTTCACGATCTCGCTTGCGGTGAAGAGGCTCGAAGAGAGTGTGGGCTTGACGGATATCCTTCAGCCCCTCCTAATAATCCATCCTCCCGAGAAGGTTTACCAGCTATTTCAGGAGATCTGCGACATAATTAGAGATAAGAAGGGCGTTTTGATCGCCACGGTCGATAAGAGGCTCGCGGATAAGAGGGTCTTAGCCATGCTCGAGAACGAAGCGGACTACGTAATTGAAATAGAAGAGATACTGGAGGGTTTGAAGATCAAAAGGGGTATCAGAGTTAAGAAGAATCCTAACAAGCCTCCGAGCAAGTTTTACGAGTTGATTTTAGACGAGGACGGCATAAGGTTGGGTGAGAAGATCGAGTGAGTGCAGTCTTATCGATGGCTAAAGCCCTTGAATTCGATCCTCTCCCTTCTTCCGTCCTTTCTGATCAACCAAACTCCACTCCCTTCGACGACCTTCCCGATTCTTACGTGTTGACATTGCTTGGAAGTGTATACGAGCTCGTAGTCTCCGCCGGCATACAAAAACAGTTCGAGTGCCTTTTCGTAGTCCACGTAGCCGAGCAGATGGTCGAGCTTAATCGAGTTCTCGTAAATTTCTATTCCCACATTACTCTTCTCTGCAATAAGGTTGAGAGAAATCGCTAAGCTGTCGCTGATGTCCGTCATCGCATTCGCATGCTTCGATATTTCGATTCCCTCCTTTATCCTCGGTTCGGGCTTGAATAGAGATTCTGGATAAGCTATTTCGTCGCGATCGTATCCGGAGAATAGTTGTTCCAAACTAAGCTGTGCCTTCCCGAGCAAACCCGTTACGCACACGTAATCTCCAACCTTCGCTCCGCTTTGGGTGACGAACCTCTCGGCTTCTCCGATTGCGAATCCTGAGATGTGCAGTTCATCGCCGAAGTCGGTGTCCCCTCCGATTACGGCAACATCGTATCTGTCGGCGAGATCCTTCATGCCCTTCAAAATCCCCCTGAATTTTTCTTCATCCGTATCCCTCGTCAGAGTTATCGTATAGAGGAAGAACGAGGGCTTGGCACCGCATCCAGCCAAATCGCTCAGATTTACGGCTAAAGCCAAATGACCGATCTCTTCAGGCTTTATTCCGGACGGAAAATCCGTTTTCTCGTGTAAGCAGTCTGCGGTCATGACGACGTTCTTGTTGCCGATCCTAACCACTGCACAGTCGTCTTCGCCGATTCCTACGATTACGTCTTCCCTCTCGACTTTTAGCATTTTTTTAGCGATTTCGATCAGATAGAACTCTCTCATCTTCGTAGATGCATATCACCCTGTTCGTTATATATAAGCTTGTGAGAGGTTCTTTGGCTATCGCAACGAATTCCGCTTCGAATTCTTCCAATATCTCCAACGTATCCTCCTCGAAATCGCCGTGGGGAAAGGCTCCGATACAGATCGCGAGGTCGTCTCTGCTTCTTACGATCTCTCTCAAAAATTTCTCATCCCTTTCGCCTTTTTCGGTTAAAACGACTACTGCTTCTACGTCCTTAAGAATGTCCTCAAGCTCGGCATCCAAAATCTTAAGCAGAACCTTATCTCCGGCTTTTATCTCCTTCTTCTCAAATAAATCCTCCATGAGTCCTATGAATCTGTTGTAGTTCCTCGGCAACCTCGTCTCGTTGTTTATCCATATTATAGTGTCGTCGAGCGTATGAACGTAGATGTCGACGAACCTTGAAGCCCTCGAATCCAAAACGGAAAGCAGGCATTGGTGGATTATATCCGGTCTTCCCCTCTTCTCCCTCGCATCCAAATCCTTCATCGCCGCATGATGCTTCGAATCGTCCAAGATAATCTTTGTAGGCTTCTTTTTCCTTCTCCTTGCATCCTTTACTACTGCGGGATGCCTCGCGATGCTCGGCGGGACAAGTTCGAGCGAAGTTTCGAGAAATACCAACTTTAGCATGTTCAACCCTCGATGACCTTCACGACAACCCTCCTCGTTCTCGGGCCATCCAATTCTACGAACATTATCCTCTGCCAAGTTCCCAAATCGAGCCTTCCGTTAGTTATCGGAACGACGACGCTGTTTCCGAGGAAAATCGCTCTGAGGTGGGAGTCGGCGTTGTTGTCTATGGTGTCGTGCATGTAGCCAGCACCTCTCGGAATCAGCTTATCCAAAACGAACACTATATCCTCCCTCAAACCCGATTCGTTCTCGTTAATGATTATAGCGGTGGTCGTGTGCTGGGTGTAAACTACCGCAATTCCGTCCTTGACACCGGATTTCTCCACCTCTCTCTGAACATCAGATGTTATATCTACGATTTCGACCCTCTTGCTCGTCCTAATTTCGATCATGTTTTTATATTCGATTCCGTGAATTTTAGGTTATCGATTCACGAAAGCGTAGTTGGAAAAATAATCAGGGAACTCTGGTTACGACTTCCTTCAGGTCATCGCTGAGCTTTATTTCTCCGAATTCGATCTTTCCGACCTCTCCACCCACGGATGTGAAGACCTCTATCGATCTGTTTTCAACATCCAACCCTCTGAGCAATCCGAAGCCCAAATACCTGCCGTCTCTATCGTATAACCCGAGCATCAAACCTTTCAGCTGATCCGGAGAAAATATGCAGACCTCCTTGACTTCGTAGATTTCCAGCAAGGCTTTGATGAGTTCCCCTCCAACCTCCACCTCTTTTTCAACGCAAACGTTCAGAAAATCCGCGCCCTTCTCTGCGAAGATCACTTTAGCGTCTAAAACACCCTCCAAGAATTCGATCTTTTCCCCCTTAAACAGCGTCGTGTTCTCGAACTCCACCTCATCATCTTCGAACCTTCTGAGCTCTGCGTTTTCAAGCCATTTGGCGTAAAGTCTGCTCCTTATCGAACTTCTGACCTCCCTGCTTCTCTTCTTCAGCACGAAAGATTCCACTTCGAACGTGCTGTATCTCTTGAGGTAGTATGGTATCTTCTCGAAGCATACGATTAGATCCGGCTTTATGATCTCGACCTTCGCGAGCTTGTATTCCCTCGCCCTCCTTCCTTTCGTCCAGCCGGTGGTGTCTATGATGATTCTGTCGCCTTCCTTGGCGAGATCATCGATCTTACTTACGATGCTTGCAACTCCCCTTAGACATCTTGCCTCCCTTCCGGTAGGCGATATAGTTCCTACGAAGTAGCCGTCGATCATTTGAACTTCCGAAATCGATGTAATTCCACCTTCGGTGTATCCCAAACCCATGGCACACGGATGGGCGATGTCCGACTGCCCGATGTCCAGATCAACGAGCCACTTCCCTCCGCTTAGCTTGTTGGCTAAAAATGTTGCGAGACTGCTTTTGCCGGAATCTGTATCTCCGAAAAGCATGATTTTCGTGTATCCTTCTCGCTCGATCGTCTCTACGAGTCTGTTCCAACTCTCCGGAATGGTAGAGCCCTTGACTGCGATGTAATTTCCTTCCACTTCCACTTCGGAGTCTTCAACCACATAAACTGGAAGGATCTTCCCCTCGCTAACCGTAACGCTCTCAATGGGACAGCCAAAGACCTCGGCTTTCCCTCGAACCTTTACCTCCGCCTTTCCCTCTACCAGCAGAGTCGTTCCACCTTCGACCCTCATGTTACTTTCCAATCTTTATTATTATAGACCTGATTTCCGGTGTCGTGTTGATAAGCTTTGTCAGATTGTAGTCGTCCATTATCGCTATGCTGAAACCGTCCTCGTAGTTCTTGCAGTAGTAGTATGCGGTTTTGTTGGATTTCACGAAGAAGTAGTTGCCCAAGAAGTGAATGCCGACCACCTTCTCGAACATCCCGTCGGTTTTGTTCATCCTGTATCCTTCGAAGTAGAAGTCGGCTATGGGAGTTCCATTATTTTGAATCGAACTCATTGCGGTCTTACCGGTAACTATGATCGCGTAATCGAAACTTCCGTTTATTCTGCTCGTGTAGTTCCCGTATTCATCCGTAAAACTCGTTCCGTTGTCCGCTATAACTTTCAGAACGTTTAAGACGCTGTCCGAATAACCGTATACGACGGGATGAATTTCGTCGGTCATCGCGTAATACCTTCCGTTGAAGTTCTTTATCTTGACGTTGTAGCCGTAATAGTTTCTCTCGTAGTCAAAGGAGAAGTAGACCTTCTTCTTTCCGAGGTCTATGAGGTATAGCTCCGGATATCCGATCAGCATCCGCTTGAACATTCCGATGTAGTTCGGTCTGAAAATGGAGAAGGCGTAGATATCTATGTTTTTGGCTGTGGCGTTGTAGATTAATTTAAGTAGAGTTTCGTTCGTAACGTTGTAGTTGAAGTATAGGATGTATTCGGTCGAGTTCGGGAGATATCTAAGCCAGTCCTTAAGGCTGTCACCCATGTCGAACTTTACCTTTCTTACCTCCGGTTTTGAAGGACCTCTGAACGCGTATGCAAGCACAGAGCCGATCATTATCAGAGCAAGTATAAACGCGAGAATTCTCGCGGATTTTTTTTCCATCATATTTGCCATAATCTTCGGTCGGTTGAATGAAGATAAAATTTGCTATCATCTTTTGTTCGGTCAGATTAAAATAATCTCTTAAGTTCCCTTCTCATCAGCCTTTCGATCCTCTCCTCGCTCTCGCATATTTCCTCGGCTATCTTCTTTGCATCCCTTATTCCGGTCATTGCTGTGTAGTTCATTATGAAATCCTCCGCAACCTCATCGTCATCCAGATCCCACATTCCCGAGAATATCGGATGGGAATCGTGGAGGAAGTCGATAACACCGTCCAAGTTCGCTCCGTTTAGCAGATCGCTGACGTAGTCGTGGTCGAAGAATAGACAGTCCCTCAGTATCTCTATTACCGCCTCTCTGAGCTTGAGCGCGTTGTATTTTCTCCTCGCCGGTGAATACTTTTCCACTATCCTGTCCATCTCCTCCTTCGTGTAATCGAACACCCTCTGCCTTCCACCCTTGCTCCTGCAGATGTCCATCACTATACCGTAAGTCCTCTCGTCTATCGGAGCCACCCTCGATCTTCCGCCAGATGTTAGCTTGACCGTATACACCGTTTCGCCGTTTCTATTTATAATTCTGAAGTCCCTCTTGACTAAGTTTTCAAGCTCGTTGGGGGTGGCTAAGGCTGAAATGATTAGTCTGATCAGCGCATGCTCTTCTAACACTTTCCTCGATACCGCATTTATGTATCGGATGTCGAACTCCAGTTGTAGCAGATCCATCGTAATCAGCTGTGTAAATAAGTATATAAATTTTGAGTCTACTCCATCTGTGAAGCATCCGACCATACTCCAGATCAGAGGCTCGATTGATGAAGAAAAGGAGAAAGCGATACTGAAGATCATCGAAAAGTTTGGAGAGGAGTTCGAAATTGAGAGGACGAAGAACGGAATGAACGTATATTTTTCCGACGTTAACGTTGCGAGAAACATCATTTCAAAGCTGAATAGACTGTTCAAAGCGGAGGTTAAGATGAGCACGAAGTATGCCGGCTTGAGAAAAGGTAGAGTCAGGGTTCTCTTCGTTTACAGTTTTAGGATTAAGGATTTTTAAACTGCTATCGTCTCCGCTTTTTAACAGATACATACTTCGAGTTCGTGGTAAAGAAAACGCTTCCGACGTGCATCGGAATTCCACAACCTTCGAGCCATGTCTCCTTGAAAAATCGCTTATCGGCCCAAGCATGCACGATCTTCGCAACTATTAATGAGTGTTCCTTCAGCTTCAACTCATCCTCAACTCTACACTCCAAAAACGCCATCGCATCCTTTATATGAGGAGTCTCGATCTTCACACCGTCCTCAAGCTTTATTCCGAGCTCCTTGATTTTGTCGATTTCTCTTCCGCTCGTAGTTCCGGCTTTCCAGATCACATCGAGATTGTCGATCGATAAAACGTTTAGAGTGAACTCCTTAGACTTCGAAAGCAGTTCGTAGCTGTAATTTTCCCTATCGATGGCTATAGCGATGGTATCGTATTCAACTGGCATGTGCCAAGCTAAGGTCATCACGTTCGTCTTATCTTCGTGTTTGGTAACCAACAGGAAGGCAAGCTTTGGATGGAGAATTCGATACGCGAACTTCATAGTTCAAACTGTGCTTGGAGATATTTAAATGCTAAATAACAAATACCGTTCCGAAGTTTTACATCACATGAGGGTTATAGCATTCGTAGGACTCCCGCTCAGCGGGAAGAGCACAGCGGCAAAGGTTGCCGAAGAAATGGGAATTCCCGTTGTTTGCATGGGAGATATAGTAAGAGAGGAAGCGAAGAGGAGGGGATTACCGCAAACAGATGAAAACTTGGGAAAGATCGCAGAAGAGCTAAGACGGAAAGAAGGAATGGACGCAATTGCGAAGAGATGCATTCCGATCATCAGAGAGAAGGGTATGGAGACGGGTGTCGTCGTCATAGACGGCGTAAGAGGAATCGCGGAAGTCGAGCGGTTTAAGAAGGAGTTTGGCGACGACTTCATTTTGATAAACATCGAGGCGCCTTTGGAGATAAGATTTCAGAGAGCTTTGAAGAGGAAGAGGAGCGATGACATAACGACGATCGAGGATCTGAAGAAGAGAGACGAAAGAGAGCTCTCTTGGAACATGGGAGAAGCGATGAAGATTGCAAACTTTACGATCGAGAACGTTGGAGGATTGGAGGAATTCAAGGAAAAGGTCAGAGATATACTAACCCAATTGGCAAAAAAAGTCGAAATAGAGATCGAAACGGATGTTCATCCGACCGAAGACGTCGATAAGGTCGTTCAGGCTGTAAAAAACCTATTCCCCGATGCGGAAATCGAGATCGAGGAGGGGAAGCTAAAGGCGAGGGCGTGGGATCTGAGGAAGTTCAGAGATCTGCTGAGAAGGCAGAGGATACTGGACACAGCAAGAACAGAGCTTTTTAAGGGAAGGAGCGGAAACGAAATAACGATATACCTCAACAAGCAGACCGCATACGTTTCGAAGGTAAACTTCGCGGATGAGGATGCTATACTTTCGCCGATAAGGGTTACCTTTAGGCTCTACGGGATTCCGGTGGGAAGGTTCATAGACTACCTCGCTCCAGCTACGAAGGCTGGAAGACCCATAAAAGAGATCGACACCCTCTGGGGTTAACCCAAGCTCCTGAATTCGGTTCCACAGCCTTGCAACTTTCTTACGATTTCGCCGGCAATCCTTTCATCTTCAGCCTTTGCGACGATCACAACCTTCCTCAAATCGTTTTTGAATCCGCATTTAGCACAGATTCTCGACTTCGCATCTCTCCTTGCGTAGAGGTATCTACCGCACCTTCTGCACCTGAACACCACAAACATGTCGGTGAGCTAATTCAACCGACTTATGAGCTTTTATCAAAGCAATATCCAGTTCAAAATTGCGAAGATCAAAGATAGGAGCGAGGACGCTAAAAACACACCATCAATAGAATAAACCGCGATCGCTGAGGCGAATATCGGTCCGATAGTTTGTCCGATCCTCACCATAGAACTGTATGTTGCAGTAACCACCGCCCTCTTTTCAGTCGGAGCAATCGAGACTACCAAGTTCTGTAAAGCTGGCAGAACCGTTCCGTGCCCGAATCCGAAGAGCATCATCGCAAGCAGAATTACCGCAACGTTCGAGGCGAATGGAATGATCAGAAGGGATAAGGCGTAACCGACGAATCCCATAACAACGGTGTTCGTCCCACCGAACCTCTCTATAAAAAACCTCAAGTTAGATGCCACCACTGCGACGAAAACGAACGTAAACGCGATTATCAATCCCCTAACACTCGGATCAAACCCGAACCTCTCTTCGAGTAAGAAGGAGAGGTAGATGGTTATCGCACCATACGTCACCACGAAAACCGCACATCCAGAAAGAAACCCGACCAAAACTTTCCTACTTTTCAGCAGTGCCAAGCTTTCCGCAATATACCTTTTCAAAGATTGTTTTCGGCTTATACTCGGATAGTCTATCCCCAAAGCGAGTATCCCAACCGGAATGGCGAGCGAAAACATCAAAAACGGCAGTCTCCAGTTTACATCCGCCAAGATACCACCCAAAAAAGGATACACGGCCAATCCCAAGCTCAAAACTCCGGCGTTGTAGCCCAACATCTTCGCTCTCTCCAATCCTTTGTAGAGATCACCGATTAGCGTGACAGCCAAAGAAGTCAGCGCCGAGCCTCCGATACCCTGCAAAAATCTGAGGATCAGCATCAACTTGTAATCCGCAAAAGCGCAAGCACTTCCGGAGATTCCAAAAAGAAATAAGCATGGAACTACGACCTTCTTCCTCCCGATTCTATCGGCAAGTATTCCCATTATCGGTGCTAAGAAAACTCCCGGCAATGTGAACGCAGTTACGAGCATCGCGACTTCGAAGTCCGAAATTCCCAAACCGGTCTTTATCTCCGGAAAAGCCGGTGAGAGTATCGAAACTCCGATTATTCCAATCAGCGTTATTCCGAATATCCTCACCAAATTCCTGTCCATCATTTCACGCTCTCGTTAAGCCGTTTCAAGAGCGTTCCGAGTTTTTCGAGCATCCTGCCAAATTCGCTCCAGTTCCCGGATTTAACGCTCTCAATCGCCTTTTCGTAAGTTTCAACGCACTCTTTAACGAGCTTCTTGAAGGATTCCTTAGTTTTAACTTCTTCCTTTGCCAGCGTAGGCTTAGCACCGAAGAGGGCATTCAAAGCTTCGTTGAGTGTGGGCTTCATCACCAAGAGATCGTCGTATGCCACTATTACACCTCTAAGCTCAGGGATATGTGCCTCTTCGGCTTTCAAATAAACCGGTTCGACGTAGATGATCGAGCCTTCGATTGGGATTACGAGCAGATTTCCCCTTATAACTCTCGATCCGACCTGCCCCCAGAGGGTAAACAGCTTTGAAATTTCGGGATTCTGATCTATTCTCGCTTCTATTTGCATAGGACCGTAGATAAGCTTACCCTTCGGAAATTCGTATAGCAGTATTTCTCCGTAATGCTTCCCATCGCATCTCGCGCACATCCAAGCTATCATGTTCTCCCTACCCTTCGGAGTGAAGGGAAGCATCAAAACGAACTCAGGCTTTTCCCCTACCTTAAAACTTAAAATTACGTAGTAAGGCTCCATCTCGATTCTCTTACCTTCAAACAGCTCCTGAGGAATTTCCCATACGTCCTCCCTATTATAGAAGGTTTCGACGTTGTCCATGTGGTAAACCGAATAAACTTCAGCCTGAATTTCGAAGAGGTTGACCGGATACCTAATGTGCCTTCTTTTAGCGTCGTCCATATCCCTTTTGAACATAGGAAAGGCTTTCGCGAGCGTTTCGATTACCGGCTCGTTCTGAACGATGTAGAACTCAACCGTTCCGTTGTAGGCATCTACGAACACCTTAACCGGATTCCTTATGTAGTTTATATTTCCGAACTTAGTGCCGTAAACCGCTGAATATGGAAAATCGTTCAGAGTCGTGTATGCGTCTATTATCCAATAAAGTCTCCCGTGTATCACGGCTATGTATGGATCATCGTCGTAGGTAAAGAACGGAGCTATCGTTCTGACCCTTTCCATTATGTTCCTGTGCATCAGAATTCTGCTTTCTGGAGTGATATATCTGCTCAAAATTATGTTTACGTCGCCGAACCTTATCGAAAACAGCAACTTTCTGAGATATGAACTAAGCCTGACTCCGGCAGTTCCCTTGTAAACGGTGAAGACGTTTTTATCGCCCAAAGGGTAATCGAACTCCTTCTGCTTCGTATCTACGATTACGTAATCGTTCGTGAGCTCGCCGAAGTAAATGCGTGGCTGAGTCACTTTTATCTCCCCCTTCGGCGGTATGTCTTTAATTATTAGCACCGGTAAGCCTTCTTTAGAGACGGCATTGACAGGCGATGCCACGACTCCGTAGCCGTGGGTGTAGATGAGATGCTCGTTTACCCACGTTTTGGCGATAGTCGGAAGAAGATCTATCGAAAGCTCTCTTGCCGATATCATAACTTGGGTGTATCGTCCGTTTATTGTGTATCTGTCGACATCCACATCCCTTATAACGTAATAAGGTCTGATTTGCTGAATCTGCCTGTAGACTTCCTTGAGAGGACGGTGATCCCAGAGCCTTATGTTTTCGATCGTCCCCCTATTTCTCTCGATCTTTTCGAGGGTCAGATTCTCGGAAACGTTGTATCTTTGCTTCTCAACATTGTTGAGACCGTATGCGAACTTCATGTAATTTATACTGTAACCTATGTATTTCCACTCCATCTGAAGTTCGTTAGGCTCGACCTTAAACTTCTGAATCGTGAACGGAACTAAGCCGAGGGAAAAAAATGAAATAACGGCAAACGCCACGAACACGATAGCCATGTTTTCGAAGCTCCTTCTTCCGAAGTGTAGCGAGAGTCCGGCGAATATTAAGGATAGAACGGACATGAGGAGCATGGCCGGCATTACGACATTTACTTCAGTCCAGCTTGCTCCGGAAACGACTCCGTGCTGAGATGTGAGCAGATCGAACCTCGCTATGTATAATAAGGCCGAAATTACGATGAAGGTGAAAGCGGACAAGATTGCGAAGTGCGTGTAGCCGGCTTGAGGAAAAAGCTCTTTGAGTTCTTCGAAGCTCTTAACCCATCTGAAAACGTGGGCGTAATAGATGACGGCAATTATAAAGCTTAGAAACAAAGCGACTGCAATCGATGAGAGGACTATCTTTATGAAAGGAAGCTTGAACACATAGAACGATACATCCTTCCCGAATATCGGATCCTTAAGCCCAAATTTAACCCCGTTGATGAAGTATACGAGGCTCAACCAGTTGTTCGAAAGCGTATAGGCTACTATTAAAGAGATTATCAGATCCACCGAGTGGTGATATCGAATGGGCTCGCCCAGAAACTCCTTAACTCCTCTCTTAAGCATAAAAGCGTTTGCCGTGAGGATAGCAAACGTTATCGCGAATATCAAGCCGAACAGCTTCAGCCTGTAACCGAGCATGGCTAAAAATACTTCTCCGAATCCCAACGACTTAAACCATAGATACTCCGTATACAGAAAGGCTCCAACGTAAAGTAGAACGGTATCTATTGTCAGGAACAGAATTACGGCGATGATCTTTTTGGATATTCCGTTCATAAATAAACTATCGACGTTTTAGTATATATCTCTGTTGTGATTTCGAATGACTCAAGATAGAGGCTTCTTGATGAACTCCCTCAGCATTATAGTAGCGTAGCAACCCTTTGGCAGGAAGAACTCAAACGTGATGGTATCCTCAGCCGATGTGAATTTAAAACCAGTATGCTCGATGAGTATGTCCGCACATCTTAATCCACCTTTCGACGAAAACTCCCTGTATTCGTGCTTGAAATCCTCAAGCCTAACTCCATCCTCTTCCAAAAATTCCCTGATTTTCTGGGAAGTCCAGTCGTCGCCGAGTTCCGTTTCGTAACCCGGGAGAGGTATAGCAAGCGATGCTCTCCTCTTTTCGATCAGAAATCTAACCCTGCTTTCGTTGAACTCGTGCACCCTAACGTAATCTTCCCCGAAACGGTAGTATCCGTCATCGAATTCTACGAAATCTGCCCAGTCCCCCCTTTCCACGATCTTAAGACTGCCGAACTCTTTGATTCTGGCTGAAAGCACTCGATTGAATACATACGACTGATAGGCGTGAACGAACATCGTCTTCAGGTTTTCGGGCAAAGAAAGCAGAGCTTCCTTTTCGCTCTTTCCCTCCCTAAGCTTCTGCAGTAGATTTCTCTCGTATCTGAGATACTTCGGCAACTCCCTCAGCCCAAATTTTGCATCCCTCGTATTCCAGAGCTCCTCCCTTATTTTACGCACCTCTTCATTTTCACCCTCGAAAGGTTTGGCGACGTAAATCCAGAACGCGGATTCGTAGTCCCTCTTTAGAATGTGCAAACCGACTTCGTGCGTTATAAAGCGAATAGAGCCGAAGCGTTGAAGACCGAAGAAGTTTGGAGTCCCCTTTTCTTTTAGTTCTTCGCAAATTCGCTCGATTTTTTCGCCATCCTTCGTCGATCTGACGACTATCCTGAACCTGTTGCCTATCAGATCGCCCAATTGGATATCCCTATTCGATCTTCCCAACACCTCTATCTCGGCATCCTTGATCTTCAGATTCTTCAGCCTTTCAATCTGCTCTTCTTTCAACCCGCTCACGGCGAAGTATTGCACCGTCACGGCTCTCTTGTCTTTGGTTCCGGCGTAGTGAATTCTCTTCTGACTTATCCTCAAAGCGTTTGCTAACGCCCTAACAAAGTTCAGCGTATCCCAGTTCACCTTCCTAACCTTGATGATCGTAAATCGTCCCTCATCGCTGAGCTTTAGCTTTGTTACCTCTTCAACGTAGAAATCTTCTATAGATTGCTTTATCTCGCCATCAATTCCTTCCGTATTAGTTATGTAAGCCGTTATACCTACCTTCTCCTCGACGTTCACCAAACCAAGAGGTAATCGAACGTTAAAAAAGTTAATGAGAAAGATCTTAATAATTTTTGTCGACAGTTTCGCGATGATCGGAAACACATTCGGCTACCTCTTCAGGGTAACGACTTGGGGGGAAAGCCACGGTTTGGCAGTTGGATGCGTTGTTGACGGTTGTCCTGCAGGCTTAAAGCTCAGCGAGGAAGATATTCAAAGGGAGTTGGATAGGAGAAAGCCCGGCGGAAGATTGGCATCGCAGAGGAAGGAAAAGGACAGAGTCAAGATCCTCTCAGGGGTCTTCGAAGGAAAAACTTTGGGCACGCCTATTTCGATGATCGTTGAGAATAAGGACGTTAATTCCAAACCTTACGAGGAGATTAAAGACCTCTTCCGCCCCGGTCATGCGGATTTCACGTATTGGGCTAAGTTCGGAATTAGGGACTGGAGAGGTGGAGGCAGAGCCTCGGCAAGAGAAACCGTTGGCAGAGTAGCGGCTGGAGCAATAGCCAAGAAGATCCTCGAACGTTTTGGAGTTAAAGTCGGAGGATACACGAAGGAGATCGCCGGAATAAGTTGCGATGTATCGGGCATGGAATTCGAGGAGATCGTAAAGAAGGCTGAAAGCAATCCGGTTAGATGTCCGGATGAGGAGAAGGCAAAGCTTATGGAAGATGCCATACTGAACGCAAAGAAAGAGGGAGACAGCGTCGGAGGTATTGCTGAGATAATCGTCAAGAATCCCCCAGCCGGCTTGGGTGAACCCGTATTCCTCAAACTCGATGCTTATTTGGCTTTCGCCCTAATGAGCGTTCCGGCCGTTAAGGGCGTTGAGATCGGAGCGGGTTTTAGGGTTGCGAAGATGAGGGGTAGCGAAAACAACGATCCGATAATAATCAAAGATGGCAAGATCAGATTTGCTTCGAACAACGCCGGAGGAATTTTAGGCGGTATATCTAACGGAGAAGACATAATAATAAGAGTCGCAATAAAACCCACACCGTCGATTTCAAAGCCCCAGAGAACCGTGAATTACAGAACGATGCAAGAGGAAACGATCGTAATAAAGGGGAGACACGATCCCTGCATAGTTCCGAGAGCTGTTCCGGTGCTTGAGGCGATGGTAGCCTTGGTAATTGTAGACTGCATGATGATGCAGGGGTTGATTCCTCGATCCATCGTTTAAAGATTCCTCAAAATCTAAACCCACTTTATGAAAATTTATGAACTTTTATGAGTTATTCCTAAAAATTGTTAAAAACATCATAACTCTGCTTGGGCTATGAACAGCGGTGACACCGCTTGGATTCTCGTAGCAACGGCTTTAGTGATGCTGATGACCCCGGGGGTCGGGCTATTTTACGCTGGAATGGTTCGAAGGAAGAACGCGATAGCGATGATCACATTGAGCATAATCTGCCTAATAGTCGTAGGAATTCAGTGGGTCGTCTACGCCTATTCTTTAGCCTTCGGCAACGATGTAGCGGGATTCATAGGCGATCTGAGCTACTTCATGCTGAACAACGTCGGACTCGAACCGGCTAAGGGTATGACGATCCCGCACATTCTGTTCATGATCTACCAGATGATGTTTGCAGTGATAACTTTAGCAATCATAACTTCAGCAGTTGCTGAGAGGGTAAAGGTTTCGGCATTCGTAGTCTTCGGAATACTGTGGATCACATTCGTCTATGCACCGTTCGTCCACTGGCTGTGGGGCAACGGATGGCTTGCAAAGCTTGGTGCTTTGGATTTTGCTGGTGGAATGGTCGTTCACGTCAGCTCCGGCTTTGGAGCTTTAGCCTTGGCTTTAGTTATAGGCAAAAGGATGGGCTTTGGAGAATATTCAATGGAGCCGCACAACATTCCGATGACGCTGTTAGGAGGTGCACTGCTGTGGTTTGGATGGTTCGGGTTTAATGGTGGAAGTGCTTTGGCGGCGAACGGCTTGGCGGCGAATGCGATAGTCGTAACCTTCGTGGCATCTTGCGTTGCCGGAGCGGTTTGGATGATCGTAAGCTGGATAAAGGGTAAGCCGGGGAGCCTGAGCATAATCAGTGGAGTAATAGCCGGATTAGCGGCGATAACGCCAGCGGCTGGCTTCGTCGATGTAAAAGGAGCAATAGCAATCGGACTCGTAGCCGGAATCCTGTGCTACATAGCTTTGGACTTCAGGGTTAGAAAGGGCATTGATGAGAGCTTGGACGCTTGGGCCATTCACGGCATAGGAGGAACTTGGGGAAGCTTGGCTGTCGGACTGTTTGCAACGAAAGCCGTAAACGATTATGCGGGTTTGCTTTACGGTAACGTTGCATTATTGAAGGCTCAGATCATCGCAGTAGTTGCAACAGTCATATACGCCTTCGTCGTCACTTTCATTCTTGCGAAGATCGTCGATGTTGTTATGGGCTTGAGAGTAAGTCATGAGGAGGAATACGTGGGACTGGACATATCACAGCACGGAGAGGTAGCGTATTCGTGAGGTGGTATGGATGAAGATGGTGCTGGCTATAATCAGGCCGGAGAAGCTAGAAGACGTTAAGAAAGCTCTCGAATCTAAGGGATTCGTAGCGATGACTGTAAATGAGGTCAAGGGAAGAGGAGAACAGAAGGGAATAACTTTGCAGTTCAGAGGCAGAACTATGGAGGTCGACCTACTGCCAAAGGTCGAGATATTCATGGTTGTGAAGGATGAAGATGTAGACACGGTAGTCGATACGATAATCAAGAGTGCAAGAACCGGAAGATACGGCGACGGAAAAATTTTCATAATCCCCGTCGAAAAATCAATTAGAATCAGAACGGGCGAATTTGAAACTTAATTTAATTAATTTTAATAATTTATTTAAATATTCAAAAATAAATAAAACTTAAACATCGGTGGCAAGATCACGTATCCTTGAGTCTTCCGTATAGGAAGTCGTCGTAGGCTTGAAGATCCAAAAGCCCGTGTCCGCTGAAGTTGAACAGTATGACCTTTTCCTCCTCCCGCTCCTTCGCCTTCAAAGCCTCATCTATTACGACCCTAATCGCATGATTCGTTTCCGGAGCGGGAACTATTCCTTCGGTTCTTGCAAACATAACTCCAGCCTCAAAAGTCGAAATCTGGCTTACAGCCCTCGCCTCTATAATTCCGTGTTTTACGAGCATGCAGAGAGTGGGAGCATCTCCGTGATACCTCAAACCGCCAGCGTGGATCGGAGGCGGAATGAAGTCGTGTCCGAGCGTGAACATCTTAAGCAGAGGCGTCAGTCCGGCTGTGTCTCCGTAGTCGTATTTGTATTCTCCCTTCGTCAGCGTAGGACAGGCTGTCGGTTCTACGGCTATGATCCTTATTCCATCCTTCTGAGCATCCTTAACGAAAGGATAGCACAAGCCGGCGAAGTTGCTTCCCCCTCCAACGCAACCCACAATTATATCCGGCTTTTCATCGATCATCTCCAACTGCTTTTTGGCTTCGAGTCCTATTATGGTCTGGTGCAACAGAACATGGTTTAGAACGCTTCCTAAGCTGTAGTTCGTGTTATCGTGCTTTACCGCATCCTCTATAGCCTCGCTTATCGCTATTCCTAAGCTTCCCGGATTGTCAGGATCTTGCTCCAAAATCTTCCTTCCGACCTCAGTCCTATCGCTTGGAGAAGGAATAACCTCTCCGCCCCAAGTTTCCATCAGAACCCTTCTGTAAGGCTTCTGATGATAGCTGACTTTGACCATGTATACCGTGCACTTCAGATCGAATAGCTTAGTAGCGAAGCATAAAGCAGAACCCCACTGCCCGGCTCCGGTTTCGGTGGTGAGTCTTTCTATCCCTTCTTTCGCGTTGTAATACGCTTGAGCTACCGCCGTATTCGGCTTGTGGCTCCCTGGCGGGCTTGCACCTTCGTATTTGAAGTAAATCCTTGCCGGAGTTTTTAGAGCCTTCTCAAGTCTTTCCGCACGAATCAGGGGTGTGGGTCTCCACAAAGCGTAGACTTCCCTGACCTCCTCGGGAATCTTGATCCAGCGATCTTCAGCGAACTCCTGTTTTATCAAAGCCATCGGAAAGATCGGCTTCAGATCTTCGGGCTTCACCGGCTCTTTCGTTACGGGATGCAGTGGAGGCGGCAGAGGTTCCGGCAGATCGGGGAGTATGTTATACCAGTAGGTTGGCATCTCGTCCTCGCTGAGCAGAACTTTACGCATGTTTGCCAAATCGTAGCACAGAAGATAAGCCTTTGGGTTTTGTTCGCGTTCACTCAAAACCCTTTAAAAACGCTTTAACGTTCTTTCCCAGAACTTCCTGATTGTAACCGCCTTCCAGCACCGCATATCTTCTTCCGAAGCAGTATTCCTCCGAATACTCCTTAATTATCTCGCCGATAGTTTTGTAGTCTTCGGTGTTCAGATAGTAGCCCCAATCCATCCTGTGCTTATCGAAACCGGCTGAGACGGCTATTATATCGTATTCGACCGACCTCAGTATATCTTCGATGCTCGCTATGTCGTCTTGAGGCATGTGATGGTAAACGACGTTTTTGTCGGTGCAGAACGCGTTCGCAGTTCCGTCGCCGAAGTGAAGGTCAAAATCTACGATTACGGCTTTTCGTATCAAACCGTCCTTCATAAGCTTTCTGACCGAAATAGCTATGTTGTTGAAGTAGCAGAAACCCCATCCTCTATCCGGGCTGGCGTGATGTCCGGGAGGTCTTATCAAAGCGAATGCCGGTTCTTCGAACGCTATTTTCGCGGCTTTTATCGCACCTCCAACGGCTAAAGCGGCGATATCGTAAAGACCTTCCGCCTTGACTTCTTCAACGTAAAACGGAGTGTGAACGAGCAGAATATCTTCAAGCTTAGCCGGTTCGGGTGTTACGAATTCGTAATCGTTCTCGATCTCCTTCAAAATACACTCTAATCTGCCTTCAGCCGCGGCGGGATCGTTAGCGTAAACCTTCAGGAATTCCGGGTGGAATACTACCTTCATAATTTAATACTAAACGCTCATTATATAAATCATTATAGCACGATCTCGCTACCTCTAAACACAGCTCCTTCAACGCAAACCCTTAAGCCGTTTTCAAGAACGCAAGAACCGCAAAGTCCGATCCCGCATCTCATGTAGTTCTCCAACGAAAACTCCGCTTTGTCGAGAACGTTCTCAGCCTTAAAAAGCTCGTATAACCCTTTAAGCATAGGCTTCGGTCCGCAACAGTATATCCTTTCAAATCCGTCCAAATCGATATCGCAGGCTTTCATCAGCTCTACAACGTTTCCCTTAAATCCTTCCGAGCCGTCATCAGTTGCAATGAGCAAATTCTCGAACTCATCCCTCCAAATAAGCTCTTCGGACGTTCTGGCTCCGAAAACGACCAAAACTTCCGCACCCCTCTCCATCAGGTAGTCGTGCAGAAACTTCAGCGGAGCGATTCCGATTCCTCCGGCAATTATGAGAGCTTTGTTAGACGGCGTAAAAGGCTTGCCGAATGGCCCTCTTATTCCCAACAACTCTCCTCTATTTATGTTCACCAAAGCGTTAGTCGTTTCTCCGACGGCTTTAACGGTGATCGAATTCGGAGACGATAGGCTGAGCGGAATCTCCTCATAGCCGAAGACGTTCACCATGAGAAACTGACCGGGATAGGAAGGAATCACACGATCGAAGAAGATCGTCGCTATGCTCTCGGTATGCCTAACCACCCTCTCAACTCTGACGGAAAACATCGAAATCTCTCAGCCCAAAAGGTTTTTAACTTTTTATTAGCCCAATCAAATTATGATCCAAGCCATTTACGCTAACCTCTGTCAGGTTTGCGGTAACGATTTCACGGTTGAGGAGGCTTTGGAGGGAGTTTGCAAAAAGAGAAACCTGAAAATGTGCAGGTATAAGTTCGATAAGGTGGTTGAGGAGTTCTTCGAGTTCTTCAGAAAGATAATCGGTGAGCCGAGATCTATTCAGCGTTTTTGGGCTAAAAGAATTCTAAGAGGAGAGAGTTTCGCCGCCGTCGCTCCTACTGGAATCGGCAAAACATCATTCGGCTCGGCTGTGTCCCTCTTCTTCGCTCTAAGAAAGAAGAAGAGCTACGTGATCCTTCCCACGACGCTTTTGGTTAAGCAAGTAACCGAAGATCTCGCCAAGTATTGCGAGAAGTATGGAGTCAAAGCCGGGCTGAATGAGGAAGGGGATGTGACGATCCTATACTACCACGGCGGGCTTAAGAAGGAGGAGAAGGATAGATTCTTCGAGCTTTTGGAATCCCGCAAATTCGATATTCTCGTCACAACTGCACAGTTTCTGTCCAAGCACTTCTCAAGCCTCAAGGGATTTACCTTCGATTTCATATTCGTCGATGATGTGGATTCCGTATTGAAGGCTTCAAAGAACGTCGATAGAATTCTGATGCTCTTGGGATTCTACTACGATGCCAAGGAGAGAAAATGGAAGGGGAAGGCTAAGGGATGCCTAATGGTTTCCACAGCAACTGCCAAGAAGGGGCAGAAGGTTCAGCTCTTCAGGGAGCTCTTGAACTTCGATGTCGGAACTTCGACGCATGCGGTTAGAAACATAGAGGATGTCGCAATCAACAGCGAGGACATCGATCTGCTTTGCGAAATCCTGAAAAAGATGGGGACGGGCGGAATCATATACGCGAGAACGACTGAGGAAGCTGAGAGGCTTTACGAGATTTTGAAGGAGAGGGGATTCAAGATAGGAATTGTGACTGCCGGAAAGAAGAAGGATTACGAGCTCTTTGAAAAGGGAGAAATAGATCTACTCGTCGGAACAGCCTACTACTACGGAACGCTCGTAAGGGGTTTGGATCTACCCGAAAGAATAAGATTCGCCGTATTCTTCGGCGCTCCGGTTTTCAGGGTTAAGGTAGAGGATATCGATACGGCGAGCGTCGGAATAATCAGAACCCTCGCACTGATCTTCAGAACGCACGAAGAGGTGAAGAAGTATATCCCCTACCTCTCCGTTTTGGATAAAAGGGAAGACATGCTCAACGAACTCAGAGCGATATTAAAGCAGTTACTCGAAAAAGGAGAAATAGAGGAGAAGGATATCGTCGTTAGGAAGGGCGAGATAATATTTCCAGATGTTAGGACATACATCCAAGGTTCAGGAAGAACCTCGAGGCTCTTCGCTGGAGGTATAACGAAGGGAGCATCGTTCTTGTTCGAAGCTGACGAGGAAATTCTGAAGGCTTTCGTAAACAGGGCGAGCTACTACGATATCGAGTTTAAAAGTTTGGATGAGGTAAACTTCGAAGCTCTGATCAAAGAGATAAACGAGACGAGGGAGAGGTTTAGGAGAAAAGCGGAGTTCGACGCGATAAAGCCGACTTTATTCATAGTCGAAAGCCCGACGAAAGCCAAGCAGATATCGAGGTTCTTCGGACAGCCGAGCATAAAGGTCTTCACAGACAAAAATGGAGATGTAGAGCTCGTAGCTTATGAGGTGCCAACGGCAGAGCACGTTTTGCTCGTTACAGCTTGCATAGGGCATGTGACGGATCTGATAACGAATCAGGGATTCCACGGCGTTTTAGTGAACGGCAGATTCGTTCCGATCTACGCCTCGATAAAGCGCTGTAGAGACTGCAACTACCAGTGGACTGAGGAGAGGGAGGAATGTCCGAAGTGCGGTAGCAAGAACGTTGATGATTCGAAGAAGAGGATCAACGCCCTAAGGAGACTCGCGCATGATGCCGAAAGGATAATAATCGGAACAGATCCCGACTCGGAAGGAGAAAAGATCGCTTGGGATCTCAAGAATCTGTTAGCCGGATGCGGAGAAGTTAAAAGAGCGGAGTTTCACGAGGTTACAAGGAGAGCGGTAACGGAAGCTCTGAAGAACCTTAGAGATATCGACGAGAACCTCGTCAAAGCGCAGATAGTTAGAAGAATTGAGGATCGTTGGATAGGGTTCGTTTTAAGCCAGAAGCTCTGGGAAGTTTTCGGAGATCGAAACCTATCAGCCGGAAGAGCGCAGACGCCGGTTTTGGGCTGGGTTATCGATAGGTTCAACGAATACAAACAGAAGAAGAAGATAGCGATAGTTAGGGATTTGGATTTGGTTCTTGAGGTTGATGAGAAAGCTAAGACGGGAGAAACCGAACTCGAGTTGGAGATCAAGCTTTTGGAGGAGAGAGTTGAGGAGAAAACGCCTCTGCCTCCATACACCACCGACGCAATGCTGAGGGATGCGAACGCGATTCTGAAGATTCCCGCAAAGGAGGCGATGAAACTCGCTCAAGATCTCTTCGAATCCGGTTTAACGACGTATCACCGAACGGATTCGACGAGAGTGAGCGACGTCGGGCTTAGGATTGCCAAAGAGTATTTGGGAGACGATTTCACGCCGAGGGAGTGGTTCATGGAAGGTGCTCACGAATGCATTCGTCCGACGAGACCTATTCCAAAGGATACTCTTCAGAGGTTGATTCAGGAAGGTGTCATTCAGGTCGAAGGCATCACGTGGAGGCATCTCGCGTTATACGATCTGATCTTCAGAAGGTTCATGGCGAGCCAGTGCAAGCCTTACCGCATTAAGACTGCAAGATATCTCATAAGGTTTGACGGCAGGGAGGTCGAGGAGGAGAGGTTTCTTCATGCGGAGGGAAAGGCTGTGGAGCTTTACAAGTGGAGCGTTTGGGTTAAGAAGGAGTTGCCTGTTGGTAAGATCAGGGTTAAGGCTGAGATTAGAACCGTGCCCAAGGCTCCTCTGTTCACACAGTCGGACATAGTCCAGCTTATGAAGGAGAGAGGAATAGGGAGACCCTCAACTTACGCAACGATAGTGGATAGGCTTTTCATCAGAAATTACGTTATCGAGAAGAACGGAAGGGTTATTCCGACGAAGAGGGGTATAGAGGTTTATAGGTATTTGGCAAGCAACTACGGAAGCTTCGTTTCCGAAGAGAGGACGAGGTTGCTTGAGGAGAAGATGGATGCCATAGAGAGAGGAGAACTCGACTATTACAAGGCTCTTCAGGAGCTTTACGAGGAGATCAGACAGATCGCTTGATTGTTCAACATAAAAATTTTTAAACGACGAAAACATCCGTAATTTCAAATTTTTCAACGTCTACGAGACCCAAATCGGTGATCTTCAACTTCGGAATGACAGGCAAAGCCATGAAGGAAAGGGCGAAGACGGGGGATGGATGTCTGCATCCCAATTTTCTGAGCTCTTCGTGAATTCTATCGATCTTCTCCGCCACCACTTCTGCCCTCTCCTCGCTCATTAGCCCGGCTATATCCAGTTGCAATTCCGCTTTGATCTCGTTATCGGCGACTACCACTATTCCTCCCTGAAGTTCGGCGATTCTGTTAACGGCTCTGCATATATCATCGTCGTTCGTTCCCACTGCTACGATGTTATGCGCATCGTGAGCGACCGAGGACGCAAATGCACCCCTTTTAATCCCGAATCCCCTAATGTAGCCCTTTCCGATGTTACCGGTTGCCTTGTGCCTTTCTACGACGACTATCTTCAAAATGTCCCTCTCAATGTCTATTCCCTCCACATACTCCCTGTCCTCGCCGGTGACGATTTCTCCCTCGATAACCCTGATTATCCTCGCCATACCCTTGCCTTCTATTGCTATGTCCTTCGGTTCTATAGGCTTCTTCAGTTTAACACTGCTCTTTACGAACTTCGGATACTCGTAAGTCCTTCTTATCTCGCCCACCGGCTTTCCATTCGCTATAACCCTCACGACTTCGAACCTCTCCAAGTTCTTAAGCAGGACTATATCCGCATATCTGCCCGGAGCTATCAAACCGGCATCTATTCCAAACCACTCCGCCGGATTCAGAGTGCACATCTGCAAGGCTTTAATCGGATCTACTCCCTCCTCCACGGCCCTTCTGTAAACGTAATCCAAATACCCCTGCTCTATCAAATCGCGAGTAGTTCTGTCGCCGTCTGTAACGAGCATGCACCATCTGTAAGCCTTCTTTGCGAGGTTGAGCAGAGCTTTGAGATTCCTTGCAACCGACCCCTCTCTGATCATGATACGCATGCCCAATCTCAGCTTCTCCATCGCTTCATCCTCGCTTATGCTTTCGTGATCCGATCCTATTCCGGCTGATACGTATGCGTTTAGATCTTTACCTCTAAGCATCGGACAATGCCCGTCTATAGGCTTTCCTCTGGCTCTGACAACTTCTATCTTCCTCAGAACTTCGGAATCCTTGTTAATTACGCCGGGATAGTTCATCATCTCAGCCAATCCTATGACGTTCTCCCATTCGAGCATCTCGGCAATATCTTCGGCTGTGATCTTAGCCCCGGAAGTTTCGAGCGGTGAGGAAGGAACGCAGGAGGGTATCATGCAGAAAACTTTCAGCGGAGTCGTTTTAGCCTCCTCAAGCAGAACCCTTATACCTTCCTTGCCCAAGACGTTGGCTATTTCGTGAGGATCAGCAACGACGCTCGTCGTTCCCTTCGGCACGACAATTCGGGCGAATTCGGTAACGCTGAGCATGGACATCTCGATGTGTGTATGCCCGTCTATTAGTCCGGGAACTGCGTATAACCCTTCGGCGTCTATCTCCTCTATCCCGCTGTAATTTCCGATTCCGGCGATTCTGTTACCGCAGACGGCTATATCGGCTTTGATGAACTCCTCGGTAAGAACGTTGACTATTTCAGCGTTTTTTATGACCAGATCCGCCTTTTCCTTACCCAAAGCTACATCTACGATTCTTTCAACCTGCATGTGTAACCTTCGATTCGTTTGTTGATAAAACTTAACTATACTAAATCCGCTCCGCTAAGGGTGAGGAAACTTCAGTGCCGAGTCAAAATCGCTTTCCAAAGCTCTATGTAAGGAGGATACTACGAGCTAAAATCATCACTGCTTTACCACTCGCAAACCTCAAGCAGAGCAGTCATTCAAAACGTCCTCGATAATGGCTTCATCTACGAAAAACTCGAACTCCTCCTCAAGCTTCCTCTTTATCTCCTCAACGCTCATCCCGTTGTTCGCAATTCTGCTAATCAGATCCTTCGCATCTTCGTAAAGACTCCAAGGATACACGATCCACCTCCAGCTTTCCATCTCCTTGGCGTAGTAATCCGGAACGAACTTCGACGTGTGTTTGAAGTCGAGCACGGCAGTTCTGACTTCCTTGGCGTTTTTCTCCATTACATGCTTGGCTACAAGCTCAACCGTTTCGCCGGTGTCCGCAACGTCATCGACTACGAGAACTTTCTTGCCGGACAGATCTACGGTTAAAGGCTGAGTAATCTTGGCTTTTCCAGTTTCGGTAGCGACCATCCCCCAGTGTTCAGCTTTAACACTGTATAGCTCTTTTACAAACAACAAGTCGGCTAAGATTCTTGCTGGAACCCAGCCACCTCTTGCGACGGCTACGATCACATCCGGCTTAAAATTTGATTCCTTTATCTTTTTCGCAACCTCTTTGCAGAGTTCGTAGATGTCGTTCCAGTCATACTGAACGCATTTGAACTTCATCGATTTGCCATAACATCGCAATCTTATAATCCTTTCGTATAATTTGATAAAATCATGATAAATTGTTATAGTTCGATCAGAACTGGGTTTTTGTCGGCTATCAGACGAATTCGGTTTTAGATAGAAATAGGCATGAGGCTAAAGAGGTTAGGGCAAATTGACCAAACCACAATGAAGTTTTGCGAAAACTATATATTTTGAATAACTCAGCCGAATATTGAAGGAGGTGATTTAGAATGGGCGAGTTGCCAATTGCTCCAATCGATAGGTTGATTAGAAAAGCTGGTGCCGAAAGAGTAAGTGAAGACGCAAGAGAGGCTTTAGCCGAGATACTTGAGGAGTGGGCTACCGAGGTTGCAAAGAAGGCTGTCGAAATCGCAAAGCATGCCGGCAGAAAGACGGTAAAGGCTGAGGACATCAAGTTAGCTCTGAAAACGTAATAGCTCCTATTTTTATGGCAATTTTTGAATTTTTTACCAAAACATTTAAAAAGCGACAAATGAAATTTAGTCTCGAAGCCCGGGTGGTGTAGCCCGGCCTATCATGCGGGCCTGTCGAGCCCGCGACCCGGGTTCAAATCCCGGCCCGGGCGTATTTCAATCCCTACATCATACAGCGCTACGAGTTTAATAAGCTTGGGTTCAACGAGATTAGCGATAGAACAGCCCTGAGATTTTAGCGATTTCTTTCAAACGCCGATATAAATCGGTATTGATTCGCAAGCATACATCGATCATACTTGGGAGTTTGCGTGGCGTAATGGTATTCCTATAGGAGAAGGTGGTTAGTAGTATCAATCTCAGATTTAAGGATAATCTTTGAATATTCCCCAGAAATTGATCTGTTTTCCGAAATCACCCTTCTAATCCATGTTAATTAACAGTATCAACGCGGAATGGTTATACTTCGCTTTGGTTCAAGCTTGTCATATATTGTAAAACATAATTCAGATAAGTCTTGATGAGACAAAGAGAGGAAAGGGTGAGAGAGATAATATTTCTTGTTGAAGAGACGGAAGATGGTTACATAGCTCAAGCTTTGGGATATTCTATTTACACTCAAGCAGACAGTTTAGAGGAGTTAAAAGAAATGGTAAAGGATGCTGTGGAGTGTCATTTTGACGAAGAAGAGAGACCGAAGATAATTCGGCTACACATCGTTAAGCAGGAGGCTATAACTTTATGAAATTGCCGAGGGACATCAGCGGTGAGGAATTAGCCAAACTTCTTAAAAAGTTCGGTTACGAAATTACGAGACAAACCGGAAGTCACATCCGTCTTACAACCAAATTTGAAAGGAGAACATCACATTACAATCCCATGGCACAAACCACTTAAAATCGGAACTCTCAACTCCATCCTCAAGGATGTCGCCAATCACTTGGGAATCGATAAAAAATCTCTTGTCAAAGAATTGTTCGGTAGATAGTTATTTTTAGAAGAAACCTACATAGACAGATTACAGTAAAGAGGGGTTCTGAAACATACTTGAAGCGGAATTTCTTAATTATTTTCAAATTGGTAACTCATCCAAGGTTGGGAGTAAAGTCTATCAGCTTGGCATGTAACTGCTAAGTAGTGCATAGCTCCAACGCTCGCGGGTTTACGTGTCAGCTAAATTTTCGGGAAATTTCAACGGCATGTATGCAGAATATCCTCCCCTTGCTAAATTCGAGGATGGGATACCTCGCAATCTCTTTCTCTTCAATTTCGATGAGTCGTGATTTATCGAATGTATTAATGAGTTCGACAGCATGCACAGCACGGACTCCGGAATAAACCAATAGTTTGAAGAGAATGGTGATTTATTCAGGTTGTTTACCTGTAGTCGATTATTCTGTCGAGCCCGCGACTCGGGTTCATCCACATCAATTATCTACATCAAAAATCTTGAGAATCAAATCGTTTGATTTTTATACCTTCATCAGTCCATACGGCATTCCATGATAAGGAAGGTGTTTCTAATTGCAATGGTTTTGGGACTGCTGATCATAGGATGTGCGCAGGTGAAGAAGGAGACCGCAACGCCAACGCCCACGCCCGGATTCAAGCTCGTAAAACCGGGAGTTCTTACGGTAGGAATGGACGCGACGTATCCGCCGTTCGAATATATAAACGAGACTACGAAGAAGTTCGAAGGATTCGACGTCGATCTGATGAAGGCTATTGCCAAGAGGCTTGGCTTGAAGGTGGAATTTAAGAACGTTGCATGGGAGGGCATAATCCCCGGGCTCGTCACACACCAATACGACTGCATCTGCAGTGCGATGACGATAACCAAGGAGAGGGAAAAACAGGTTGACTTCAGCGACCCATACTTCATCGCAAGTCAGGTTATAGTCGTTAGAGCCAACGACAACAGAATTCACGGTGTAAAGGATTTGGAAGGAAAGGTTGTAGGAGTTCAGCTTGGAACTACGGGAGACTTCTTCGCCGAAAAACTTCTCAAGGAGGGTATTCATTTCACACTCAAGAAGTATAAGACTACGCCCGATGCACTGCTCGACCTGAAGAACGGTAACTTGGATGCCGTTATAATCGACAACGGAATAGCGCTGTGGATGGCCAAGAAGTGTCCAGAAGATTACAAAGTTATCACCGGCAACAAGAGTCTAACGCACGAGGAATACGGTATAGCCGTTGCAAAGGACAATCCGGGACTGCTCAAGGCTATAAACAAGGCTTTGAAGGAGATCAAGGAGGACGGAACCTACCAGAAGATATACGAGAAGTGGTTTGGAAAGCTCTCATCTTAATTTTTTTGAGGGATATTCATGGCGGGAATAGGTCAATTCGATTTCAATCTTTTTATCCGTATCCTTCCGGATTTAGCTTCCGGTGCTCTCGTCACCCTCAAGTTTACAACTTTCTCAATCTTGTTCGGTTTAATTTTGGGAACGATAACCGGCATATTCAGAATCGTGAAGAATCCCATTTTGAATGCAATTTCGACCGCATACGTCGAATTCATAAGAGGGACTCCACTTTTGGTTCAGATAATGATAGTTTATTACGGCTTACCAGAAGCCGGAATCAAACTCCCGCCGGAATTGGCTGGAATATTAGCTTTGAGTATCAACAGCGGAGCTTACATCGCTGAGATAATAAGGGCTGGTATTCAGAGCGTTCCGAAGGGTCAGATGGAAGCCGCTCGATCTCTGGGCATGACATACGTTCAGGCTATGAGATACGTCGTTCTTCCTCAGGCTTTCAGAAACATACTGCCGGCTTTGGGCAACGAATTCATCGCGTTGCTGAAGGATTCGTCACTGCTTTCAGTTATCGCAATAGCCGAGCTTACGAGGATGGGTATGCAGATCTACGCGGTGACTTTCAACGCTTGGACACCGCTTTTGGGAGTTGCTCTGTTCTATCTGATGATGACGTTACCTTTAAGTAGACTCGTGGATTACGCTCAGAGGAGGATCGGTGGTCATGAGTCTGCTTAAGATCATCGACCTGCACAAGAGGTTCGGGGATCTCTACGTGCTGAAGGGTATAAACATGGAAGTCGAAAGGGGTGAGGTAGTCGTAATCATCGGACCCTCCGGCAGTGGAAAATCGACGCTTCTTAAGTGCATAAACAGATTGGAAGAGCCTACTCGGGGTAAGATCATTTTAGACGGCGTAGACATCACCGATCCGAAGATAGACATCAACAAGATCAGGCAGAGGATAGGGATAGTCTTCCAGCAGTTCAACCTCTTTTCCCATTTAACGGCTTTGGAGAACATAACTTTACCGCTGAGGGTCGTCAAGAAGATTCCGAAGGATGAAGCCGAAAAGATCGCGATAAAATTTTTGAAGAAGGTCGGGCTTGATGACAAAGCTGACCACTATCCGCACCAACTGAGCGGAGGACAACAGCAGAGGGTTGCGATAGCGAGAGCTTTAGCGATGAATCCCGAAGTTATGCTCTTCGATGAGGTCACATCCGCCTTGGATCCGGAGCTCGTTAAGGAAGTTCTCGACGTCATGAAACAGCTTGCGAGGGATGGAATGACGATGATCGTCGTAACGCACGAGATGGGATTTGCGCGAGAAGTGGGGGACAGAGTTATCTTCATGGACAACGGTAGAATAGTAGAGGAGGGAACGCCCGAAGAGATATTCACGAATCCGAAACATGAGAGGACTAAGAAGTTCTTGAGTATGATTCTATAATCACTTTAATTTCCTTAGCTACAGCCCTCGCAAGAGGAACCGGAACGGCTTCGCCGACCATATCGTATTGGACTCTCTTACCTCCTACGAAAATATGGTCGTCAGGAAAACCCATGAGCCTCGCGTGCTCTCTTACCGTCAGAAATCTATCTTCGAAGGGATGGATAAACCTCGAACTCCCCATAACCGTAGGAGCCAGCTTGTAAGGATGCAACCTCGTTAAGTTCGTGCACATCCTTCCGGCTCCCTCAAACCTGACCAAGCTTTCGCCCCACTTCAACCTTCTAACTTTCTCAAGCTTACCTTTCGGAATTTTGAGCAGAATTTCGTGATTCGGTATCGAGCCATCCGGCTCTGGCAGATCGCCGATAGCATCGATAACCTTCCTCTTCCTCCCTTCAGGCTTTGGCTCGATTTTAACGTTAGAGATGAAAACTCTCGTCCTTCTGGACGGATTTCCGTAATCTTCAGCCTTCAGCACATTGAAGTGTATATCGTAACCGATCTTTTTGAACTCATTTATTAGAGCACCCCTAAGCTCCGTTATCTTCGGAACGTTTTCTATTACGAATATCCTCGGCTTAAGCTCCTTAACGAGCCTTATGAAGTGCAACGTCAGCTGTCCCCTCTTATCGACGTAAAGCCTATCTTCCGGCTTCGGAAACCTCTTAGCGTTTGCGGATGTGAAAGGCTCACACGGCGGAGAGCCGATCAAAACATCAACGTCTCCGCAGATCCTCTCGATTTCTTTGCCGGTAACGAGCTTTACATCCCTGACTATAACTTCGGTTTCTGGAAAGTTCGTTTTGTAAGTCTCGGCTACGGGTTTGAAGTTCTCCACAGCGACGACTACCTTAAATCCCTCCGATTCGAATCCCCTGCTAAATCCTCCGGCTCCTGCGAAGAGGTCTACTACGTTCATGTTAAACATGACAAACTGGGTAAAAAGGTATAAATACTCAACTGCACTTCTGGTTAAAGCCCGAGTCCGATGAATGATGACTGAACGGGAAGGAGGTGGTTCGTATGGTGTATGTCAGGTTCGAGGTTCCTGAGGAATTGCAGAACGAAGCACTTGCCTTGCTTGAGAAGGCGAGGGAAACGGGAAAGATAAAGAAGGGAACGAACGAAACGACGAAAGCGGTTGAAAGGGGTTTGGCTAAGTTAGTTTACATAGCGATGGACGTTGATCCGCCGGAAATAGTAGCCCACCTTCCGTTGCTCTGCGAGGAGAAGAACATACCATACATATACGTTAAGAGCAAGGACGAACTCGGTAAAGCGGCCGGAATAGACGTTGCGGCGGCTTCTGCATGCATAATAGATGAGGGAGAAGCCAAGAAGGAGCTCAAGCAGATCATCGAGAAGCTCAGCGGGTTGAGGAAGTAACCTTTTTATATTTATTTCTTCGGAGGTGATACCATGGCTGAAGAGGAGGACATCGCCCCAGCTCAGGTTATCGAGATCATAGGAAGAACGGGAATGCACGGTGAGGCTACTCAGGTTAAGGTTAAGATTTTAGATGGCCCGAACAAGGGAAGGATTATCACGAGAAACGTCTTGGGTCCGGTAAGGGTTGGAGACGTTCTCATGATCAAAGAAACCGCAAGAGAGGCAAGAAAGCTCATGGTGAAGTGAGGTGGTTGGAATGGAGAGGAGGATCTGCTCGTTCTGCGGTTACGAGATAGAGCCTGGAACGGGCAAGATGGTCGTCAGAAGGGATGGTAAGATCCTATACTTCTGCTCAAGGAAGTGCGAGAAAAATATGCTCGAACTGAAGCGAAATCCGAGAAAGCTCAAGTGGACGAAGTATTACGTTAAGGGCGGAACGAAGTAAGGAGGGATTACCGTGGAAAGAACGTTCGTAATGATAAAGCCGGATGCCGTGCAGAGGGGTTTAATCGGCGAAATAATATCGAGGCTTGAAAGGAAGGGACTCAAGATAGTCGCAATGAAGATGCTAAATGTGAGCAGAGAATTAGCGGAAAGACATTATGCAGAACACAGAGAGAAGCCGTTTTTCGAGAGCTTAGTGGATTACATAACTTCCGCTCCGGTGGTTGCGATGGTGGTGGAAGGGAAAAATGCCGTTAAAGTCGTAAGGACGCTCGTCGGAGCTACGAATCCGCAGGAAGCTCTGCCGGGGACGATTAGAGGGGATTTCGGAATGGATATTGGTAGAAACGTTATTCACGCATCGGATTCGCTTGAATCTGCCGAAAGGGAGATTTCGCTATTCTTTAAACCTGAAGAGATCGTCGAATACAAGAGGATCGACGAGGATTGGCTCTACGAATAAAGTTTTTTAAACCCACCCGCTCACCTCTTTTCTCCGGTGGTAGCAATGGCGAAGAAGAAGTCAGAAGAACAGAAACCACTTCGAACACCCATCGTTGCCGTTTTGGGTCACGTGGATCACGGTAAGACAACACTACTCGACCGTATAAGGAGAACAAGAGTAACGGCTAAAGAAGCGGGTGGCATTACGCAACATATCGGAGCTACGGAAATACCGATCGATATTATAAAAAACATTTGTAAAGATTACCTCAAGAAATTTAAGGTAACGATTCCCGGGTTGCTGTTTATAGATACGCCCGGTCACAGGGCTTTTACGAATTTGAGAAGAAGAGGTGGAGCTTTAGCCGATTTAGCCGTTTTAGTTGTTGATATCAATGAAGGTTTCAAACCTCAGACAGAAGAAGCCATCTCGATATTGAAGACCTTCAGAACTCCTTTCGTAGTGGCTGCGAACAAGATAGACAAGATTCCGGGTTGGCAGAGCATAGAAGATGCACCGTTTTTGAAGAGCTGGGCTCAGCAGGATGAATACGCTAAGAGAAACTTGGAGAACAGGATCTACGAACTCATAGGCGAACTCTACAAACACGGATTCAACGCGGATAGGTTCGACAGGATAAGGGATTTCACGAGAACGGTTGCGATAATCCCCACTTCCGCTGTAACTGGCGAGGGAATTCCCGAACTGCTGATGGTTTTAGTCGGGCTTGCCCAAAGATATTTGGAGGAGCAACTGAGACTGCACGTTGAGGGCAAAGCGAAGGGAACGATATTGGAGGTAAAAGAGGAGAAGGGATTGGGAGTTACGTGCGACGTAATCCTCTACGACGGAACGCTGAAGGTAGGAGATAGGATTGCGATTGCCGGAATTGACGACGTTATAGTTACGAGGGTCAAGGGGATACTCAAGCCCCGTCCGGCTAAGGAGATGAGGGTCGAGAGCAAGTTCAAGAGGGTGGATAGGGTTACCGCCGCTGCGGGAGTAAAGATTGTCGCTCCGAATCTTGAAAACGTCTTAGCTGGAAGTGAATTTGAAGTTGTAGAGAGTGAGGAGGACATAAAGAGGTTCAGGGAGAGGGTTAGGAGGGAATACGAGAGCATCGCCATCAGAACCGATGAGGAAGGCGTAGTTCTGAAAACCGATACTCTCGGATCCCTCGAAGCATTGATAAACGAACTTAAGAGTGCCGGAATTCCGATAAAGAAAGCTGAAGTGGGTGATGTTGACAAGAGAGATGTCGTTGAAGCTTCGGCTAACAGGGATGAGGTCAACAGGGTCGTTTTAGCGTTCAACGTCAAGCTTCTGCCGGGAGTTGAGGAGGAGGCAAAGAAGTTCGACGTCAAGATATTTCAGGATCAAGTTATCTACTCCCTCGTTGATAACTACGTCAAGTGGAGAGACGAAGTGAAGCAATTGAGAGAGAGGCAGAGGATCGAGGCTCTGATTAAGCCGGGCAAGATAAAGCTACTGAAAGAGTTCATCTTCAGAAGGAGCAAGCCGGCGATAATAGGTGTCAGGGTTCTGGCTGGAGAGATAAGGAAGGACGTGAACCTAATAAAGCCTGACGGGACTCCGATTGGAACGATAAGAAGCATGCAGAAGGAGGGTAAGAACGTGAGCGTTGCGAAGGAGGGAGAGGAGCTTGCGATAGCGATAGACGGAGTTACGATAGGAAGACAGCTTGAAGGCGACGAGGTTCTTTATGTGGACGTTCCAGAAAACCACGCAAGGATTTTGGAAAGAGAGTTGATGGACACCCTGAGCGAGAAGGCGAGGGAGGCGTTTAAGGAATTTTTGGAGATAAAGAGGAAGCGGAACCCGTTCTGGGCTAAATAGTTAACTCGCCTTTCAAAAGGAGCATTTCAGAGCGACAATAACTATACCAACTGCTACGAGAAGTCTCGTATCTATACACCGATCCGTTATCTCCATAGTATATCTAAAATTTAGTAAGTCCTTGTGCTGTCTGAACGTGCCCACCACTCTCCCATCCTGCGCTGTGATTTCGTATTTCCTCGGAAAGATCCAGCTATGCAGAATGTATCGAACGGATTTCAGCTTGCCAACCGTTTTTCCACCTGAAATCAGAATCCATTCGTCTTTTGTAATTACTTGTCTGTCCTTATGAACCGCACTACCGACAACCTCTCCCGTTGCAGTGTCGGTCACTCTGTATTCTATGTATGGAGATACAACGGAAAGCAGTAAACTTAGAACACTGCCATCCCTGAAGACATACGCAAGTTCTCTTCGCCCTTTCGATGGCGATATCGTCAGCAGTTCCTCAGTTCGATGCTTGTTCGCGTAGATATGTATGGGTTTTCCCAGCTTGTTCGTTCCTTCCCTCTCGGCGTAGAGGAGAGAATTCCCGTTAAAATCGAAAACTTCAACCGCCCCTGCGTATTTATAAAAAACATAAACGCTGTGATCGAAAGGGTCGACCATAACAAGCAACTACCGTCAACAGTATATGTAGCTAACGTTAATTTTTGATTTAAAAATCAGCGCTTACAACTCCGACGGTAAAAGTTAGTCGCTCATCTCGATCTTCCTCAGAATCATCTCGTGCAACATTTTGAGCACCTTCCTTCTGTCTTCCATCAGAACTACATCCTCCTCACCGACCAGATACATGTTCAAAGCGAAGGGGCTCGGATTTGGAACTTCCAAGATTCTAAGCTCGATCTCCCTCCCGATCTTGCTCAGGAAATCTAAGGCGTTGTGAACGTCCATGGAATCCTCCATGATTTCTCTATACGTTTCCCTAAGCACCGGAAAGTCCGGAAAGTGCTTCTTTAAAAGTTTGAGCAAAGAATCGGCGCTCATCTGCTGTTTCCAGACACTCTTTTCTCTGCCGAGGTAGTTCCTCAAAATCATAAAGGATCGAACTGCTACGTGCCTAAACCTCCTCCTTAAAAGCTCGGTTTTGTCCAGAGAACGTTTGAGATGCTCCTTAAAGTCTTTAACATCGAAAAGCTCAACGATCTCATGCTTCTCAAGCTTTTCGGGTAACTTCAACAGAAATCCGTTGTCCGTAACGGCAATCTGAACGTTGCAATCTTTCATCTTCCCGATTCGATAAGCGAACACCCTCGAAATTGCGCTGTTCGCCTTTCTGCCGATCAACGTGTGAATGGCGTAGCAGAACATTTCGTCCTCCTTGAATTCTTCGATAACGAGTTTTTTATCGGTCGGAATTTCGCTGAAGAGTTTTTGCTCCAAGAAATATCTGAAAATAGCCTTAGCAGAACTCCTCTCTATTCTATACTCCCTCATGAGGTATCCGATGATATCTTCTTCGTCGATCTCCTCATTCGTCAACCTATCCAACATCTCATCCATCATAGCCCTGAACTTCTGAATTCTCAAGGCTAAATCGTAGCTCAACGGCAACTGCTCGGAGAACCAGCTTGGAACGGTCGGCTTTTCCCCTTCAACCTCTTCAACTATTATGCTCATACCCCTCGAACCGAGAAACCTGAACGTTCTGCCTGCTAAAACGAAGATATCGCCCTTAACGAGCCTTTCTGCGAATTCCTCCTCGATCTTACCTATAAACTTTCCGTCCTTCGTTATCACCGTTACGGCTACCTCATCCGGAATCGTTCCGACGTTTAAGTAGTATATGGGTCTCAGAAGCTTGGTCCTTCTTCCGAACTCCTCAGCCTCTTCATCGAACCAGATCTTGCCGTAAACCTTCTCCTTCTCAAGCTCGGAATACTTACCGGACAGATACCTCAAAACGTCCACAAACTCTTTCTTCGTTAAATCCTTATACGGGTAAGCTCTCCTTACAAGCTTGAGCGCCTCGTCAACCTTCCACTTCTTTTCGACAGCCATGCCGACTATGTGCTGGCAGAGGACATCGAGGGGCTTCTTCGGAATGTGAACTCTATCCAGCCTTCTCTCCATTGCTTCCTTAGCCAAAACCGTGCATTCGACCAAATCGTCCTGATCGACCACGACTATCCTTCCGACGCTTACTTCATGAAGTCTGTGCCCGCTTCTGCCTATCCTCTGCAGAGCCCGATTTATGCTCTTAGGAGAGCCGAGGAGAACGACGAGATCGATGTGACCTATGTCTATCCCCAACTCAAGAGAGGTGCTAGATACAACACATTTGAGCTTTCCAGCCTTAAGTTCCTCCTCAACCTCAAGCCTCACCTCCCTCGAAAGAGACGAATGATGAGCTTTGATCGGATAATCCGGTAAGAGCTTCTTCAAGTGATAGACAACCCTCTCCGTTGCGCTTCTCGTATTCGTAAATATGAGGCAAGTCTTCGAAGATTTGACCAACTCAGCGAGCAGATTGTATAGCTTTTGCGAGATCTCTTCGGCTGAAGCTGAAAAGAAGTCATCTATCGGCGATATCACCTTTATATCCATCTTCTTTTCGAAAGTAACATCCGCAACTATGCAGTCCCTCTCCTTCCCTCCCTCATAACCGACCAAAAACCTCGCAACCTCATCTAACGGATGTATCGTGGCTGAAAGCCCTATTCTGACCATCCTACCGCTTTGCAATCTCTCAAACCTCTCCATCGAAAGCGTCAGATGCGAACCCCTCTTGTTCTCAGCCATCGCATGAATCTCATCGACTATGAGGTATCTGACATCGGTAAGGTATCGAGAAAACTTGGGGCTGGACAGAACTATCGCAAGCGTTTCCGGAGTCGTTATGAGTATGTGCGGAGGCTTTCTAAGCTGTCTCTGCCTCTCCTCCTGCGAAGTATCTCCGGTTCTGACAGCGATCCTTATCTCCTGCAATTCTATCCCCTTATTTTTTGCAAGCTCGTAGATCTCCTTAAGCGGTTCTTCCAAGTTCCTCCTTATGTCGTTGTTTAAAGCTCTGAGAGGAGAAACGTAAACGGCATAAACCCTATCTTCAAGCTTTCCTTTCTCAGCCAAATCGATGAGCATGCTTATAACCGGCAGAAAACCCGCTAAAGTCTTTCCGCTTCCGGTCGGGGATGTGATGAGAACGTTGTTGCCTTTTGTAGCCTCTACTATCGAATACCTCTGCGGAGGTGTGAAAGTCTCGAATTTTTGAAAAAACCACTCTCTAACGAGCGGATGCAAAACTTCGGCTATCTCTTCGTCGCTGTATGGCTTTCCCTTCCTGATCATCCTTATTACAGCAACTCCCTCTCAGCCAACTCTATCGCCTTATCTATCTCCCTCTTCAATGCCGGAGGAATCCCCTTGATGTCTATTTCCATGAACCCCCTTATTATCGTAGCTGTCGCCTCATCCTGCGTCATACCCCTCGACATCAGATAGAATATCTCATCCTCCGCTATCTTCCCTATAGCCGCCTCGTGGCTTAGATCGACGTTAGGACACTTAGCTTCAAGCTCCGGAACAGCTAAAATCTCCCCTTCATCCAATATCAGCCCCCTGCATTCTAAATGTCCCTTAACCTCTGGAACCTCAGCGACTATATGACCCCTCGCAATAACCCTTCCACCCTTGCTTATCGTTCTCGAAATTATCTCCGCACTGCTACCCTTCTCCATCAAAACCGCTTTGTTTCCCATATCTATCGTGGCGTTCTTAAACGCTACAACTATACTGCTAAAAACTGCTGTAGCGTTCCTCTTGAGATATGCTGTGGGATACATCTGAACGAGTTTGGCCGGAGTCAAAAGAACGTAGTTGCTTATGTATGTTCCGTTCTCCTCAACTATAACTCCGCTCCTCGGTCTAACCTCAATGTCTTCGCTCCAGCTGTGAATCATCGTAAATGTAAGCTTTGCATTTTTCTTGACGTAAAACTCGGAAACTCCGATGTGCATTCCCATCGCCTTCGGATGCGATGTGCAACCGGATATTATGTTGATTTCCGAACCCTCTTCGGCAATAACGATGTTGTGAACCTTCTGCTTCTTGACCTTGCTCAGATAAAGGCAAGCCTCCACCGGAATTTCGACCTTAGCATTCGGCAAGGCTCTTATGAAGTAGCCGTTGAAGTCCTCTTCAACCTCCCTCGTGAACTCGTCCTTCACCTTCACAGCCTTCCATAGGTAATCTTCGAGCCAGTCGTATTTTTCCAAAGCCCTCTTAATCGGCATTATTTCGAGTCCTTCCATGAACTTAGCAACGCTTTTGACATCCTGATCGAGCAGTAGAAAGCTACCGGATCTCTTCTTCGGATCCATCTCTATTCCTACGCTTTCGAGTCTCTCCTTCAAAATCTCCTCAGGCATCTCTTCACACACCCCTCGTATCCGAATTCGCTGATATCCTTAAGCAGATCGAAAGGATTTCCCATACAGACGATTTTGCCCTTGTAAAGAATCACACCGTAATCCGCATCGACGTAATTCAGAATGTGCCCGGTGTGCGTTATTATTATTCCAGCCTTTCTCCTCTCTTCAGCCGGCTTATCCCTCTCCAAGAGCTTGTTGATGGCTTCGCCTATTATCGCGATGTTCTCCAAATCCACACCGCTGTCCGGCTCATCTAACATCACGAAATCCGGATTTAGGAGCATGAGTTGAAGCAACTCAGATCTCTTAACCTCTCCACCGCTGAATCCGACGTTCAAATCCCTGTGCAGGAAGTCCTCCATTCCCAAGAGCTTTGCGAACTCCTCGATTTTATCCTCCGTTCCGCCAAGCTTCGCGCAGTGTTTCAACACGTCTATAAGCTTGACACCTCCGATCTTCGGCGGATTTTGGAAAGCTATTCCCATCCCCATCTTAACCCTCTCGTCCGTCGGCGCGTAAGTTATATCTTGACCTTTAAATATAATTCTTCCATCGTATATTTTATACTTCGGGTTCCCTATTATGGACATGAGCAAAGACGACTTTCCCGAACCGTTTGGACCGAAAAGAACGAATGTTTGCCCCTTCTGAATATATAAGTTTACGTTTTCGAGTATTTTTTTGCCATCCACTTCAACTCCCAAGTTTACCAGCCTTAGCACATCCATCCCGATCCCACTCGACTATAAGTTTTTCCATATTTATCAAAACTCCACGATGCTGATGTCTCCATCATCGAATATTGCATACGTTCTGTTGCCGGTCAAGTATCCGCAGACTTCGCCCGGATTAACGATGTATTTATCCTCAAGCTTTTCTATAAGCGGTTCGTGCGTATGTCCGAGCACGACGAGTTTGTATTTCGAATTTCTCAGGACTTCGACGATTCTTCTATCTGTTCCGTGGTAAACCACTCCCTCACCATCGCCCATGGGAAATATCACTATATCCCCTATCTCCCAGCCGTTTTCATCCGCAATTTTCGTAAGTAGCCTTCTCTCACCGTCGTTGTTTCCGAAGGCGAAGTATAACTTTACGTTCAGAGCTTTGAACTCCTTGATTGCGAAAGGAGAAACGATATCTCCCGCGTGAACCACGAACTCGATTTTCTCGCTTTTAAGCCTTTCTATGAGTTCTCTTATAGCCGGAACGTTGTCGTGCGTATCGGAAATTATCGCAAATCTCATGGATTTAGGTTGAACTTACGATAGATAAGCTTATCTGATCTCTTTCATGAGAATTTCGAAGGCTTCCCTCACCCTTCTACCACCACACTTCTCCACTATAGCCTTGCATTCGATGATCTTCCGCCAGAGTTCTTCGTCTCTGCTTATTTTGTAGCGAGTTGCATGCACGAGCGCCTCTATAAGCGCGTTGAAACCCCTGTTGACGGTTCTAACTTCCGATCTTATTATCCCACCTCTTAGTAGTTCAAGCCTCGCAAATTCGCCTTCAAGCTTAGCATCGAACTCGCACCAAGCCAAGGAGCCTCTGATTATCGGCGGATCCAAGCTTTCGAACCAGCCTTCATCCAAATCATCGAAAGCGGTTAAAGTCCAAACGATCGGATCGTATATGACGTTAGCCCAGAGCCTGCTTCCGGCTTCGATGTTCCTCCGCGTATGCGAAGGATAAAGTCTTGCTTTTGCGAATTTAGAGTTTTCATCCTCTACGATTATGCCGATCGGTGCGGTGTTTATCCTTTCTCCGAACGTTATCGCTATTATCTCGTTTATTCCATCGGTGAAGCCGAAATCGGACAACTTCAAAACCTCAACCCCTCCCTTAAAGCTAAGTAGATCGAAGATGCGGTCAAATCGGCTATGCTTCCGGGGTTTATGCCCTTAGATATCAACTCCTCGTCGAACTCCCTCAAGATTCCGACATCCAAAGAGCTTTCAAATTCGTTCAAGATTTTGCCGGCTTTGTTTCTAACATCCTCAGCCACATCGAGCCCGTGCTTGGCTATGATCAGGGGATCGAGATGCTCGGAAAGTAGGTAGTAGTATGTGTAAACTATCGCGAGGTTTACGTCTTCGTGCTCGGCGAAGGTTTCAAGTAGAACGTCCCTACCCTTAAAGCTTATTTCGTATCCGTTCAGCAACTCCATGGCAACTATGTTCTCCTTAGGAGTGTATTTAAGCCAGTCGTAGAGATTTAAGTTACGCTCTACGAGTTCCCTTTCTGTTTCATCGTCCGTTAAGCTTAGCTCTTCAGCATCCATAACCCTCGCACTGCTCAGCCTAAAAGCTTTCAAAACCGCCAAGGAATCTTCAACGCTCGTCCGCTTCAGCTCTTCTATCACCGCTCTACCGACATCTCCAGAATTCCAGCATCTTATCAAAGGAATGAGGAGCATGAAACATCCGAAATGGACGTTTTTAGCCTTATGCCAAGCCATCGATCTTTCTACGGATTCGAGCACGAGTTTACCGATAGAGCCTTCACCCCTCGCATCCTTTAAAAAAACGGGATATACCGCCGAAGCTGAAGCCAAAAATTGTTCGAATCTCAAATCGGGAAAGTTGTGATCCCTATCCACGTTTCCGGCTTTCGGCGTTCCCGATACTTCCAACAACAACGCCAAAACTCCGGCCGTTGCGGAATCTTCGGCACTCCTGAACATCGACCCCTATTCGATTCCAAAACGATATAGCGGTATCGGTATAAGTGAGGATCAGACTGCCAGAGTTCATCACGACTCAGCCAAGGCTGAATTCATCATCTCCCGATTGTTGGTATACGCAATAGAATTTAAAGGTATTTCTCAGTCCGTCAGTCGTTCATCATCTCCAATCAGAACCCGCGCCAATCATCATCGTCAAACAACGTTGATGCGCAAACTTTAAATACATATGCCTCGAAGTTCGAGGCATAGGAGTAGGAGGTATGAGGGACGATGTCGTGAAGAAGTTCAGAAAGGAGATAAGATCCGGGATATACGCATACTTAGTCCTGAAGATCCTCGAATCCGGCAGTTTGCACGGATACGCGATAAGGAAAAGGATAGAGGAGATAACGGAAGGTAAGTTCGTTCCGAGCGAGGGGACGCTTTACGATATCCTCAAGGGATTGCAAAAGCGCGGTTTAGTTGAGAGCTTTTGGATCGTGGACGTTAGACCGAGGAAGTGCTACAGGATTACGGAATCGGGTAAAATTGTTTTGAAAGAGATCGAATCCGAAATCGAGACGTTAAAAGAGATAATTGAAAGGGTTGGAGGGTTGTGATATGAATCCGGAGCCTATGATTTCGGTTGTTCTGATAGTCGTTGGAGTTCTCACGTATGCTTTAAGAAACAGACCGAATCCCTACATTGGAGTTAGGTTTGGCTATACGTATCTATCAAAGGAAGCATGGAGAAAGGCGAACACGTTCGCTGGGATCTGCGTTACGATCTTGGGTTTGATCCTTTTGATAATCAGCTTAACTTTGAATATACCACTCTCCGCCTTTCTTGCGATTCTGCTGATCGCTTTAACAGTTCTCGTGTTTCTAAGCTACAAAATTGCCAAGGAGACATACGAAATCGAAGATATGAAAACCCCTGTTCAAGTAGCGAAGCCGCTCAGAATCGAAGGCATCAAGTTCTATCTGACTGTTCAGATCGTTCCGATATTCCTATATCTAATTCTAACGCTGATCTTATGGGATAAAATTCCGAGCATGGTTGCGATACACTTCGACGTAACCGGAAAACCTGACAGCTACTCGGATAAATTCATCGGTGCCGTGGTGATTCCGATAATAGCCATGTGCATAACACCACTTCTGACGTTCCTAAGCTATATAGAGCCGATGATAACGAGATTTCCGGCTTTCGGAAGTAAATCGTTCGTTTTTCTGACGGTGCTCCAGTTTTTCATAGCGATAGAGGTGTTTCTCGCATTGCTATACAACCTAAACCTCATATCAGGCAAAGTCATCGTAGCTTTCGGATACGCGTTCATCGCGATACTCCTCGGGCTAATCTGGTTCGTGTCGAGAAGGTAAAGTATTAAGATGATCGAACGTAAATCGTTCGAATGCTCGTAGCGGTTTACGGAACATTAAGAAGGAAAGGAGGAGCGCATGTGATGCTTAGATTGATCAACGCACGGTTCGTTGGAAGGGGGAGGGTTAGAGGATACAAGCTGTTCGCATCCCGCATCCCGTTTGCGGTTAAGAGTGACGACCCGAAGGACAGCATAGTGGTTGAGGTTTACGACGTTCCAGATGACAAGATACCGTTACTCGATTACTACGAAAGCGGATACGAAAGGACTGAGGTTGATGTGGAACTTGAGAACAGCGAAATCGTAAGCGCTTGGATTTACGAATGGAAGGGTAGCTTGGACGGTTGCGAACGAATAGCTTGCGGAGATTGGGTAGAGCACATTCATGGTAGATGCAGATGTAGAAGTTGAAGTTATCTAACGCTCCCACATTTTCCAATATCGCCGAAGCATCCGTATTTAGTCTCCATTCGCTCGGTGATCTCGGCAACGTTTTGAGCAACTCGTAAGGCAAAATCATTTATTACCCCAATAAGACTCTGAAACATGGTCAACGTCGAGGAATTCGTAAAGAAGGCGATAGAGGAGATTAAGGAGAGGGTTAAAGACGGTAAAGCGATAATAGCTCTATCAGGCGGTGTCGACAGTTCCGTTTGTGCAGTTTTAGCTCACAAAGCGATAGGAGATAGATTGATCCCAGTATTCGTCGATACGGGGTTGATGAGGGAAGGGGAGCCGGAGAGAATTAAGGAGATCTTCGGACACATGGGTTTAGTCTTCATAGATGCAAGAGAGGAGTTCTTCAAAGCTTTAAAGGGTGTTACGGATCCGGAGCAGAAGAGGAAGATCATCGGCGAGTTGTTCGTCAGGATATTTGAGAAGGTTGCCGAAGAACACGGGGCGGAGTATCTTATTCAGGGAACGATATATCCGGATATAATCGAAAGTCAGGGTGGAATCAAAAGCCATCACAACGTCGGAGGTTTTCCGACCAAGTATAAGTTTAAGGATGTAATAGAGCCCCTTAGAGAGCTTTATAAGGATGAAGTCAGAGAGGTCGCGAGGTATTTGGGACTGCCGGAGGAGATCTGCGAGAGGATGCCTTTCCCCGGGCCGGGATTGGCTGTCAGAATAGTCGGCGAGGTTACGCCGGAGAAGGTTGAGGTAGTAAGGAAGGCTACGAAGATCGTGGAGGAGGAATTGAAGGATTACAAGAAGTGGCAGGCTTTTGCCGCTTTAATCGGTAAAGCCACCGGTGTTAAGGGTGACGTTAGGGTTTACGGCTACGTAATCGCGATAAGGGCTGTGGATTCGAGAGATGGTATGACGGCCGATGTGCTCGAAATAGATTACGATAAGCTGAGGAAGATCACCCTAAGGATCACGTCCGAAATTCCCGAAGTTACGAGGGTAGTTTACGACCTAACGCCGAAACCACCAGCCACGATAGAATTCGAATAAATTTTTTAACAGCAATCCTAACTCCATCATGTGAAAATCGTAGTCTCGGCTTCAAGTTTTGCGGATGTAGTCGCGGCTATGAACGTTGCCGACGTTATAGAATTGAGGCTCGATCTCTTTTCTACGTTCCCGGACGAAAACAAGCTCAAAGGCATAGGGAAGCCGATAATAGTTACGATCCGAAGACAGCAAGAGGGCGGGAAGTATTCTGGAGACGAAGACCGAAGGTTGAAAACTTTGGCGAGGTATTCCGTTCATGCCGATTACGTCGATTTGGAAAACGACGTTTCCGATGAATGGTTCGAAGCTATGAGATGCAAAGTGATAGAGTCCTATCACAACTTCAAAGAAACGCCGGATTACGAATACCTGAGAGATCTCGTTGAATCCAAGAGAGGTGACATATTCAAGATAGCGACGATGGGAAAAGACAAGCGAGACGTCCTTACTATCGTTAAACTGCTGTGCGAATACGAAAACCTTGTAGCGTTTCTGATGGGCGAAAAGTTCGCTTGGACGAGGGTAATGGCTCTATTTCTGGGCTCGCCGTTCATCTACTGCACGGTGAGCAAATCCGTAGCTCCCGGACAGTTGGAAGCCAATAAGGTTCGAAAAATTTTGGATGCGTTAGTGAATCTTTAGAAATTCGAGTATAGCCGAGTATATCATGTTCATCACGTGAATTCCGTTCATCTCAAGTAGCAAGTTGAGCACCGCTCCAACCACAGCGCCTACTATCAACGACGACAGCACCCTTACTTTAATTATGATTCCAACGACGATCAAGAACAATACGAGCGTTGAGACGGTGCTGATCTGAGAAAGCTGGGCTTGAGCTTCTGTGAGAGTGTGCGTGAGCAAGTTGAACAGCATTGCAATTCCGTTGAAGCCGAAGAGGAATCCGACGATTACTCCAATGGCCATTACGGTTCTGTCGCTCATGAAAAATCGTAGACGTTAGGAGATATAAATTTATGGCAACGACAGGAGCAAGGCTATTATAATTATATCCAAGATCAATGTCGCTAAAGCGTTGAGAACAACAATCTTCACACCCAACCTTCCGAATAAGGAGACGTGCAGGGGTAGAGAGTGCTTAACGAACCTCGTAGAGAAGGTTATAACATTCCCGAGTATCAATCCGATTACAACCCACTTTGGGGTTAGAACACCTCTGTCAAGCATTCCCGCGGCTAAAACGACTGCCGCTCTAACGTTTACGAATTCAACTGCGGAAACCGTTATTACGTTTGGATCAAAGGGCATAAAGCTGAATATTTTTTTAAAGCTGTCGAAGAATCCGTAAGCCGAAAGAATACTGACGAGCATGTATGTTACCGCCATTATGGGCGTTACCCTCTTTATGTTGTCCCACGTAGATTTCAGCGGATCTACTTTGCGATGCTCGATCTCCCTCCTTATCACCTCACGTCTGTCCTTCCACTTCAGAGCTAAGACGAAGCCTATCGCGGATTTAATTATCGCAACGAGCATTCTCAATGCCGTGTAAACTACGCCGGCCCATCCCAAGACGGGTATGACGAAAGGTATGAAGAAGGAGTATATGTGGCTGAAGGTAGCCGGAAAGGAGTTTAGAAAGGATGCCGCTATCACTTCCTTCTCGTCGATCCTCTTCTCTTTAAAAGCCTGAGCGAGCATAGAATATGCGGCAACCGGACTTACGAAGCAAACGGCCACGGAAGCAACCGTAACCTGATCCAAGTTGAGCTTACTAAGCAACGGCTCAATCTTTGCAGAAATTTTCTCCATGATGCCTTTATTTATGGAATACGAAACCAGATAGCTCGCCAAAGCTATTATCGGAATCGTAGATGCCAGAAATCTGAGAGTGTCGAGGAGGATGTTCATCAGATAGCGATCATCAGATGAAATTTATTAATGCTACCTAAGAGCAACACCTGACCCCACACGACCGAAATACTTATATAGACATACTGATCCACACAAAATAGCACTGGAGGTGATGCGGATGGCTACGTTGCAGGGAACCCCCGTTTTAATATTAAAGGAGGGAACACAGAGAACGGTGGGTAGGGACGCTCAGAGGATGAACATAATGGCCGCGAGGGTTATTGCAGAAGCTGTAAGAACAACACTCGGTCCAAGAGGAATGGACAAGATGCTCGTCGACAGTTTGGGTGACATCGTGATCACGAACGATGGTGTTACGATTCTCAAGGAGATCGATGTAGAACATCCGGCTGCAAAGATGATAATCGAGGTTGCTAAAGCTCAGGACAACGAAGTGGGAGACGGAACTACCACAGCGGTAGTTTTGGCTGGAGAACTGCTCAAGAGGGCCGAGGAGTTGCTCGATCAGGACATCCATCCGACGATCATCGCAAACGGTTACAGGATGGCGGCTAAGAAGGCTACGGAAGTCCTTGAGGAGATCGCTATCCCCGTGAGCAGGGACGACGACGAGATACTGAAGAAGATCGCGATGACCGCCATGACCGGAAAGGGTGCTGAAGTAGCTCTCGAAAGGCTCGCTGAGATCGCTGTTAAAGCCGTAAAGACGATCGCCGAAGAGGTGGACGGCAAGATCGTTGCAGATACAGACCACATAAAGATCGAGAAGAGACAGGGTGGTGCCGTTGAAGATACGGAGCTCGTAGATGGTATCGTTCTCGACAAGGAGGTCGTTCATCCGGCAATGCCGAAGAGGGTCGAAAACGCTAAGATACTGTTGCTGAACTCCGCCCTCGAAGTGAAAGAGACCGAGATCGACGCGAAGATCAGAATCACCGACCCAGAGATGATGCAGAAGTTCATCGAGCAGGAGGAGAAGATGATCAAGGAGATGGTAGATAAGATCGTCGAAGCCGGAGCTAACGTTGTGTTCTGCCAGAAGGGTATCGACGACTTGGCACAATACTACTTGGCTAAAGCAGGAATATTGGCAGTTAGAAGGGTTAAGAAAAGCGACATCGAGAAGTTGGCGAGAGCGACTGGAGCTAAGATACTCACCGACTTGAGAGATGTTAAGCCGGAAGACTTAGGAGAGGCTAAGCTTGTCGAGGAGAGAAAGGTCGGTGACGAGAAGATGGTCTTCGTAACCGGTTGCAAGAACCCGAAGGCCGTGACGATCCTCGTAAGGGGTGGAACCGAACACGTAGTTGAAGAGATCGCGAGGGGCATCGAGGACGCGGTAAGGGTCGTAGCATGCGCACTCGAGGACGGTAAGGTAGTTGCCGGTGCCGGTGCTCCGGAGATCGAAATGAGCCTTAGAATTAGAGAGTGGGCGCCAACGCTGGGCGGAAGAGAGCAGTTGGCCGCTGAAGCCTTCGCGTCAGCGCTTGAGATAATTCCGAAGACCCTCGCCGAGAACGCTGGACTCGATCCAATCGATGTGCTCGTAGAACTCAAAGCCGCACACGAGAAGGGCAACAAGTATGCCGGAGTTGACATCGAAACCGGTAAGGTAGTCGACATGAAGGTGAGGGGAGTCCTCGAACCTCTCAGAGTCAAGAAGCACGCAATCGAATCAGCTACGGAAGTTGCAGTGATGATCTTGAGAATCGACGACGTCATCGCCGCCAAGGGATTGGAGAAGGAGAAAGAGAAGGGTGGCGAAGGTGGAGAAGAGTTCGGCGGCGGTGAATTCTAACCTTTTTTAATTTTCCGTTGCGCTTGACGTCACCGCCTTCTGATTAAAGCATGCGTAAGAATTAGCGCCGTCGTCAAAACTATCATGGCGGCGATTAAGTAGTAGTTCTCTCCCCTCTTCGTTCCCCAATCTTCGTCGAACTTCTCGGCAAGAAAGTCCGCCACCTTCTTATCGTAGATCACCACTCCTACTTCTCTGTTCAGCTTTAGCCCATATTTGTTCAGATTTGCAGATGTAATTACCGCGACATCATCGGCAACTATCATTTTGCCGTGAAGGTTATCCATGGTCTTCACTTTGAGATTCAAGTTCTCAACTTCTGCCAGATCTTCCAAAAACCGCTTAGTCGCAATCTCATCGCTCGATAAAATTATCCTAACATCAGCGTGCTTTGATGCGTTAATTACAGCATCGAGGAGTGGCTTGTCCTTCCAAAACCAATCGAAATCCATGTATGGTGCCTGAATCAGCAACCTTCTCTTTGCTGAATTGATCGTCTTGAAGATCGGATTGCAATCCGGCAAAACGAAGACTTCAACCCTTGAATTGAATTTGAGTTCGTCGCCGTTTTTCAACGCTTTAAAGCTACGCTTAGGTTTACCGAATTTGCCGACTTCGGTTGCGTATATCTTATCGTGGTTTAGAACGGATTTCAAGAAGTTCGCGATTTTGTCGCTTTCAAATTCGACTATGTATCCCCTTTTGTTCCACTTCCAATTTTCCGTCGTTATAACTACCTTATCTCCATCGGCGATCGCAAACTTCCAGTGAAAATGCCTATAAGAGCTCGACTTGAGAAAAGTAACGTTGTATCTCTTGGCTACGATCATCTCGTTCATGGGAACTCCGCCGACCGGATTTCCGTCCAAAAATATCGTTACATTATTGCAATCGATAAAGCTGGAATCCGTTAGGGTATAAGAAGCCAAAACGAGAGATTCGGCTTTAATTTTATACTTCGTCGGGGATACCACAACCATACCGGAAACGTGATCTTCAACCGGACTGAAATTCGTCCAATCCTGATACTTAAAATCCCAGCCGTTCTGAGTTCGGTAGTATATCAAACCCTTGTCCGCGTTCTTCCAGCCGAAAGAATCCACGATTTTTCCGTTTTGAATTAAGTATATCTCCTCTCCTCTGTTCGAAAGTCCGAACCTTCCTTCGAACTCGTAATCGGGATAAAAGCCAAAAGATTCGAAGAAATCCGTTCTGTTTTTCGCAACGTAAAAAGTTCCAGATCTATTTAGAGTTACGTTTCCTTCACCATCGCTCAGAGTGCAGTTGGAATCGACGTAAACCTTAACGAACTCGGCTTCGGAATTTAGGGGGTTCGGGCATACTTCAAGCAAACGTGATGCTTCGACTGGAGTTGTAACCAATAGCAAAACCAAAAGCAGAGAAGTAACGCCCGCGCAGTTCAATTTCACGATAAACGGTAGTTTAAACATGCGCAAGAACTTGAACAAAAAATTAAATACTTTTTGGTTATTCAAAGATGTTCATTCTGACTTCCTTGAACTCCTTGTAGCACTTCACTATTTCCTTACCCTCCACGAACGGGATGCCCTTCTCTTCGGCATACTCCTTAGCCTTCTTCTTAGAAAGTGCTTTTCCGCTTTCAGCATCGAGCATCTCGCAAATTGCGACGGCTGGAGCGATACCAGCCATTTCCGCCAAAGCTACGCTAAGCTCTGTCTGCCCTACTCTGTTGTATACCAACCCATCAGCGGCTCTCAGCAAAGCAACATGCCCCGGACTTCTGAACTCGCTTCCGAAGTCGAACCGCTTTCCGTTCAGCATCACGTAATCAACCACCTCTCCAATCCTTCTGATTGTGAGCGCTCTATCTCTGTCCGTTACGCCTGTAAACGTGTTTCTGTGATTCACCCAAAGCGAAAACGAGGAGCGGGAATCATACTTTATATCGTGAGCATCCGAAACCTTCACGAGTTCCGGCATCTTCTCGCTCGCAACCCTTAAAACGTCGTGCATAAACGGTAAACCCAACTTCTCGGCGGCGATGGGATGGATAGCAACGCAGATCAATCCGCCACCTTCGATCCGCATCATCGCCACATCCTTTGGAGTTACCGCTATCGCCGGAATGGCTATGTCCGTCTCACCTTCTCTGTCGTCGAAATCGTATATCAGAACCGGCTTACCCATTCTGAAGTGCCTAAGAGCGTATTCAATCATAGAATCACCTCCACTTCAACGTAATCCCCATCCTTAAGCTTGAGAACGTCTCTAAGCTTCACGGGAGCTATAACCTCTAAAACGTCTTCAGGATAATGAGTTCTTTTTGGCATAACTATCGCACCCTCTACGCCCCCAATCTTACACCTAAAAGCTTTGACTTCACCGAATGTTCTGTCCGGAGTTGAGAATCCTTCGATCAGTATTCCATCCTCCTCGTCAAGCTTACGTCTGAAGTAAAGCTGTTCCTTGGGGATCCTTAGGTTGAGAGTGCCGGGGAACGGATCGAACCCTAACTTCTCGATAAACTGCTTTCTGTATCCATCTAAGGAAACGTAATAACGACCTTCCCCAACTCCGCTGAATACCTTCCCTTTAATCGTAATCGTTCCCTCATCCTCGAAGATCTTCTTGTAATCGAGATACTCCTTATAAAGCATCTTTTTACCCCTCTCCGTAATTACGATGAACTGCCCGTCTCTCGTAAGCGTTCTTTCGATAAGTCCTTCATCCTCAAGCTCTTTCAGCTTTCTCGCGGCAGTCTGCACACTCTGTCCGATCTTCTCAGCCAACTCCTTCGAGCTTATCTTCAGAACCTTCTTCGTGGCATTCATCAGAGCCAGCTGTTTCAAGACTTCGAGCATCTCATAATCGAGATGCATCTCATCTATGTAAATCTTTTGGAATTATCTTGGGAATTACTAAATAACCGCGAGAGGTAGATCGAAGTAATGTCAATATCAATACAAGTATATTTTTGACATAATTTCAACCCATTTCTTTGCTATATTATTCCACCTTAAATTTTCAGGCGGTCGGTAGGTTTTTCTGCATTCATACACCTTCAAAATGGCTTTGGATAAGGCTTCGATGTCTTTAGGATTTATAAATATCGTTCCGTTATAATTAGCCAGAGATTCCTTCAACCCACCAACGGGAGTTGCTACAATTGGCAGGCCAAATGCCATCGCGATGTGTGCAACTCCGCTTTGAGAAGCCCTTAAATATGGAAGAGCTACAACATCGGCTGAAGAAAAATACAGGGAAACTTCGCTGTCTGGCACGTATCTGTTAATGAGTGTGATCTTCTCCGAATACCTTGATCTCCTTGCAAGTTCAACCGATTCTTCGTCTTCCCAAGTTTCTCCGACTATAAGTAATCTTGAATTTTTTATAATATTTTCAGGAAGATTTTCAAATGCTTTTATGAGATACTTAACTCCTTTGTAAGGTCTCAAGAGCCCGAAAAATAGAATAACGAAGTCTTCGTCTATTCCAAGTTTTTCTTTTGCTAAGTTTTTATCAATCTTGACATAATGGTCGTAAATTCCATGCGGAATAACGTATATCCTGCTTTTTGGAATTCCGTAGACCTTACTTATAAGATCTTTATCCGCATTCGAATGCACAACGTAACAATCCGCAAACATCCTTACGAGCCTTCCCATTACTCTCGAATAAATCCTTATTGGCATTATTGAGCTTTCGAGAGGATCAACAACTTCGTGAAACTCTATAATCGTAGGAATTTTCTCGGACAGCCTATTCATAAATTCTAATGCAAAATGCATATGGGCAACGCTCGAAGTCCACCACTGCAGTATTATGGCATCGCAATCTTTTGCAATTTTGAAGGCTTTAATCCAAGAAATCGGATTGTTCCAGTCGAGAATCTCGTGAACTTCTACTCTCTTATTAAACTCAAGTTTGGTTAGATCTTTTCCAACTCTTTTCCATCCCGGAAACAGCCTCTTCGGAAGCATGTTACGAAACAGTATAGTCTTCACATCGGTGTAGTTGGACAGAGCGTTGGATAGCCTAATTGTGTAATAGCTTACGCCAGATAGATATTTTTTTGATGGTCCAATTATTGCTATTTTCACACTAAGATATTTGTCATGAGACTTTAATAAACTATGGAAGGTCTTTTATTACTATTGGCAAAACCTATCAATGGTGAAGAATGTAGTTGTAATAGTTATCGATTGCCTAAGACTCGACTACTCGAATGAAATTTGGGATGTGCTGAGCAAATACGGATTTTATAAAATGGATTTTGCAGTAACAACTGCCCCTTGGACTATTCCAGCCCATGCATCGATGCTTACAGGATTGTATCCAAGTGAACACGGAGCTCATGAGAGCAAGAATAGAAAGGTCGGTAAGATTGAGTTTAAGATTAAGGATAACCTTGTAAACGATTTAAAGAGAAGGGGTTATACGACGTATCTTTTTATAGCTAACGCATTTTTGACGGAAAGATTTGGGTTTGGAGATTTTGACCACATTTACTTCAACAGCAATGTGCCAGATAGGTTGTTTCTTAAGCCAGATGAACTTAGATACCTTACAGAAGAAACGCTTACAAAGAGTCCTTTGGGAGTTTTGATCAGCATTTTGAAGAAAAGGAAATTAAAACTTCTATTTAAAGGGTGTGCAGTATTCGCGTACAGAAAGCTTAGCAGTTTCGTTGGTGGATGGCCAAAAGAGAAGGGAATAAGCAAAATCATAAAAAAGATTAGAAAAACCAACTTTAAAGAGCCGTTTTTTATATTTATGAACATAATGGAACTTCATGAGCCCTACAGATCGAACAATGTCAGAGCCGAATACGAAGCTCAGCTTAGATACCTTAAAAGGAAGTTTGAAAAGCTTATGGAAGTTTTAAATGACAAAGGTATTTTGGATAATTCTCTTGTTATAGTTACCAGCGATCACGGACAACTTCTGGGAGAAAGAGGCAGAGGAGGGCACGGTGTATTTTTGGATGACGAATTAATTAAAGTCCCATTTTTTATTAAAATCCCAAATGGAAAAATCACAAAGTTTGACGGCTACATATCCCATGCAAATTTGAGAAGATTCGTAATTAAGTTCGTCGATGATAGAGTGGATGTAAGTCTACTTTTTTCAAAGGTCGCGTTTGCAGAATCGTTTGGATCCTTTTCGAGCAAAATTGTCGATCCAAAATTTGAGAGACATAAAGTGGCGGTGTTTTATAAAGGCTGTAAGGGCATCTATGATGTTGAAAGTCACAGGTTTGAGGAGATCGGTTGTCCAGAGCTTAAGGAGGAACTGGAATTAGTTGTAAAAGAGTTTTTAAGGAGAACTAAGCAGAAGAGAAGGATGATAGAGGAAAATAGTCTGAAGGAAAAAATAAGAAAGCTTAAAAGAAGCGGTAAAATATAGTTGAGTTCGAAGTTTAGATAGTTTAAAATTTCTATATTTAAATTTTACTACTTAGGCGTTCATTCATAAACATTTAAAACTTTAGTAGTGCTGAAAAGACCAAAATAGACTATAAATAGTTAAAAGCTTAATGCCTAACTTAATGAGAATCGCTCAGGTTTGTCCAAGATTTTATCCACATATCGGAGGCGTTGAAACTCACGTTTATGAGATATCTAAAAGGTTAGCTAGAGATTTTGAAATAGAGGTTATAACTACAGATCCAACGGGAAAACTTCCAAAGGTTGAGGAAATCGATGGAATCATTGTCAGAAGATTTAAATCGTTTGCACCTTCAAACGCGTATCATATATCATTTGATATGTATATATTCTTTAAAAAATATTTATATAAATATGATATAGTTCACGCGCACAGTTATCATGCCCTTCCTGCTTTATTTGCATCTTTAGCGAAAGATAATAATAGTAAGTTCATTTTTACACCCCATTATCACGGAAAAGGACATACTTTTACCAGAAATATCTTACATAAACCATACAAAATCTTAGGTAGAAAAATATTCGATAAATCCGATGCTATTATATGTGTATCCAAGTTTGAGAAAGATTTAATTTTAAGAGATTTTAGAGTATATTCATCAAAAGTTTACATTATTCCAAATGGAATAAATTTTGACGAATTTAAATGTGTAGATAAAATTAAACGTGGAAAAGATCAAAGTGAAAAAGTTATTCTTTATGTCGGTAGATTAGAAAAGTATAAAGGTATTGAGCATGTTATCAGAGCTCTAACCAAGCTTGGTAAAGAATATGTTTTGGAAATTGTTGGAAAAGGGCCTTATAGGCAAAATCTAATAAAATTGGCTAGAAAACTTGGAGTTTTAGATAGAATTCGATTTTATCAGAATTTAAATAGAAATGAGCTTATTAAAAGATATGCCAAAGCTGATGTTTTAGTTTTACTTTCCAAGTATGAGGCCTATGGTATAGTCGTAGCCGAAGCTTTAGCGGCTAAAACACCATGCATAGTTGCGAATACCTCCGCTTTACGTGAGTGGGTAGATAATCAAAATGTCTTTGGAGTAAATTATCCAATTGATATTGATGATTTAGCTAGACTAATTGAAGATGTCGCTGGTAGAAAGGTCATTAACGTTAAAAAACTAATGAGCTGGGATGATGTTGTAGAAAGGTTAAAAAGTATTTACGGTGGAAATTAAACATGATAAACTCCGTAATGCTGATACCAAGAGGAAATACATCATTTTCAATATATGCGAATAATGTATTTAGATCTATGAAAAAATTAGTAAAAAGATCAAATGAGTTGAATGTAAAAGCGTTTACTATTGATATCCCTCACTGGAATTTATTAGATGTAAGATTTTCTCATATTATATTTGCTAAAAAAACTCTAACATTCTTCATTAAGTCATTAGGTTTAAGTGGCGATATTCTACATTTGCCTGTTCACTCATTTTTACCATATTTATCTGTTTTAAAAAAGAGATTTGAATATATTATACTTACATTTCATGATCTTCTTCCATATCTTCCACAATTTCCCGAACATAAGGAGCATCCCATGATTTTAGCTCTTGAGCGAAAGAATTTATACTATGTAAATCATTTTATTGCAATATCCAATAACACTAAAAAAGACCTATGTAAGTTGTTTGGAATACCAGAAGAAAGAGTATCAGTTGTTTACAACGGGGTAAACCATGAAATATTTTATCCTAGAAAGGATAAACGACCTCTTGATTACCCTTATATACTCTACGTTGGTTCAGAATATCCTCGAAAGAATATGATAACTATTATTAAAGCATTGTATAAATTAAAGAAAAAGTATCCTAAAGAATTTGGAGGTGTTAAATTAGTAAAAGTCGGAGTTCCAGAAGTAGAAAGATTTGGTAAGATGACAATAAATGTTATTAACAAACTCGATATGCATAATGATGTGATTTTTACTGGATATGTCCAGGAGGAGAATTTACCATATTATTATTCTCATGCAGAAGTGTTTGTCTATCCATCACTGTATGAAGGATTTGGACTACCTCCCTTAGAAGCTATGGCTTGTGGCTGTCCTGTAATCACATCAAATACCTCCTCTTTACCAGAAGTTGTAGGAAATGCAGGAATTATGGTAAATCCCCTAAATATCGATGAATTGGTAAAAGCCATCTATGATGTTATAACAGACGAAAGCCTAAAAAACAGTTTAAAAAAGAAGGGTTTAAAAAGAGCTAAGAAATTCAGTTGGGAAAAAACTGCAAGCAATATATTAAAAATCTACAAAAATGTGGTGTATAGCTATGAGAAATGATCCAAAGGTTGTAATTATAATAGTTAATTGGAATGGTAAAAATCTTTTAAAAAATTGTTTAATATCTTTAAAGAAAAATACAGAATACTCTAACTATAAGGTAATTGTCGTCGATAATGGTAGTACTGATGGTTCTGTGGAATTTTTGAAAAGAAAATTTCCTTGGGTTGATGTTCTAGCTTTGGATAGAAATTATGGATTTGCTGGTGGGAATAATAGAGGCATAGTTTATGCATTGAATAAATATAATCCGGATTATATTTTACTATTAAATAATGATATTTTAATAATTCAAAAGGATTGGTTAAGAAAAATGGTTGAAGTTGCAGAGAGTGATAAAAAAATAGGAATAGTTGGTTGCAAGCTTATTTATCCAGATGGGAGTATTCAGCATATTGGTGCATATATTGATAAATGTGGTGATGGAGTTCAAATCCAAATTAATAATTACGATGATATAATCACATATCCAGATTATATTACCGGAGCTTGCTTATTAATAAAGAGAACTGTAATTGATAAGGTAGGACTGCTTGACGAGGGATACTTTCCAGCATATTATGAGGATGCAGATTACTGTTACAGAGTGAAAAAGGCGGGATACATTATTGTATGTTTACTCTCTACAGCAGTAGTTCATTATGAAGGCTCTACATCAAAGCAAATAAAAAAAGAAATATCACTTACAATGAAAAAGAATAAAATCAGATTTGTACTACTGAATTTACCATTATTTAAGATATTACATATACTTATCCGTGAATATTTAAGATCAATATTTCAAAGAAATTGTATTAATATAAAATTTAAGAAAAACTGGACTACCGAATTAAAAATATATATTAAGGCTTGTTTAATTAATTTTAAAGAAATTAAAGAAATAACTGATAAGAGATTCAATAGAACTAAGAAGCTATGGTGGGATTATGAAGAAAGTTAGAACTTATTATGATCAAAAAAGTCATGTAGTATATTCATTAAACCTTAGCAAAAATTCGATACATCAAAAAATTATTAATCTTATTAATAAATTCTCTAACAAACCTTCGATAATTCTAGATATTGGATGTGCTACGGGGTATTTGGGTAGGGAATTAAAAAAAAGAGGTCATAAAGTTTATGGTGTGGAAATATCAGAAAAAGCAGGAAAAGAAGCAGAAAAAGTCTTAGATAGTGTTGTTATTGGAGATATTGAAGATATCGATTTACCTTATCCAGAAAATTATTTTGATATTATTATTTGCGCTGATGTATTAGAGCATTTATTTAATCCTAAAAATGTATTAATTAAGTTAAGAAAATATTTAAAAAATAATGGTATCCTTATAGCATCTATACCAAATATTGCAAATTGGAAAATGAGATTAGACTTACTAAAAGGAAAATTTGAATATGAGAATGCAGGATTGCTTGATTTTGGTCATATTAGATTCTTTACATATCATACAGCTAAAAAAATGTTTGAAGAAGCAGGATATAGTATAATAGATGTAGATTTTAATATTAATATAAATGAATTTCCATTGCCCTTAAGATATATAAT
>JALVJV010000010.1 GCA_027028145.1 Archaeoglobaceae archaeon | reverse complement strand
ATATAAAATACTGTAAAATAGATACAAATGGCAATTAGAACCTTCATAAAAGGATTTTCAATAATCTTTATTTCATCCATAATTAGAATCGATGCTACAAATATTGCCGTTGGTATGGTAACTTGAATTGATTTTATTTCTCCATCTTTTCTACAGTAGTTTTTATTTCTAACGATGATAAAGGGTATTAAAAGAAGCACAGCAATCAAAAAAATTTGGAATATCTCTATTGTATTCACATCCTACCCCCGTTACCTTCGTTAAAAAATATGGCGCCAACTACCATTGCACCCGCAATCCATCCAACTGGTCCAGTAAAGGCTGCAGAAGTAATCATCTAACTAAGTTCCGATCCACCAACAGTCATTTCTGTCATGAATGATGCTTCTCCGACACTTATGGCAGGCATCACAGCCGTTTCCTCTGCTCAAGTGTGCGATTGATTACCGATAAAAGTATTGTTTTAACTCTTCCTCGGGAATGTATCTCGAAGCTTGTCTAATTATTGCCTTCAAAGTGCCTTTATCGAGTTCTTCGTGTAGTGGAACGGTTAAAGTTTGTTTAGTTCCATCTGGTAGTATTCTTCTTAGCTTTACGTGACTACCCCGCTGAGATACTATCTCGAATCCAAACTTCGATAAAATTTTTACAACTTCTCTCTACCACTGAGAACTCTAAGCTTTGGCATATTCAAGCTCCATGTTGATTAGAACCGCAAAGTGGGGTGAAATTTCCAGTTCTTCCAAATCTTCACCCTCTAAGTGAAGTTCAATAGCCTCTTTGATGTTTTCTACAACTTCATCCAGCGTTTTCCCCTGCGTTACTATTGGTAAATCTACACATTCCGCAACGTAGTATTTCTCACCTTTGTATATCCTGAATTGTATTACCTTCTTTATCATGACATTAAGTTACCTTAAATCTTCAAATACCTTTTGACTTAAGCATCGCCTTGGCTATCTTCAGCGTTACGTTCGCTTCAATCCACGCCGCTATTACGATCAAAATTATGGAGATTAATGCAAGCGTTAGATACTCCTTTATGTCTTCTTTCGTTAGCGGCTGCTCCTTTTTGCCCGCTAAATACCTAACGATTTCGTATGGGATTTTGAAGCCTGCCGCCCCCGCTATGATTATCGCCGGAATCTCAAAGATGCCGTGCGGTAGGACTAATATTAAAAACGCATTAATAGAGTTATTTAGTATTGCAACTGCTGTATATGTACCCAAGTAATAGCCATTAATACTCAAACTTAAAAATGTTGTTGAACCAAAAAGAAATGCTCCAATCAGTAGCTGAAGTATAACTGCTATATTTGTTTTCAAAATAGATATAAATGTTGGTGTAATTATATAATATTTATTATTAATTACGTTTAAATTATTTAATTTTAATAAATTAATATTACTAAAATAAAATATATTATAATAACCAATTAAGAATGATAAAATAAAGCAAAGTAAAGAGAAAGAGAATAATTTTACATCAAAATTTCTTCTTAGAATGTAATTTTATTATTATATATATTGAATAAACTGTGAAAATAATAAAGCCTGCAACGCTAAGGACGACGATACTGTATTCTGCAATTTTACCCTTTGCACCGGTTATGTATTCCAGAATGGCTATTACAAGTCCAATTAGTAGACCTACGGAAATACCGTATTTCATACCTTTAGTAACAGTTTCGTCGAATTTCTTTTGATCTATTCCTTTATCGTTCATGCTTTCACCATCCCGTAAAATATGAGAATTAAACCTGTTAAAAGCATAATGAAGTAAAAAAATATAGTTAGTTCCAGAGTTGTAATTCTTAACTTTTTACTTTTAATCCAATCGATCGTTACCGCTATTGCTATTAAAACTGGAACAAGGGCAAATATTTTATTTATAGCAAATATAGCAATTATTAAAAATGAAAATATTAAAACGATTAGTTGTATAACGTATAACATTATTGACTTTCTAAGTTCCCGCTTGATCATCTTTATTATTTCAAGTATAATTACCAAAAAGATTAAATAAATGGTTAGAAGCAAGGGTCTCATCTTTTAACACCATTTAGGCTAATACGCCTATACCAGCCGCTACGAGCGCCGCTGCACCTACACCAGCACTAGCAACTCCAGCTAACTCGGCGAGATATAAGATGTCACTCGCCTTTATAAGACCCAATTCTTATCTTTACTCTTTCCCCTTCCTTTAAGTCTACTTTTTTAAGGGGTTTGAATACTCCTTTCTCATATATCGCTTCTATTACCTGTTCCATATTTTCCGAATTAACTTGAACCTTCAAAATACCTTTTGACTTAAGCATCGCCTTGGCTATTTTCAGCGTTACGTTCGCTTCTATCCACGCCACTTTCGTTAGCGGTTGATCTTTTCCTGCTAAATAAATCCCACCACTCCCGCTACAATGCAGTGCGGATGTGTTGAATTGTGTTGAATCATGTATAATAGAGAAAGCAGGATAAATTATCAAATAAAAATAAACTTATAATGTAAGTAACCAAAAGAGACTACACTCAATCGAGATAGGTATCTTCCTAAGGTTTTTCCCCATTAAAAGGACCAAACATATCTAATTTTTGTTTTCACAAAGTATCTGGTATTACCTTGCTTCCTCAGTGTATGGACGACTGTTGCTTGCATAGTATTTTACGAATAATAATAAAATATATCTAAATAATATTTAAAAATTTTTATATTCCGATTAAAACACCTTCAGCAGATCCAAGGCCAGGACCCTGTTATCTTCGACCTCAATTGCAAAGTTGTCCCAGAAGACGCAGGTTCCGAGCACTATCAGCTCGCCGCCCATGTTAAGCTTAACGCCGAAAGCTGGATTTTCAAGTCCGGTGGGGTGACACTTAGCCGTCTCGAACGATGAAACCACTACGCCGTCCTTAGCCGTAACGGAAGCGGAGCAAGGCATAACCACGGTGTGCTCCTTGTATTTTCCTTTGGGAAAGAGTATGTCGCCGTAGTTGTTCTCGGGATCCATTACAACGTCGTTGTTTATCCTCACCGGCACGTCCATCTTGGCAAGAACCTTGTTTATCCTCTCCGCAACGCCGTCCATGTTGCTGTAGTATGCGGCGAAGATTACCCTCTTACCTGCTTTGAGCCATCTTTTGATTCTGGTTACCTCCTGACTCCTGAAATCCTTCTCCGGATAATTGAATACGATCACGTCGTATTCTCCGAGCTTACTGAAGTTTTTTATCTCGTATATTTCGATATCCTCCTTCTCGGCGAACTTCCTGAGCTTTGAGAAGTAGTAGTAATCCTCGATTGTGAACTCCCCGTGACTGGCATCCCAACCGACGATGCTCATGCCGGCATTTAATTATCTCGTAAAATAAAATTTACCATGCGAAATGTTTTTAAGCATCGGATAGGTTATATCGAATGAGCGCGGGTAGTCTAGCCCGGTAGGACAACGCCCTTCCGAGGCGTTGGCCCGGGTTCAAATCCCGGCCCGCGCACTCTTCTTTTTGCTCTTTCAACGAGAGCAAACTTTAAATCGAGCTCCTTTTTCCGAAGCTTGGGAGATGGTAGCGGTGAAGGAAAGGCTTGGTAGATCGTTGTTCTTTACATCCATGGCTCTGATTGCCGGAGTGGTCGCCGGAACGACGTCTCTCTTTTTAATAAAAGTTGATTTGCCAAGGGGATTCGTTGGCTGGCTCTCTACGGTTATAGGAATTACAGTCGCATTCACAGTTGAAGGCGTTTTAAAGAAGGAAAAACCGAAGGTAGTTATCAAAAGGATAATCCCAGCGGTGATTGGAGTGTCGATGGCAATACTACTTATAAAGGTTTAATTCAACCGCTGGTCTGAAGACAGAGGAAATCGACCAGAAACTTTCTGAACCCTCTACCTTCGACTTTCAAGACATCCTTGCCGGTTAAAACTTCAAATCCTTCTTTCAACATCTCTCCGACGTTTTTTCCCATTGATCTCCACTCTCTTCTTATCAAATCGGAAATAGCATCTTCAACCTTCCAATTCTTTCTTTCCACGTAAACCCAAAACTTTCCGCCCTCTATGAACGGTTTATACTTTCTTTCCTTCCTAAGAAATCTTTCAACGTGCTCTTCCTCTTCGAAAGGTGGCCCCTCGTGCCTTCTTATCTTTGAGAGTTCTCTTACTTGGGTTTCGAACATCAACACACACTTGCTTTCGTCTGCGAAGTATCCCGCTCTGAGAGGTAGGAAGTTCTCCCTTCTGAGAAAATCGTTGATCCTTCTGCAAGCTTTCTCAAGCTGGGGATACAGGTTGTCTTCAACTATGTTCGGCTTCTCGAACACCACGGCACACAACCCCGTTCCTCTCGATTCTATCTCCTCTGCGATGATTTCATCGCTCGGAATTTCAGGCTCTTTCTCGACGAAATAGTCAAGGGAGGGTTTCTTCAGGAACTCCCTGCAAAGCTGGACGAACTTAGCAAGGTTATCCAAGCTCAGATTCGCCGCGACGTTTCTTTTCGGATCGACGGGGTCGATGACGAAGAATTCCCCCTTCCTTCTGTAAACCTTACCGGCCGGAACATCTATAACCGTGTTTCTCGTCCACTCGGTTGCGTTCCTTATGACCTCCAAGAATGAGCCGTAGAAAACGATCAAAAGCTCGCAGAGGTATCCGGAGAATCCCCTGACCTTATACTCCGCACCGTATATTCCGGCTACTTTCAAAAACTTCTTCAGCAACCTAACGTCGTTCTCCTTTCCCCTTATTCTGTCCTTAAGCCAGTCGTGATGGAAAGGCGTTCTGTCCACTGCGGATTTTATCTTCTCAGCCGATTTAAGCTTGTAGCACGGAACTACATCAACTTCGACGCCCTTAACGATCCCGTGAACGTATGGATGGGCGGCGTATCTGAGCTCGTATTCATCCACCACAGCCTTTCCGATTTCCAAACCGACTCTCTCGAGTTCCTCCTTGGGAGTCTCTTCGGGAAAGAGTATGAAGACGTCTATCTCTAAATTTCCTTTTAGCCAAGTGTTCCTCGCGTAGCTCCCCAAAAACCTGTATTCGAGGTGGGGGTAGTTCTTTAAAACTTCATCGAGTCTCCTTCTGAGCTCGGTCTCGGCATCCTTAGCCTTCCTCATCTCCTCTTCACTCGGAACTACAAGCGATAGAGCTTCCTCTATGATCTTCTGGACGTCTCCGTTCATCATGCCGAAATCTCACGATCGATTTTAAAACCTTTCAGAGTCCGCATAATCTTGGGGCGTTTTCGTGTATCTTGGTGCATCCCGCTCGGCAACGTCGCATGACAAGGTTTAAATTCCATCGAGGAGATGAAGTTGGGATGAGCGAGGAGCAACAAAAGTTGATAATAAAGAGGGACGGTTATCCCTCACCCGGTGAGATAGTCATCGGAACGGTTACGAGGGTTCTCGATTTCGGTGCTTTCGTTTCTTTGGATGAGTATGAGGATAAAGAGGGAATGGTTCACATCAGCGAAGTCGCTCCGGGTTGGGTTAAGGATATCCGAGATCACGTCAAGAAGGGGCAGAAGGTCGTTTGCAAGGTTTTGAGCGTGAATCCGAAGAGGGGACACATAGATCTGTCGATTAAAGACGTTACGGAGAGGCAGAAGAAGGAGAAGTTGCAACAGTGGAAAAGCGAGCTTAGAGCGTTCAAGTGGCTTGAGATCGCCGGAGAAAAAGTGGGTTTGAGTCACGAGGAACTCGTTAAGGTCGGTAAAAAGCTGATCAAAGAGTATGATACAGTTTACGAAGCTTTTGAAGAGGCGGCATTTGAGGGTTACGAGGTTCTCGTTCCCATAGTTGGTGAGGAACTCGCAAAAGCGATAGCTGAGATCGCGAGGGAAAACGTTAAGCCTCCGAGGGTTAAGGTTAGGGGATACTTCGAGCTTAAAAGTTTGGCTCCGGATGGAATCGAAAGGATAAAGAAAGCTCTGATGGAAGCTTACAAAGCCGCGAAGAACGGTGTGAAGATAGAAATCGAATACATCGGTGCTCCGAAGTATAGGATAGTTATCGAAGCCGAAGACTACAAAGTTGCTGAGAAGACGCTTAAGGATGCTGTCAATAGGGTTCTAAGGACTATCAAGAAGCTCGGCGGTTACGGTAACTTCGTGAGGGAGGCGGCATGAAGGTCAGAATGAGAAAGTGTCCGAAGTGCGGAACATACACTCTCAAAGACGTTTGTCCGAAATGCGGAAACAAAACTTACATGCCCATTCCGCCGAAATTCTCTCCAGAGGATCCCTACGGTAAGTATAGGAGGAAGCTCAGAAAGGAGGTGGGCTTTTTCAATATAGGGAGGTGGCATCATGCTGAAGAGGGTTGACGTCAGATTTTTGAAACAGCCCGAAGATGTGGGCTTGGAAAAACCGATATTCATCGAAGGTCTGCCCGGTATAGGGCATGTAGGAAAGCTCGTGGCGGATCACCTCGTTAAGGAACTGAAGGCTGAAAAGGTGGTGGAGATATATTCGCACCACTTCCCGCCTCAAGTCATGGTGAACGAGGACGGAACTATAAGACTGCCGAAAAACGAGGTTTACGCTTACAAATCCGATGGAGAATCTCCGGACTTGCTGATACTCGTCGGCGACTTTCAGAGCATGAACGGCGAGGGACACTTCGAATTGGTAAACGCATACATAGAAGTAGCAAAGAGGTTCGGAGCGGTGAGGATATATACGCTCGGAGGCTACGGAGTCGGCAAGCTCGTAGAAGAGCCCTACGTAATCGGAGCGGCGAACAGTCTAAAGCTTGTGGAGGAGCTTAAGAGTTACGGAGTAAAGATTGAGAGAGGGGAGCCGAGCGGTGGAATAATAGGAGCTTCCGGTTTGCTTTTGGGCGTTTCACAGCTTGAAGGCATAGAAGCGGCATGTCTTATGGGAGTCACATCCGGCTACATGGTCGATCCGAAGAGTGCGAAAGCCGTGCTTGAAGTGTTAATGAAGATGCTGAACCTCAAGGTAAGCGTTGAAGCGCTGGATGAAAGAGCCAAGGAGATGGAGAAGCTGATCGCCCAGATCAAGGAGATGCAGGAGGCGGCAATGCAACAGTGGAAGAGCGACGAAGATCTGAGATACTTCAGATAACTTTTAATTTTTGAAATCTTCAAAATTAGATAATGCTTCCCGGTCACAAGACCAAGATAATCGCAACCATAGGCCCTTCATCAAATTCTAAGGAAGTTTTGAGAAAGCTTATAAGGTCTGGAGTTGGCATTGCGAGAATAAACTTCGCCCACGGAACTTTCGAAGAGCACGAGAAGGTTTTAGAGAGGATAAGATCGGTTTCCGAAAGGCTTGAGAGAAGGGTTGCGATTTTGGGCGATCTGCCCGGAGTGAAGATAAGGATCGGAAAGCTTGAGAAGGAGCCGGTAATCCTGAACAAAGGTCAGAGAGTCGTGCTTACTACGAGAGATGTTGAAGGAAACGACTCCGAAATTCCGGTTGAGTTCAAGGATTTTCCGAAGATAGTGAGCAAGGGGGATGTGATCTACCTTAACGACGGATACATCAAACTGAAGGTCGAAGACGTCGAAAACGGGGACGTGATCTGCAGGGTTTTGGTTGGGGGTAAACTCTTCAGCAGAAAGGGAATAAACGTTCCGAAAGCCGATCTCCCGTTAGAAGCTCTAACCGAAAGGGATTTCGAGATCCTGAAGTTCATGATCGATTTGGGTTTCGATGCCGTCGGGGTTTCCTTCGTAGGTTCCGCTTACGACATAATCAAGGTCAAGAGGTTCATTCGAAAGCGTTCGGAGATGTTCGTAATAGCTAAGATAGAGAGGGTCGATGCAGTCAAGAACTTCGACGAGATTCTGGAGTCTTCTGACGGCATAATGATTGCAAGAGGTGATTTGGGCGTCGAAATTCCGATTGAGAAACTCCCTATAATTCAGAAAAAGCTGATCAGGAAGGCTAACTACGAAGGAAAGCCCGCAATTACGGCAACGCAGATGCTCGAATCGATGACGATCGACAAGATGCCCACGAGGGCTGAGGTGACGGACGTTGCTAATGCGATTTTGGACGGAAGCGATGCGGTGATGCTTTCCGAGGAAACGGCGGTCGGCAAGTATCCGGTGGAATCGGTTAGAATGATGGTGAAGATAGCAAAAACGACCGAATCTTACCTGAAACCGACTTTGGATATCGATGAGATAAGAAGGGGCGGAACGATAAAGGATGCGATCTCAGTCGGAATAGTAGAAGCTTTGAAGATAGTCGATGTGAAGTTCATAGTAACTCCGACAAAGACGGGTAGAACGCCAAGACTCATTTCGAGGTTCAAGCCGAAGCAGTGGATACTTGCATTCAGCGACAACGAAAAAACTTGTAGCGGGCTTATGTTTTCATACGGCGTTCAGCCGTTTTTGATCGAAGGTGGTTTCGACGAGGGCGATGTCGTAGAATTTCTGAGAGATCTGGGGTTGATAGAATCAGGCGACACGGTGATGATCACGGAGAGCAAGCCAGCGGAAGTCGGGACAAATACTATAAGGATACTCAGGATAGATTAGATGGGATGATGACGGACCTCCTTGCTGATCGGTGATGAGAGAGTCCCGTTCTGACCAATTCCCTCGGAGCGAACTTTAATATATCGTCCTTCAGCTCTATCGGAATTACGAGCGAATCCCCGAACGTTTTTTCGAGAACTATGCGGTCATCTTCGATCGATATCCTTTTGAAGTTCCTCCACTTGATCTTCTGCCCGTCGATGATGATTCCAGCCATCGTCACCTTGTAAGTTTTGGGTCTCGTTTTGAAGTAGAGCAAAACGATAGGATAGATGAAGAGCACGTATATGAAGTAAGCGATCCAGTAAATAGAGTAACAACTCAATCCGTATTTTGAAATCAGCGTTCTTACGTAAACTGCTCCGAAGAGGGCGAAGGTTGTGTATAAAATCGATACGACGAATTTGGTCTTTTTAGAAATGCAACTCTTGAAGGCTTCGAATTCGAACCTTCTGCCAGTTCGAACTTCCATGCAGTTATATATGCTCGATCCCTTTTTAACATTGTGATCGAACGCAAGATCTCTTTCGCTGAGAAGATCTACGATCTGTTCGGAGAAAGCTTGAGTAGAAAATGGAAGGATGAACTGCGCAAGCTGAACGAGGCGATAGACGGAACTTGGGAGTTTATGCGTTCGGTCGGAATTACGGAGACATGCAGGCGATGTGCATTGGAAACGGGAAGTTGCTGTAAGAGGTGGGTCGAAGATGTATACGACGAAACGACTCTGGTAATAAACTTACTGCTCGGAGTGGATCTGCCGAAGGAGAGATACAGGGACGATCTGTGCTTCTTCTGCGGTGAAAATGGGTGCAGGCTTAGAGCGAGGGAGGGAGCTTGTGTGACGTATCTGTGCGATAAGATCGATGTCGACAGGGTGAAGTTCAACAGAGTTGCATCGATCGAGTTAGGCTATCTATCCCTGCTGAAGGTTAAGATAAGGCGGTTCGTTGATCAGAGGGTTCCACGGTCATCATTGCGTTAGCTCAGGTTCTGGCGGTCTCATCATCCTCAAAGTTTATTATCCCCGGCGGACTAATAGTTTTGATGATGATGGTCGCTCTACGCTGAGCATTAGCGATGAAGAACTCGAACCCGCTGACCCAAAGTCGCCCGTTCGGTTCGGGGTCTCTCCCAGAAAACTTTGACGGATAGATCGTCTTATTCGATAAGTATTTTAATCGTCTGCCGAAGCTTAAAAAGCATGTTTCCGAGTATATACTCACCCAAAGATGTAGAAAGAGAGATCGCGGAGTTCTGGAATGCTCATCAAATCTATCAGAAGGTTAAGAGTAGAGGATATAAAAAGTTCTTCTTCGTCGACGGCCCTCCTTACACCACCGGAAGAATTCACTTGGGAACGGCTTGGAACAAGGTCATAAAGGATACCATTCTAAGATACAAGCGAATGCGCGGTTACAGAGTCGCTGACACTCCGGGCTGGGATATGCACGGATTGCCGATCGAGGTTAAGGTTGAGCAGGAGCTCGGCTTTAAAACGAAGAGGGACATCGAGAGCTACGGGATCGATAGGTTCGTTGCTAAGTGTATGGAATACGCGTTGAAGAATAAGGACATGATGACTGAGCAGTTCAAAGCCTTGGGAGTTTGGATGGACTGGGAGAATCCGTATATGACGATAAAAGCCGAATACATCGATTCCGCATGGTGGACGATAAAACGTGCCCACGAGCAGGGGTTGCTTGAGAGGAAGCTGAGGGTCGTGAACTGGTGTCCGAGATGCGAGACGGCTTTGGCCGATGCCGAAGTCGAATATAAGGATAAGGAGGATACGTCAATTTACGTCAAGTTCCCGGTTAAGGGTCGGGAGGATACGTATATAGTAATCTGGACGACGACGCCTTGGACTCTGCCGGCTAACATGGCCGTTGCAGTTCATCCTTCTCTCGAATACGCCAAATTCAAGGCTTTGAAGGATGGGAAAATCGAATATCTGATCCTTGCTAAGGATTTAGCCGATGACGTGCTCAGAAAGGGCGGTTACGAACAGTGGGAGATCGTCGAGACTTATTTGGGCGAAGATTTGGTGGGTCTTGAGTATGAGCATCCACTCGCGGATGAGGTGCCGATTCAGAGCAATTGGAAGCACGCTGTTTATACGGCTGACTTCGTTACGGCGGAAAACACCGGTTGCGTTCACGTAGCACCCGGACACGGTTTGGAGGATTACGAGCTGGGTATTCAAGTGGGTTTGGAGGTATTCAATCCGGTTGACGATAGAGGCGTTTATACTGATAAAGCCGGGAAGTATGCCGGATTGCACGTATTTGATGCCAACAGGGTCATAATAGAAGATCTAAAGCGTAAGGGTTTGCTTTTAGCCGAAGAGAAGATTATCCACAGATACGGGCACTGCTGGAGATGCAAGACGCCGATTATTTACCGTGCGACCGAGCAGTGGTTTTTGGCTGTGTCGAAGCTTAAGGATAAGATGCTCGAAGAAATCGACAAGGTTAGATGGGTTCCCGAATGGGCCGGAGCTTCGAGGTTCAAGGATTGGGTAAGCAACGCTAAGGATTGGTGCATAAGCAGACAGCGTTACTGGGGAATCCCGATTCCGGTTTGGATTTGCGAGAAGTGCGGGAAGTGGAAGGTTGTAGGTAGCATAAAGGAGGTTCCTTGGGAGAACGATTTGGATCTTCACCGTCCGAAGATTGACGAGGTTACCTTCGAATGCGAATGCGGAGGAACTATGCGCAGAGTCAAGGACGTCTTCGACGTATGGTTCGACAGCGGTGTCGCAAGCTGGGGGACGCTGAAGTTTCCGTTTGAAATGAGCGAAGACGAATTCAGAAGGATTTGGCCGGCGGATTTCATAACCGAAGGGCACGATCAGACGAGAGGATGGTTCTACTCTCAACTTGGTGCGAGCGTAATAGCGTTTGGGCAGGCACCATACAAAACCGTGCTAATGCACGGATTCACGCTCGATGAGCAGGGTAGGAAGATGAGCAAGAGCTTGGGCAACGTTGTCGAGCCGGAGGAAGTGGTGGAAAGAATAGGCGTTGACGGATTCAGACTTTACGTTCTCTCATCGGCCCTTTGGGAGGATCTACGTTTCAGCTGGGAGGATGCGAGGAACGTTCTAAGGATGCTCAACATCTACTGGAACGCAGTCAGATTCGCCTACACATACATGAGCCTCGACAATTATAGGGAGATGCCTCTCAGCGAAGTCGATTTGAGCGTAGAAGACAGATGGATCCTTTCGAGACTCGAAAGCTTTAACAAGCTTGCGGTTGAAGCTATGGAGAACTACCACCTCCATAAGGTTGTGAGGGCTTTCTTCGATTTCGTCGTCGAAGATTTCAGCAGGTGGTATATCCAGCTTATAAGACCGAAGGTTTGGGAGGAGAAGGATTCTCCGGCAAAGTTGGCAACTTACACGACCATCCTTAGGATCGTCGAGAAGACAGCTAAGATAATCGCTCCATTCGCTCCGTTCTTGGCTGAATGGATCTACCAGCACTTCATAAAGGAGTTCAAGCAAGCGGAGGAGTCGATATTCTTCGAGAATTATCCGGAGCCGGATGAGAGTTTGATCGATGAGGAGCTTGAAAGGTGCATGGATGTTGTCAGGGAGATATTCGAAGCCGTCAGCAACGCGAGGCAGAAGGCTAAGAGAAAGCTGAGATGGCCGTTGAGAAAGGTCGTAATCGAGGCTAAAGATGAAGACGTTGAGAAAGCCGTAAGAAAGCTTGAGGACATAATCAAGACTCAGTGCAACGTCAAGGAAGTTGAAGTAGTCAAGGAGTTTGAAAAGGATGTGGTTGTCAAGCCGAACTACAAGGCATTGGGTCCGAAGCTCAAGGGAAGGATTAAGGACTTCGCCAAGTTCGTCGAAGGCTTGAGTAAGGACGAAATAGCCGATATTCTGAGCAAGGGTGAGATAGAGTTCGACGGTATGAAGTTCGGCGTAGATGAGGCTCTGATCGTGGAATACAAGATTCCCGAAGGCTACGAGTATTCCGAATTCTCGAAAGGAGTCGTTTACGTCTACACGGTGTTGGATGAGGAGTTGAAGAGGGAAGCTTTTGCGAGAGAAGTCGTGAGAAGGATACAGGAGATGAGAAAGGAGCTCGATCTTAATGTTGAGGAGTTCATAGAGAGCGTTGTAGACATCGATCCTAAGCTCGTGGAAGGTTGGGTGGATTACATAAAGCACGAAACTCGCTCCGTGAAACTCGAATTTGGTAAGCCGAGAGAAGGCTACATCAAAGAGTGGGACATCGAAGGAATGAAGGTCGAAATCGGAATAAAGAGAGCCGAAAGCTAATTTTCGTTACATTTTTATTTTGATTGGAATAATTTTACAATTCATATTTTAAAATCAAAATTGTTAAAATAAATTTAATAAATAAAAATTTTATCTTACTCTACGGCTTCCTTCAGTATTTCGTAGTATTCGAGTCTCTTCTCTTCAGGCGGTGGCGAAGTTACGGCACTAACGATCAACGCAACAACCACGTTAAATGCAAGTCCGATCGTTCCAGCCATCGCCGGATGGTAGACTATCGGAAATCCAAGCTTTCCGCCGATCTGCTTTGCCAGCAGTATGGTTACGAGGGATCCGACGATTATACCGCTCAACGCTCCCTGCTTGTTGATCCACGCTCTCTTTGTCGGATAAATAGCCTGAACTATCGCTGGTAGGAACTGCAAACCTCCGGCGCACGCTATGGCTGTTATGTCGAATATCAGTCCCGGCTTTAGAATTGCGAGGAACCATCCGACGAACGCCCAAGTCAGAAGCAAGATCCTGCTCACGAGAACGAGTTCCTTTTCGCTTGCGTTCGATCTTACGTATCTCTGATATACGTCTCTCGTCAGAATCAGCGACGTGGAGCCGAGGAACGAGTCGAGCGTTGACATAGCCGCCGCGGCGGCACCAGCCAACAGGAATCCGGCTAAGACAGGGTGCGTAAAGTTGTAGATCATGTATGCCATGACGGCATCTCTCGAACCGAAGCTCTTAACAAGCTCCGAGATAAACCCCGGCTTTACGACTCCCGGAATTCCCTTTGCGTTTAGCACAGCCGCAGCCAATCCAACGAAGGCTGTCGGTATGTAGTAGCTACTCAGATAGGCAACTGTTCCTACGCTTGACCACTTGATCGTCCAAGTATCCCTCGCCGCATAATACTTGATCCAGAGATGCGGAAGGAGCATAAGTCCGACGCCGTAGACCATTATACAGCTCAGCAACATCTCCGGCTTCCAAGTCATGACCAACAGCTTCGGATTGACTTCACTGACAGCCCGCATGAGCTGTGGAATTCCATGCGGAAAGAACTTGAAAGTTATTAGTATTCCGGCGATCCAGACGCCGATATACATCCAAACTCCTTGCAGGACATCTGTCCAGTATGCCGCTCTTAGACCGCCGATTATTACGTAGATAGCGGCGATCAGCATCAGAATCAGCGAAGCCTCTTGGTATGGTATGTGCCCTCCACTGCCTATAGACAGTATGATACCCAGCCCAATAGCCTGAACGACGATGTATGTGATTACGAACAGTGCTTGAACTATGGCCGTGATAAGCCTGATCGCTTCGCTTTCATAGTAGTCCGAAAGAAGATCTGCGGGTGTAATGAAGCCTTTAGCCTTACCGAGCAGGAAAACTCTCTTTCCGTAGAGATATCCCCAAACACCGGCCATTATCACCCATGCCATCGCGGCAATCCAGAAGGATATGCCGGTAGATGCATACACGGCAACGCTCGTGAGAAACGCGAAAGCGCTGTGATACGTGGAAGCTATGGCAAGAAACACCACTATAAGCCCGGCTTTTCTGCTCAAAACGAAGAAGTCCTCTAAATTCTTCTGAAAGCTTCTGCCGGCTACGTAACCGATACCGATGCACAGAACACAGTAAAAGACTATTATCGCCGTCGTAGCTACCCAAGCCTCCACTCAGTTCACCTCCACACCAACTTAGCAGATGCTACTACGATCGCCATGCCCACAACCCACAAAACCAGCGAATAGAAGTAGGCAAAGCTCAGTCCGAGAACCATCGGCTCCACTCTGTTCACCGCATACACTGCGAAGATCAAGATGTAGAAGATTACGAAAGCTATCGTCAACGCCAAGTCCAGCGGTCTTCTGAATCTCAGATGGCTATCGATCTCCTCAATCACCCTTCGAGCCATACCCTCTCACCCTTTCGGTTTCCTCAAAATCTACAAAAAGCTCCCCACCCTTCTCAACTATTTTAACCAGATATTGCTCATACGCAGAGGACAGCGAAACCTTACCGTCCTTAACGTCCTCTAAAACCAAATACGGATCCCTCTCCTCCGGCTTGCCGTAACCACCTCCGCCGGGAGTGTTTATGACGACCACATCTCCCTCGCTCAACGTAACCGTATCCTTACCAGAAAGCTTAATCTTCTCTCCGTCGGCTTTTATCACGTAGTGCTCTCCAGAAGCTCCGTCCATACCTCCCTTAAGTCCCCAAGGTCTGAGTTTCACCCTCTCAGCCGTAATCGATAGAACGGCGTTGGATAGAACCTTGTAGACCCTTCTTATGCCCAGCCCACCTCTGAACTTTCCGGCTCCTCCGGAATCGTCTCGCAGAGAGTATTCGAGCACGAGCATCGGATATTCGTTTTCGATGACCTCTATCGGTGTATTCATCGTGTTTGTCATGTTCGTGTGCACGCCGTCTACTCCATCTTTACTCGGCCGAGCTCCCATTCCACCTCCAAGCGTTTCGTAGAAAGCCCAAGTTTGACTGCCGATAACCACGTTGTTCATGCTTCCGTGCGAAGCGGCTGGCACCCTATCCGGAAATATCTCCGATAGCGCTTTCAGAAGAACATCTACGATACGCTGAGAAGTTTCGACGTTGCCCGCTGAAACTGGAGCCGGCTTTATCGGATGAACTATCGTCCCCTCTGGAGCGTAGATTTCAACAGCCCTAAAGAAGCCGTAGTTCATGGGTAGATCGGGATCTAAGACGGCCTTCAATGCGAATGAAGTTGAAGCTACGGTTACTCCGAAGACGGCATTCAGCGGAGCGTCGATCTGCTTATGAGTCCCCGTAAAATCAACCTTAAGTCTGTTGCCCTTTATTTCGATCTTAGCGTTTATGTTGATCAGCTCATCGCCGAATTCGAGGTAATCTACTGCTTCGCTTTCGCAATCCGGAATCCGATCTACCTTAGCCTTTAGGTATTTCTCCGTGTATTCCAAGCTTCTATTCCAAGCTTCAACGACGCATTCGTAGCCGTATTTCTCCACCAACTCTACAATCCTCTTAGTTCCGACGTTCAGCGAGGCGATCTGAGCTTTCAAATCTCCAATTGTGCACTTGGGAACTCTGACGTTCGAAGCTATCAGCCTCAAGATTTCGTTGTCGAGCTTGCCCCTCTTAACAAGCTTCGTGGGTGGAATAACTATGCCCTCCTCAACAAGCTCCTTCGCGTTGATGCCTATGCTCCCCGGAACGCTTCCACCGACATCGACGTGATGGGCTTTATTCGCAACGAAACCGAGCATTCTGCCGCTGTAGAATATCGGCTTGAGCAGAGTTATGTCGTTTAGATGCGTTCCGGCTATATACGGATCGTTTACGATTATCACATCGCCTTCTTCAACCTCTACGCCCTCTCTTTCGATGTATTCCACTACGTTTTTCGCTCCAACAGCCATACTGCCCAAATGAACTGGGATGTGCTCAGCCTGAGCAACAAGCTCTCCTTTGGCAGACAAAACGGCGCAACTGCAATCCATTCTGTCCCTTATGTTTGGAGAGTAGGCCGTATTTCTCAGAACTATGCCCATCTCCTCAGCGATATACTCCGTGGAGTTCCTTACGATCTCAATCGTTACGGCATCCATTCTAATCCCCCACGATCCTTATGTTAGAGTATCCATCAACAAAGGCGGTATAGTTCGGAGGGATGACTATCGTAGTGTCGTAATCCTCAATCACAGCCGGTCCCTCAATCTTAGCTCCAGCTTTTAGCTTATTACGAGCATATATCGGCGTGTTCATCCAACCATCGCCGAAATAGACTTCTCTATGATGTTCCGGCTTAGGTTCGTGCTCGATTTCTTTCTCAGCTTTTACCTCCGGCTTGGACATGACGCCTACAGCCGTAACTCTCAAATTGACGATCTCTACCGACTCATCTGGAGAGCTGAATCCGTAGAGAGCTTCGTGCTTCTCATGGAAAGCTTTTACGCACCCTTCAATGTTATTCATCCAAGGAACCGTGATTTCGTAAGCCTGCCCCTTATAACGCATATCAATCTGCCTGATCACCTTTATTTCAGCATTCTCGATACTGACTTCCCTAACCGCCTCATCAGCAAGCTCCGCGAACGTTCTCTCAATTTCGTCCTCGTCTATTTCCTCTACCAACCTTATTACACTCCTAACCTTGTCCGATCTGTAGTCGGAAAGCAGAAGCCCTAAGGCTGAAAACACTCCGGCATAGGGTGGGATCAGCACGGACTTAACGTTTAGCTCCTCTGCAAGCTCAACACCGTGCAAACCTCCGGCACCACCAAAGACGAACATCGTAAAGTCCCTCGGATCGTAGCCTCTCTCTACTGTAACTATTCTTAAAGCTTTAGCCATCACGGTGTTTGCAAGCTTTACTATTCCGAATGCCGTTTCCTCCAAGCTCATTCCAAGCTGATCCGCAAGCTTAGATAATGCATCCCTAGCCAGATCCTTTTTGAGCGTCAATATGCCACCGCCGAGCCTCTCTCCCAATCTGCCCAAAACTAGGTTCGCATCGGTTATCGTCGGCTTCGTATTTCCCCTTCCGTAGCAAACCGGTCCGGGATCCGCTCCGGCACTTATAGGACCGATCCTCAAAGCTCCTCCTTCGTCGATCCAAGCTACAGTTCCACCGCCAGCACTGACTTCAGCCAAATCGATGAACGGAAATCTGACGGGGTATCCCGAGCCTTTTACAAGCCTTCCGGCGTGAACTTTACCTCCGATTTCGTATTCGGTAGTTATCGACGGCTCGTGATCGATGACGGTAGAGGCTTTAGCCGTCGTTCCGCCCATGTCGAATCCGATGACGTTCGAATCTCCCGTGATCTTGGAGTAGTAGGCAAAGGCAACCGCTCCGGCCGCTGGTCCCGACTCTACAAACGCCGCCGGCTTTTTGATCGCATATTCGATTTTAGCGATTCCGCCACTGCTCTGCATTACGAAGAACCTGCCTTCGAATCCCCTGCCTTTTAGTGCATCCAAAAGGGCGGTCAGATACTTGGACATCATCGGCTTAAGAAATGCGTTGACGATCGTCGTGCTCGTTCTTTCATACTCCTTGTATTCGGGGTCGATTTCGTGTGATGTTATTACTTCGATGTTTGGACACTCCTCTTCGATTATCTCTTTAGCTCTGATCTCGTAGATCGGATTCCTGTAGCTGTGCAAAAAAGACACCACTACGACCTCGTAGCCTTTATTTCGGATCTCTCCGGCGATCTTACGTAGCTCTTCTTCGTTGAGCGGCGTTATGATCTCTCCTCTTGCATTTATCCTCTCCTCCACTTCGTATCTGTCCCTTCTACGCACTATCGGCTTCGGCTTTTCGAAGAAAAGATTGTAGAGGTCTGCTCTCTTCTGCCTACCGATCTCCACGACATCTCTGAATCCTTTGGTGGTTATCAAAGCCAGCTTTGGCGGATGCAGACCTTCTTGACCGAGAAACATATTCGTTCCGAGCGTCGTTGCGTGGACGAGCATGTAGATGTCTTCGAATCCAATTTTAGCTGTCTCTATGGCGTTGAGCGCTCCTTCAGCCGGCTTCTTCGGTGTTGTTGGAACCTTAACTACGGAGAATTTCTTGGATTCCTCGTCAAAGTAAACCAGATCGGTGAAAGTTCCGCCAATGTCGATGCCCACCCTATAGCGTTTCATCTTTAGAACACCTTCCCCGCGTAAGTTGTCGTTTAACCTAAATCGCAAGATAAACAAAATATTGGGTTTTAGCCTCTTCCGGCAAGTATTTTTAACGTTTTCGATATTCGTAGCTAAAACTTGTCAAATTTATTTCATAGCTAAAATATTATTATAACCGATGAATGACATTTACCACTACTTTTGCCATTCAATATAAATAAAATATTAAAAATGTTTAATTAAATTAATTTAATTAAATTAACTTGTAGCGTTGTATGCAATAATTACACTATCAAAGAGTATCTGTCCATTTGGCTTGTATTTGATTACAACTCTCAGCTTTGGATGATTGTCGTTGACATAATAGTAGTGTGTATTATCTTTTTTATTACTACCAACTATTTTGAGAATGCTGTGATCTATAAGGTCTACCGTTACGTGTTGCGTCAACGATACTCCAGTCGAATTTATAATTGTGTATTCTATATTATTTTTGCTTAATACATTTGCCTCAGAACCAGCGATTGTAAATGTAACAGTCCAGTTACTATCGTTGTAGTATGCTTGAGCGTTTCCCAACTCAATATCTAAAGGTTTCTGAGGCGGTTTAAATCCACCCAAGAATCCCATGACGATAGCCGCGATAACGATAGTAGCGGCGACCATCAGTATGACGCCGACCACTGGTGATACTGCCATCCTACTCCTCAACAAGCTGACCACCCTCACAATCCCCCATCTTTGAAACAAACTATATAAAATTTTTCATTTTCATCATGATAAGTATGTTAACATTAACTTCAATTTATATTTAGAATAAATATTTTGTATAAAAAATAACTTTTAGCTATAAACTAACTATAAACAACAACTAAAAATTGAAAATAGTGTTTGATATGTTCACTTCTTTAAAAATTTATCTAAGAGCTTTTTCTTATCAAGCATAATTTCGGTAATTCTACTCTCGCTTACGATCTTTTCGGCGATCTCTTTTGGAACCTTAAGCGACTGTGAAATTAAATTCACCATCAATTCGGTAGCTTTGGAGTATCCTATCTCTTTCAAGGCTTTTGCCGCCTCTATTCTGACATCCAAACTTTCGTCTTTCCTTACTACCTCAAGCAGGGCATCTACGGCTTTGAGATCTTTAACCTTTCCCAAAGCCCTTGCAACTTCAATCCTCACGTCAACGTCCTCATCTTTGAGAGCTTCAATCAAAGCATCGACGGCATCCTTAGCATTCAAATCTCCCAAAGCCTTTGCGGCTTTTTTCCTGACGGAAACGTCCTTATGTCTCAAAGCCTTAATCAAACCTTCGACATCTCCCCTTTCCTTCATCTTTTCGACGTTAGGCTTAAAGAATAGCATTATTAATAATTCGATTCACTCGGTAATAAGCTTTGCCGTTAACATTATAATCGAACCGATAGACTTTTTTATGTGAAACTCGTCGCCATATCGGTCTACGGCTTGGATAAGCCGGGAATAATTCACGGTATATCCGATGTCCTTGCGAAGAACAATGTGAACATCGTAGATATCGAGCAGAACGTTCTCCAAGGCGTATTCGTTATGTTCATCATCGGAGATGTTGAAAAATGTGCCGTTTCTATCGAGGATCTTAAAAGACAGCTTGAGGAGAAGGGAAAAGAGCTTGGAGTGAACGTTCATTTAACTCCTTTCGTTAAGCCGAAGCAGAAGGAGAAGAACCTGTATGTCATAACTGTTTTGGGAAAAGACAGGGTTGGAATCGTCAGGGATATCACCAAAATCCTACTTGAGCACAACGTAAACATCGAGAAAACTACGCTTACGGCAAGAGACAAGCTGATCTCGATAGAATTTGTCGTAGACATCGGTAACGCGAATCCGGATGAAATTAAGAAGCAACTCAAAGAGGAAGTGGAGAGTTACGGCTTGGACATAGTGATCCAGCCCTACTCGATCTTTAAGCGGGAGAAGCGATTGATCGTATTCGACATGGACTCCACGATAGTCGATGCGGAGATAATTGACGAACTCGCTAAGGCGGCCGGTGTTGAGAGAGAAGTGAAGGAGATTACGAGGAAGGCTATGGAAGGTAAGCTGGACTACAAGCAGGCTTTGATCGAACGCGTTAAACTGCTTAAAGGATTACCGGTGGAAGTTCTCGAAAAGATCTACAATCAGATCGAACTTACGGAGGGTGCGAAGGAGTTAATTCAAGCTTTGAAGAGAGCGGGATATAAGATCGCTTTGGTCAGCGGTGGGTTCACGTATTTCACGGAGAAGTTAAAGAAGGAGTTGGGCTTGGATTACGCGTTCGGCAACGAGCTTGAAATTAAGGATGGAAAACTGACGGGCAGAATTAAGGGAAGGATAATCGATGCCAAAGAGAAAGCCCGAATAATCGAAGAGCTCGCAAAGAGAGAGGGTATCAGTAGGGAAAACATAGTGGCTGTGGGAGATGGAGCTAACGACAGAATTATGATCGAAAATGCCGGCTTGGGCATAGCGTTCAACGCCAAGAAGGTTCTGAAAGAGGTAGCGGACGGAACCCTCTCGAAGGAAAACTTAATCGGGTTGGCGAGCATACTAAAACTGCCGGAGGAGTTTAAGAAGAGGGTTTAGATTATGCGGTTTATTTCGTCCGCGTTGCCATCCTCAACGAGTCGAAAATTGTAGGCCTATGTCTGCTTTACGAGTTGTTAGATAAAAGTGCGCCGGCCGGGATTTGAACCCGGGGCAGGGGCTCGGCAAGCCCCTGTGTTACCAGGCTACACCACCGGCGCTCGGAGTTATTGTCTTCATCTATGTTTATAACGATTGCGGATACACCACCTTTTCACCCCATTATAATTGTGGCTGTTATATATTTTTGGCTTTAAAATATAATGGATACCAATATACCGCTATTCAACGCAGATGCTTCACTACGAACTCCGAAACTTTTTCAGCAAGAACGTCGAACTTTCCGAAGTAAAAATGATCGGTATCCAAAATAGCGATCTCCTTCGGTTCGGAAAGCGATCTCGCGATCTCCATTGACTCGTTAAGACTCACGATTTGATCCCTCTTTGCAATAACGATCAGCTTCGGAACTTCGCAGTCCCTAAGCTCGAACCCGTCTATACGCCTTAGAGGAGAAATTAAAACTAAAACGTCACCGCAGACGTTGGATGCGATAACGCTACCAAAAGAGTAACCGATCACGGCCACTGCTTCATGTTCGCTCTTCAACCAACCGAAGCAAACTTCGGCGTCCTTCAAAGCTGTTTCGACGCTTCTGTAGTCGAATCTGAGCGTCGAGATTTTGTTCATGACGAGCTTTCTGCTGATCCTCTCAAGTCTGACGTCGAACATGCTTCCGCCGTATTGGGGATGGGGTGGGCACAGCAAAGCACCCCTTTCGCCGGCTCGCTCGTAGAATACCCTAACTCCGTCGATCATCTGATTTCGATAAACTGCGACGTATAAATTACTTTGCCGAACTGTGTAGGGTGGCACAAAAAAGGTATAAAATAAATACAAAAAATTTAAATAAAATTCCGAAATCCATCATGAAAAGTGATAGGAGGGTAGTGTTGGGTTTAGCGATCGTTGCGATGCTGGTAGCTGTCGCTCTCGTTCTTGCCGTCGCTTACGGAAAGAAAGCTCCGGAATTTATATATTAAAAATATAGATATGATGGTTAAGGACGTTAACGATAGTCACGCAACGCTGGAATTCATAGTCACGGTCTACAGATCTGAAATCGTCAAAAACGCCACCTTGCGCATCTACGTTTACGATAGGGGGACGAACTTACTGCTCCGTAGGTATGAAGTTAAGATCCCGGAAAGACGGACTGAAGGATTAAACGAGATCGACGCTACGTTATCGTTCGAAAAAGATAGAAGCTACAGACTGAAGTTTTTGATCGTAAAAGACAATAAGATCGCCGATGCGAGGATTATGTCCCTATCTGGTTTAGATAATTTAATTCCGAAAGACAAACGACTTAAGGTGACTTTGAAGGATGTAGATTTTCAGGTTGTGGGTGTAAACGATGGGAAGGTGAATGTTAGAGTCAGGTTCTACGTTCAGTCCTTGGAAGATTACAACGATACAACTTTCCACGTAAAAGCGATTCAAGCGGAATCGAACGTATTGGCGGATGAAAGCTGGCTGAGAACGGACATACATAAGGGAAAGACGGCAATCATCGAAAGTAATCTGACCGTTCCGAAGGATTACAACTACGTGGTGAAGCTTGAGGCTTGGAGAAACGGATCTCTGCTGAAAACTTGGATTGAATACCTGAATTTAGCTCCGACGAAAACGATTCCGAAGGAAACAACCGAAAAGAAGGTTAAGTTCGAGGTCAGCGAATTCGTGAGGACACCGGAGCCGATCCCCTATACCAAGACGAAAGCGCCCGGTTTCGAAATTACCGCTTGCACGATCGCTTTAGCCATCGCTTTAATCTGGAGGAAAATCAGATGATCTCGTCCATCTCATATTTTTCCCAGCTTCTCAGCCCGAGCAGAATTTCGAATTCCTGCGGAGTTAGAATGGGAACCTTGAACAGTTCGAAGTCGTCGTAGCTTATCCTCGGACAGGCTGTATTTACGTAGTATCCGTATAAGAAGTTCGAAAGTTTTTCCGGCGTAATTTCATCCAAGTAAATTACATCGACGCGTTTTCCAACCTTATCCGCTTCCTCCTTAAGCCTTAAGGCTAAACTAAGTCTCTTCTGCCCGACCTTCTTGCTGACCAGTATTGCACCCTTATCAGCCTCCATCGCCTTCGAAACGCTCAGCATCCTCCTCTTCAAGAAATCTTCGACCTCAACTTCCTCAAATTCCTTGTCGAGCGGGCTAAACCTGTAAACCTTCTTGCCCGTGTATATCTTAGCTCCTATCGGGTGGAAAAGTCCGTCGCCTATGAACAGAACGGCTTCGGCTTTGGAATCCCTGAGCACCGTGTAGTTGCAACCCAACACCTGCCCGGGCATCTTGACCCTACCGCTACCTTTTTTAAGTTCGACCCTGTAGCCTCTCTCCTCCAGAACCCTCTTCACATCCTCAAGCTTCCATGCGTATTGAACCGACGCTATGAGGGCTAAACTCTTTTCTTCGATCTTCAAGTGCTTTAAATCTTCAAGATCGTATTCCACGAAATACGGAACGTAGATAACGTTCTCGAATTCGAAAATAGGTGTGTGGGCGAAGTGGATAAGAATGTCGACCTCCTTAAGCAGATCCAAATCGATATCGCATGCCCCGTAACAGCCGGAGCCCGAAATTATAACCTTAAAGCCGTGCGACTCGAAGCACTTCGCGATCTCATCGCACTTATACTTCAAACCGTCCGGCAGTTGAATGCCGACGATCTTAGCGTTTTTCTCTTTTAGAGCTTTGACGATCTCATCGAATTTTATTCGGTTAAGCATTACTCCTTAATTTATCAGGTTGTATTTTAGGGTTTCCTTAGCAGAACGACCCTACTCACTGCAGATTCGTTGACTATCTCGTAGCCCGTAAGTTTTGCGAGTTCCTCGGCAAACATCTTAACGTCTTCATGCTCCGGCATAGCATCCGGCGGAAGTCTAAGCCTCGAATAGCCTAAATACATGTAGGCTTTGGCTTCGACGAACATCGGGGAAGCTTTCTCGATGAGCGGAGCGAACTTCTCGGGATACATGTTGTAACCCCTAATGAGCGTTAACCTGATCACCGTTCTGCAATCCTTCTCGCTTAAGATCTTCAGAGATTGATTTATCCTATCCCAGAAGCTCTTTATAGGCCTATTAAGCCTGAGATGGCTGTTCTCATCGTAAGCCGTTAGGCTGATGTATAACTGGGTCGGCTCTACTTTCTCGATCATCTCCGGATTCGTTCCGTTCGAAACTACAAAAGTCGTGAATCCACGTTTTTTGAACTCCTCGACGAGTTCCGGCAAATACGGATACAGAGTCGGCTCACCGATGAGGCTTATCGCCGCCTGATTAGGATCGTATGCCTCTTCAAGCTTCTTCCTATCGACATCCGGATTCCCCCAAAATCCGCTCAAAAGTTTCCTCTGTGCTTTTATCGATTCCTCAACTATGAACTCCGGAGAATCCCAGCCCTCAACCTTCGTAAGCAGTTCGAGGGGGCGCCAACAGTAAACGCAGTGCTGATTGCACATCAAAGCGGGAGTCATCTGAAGGCAACGGTGTGATTGGATACCGTAAAACTTCTGCTTGTAGCAGAATCCTTCATTCTTCAGCGATTTCTTAAGCCAGAAGCAGGTTTTTACGGCTGAATGCCTGCCCACGATTGCATATCCCTTAAGATCCTTCAACAGTTTCTTGGGAATCGCATTCGTCATATCACAATGATTTCGGGGAGTAGATATATAACTGTTGTTAGCTCCGTTCTGACATACGGCTGATCCGATATCAACCCCTTAGGACATCATCCAAAGCTCTCAGAAATTCGTCGTTCTCCTCTCTCCTTCCAACGCTAACCCTTACGCTAAACGGACTGCATCCTACGAACTTCGAGCAGTCCCTAACTATAACTCCCCTCTTCATCAACTCCTCGGCAAGCTCTGAAGATTTCATATGCGATTCGAAGAAGAGAAAGTTCGCTTCGGAAGGATAAACCCTGACTCTGTTTTTCAGTTCATGGTAGAGCCTTTCCCTCTCAGCTCTTATCTTTTCAACGCAGGATTTCATGTGCTCCAGATCTTCGAGCGATGCAATCGCCGCTAAGATGGCAATCGACGAAACAGGAAACGGCGTCGTAACTTTCATGTATGCTTTTTTAAGTTCCGTGCTCATCACTGCGTATCCTATCCTCAAGTTCGCAAGTCCGAACGCCTTCGAGAAGGTTCTCGCAACGACTACGTTCTCGTATTCGGACAGCTCCATCAGATCTCTGCTTGCAAACTCCGCATAAGCCTCATCTATGAAAACCAATGCGTTACAGCTTTCCACTATCGCCCTAACGGCATCCACATCTTCAACGTTTCCCGTAGGGTTGTTCGGAGAACACACGATTACTATTTTCGTTCTGTCGGTTACGGAGCCAATTATCGATTCTTCGTCAATTCTGAAATCCCCTTTTCTTTTAACTCGGATTTCCTTGGCGTTCATCACAGATGCCAGCGTGTGGTAGTAAGGAAACGACGGAATCGGAATTATAACTTCATCCGACGGATCTACGAACATCTTAAAAACGTTTTCGAGTATTCCGTCGATTCCCGCTCCGATTACGATTCTCTCCTCTTCAACTCCCAAGTATTCTGATATCCTTTCGATTAGCTCTTCGACTTCGTTGGGACTCGGATATACGTGAAGTTTATCGAATCTCCTTAAGATCTCTAACGCTTTCGGACTCGCTCCGTATGGATTTTCGTTCGAAGCCAACTTTACGACCTTCTTTAGCCCGAACAACCTTTTCACTTCATCTACGCTTTTACCCGGAACGTATTCGGGAATTCTTTTCACGTTCTCTCTGAGCTTATCCGTTACCTTTTGATCTCTATCCTTACGACCTTCCAACCCTCATCAACCCCTTTCAGCGTTGAAATCAAAGCCAAGATAACACTGCCGAACACGGATTGAACATAGCGGTTTAGCGGAATTTCCTTACCGTCTACGATCAATTTTACTTGCATAGCGTTACGACGATTTTGTGCTTTTAAATTTATCCTTCTGAGCCGAAATGCGGTAGCAAAGTTGCGATGTGTGTTAAAAGTATTGACGACGTTTTTTCATCGGAATTAAAGTTATATATCCTTTGTTAAACCGAGACGATCTCGCAGTTCTTTCTTTGAATTTTTTAATAAAAAAGTCACACCAAAAATTTTAAGTAGCATCGCTTTACTATCAACAGCTTTGATCATAATTGGAATAATAATTGTAATAAGGTGAAAGTCATGGAAAAAGTTCCAACCGGGATTCCGGGATTCGATGAAGTCCTGAAGGGTGGTTTAAGAAAGGGTTGGGCTTACTTAATTAAAGGAACGCCTGGAAGTGGTAAAACTATTTTCGGACTTCAGTTCTTGATGGAGGGTTTAAGGCGAGGAGAAAAGTGCGCCTACATATCTTTTGATGAGACGGCTGAAGAGATAAAGCTACAAGCTGAGGATTTCGGGTGGGATTTGGAAGGACTTCACGTAATCGACAAGGTTAGGGAGTTGGACGTAATCGGTAGCAACATAATGTTCTACGACTTCGACACGACTGCGGAGATCGCGAGCTTCGTCGAGTCAATTACGAAGATAAAGGAAATGGAAGCAATCGACAGGGTTTTTATAGACGGAATCGGGGCGTTGAGGGATCTTACGAAGGATCCGATAATTTCGAGGAGGATTTTAGTTTCGATTGCGTGCTTCCTTAACTCCATAAAGGCCACTACACTCATGTCTTGCGACATGACCGCAGAATTCGGAAAAGACATCATCAGCTACGTTACAAGCGGTGAATTCGTCTTGGAGAGGATAGAGAGGAAAGACGGAGAGGTGCTCAGAGTTCTGCACGTTTTGAAATACAGAGGTGGGGATGCACATTTGGGAAGGCACTACTTCGACATAACTCGGAGAGGTATCGTGGTGTATCCGATCGTTCCGATGATCAGCGAGAGGAAAGCAATAGAAGACAGAAAGTTGCTCTCAACGGGCAACAGAGAGTTGGATCTAATGCTCGGCGGCGGAATTTACGAAGGAGCGAGCGTAATAATCGCCGGGAAGAGCGGAGTCGGAAAGACGAACATCTGCCTTCAGATACTTAAGGAGAACGACATCAGAGGGGATGTGGGAATACTCTACACCTTCGACGAGACTAAAGAACTTCTGATGCACAGACTCAAGACTCTGTTCGGCTACGAACCGAAGAACCTCGTGATCAGAGAAGTTTCAACCGAGATAAGTTTGGGTAAGTTTTACAGCATGATCATGAACGACGTTAAGATGCTAAAGCCCAAGATCGTGGCGATAGATCCGATCAACTACCTCTCCGACATCGCGCTGACACCAGAAGAGCTATCGAAGACCTTGAGGATGATAAGAGTTCAGCTCAGAGATATGGGATCGGTGTTCATCTGCATAGACGAGGTCGCGGAAGCCTTAGGCGTGTTCCGTCTCACGGGCTTGGGATTAAGTCCGTATGCAGATTACCTGATCTGCGGAAGGTTTATGGAAATCGAAGGGGAGCTCGTAAAGACGATTTCGGTAGTGAAGAACAGATTCGGAAACCACGAAAGATCGATCAGAGTTTTGGAAATCGGAGAAGGAGAAGGACTGAAGATGAGTAAGCCGCTTAAGGAATACACCGGAATAATCAGAGGAATCATGACCAAAAGGTAATTTAGAGGATCATTCCAATTTTTTATTAGTTTTCGTATCGAAATCGACACCAAGATAAGTGAAGGTAAAAGAAGGGATTGAATCAAAGGAATTAGTCCCGCCTCCCGGATTTGAACCGGGGACCCCGGGCTCTCTGCCCCCAGCCACTGGGGGCCGGCAAACTACAGGCCCGCGCTCTGCCAGACTGAGCTAAGGCGGGAATCGATAGAATCTAATTGCGACGATATAAAAACCTTGTGCCGAACATTATCCAAATTTTTAATTTATATTAAGAAACTATCTTTGCAATCATGCCGACTCTCATGGAGCTAATCCTAGAAGCACGTGCGGGTTTAAGAATTGACGCAAAAGCTATTAGAACAAGATCTATTCCGCTTTTTCAGGATTGTGATCGTCCATGAACTGGGAAAAGTAGATGTGAGGGGCTATTGGGATGTAGCCCATGTCCACGAGCATTCTGCAATACCTCTTAGCCTTCTCGATATTCTCCTGCTTTCCTTGGAAAGTAAAGTAGACTCATGTGATTTTTATGTGGGTGTTATATAAGCTAGACTGAAGCGCCCGAGATCTTCATGCTAAGATTGTGAAATTTTAAGTTTGCAAACATCATGGTTATATACAATGGTATAAGAATAGAACTAATGGCAGAGGAGAGGGTTGTAGTTCCAGTATCGCTTCCGAAGGAGCTTGTTAGGGAAATAGACGAGCTCGTTAAGAAAAAGAAATTTTCATCTAGGTCTGAAGCACTCAGATACGGAGCACGTCTTGTCGTTCTCTTCGAAAAGGGAATCCACAAGCTGGCAGAGGATTACGCTTATGAGATGATCAAGGAGAGACTCGAAAGGAGGGAAAAGGGTGTATCTTGACACCGACATCGTTCTCTCACAGATTAAGGAGAGGGACTGGCTCAAAGAAATCGTCAAGCGTAAGCTTTCGAAGATCGATGTAGAGTTGAAAACATCAGCTATCACAATTGTGGAGTGTCAGATTGTCCTATTTCGAGAGGAAGGAAGAAACGAGGCTGTTAAGGTGATGGAGAGAATTAAACCTCTCGGACTGAAAATTCTACCACTGACGGAGGACGTTTTGATTAAATCGACAGAGCTCTTAGCCAAATATCCCAAACTGAATATCTTCGATTCTATTCATTTAGCTCATACGATTTTGGAGGGAGAAAGAATTTTGTCAACCGACCGTCTTTTCGACGAGGTTGAAGGGGTTGTAAGGGTCGATCCGTTGAGGGATTAAAGCTCACTTTACATTCAAAACAAATGAAGCTAAGGGTAATGATGCAATACTGTTGATAGAATAATTTAAATATTTATGCATTAATGTAATATCACGACTAAGCTAAGTTTTGCTATAAAATTGAATATTATTTCATAAGGTTATATACTTTAATTGATGATCTTCGAAACTACTTTCAAGATAGTTTTTTAAGTTTTGATTGTTTACAGTAGTTGGGATGATAGTCTACTTCACTATTGATTTCATAGCGTCGGAATCGAAATATTTTTGGATGTATTCTGGGGCTTACGTTAGGGGATTTCTCTACTGGGTTTTAAGAAAGATAAACAGAATCTTAGCTAAGGAACTTCACTCTAGCAAGGGATTAGCACCTTTCGCAACTTCTCCGGTCTTTAAGGATAACAATTACTCAATTGAAAAGATTGTAGAAGGTGAAAAGTATTCTTTTACGATCTCAGTATTTGTTGAGGAGATTGGAGAAGCTTTAAAGGAATACTTAACGAGCATCGACCGAATACCCTTTGTCGGTATGCTCAATGAATTGGATGGAATAGAAGTAAGATACATTGATGATTTTGAAGATGAAGAAATTAGAAAGTTCAGAATAAAGTTTCTAACACCATGCTATTTTAGAATCCCAAATTTAGATTACAGATTTGTCCCATTACCGCTTCCGCAACTTCTCTTTAGAAGTTTGACGAGACTCTATGAGGCATACGTTTCAAGCTTGCCAAGGGAGTATAGAGAGTGGCTCGATGAGTGGGGGATTGCCGTATCCGGTTGCAATATCAGAACGGAGAAGGTATTACTGAAAAAGGGTTTGTGGTCAGTAGGTTTCGTTGGAGAGGTGAACTTCTCAATCCCAAATGATACATACAACGAGGAATTTGCGAGAATCACATCGAGACTGCTCAGCTTTGGTGAATATTCGAATGTAGGTGGCGGAAGAACATCTGGCTTGGGAAAGATAAGAGTTCTTAAATACGATAAAACAAAGTAGCTTGATATGACTACTGCAATACTTCAGGTCTTGGGAGATCCTAAAGGATACAAGACTCTCAGATACGTTATTGATGGAAAAGAGTATAAAGAATGCCTGTCATCCCTTGCAATTTACGAATGGTTGAAAGATTGCGGTAAAGATGCGGAAATTATCCTTTTGGTGCCTGATAGTCTGATTACAAAGATTGAAAGTGACACTGATAGGGCTGTTGAGTTGCTGAAAGATAGGGAGACGTTTAGGGAGAGAATTCTTGAATTATTGGACGGTGTCGAGGCAGATGTTTTGATGATTCCATCGGTTGGAATTTACTCTGGAAAATACACTGCACACTTTGAAGGTTCCGTAGAAAACACGATAATATACATCTTCAAGGAGCTCGTAAGGCGTAACATCGACGAAATTTATGCAGACGTTTCAACAGGGCAGAACATCTACACCACAAGCATGCTCGAAGCTTTGAGGAAATACGTAACTTACAGGAAGCTTAGGTATATCTTGCAAGGCGAGAGTGGAATATCGCTGAAGCTGGCTTACGTTCCACCGATCTTCGTTGAAGGTCAGGAGGTTAACGTTGAGTTACACGATTTCGATGTGAAAGCATTCTTCAGCCTGCCTAAGTTAAATCCTAAAGACATCTGTGTAGATAGGGACAAAAGAATAGAGTTACAAAGAAAGTATGGAGAATTCTTCGACGAACTTTCAAAAGATCTGAAAACGCTTAAGATGGCTTTCAATGCGGTAAAGTATAACGTTCCGCTCGTGTTCTATCATCCCGAAATTCTGAACTTGGACATCGATACCAGAGATAAGGAGAGTAAACTTCTGAACATCCTTGAAGAGCTCGAAGAGTCGAGAAAGATAATCGCGGAAGGAAATAAGCTGATCGTGAAGAGAAATGTATTGAACGGAACGAATGTCGTGAATACGTTCTTCGCACTTGCGTTGCTCTCAAGCATAATTGATTTTTGGAGGGAAAGGATCGATGAACCAGAGCTTAATAGCATTCTTAAGACGTTTAAGGAGCTCTACGAGAATTTGGGATTGGATGTAAACGCGAGATTTTTGGAGAGAGACATCAGAGGAATCGAAGAAAGAGCTGAGGAATTGAGTGGGGAGAAGTTGCTGTTGGATCTTTACGCAATTGGAAACGATCAGAAGCCCAAGAAATCCAGTGATCCAAAAAGAAACTTCTTCGCTCATAGCGGATTTTTGAAAGAGATTACGAGGGTCAGAAGAGAGGAAGATAGAATTCTGCTAAGGTATGATGTTGAATTGGCAAGAAAGGATATAGTGAGTTGGTTGCAGGATCCGAGGTGATCTCAAGAGTAGGTTAGCCGATTCGGATAGCATCGAACTGATAATCCAATTGGATCATCAATATGAAAAATTATAGTTATAATATTTTAAACTCTTATCAAATGTATTGTCAGATCGGGACGATGCATCTCCCAAGTTATCAGCTTCTTTAAGCTCTCTGGAGCTTCCATCTTACCTTCGTAAATGGACTTTAGGTCGTATGTCATTAAATTCTTCAGGAAGTCGGAAGTTCCTGCGACCTCTTCAGCTATGACGTGATAAAACTCCTTAACACCAACCTCCAACCCCGCCTTGTATATTCCAACACCCATCGTCTTTCTTCCACCGGCTACGGATACCACTACTTCTCTACCAGCATCCATCTCCTTTTTGATAACCTCTTTAGCTATTCTAACGAATTCGTCGTGATCTTTCTGCGATTTTATGTCATCAAACGGTAGTTCCACCTTTTTTAATTCGACGTTTTCGTAGTTCCACTTAAAGTCGAGTGCTAAGGCGTAATAAGATGCCTCTACCCTCGGATTCTTAGTCGTCAAAACTATCACCCTATCAACAGTCGTTCCTCTCTTCTTTAGCTCGTCGATAGTTTCGGTTACAACCATCGGACTCGTCCCCAAGGACGCTACAAGTGTAACCATAAAGAACACTTCATAACCACAGGTAAAAATCGTTTTTCTCAGAATATCCTCTTAGAATGCTGAACTGGCTATAATAAGAAAAACACTCACAAAATGGGATAGTTTTAAAAAGTTGGTTATGAGAATGATTAATGGTGATTGTTAATGATTGTGGAAGTAAGGAGGGTAGATAGTCAGGGAAGGATAGTTTTACCTAAGGGGTGGAGGGAGAGGTGGGGTAACGAAGTTGTCTTGATAGAGTTTGAGGACAGGATAGAGATCCTGCCGAAGAGAAAACCAAAGCTCTCGCAGTTCTTCGACGTAATCGAAGCCGATATTGAGGAAGATATTGAAGAGATTCTTAAAGAGGTGTTCGAATGAGATTTATAGATGCCAACGTGTTTCTTTACGCTATAGTAAAACCGAAAAAAGAGGTGAGTGAAAATGTGCTCAAGAGAAAGGAAATTGCCAAGAGAATACTGCTCAGGGTTGAGAAGGGTGAAGAAGTCGTAACTACGGTAGTCCACTTGAGCGAGGTTGCGAACATCCTCGAAGCCAAAGCAAACCTTTCAACAGCTTTGAAGTTCGTTGAAAATATGCTACTTGCCGATAATGTCAGAATCTTATCCGTTTCGCAAGAGGATTATCTAAAAGCCTTATTAATTGCTAAAGAGAAAAACGTTAGCATAAACGATGCTTTAGCCTATCTGAAGATGAAGGAGATCGACGTTAAGGAAATCTACACCTTCGACAATCACTTCAAGAATTTGGACGTTAAAATCGTGCAGGGTTGATTATAGATAGTGGTCAATTTCATTTAAATTTTATTATTAGTATTATATATTTAATGCTAAAATAAAGTTTTCTATCGATTCTCTTTATGAGATTCTGCTGAACAATTAGGCATAAGCATAAGAACTGTAAGAGTTTCCGTTCTCTTTATGAGATTCCGCACCTCAAATTGGAGATTCAACACCTTATTTTACTTGTTTGATCTCCTTCTATAAAACCATATTGGTTGCTACCTCGATCTGCCAAGAGTATATAAAGAGCAACCAATCTGGGGAGACGGTCTTTTTCACGCTATAAACACAGCCATGAATTCATACATTTTTATAGCAGACTTAATTCGCTCAGTAATTGATTGAAATAGAGGTGAATAGTCTATTATGGTGTAAAAAATACGTTCTCCATTTTATAAAAATATTAAGCATTTGTTTCGCTCGAAATCGGTTAATCTCCTTTATAGTAAACTATATGCATAGAAAAATTAATAAATTAGCATTTAATATAATCCAATAAAATATATTATAAAATTAAGACATATTTGGAATTTTTGTAGATGATAGGGGTATTAAGTGCGATCTGTCTTCTATCCTAATTGTAAGGTGAAACCAATTCGATCATTTAAATTTTTTACCGGATGTCAATTTTTAGGACACTGATGAATTTTCAGACTTCTGAGAAATTTTCAGATAATGAAACACAAGCAATATATATGTTGTAAGTTACAAACTTTAGCGTGAAGGTGCTTGTCGCAACTGTTGGCGGCACCGCTGAACCTATTCTGATATCCGCAAGAAAGATCGGATTTGATAGGGTAATTTTGATAGCTGGGAAACCTGCAAAGGATGTGTTTGGAGATAAGGCAATAGAAGGGAAACCAAATCCCGTTGAGGTTGCTGAAGATATTAAGAATAAGCTTGAAGAATTTGGTGCTGAAGTTGAAATTAGGATCGTGGATCCCTTCAACTTTGAGGAATGCTGTGTCGAAGCTTTGAAGATCCTTGAAAGGGAGAAAGCCCAAGGGGATGTTTATGTGAGCGTTACTGGTGGAACCAAGGTTCAGTCCATAGCCACATCTTGCGCAGCTTTCATAGCTGGATGTAAGGTTATATACGTCCAAGAACTTAAGAATGGAGCTGAACTAACTGAGATTCCCTATAATTTAGCTCAATTCGACCAGCTTTCAAATGTTAAAAAGGAGGTCATAAGAGTTTTGGAGGATGGCGATAGCTCTGCGGAGATTTCTAAGAAGTTGGGAATTAGCAAGAAAACAGCTTCTCAGTATCTAAGAGAGCTGAAAGAATACGGTCTTTTGGAGGTTTCGACAAACGGTAGAGTGAAGAGATACAGGCTTACCTTTTTAGGCAGATTGTGTAAAGCCAGATGGAGCACTTAGGAGGTACTATAGATGAATTTAAGCCTAGAACAGAAGACAATTATAGCGGCTCTCCTTCATGACATTGGTAAGATAGCTGAAAGGTTGGGGGAAAGAGGTAAGCATCCCCATCTTACCAGAGATCTTCTGAAGGAGTTCGATGATGATTTGGCGGAGATAGCGTATGGACATCATAAAAGTGCAGAGTTAAATACGCTTGCAGAGGTAAGAGATGATCTCAAAGAGTATGCAGAAATTGTATGTGAAGCAGATAGTGTCTCTGCAGGAATTGAGAGAGAAAGCATTGATAAGAAACATCTCAATGAGTGGGCATCCAAAGATAGAAGAGAAAGACCAATTCTTAGTATTCTCTCAACAGTAGATATAGGCAAGGGAGAATCGACTGAAAGTTACTTCTATGTGAGAGAACTAACGCTTGAACCATATTACCTTCGTCCAAAGTCGATAGAGGAGGTAGGAGTAGACTACAGATTTTACTCCGAGCTCGTAGAAGATCTAAGAAAAGTCTTCAACTCAAAAATGAACTTCGAAAAGTTAGTATTCACGCTTCTTCATCTCCTGAAAAGATACGCATTCTTCGTTCCAGCGGATACGTATGAAAGAAGGAATGGTAGGATTCCAATTCCAGATACTTCGCTTTATGAACATCTTAGACTCTCTTCGATGTTTGCGTGCACGATGCTTGTAAACAGAGAAAAGTTCCTACTCGTGAGAGGTGACATATCTGGTCTTCAGAATTTTATAGCGAAAATTTCATTGAAGAAAGCTCTAAGATTTTTGAAAGGTAGGTCGTTCTTTCTGGAGCTTTTAAATCTTGCCGCTGCACTTAAGATATGCAAAGAACTTGGTATTCCACCCACTCAAATATTATCAGCTACGGCAGGGAATTTCACTATAATTGCCCCGGTAAACGATGAGATAAAGAGTAAGCTTTCGAATTTAGCGAAGGAAATGAACAAAGAGCTGATAAACTACGGATTATACATAACCCTTGCTTGGGTGGAGAGGAGTTATAATGAAACAAGAGATTTCGAGAAGATTGTAGAAGATGCAGAGAAAGCTATAGAGATTAGAAAATTTAGAAAATATTCGGAAATCCTCCTCGAAAATTACAATGAGATATTCTTCCCTGATAGGGGCAAGAACATCTGCGATGTTTGTAATTCATTTTTTGTAGAGAAGCCAGTTGAAATTGGTGAAGGAGAGGAAGAAGAAAAATTAAAGGTCTGTAGTAGGTGTAAGAGGATATACGATCTTTCAAAGAAACTCATAAACGTGACAAGAATTGCCGAAGAGTCTGAAAGAGCCGGAAAAAAGGCAAAGATTTACGTGGGAATTTATGAGAACGGGTCTGGTGATGTCTGCATATTTGATATAGGTTTTAAACTTGAAAATTTACCAGAAAACCTAAGAGATGCAGACTATGTTTTTACTGTAAACGATGTGAACTTTCTTGAAGACGAATTTCTGAAGTTTGGAGTTGGTTGTGGCTTCAGGTTCTTTAACGTCCACGTTAGAGATACGAGTGTGGATAGACTTGCAGATGCTTCTAAGGGTGCTAAATATTTGGGTATTCTCAAAATGGACGGAGATGATATGGGTAAAATTTTCAGTAGAGGTGTTAAAAGGTGGTGGGTAAAGAAACTGAATGTTGACGAAAAAGATTTGAAAGTAGGTAGAATTACACCAGCGAGGTATGCGACATTAAGTTCTCTGCTTGAGATTTTCTTTGGCTTTTGCGTGAATGAAATCTGCAGAAGAGGTTATTTCTTCACTGAGAACAACTATGCAGAAAACCCGCAAGTGTATGTGGTTTTCAGTGGAGGGGATGATCTATTTGTTTTAGGCCCTTGGGATCAAATAATTGATCTCGCAACTAAGATAAAGGAAGAATATGCTATTTTTACAGCTAATCCTAATCTAACGATCTCTGCTGCTGTCACAATAACTAAGAAGAAGTTTCCCGTGTATAAATCATACTTTACAACCCTTGAAGCGCTCGAAGATGCGAAAACCCTTGAAGGAAAATCGGCAATATCGATATTCAATGAGAAATTAAAATTCGAAGTTCTTAACAAGACAAGAAAATTGAAGAACCTACTTTTCAATCAGATCAACAACGGAAAGCTTTCGAGATCGATAGTATTTGCTTTACTTGGTTGCTTAAATTCGGATGGTAAGTATAGGCGAAGATGGAAGGTAAAATACGTTATAGCGAGGTTTATGGAGAGATATAAGGATGCAGATTTACGAAAACTTGACGAAGCCTTGGATGAAGCTTTTGATTCTAACGATTTTTCTTACTTGCTTGTAGCTCTCAGATGGGTTGAGCTGTTAACTCGTTCGGAGGTGAAAGAATGAGAGTGGAGTTTGGTAAGATTTTGGACGATCCGGTAACACTTGAAAGGGAAGCTGAGAGGTTTGGGAGGAGAATTTACGAAAAGGAAAGACAGGTCAGAATGATATATGAAACTGTTCTAAAGAGTCCAGACCTTGCGATGGTAAAGCCACGACTGAAGTATCAGGCAGCGAGACATAGAGAACTTATAGCCCTCGTAAATTTTATCGATAAGCTTGTTGATGAGGTGAGAAAGAGAGGTCCAGTTGGCAGTGAAGAATTCGAAATTGCAAGAGAAAAGTTGCTGAACTTCCTCGAAGCTGTTGTTGCTTATGCTCGTTATTACAAGGCACAGGAGAGGGAATATGAGGGGTGGTCGTTATGAGGTTTTTAGGCTTTGTTAAGATTAGCTGTAACTTAAGAGTTTTGACTGGACTTCACATAGGAGGAGGAACTGGTGGTATAGCAATCGGAGCCACCGACAATCCAGTAATAAAGGGATCTGACGGAAAACCATACATACCCGGCTCTTCACTAAAAGGAAAGATTAGGAGTTTGCTTGAACTTGCTGAAGGATTACCGATAGATGATAAGCTTGGAAGACATGAATGCGAAAAAGGGAAGGACGCATGCGACTTATGTGTAGTGTTTGGGAGAGCAGGAGAACGTAAGACGAATGAGGGGCCAACGAGGGTAATATTTAGAGACTGCAAGATCAACGAAGAGCTGAGTGATAAAAAGGCAAGAAAGGCTGGCTATACAGAGATAAAGTATGAGAATGCTATAAATAGGATAACATCACGAGTTGAATACGGGTTGAGAGACACTGAGAGAGTTTTACCTGGAACGGTATTTGATGTGGAAATAGTATATAGGATCTTCGATGCAGATATGGATGGATCCAAGCTCAGTGATATTAAAAACCTCGAAAACCTTCCAAATCCGTTAAAAAAGAGGCTAGGATTGATAATAAAGGGTATGAAGTTGCTCGAAGAGGACTACCTTGGAGGTTGCGGAACGAGAGGTTACGGAAAGGTCAAATTCGAGAACCTTAAGATTGAGATTCTTCCGCTAGATTACTTTGTTAAAGATGGTAAACCGATAAAGATTTTTGAGGGCGAACTTAAGGAGGCGAAGATTTGATGAAACTGAGAATATACAGAATGTACTTTGAGGCTCCGCTTAAGTTTAAACCCGATGTAGAAGGAAATTTTCCCAGATCCGACACCATATTTGCAGCAGTAGCCAACGTTATAGTTGAACTGGAGGGAGTAGAAGCTCTGAAAGATTTTTGCGAAAGTGATCCAAGGTTTTCATCCGCTTTTCCATTCTACGAAAACAAACTTTTCTTTCCAAAACCTATTAGACCTCCAAGAGAGATTGAAAATGACAGAGAGCTACTGAGAATATGGAAGAAGAAAAGCTGGATAGAAGAAGAGCTATTAAAGGATCAGGAAGCTACACTTGATGTTATAAAGCGTGAACATGAAAAGAAGGAAAAGAGATATGGAGATTTTATAGCTAAAGATAATATTCCTAAATTTTATGATGAGATCAAAATCGTGAGAAACGCTAAGCATCGAATAAACGAACAAACTCAAATCTTTGCTATTCATGCATTAAAATTTAAAAAGAATTCTGGACTATATTTTCTGTACTCGGGCGACGTAAACATAGACTATTTTGTAAAAATCTTAGGAAAGGAAGGACTTGGAGGTGGAAGGTCGATCGGTTACGGGAAATTCGGAGTTAAAGCGGAGAGTTATTCTTGGAAAATCTCAGGTAAATGGAATCTACTGCTATCTCTATGTTTACCAGAAAGATCAGAAGTAGAAATCTTAAAGAATACTTACTACTCTCTCCTTGAAAAGGGTGGATGGACAGACAGTAGCAGAAAGAGGAGAGTTAGAGTTCTTGGGGAGGGTTCTGTCCTTCCAAAAGGGATGGAAGGTAGAATTTTAGAAGATCAGGTTGATGGTGTTAAAATTTACAGGAATTATCTAGCTTTGACTTTACCAATGGGGTGGTGGAATTGATTCTCCGTGTAATTTCTCCCATCCACATCGGTTCAGGAGACAAACTCACAAGGATTGATTACCTCTATAGAAATGGTAAAGTTAGGGTGATTGATTACGAGAAGGCTTGGAGTGAGAACGAAAGGATTAGAAAGATGATAGAAGCTGGAAGGTTTGATCCACGAACTGCTTCTAACTATTATAAATATGAAGTTGATGCGTTCTGTAAACCAGATAGGGATATACTTGAGCATATCAAGATTTTGGGAAAGCCATACATTCCTGGTTCGTCTCTGAAAGGTGCTGTAAGAACGGCATTGTTGTGGAAATACCTAAGAGATAAGGGATCAAAGGTTAGAAGCATAGAAGAACTTAAAAAAGTGGAAAGAGAGTTTTTTACCTCAAATAAGGGAGATTTAATGAGATTTTTCCTAGTTAGAGACAGCGAACCAGTTGAGATCGAAAATCTTGGAATATATGAGACTGTCATCCTAACCGAGAGAAATGGCCAATCTTTGGAAGAAAAGACGTTAGGAGGTGGAAGAACTCTAAAGATATATACTGAATCACTGAAACCTAACACGAAATTGGAGATGGGTGTAGGAGTTAATAGCAAGGAATTCAAAGAGTTGGAAGACTGGAAGGACAAGCTTCTGGAGTTCTCAAGGTTCGTGTTGTCCATAGATAAAGAATTCTTCGAGAAGAGGAATGATGGAAGATTTGATAAAATCCTTAGATTTATAGATGAAATCGAAGGTAAGCTCGATTCTGGAAAAGTTCTCTTTAGGATAGGTTTTTCAACTGGATGGCTCTGGAAAACAGTTGGATCTCTTTTAACGAAAGATGAAAGACTTGAAGTAGCTAAAAAACTCAGACTTAGCAGAAAGTTTGGAACTGACTTTCCAAAAACCAGAAGAGTAATCGTAGATTACGAAAGATCTCCAAAGAACAGTAGATCTTATAAATGGCTTCCAGGCTGGTTAGAAATATTAGAGTAAAACTTCGTGGAAGTAGAAAAACTTTCACGAAAGCTAAGAATGATGAATCCTGTTAACTATATCTTCAATCTCCTTTAAAATGCTCAGATCTTTCTTGATCATTCTATCAGATCTCTTTCATGATTCCAATCATCATGGTTCATGCCCTTCCAAATTCCAAAGACGTGTTATTCTGGAGATACTGATAAAACCAAAAATTGTAGCCATTGTATATATCAAGTCACTCGTTCATCACATTGTTCCTTCCAAACTTCCTAAGCCCATAGATAACGCAGACATGAACTTTCTTTCTAGAGTCATATCTACCGCAATCTCATTACCTTCATTCAATTCCTTATCACAAATATCCCTTAGAACATCCATAAACTGCTTAAAATCATCCTCACGAACTCTTACACTCTCATCAGCTATCATTTCAGGTTTATGAACACCACTCTCCATAGTGTGCTTAATATCTTCATATTCTGGTATGTATTCTTCTTTTCTGCAAACCATCTATATTGGATTTATTACTGCAAAAAGGACTCTTTCCAATGGTTGTTATTCAAATTCTCATAATCTAAGATTTAACTTTATATCTTAAACTTTTACTGCTTTTTCATAGATCGCTCATTAAGTTAGCTCTACAAAAAATCCAGTTGGTTTCAAAATTTTAAGAGATAATTAGCATGCCTATCCACTTTTCCAACACGATCTCTAAACTAATTCAAATTATACTAAATTATAATTTATTTTAATTCTAAAAAATATATTAATTAAATATTATTTAAATTTGATTAATATGATTTATCACGGAATTCTAAGCTAAAGAATTGCTAATCCCGACTATAAAATTTTATATTTAAGTTACATCGTGCTATTATCGTTACTACATTATACTTCATAATATTTTGATGATTGGAGCATTATAAGGTAATCAATTTTTGTAATTTAACCGGATTTACTTCAAATAGCCAAGAGAACAAAAGGTTTTGGATTGGTTGCTCTTTAAATACCCTCGTCTGAATAGGGTAGCAACCAATATGATTTTATAGGAGGAGATCAAACAAGCGAAATAAGGTGCCAAATCTTCAATTTGAGGTTCGGAATCTCATAAGGAGAACAGAAACTAGGTTTTTCTTCTGATATAGACTTCCGCTCCGTTTGAAGCTACGGGTAGAGTTATTCTTAGAATCTCATAAGGAGAACAGAAACTTTCCTCATCCGTCAGCTTTGCCGACTTTACTATGTTATCTATGAATCTCATAGAGAGAACAGAAACTGAGAGCTTCGTTCAATTCCTCCGATATCACGACATGCAATAGCGAATCTCATAAAGAGAACAGAAACGCAATAGTAGTTCCCTCAGCTTCCGCAATTTCCCTCAAACGCTGTGAATCTCATAAAGAGAACAGAAACTTTTCCACAACAACAGCCGTGCCGTTCATAACTTCCGACAAAATCTCGGAATCTCATAAAAAGAATGGAAACAAACTCCACTTTACAAAACCCTTTTAAAATACCAAATAGATTAAGCAACGATAAACAATTATTATTAAAAATTTATTATCTTTCTAATCTTGCTCAACACTTCCAAGTCCATCCTAAGCTGTTTAGTATCTTTATTCAGCTTAAGCTTAACCATTTCTTTATTCCAGTCATCTGGATTTTTGCCCTTCCAAATTCCATACATCATTATACCCTCTACATTCACGAAACCGAATATTATCGCAGTGGTGTATATCAAATGGCAGACACAGTCCCAGTCGGTTTTCAGCTTTAGCCTCTCTTTTCTATACGGAAACTTCAACAATATTGGATAAATTCCAAACCCAACGGAAATCTCATACATTGTTTTGTCAAACGTCATTAACCACACATCACAATTTCTACTTCTCAAAAAATCACCCAAAGCTTCAGCTATTTCGTTGTCTCCTACGCCGGAAGGAATCTCTTCAAATCTAACTATACTTCTAAACCTATCGTATTCAGCTTTGCTGATCTTCTTAATCCTCTCTTCCACTTTAGGTTGATTCAAAAATTCCTTAAATCTATTATCCACCCTTTCAATGACTCTAAGCTCTTCTTCCTTGTATTTGCCAGGTTTTTCTTTAAACAACTCTCTTTTGACTCCCTCCGCCACAACTAACGCTCCAAGCTTAGCATTCTTTTCCTTAGCATACTTCTCAAGCTGGTAGCTTATCCTATTTATAAAACAGTTCGTGTCAAAAGAAACATACAACGGCCTTAGTCTTCCCTCGTATAATCCCTTCTTAAATTCGTTAACGATCTTGCTGAAAATGTCATCTATATCTTTAATCTTCAGAACACCAGATGCAACTAAAGCATTTAAGTAATTCGAGTATTTGGGAAAGAAGTCCCCATGTTTACATGTCAGCTCATCATATGTGCTCTCGTCGATAGTTTCAACTTGAGCATAGCTGTCCTTCAATTCAACCGTTGCAAGTGGAGCATCTTTTCTACCATCAAGACTTAAGTTCGTTTTTATTTCAAAGCACGGATCTTCTTCGTAAATGTAGTTTAGGAGCACCATTAAATCAGCTCTTTGCACGAGCATCGAGCTCCCTCCTCATTTCGTAACACTTCTGAACGCTAAACGGTATTAAGACTAATGGTTTATCTACAAATCTTAGATCTCTTAAATGTAGATAGTAAACTCTGTGGACATTCTTTTTCCTTTTTATCAACTCGCCAGCAACGCCTAAATACATTGAAAGAGCGGACATAAACTTCCTTCCCGGCATCATATCCACCGCTATCTCGTTTCCCTCCGCAAGTTCTTTATCTCTAATCTCCGCCAACATCTTAATCAGATTGTGAAAATCGTCTTCGTCCACTTTAACACTTTCATCAGCTATTATCTCTGGATGAATACCATAACTTTCGAGCAACACCCTAATTAACTCTTTCACGATCTCTTTTTCTTTTTCTACAAAATCGTTCCATATTAGATAGACCCTCTCAGGAATATACTCTCCTTTCCTTACTAAGTACCATATCGTATTCAAAACAGCAAAGGGTTTCTTACCAACCGTAGTAACCCAAACTTTCATTTAACTTATCTAACCTCACAACAATCATATACCTTACGCCTCGGAATCTCATGAAGAGAACGGTAATAGCTCATTAATGCAAGCAACCTTCGTCTCTTTTTTAAATCTCATCAGAATCCGGTTTTACCACCACTTCGATTTCGAATTCCTTAGGGAAAGAGATTAGATTTCAAGTTCTGAAAATTTTTCAGAATTTTGGAATTCTTACAGAAGTTTACAAGAATTTCTAATATAGCTAAAAATTCCAGATCGTATTGTGTTCTTCGTAGATACGTTGGAAGTTGAAAAAAGGATTAAGGTTATGAGGAAGGAACTTGAGAAGTTTGGAATTTCTGAGGAGTTGAGGGGTTACAATTGGGATTCCCCGCCAGTTGAGCCGATAGAGTATGGTGTTAAGCTATCTGTCTCAGATTTCTGTGGAATATGCAGGACCATGAGGGACATCTATCTAAAATACGTTGAAGGATTTAAGCCGAAGCCAAACGTCTATATGCTTATCGGTTTAGCCTATCACGAAGTTATTAAGGAAGCTTTGTATCAGATAAAGAGAATAATCTACCAAAAACCGGTGAATGGCTCTGAAATCGTAGAAGAGATGTTTTCAAGCGATATACCTGACAATATCTGCGATAGATTGAATATAAGTAACTCAATCAGAGAGAATTGCAAAAAGCTTTTCAAATACATCGTTATTCAGTGTGCCTCTCAAGTTGACAGAATTCTAGCTAAATATCCGTATGCGGATGCCGACTGTATCGTAGGAAAAGCTTTACCGCCGATAGTTGAAAGGAAGGTGGATGGGAGTCTAATTGGTTTATCCGATAATCTATCGGTGGATTTCTTCATTCCGTATAACGCCATAGCGGACTTAAAGAGCGGAGAAATTAGAGATCAAAACGCTATAGCCTTGGCAGGATACGCTTTAGCGTTAGAATCCGATGAAATGACGGATGTGAATTTCGGATTCGTAATTTATCTAAGGTTTAAGAACGGTTTTGTCAATTTCAAGCTTAAACACATCTTGATAGGAGATGAACTCAGAAGGAGGTTTTTGGAATTAAGAGATGAGATGATAGAATTGATAAATTCGGGAAGAGATCCCGGAAAGCCGGATTCTTGTCCTAAGAGTTGTTGTTTTTACGGTGTTTGCAATGAAACTGATAGCTAGCGGTTGGGGTGTGTTTTTGGGTATGAAGAACGGGATGATATCTATCAAGAATGGTGAGAGTGAGAGAGAAATCTCTGCGGGAGACGTTGAAGCCGTGATAATAGCAACTAAGGGAGTTTCCATGTCTTCAGCATTTCTAAGGCTGGCTTTCCAAAACAACATCGATGTAGTTATTTTAAATAGCAACGGCGTTCCAGCGGGCAGATTCATGCCATTCATGAAGAAATCCAACGTTAGGGTTAGAAAGGAGCAGTATAAAGCTCAAGAAGATGAGAGAGGAGCGTTTCTTGCAAAGTCTTTCGCAAGAGGTAAGATCATGAATCAGTATTATTTGTTGAAGTCGATGGCAAAGAACAGGAGAAGAAAAGATGTTTTGGAATTGTGCTACAAGATTAAGGAAAGAGCTAACAGAATTGACGAACTGGATGGCTTTAACAGAGATGAAATCATTAGAGAGGAAGCTAAAGCCGCTGAACTTTATTGGGATGGTATATCGGAATTTTACGATTTTGATAAGAGGAAGAAGAGATACGATGATCCAGATTATCCAATCAACATCATGCTGAACTACGGTTATGCCGTTCTGATGTCTCATGTTTGGCTGGCTGTAGAGATGACTTGTCTGGATCCATATGCCGGATTTCTACATGCAGAGAATCCAAAAAGACCGGCTTTAGTCGTAGATTTGATGGAAGAATTTAGACAGCCAGTCGTAGATAGAGCGGTATTTAAGGTAGCTAAAGACGAGTATGTGAAGGATGGAAAGATGAGTTATGAGGGTAGGAAAATCCTGATTTCTGAAATAGAAAAAAGGCTGAATACGAAGGTTACGTTTGAGAACAGGAAGCTTCCGATAGACTATCATATAACACTGCAAGCTAGGAGGATTGAGAGGTTTTTGTTGGGAAAAGGTAGGTATACTCCATTTATACTGAGATGATAACGCTCGTAATTTATGATATAACGGACGACATAGTAAGAAATAGAGTTGCCAAAGCTTGCAAGCAATTTGGACTCAGCAGAATCCAGAAGAGCGCATTTTTAGGAGACTTGCCATCCGCTAAAAGAAAGGAGCTAATCTCAAGGCTTAAGAGGATTTTGGGGAACAGTAAGGGAAACATTCAAATCTTTGTTTTGTGCAGGGCTGATTTTGCTTTAAGGGAGATAATAGGCGATGTGGAGCTTGAAGAAGATGAGGAAATCATACTCATTTGAAATCCCGGTTGGAATGATCAAATACTATCTGTTCTGTCCTAGGATACCATACTTCGTTTTGGTTATGGGTATTAAGGAGAAAGTTACGGATTGCATGATTGAAGGCTTAAAGGAGCATAAGAAGTTTTATAGGGGCAAGGAGATGGCAAATGTCTATTTAAAATCTGAAAAACTCGGCATTTATGGCTATGTTGATGCGATCGTGAGGGCACCTAACGGTTATAAGGTCGTAGAGTTTAAGAGTATTGAATTCAATAAAAGAACTCTAAAATCTCATCTTTATCAAGCCGTAGCTTATGCTTTGCTTGTTGAAGAGAACTTTGGAAGGGTTACAAGTGTAGTGCTCAAGTATAAAGACAAGACGGTGGAGTTCCCGCTCACCGTCGGGCTAAAAAGATACGTGAAGTATATAATAAATAAGATTCGAGAAATTTGCGAGATCGGATTGGTTCCAGAATATAAAGAGAGCAGAAGGTGTAAAAATTGTGGATTCGCTTGGATATGTAGACAAGCTTGAACAACTCAGACTTTTATAATGTATTTTAGTGAGTATATTTTTATTTATATTTTATAATATTTTAACTTATATAATATGTTAGATCTCTAATTTCGTGTCCTTTGAGAAAATCTGCTATGATGGATTTTATTTAAACCTGAACAACATTTAATTTTCGATATACTACAATAATCCTAATTCTATTCAAATTTGAATGGTTTCTCTCTTTTTATAATTTTGTGCATGGCTTCTGGAGTTTCTGTTAAGTGAATGGAGAATTGTTCTCAGATTAGTTGCTCTTTAAATATCTCTGTCAGATTGGGATAGCAACCAAATACAGTTTTATAGAAGAAGGTCGAAGTAGTAAGATAAGGTGTCAAATCTCCAATTTGAGGTTCGGAATCTCATAGAGAGAACGGAAACAACGATAATTTTGTCTGTGCTGTCGGGCTTGAGCAACTTGGCACCAGAATCTCATAAAGAGAACGGAAACATTATTTCCTCGGCTTAACTCTGGGGACTTTTGCTAATCTCTCAATGTGTCGTCTGGAATCTCATAAAGAGAAAGAGAATGGAAATTATACTCATCCGTAAGACTCTGTTCAAATGTAGTAGCTTCATAATACATCTCTACTATTAGTTATGACAGGTATTGGGTCTCCACATCCTATTAAGAGGCTACCAGTTTATATGATATCTCGTATATCCCACCAGTCTCTAAAAATAGTTCTTACCGCTATTAATCCCTCACAAATTACGATAAAGAACGATTTGGTTGGATTTTGCTCAGAGCTAAACAATCTGAATTTATGCTTATGGGAACTAATTTAGGACAAGTATTGTATAGAAAATAAGACTGAAATTAAAGAAAATGGCAAAATTAGAAGGTAGATGAACTCATTGGATAGCATAAAGATTTATATAATAATTAAAAACAAAACCGAGAGAGTCAAGACATCCATACGACCTTTGTAAAAATCAATTTCTACTTTTTAAGAAAATTATTCTTTTCTACCTTGGAATACTTTATTTGAAGGGTGGAATCTTTTTATTTCTTGAATAGAGAACGAGACATTACATCGATCGTTTTAGCTAAAGCTAAGGAGTTGATCCCCAACCTATCGGAATTTGTAGAAACGAAGCTTAGAGAATATATCATTTTAGCAGAACACGGGTTAGTAGGAGTGGGCCCGGAGGGATTTGAACCCTCGACCGCCCGGTTATGAGCCGGGCGCTCTGACCTGGCTAAGCTACGGGCCCTAAGGTAAATTCTTAATCGAATGAATTTAAGCTTTATGCTACCCACTCTCGGTTTTCGGCATATGTGTGGATGTGTCGAATCCCTACATATAGCTCTTCAATTTCTCAACGCTCTCGTATACTTCCTCTAATATCTCTTTTTCGAGTGTCCTTACGAGCTCCTCTCTTCCCTTCTCCTCCAAAATCTTTATCAACCTTGCAAAGTCCGCAACTATCGCTTTCGCTTTCTCCGGATCTTGAAGAGCAAACGACATCCCTATTAGCCTGCCGACCATCAGTATTGCGAAGTGTAGCTTATTTCCTTCGTATCTGCTTTTTAGGAATTCTATAGCCTCCTCGTCGCTCAGCTTTCTTCTTATTATCTCGACTACATCCGCGGTAATTTCAGCCGCATCCTTTGCAGTTAGCCCGAACTCCCTGTATAACACGTTCATCGGTAATTTTGATTAATCTTAGGATTTTATCTTTTGCCAAAGCTCTTCGATCTGCGGCATGACCTCCACCTCTCTCCCCTCCAAGCTATCGTAGATCAGAGTTTGATCAAACGGAATTACTACATCCGGCTCGATCCTGATTTTTTCCGTAATGTTAGGCAATGCCTTGTTCAGCAGGAGTATACGTTTAAGTTTAAGCTTTTCGGCCATTTTCATAATTTTGTTTGAAAGTTCGACGGATTCCATAGACGGTTCTGCAACGTTTACTATTACGTCAACGAATAAATCCAATCCCCTACCGAAATGTTCTACTCCGGCTTCCGTATCAACTACGACTACCTCGTCGTCCTTCAGCTTTAGCTTTTTCACGAATTCTTTTGCTAAAAAGGCATACGGACAAGCGCAACCCTCTCCGGCATCTTCAATTTTTCCAATACTGATTACGGCTAATTTACCTTTAACGGACAAAATTTCACTCGGAATTTCGTCTATACTTTCGGGTAGGCTTATGCTATCCTTAATTGCATTCTTTACGGATTTTTTACCTCCTAAGTATTCTGCCAAAGTTTTCGCCTTTTGCAATCCGAGCATTCTATACAGTCCGGGGTTGGATTCATCCGCGTCAACGACAAGAACTCTGTAACCGTTGTTTGCTAAATACTTCGCCAACATCGCCGCTATCGTGCTCTTTCCGCAACCTCCTTTTCCGCAAACTAATACCTTCATTCGGATCCCCCGTTATTTCTTCAGCCGTAACCTAAAAACTTTTGTTGGCTACTACCGACGACATGATATGATCAGGATTTTGCATGTGGATCTGGATGCACACGGAGATATGAAGGACATAACCGACGAAGTCAGAAAGTTCGTTAAGGAAAGCGGAAGGAAAGAAGGTGCGGTTTTGGTTTTTGCAAAGGGATCGACTGGCGCCGTAACCACTATCGAGTATGAGCCCGGCTTGAAGAAGGATTTTCCGCGCATTATGGATAAGATAGCTCCCTATGGCGAACACTACGAGCATCACAAGACTTGGGGTGACGACAACGGTTCGAGCCACGTCAAAGCGGCAATAGTAGGTCCGAGCATAGTCGTTCCCTTCAAAGACGGGGAACTTTTGGTCGGAACATGGCAACAGATCGTAGTGATCAATTTCGATACCCGTCCGAGAAGGAGGGAGGTGATACTTCAAATTCTATAATATTTTTCATTCTTTAATCAAAACTTTGATGAGGTCTTTGTCGTTCACGATTCCAACGAGCCTGTCTTGAGTATCCAAAACGGGCATGTGATCTATGTCGTTCTTAACCATGAGCTTCGCGCACTTGCTTACGGATGTCTGCGGATAAACCGAAACCGGATCCTTCATAAATTCCTTCACGGGCTCCTTCGGTAGCTTTACGACGCTTATTTCGAAGTATTTGACCGTGTAATCCCTAATTCCATCCCAAGTCCAAGCGTCGTCGGTGTCGCTCGAAGATGTATACTGGGTCTGCTCTATGAACTCCTCGATCAGCGTTTCGGTTAGCATTATCTTCTCATCAACTATTCCAACGAGCTGTGCATTCGAATCTATAACCGGACAAATCTCCGAGTTGCTGAGCCTCATTATCTCTCCAACTATGTTTAGAGGAGTCTCATCCCAAACGCAAACTACCGAATACGTCACGTAATCCCTAACGGGCTTGTCTATTCCCAACTCCGCGATGAGCTTGATAAGATCCTTGACGGTAACTATTCCAACGAGCCTGCCATCCTTAACAACCGGAAGTCTGTGAAACGGGTTGTTTATGAAAATTTCGACGACCTTCTCAATCGGATCGTCGGCGTCAACCGTAACCGGATTGGGGGTCATGAGCAAAGCCAACTGATCCTCTTCTATCTTCCTAAGGATGTCCTTTCTCGTGACTATTCCAACAACCTCTCCATCCTTTAAAACCGGAACTGCGGATATTCCGTGCTTCTTGAAAAGTTCGAGAACGAACCTCCTGTTATTCGGAAGGGTCACATACACGACATCTTTCGTCATGACATCCTTAACCTTCATCGGCATTAGCAAAGGCACGAACAGATAAATATTTTTTGCCGGCTTTTGGAAAATTATAAAAATAAGCATGCAAACGCTGGAGTGTGATCTGGAAGTATAGGGCGGTAAACAATCCTATCGCAAAAAGAAAATGGCTGTCATTCTGTCTGATCCTGCTTGTGGTTGGAGTGTGCTACGCGGTTTACAAGTATTCAATCACGGGAAACCTTAGGTTCACCCTGCTATCTCTCTCTTTCTTCTCGCTGATGGTGTTTCTATACACGATAATAACGCTTGGAAAGATCAGATACTACTACATCGACGGCGAGATAGTTTACAAGCCTTTCAAAACACCCCTTTCTAACGTCGAAGATTTTGAAGTGGATTACGAAAACAAGGTTATCAGGCTGAAGTTAAGGAAGCCTTCGATATTTGCGGTAAAAACCCTCTACTTTGAGAGTGACGAGGATTTAGAGGAAGTTGCTCGATTTTTGAGGAGGAAGCTGGGCAAAATTTAAGCGTAGATCGTCAGAATGTCCTCATCTTCGAGCACGTGATCTAAGCCGACCCTCTGCCCGTCGAACTTCACGGATTTACCCCAAACCTTAGCGTATCGGAAGTTCTCAAGCATCCCCCTATGCAATCTCTTACAAACATCGGCAACCGTAGCACCTCTCCTCATTATAAGGGGTTCGTCGAAGTCCGGCTTTCCACCGGGCGGCTTCAGATAGATTCGAATGAACTCCAATTTCTCGTAGATCTTCTCAACGAGCAAATCCAAATTTATCCTCTTCTCAGCCGAAATCGGTATAGCATCCTTCGGCAGATCTTCCGGCTGATACAGGTCGATCTTGTTGACTACAGTCAGCGAGGGGATGTATACCCTGTTGCGCAAGATGGCATCTATGAGCCTGTCGATCGTTATATCTTCCCTTATCAAAACATCGGCGTTGTGTATTCTATACTCCTTCAGAATCTCAACAATCGTCTTCTCATCCAGCGAAAGCGGGACAGTCGAGGTAACCTTAATTCCACCTCTATCCCTCTTTTTGATTATGACTTCCGGTGGCTTTTGGTCGAGCCTGATACCGGCTTCGTAAAGCTCCTTCTTAATTACATCCACTTGATGGAGGTTGAAAACGTCCGTAACTATCAGAACCATGTCCGCAGTTCTTACCATCGCCAAGACCTCTCTTCCTCTCCCTCTTCCCTTCGAAGCTCCTTCGATTATACCCGGAACATCGACTATCTGAATCTTAGCGCCCTTATACTCCAACATCCCCGGAACGGGCTTCAGAGTCGTGAAGTCGTAGTCCGCAACCTCGCTTTTGGCTCCGGTTAACGCATTGAGTAAGGTAGACTTACCGACTGAAGGAAAACCAACCAAAACTACCGTAGCATCGCCCTCTTTCTTTATCGCGAATTGCTGGGTTTTGCTACTCTTCGCTTTCGCCTTCTCAAGCTCTTCCCTTAGCTTGGCGAGTTTAGCCTTTAGCCTACCTATGTGGTGTTCGGTAGCTTTGTTGTATGGCGTCTTCTTGATCTCCTCTTCAAGTTTCTTGATCTGCTGTATCAAGTCCATCGATGTTCTGAAATCTCAAAGGGGTTAAAAAATCGTTTGATCCGCTGGTTCGTTATAAAGAATTTTATTTAAAATAAAAATTCGAAATTGTCATTTTTGATTAATTGAATATGTTTATTTTAATTAATAATTGTTATTCTGAAAAATAGAAAAGATTATATAATACGAATTTGGTTTACGATTTATGAAACGACTTTGGGCGTTTCTGACTCTTCTGATTGCGGCAACGTTGATCGTGGGATGCACACAAATGAGTGCGAAGGAGATAGCGAAGAAGATGGAAGAAAAATACAAAGCCGTAAAGGACATGGAAGGAACGATGGTGACGACGATTTACGTTAACGGAAAAAAGATAGTGAGGGTTACCAAATTCGCGATGAAGAAGCCGGACAAGTATTGGAGCGACAGTGAAAACTACACCGTAGTTTCTAACGACACGGTAATGTGGATTTACGACAAAAAGAGAAACGAAGTCACGATAATGAAGTTACCTAAAAAGAAGCCGAAGTTCGACTACGGAGAGCTGATTGAAGACCTCATGAATAATACCAACGTGAAACTGCTGGGAAGCGAAAAGGTTTCCGGAAGGGACTGCTACGTGATCGAGGCGATACCCAAAACCAAGACGCTTTGCATAAAAGAGAAGCTTTGGATAGACAAGGAGTATTGGTATCCTCTGAAGATTGAATCGGACTACGGAAAACTCAAGTTGACGATGGAATACAAGGACGTAAAGTTCAACACCGGAATTTCGGACAGCCTTTTCGAATTCAAACCGCCTAAGGGGGCGAAGGTGGTAGAGCAAAAGTTGTTTACGCCGCCTAAGAAGCTCACCCTCGAAGAAGCTCAGAAGCGGGTCAACTTCACGATAACAGTGCCGAAGTATACCGCCGGATTTAAATTCGATTACGCCTACGTCTTTAAATTCGACGGCAGGGAGATGGTTTCCCTTTACTACACCAAAGACGATCAGAAGTTGGTTATAGCTGAGTCGACTGGCTATCCAAAGACGCCGTTGCCCAACGCTACGAAGGTAAACATCAACGGAATAACGGCCGAGTATTCTCAAGTATTGGGTATAAGCATACTAAGATTTTACAAGGGTAACGTCTCGATAACGATATCGACGAAACTACCCAAGGACGAAGTTATAGATATCGCCGAGTCTATGGTCTGAGCGTCTCTTACCAGCATTCTTTACCCTTTTCATTTATTCGTGCTTAAAAAAGCACTTTTGAACTACACCACAACGCCAAACAGTTACATAAAAGAGTCGAACCAACCACGATTTGTCATGCTCATCTTTATAGGCATGGGGCTGTGGGATGAAACGGACATCTCTTGCAAGGGACTCGAATTCGCGAGAAGAGCAGATGAGGTATACGTCGAATTTTACACGTCGAAGCTGATGGGAACAAATCTGGATAGAATTCGGAATTTCATTGGTAAGGAAATCAGAGAACTAAGCAGAAGCGATCTCGAAGAGAATTGCAAGTGGATAATAGAAAAAGCCAGAGATAGAGATGTCGCGATTTTGGTGCCCGGCGATCCGATGATAGCAACGACCCATTCGGCTTTAAGGCTCGAAGCCGAGAAATCGGGAGTTGAAGTTAGGATAATCCACTCAGCAAGCATAATAAATGCGATCTGCGGCTTAACGGGATTGCACAACTACAGATTCGGGAAATCAGCTACCGTCAGCTATCCTTATGCCGGAAAGGTTTCGAAAACGCCGATAAATGTAATAAAGCAGAATTTAAGTATAGATGCTCATACCGTTTTGTTCTTAGACCTCCATCCGAAACCCATGACGATCAACGAAGCTATTGAAATTTTGGAGAAAGCCGAAGATTCGATTTTAGATCTCTTTGCAGTAGGAATTGCGAGAGCCGGAAGCGAGAAGCCTTTCGTTAAATGCGATAGGTTGAAAAAGTTGAGATATGTCGATTTCGGTGAACCCCTGCACATACTGGTCGTCTTAGCCAGAACTCTGCACTTCATGGAGTTCGAATGCTTAAGACGGTTTGCTTCCGCTCCCGAGGAGCTTGAAGAACTTGTCGCTTAGTAGTGGGCGGTATTAGTCCGTATCAAACGCCAAACGTCATCCTCAGAGAATCTCTCAAGCCCGGTCCCAAGCCCAAGACGATTAGGACGAACTTTATGAAGTTCTTGAGGGATTCGTCCTCCTCTTTGTCCAGAACATACAGTATACCCAAGAACAGAATGACCTTAGCGGGGATCATTATCCAAGGTCCGAAGTTCGATATCAGAAGCCTTGGAATCACGTGAAGCTCCCAGTATCCCAAGAACTGGATGCCCAAGAAAGTTGCCGAGGCGTCGAGCATGTGGGCGAAGAAGACCATCTCGCTCAACTTATTATGCATATGTTTGGCAAATTTAGCCGTTCCGAAGTGGTAGGCAAGGGTGAACGCCGAAGCCATAGCCAGAGCGGTGGGAAAGACGAACCAGTTTTTTACCTTCAGATTTACCAGCAGAAGGATGAGGGTTGCTACAGCCAAAACCGTTCCAGCTAAGCCGTAGTGAATCCAATACCTGTCCTTTCTCAGTTTTATGCTTAAGATGAGCGTAGGCAAAGCGATCGCGAAGATTAGGAACTCTATTAGAGGGGTCATGAAAAGATAGCTTATCGGCGGTTTTAGAAATCCCGCATCCTCAACAACCCTAACGCTCGCACCGAAGATTATGAACGGAATGTTTCCGTATATGAACCTCTCGTCGATCCTTATCCTCTTAACCAGCCACTTGTAGAGGAGGTAAACTGCAACTATCAGAATTATAGCCCAAGTTGCGGTGTTGACGGGGTTGTATCCGGTCTTGTAAACTATCGAATCGATGTAATACTTCTTTATGAACTGCCAGATGTTCATACTCTCAAGCCCTCTATTAGCAATTTAATATTGCGAAAAAATTAGGCTTTGAGCTTTTTGACAACCTCCTCGGCCATCTCCATCGTCTTCAAATTTCCTCCCAAGTCGGGAGTCGTCTTACCTTCCGCTATAACTTCCTCCAAAGCCCTCTCAACCTTAATAGCTTCTTCGACGTATCCCAAATGCTTCAGCATCATGCAGGCTGATAGTATCATTGCGGTCGGATTTGCGATTCCCTTTCCCGCTATATCCGGAGCAGAACCATGAACTGGCTCGAACAGTGCGTGCTTTTCGCCGATGTTTGCCGAAGGAGCTAAGCCCAAGCCACCCACAAGCCCGGCGGCGAGATCGCTTACTATGTCGCCGAACATGTTGGTCGTAAGAATAACATCGAACCTCCACGGATCCATCACCAAATACATGCACGCGGCGTCGATGTAGTATTCGTTGTATTCGATATCCGGATAATCCTTTGCCACCTCTCTACACACATCTCTAAACAATCCGCAAGTTTTCTTCATGACGTTGGCCTTATGCAGAACCGTAACCTTCTTCCGTCCCTCCCTCCTCGCAAGCTCGAATGCGAACCTTGCGATCCTTTCGGAGCCCTTCCTCGTAATAATTCTAACGGCTTCAGCCACACCATCGAATTCAAACTCGAATCCCTTGTAAAGGCATTCCGTGTTCTCCCTAACGATCACGATGTCGACGTTGTCGTATAGAGCTTTCACACCTCTAAAGGACTTAGCGGGACGGACGTTGGCGAACGTTTCGAGCTCGAACCTCAGCTTCACGATGACGTCAGCCGCTGTCTCTCCAACGGCTCCGAAAAGAACCGCATCGCTTTCCTTGCATGCTTGAAGAGTCTCTTCTGGCAAAGGAGTTCCATACTTCTTAGCGCACTCATCTCCGGCTTCCATGTAGATGTATTCGAACGGGAGATCGAGCTCCTTTAGAACGAGCATCGCGGCCTCCATTACCTCCTTTCCGATTCCGTCACCGGGAATAACGACGATCTTTTTCTTCATGATCGTCCGTTCGAGTTCGGTTAAAACTATTTTTCGATCGATAGTATTTTGAAATACCTCGATAAGCATTTTAAGATGTCCGCACTTCGATCCCTTCTCAGCATTGTCGAGGAAATCTACAATCAGATGAAGGAGGGAAAGATTCCGGAAATAAAGATAACAACGAGAACTAAGCAGAACATCGAGTTCAGCGAGGAATCCGAAGTTTGGGTTTACGGAAGCAGGAAGTCCACGAGATCCGCAAAGAGCGTTAAGGGGGCTTATCAGCTTTTGAGGATGGTTTACGTTATCGGATTCCTGAAGGAGCAGATGAAGCAGAACAAATCTTCAACGTTAAGAGAGCTATACTACATATCAGAAAACTGGGGAATCGCGAAGTTCAACGAACAGCTTGAGAGCGACAGGCTCATCGAAGATCTGGAGATTTTAACGGGGTTTCAGAGAGAAGCTTTCAACGTTCGTCCAGAGGAAGACGGTGCGACGGTGCTTGGGCCTATCAGAATAAGGGAGAAGACCAGAAGGGGTGAGAGAGTTATCCACTGTCAAGATGATGTAGGTGAGGGAGGTTATCAGATTCCGACGAACGTCGACAACTTGGAGTTCTTGGAATGCGATGCGGATTTCGTAATAGCCATAGAAACGGGAGGTATGCGTGATAGACTTGTGGAGAACGGATTCGATGAGAAGTTCAACGCGATTATAGTCCATTTAAAAGGTCAGCCGGCGAGGAGCACCCGAAGGCTTTTGAGAAGGCTCAATACGGAGTTAAATCTGCCAGTGGTTGTCTTCACCGACGGTGATCCTTGGAGTTACAGGATATTTGCATCTATAGCTTACGGATCGATAAAGTCCGCTCACCTTTCGGAATATCTCGCCACACCTTCGGCAAAATTCGTCGGAATTAGACCTTCGGACATAGTTAAATACAAGCTTCCCTCGGATAAGCTTACCGATGAAGACGTGAGAGCATTGAACTCCATTCTGTCCGATCCAAGGTTCAGCGACGATTTCTGGCAGAAGGAAATAAAGCTCCAGCTTGAGTTGGGTAGAAAGTCGGAACAGCAGGCTTTGGCGAAATACGGTTTGGATTACGTTACCGATGTCTATTTGCCGGAAAGGTTAACGGAGTTGGGAGTTTTGAAATAGCATGACGAATCCATTTTCAGAATGATCGATAACATTCCTATTAAAACAGCAGAGTGGATTGCAATGGCCGAGTTTAACTTGAGAGCCAATAGGCTAATCGTTAAGTTTTTAGCAATTTTTTAGAAATTCATTCAACCTTTTAAAAACCAAACCCTCGACGCTCAAATAACCCTTTAGAGAATCTAAAGCTCTGTTCGCTTTTTTAACGAATTCTTCATCATCACTAATAAAAATAGCGGTCACTCCTTCAAAATTTAGAACAAAATCGTAGAATATTCCTCTATCCTGATCGTCTTTAAAACGAATATCGGCCGTCTTTTCTTTGATCAACTCTAATTTATCAAGAGCTTATTTCACTGTAGTAATCCATCAAACCAAATATTGCTCCTTCGATCCCGTGTTCCATTCGGGTTTTCTTAGCTATCTCAAAGGCGAGCTTGTAAAAATTCACCATTCTCGGGTGTGTTCTTATCAACTCTTTCAATTTTTCCTCTTCAAGCTTTTCGAGTTCGGACTCTGGAATTGGTTCCAACAGGACTGATCGATAAAACTCTAAAACCGGAACTATGGCATCGTAAACCTTTTCCGGAAACCTTTGACATAGCTCAAGGGCCACAGAAGAGAGAATAAAGAGCTTTCCTGAAAGACATTTTATCAATTTCTCGGAATAAGGGTTTAATCGATCGGCTTTATTGATAATTCCGAAAACTATGTTGGTATCTGTTGCATATTGCATACGATGTCCCCAAATGTATCATCCGATAGGATCCCCTCACGAAGATGACTGACGCTTATACTCATGTCCCTCATTAAGTCATTAATTCCTATCTTTCCCCTGACATAGGCCGCAAATCTTAAGATTAAAACCGTAGCGAGGGTTAGAATCTTCTTGTCTCTCGATCTCCGATAGTATTCCAAAAGTCTTCTCACAACTCGTAGCATCGATCCCACAACAAACAACTCCTTTAACGATTTTTCATCAACGCTCGGCATCTGATAGACAAACTCCCTTAAGATTGTATCGATGCTACTCATAATTCTGTTTACAGCTATATCTACGATTTTCTCCCTTTGTTTTTGATCTATACGCTCAAGATAACCTTTAAGACGGTTAAATTCTTCAAATACCTTTAATTCTTGAAGCTTTCTTTCGACTTCCTCAAGCCAAAACTCAAAGTCTTCATCATAAAAGTTCGGAGCAGAAACGACTTCTACTAAGAAATCTATGAGCTTATTTTTCTTTTCCTCATCCCAATTTAAGATTTTTTCAATATCAAAGTAATAATGCCTTCTCATTCTTCTAACGTATTCTGGAGCACATAATATCGGCCTAATCGATCCGAATACGGCCAGATGAAAATCGTGAGCGTAAATTTCCGTAGTTTCAACTACAACTGTCATCTAAAGCACTTCTGTAAGCTATTCTTTAAGCTTTTCGCTTTTTAATTCGTTTTTAAATACCGAAAACTTACAAGCTTGGAGATTGAATTTGGTTCATTAATCTTTTACGTTTCTTAACGCTCGCAAAAGCGTTCTCTTCTCTTTAATATACTCCTCCGCTTCACCTTTAGGTATAAATTTATTCACTCGCCAAAAATTCGTGCACTTTTGATAATCGTTTTTAGAACTTAACTTATATTGTATATATAAAGAAATTCATCTCTTTGCTTTCAGAATTACAAGGCTTTCAGTTTCAATGCCGTTAGGGGACGCATTTTTGCGTTTTCTAAAGAGTTTTCTGCTCTTTATTACATCTACATATGTCGTTATGTGTTCAAAACCGCAATTTTCTAAATGTTCTATAAAGATTTGGTCATAGGGTGGGCTTATCCCCGAAAAACTCGCATTCCCTACAAAAATACCTATATAATCAATTATACGTTTTCCAAGTCTTTCAAATACGCCTAAAACTGAAGTGAAATATTTCTCATAAACTTTCACGATCTTTGGATTCTTCTCTTCTATTCGCTTGTAGAATTTTTCATATGTATCGGATTGTATATCTATTTTTGGTATTGTCTCCTCTGGACGATAAGGGATTTCCAATTTACCGAGATTTCTAATCTGCTTATCATCATATCCCAACCATGCGAGTTCTAATTTGAAAGAGCGGATGTATTCATGTGCCATTCCATACGGTGGAGAAGTTAGAAGATGGTTAACCTCCCTGTCGAGTTCATAGTTTACGATGTCTATGCCGCCTTTTGCTATGCATGTGCCTCCTCTATAATATCGTTTGAACTCCATACTTGCTTTATACACGTCCTTTAATGCTTTTTCGAAAAATTCCAGTATCATCTTTTCGTAATTTCCTTTTTTTAGCATTTCTTCGATTTCGGATTTCTTCTTTTTTGAACGGAAAATCTTTGGAACTTGATCATCTGCAAATGAGAATCTTCTTGACACCTTAAATAGGGCTATCAGAACAAGAGGATGTGGATTTTCATAATACACCCCCCACATTTTTTCCAGTATTTCGAGGAACTCTTGAGGATACCAATCTTTAATTCTACTCCATTTTGGCTTATAGATTGGAGCATCCTTTAAATTAAAATACCGGTCGGGACACCAATCTGGAAGATAAGTTTTTGCCTTTAGAAGTGGTTCTATAACTGGATTTAAGTCTATACAAATAGCATTTCGATTAGTCATTAGGGCTTCAACACCAACCGTCCCAGAACCTGCAAATGGGTCTATAATCCACTCTTGTTCTTTTGTATACTTGTCAATAAAGAAGCGAACTACCTGTGGAATAAATCTTGCGGGATAATAATACATACCATGCGAGGCATATGTGGTTGTTAGCCGTGGATATATATCTCTGAATGATATTACGACTCTTTTTTCAAGGGTGACGTTGCTCATTTGATCACCTCTTAATCTCGAAAGAATTGGGTTATATCAGCTTGCTTTGGGTTATTTTTTTCTTTTTGTTGTAATCTTCTAATTTGTTTTCGAGTAGTATTATCGATTCCAATACTATCCGCTATTTCTTCTATGTGCTCATAGACGATCCTCAGCAAGATTATGTCTCTTATGTAATTCATCTTGTCTCCAACTGAATTGAAAGGAATTATGTCCTCCTCGTCCTTTATCATAGGTGATATCTCTTTTGAAATTTCAGCACTACACTCTTCATACTTCTCCAAGCATTTAGACGACTTCAAATATTCATCAAAATTTGTATTATGTAACTTATCAGATAAAACACTCATGTTCGTTTTCCCATACTTAACGAGATTTTCAAGTTCAAATGTTGCAACTGCATATGCGAGCCACAGATCGTCCCAAGCCGAAAGTAATTCCAAATATCTCTTATATTTCTCAAATACATCTTTATATTTTTCATCAACTTCCACCCCTAATTCGCTCCACAGAGTTTTAATGAGCTCTTCTGCACCGTAGACAATACATACTTTTAATTTTTCTTTTATCTGCGCAACTCCACTCTGCTTGAGTTTCTCCTTTATTTCTGGTTTATCTTCTAAATCTATCATTGACAAAAGCTTATTTATAAGAGTAACTTTCTGCTGTGGCTCTGTATTTGGTTTTACCCAGATAAATATCACGTATAGAACATCTCTTAAGAGCTCTTCATCTTTTAGCTTTCTTAACAATTCGGCGAGTGATGGTTTTGCTGTAGCGCCACCAGTGTCATCTCTCGATCTAATTTGTAATATAACAACTTTGTCATTCACCTCTGCTAAAATATCTATATCGTGTTTATCTATAACGTTCCTAGCCTTATATTTTGATCCAAGTGTATTTTTGAGAATCTCTATTTTTTCATTTTTTGAAGACGGAATTCTTGGGGTTATTCTCATTTCTTCTATTGCCAAAATTTTTTTCAGTATTTCTTCAAGTGCTTTTCCCTGTCTCGCTCTAAAGGAGCTCTGAACGAACTGCTGGAATGCAAATTGATAAAAACCATATCTTGCTAACTTATCGGAGAACTCGATAAACAATCTTTCTGCGCTACCTAATCCGAATGCCACTTTTTTTGTTTCATCGAGTGTGTTCGACCAATCTTTTAGATGTTCTCCATTCTCGTAAAAAATAGCGTCAATTAGGATTAAAGCAAGTTTAAGTGGGCTTTCCAGATTTGAAATTACCTCGGATATCTCTTCATCGTCTTTCCTTCTAAGTATTTCGAGGGTAAGTAATTTTCGAGGATAAAATGCATCAGCGTTGCTCAATTATCTCACCTTAGCCTATTTATGAGCGTTAGATGATTATTTTAATATTTTCAAGGTGTGTCTGTAGCATACATCTCAACCATCATCTTCTGAAGTTATTGAACTCGTAGCGGTATATGAGAAGAATTTGAAGTGGGCTCGCCCGGATTCGAACCGGGGACCTTCGCCTCGTCAGGGCTTACAAAAGACCTCACTAAAGGAACTCTATAATAAGCATCGAAAGACATTTATAAAATTCTTAGAGAAAAAGGTTAGGAAAGGAGAACTAAGCGAAAGCACAGTTAGGGACTACATTTCTGCAATCGATAGAAACATAAGTGACATTTTCTATCCAGATGAGCTTGAAGAACTGATTTTAAACGTCAAAGGGGACAAGTTCGCAAAGGGATTAAGGAACTTCTTTACCTTCTTGGAGGAAGAAAAAGGACTAACGGCGATAAACGGCGTTCCTCTTGAGCGTTGGAGAAAAAAGACGTTCATCAAGAAGTATAAGCAGAGGGAGATATTCATCAGCGATGAGGAACTGAAGGAAGCATATTATTCTCACATCAGAAAAATAAACGACGAGGAAGTTGAATTGATCTTTTTACTGTTAGTTTACAGCGGACTTAGACTTAAGCATATTGTGGAGGCTCTTCAATCCTTCGATCTCGCTAATGTCGTCAAGGTGAACGAGAAGGTTTGCAGGTATCCGGTAGGTTTCGTTAGCAAAGGTAAGAAAAAAGCATTTTGGCTTTACTATCCTTCTTGGCTTGAATTGAAAAAAGTAAGCAGAAATTATGACTATTTCGAGGAGAAGGTCAAGCACAGCAGAGTTTCAGCCAACACAATCAGAAAGTGGAATTACAACTTCTTAATCTTAAACGGAGTTCCGGAATCGGTGGCGGATTTTATACAGGGTAGGGCAAGCGTTACGGTCGGTTCTTCTCATTATTTGGCTAAGACTAAGCAGGCGGATGAATGGTATAGTAGAGTTGTGGAGAAATTTCCTCTTTTGGAGGAATTAGAATGAACGAAGGGAGAGTGGATACAATACAGTATGATGGAAAGGATTTTTACGGGGAGTGGATTCATAGAGGTTGCGGAGGGAATCTCATCATATTGATTGATGCCGGAACTAAGGTTATCGATGGGGAAGAAATCGAGGGTCTAGTTTTTAAGCTTAAATGCACGAAATGTCCTTACGAGTCCGAATTTGCTTTTCTTGGGTTTGAGGTTGATGAAGATGCTCGTTAAAGTTCTTAACGCAAGATCAAAGAGAAGCACGATAATAGTGAAGTGTCCGAAATGCGGTGAAGTGGGGATTTTAAGAGCTTACAGGAAAAATATCTTCGGAAAGAGGTCGTATAAAATTATCCACGACGATAAAAGGAGTTGTAAAATAACAATTCTCGACGAGAACTGGGAGGAGATTAACCAAATCTACGTTAGAATTCGATTATAATTCTTTTTTCAATCGTATCTATGGTTACCCAACACTCATCACCCATTTTTCTAACGAATTTGGGCAAATTTATTGTGCAACGATCTTTACATTTCACCAAACTGCGTTTGAATCTTATTTTCCCCTCAACATCCCCTTCCTTCATATACCTATGTTTTGGCATTACTGCAATATGTCATTCGGTTACGATATAGATTTCGGTATCAATACTGCCACCGGTTTTGATATCGTATCCGAATAATATATAGTATATTCATCAAACATTATAATTGTTTGTAGTTAGTAAGGAGGTGAAATTGGGTTGGTTGAAATTATTATTGCTGGGATAATAATAGGACTTGCAATAGCACTGGGAGTTGAATTATACAAAAAGGCGAAGGAGAGTGCACCTAAATTCATGGCATGGTGTGCTGAAAAGGGTTTGAAGCCAACAATGGAGAGTTGGATAGCATTTTGCAAGGATACTAAAGGAACTGTGAACATGCTCGATTGGATTAAAGGCATAATTGTAATGGTAATACTTGGAGTCGGAGTTGCGCTGCCAATCATGATCAACACGATAAACAGCGTAAATGTAAGCGATCCGATGACCGCACTAGTTATTGGAGTTCTACCCGTGATCTTCGCAGTGAGCATACTGCTTGCATTGCTGAGGTGAAGGCATGGAACTAACGATTTTCATTTTTTTAACAATAATGGGAGTGATATTCACTATTTTTGGATTTAGATCGTTAGGTTACGCAGCTTTGGGTGGAATATTGCTTATACTAACGGGATTGGTTAGTTTGCAGGGAGTAACAATAACGCATGTTCAGGCGGTTTACAATAACACATCACAAAGCTTTGAGTGGCTTACATATGAGGAAAACGTCCTAACTCCTCCTTTGGACACGATAACGTCGCTTAGTTTGATATTTGGAGGACTCGTAGGGTTGTTGTTTGCTGGAGGTGGTAGCGGTGACAAATCAGGTTACAAGCTCGGTTGAGCCTCTAAGTCTTAATTATGCTGTAAGTCACATCCAATTCCAAGAAAAATACTACAAACCGGAAACGGATTTAGTAACATCAGATATCACAAGGGCGTTCCTTAGTAAAGAAGGAGTTAATTTTATCAGAAGAGAGTCAATTGTCGTAGCCCTTCTAAAGAATTTGGGCTTTTATCATTCTGCGCAGGTCGTTAGAGATGTGCTTAGCGCTTACAGCATTACAACGCTTGGTATGGGTAATTTTGCCGCTATGGTTACAAATTATGCTTGGGCTACTCGCGCATTCAATTATCCTGCTGATGTTCAGCAGGACGACATAGTAGGTTCTGTAAAAGGAGTAGTCGAGAAGGTTATGAAGAAGAGGTGATTATATGAAAATTAAAGGGGAAAAAGTAGAGTTGCTAGTGATTGGGAACGGTCAAATATACACGAAAAAAGGAATCAAGCTAAAAGATAATGTAATAATTGCCGAAGATGGAAGAGGATATCTGAGAACAGCCAGAATGAACAATAGCTTAGAAATATTCCTTCAAGCTAATTTAGAAAGAGGTAACGGAAATATTCCGGTCGAGCAAATTTATCAACGCTATTTTGATTTCTGCAATGCTTATGGCATGGATATTCTTCCTTTCGACAAATTCGTGAAAGCTTTGAGTAAATACATTGAAATTAATGAAGTTCTAATGGAAGAAAAGAACGAGAAAGGAGAAAGTGTGCAAAGACCTAAACTAATTGCGAAGGGAGTAGCTCTTGTAAATAAAACAATAACGATAGATGGGAATGGGAATGACGTCTATTTCTTAACTAAGAAGGGTTTACTCGGAAAGAAGAAAATACCGGTTTACGTTATAATTGAGGGTGTTCCGAAGACTGTAAGCTTTAACGAGGTTAAAGGAGTTGGTGTAGATGGCTTTGGAACTCTGAGGGTTGTTGACGACGTCACAATGGGTCAATTACTAACGGAGACTATGCTAATGGGTGCAACAATAGGCACTCAGAAGTTCTTTAGGATGCTGCAAATTCTGATGCTCGTTTGTGTAGTGATAAGCATTCTTGCGAGCGTATTTGGGCTGATCAACTTCGTTTACATCAGTAAGATAACGCAGGCAGTTCATACGGTGCAAACTCAGGTAAATACTCTGATTAAGCTTCTGGGAGGGATGATTAAGTGAATCGGTTGGAGCAGGATGTAAAACAAGTATTCGGAGAGAAGTTCGAGCAGTTGGACTTTAAATTTAGCATAATCTCTAAGAATTTACCATTTTTTGCAGGATTGGTTTACAAGGCGAGTTGCTTGAACGAAATAATAAGCCTATGTAAGTTCATTTTCGGATCAGATTATGTTAGGAAGGAATACATAAACGAAGGCGAACTTAAAGACTTGCTAAAAAAGGCGATAGTCTGCAAGTATTCTGAGTTGCTTGATGAGGCAGTAGAGTTGGAGAATAAGATGAATGATCTATACTATTCTAAGATTTTGCCTGATTTGATTGAGGAAGGTTACATTTCGAGAATAGATATGCCCGTGTATTACTGGGGGGAAGATGAAAAATGACTGTAATTAAGACTGTTGTCGATATGATCAAATATGCTTACCAAAATCCAAAAGGGGCAAAAAGGTTTGTAGATTTTTATATTTACAGTCCCGAAGCTGGGAAAGGCACCGGAAAAACCGTTTTCGCATTAAAAATAATGAAACAGATTTACGGTGATTGGGATAAGGCATTAAATTATTTATTTGTTGATCCTAGCACGACAATAAGCTTCATTGTTGATTCAGTGAAAAGAAGAAAGAGAGTTCCAGTTTTTACCTGCGATGACATAGGCATGTGGTTTAGTGGTTTAACATACAGTATGTCAAAGGGTCAAGAAAGAAGAGCATTGGTTGCATTGTATGAGTTTTATAATGCCATACGAAGCATATCTGCGAGTTGTATATTCACATCTCCGATAGATGATTTAGTTAAGAGTGTGTTTAAACAAGTAAACTTTAGAATAGCGGTAGAACCAATAGATGAAGATCGTTGCTCTGCTAAAATCTACAAAGTTAAAACTAACCCATTATTTAAACAATTTGTTAAAAAAGATCATATAGAAGTATTTAATGTTTGGATACCAGATGAAATATATAAAAAATATGAAGAAAAACGTTGGAATGCGCTTGAATGGAAAGCTAAAACATTACTCAAAATGTGGGGAGATGCCAAGGAAGAGATTGATATAGATCAATCATCTAATAATAAAGAAGTATATATACCCGCAGACAATGTTACCCATCCACTTAATATATATCCAAACTATTATTGCCACAGTCAGAATACATATGCTAAAGCTGTTGGATTCCCTAAGAAATTAGCTGAGAAATACGGTTTGAAAAAAGGAGATACTTTTGTCTGGGTAGATATCGGCTTTCCAATCGGAGTTCCTGATATTTATTTTGAGAAATTTATGCAAATATTCTTTAGGAAGGAGGAGTCTAAAAATGAAGATTCAGGGTGATTTAGCGTTATTTTTGGGAATATTTGTGCTTGGAGTGTGGTTTGTGCTTGGAGTTAACTTGGCATTTAAGTTTAGGAAATTTGAGGAGACTTGCCGGAAGGAAGGAATAGATGATGTTGAGGCATTTCTAAAGTTTTGGAAGTTCGAGAAAACGAAGGATTTGGCGTTAAGATGTTGGTTCGAACTTGCTCTCTTTGTTTTATTCACTAAAATTTTGATGTGGGGTGGTTAAATGGGAAGAGGAAAAAGTAAAGGGAGAGGAAAAGGAAGAAAAACAAAAAAGAGGGTAGAAAGAAAAAGAGGCGGAAGAAAATCAAGATCTAAAAATAAACCTTCTAGCACAAAAAAAGAAAGAACATCGAAAAGTAATCGTAGATGGATTCAGAGGGCGATAAAACGTCCCGGTGAGTTGAAAAGATGGTTGAAAAGGAATGCAAAAAAGATAGAGAAATTAACCGGTGAAAAACCGTTCACAAAGAGCGGAGAAGTTAACACCAACGCTCTAAAGAAGCTGAGAAAAACGGAATTTTATGAAAAATTACCGACTTTCCGCAAGCAGGAGATCAATTTTGCTATTACAGCTGAAAAATTCCGTAAAGGGTGATTCAAATGGTAAATATTGATACAATTGCAAGTAGGAGTTATTACAGTTCGATTTCAAGATCATCAAGTTCATCTCCTTCAAGCTCAAGTAGTCCATCCGGACTTGGAGGATTCTCAGACGCTGGACTACATGTTGCCGCTGCAAATGCAACATCAAAACCATCTGGCGGTGCTCCGTCGGGTCTTGGTGGATTTAGCGATGCTGGTTTACACGTTGCGGCTGTAAATGCTCGTTCATCAAGTAGTAAATCTGGAGGCAGTTCTTCGAGAAGTTCAGGCGGCAGTTCCGGCGTAGGAATATTCAGTGATGCGGGTTTACATGTAGCTGCTTCTAACTTCGTAGGGAATCCCGATGATGACGATACATCCTCAAGACATCGAAGCAGAAGAATCTCAGGATTAATATGTGGAGATGCAGGTTTAAGGGTTGCAGCAAGTAGAAGGCAGGACGATATATCAGTTCCACCACCAGATGTTGTTTTAGGCAGACTGAAAACGGAAATAAAATCAAAACCATATACAGAGCTTGAAGTTGAAGCTTACAAACTGTCTAAGGATCTTCAGAAGGAGTATAACGAATTGGTGAATGAAAAGAGAAATTTAGAGGAATTGATGGCAAGGGCTGTGGCAAGCGGTGATCCAACACGTATAAGGCAAATTCAACAAGATATCAATAGATTCAATCAGAAAGTTGCGAAATTCAATGAGAAAAGAGCAAAACTCGAAATGATGTCAAAGGAGCTTAAAGTTCGCGCTCCACCTGAAGTTAGGTTTCTAAATATTGTTAGCGAATTTAGACGAAAATTGAATATACTTCCACCTACAGTCTATTCACCCTTAAACCCTATCTTTGGACATGCAGCTAAGGGAGCGGCAATAGGAGCTTACGATGCTTTAACTGGTTTGCCCTCCCTAATAGCTGGAGTCGCACATGAAGAAAGAGCGAGAATTGAATTATCGAATAAGCCGAAAACCAAGCAAGAATTCTTTGGCATGGAATGGTCTGCATTCAACAAGCAGGTTGAAGAAGGAGCTAAATGGGCTATATCAAATCCGGGTGAAAGCATACCATACATAGTATCCTCTCTTGCGGTAGGTGAAATCTTAGGAAAGGGAATAGGAAAAGGGGTTGGAGAAATAAGAAAAGGAATTGGCAATGTTAAATTAAAATTAACTGAAATGAAACCAGAATTTACAGTAATCGAAATTGGAGACCAAAAGACGGTAATGAAAGGAAAGCCACCGGCAAATATCGCTCTTACTGGAGCCAAAGACTTAGGAAGGATTAGAGAAATCAAGCCGGTTTCAGCCACAGTAGCTGAAACAGCATTTAGATTGCAGGAAGACGAAGGCGTAGGAGTTGGCAGGATAAGACAAAGATTAGGTTTCGAGATCAGGACTGAGAAGGGAGAGTCAATTAGAGTTACTACATTTTACAGGAATAGATTAGGTAAGAAGGCAATGATAACTTCAGAATTCGGAGAAGATACGATAAAGATTGTTGCAAAGTCCGGAAGAGAATCTAAAGGATATGGATTAAAAATAATTGAATCTCAACCGATAAAATCGCAAGAGATAACAGAAAAACCAGTCATTAGGTCAATCGGGAATCCCAAGGAATTTATACCTATAGAGAGAGTTAAGCCGAAAGTAATAGATGTTAGAGGACTACTTGAGAGGTTACCTGAGGAAAATAGAGAATTAGAGGTAGGAAGAGGTATAGAGCAAGTGGAGAAGAGTGGCAGTAAAATAACTCTTCTGGATGTGAGCAAAGAAGTTAAAGCTCTCGAATCAACCCTCGCTCCGCCGGTAGAGGTTCCAGTAGAAAGGACGTTTGTAGCTCCCATTAAGATAACTCCTACAATTATAAACGTTCCATCATTCTTGAATGTTCTTACAGTTCCTAGTTTGCAGACAGGACTGAAAGCGAGTAGAAAGTTTCAACCTCATCAACCTACTATAACCCAAAAAGCGGGTAATCAACCTGCTACAAATATTCTAACCCATATAGGAAGCAAATTAGGATTGAACTCAAGATCTGATGAACTCGTAAAAACTACACAAGGAATTTTAGCTACGCCGGAAATAGGATTGAAGGTAAGCTCAGGAACTAAATCGGATTTGCTGACTGTGCCAAGCCTAAAAACAGGAATATTGAATGTTCCCGCAACAGTCCCAATAACATCACCTAAACCTACTTTTGGTAAGCCGCCTACCCCATCGCTTAAACAAATTCCGCTGTTTGGAGGGGGTGGTGGTTTAATCTCTCTTCCATCACCGGGATTTCCTAAGTCCTCCAGAAGAAAAACACAGAAAGTAGCGTTAGAGGCGGGATTTGCTGAGCTTAGCGCTTATGAGTTATTTACGGGTAGAAAAGGCGCACATTACATAGGTAAGCTGGCAGTTCCGTTCTGGAAGCTTACTCTTTCTACAGCCGGCTTAGTTGAAACTCCTGTCGCTCAGGAGATTAAGAAGAATAATAAGAAGAAAAAGAAAAGGAGGGGAAGAAAGAGATGAGAGGTAAAAAAGGACAATTCACGATAGCCGGACTGTTCGCTTTGTTTATTATGCTTATTGTGACAATTCAGCTGTTTCCTACAATATACGACCTGTGCAATCAGGGAGCGCAGATGGCACAAGATAAAGGGGATATTCTAACGGCATACCTAATAAGACTGATCCCTCCCAGCATTGTAATTTCAGAACTCATGGCAATATATTATTACGCAAAACCTCTGATATTCAGAGGTGAGTAAATTGAGATTAATATTTTTACTATTATTTATTCTATCTATTGTAGCTATAGTAAACGCAAATGCATACAGTATTAATATTACAGGTAACTTCAACCATACTTGGATAAATGCAAATGGAACATCAGATACTTTCAACATTCAAGGAACTGTTACTAACGCAACGGTAACGTTCACAGCTAAGGGCTTTGCAAATTTTGATAATGCAAATGGTGGTTACTGGACAAAGGCAAATAAGTTTGTTTTTACATCAGCTTTGAGCGAGTATGCTAACTATAAAGTTGTGATAAACGGATCTAATTGGTATCTCTACAATGTTACAGGAGGTTTGGAAGCAAGTTTGAGCGATACAGAGTTTTGGGGGCTTGTTCAATCGGATGGAGATGATATCAGAGTTTTCAATCAAAGTTCTCAATTATACTTTTGGATTGAATACTTCAATGCAACAGAGCAAAAAGCCATCATTTGGGTGAATATTTCTCAAGGATCTTCAGAGCTTAACATTGCTTATGGTAATCCGAGTGCTTTGCCTTCTGCGTATAGTAACATATCCAAAGCATTTCTTTTTGGAGATGATTTCAATACATTGGATACGAATAAGTGGCAAATACTCGGTGGAGATTGGGTAGTAGATAACGGGACGTTAGTATGGAACGGAAACCCTAATGCTGATCCTGATGGTCTAATTGTTACCAAACAAACATTCACAAACAACATTGTCATAGAGTTAAAAGGTATTAGAGTGAGTCCCGGCGGGACTGTGGGATCGACAGAGTTTGACCAGATCGTTATGAGTTGTTCGGATATCAACAACCTTGTTTTGCTCAGAGCAAGACCAGATGTTGGAGAGGTTGAAATCTATAACAAGAGTGCTGGAACTTATACTAAGCAAGTTGGAGCGGCAATACCGACAACATATAACGTTTGGAGAATCGGAAAAGCATACTATAACGGTTCAGCATACATTTTCGAATACTATGACTTAGATTATACGCTGATAAACAAAACCGCATGGGTTACAGTTTGGGTGAGAGATGGATATATCGGTATAAGAGAATGGCAGAATTCAGAGGCAGGCGATGTAAAATATGATTGGATTTTTGTTGCAAAGCTCGCCGATCCTGCCGATGTTTCCTCAACATCTCATTATGATCTGTATGTTCAGAATCCTAAGCTAATTCTTAACGGTAATGTTGTAGAGTATGCAGGAAACTTAACGGCTGGCAGTTCTGTAACATTAAACATTAATTCAACTTATTTCGTGCAAGGTGTCAATACAATTAGTTTTTCATCAGATAATTTAATTTATACTCAATTCGATGTCAATATAAAATTTAATTATACTTATACTGTATTAGGAAATGTAACCAATACGACGGTGAGTTTTGGGACAACAGTAGATTATACACCGCAACTAATAGCTGTAGTTCCTCCAGCGAATAGACCGGTAGATTCCGTTAATATTTCGGTCAACGGTAATGCTTGGACGAATTTTGATTTAATTGGAGTAGATATCCATACTCCCACGACTGTAACAATTAAGATAAATCTACCGGATGAAAAGGGAGTTAATATCAATGCTACTGTTAATTTAGATCCGTATGCCTTAGTTATACATGTTCTCGACGAATTAACTAAAAGAACCATATTTCCAGCCAATGTTAGCGTATACAACTCAACATATGTTCAGCTAAACGATTCAGTCATAAAACAAGTTAATAATAAATATGCGATCGAATACTGGAATATCAGCGACGGAAAATATCACGTATTCGTTGATGCTACTGGATATTCTATGAGAAAGAGATTTGCAGATATAAACACTAAAGAGCGTTTAGATTTATATGTCTATCTTCCTCCGAGTAATAAGAGCATAATAGTGAGTTTCTATCTGAAAGACAATACTGGCAGATTTCCAATAAACAGCACATACATCATAGTTGAGAAAAGCGGAATTGGAAAAATTCACGAAGAATACTTTAATGTTGAAGGAAAAGTTGACGTTTATCTCGTTGCAAATGATGTTTACTATGTATATGTTAGCAATGGTGTTGAAATTAAACTGCTTGGCACTTATTCAAGCTCTTACAGCACAACCGCAACGCTTGAGATCGGTGAAGCTGTTAGCAATATAATCCAACGTGGCGTTAGCCTTCCAATGCATACCGTAACTCTCTACGTAATAAAAAACATGAAACCTTACGCCAACATACCTATAATCGTCAAGGACATTTACAACAATACTTATACCGTTTACACGGACAACGAAGGAAAGGCAGTTATTTGGGTTAACAAGACAATTCCTTACGAAATAAATGTCAATCACTCCGAGAAAGTAATAAAGGCCTTTCTCCCACTGAACGAGAAATACATAGTCGTAGTTCCTTATAATACTACATATCTAAATCAGACGTATAAGAGGCTCGTGAATGCATCCAACGGCAGTATATTCGCAATAGGTTCAAACCTTACGAAGGAGCTAAGCCCTTCGGCAAGAGGAATTGTCACAGCGCTTATATTATGGGCTGTAATGCAAAGCGCCGTTAGAGTTGTTGGAAATGTGAGCGTAATAGGCTTGATTACACTCATAATATTGGCGATTATCGGTCTGGCAGATCCAATTAGTTGCGTGTTCGCAGGGCTATTCGTTGTGGGAATGTATGTGCTCAAGAGGTGGTTATGATGCTTGGAGCAGCAAGTAAAATAATAATATTATGTATAATATTGGGAGTATGCTTACAGTTAGCAGGAATCAGCACAATCCCTATCGATTATAATAATGTGACTTCTAATCCGTTAACATTGGCTGGAGGATTCATAAACTCTGCTTTGGGGCCACTAAATCTACTTAAACCGGTATTCGATGGGAATACGCCCGCAGAGGTTAAGGCTATAATACTTGTGTTTGCCGTTCCCCTGAGCGTTGCATATGCTATGGCTTGGATAAGCTGGATTAGGGGGAAAATGCTATGACGGGATGGTGGAACATAACCCAAATCCAAGCGGACATATTCAACATGTTTCTGACAATATTCGGTAGCACAGAACTCGTATTCGCATTCGTTCTCGGCTTCTTCGCATTCCTTTGCGTCATAGGAAACCTAAAGCTGGAAGAGGCGGGAGTAGTATTCATACCTTTAGTTTTTGGGATAGTTGAAGATGGTTGGTTGCCTATTTGGGTTAAAGCGTTGTTTGTAGTGGCAGTAGCGGTAATCTGGTTCATGGCATTCCTCAGAATGACCCGTGAAGGGTGATTAAAATGGGAAAGTCGAGAAAGAAGAACGGATTTATCGTAGACATAAAAATAGAAGAAGTAGGCTTTAAACCAGTTCTGAAAGGGCGTTTCGTAGTTCCTACGCTCGAAGATCTTTTTGAGCAGCTGAAAAGGAAAATCGGATGAGTATGTCCAAGAAAAGAAAAAGGAAGCTAATTAGAATCGAGAAAAGAAAAATAGGTGATAAAAGTAGATTCAGAATAGTATTCTTAAATAAAGAATTGTTCGGTTTCAACAGTCACGAATTACCAAGAGCTAAACGTAGAGGAGATAGAAGACCAATCAAACATATTCATCCTCCATATCCATTTGCAAAATTTCATATACCTCTCGATGCAAAATATATCAAGTATGTCATTACAGATTTCGGAAAAGCTATTAAGAGAAAATTTGGAAAGAAGAATAAAGGAAATCGAAAGAAAGATAAACGAACTTAGAAGGAAGTATGGGATGGATTTCGATGAGTTCTTTGAGTTAGTTGAATCAAATATTGGTAAGCTACTCGATAGAGGATTCGATCTCGGTGAAGTCCTCGAAGATTCACTAATATGGGAAAACCTCCTCGATGAACTCGAACAGTTGAAACTGAAAATTAAATCCATTTGAAAATTTTATCCCTCGCTTTTGTAAAATTGCTCTATTGCGAAATTTTCATCGAGCAATACATCTGGATCATCTTCGAGTGAATATCTTCATCAGACGGAAATATATCTTGCTAGAAATTGCCCTGTTTTCCGAAATCTCCTTTCTAAACCAATGTTAATACTGCAGATTTAAATTCTATCGTAGACTCTTTCCCGTTTATCGACCAGAAGCACTAAGACAATCTTATTCTTCTTATCAACGTAATATACAACTCTATAATCACCGACTCTTATCCTATAAACTCCTTTTCGACCTTTCAGCTTCTCATAAGGCTGAGAAAAGGGATCTCCTAAACCCTCGATTGCCGATATGATTCTCCTTTTATCCTCTTTATTTAACCTCTCAAGGAGCTTCAAAACCCTTCTGTGGAGCTTGACCTCAAACATTCAACAACCTCTTCGCGGTTTCGAGATCTATCAACTCAAGTTCACCCTTTTCATAGGCTTCAATATCCTTGTCGATCATCTCAAATTCATCCTCGCTTAAATCGAAGAAGCCCATAAAGTTTTCAATTTTCTCGTCAATTTCTTCAAGCTTTTCCTTGATCTCCTTCAGAAGTTCTACAACTTCGTCCATCGAGTTGAAAATAATTCCGAGATGATAAATAATTTACTACCATCGTTTTCTTCTAGTCTACTAGTAGTTTTTATTCAGAGTAGCTGGGAGATCGCTAATCCTGTAGGTCCGCATTACACCATCTTGAGAATACCCTTAGAGTGTTACTAAGCTCGGGAGTTATAGATTATAACCATCTTAGGCTGGAACCAGCCATCAGAACTTATAATCATTAAAGCACTATTGCTATTGTTTATAATCGAGTTCACATCCTGCATTTACAGGATCCGGTAAGGATCCTGCATCAATCTCCAAGCTCGTAAGTTTTCGGTATTCATTAAAAAAAT
>JALVJV010000009.1 GCA_027028145.1 Archaeoglobaceae archaeon | reverse complement strand
CTGCGAAAACATCTGCTTGGCGATATTCAGCGAGATTAAAGACAGACTGAAGGATCTGAAGGTAATTAGAGTTAGGGTTTATGAAAACCCCGACAAATGGGCTGAGATCAGGATTTGAAGTTTTTAAATATCCGCAATTCTCTTTATAATCTCGCCGGTAAGCTTTAAGCCGTAGTTCTCCAAAAATCTGAAGGTATCTTTGCTCAACTCTGCTGAGAATCTGTAGTTTTCGAAGGACTTCAGCACGATATTCTCGTCGAACCCCATCTTCTTCGCAATCAGCTCGGATGCCTTGACTTCATCGAAGCCTTTCGCATATCTCTTAAGCCTTCCGATGAAATCCTCGAGCAAGTCCTTCTGAGCTTCGTAAAACTGAACGTTGGATGCAAGGGAACAGCACGGATATTCCCCTATTATTTCCTTAAACTCCATATGCTCGAACTCATCTTTAAGCATCGTGAAGTAAGGCTCCCAAATTGCTATGGCATCGAATTCGCATCCCTTAAAGCAACTTATCATCGATTCGGGGGAGGAAAAATACTTAAACGATAACTCGGATATGTTGAAACCTAACCTCTCCAAAAAAAGCTTAAGGTTGCTTTCCATTGCGGAAAGCTCCGATGTTGCGAAGGTTCTGCATTCTTCAAGCCTTCTCTTCATCAAAATACCGCTTCCGTTGTATGCTACTACGCAATGAATCCTTATCGATCTCAGAGTCAAAGCGAACATGGTTTGGGTTACAAAAGGTGAAACTCCGACATCTATCGTTCCCAACGCCAAGGACTTCGTAAGCTCGAGTGCGTTGTCGAATACCTTAACGACAGCTCCAACGTCATAGCATGCGAGAAGGACGTGAGGATACTCCGAAGCTTTTAGAATCCCGACCCTCATCAAGCCTTCAATCGGCTTGGGTGCGAATTCGGAAAGCCAGACCCTCATCGATTTTCCCGCAACCCTCTCCCTAACTATAACACCCTCATCTTCGAGCCTCTGAAGTATCTCGGAAACGGTCGACTTGGATAGCTTAAGCTTCTTCGGAATCTCGCTCTGCAATATCCCCTCTTCCCTCTTCTCCCTCAGAAGGTTGATTATCTTCTCTTCGGCGTTCAAAGCTCAAACGACCTCCTCGTAACTTTAAGCTCACCCTCCCTAAGCTCGAAAAGTTCGACGTCCATCCTGTTCCCTTCAACGTTCGCTATCATGAAGGATGGAATTAAAGATGCCCTCCCACCGCTCCACACGCCGGTAGCGGATCCGGGATTCAGGAGTAGAACGTCCTTGAAGTAAATATCAGCCGAATGAGTGTGCCCGTGGATGAGAACGTCAACTCCAAGCTCATATGCTATCTCCTTAAGCTGGGAAACGTCACCTCTCGGATAAACCTGATGACCGTGAATAATTCCGAGGTTCAAGTTTCCGACCTTAACCGTCTGTTGCTCAGGCAGTGGAAGATGATCCATGTTGCCAGAAACTGCTATAACCCGATCGCTCAGGTTTTTCAGGTAATCCAGCACCTTTCTATCCGTTAGATCTCCCGTGCACATTACTAAATCGAAACGCTTGGATGTTATGAAATCGTCGATCTTCTTAGGCAACCACTTCGCCCTGTTTGGTATGTGCGTATCACCTATTATGAGAATTTCCATGTTTCTCAATAGAACGTTTGGACACTTAAAGTCCACCCTTAACTTCGATCACGTCAAGCTTTGTGACCTTCGCCGGAACACCCAAAACCTCGCTTAAACTCGGCTTAGTCCTTCCTTCATCCCCGCTCACGAGCTCTTTAATGTAAAGCCCGCTTTCGGCTTCGATTTTAAGAACCGCAACCCTTCCTCGATGCAAAAGAATTTCGATGTCATACGTTCTCTTCTTCCTCAGCAGATCCGCCCTTCTATGCAAAACCCTCTTCGGCGTTCTCTGCTCTATTATGACGTTGCTTATCGCTTTAACCGCTCTTTCAAGCTCATCCCTGCTTACTTCTCTCTCGAATTCAACCTTAGCCCTGTAGACTTTTCTGAAGCCCGCCGACTTCAGATACTCAACATCCTTCGGCTTGGCAAACTTGAGATCGAAAATGATGACCTTTCCTTTTGTTTTTTCGTTTACGTATTCCTCAACGTATTTTAAATCGACGAACCTCCTCTTAGGATTCTGAATCTCCATTATGAAGGGTCTTCCGTTTCCCAACATCCTCGCGTCCACATCCTCCCTGCCGGATCCATGAAGGATCGCGTTCGATCCCTTGAATATCTCAAGCATCGCGTTACCTATCAGCTCTTCGACGGAAGTCTGATACTTCTTGCCCGTCCAGTTGCAGACTTCGCATCCCTTTCCATTGCATTTCGTGCAGAGCCATCTCGTTTGAGATATCCCCCTCACCCTCTTCTTGTATCTTCCGTAGATGTAAAGTGGTCTTATCTGAATTTCGAAGTTATGATTTTCCAGATCGTAGATTATGACTACATCCGGATCCCGATAAACCGGTTTGGCATTCAGCCTTTCCGCAAGCTTTCTGCTGAGTTCCCTGTTGAACTGAACCTTCAGACTTCTTCCGTTTAAGCCGATTATCTCATTAAGGTAGCTTTCCAAAGCTTTCAGGCTTCCGTAAACTCTGCTTCCGACCGAGAATGTTCTGAATTCGTAATCCTTCAATTTGCCTGCTATCTCATCGGCTATCTCGTCGATCTTCCAAAGTAAGCCGGAGCAGATCATACAGCTTTCCGGCTTAACAATTTCGCAGTCGATCCCCGTTCTCCTCTGACATTTAACGCAGAGCTTGAGCATTTTGTATAATTTCAACATCGATGTTGTTATAAAAACGTTGCTCGACTCCCGCATTCCTTTCGGGCTTTTAGCCTCTCGACCTTGACGTTGCAGATGCAACGTCACGCTACCACGTAGATCAAGGTCAATGCGAGCGCAACTAAGAAGTATGGCAGGGAGTATTTGTGAAATTCCTTCAAGCTTATCCCCGAAATTCTGGTAGCTATGAAGTTAGCCAGAGACCCTATCACGATTCCGGTTCCTCCGATGTTGACTCCAACGGCAAGCGGGAGCCAAGGGAATCTCTGAGATACCAGCATAACCGTTGCAGGAACGTTGCTTATCAGCTGACTCAAGCCTGCTGAGAGTAAAATAACGCTCGTTGCGGATCGTTCGAATCTTATGTATCCGAACAGAAGGGACGACATCTCTTTGAAATCCACGAATATCAGTGCGAAAACCGCAACGAGTGCTATGTCGAGCGAATACAGAGCTTCTCTGCCGATAAGGGACATGACGAGCAGTGTTAGTAGAAATCCCACATACGCGAGATTCCTCTCAGCCAGCGCTACGTTGAGTATCAGAAGCAAAGCTGAACACACCATCAGCCCCGTCTTGATCTTAATTCTCGGCATCGGCGATACTTTCAATTTCCTACGCCTACTGCCGATCCATACGAAGAACATGAGGAGGGTCATCCAAAGCAGAACGTAGGGGAACATGGAACGCACGAATTCGAATAGCGGTATCTTGAAAGTCCTCCAGATTATTATGTTCTGAGGATTTCCTATGGGAGTTAAGGCGGAGCCTATGTTAGCCGCCAAGGCTATCGAAGTTACGGCCTTCGGCAGATCTATTTCGGCTATTTTCGAAATCGTCAATACGAACGGGACGAATACGAACATAGCCGTGTCGTTCATGATTACGGCTGATGAAAGAGAAACGATCAGCACGAGTAAGCTCAGCAGTTTAAATTCCGAATCTCCGGAAATCCTAACGATTGCATTGGCGAATCTGCCGAAGATTCCGGAAAGCTCAAGCCCTCTCGAAACTACGAAGAGAGACACAATCATCGCCAAGCTTTCGTAGTCTATAAGTTCAAGGCTCCTTCTCGGCAGTGAGGGATCGGCGATGGTGAGAGCTAAGAACAGCAGAATTAGAAACGTCAGAAACCATTCTCTCTTTATGATCTGCCAAAATTCTGCCGCTTTACTTGATATACCTCCTCACCTCGTCCGTGAGTCCGTAGTCCGGTATTATCTCCTCTCCGTTTTCGGAAACCTTTATGTGCAT
>JALVJV010000008.1 GCA_027028145.1 Archaeoglobaceae archaeon | reverse complement strand
TCTATCTCCTTCAAATGCCTTTGCCCGTAGTTGAAAGTTAGGGCATGTATCTTTTGATGCTTTTCAACCTTTGCAAGGAACCATAGCAAAGTGGTTGAATCCAGCCCACCACTGAATATCAGCACGGCCACAGACGTAAGTTCGATTCATAATATAAAATCGTTGTCCGGTGAGCTACCCCGCTATGGGGGCTTCCCCCGTTCCACCCGCCTTTACGGCAAAGCTTCATCTGGGAGTTAAGGGCTGGCTCACGGCAGCCCCATCCCATCGGACTCATTATCCGATGGGCTAACGTTTGCTTAACTCTTCCCTTAACGGGCGTCATCGGAAACATTCCAATCTTTGGTAGGGATTTTAGCTATTTAAAACTACCCCCTTGCGTATCCCCGCTTTGAAAAGCGATTCACAAAGGTTATATGTCAAATTATCGAACATATGTTCGATGTCGAACACATGTTCGAAAAAACTTCAAAAAGACATAATAAAGCTCAAAAAGGATAAGAATGCTGTAATTCTCGCTCACAACTACCAGATACCAGAAATACAGGAAGTAGCAGATCTCATCGGAGATAGTCTTGAACTGGCGAGAGAGGCTACTAAGACCGATGCGGACATAATTGTATTCTGTGGAGTCGATTTCATGGCAGAAACAGCAGCAATACTAAATCCAGACAAGAAAGTAATAGTTCCATCGAAAGATGCCAGATGTCCGATGGCTGCTCAGCTTCCAGCTGAACTCGTCATGGATGCTAAAGCTAAGAATCCCGATATTCCATTCGTAATCTACGTAAACAGTTATGCCAGCGCTAAAGCTGAAGCCGACATATGTTGTACTTCGGCGAACGTAGCAAAAGTTGTTGAAAAACTTGATTCAGATGTAGTCTTCTTAGGGCCGGATGCGAACCTCGCATGGTTTGCTGAATGTAGAACGGGTAAGAGAGTGATACCCGTTCCCAGTAACGGCTTCTGTTACGTCCACAAGATGTTCAGTGTCGAACACGTTAAGGAAATGAGGAAAAAGCATCCGGATGCTGTGATAATTGTGCATCCGGAATGCGATCCCGAAGTTCAGAAAAAAGCTGACTATATCGGATCGACAAGTCAAATGCTGAAGTTTGCAAAAGAGTGTGATTACGAGAAGATAATCGTCGGCACAGAGATCGGACTTATAGGGAGAATGAGGAGAGAGATTCCCGAAAAGACGTTCATACCTCTGCATAAGGTTGTCTGCGAAAGCATGAAGCTCAACACGCTCGAAAATCTGCTCATTGCTCTAAAATTTGAATCAAACGTCGTTAAATTGCCCGAAGATGTTGCAGAAAGGGCGAGAAAGGCTATAAAGAGGATGGTGGAAATTCTATGAAGGTAGGTATTATAGGATGCGGTTCAATCGGAGGTTTTGTGGCTAAATGGCTGAGCAAAGCAGATTACTTTGAACTCGTTTCAATTTTCGATATCGACCGTGAAAAAGCTCTAAGATTAGCTGAAGAATTGAAGGTAAACGTTGCTGAAAATATAGACGAGTTTCTGAAAAGAGATATGGATATTGTCATAGAGGCAGCCTCACAGCAAGCAGTTTTTGATTATGCAGAGAAAGTTCTAATGTCTGGAAAAGATTTAATCGTCTTGAGCGTTGGAGCCTTTGCTAATGAGGAGTTTTACAGCAAAATAAAGAGTTTAGCAGCTAAACTCGGAAGAAAAATCTTCATTCCATCTGGAGCGTTAGCAGGAGTCGACGCAATAAAAGCAATGGCAGATTATGTCGAAGATGTCATTTTGATAACGAGGAAAAGCCCATCGAGTTTTGATGGCAAAAAAGGCGTGATTTTTGAAGGAACTGCAAAAGATGCTGCAAGGCTTTATCCAAGAAATTTGAACGTAGCTGCAACACTCGGTATTGCGGTCGGTTTCGATAAAGTAAAGGTTACAGCAATTGCTGAAGATGTCGATGAGAACATCCACGAGATAATAGCTAAAAGTAAGTTTGGAGAGATTAAAATTACAGTCAAAAACAGAAAAATGGAAGATAATCCAAAAACGAGTTATCTTGCAGCTCTTTCGGTGATAAAAACACTTGAAAACATTAAAGGTAATATCGTGGTAGGATGATTCCCGACTTCATCATTAAGAAGAAAATTCTAGAGTATCTTGAGGAAGATCTATATTACGGAGACGCAACGTATGTAGAGAGCAAAGACGTTCGAGCCAAAATAATCTCGAAAGATAACGGCGTTATAGCTGGAGTAAGAGTTGCAAAAATAGCCTTCGAATCCTTTGGAATTAATGTTTTAAATTCAATAAAAGATGGTAATAAAGTTAAGAAAGGTGACATTGTAATGGAAATAAAAGGTAACTCGAAAGACATCCTGATGCTCGAGAGAACGGTTCTTAATATTCTAATGAGGATGAGCGGAATAGCGACAGCGACTGCCGAGATGGTTGAAAAGGCGAGAAGCGTAAACCCGAACGTTAGAATTGCTGCTACAAGGAAGACCACGCCCGGTTTTAGAATTTTCGAGAAGATGGCCGTCGAAATAGGTGGAGGAGATCCGCATCGCTTCGGTCTTGGAGACTGTGTTTTGGTTAAGGACAATCACATCGCCGTTGCCGGAGATTTGGTTAAAGCTATAAGGTTGGCTAAGTATGCGAGTTTTACCAAGAAAATCGAGGTTGAAGTTAGGAGTGCTGAAGAAGCATTAATCGCTGCGAGGGAGGGCGTAGATATAATCATGCTCGACAACTTCAAGCCAAAAGAGATAGAGAAAGTTATAGAGCTTTTAGAGAGGAAAGGTTTGAGGAAAACTGTTTTGCTTGAAGCCTCTGGTGGCATAACTCCAGAGAATGTTAAAGAATACGCCAAAACAGGTGTTGATATAATTTCTTCCGGTTACATTACACACTCAGCTAAAGCCCTCGATTTAAGCCTCAATGTAATCGGCTGACTTAAGCAAATGTTTCGCCTAAAAGAGCTCTATTAATTTTTCAATTCTTTCGATAAGCCTTAGAAGTTCGTCTATCAGCGGTATTAACATCTTACCCTTATCCGTTAGAACGTATTTTACCTTACCGTCTATTTCAGCTTGAGTGATTAAGTTTAGGGATTGCATTTCTTTTAGCCTTCTGTTAAGAGTATCGGGATAAGCGTTAAGGGTTTTGAGCAATTCATTGAAGGATTTGGGAGATTGGTTGAGAAGCAGGAGAATATCGACGAAATGACGCTTAAAGAGGTATTTAGGCCTCATTATAACCCCAAAAAATTTTTATAGATTAAGTAAACTAACTACGATTGATCGTAGTTGATGAAGAGGATAATGATGAAGAGTTTGCAAATTAAAATCACGGTTAAATTAATATAAAAATATAATAAGTGATGATAATGGAAGTAATATGTGAAGGGGTGATAGAGGGAATTGAATATAAGATCGTTAGGTTTAGAAAGAATGGATTCGTAACTATATTTATCAGATGCCCTCGTTGCGGTAGATTTGGTAGATTAAACAGGTATAAGAATGGGTTCATAATAAGGCATAAGGTAAACGGTGCTAAGATTTTGATAAAGGGTTGCCAATTTGGCTGGACTAGTAGCGAATACGAAACCCTAAAGAAAATTTATGAAATGAAGAGTAAATTGATGGAGCTAGTGATAAAATAATTAATCCTATTAGATTTTTTTAGTCGATATTTAAACAGCGATGTCAGCTTGAATAAGAGTTAACTTAGGTAGATTCGGTGCTGTCAAAGGTTTACACAACAAACTAAGGAAATCTGCTCTAGAACTCCCCTTGAAAAAGCTTTCCATAGCATTCTTTTCTCCAAAGGTTTCATGTCTGCATTCTAATCTAAACCTTTGTAAAGCCTATTTATACCAGCTCCTTTGTTTTCACATCACTTCACTTTTAAGAAAACGTAGGCTTCGAAGCATCCTCTACTTTCAGAAGACTATACAGCAAGACATTCCTTTGTATCACCATCTATTGTAGCTCATACAAGGATTGATTTCTTCTCAAGCTTAATTTTGGTTTCATCTATCGCAATAAGCTTTCTTTCTTGATTGCTTTAAGACTTTCTTAAGTTTGTAATAATAAGTTCTAACTGACTCGTGACTTATTTCCTCAAATATCGATAGAACTCGTTTTCCTCAAAGAAAGACTTAATGAAGTATAATAATGAAGTATAATAGAGTTACTAATCTTAATCTTTTCTTAATCTTTAATTCCACATCTCTTATTACTTTTTTGTAGACTGGGCATGGTCTAATATTTGGCTCAGTGGGGGTTGCATATGTCATATTTTTTTTATTATTCTTGATAGCGCCGACTGCCTCAACTGGGATACGGTTACGAGGGTTGCAAGCAAAAGCGACCTCATATTTCTGCCGATCTCACTAAGCGATCCGAATCATCCGCCTGTTGAGGGTCATCCGGTATCGAAGAAGATAGCGGATA
>JALVJV010000007.1 GCA_027028145.1 Archaeoglobaceae archaeon | reverse complement strand
GGGATTTATCTTCGAAATCTCTTCGACGAGGTGCTGGAAGGTGGAGTAGAACATCGGATCTCCCAAGCATGCGAACGCTATGTCCTCCTTAACGCATCTATCCGCAAGCTCCTCCGCCAACCTTATTGTGATTTCTTTACTCCTGCCCATCGGAAACTCCACAACGCGGGGTTTTACTATTCGCTTAACGAGGGATTCCGCAAGTCTTCCCGGAACTATCACCTCATCCACAGCCTTAAGAACTTCCACAGCCTTGATGGTTATAAGCTTGGGATCTCCCGGCCCCAAACCTACGCCGAACAGCATTAATTACCACCTACTATTATAAATACAGGATTTAAATTTTTGAAAGCTGTAAATCCGGCTAAGTCGTAGCTTCTCGAAACGTTTACTATGATCGCCTCCTTGAATATATTCAGCTCCTTCATGATCCTAATCACGTTGCATGCCACCTCTATCCTCGCAACGTTAACTGCCAATCTCCTCGCCTTTTCACCCGCAACCCTCAGCATCTCCTCGATATCCTTAGTCCCTCCGAAGAATACGATGTCGTAATCGAAATTTCTCAGAAATTCCAGCCCGTGAGCATGAATCAACTTTACGTTCGGCTTAACCTTAGCCTCTACAATTACGGATTCGTCGATATCAACCGCGTAAACAGTTTTAACGTAATCCGCGAAGAAGTTTGAAACTCTGCACGAGCCGCATCCTATATCGACGAACACGTCATCGCTGTTCGGTTTAAGCTTCGAAAAAAGAACTCCTATTATCTCCTCCTTGGTCGCCTTCATTCCTTATCACCTCTACACCTCTTTCCCTCAAAATTCTCAGAAATCTGTTGTAAAGCCTCTCGGAGACCTTTACTTTAACCGGCTTGTGCAGACCCCTCAGAAGTATTAGATCGATATCGATTTCGGGTATTACATCGTCAACGCCGTAACCGAAGTGGCCATCTTTGCTTATTTCAACGACAGCATTCGATAATTCGAAATCGACTAAGGACATGATCGTTCTCTTTATCGGCTTCCTCATACCGAAACTTTCAAGCTCGTCGAGCAGGCTTCTGTCACCGACTCTAACGCATCTGCCGCGGTGAAGCACCACTATCTTGTCCGCCCAACTCTCAACGAACTCCACATCGTGGGTCGATATGACTATGGTTTTTCCGTTCTCGTTCAACTCTTCGAGTATGTTGTATATCTCGAGTATCCCTTTGTGATCCAATCCGGCAGTCGGTTCATCTATTAATATAACATCCGGATCCATTGCCAAAACGCCCGCTATCGCAACTCTCTTTTTCTGACCTAAGCTCAGATTGCTCGTGCTTTTGTTCGCAAGATCCTCTATTCCCAAAAGCCTTAGAGTTTTCATCACCCTTTTTCTTACCTCATCCTCACCCAAACCCATGTTTCTTAGACCGAAAGCCACGTCATCGTAAACCTTCGGCAGAAATACCTGATCGTCCGGATTTTGAAAGACCAAGCCGACGATCCTTCTGATCTTATC
>JALVJV010000006.1 GCA_027028145.1 Archaeoglobaceae archaeon | reverse complement strand
ATATAAAAAATCATTATAAAAATATAATAATATTGCTTAAATATATAAAAATCCAAAACCATGTTGGTAACTCCACAAGAAAATGTAGCCAATCAATTTTATAACCATTACGAAATAAAATTTATTATCCGAAAGTAATTATTTCTTTATATCTTTAGCCCTTTTTGACAGAATTTCACCTTAGATCATCTTTAATTTCTAAATCGCAACCCTATATCGTATTTCCGAAATTTCGAACCTTTACATCATATCCCGTTCCAGTTCTCCACAGGAAATGAAGGGGGGAGGGGGTATATAAATATCCGTCAAGCTTTGAAGATCTCTCCGAATTCCGTTATATCCTTCTCAGAGCTTAATAGCTCCTTTAGAACGTCCACAAGCCTGTCGATTTCGACTCTAACTTGCTTAGTCGTATCTCTGTCTCTTATCGTTACCGTTCTGTCTTCGAGCGTCTGATGATCAACCGTTACGCAGAAAGGCGTTCCTATTTCGTCGAACCTCCTATATCTCCTTCCTATACTACCCGAATCGTCGTATTCCGTGTATATTCCAGCATTCCTTAGCATATCTACTATCTCCAGCGAGACTTTGATGAACTCATTCTTCGAAAGTAACGGAAGAACTGCAACCTGAACGGGGGCGATCCACCTCTTAAGCCTTAAAACCTTTCTTTCCTCTCCATCCACTGTATCTTTTTCAAACGAGTGCTCCAAGATCGTGTATGTGATTCTGTCGAGCCCGAAAGAAGGCTCTATTACGTGTGGAATGATCTTCTCACCGTGTATCTCCTCTTCAACCTCTTCAACGCTGAAGAACTCACTGCTGATCTCGATCTTTTCTCCATCAACCTCTACGGTAACCTTTTCGATGTTCTTATCCTTAACTTCTAACTCTTCTAAGGCTTTTGCAATAGCCTTCGCCTTCTTCCTATAAACCGGACCGAGCTTTTTCAAATCTGGAACTATCTTCAGCTTCTTAACCTTAATCGGCTCCTTAAACTGGACGAAAACAGTCAAATCTTCTCCGCTGTGCTCGATATGTCTCCTTAAGTCATAATCCGTTCTGTCGGCAATTCCTACTATCTCTATCCATCCGTAACTCGTTAAAGCTTCCGCATCCCAGCAGTCAACGGCGTAATGTGCCCTCTCATCGTCCTTGTGCTGTCTGAACCTAAGCTTATCGTCTTTGATTCCAGCCTTCAAAAGGAATCTTCTCGTCTTTCCTATGAAGTATGCCAAAAGTTCGTGTGCGATGATACCCTTCTCTACCGCTTCCTTTAACGTTATTTCGTATTCGTTGTCGAACTTATCAACGAGTCTAACGACATCGTTCGCATACCGTTCGAACTGCGGATGCGTCTTTTCCTTCGGATTTACGAAATATTCGAGTTCAGCTTGATTGAACTCCCTCAGCCTTATAACTCCCTGCCTCGGACTTATCTCATTCCTGTATGCCCTTCCTATCTGAGCCACACCGAACGGAAGCTTACTCCTGAAGTAATCGAGCAACCTCTTGAATGCTATGAATATACCCTGAGCCGTCTCGGGGCGTAGATAACCCTTCTTACCTTTGCCCGGGCCAATTGATGTTGTGAACATCAGGTTGAAGTGGAACGGCTCTCCGAACCTTCCACCGCAGTCGCATCTTAGGTCGTAAGTCTCTATGATCTCCTTAACTGCTTCGATCGTGCAATCCGCTTCGATGTTCAGCTTCTCCTTTATGTAGTGATCAGCCCTGAAAACCTTACCGCACTTCTGGCATTCTATAGCTACATCGGTGAACGATTCCGCATGACCTGAAGCTATGAAGACCTCTTCAATATTCACAGTCGGCGTATCTATTTCGACAGCCCTTTCGTTTATTACGAAAAATTCCCTCCAAAGATTTTCGAGCCTTCTCCTCAAACCGTTTCCGAGAGGACCGTAATCTATAAACCCAGCCATTCCTCCGTATATCTCGAATGATTGCCAAAGGAATCCTCTTCTGATGAGCATTTCCATCAGTTCACTCATGCTCAGCCATAATAACGAACTTTTTAAAAGGCTTTTTGAAGGCTTGCAGTCCTTAATTTGCTCTGGCGATTACTAAAGTTTTAAAAATCCATAGCTTCAGATTTACAACATGGCAGGATTTGAGAGTATTTTCAGAAAGATTACCGATTACAAGTGGGAATTACCTAAGGGTTACAAACCGGGAATGAGGGTTCCGGCTATATTCTACATCAACCGCAAGCTGATGCAGATCCTTGAGAGGGATGCTGTCGAGCAGGCTGCGAACGTTGCCACGATGCCCGGAATTCAGGTTGCGAGCTTGGTCATGCCCGATGTTCACGTCGGTTACGGTTTTCCGATCGGTGGCGTAGCGGCTTTCGACGCTGAGGAAGGAGTAGTTAGCCCGGGAGGCGTAGGCTTCGATATAAACTGCGGTGTCAGGCTAATCAGAACAAACCTGACGGTGGATGAAGTTAGACCGAAAATCAGGGAGCTTATAGACGAGCTTTTCGTTGCCGTTCCTTCAGGAGTCGGAAGCGAGGGCAGGCTGAGAGTTAAGGATCACGAATTGGATGAGGTGCTTGTGGAAGGTGCAAAATGGGCTGTTGAAAACGGCTACGGCTACGAGAAGGACTTAGAGCACTGTGAAGAGAACGGAGCGATGGAAGGGGCGAAGCCGGAAGTAGTGAGCAGGAAAGCGAGAGAAAGGGGAAGACCTCAGCTCGGAACTCTTGGCAGTGGAAACCACTTCTTGGAGGTGCAGTATGTGGATAAGATATTCGACGAGAAAGCAGCCAAAGCGATGGGGCTTCAGGAGGGGCAGGTGACTGTAATGGTTCACTGCGGTAGCAGAGGGCTTGGACATCAAGTCTGTTCGGACTTCTTGGTTGTGCTCGATAGGGCTGTGAGGAAATACGGTATAAAACTGCCGGATAGACAGCTTGCTTGCGCTCCGATTAAGAGCAAAGAAGGACAGGATTACTTCGGAGGAATGGCCGCAAGCGCAAACTACGCTTGGTGCAACAGACAGATAATAACGCATTGGGTTAGGGAGACATTCCAGAAGGTGTTCAGGATGAGCGAGGAGGACTTGGGAATGGAGCTCGTATATGATGTTGCACACAACATAGCTAAGTTCGAAGTGCACAAAGTTGATGGCAAAAAGAAGAAGGTCTGCGTTCACAGAAAGGGTGCGACGAGAGCGTTCGGACCGGGGCGTCCAGACGTTCCGAAGGACTACAGAGACATCGGGCAACCCGTTCTCATTCCGGGTTCGATGGGAACTCCAAGTTATGTGCTCATCGGAACTGAAAAGGCTATGGAGGAAACCTTCGGCAGCACTTGCCACGGAAGCGGTAGAGTTATGAGTAGAGCTGCCGCCAAGAGAAGGCTCAGAGGAAATGTCGTTAAGCAGAACTTGGAAAGGAGAGGAATTTACGTCAGAGCTACCCACGGAGCTCTGTTGGCTGAGGAGGCGCCGGAAGCTTATAAGTCGAGCGATGATGTTGTAGATGTCGTGCACAGGGCAGGGATATCGAAGTTAGTTGCGAGGTTGTTACCTTTGGGTGTAGCTAAGGGTTAATTTTGAAACTCTTTTTTTATCTATCTTTGGTTTTTTCTTTTAAAGCAATAGAAAAACGTTCTAATTCAAGCTCTTTATGAATCTCTCTTGCAACCATGTATGCAACAATGTTTTTAATATCTTCTATAATTAGTCCTGACTTAAAATAATCTTTTAATCTATCGATAATTTTATTTCTAAGCTTTAAGCATAGATTATACTGTAAAGATTCATTTATATTAAACTTATTGGTTTCAATTTCAATTATGATGTTCGAACGAGATTTTTTAGATTTTTTAGCTATTTTTACATTTATATTAATATTTATATTTTTTATGCAATTATCTAATATTTTATCTACTATCTGTTCAACGAGTTTATGTTTTGATAAATTCTTTTTTATATATGTTTTTTCTTGTTGATAGTATGATGTGGGGACTAAATACTCAATTGCATGAATCTCAAAATGGCATTTTCTGCAGAGTGTTATTAGATTATTTAGGTCGTTATTCTCTCGATTTCCATCTATATGATGAACTTCTAAAAAAGCATATCCGCAACGCTGGCACTTAAACTCATCTCTTTCTAGGACTTTAAACCTAATATTTGTTGGAACTCCAGTATGTTCATCTCCCATGCTCTTTTGTTGTGCATGGATGAAAATTAAAACTTAGTTCTTAACTCACAGTTTTGATCGTTAGCTCTTTGGCTTTTTCCTCTATTTCTTTCACTGTTAAATGCTTTTCAACTCTTACAATGCCGTAGTATTTCTCTATTTTCTTTTTAATTGGTTTCAGAATGATTTTATCACCTTCAACCGTCAGCTTATTCCTAACTTCATATATTCTCCCCTGTGAATCCATGGATACAATCATACCTGAAGTTTCCAATAATTATTCTGGAGCAATCCGTTATGTATCCCAATGTTGAGCTAATTTTAATGAAGAAAAAATTGAAGTTCGACGTATACTTCATAACCGACTCAAGCTTCGGCTGGACTCACGAACAGTTGGCTGAGATGGCATTGAAGGCTGGAATAAGGGTTATACAGTTCAGAGAGAAGAAGATGAGCACGAAGCGTATGTTCGAAATAGCGAAAAGGCTGAGAAAACTTACGGAAGATTACGACGCCATTCTGATCATCAACGATCGAGTCGATTTGGCTTTAGCCGTCGATGCTGATGGCGTTCACGTTGGGCAGGATGATCTGCCGGCCGAAGTAGTTAGGGAAATCTTTGACGGAATAGTAGGCGTTTCCGCGCATACAGTTGAAGAAGCGAAGAAGGCTGAGAGGTATGCGGACTATTTAGGCGTAGGGCCGGTCTTTGCAACCAAAACTAAGGAGGATGCGAAGGAGCCGATCGGAATTGAAGGATTATGGAAGATAGTTCAGTCCGTATCGATTCCCGTCATCGCAATAGGTTCGATAAATCGAAACAACGTTCTTGATGTGCTTAAAACGGGAGTTGCGGGAGTTGCGGTGATATCTGCCATAGCAAAAGCAGAGAATCCGGAAGAAGAGGCTAAAAAATTGCTCGAAATCGTTAGAAGCTACTTCTCCGATTCCTCAACTTCAGCCTCCTCGTAAATTCCGATTAGGGCTATGAGAGTTGCGGGAATAGCTTGCTCGGTTGCGAACGTTATGTATGGAGCCAGATCTATCACGTAATCCGCAAGCCTGAAAACACCCTTCGGAATACCGACTCTGCTCCCTATGAACACCACAACCTCCTTAGCATACTTCAAATCCTTCTTAAGCTGATCCTTAACGTCCGCTATCTGCTTGCCGGTCGGATCGGTAACTATCAGCACGTAATTCTTTCTCCTCTTGTCTCTCGCAGTTTGGTAGAGATCGTGAACGTAAACCGGCACCTCCCTTACTTCTCTACTGTAAGCCTTCTTCTGAATTTCAAGCCTCGTCCATCTACCCTTTCTAACACCTCTTAGAAAAGCTTCGAGCTCAAAAGCGTCGACGTAGCCGAACGGTGCTATTACAAGTTCTTTAACCTCGAAGGATTGCGCGGCTCTACCGATCCTTTCTCCCATCTCCTTAGCGGCACTGATGTCTTCCAAGTATGGCAGTTGAACTATAGATATCTTCTCAAGCAACTTTCTCGAATCCACCTTTTCCGGCGTATACTTCTTCCTCTCTTCGCTTCCATCTATAACCCCGATGTATGCGGTATCCCCGATTATTTCGACGTAAATCGCCTTTTCAGGAAAATCCAAGTCAACATCAGCATTGGTAAGCTCCTTTATTCTGGCTCCAAGCTTTACGTTAACGTCCGTGCTCGTGAAGTTGTGCTTCTTTCCCCTCCTCTTAGTTCTTATCGCGAACGTTTTGAACTCTCCAGCAATCTTAACTATCTCTTCGGCATGTGAAGCGATCTCATCTGGATCGGCTTTGCACACTATCGATATCGGTATTATGCGCTCGATCTCCGGAATATCCTTTATCTTTTCTATCTCGTCCGAATGAACGATAATCAGTCCCAAATAGCCGGAAGGACGGATCTCAAGCTTTACATCGCCGAGCCTCTCTCTTATGTGATCAGCCGCTACATACTCAAGCTCTCTCGGCGTTTTTACGAGTAACATCGTATCGACTTAGCAGACACTTTTAAAATCGTTTTTGGCTTTTGGTTAGTTTATGACTAAGCATCACTTACATCAGAACAGCAAAAGAAAGGTCTATAAAAGAATATAAATTGGTTATTCAGATTCGGATTCAGATTCTGATTCTTCTCCGGTCTCGCCACCCTTCTCCTTCTCCAATCCCTTAGCGGCAATGACGTCGTCGATTCTCAGTATCATTATCGCCACTTCGGTAGCACTGCTAATAGCCTGCTTCTTAACCCTGAGTGGCTCGAGGACACCCTTCTCCTTCATGCAGACGACTTTACCGCTGAACACGTCGACACCGTATGTGACCTTGCCCTCCTCGTGAGCCCTCCTCAGCTCTACGAGGATGTCGATCGGATCCAATCCGGCGTTCTCTGCCAAGCTCCTTGGAATTATCTCGAGTGCTGACGCAAAGGCTTCAGCGGCCAACTGCTCTCTTCCGCCGAGCGTTGGCGCCCACTGCTTAAGTCTTAGGCTGAGCTCGATCTCCGGAGCTCCACCGCCGGCAACTACCTTCCCGCTCTCCAACGCGGCCTTCACAGCCTTAATAGCATCTGTCAGCGATCTCTCCACCTCATCGACTACGTGTTCGGTTCCACCCCTTACGAGTATCGTCACGGCCTTCGGGTTCTTGCAACCGGTTACGAAGACCATCTCTTCGTCTCCAACCTTCCTCTCCTCGACGAGCTCAGCTTCTCCAAGATCTTCTGGCTTGATGTCCCTGATGTCGGTTATTATCTTAGCTCCGGTAGCCTTAGCAAGTTTCTCGATGTCGCTCTGCTTGACCCTTCTAACTGCCAATACACCGGCTTTAGCCAAGTAGTATTGTGCCAAGTCGTCGATACCCTTCTGGCAGAACACAACGTTAGCTCCGGCTTCGACGATCTTATCTACCATCTCCTTGATCATCTTCTCCTCCTGCTCGATGAACTTCTGGAGCATCTCCGGATCTGTGATGTTTATTTCCGCATCAGTCTCGGTCTCCTTAACCTCAAGCGCAGCCTTTAGAACTGCGATCTTGGCATTCTTAACCCTCTTCGGCATTCCCGGATGAACTACCTCCTTGTCGATGACGATACCGTCGATGAGTTCCGTATCTTCGACACCGCCACCGTGCTTCTTCTCTAATTTGATGTTGTCCTCGTCGACCTTGTAGCCAGAATCGGTCTTCTCCGCAACCTTCTTGACAGCCTGAACAACCAAGCTTGCCAAGTGTTCCACGGCATACTCGGCGTGCTTTCCGGTTATAGCCGTAGCGGCAACCTTCTTCAGGATTTCCTCATCCTCGATGTCGATGTTGATCGCTATCTCATCCAAAATCTCCATCGCCTTCTCAGCGGCTAATCTGTAACCTCTCGCAATTACCGTCGGGTGGATGTCCTGATCGAGCAACTCCTCAGCTTTCTTTAGCAACTCTCCGGCTAAAACAACCGCAGTAGTCGTTCCGTCTCCGACCTCGTTTTCCTGAGTCTTAGCCACTTCGATTATCATCTTTGCAGCCGGATGCTCTACATCCATCTCCTTGAGAATCGTAACACCGTCGTTCGTGATTACCACATCACCAAGGCTGTCGACGAGCATCTTGTCCATTCCTCTTGGACCGAGTGTTGTTCTTACAGCTTCTGCAATAACCCTCGCGGCCATTATGTTCATCCTCTGAGCGTCCCTACCCACCGTTCTCTGTGTTCCCTCCTTAAGTATCAGAATTGGGGTTCCCTGCAACGTAGCCATTCGCATCACCTCCTTGTGTGGAAGAGTAGGATAAAAGTTCTATATAAGATTTTTGGTTGAATTCAAATTTCAATAAAGATTAAAAATTGATGATTCATCAAATTTTTATAGTATCAATCACTTTCCTGATAGCCAAGTAATCCAGCTTCGACTGGGGTTTGATAACTCTCTTGATCGGATTCACGAAGAGAATGTTTTTATCGGCACACCAAAGGATTTCGTCCGATAGTTCTGTGTATTTTATCCCATCTTCCGTAATCTTTTCAAATAAATTCAGAACTCTACTAAACAGCTCTTTATCGGCTTTCTTAAGTTCGTAAATGCTATCCAAAATCTGCCCGAACCTTATCTCAAGCGTCTCCTCACAGAATTCTTTGAGGTTCTCCCGATTCTCTAAAGCTTTGATTAGATAAATAGGTTTACCTCCAAAGTATTTCCAAACCAAACTTATTTCATCGTCGCTAAAACCGTATTTCCTCAGAAATTCCTTAGTTGTTTCAAAATCAAAATCATCTACGATCATGTAATCTGCCCTACCTTGCAACATAGCGGTGCTGTAAATCCTCTCAACGAACAGACTATCGGATGTTAGGCAAAACACATGACTGAGGTGTAGCTCCTTCGTTAGCCTTATGAAGAAGTTGAAGAGCTTGTAAATAAGCATACAGTTGATCTTGATGTCTTTTATAACCTGTAACTCATCCAAAATTAAAATCGGTCTCTTATCTCTCGCTACCTTCGATAAATACTCTTCAAGAAATTCGAAAACGTCTTCTGTCCTTTTTTTAGTGAATATCAGATCGATCACGTCTTCTGGAACGGGAATACCCCTCGTGGATAAAAACCTCGTCGAAGATTTAACGATACCTTTTAAAATATCCTCTAATCGTCCACTTTCAAATCTGAACAACACCCTCGTGAAATCACGGTAGTCCGTTATGAACTTTCCCCTAAAATTCACGTAAAACACCGCGAAATCCTTAGGCAACCTTCTGATGAACTCTTGGATCAATGCGGTTTTGCCAGAGTTTATTGGTCCGAAGATGAAGTAGATCGTGTGCGGTTCGAATTCCGCTATCCTCATGAGTCTTTTCAGTTCCTTCTCTCTATCGTGGAATTCCATTTATACCACCCTTCTTAACATCCACTGTCGTTCACACTAACAATCTTTTTAATACTTATCTAAGGAAGAAGAATTGACCAAAAACGAATGCATTCTACTCTCCCAAGAATTTCCAAGTGCATCTCCTCAAAATAAGAACAATTAATTCTTAGCCGACGTCAGTTTCTCGTGCAACAGCGATACGAAATCTTTTGCAGAGCTAACGCACTCCAACTCTTCCTTCATTACGAACACGACCGAATTTACATCCGCTTTGATCTTCTTTTCTACGATATACGCCGCTTTGGTGGATAGAACCTCGGAAATCCTGCCGAGGATGGACGCCCTCTTGTCGATCTCCCTAACCTGCTTAACGCCGGTGAGAATCCTCTCATCGTCAGCCTTTGAAACCACATCGAACGGAGCGTGCTTTATCGGATAAACCTTAACGCCGATTACCCTCAGTTGCTCGATTATTTCTGCCTCTTCTCCGCTGAAGCTCGGCACCTTCTCCTCCTCAACAACATCGTCCTTAACGAAGTTCAGAATGTCTATAGCCTTTATAACGTAAGTTCCGAGTATCTCCTCAATCTTGAGGGCTGTTTCGACGGTGGTGTCGATTCCCTCCTCATACTTCTTAACCGTTCTCCTCGAAACCCCCAAAAGCTTCGCCATCTCACCCAACGAAATCCCCAACTTTTCCCTCACTTCTCTGATCTTCTCGTTGTCCAACTTCACGTAATAACCGCCCGGAGCGGAGTAAACCATCGGGGCAATTCCCTCGACTATGAAATCGTAGAACGTAGCCGTATTTATGACGGGCAGTCCGTGTCTGTTGTAAACGACACCCCTTTCGAGGTAATCGAACTTGAACTTCTCTCCGATTACAATCGGACTCGCTTTGAGTAACTTCGCAACGATCTTCATCTCCTCAGCCATTTCGGGCTTTAGGGAATCGATATTGTATAGCACCTTGAGGAGAAGGACGGTATTATCCTTTCTCGCGACTATGTCGAAACATCTCGGCTTAGTCTCGACTAAGTCCGTAACAACGAATCCGGCTTTCTTCAATATCTTCACGACCGCATCGACTATTGCAAGCTGTTGCATTTCTATTGTAGATGGGAGGGAATACTATATAACCCCTTCGAAGATATACACAACGGGTCTACGTTTGCGCAACGCCGATCGATAACGAGCACGATTAAATTTATATTTTTGACTTGATCTTTAGACTTATGCTTAATGCGATAATTTTGGGAATACTATTGGGCATCGTAAGCGGTTTGACGCCGGGAATTCACACCAACACCCTTTCAGCCTTCATACTCTCGTATTCCGCTATTTTATCGAAATATTTCAGCGTAGAAGATCTTGCCGTCGTAGTATTCGTCAACGCGATCGTCCACACGTTTTTAGACATCTTACCGTCGATGTTCTTGGGTGTTCCGGATGAAGATACTGCCATTGCGGTTTTACCCACTCACGAATTGGTTTTGGATGGAAAAGGAATCGTTGCAACTTCGATCTCCGCATACTCAAGTCTGCTGTCTTTCCTGATTTCCCTACCGATATTTCTGATTTTTCTGCTCGTGCTTCCCAATATGGAATTCGGACTGTCAGCTATAACACCGTTTTTGCTCTTTGCCGTTTCGATAGCCATGATACTCGGCGAAAAGGGTGAGATGTTCGAAGGTTCGCTATCGGCTTGGCGAAAGCGGGCTTTTGCAAGTTTAATTTTCTTGCTCTCCGGATTGTTGGGATTTTACAGCTTTGGCAGGGATGATACGATACTGCTACCCCTCCTCACAGGACTGTTTTCGTCTCCGACCCTCCTAATCTCGGCTTTTAGCGAGTCGAATGTTCCGATGCAGGAGGTCTCACTTGAAATGCCGAATCTTAGGGATGTCCTTTCGGGAAGTTTGGCTGGAGCGCTGGTGTCTTTGTTTCCGGGGATAAGCTCTGGAATTGCCACTGTGATGGCATCGAACCATTTGAGAGATAAGAAGAGAATAGTTTCGGCTATAAGTTCCGCGAACACAGCCAACGCGTTGTTGTGCTTTGCCGTTCTGTTCTCGATTCACAGGGTTAGGAGTGGTGCGGTTGATGCCTTCATGAAGTTAGGTGGAAACGTAGATTTAGCGACATTCCTTCTGATAGGACTCATTTCCGCTTTGACTGGAGCTATTTTAACGATCGCCTTCGGATTGCTGGCTGGTGGGATCGTTCCGAAGATCGACCAGCTTAAGCTGTCGGTATTAGTCTTTGCAATGCTGATATTCTTTACATACGTCACGACCGGAGCGTTTGGGCTGTTCGTATTCTCGCTCGCTACGATTGTAGGATTGCTGGCGGTGATTTTCAAAGTTAGAAGGATAAACTGCATGGGTTGCCTAATACTGCCGACGATCCTGCTTTACTTGAGGTTTTAGAAATTGTGGAGCGATAGCTGAAAAATCGAAAGATCACTTTAACTTCTTAGCAATCAATTCCGCGACCTTCCTACCGCTTAACAGCATTCCGCCGAATATCGGTCCCATTCTCGGCAAGCCGTAAACTGCTGCGACGGCCATTCCTGTTACGAACAGTCCGGGAAAGACTTCGGATGTATTCTCAACGACACCCGATTCTCCCGCCTCCGCATGCATGTATCTTTCGCCTCTAAGCTCAAGCTCTCCCGTCTTCTTCGCGACGAGTCTGCAGACGACGGCGTCGTGCCCGGTTGCATCGACAACCGCTTTAGCTGAGATCGTCATCGGATCCACATGAAGCCCGCTCATCTCCACGGCTGTCCAGTTTATCACTAAGCCGGTTAACTTTCCGTCTCTTATCATCACATCTTCGACGCTCGTCAGGTTGAACACCTTAACGCCCGATTTGACTGCACGGTAGATTAGAGAGCCGGCTAACTCGATCGCATCAACCACGTAATGGTTCTCATCGAATCGCTCGTATGAGATGCCGAAGTCGTCTAAGATCTCCAGAGCGGGAGTTTGAACGACAACCTTGTTGAACATCATCCCTCCGCCCCAGATACCCCCGCCCAAGCTCAACTTCTTCTCGAATAGGGAAACTTTAAAACCGGCTTTGGCGAGATAGTAGGAAGCAGTTAACCCCGAAGGACCCGCACCAACGATCGCAACGTCGCATTCGATTCCGTCCAGAAACTTCTCGACGAACTTGCTCGTTATCGCTTTTGTAATAGTAATTTCGTCTATCATGCTCATTGGGAAAACGTAATAGTTAAAAATGTTATTGTCTTTCGGTTGAGTCTACGTGAGCGGGCGTATACAGACCAAATAAGGTGCCGAAATGCATCAGGCTTATATCGTTAGGAAGATTTTACGAGACGTATGGAGAGAGTTTAGGGATTAAAACTGGAGTTTTGCTCATTCACTGGGCTATTTTAATCAAGCATGAAAACGATGTCGGACCGCTTAACGAGAAAGACATAGATTGCTATTTGTATGCTATGAAGTTTAAGGACAACGATTCCGAAGATATTTTGGAGTATTACATGCCCAACATTTATCATTATGCGATGAAGGAAGGGGATACAAGCGGAGATGTAAAGCTCGAATCTGTAACAGAAGACTATAATTCACCAGTTTGCGATGTGGTTATAGACGGTATAGATCCCTATCCTAAAACCCATGAGGCGAAGCAAAAAATTGTAAATTTTGTAGAGGATTATGATTCCTTTTGGCTCTCTTCTTGTTATTCTTCTCTACCTAACGAAGTAGATTTGAAGGATTACCTGAAAAAATGCGGAAACTACGACATAATTTTGATGAGACAGTGGGATTACTTGGGAGACTCAGACAACCCTGTGATCCTTTACATTTCCTACAACGGCGATGGAAGGGTTTTGGTAACGAGGTGTAACTTAAGCATTAATCATATAACTGGCGAAATAGAATATGCATTCTGTAAACCTTAAATAATGGTTATCCTAATTACAATTTATAATTTCTTTTTTTGGTAATAATCTTCTGGAAGTAATCTCCATTTATTACCTTCTGCGTAATTTTTTAGTATTCTTCTCTTATACTCTGGTACGTTAGGATTTTTTGCTAATTCATTAAATATCGTTTGCATCATTCGATCAAGCTTTTCTTTATTTTTGAAAACATAAAGCTCATATTCTTTTGGATTTTTGGGATTTTGAACGAATACATCAGCAGCTACATTACCGCCATCCCTCCCAACAAGTGCTATAAACAAGTATCCTTTATTATTGGAAGCTATTCCTCGAATTATAAATGAGCTATAAAGGTTTATATATTTATTACCAAAGTCTATAAACTTAGGTAATTCTTCGAAATACTGAAGTTGGACAGAAAGTCTGCCTGTTTTTTCATTCTCATAAGCACCAATATTCCCAAAAATAGGGTTGGGAATAGTAGCAGACGCTAAACCAAAAATTCTTTCATTTGGAGTAATCTGTGTAGAAAGAACGTATTTAAATTTCCCATTAACCTTAATTGCACAAGTTAACTCGCCGGGTGGTAATGCCTCAAAACCTCTTCCGCCACCAATCTCTTCTATATAGTGAATGTCTTCATCTGGAACTTCAGGAGCATTTTTAGGAAAGACTAATAACTTATAATCAGATTGTGACGAATTCTGGGATTTGAATTCTATACTTTCGGATACTTTGCTTGAACATCCAGCAAATTTGATTCCTGCTAAAATTGACAATGAAGCAAGACTCCACTTCAAAAACAATCTTCTATTCTCGTCAAAGTCTGGAGGCGTGTTCCTGTTTATATTACTTTCAACTATTCTATCAAGCCCCCTTGCCATCATGTAGTAACAATTGTCACTAAGAAATAAAAACATTTTTTACCACTACTTGGTAGCGAATATCCCAAAACTTGAGAGATTATTAAGATAAAAACTAAAATTTTAAAAACGTTTTCAACTTCTCGATTGTGATTAGAAATCCAAAAGTTGACAACAGTAGATGTAACTGAGTCGAAAGTTAGAAAAAACCATAAAAAAATAACTAAAATTATGAAATGGATCGTTGCGGATCCGAAAATATGTCACGGAAAACCCGTATTTAAAGGAACAAGAATTTTAGTAAGTGATATTCTTGAATTACTTGCTTCTGGAATGAGTATTGAGGAAATATTAAAAGAATACCCAAGTTTAAATGAAGAGATGATCAGGGAAGCTTTGGAACTCGCAGCTAAGATAATTAAAGGGGAATACCATGTTAAACTTGAAATTTCTACTTGATGAAAATATTCCAAGATCTGTAAAGAAATTTCTTGAAAGTAAAGGCTTTCAAGTAGAGTATGTTCCAAAAGGCGCTACAGACGATGTAGTTATAAGCTTAGCTAAAAGTAAACAAGCTGTTTTACTTACCAGAGACTCAGATTTCGCTAATCAAATTTTGTATCCTCCAAAAGAATATTACGGTATTGTCGTATTCAAAATCCACCCTCCCAAACCAGATAAAATAGTAAATACCCTCTCAAAATTATTGGAGAATATCAAAGATTTCAAAGGGAAGTTGTTCATCGTAAAAGAGGAAGAAGTCATAGTATTTGAATAAAATTAAAATTGACGGAAAGATTTTCGAGATATATAGAAAGCTCAAATAGTTAAAATTTTAATTATCATATAAAACTAAAATTTAAAAACATTTCCTAAAAGTGCATGGTAAAACTCGACTAAACTGAACAACTCAGAAACCTTTAAACCATCATAAAACCAAGAAAAATTATGGGAAAAATAATTCAAATCGAAGTTCCTGACTGGGTGGACGAAGAATTTGTGAATAAACTGAAGGACATGCTGATAGAAAAATTGAAGGAATTAATAAGGGAAGATTATGTTGACATTAAAATATATAATTTATACTTTACATTAAAATTCCCGGAAGCGAAGAACGTAGATTTTGATCTTAACGAGGAATTGGAGCGTCTCAAAAAGATGAGAGAAAAGGAGAAAGAGAGAGTGAAATGGCCGTAATAGATACGAACTTGGTAATTGAGAAAGTTAAGAAAAACGAAGACATAAAAGAAAACATCACCGAAGTCACGATTGCCGAATACCCTCCAATCATGGATTACAAAAAATTTTACGGAAAAGTCCTTATTGTTGAAAGGGACGACGTTTTACTATCTATAGAACTACAGAGACGTTTAAGAACAATTGGAAAGCCTAAACCATTTTCAGATCTCCTAATAGCATCCATCTGCATAAACCGCAACGAAGAACTAATAACGAAAGACAAAGACTTTTTGGACATTGCAGAAGTATCCAACCTAAAAGTCAAATTAATTTAAAATCCCAAACTCGGAAATCTTTAAAACATCAGAAAACCTAAAGAAAATTATGGGTAAAGTAATTCAAATCGAGGTTCCAGACTGGGTGGATGAGGAAAAACTTAGAAATGCAATAGTTCAGGCTATATCTCAGACTACAAAGGAGCTACCAATTGAAGAAGTGAGAAAAATTTTAGGAATACGACAAGAAGACTTAACAGAAGAACTTGAAGTTGAAAACGTAGAAAAGTTAAGAGAAAGGGAAAAGGATAGATTGAAATGGTTGTATTAGATACAAGCGTAATCATCGAGAGAGTTAAAAGAAAGGAAGAAATTAGAGAGAATATAACAGCTGTTACGTTCGTAGAGTATCCGAAAATAGTATATTATAAAAAATTTTTACGGTAAAATTTTATTTCCGGATATTTAAGATTTTATATTGGCTTACAAAATCCAAAGTAAACTTGTAAAATTGGGTAAAGCAAAATCGTTTGCAGATTTGCTCATAGCTTCTATCTGCATAAACCGCAACGAAGAACTGACAACAAAAGACAAAGACTTCTTGGATATATCAAAAGTATCTAACCTTAAAGTCAAATTAATTTAGAATTCCAAACTCAGAAACATTTAAGACGTTAGAAAACTAAGTTGGAAATATGGGAAAAGTTATTCAAATAGAAGTCCCCGACTGGGTGGACGAAAAGGAAATAAAACAACTTATAAAGGAATATTTCGGAAAGAGTATCTTGTCCGAAGAAGACATTAGAGAAGTAGAAAAATTGCTGAAGAATCTTCCCAAGTCTAAAGTAGATGAAAAAGTCGTTGAAGAGATCTATCATGAGGGAAAGTTGCTTTATTGATTCGTCGGTTTTCTACCACGTCATTATCAAAAATAGGACAGATTTGTTGAGAAAATTGTCAAAATTCGTTTTGTTTACTTCGACTAACGTTCTCGAAGAAGTATCATACAAAATTATTATCGATAGTGTTCTCGAAGAGACAAAACTTCAAAAAGCAAACTTTTACAAAATTAAAGAACTGTTTGAAAAGGAAGTAGCAAAAGATCTCATTGAAAAAAGATTACACGTTTTGAATTTTATTGCATCAAAAATAAACGTCATCTCCCCTAATTTCGACGATTTTAATCTTGCAAAGAGATTTATCAACAAATACAAGCTACTATCAAATGACGCATTAATACTGGCAATTGCCTTGAGAAACGGGATAAACAAACTTGCAACCTTTGATTCAGATTTCAAGAGAGTTGGAGATTTAATTGAAATTCTCGATGAAAGCTACTTTAAATAAAGAATTCCAAAAATAAAAATCTAAGCTTAAAAGCCTTTTGACATCAATTGCAAGAAGCTTTATAAGAAACCGCAACAACCAAATCTTATGACCAAACAAATAATAATAGAAGTCCCAGACTGGGTGGACGAAAAGGAAATAAAAGACATCGTGGAAAGATATGTAGAGTTGAAGTTACCAGAGAGTGCAACGAGAGAAGAATACATCTCACTCGCTAATGTAGACTTAGAGGAAATTGTAGAATTTTCTCCAGATGAAGAGTTTAAAATTCTAAAAGAATTAAGAGATAAAGCGAGAGAAAGATGTCAGTTTTAGATACGAGCGTCCTGATAGATAAGATCAAGAGAAACGAAGAAATCTGCGAAAACATAACTGAGATATCCGTGCTCGAATATCCGCCGATCTTGAAATATCAAAAGTTTTACGGTAGAATATACTACCTCAAAAGATCCGATCTGAACTTAGCACTTAAAATTCAAATAAAATACTTAAAATTCAAATAAAATTAAGAAAAGCCGGAACTCCTAAACCGCTTCCAGACGTGCTTATTGCCTCTATCTGTATAAACAGAAATGAAGAGCTAATAACGAAAGACAAAGACTTCCTGGATATAGCTAAAATTTCCAATCTAATGGTCAAAATCTTGGAAAACTTTTAAACTATCAAAAAAACTAAGTTAGGAATATGGGTAAAGTAATTCAGATCGAGGTTCCCGAAGAAGTTGTAGAAGTTTTGGAGAGAAATCCAAAGCTAAAAGAAACTATAACCAAGGAGATAATAAATAAAATTTCCTATGAAGAAATGCAGAAGGGAAAAATCTCGAAAGATTTACTTAACCTACTTGTTGGGGAAAAAGATGTTGTATTTGAAGATGAAGAAGAAATTTTAAAAGAATTAAGAGAAAAAGCCAAGAGTAGAGTAGAATGATCGTTGATACAAACATCGTAATCGAAAGATTCAAAGCTAACAAGGAAATACACGAAAATATTATGATAATTACAGCGATGGAGTTTCCTCCCATACTTAGTTATGCCAAATTTTACGGGACGGTATACACAATAAAACCTGAAGATCAAGTTTTAGCCATCAAAATCCAGAGAAAATTAAGAAAAATAGGAAAACCTAAGTCTATTCCCGATATTTTAATTGCCGCAATTTGTATAAACAGAAACGAAGAACTGATAACGAAAGATAAAGACTTTCTGGATATAGCAAAGGTATCTAACCTAAAAGTCAAAATCTTGGAAAACTCTTAAAATAAAAAACGTAGTTCAAATTGAAGTTCCCGACTGCGGGAAATAAATCGCTAAAGAATCGTGAGGGAAAAGTTGCTTTATTGATTCGTCGATTTTAGAACATATCACAACCAAAACGACTACAAAGTAAAGAGCTTATACTTAGTATTCGGATTCTGAAGCTCGTAGATGATCCTGTTGACGATATACTTCTCTGGATGCTGTAAACCCTTAACCCTCCTCGCTATATCTTCAAAACTCTTAAAAGGTTCCTTCTTTCTTTCCTCGATTATGGCCCACATCGTCTTCTTGCCTATGCCCGGTAGGAGTTCGAGCTGGTGCAGTCTCGTTGTAATCGATTCCGCTTTGTTAAAAAATTCGACAAACCTCTCTTCTTGCTGTTTAACGATGTGCTCCAAAACGTAAGGTAACTCGGATTTCGCGGCTGGGGTAAGTTGGTCGTATTTCAACCTCCTCTTAATCTTGTTTACGACATCCCTTTCTCCCTTTCCTATGTAAAGTCTATCCATAACGAGGGGATTTTGCCCCTTCTTAATGCTAACCTCAAGCAAGGTGAAGAACTTCTCCCCGACAACCTGAGCTAAGGGCTCACGCTTGTGAATTGGTCTTTTATCATCGGGATAACCGTAAGGAAGGAAATCCAAAACGTAGGCATAATCCTCAAGCTTTTCCTTATCGACCTCCTTCTTACGCCTAACCATTTCACCACCGAACAAAAATAGGTCAAAAACTATTTAATTCTTTCTTCAAATTCTGTATTTGTCGATGATATCCAAAATCTCTTGAATCTGCTCGGGAGTTAGCGTAAACCTCTCTTTTGCGTAGATTATCCTAACTTCATCGGGAACTCTCGGCATTATATCTGCCAACTTGACGGCGATGTCCTTTCTCGGAACCTGAGGAAGTTTCATCAACTCCTCAACCAACTCCTTAGCCTTATCCGCGGGAAGTTTTGCGAAGGTTCTGAGGTGCTTCAGAGCTCTTCTGGTTTCGAAGAGCAACTCTGCCCTTTCCTGCCTCTCCTTGGCTATCTTCTCCATTATCTCCTTAGCTTCGGCAATCGTGATGAAATCGAACTCCTTTACCTCTTTGAACATCTCTAACCTCCTTGCGGTTTGAGGTGTTCTGGGCGAACGATCAAGATCTTGTATTTTCCGCCGTCCCTAATTCTTACCAAGTATGCTCTGCCTCTCTGTCCTACGACTACGCCAGTTCTTCCCTGAAACCTTGGATGTGGCATTCCCTTGTGCACCGATGGATCGATGTCGATGTGGACGGTCTGTCCGACTTCGAAAGTCTGCAGAGCTCTTCTTATCTTGATTCCCTTCTCTCTCACCTTTTTTCTGAGCTTTCTTCCTGATTTAAACCTGAAACCGTGAGATTTCCATCCCATCGCTGATCCCCTAAATCGAAAGAGCTTGATGATATTTAAGGTTTACCTAAGCAGAACGGGGATTTTAATATTTTTAGTAAGCCGAAGTTTCGAAGAACTCAGTTCAAGAGCTTACATCTTTTCTCCATACTGCTGAAAAACTTCTTACTGTTTCTAATTACGAAATCTGCGTATTCTCTGAGCTTGTCGCTCTCCATTGCTAATCTGCTCGCTATGAAGTATACCGTCCTTTCGCCGTCGAAGTTCGCGATCTTTCTCATTTTTATGAGTCCCACCTCGCAAGCCTTCCATGCGGCGATGAACGAGGTTACGGCCACTCCGAGACCGTTGCTTACTGCGTTAATTTTCGAAAAGAAATCGTTCACAACGTAAGCTATGTTTAAATCGTCCGGATTTACACCGCTTTTCTTTAAAGCCTTCATCGTGCTTGTCGTTATTCCGTAGTTTTCGTTAAGAATTATTATCTGTTCACTCAAAACGTCTTCGAGCGTTACTGTATCCTTTCTCGCCAAACGATGATCCACCGGAACTACGAGGACGAGCAGATCTTTCCCCAACTCCGTCACGAATAGATCGTTCTCTCTAATCGCTCCATCGTTCAGATCTCCGACTATTGCGAAGTCCACCTTTCCGTTGATAACGTCCTTTACGCACTCGTGAGCGCCTTTGAGCTCCACCTTAACTTCGAGGTCGGGATACTTTGCCTTTAAGAGCGTCTTTATACTGAATATGATGTCTATACCGACCATTCCGGAGGCTATGGATATCTCCCTGTTTCTCAGGTTCAAAATCAACCTCTTAGTTTCTTCTATGCTTCCGAGGATGTATTCCACGTTCTTTAGAACTATCTTGCCCTCTTCCGTGAGTTCTATTCCGTTCACATCCCTCTTAAACAGCTTGACACCGTAGAATTCCTCGAGCGACTTTATCTGAAAACTAACGGTGCTTACGGACATTCCAAGCGCTTTTGCCGCTTTTTTCAGACTTCCGCACTCTATAACCTTCAGATACGTTTTCATGAAATCTACCCTAACCACGACAATAGACTAAAAATATCGCTTTTTTAAATTTTTTGTCATACTTTTCGAAATAGTCGTATGCTCTGGAGCATTTAAACCTTATAAATTTTCGAAAATAACCTTCACAAACAATAAAAATAGTAAGATTTATTAATTGAAAATTCTAAAGGCGGGATATGGATACTGTAAGCTTAATTTTATTAGCTTTAGGATCTGTGACCGTCTTGTCCTCTTTGGGCGTTCTGCTATCGAGAGATAACTTCTACTCCGCATTATACATGGCTTTGACCATGATATTCATTGCTACGACATTTGCAGTATTCAACATACAATCGGCATTCATACTGATCTCATTCATATTCATCGGTGCCGTCGGTATCGTTACCGTTGCTTTGGCGGCCGTTTTCAGATACGTGCCGAAAAGTATCCCCATCGATAGGCTTTGGATAATTCCGACGATTTTAACGATCGCCGTTCTCGCATACACCCTCTACAAGTATGCGACGTTCAACCTCTCCCAAGCATCAGTCGACATATCCGCCTTCCAATCGCAATACGCTCTCGCTGTCGTGTTTTTGGTCTGTCTGATGGTTCTGCTCATGATATCAATAGTAAAGATAGTTAGGAGGGAAGAGCTGTGTTTGAAGTAGCCATAGTCTTGATTACAGCTGTAGTCGTATTACTGGTAGCATACCTCACGGCGATCTCAAGCAGAGATCTGATCAGGCTACTGATCTCACTGGAGATGATGTTCGGTGCGGTTTTTTTAGCTTTAATTCCGGTGTTTTCGATTCCTGAGATGACCAACACGGCTTTCGGCGTTCTCGTCATAACCATATTCACGAGCAGTAGCGAGCTTCTCGTTCTAATAGCTTCGATAGTCCTCCTCAACAGGATGACGAGGGATGTTTCGACGGATGTAGTTTCCTCGGGAGGTGACCAGCTATGAATCCGGTGGTTTATGCGATATTGATTCCCCTACTGGTTACGTTCATAGCTCCCTTCTTCAGACCGAGGACGGCGGCGATAGTTTCATTCGTAGCGTTCATAATTCCGTTCTTCGTAACTCTCTGGGCTCTGCTTACCAACCAGAGTTTCGAGCTTCCGTTGATGAACCTCGGCAAGCCGATAGGCGAATTCTATTTGTTCGCCGATTCCATATCGAACGCCTTCGGTGCCACGATATGCTTGGTTTCCGCGATGGTCGCTCTCTATTCTCTGCCGTATATGAAGCACAGGTTCGAGGAGATGAAGGACGAAATAGACGACGTAACAAGAGAGTTCAGAAAATACTTTCTCCTATTTAACCTCTATGCCGTTTCGATGCTCTGGCTCGTCTATTCCGGCAACCTGATTCTGCTATACATATTCCTCGAAATATCGCTACTTGCTTCGTTCCTGCTCATCTACAAATACGGCTACGGAAACAGGCAGTGGGTTGCCTTGCTATACTTCGTCTGGACGCACATAGCCGGAGTTCTAACGCTCATCGGATTCCTCATGATAGCTTTCGAGAACTCGACCCTCGCTCTGAAGAGCATAACGACCGTGAGCTTCCTCGCATGGCTTCTGATATTCTTAGGAATGATCGTAAAGCTTCCGGGCTTAGGACCACACATATGGCTTCCGTGGGCTCATGCGGAAGCTCCCACTCCCGTTAGCGCCTTGCTGAGTCCTCTCACTGTTGGTCTTGCCGGATACGTTCTTCTGAGGATTTATCTGGTCAGTCCTTGGTTCATAAACGAGTTCAGGAACATAATAATCGCATACGGAATACTTACGAGCATCTATGCCGGATTTTCGGTTTTCAAGCAGACCGATTACAAGAAGCTTCTTGCCTATTCAACGGTTTCGCAGATGGGTTACATGCTTATAGCACTCTGTTTGGGAAGCTATGGTTTGCTCGGAGTCGTGATCCAATACATATCCCACGCCTTCGGCAAATCGATCTTGTTCATGACGGCTGGCGGAATAATAGCTCTCTACCACGGCTTAAGAGATGTAAACAAGATGGGCGGATTGCACGAATACATTCCGACGATATCGAATGCCGCACTTATAGGCTTCATGAACCTAAGCGGAATCTTGGCTGTCGGTATGTTCGGCGAGTTCTTCATACTCAAAGGCATCGTCGACGTTTACGGACTCGATCTCAAGCTCATACTTGCGGTTGTATTCGTTTTCATAATATCAGGATGGTATAGCTTCTACACCTTGAGAAAGATATTCTACGGAACTCCAAAAGGAATGGAGAGACCGAAGATCAGCAGATTCTTGGACACGCCGCTGTATGTTATTGGAATAATCTCGATCGTATTCATATTCCCTCCGCTTGCGACGTTATTCCTCAAGAGCCTTAAGCTCTGCATATTGGGAGGTGTCTGCCCATGATCGATATCGCAACCTTGTTATTCCTCCTATTTGCAACTCCGGTTGCATTTAGCCTCCCGATAGCGTTTGCGTGGGTTTACAGACCCGGAGCCGAGTGGGCTCGTAAGCTACCGATACTTTCGGTCTTCGGCTTATTCGTATCGCTCTGCATTGCACTCTACATCTTATTCTACTTCCCTAACGGCACCTACACGTATCCGTGGCTTCCGGATTACAACATAAACTTCGTGTTCATATTCGACTACCTCAGCAAATACATGGGAGCTCTAACCGCTCTGATAGCTTTCCTCATCGGCGTTTACGGCTTGGAATACATGAAGCACGACTACCGTTTGGGATGGTATTGGTTCTTCTTCAACATGTTCACGGCTTCGATGCTCTTGGTAGTTTACAGCGACAACCTGATGTTGCTACTCATAGGCTGGGAAGGTTTGGGTTTGGCTTCTTGGGGACTGATAGGGCACTGGTTCAGGGATGACGATGAACTGTCATACGTCGGAATAATCGGAAGGAAAGTTGGGCCATTAAACATGTTCTGGTCTCCAAGCTTCGGCGGTTGGAGGGCTATATCGACGATAAGATTCGGAGACATGCCGATGTTCTTCGCAATTGCGGCTATCTACGCCTTGACCGGAAACCTGAACATATCCGAGATCGATTGGGCTGGGCTGTTCCACCACATCGGAGCTATCGGAACCGTAATTCTGATAATCGCGCTCCTCATGGGTCCGTTTACTAAATCAGCTCAGCTTCCGTTCAGCGAGTGGCTTATGACTGCTATGACCGGCCCAACGACTGTCAGCGCTCTGCTTCACTCGGCTACGATGGTTGCGGCGGGAACTTATCTGTTCATGAGGCTGAGCTGGTATATAGAGCCTTGGAAGTTGCATCACATGCACGGAGTTGAAATGGTCTATCTCTTCGTTCTGTTCCTCGGATTGATCTCAGCCCTCTACGGAGCTTCAGTCGCTTTGGGTTGCAGAGAAAGAAAGGTTCTGCTTGCGGCATCAACGATGTCGAGCCTTGGTTTGATGTTCGCATGTGCCGCCGCATCATTCTGGCTCGGAAAGATAGCCATTTACGTTGCGTTCTGGTATCTGATCGTCCACGCATTTGCGAAGGCTACGCTCTTCCTCGTTGCCGGACATCTCATCCACGCAACTCACGACAGGTTCTGCTGTGGAGACCTTGAGCTTGCAAAGAAGATGAAGGTGGCATTCGTAGCGACGGTCTTCGCTACGCTGTGCCTATCCGGAGTCCCGCCGTTCACAGCGTATTGGGTTAAGTCCGCGATGGACGGGATAATGCACCATCTGATGCACGAAGTTGGCTCCGCTCCGCTCTATTTGCTCGTAACGGTTTCGGTGATCTATTCGGCGTTCCTGGCTAAGTTCCTCAGTCTGAACTTCATAAAGGGTGACAAGCCCAAGCATCTCCACCTGCACGGAGAAGTTCTGATGCCGATTGCCTACGCTGTAATGGTTTCCATGCTTGCCGTGTTGCTATACGCTATACTCGGACATGCGGAGCCTATAGCGGGTGAATTCGTTGAGAAGGGTTTCGAGAGGTCGTCGCTTGCGGTCGGTTTAGCTGTGCTGATATCTTATGTCATCGCATTGGTCGTTCCAAGGCTGGAATCACCTATCGGCAGATTCTTGGGCGATAGAATGTATATGCCGGCTTTGAACGACTACATAATTCCGAAGATCGGCTGGGCGATCGCTAAGATAGTGGACTACGGCAACAGACTGATCGACACCTTCTGCCATCAAGCGATTCCTGAACTCATCGCAACTTATTCGCTTGGAGTTCGAGCCATTCAGTCTGGATACCTCAAGAGGTATGTTAAGATCGCTTTGGGATTTGTTATGGTAGCCTTGATAGTTGCATCGCTGGTAAGGTGGTGAAAGCATGATCGAGCTTATAGTTGCTTCCCTAATTTTAATCGCCTTAGGATCCGCACTGTCGTTCAAGAGTTCGAAGAGTGTATTCGTTATCAGTCTGATAGCTCTGCTGATAATGCTTTTACTGCCAGAATACAGAAGCTACGTAGCTTTAGTAATCGCAATAGGTATCTTAAATCTGCTTTCGATGACGTTGATGAAAAACCAGATCAAGGGCGTTGACTACGCTCTAACAGCCTTAATCGCGATAGCAACGGTTTACGTTGTCTTTACGAACGACCTCGCAATGATACTACTGATGTTCGTGATAACGTCGATTCCCACCTACGTCTTGATAATGACGAGCGAGGGCAAGGCGAACGTGGACGTTGCAGTAAAATACATAACCTTCATGGTTTTCGCAACGGTTCTTTTCTTAGCCGGAGCTATGTTGCTCGTATATTCCAACAGCGTAAACGCCGGCTACCTCTACGTCTTGGGCTTCGTGATGCTGATAATCGGCTTGGGTATGGAGGTCGGATGCGCTCCGATGCACGAGTGGGTTCCGGATGTCTTCGATACGGCTGATCCTATTCCTGTTTCGATCGTCGCGTCCATCGCTAAGATAGTTCCGTTCGTGGTCGCATACAAGATACTGATCATGACTGCAAACCCGCTTACGACGAAGATGGTGCTCTTCGTTGCATTCGTAGCGGCGGTTTCGATGTTCATCGGAAATATAGGAGCGCTTACTTCAACGAATCCGGCGAGAATCTTAGCTTACTCCACTGTTGCCAACATGGGATACATCTTAGCAACTCTCGTGGCGCTCATCAACTTGAATTGGATTTATCTGGCTTTCGCCGGAGCACTGCTTCAGCTGATGGCTAACGCTTTCGGAAAGGTCGGATTCTTCGTTTCTATAAAGGACGGAGGAGCTTCGACTTACCTTACGTATGCCTTGGCGTTCTCGTTCATCGGAATGCCGCCGCTCATCGGATTCTGGGGTAAGCTTTTCATACTGCTATCCTTGGTTAAGGTAGGCTACATTTGGTTGGCGTTGATTTTGGTGATCAACTCGGCGATGTCCGTTCCCTACTACATCCGACTTGCGAGGATTTTGGCGAAGCCAACGATACCGAGCATCGTCAACGCTATAGTGTTATCTGCGGTCGCTTTGACGTTCATAACGATCGTCCCGCCGAATTGGTTTATAGATCTGGCTAAGGCTATAATAGGAGGTGTCTGAGGTGACTCTGGTTGAGAACTTCTTGGCAGTTGCGTTGTTGATAATCGTCTGTTTGGCTATAGACGGAGTAATGGTGTTCCTAATCAGGTTCATTCCGATGAAGAAGCCGACGCCGGTTAAGCTTGAGAGATACGAATCGGGACACATCCCAACGATCCCGCCGAAATACACATTGCCTATGCAATATTTCGGCTATGTGTTCATGTTCATGGCTTGCGAGCCCATATTAGTTCTACTGTTGCTGTTCGTTGCCAATCCAAACGTTTTCACGATTCTGCTAACGGTTTTAGCCTTCATCCTCCTTACGCCAGCGATCTACATATCGTATAAGTATTCGTTGGATATAGCCTATAGGGTGAGGTGGTGAGTATGAGTAGTGAGGATATCAAATTTCTGCATTCCGGCCCCCTTTCGCCGATAAAGAGATGGGGGACGAAGTGGAGCCTCTGGCCCGTTCACCTCGTTACGGCTTGTTGCGGAGTCGAGCTTGCTCACGCTTACGCATGCGGATACGATGCCGAAAGGATAGGTTCGCTGAACTACGGTATCTGCAGACAGACGAACGTTATAATCGTCGAAGGAGCGATAACGAGGAAGATGGCTAAAGTTTTGAGAATTACGTGGGAGCAGATGCCCAATCCGAAGTTCGTTATCGTGATGGGTGCGTGCGGTTTGAAGGGTGGACTGTTCTGGAACAGCTACCACATGGTCAAGCCCTCTGAAGTTGTGCCGGTAGATTTCTTCGTTCCCGGCTGTCCTCCAACGCCGGAAGCCCTGATAAGGGCTATAGTCCAGCTTCAGGATAAAATAATGACTGGAGAAGCTAAGACTTCTGCCGAATTTAAGGAGGTCGACTTGGGCAAGCTTCTGGGTGTTGTTGAGGAAGCCAAGCCGAAGAAGCCGCCGAAGTCTCCGAAGAAGGTCGATCCTAAGCCGGAGATAGTGATAGACAAGCCTAAGGAGGTTGAATGGGAGTTCGGGCAGAAGCTCGTTGAGGAGCTTCAGAAGGAGTTGGCGGGCTTATTTGAGTCGATCACGATCACGGATGTCAACAGAATATGCATAAAGATTAGATCCGACAATTTGCTTACCGTGGCAAGTAAGCTTGCCAAGAGGTTCGATCACGTGAAATCCGTTAACGTCATCGACGTCCCGCACGAAAATAAGTTTATAGTCGAATACGTCTTCGGAAGCTACTCGAATAGGGAACTTATGCCAGTTCTTATCAACCTTGCAACGGAGGTGCCGAGGGATAATCCAAGGATAGCCAGCTTGGCTAAGATGTTCCCGTCAGCGGATTACATGGAGAGGGAGATGCACGAACTCTTCGGCGTTTGGTTCGAAGGTAATCCTTGGATGGGTAGAAACTTCCTGCTTTCCCCGGACACTCCGAAGTATCCGCTTAGAAAGGATTTCAAGCTTGAAGAGGATAATTACGTTTTGGAGGGTTGATTATGGAGGAGAAGGAGTTCGCTTTGGATGTTCCGGTTCAACCGCCTCAGGAGTATCAGTCCTTATTCTTACCGGTTCCTCCCGAATTCGTTGAGGAAGCATACAGAAAGGATGAGTTCGTAATATTGGTCGGTCCCCAGCACCCCGGTAGCGGGCATATGAGACTGATAGTCAGGGTTAAGGGAGACGTAATGACCGAAGTGATTCCGGATCCGGGCTACGTTCACAGAGCAATAGAAAAGCTTGCGGAGACGAAGCTGTTCATTCAGAACATACCTCTCGTTGAAAGACCGGCTATAATGGACTGCGCGAACATGAGCTTGGGCTACGTTAGGGCGATAGAGAAGGCTATGGATCTGGAAGTCCCGCCGAGAGCGAAATACATAAGAACGATATTAGCCGAGCTGGGAAGGATAGGAACGCACCTCTACGATGCCGGAATTTTGGCAGTCTTCATCGGACACACAACCGGCTTCATGTGGCCCTTCGGCTTGAGAGAATACATATGCGAGGCTCTTTGCAGAATCACCGGTGCAAGGGTTACCGCTTCGTTTGTAGTTCCCGGAGGAGTTAGGAGAGATGTGGATGAGAAAACTCTGAGGTTCGTCGAAGCCGTAACTTATACGCTTGAGGAAAAGCTTAGGAAATTCGAGAGGATATTCGTCAAGAATCCTGCTGTGATAATGAGGCTTAAGGATGTTGGGGTTCTTGATAGGAAAGAAGCCATAAAGTTCGGTCTGGTCGGACCTTTTCTGAGGGCTTCCGGCGTTGAATACGATGTCAGGAAGGTCGAGCCTTACGAAGCCTACGACGAGATAGATTTCGACATTCCGGTTGCGGATGAAGGGGATTCCTACTCGAGGTTCTTAGTCAGAGTTAACGAGGTTCAGCAGAGTCTGAACATAATCAGGAGAGCTATCAAGGACATTCCGGAGGGGCCGGTTTTAAGCGACGGGCTTATAGGAAAGCTGAAGGACAAGGAGAAGGTCGGTAAAAATGTGAGGGGTTACTTCTTCAGGATATTCGGCAGAATGACCGTTCCAGCTGGAGAATACACTACTCTAACAGAAGCGGCGAGGGGAACATTGCTTTACACATTGGTCAGCGATGGAAAGTCGACTATGCCTTATAGGCTTAGAGTTGTAACTCCGGGCTGGGCTTATCTCAAGGGCTTCATGGAAGCTTGCAGAGGAGAAAGACTTGCCGATTTGCAGGCAATTTACGGTAGCTTCGGATACTTCCCGCCAGAAGCTGACAGATGATTCAACCGAGTTTTGACTTTAGAACCTCAAGCAGTCGCCAACACACCAGAAGCTTGGCTACCTCGATGGCGTTGACGTATCCCTTCGGAATCTCGTAAATTTCTTCGGAGCCCACCTCTTTTTTCAGCGCATCCAAAAGCGAGCTGAAGAGATCTACGTTCATGAAACCGTCGATATCTATAAAGCTCGCCGGCTTTGAATAGTAGTAATCGGAAAAGAAGCCGATCGCGAAATCTCTCTCGCTTGCCCTAACGAGTGCTGAGAGGTCGATGTTCAACCTTATCGGTTCTGCCGGTATGCTTTCATCCCTTCTGATTATTAGCCTAACTCTGTAAACATTCTTGAAGTTCTCCTCCTCAAAAAGATAAGTTATCCTTTCCACGTTGCTCATCGACGTCGGAAATATCTTGATGACAACATCCGCATATATCTTCTGAAAGTCTATGTATCTCTTGTAATCCGGCTCCCTTTGAATTATCTCCTCTATAACCTTCTGCCTATCATAGCCCCTTTCTTCAACATCCCTCTTTATCTTCCATCTCCTCTTGATGTATCTCGCCGGATCGACGAATATCTTGAAGTCCAGATAGTTCCTTATTCCGTCGTAAAGCGTATGTAATCCTTCGACGATTATCACCGGAGTCGGCTCGAAGTCCTCCCAAGGGCCGAATGTTCCGGTTCTGTGATCGTATGTCGGCTTCCTTATCTTTTCCCCTCTCTTAAGCATGAACAGATGAGTCTCGACGAGCTTCAGGTTGTTCGCATCTGGATGGAGAGGTGTGATACCAAGCTTCCACCTCATCGCTCGATCGTAAACGTGATAGTCATCCAACGTAATCGTGCCCACTACATCTTCGCCCAAAAGCTTTCTTATAGCATTCGCGAATGTAGTCTTACCAGAACCGCTGTCTCCAGCAATTCCAACTATAAAAACCTTTCCAGAGCTTTTCAGCTTCTCTCTTAGGTTCATTTGAGACAAAAATTATATAGGTCTTTTTAGCGTTTGCGGTAGGGATGAAAATCCTCATATACGGTGTGGGCGGAATGGGAGGATTCTTCAAGGATTTCTTCTTCTCAAGAGGATACGATGTAGCTGGCTACGATGTAGTTGAGGATAGAAGGGATGTCGAGCTCGATCGTATTGGAGATTTCGATGTCATATTCGTCTGCGTCCCCATGGACGCAATAGGAGATGCGTTAGCAAATATCAAGCGATATGCGAATCCTAAGGCGTTGCTCGTTGACATATCCTCGATCAAAGGCAACGTCCTTCCGCTCTTCGACGAATCGGGATTCGATTATCTCAGCATACATCCGATGTTCGGGCCGAAGAGCGAGATCGGTCTTTCGAACATCATAGTTGTCGTTGAATCAGGAAGGGAGGAGGAGAAGGTAATACTGGACGAATTCAGGAAGGCCGGGGCTGTGATAAGCTATCTGCCGAGGGATAAGCACGATGAGAAGATGGCTGAGATTCAGGGGATCAGCCATTTCACTCTGCTCGCTATGGCTAACTTCTTAGCGGATAGAATTGGTGAGGAGGATCTAATTTACGCTTCTCCGATCTTCTGCGTTCTCTACAAGTTGGCTTCTCGGATCCTCAATCAGGATTGGAGGATGTATTACCATATCCAGAAGAACGCCGAAAAGCTCAGAGATGCGTTTGTTGAGAGCGTAGCAAGATTAAACGAGATGTTGAAGGACGAGAAGGAATTTCATAGAATTTTCAGATCTCTAAAAACGAAGTATAAGGATTACGAGGACAGCACGCTCATATTGGATGCATACAAGGCTACGATAAACGTTGAGGATCTCGATCTGCTTAGGGGATACATAAGGGCTGTGGATTCCCTAATTTTAAGGCTCATCGAGAGAAGGGTTAACGCGGGGAGGAAGATAGCTATTCACAAGAAGGTTAGAAACGAGCCTATAGAGCTAAGCGACCTTGAGGAATTCAAGATAAGAGATCTCTTAGTTCAGACCGATCTGAATCCTCTCTACATCCAGAACGCTTTCGAGGCTATAATGAATCTGACCAAGGAGGAGGAGTATAAGGTTTTAGGAATCTGCAGAAAACTTGCAGTTCTCGGCCCTATGGGTAGCTTCAGCGAGGAGGTTGCTTTGAGGCTTGTGGGTTCGAGGCTTCCGCTCGTTTACTGCTCGACAACGGATGAGATCATAAAGTTGGTCGATGAGGAAAAGGCAGACTACGGATTGGTTCCGATAGAGAACTCGGTAAACGGAACTGTTTTGCCGGTTTTGGATGCTTTGTTAAGTCACGACGTTGAGGTTTTCGGCGAGACGAAGCTTGAGGTAATACACTGCTTGGTCGCTAAGAGGAGGATACCGTTGAGGGAAATCAGAACGATCTATTCCCATCCGCAAGCCATAGCTCAGTGCATGGGGTTCATAAACAACTACCTCCCGCATGCCGAGGTTAGATACACGTCGAGCACATCCGATGCCATAGAGCTTTTGGACGATTATTCCGCCGCAATAGTTTCCGAAAATGCCGCGAGACTTCACAAGCTGTTCATCCTTAGGAAGGGTATTCAGGACATCGGAAGGAACGTGACGAGGTTTTACCTTATAAGAAAGCGTGGAAGGGGTGAGAGGAAAGGCTCGATAACGTCGCTCTTCTTCGGAGTCGAAGATAGGCCGGGTGCGCTTAAGGATGTGCTCGAGGTCTTCTACAGAAAGGGAATCAATCTGCGGAAGCTCGAATCCCGTCCGGCTAGGACAGGCTTGGGGGATTACATATTCTTCGTTGAGGTTGAGAAGGATTTGAGCGAGGATGAGTTGGTAGAACTCAGAGAGGTTACGACGTTCTACAAGATCGTCGGAGTTTTCGACGAAGTTGAGAAGCTCGACGTATGGTCATGATAAATCGAGATGAAGAAAAAGCTTAAATTTGGGAAGTCGAGGTCTGAAAGATATGGTAGTGAAGCTCATAAGGTGCCCATACTGCGGAGAGGAAATAGAGCTCAGCGATTTATATGAGGGCATGGAAGTTCAGTGTAAACTCTGCGGTGCGGTTATGATATACCAGAACGGCAAGTTCCTGCATCTCGACACGAACGAAGAATACGAACTTGAAGAACTTGAAGAAGAGATTGAGGAAGAGGAGGAAGAATTCGAAGAATTTGAAGAGGAGGAAGAGGAATTTTACTTTGAGGAGGACGAGTATTAGTTTAATTTTTAATTCGTTGCTCGGGTAATCGCACGATCCGATGACATACGATGGTTATCTTAGCAACCGTTTTAAATCCGTAAATATGAGATGTAAGTATGAAGAAGGTTCTTCTAATTGTCATAGATGGTCTCTCCGACAGGGGCACGAAAACTCCCCTCAGTTCTGCGAAGAAGCCGAATATGGATAAATTAGCCGGAATGGGTATAAACGGGATCATGGATCCGATAGCTCCCGGAATAAGACCGGGAAGCGATACGGGTCACCTATCCCTTCTGGGCTACGACCCCTACAAGTATTACACCGGCAGAGGGCCTATAGAGGCGGCTGGAGCCGGAATTGAGGTTAAGCCGGGGGATATAGCCTTCAGAGTAAACTTCGGAACCGTCGAAGGCGAGGGAAGCGTTTTCGATAAGGTCGTGGTCGATAGGAGGGCCGGAAGGATAAGCGATACCGACGAATTGGTCAAGGCTATAAACGAAGGAATAGATCTTAGCAAGTTCGGAGTCGAATTCATCTTCAGAAGGGGAAGCGGGCATAGAGGAGCTTTGGTTTTGAGAGGTAAGGGCCTATCGGATAAGATAACGGATACCGATCCCCATAAGGTTGGGGAGAAGGTTTGGAGGTGTAGACCTTTAAGCGATGACGAGAACGCTAAGAGAACTGCCGAGATAGTGAATTACTTCATGGAGAAGGCTCACGAGATATTAGACAAACACCCGCTTAACGAGGAGAGGGCTAAGAAGGGGTTGCCGAAGGCTAACGTTTTACTGCTGAGAGGAGTCGGAGTAGTTCCTCACATCCCGCCATTCGAGCAGAGATACGGGATGAAGCTTGCGGTTGTAGCTGGCACTACGCTGATAAAGGGAATCGGAAGGATTCTAAAGGGAGATGTTATAGAGGTTGAGGGGGCTACCGGCAATAGGTATACGAATGTGAAGGGGAAGGTTGAAGCGGCTCTGAAGGCTTTGGAAACGCACGACTTCGTTCTTTTGCACTTCAAAGCCACCGATGAACTTGGACACGATGGCGATTTTGAAGGGAAGAAGGAGTTCATAGAGAAACTCGACAGACACTTCGAGCCACTGCTCAACTTGGACTTCTCGAACGTTTGCTTGATCCTAACAGCGGATCACTCAACGCCGGTTACAGCAAAAGAGCATACGGGCGATCCTGTTCCCATAACGATAGTTTACAAGGATGTTAGGGTAGATGAGGTCAAGAGCTTCTCGGAATTCGAAGCGTATAAGGGTGGGCTTTGCAGAATAAGGGGTTTGGATCTGATGAATATCGTAATGGATTTAATAGATAAAGCCGAGAAGTTCGGGGCGTAATTATGCTTGAGAAGTTGGTGATCCCTCCGAACACAAAATTTGAGGAGAGGAATCTTGTAGTTGAAGGAGATGCTCTGATAGGGGCTAACAGCGAGCTCGGTTATGGGATAATAGCGAGAAAGGTCATCGTAGGGGAGAAGACGACGATAGAGGGAGATGTTTTCGGAAGGGAAGAGGTAAGGCTTGGAGCTTGGTGCAACGTCAAGGGGGACGTTATAAGCAGAGGCGACGCTTACATCGGTGAGTTCGCTTCGATAGATGGAAGGCTCACGGTTTACGGAGACTTGGAGATCGGTAGGAACGTTAGAATAAAGAACGGGTTCGAAGCAAAGGGATTGATAACTATTCAAGACCCGATGCCGATAGTTATGTTCATATTTCTTTATTTGCTCGAGCTTCTCAGGTTGGGCAGGCTTGAGGAGGCTGAGAAGCTATTTGAAGCTGAGGAGTTCTTGTCTCCCCTCGAAGTTCCCGAAAATTCGGTTATGAACATCGACGTCATAAAGACGGATAGGGACATCGAAATAACGGAAAGTAGAGTTTTGGGGAACATAAAGGCAAGGAACGCTAAGGTTGAACGGGGAGAGCTATACGGAAGCCTGAGAGGGGAGATTTTGATCATCGATTCGAGCAGAGTTCACGGTGCCGTAGAGGGAAAGGAGGTTTACTTGGTGAACGGTAGCGTGGTTTTGGGGCATATAAAGGCTGATAAGGTCTTTATGGAAGAGAGGTGCGTTGTGGAGGGGTCGATAATCGGAAAGAGCGGAGTGTGGATCAAGCCAAGCGTAGAGTTGCCGAAACTTGAAGAGGTAGTTGAGGAGAAAGCGGAAGAGATCTTGGAATCTTAAATAGCGAAGAAGTCCTTGACCTTGTCGAAGGCGTCTCCCAAGACCTTTCTCAGATCGTCCAAGCTTCCGTATGGGCGATTCGCAACTATCTTACCGGCTGTAGCCTTGCCTATCCCGGGGATCGCTTCAAGCTGGTATAGCTTTGCGGTGTTCGGATTTAATATTGGAACTGCGGTTATCGATCTTCTGCCGTAATCCACAACCCTCGCATCTAAAAACGTATTTCTTTCGAATTCTCCTATTATACCGACGAGCAGAGGATACGTTGCCAGTTGCCTTGCGAACGTGATCTTTCCCCTCCTAACTTCGCACCTCAAGTCCGTAAGCTTTCTGCCTATCGGAACTATCCTCTTCAACATTTCGTTGTCGATGTTCCGCCTAACCTTCTCCTTGAATATCTTGAAGTATTTCTTATGCCTCTCAACGTTTCTGTAGCCAATTTTCTCCATGGGAGTTCCCTTGAACACCTTAACCTGCCTTATGTTTATCCTTCTTACGAGCAAACCCTTTTCTAATAATTCCCTTAGAAATTCGTAGTTCTTCTCGAAAGTCTCCTTTGTTTCCCCAATCAGCCCGATCACGAAGTTTATCCCCGGCAGAAAGTATGGAAGTCCGTTGTATCCGACGAATCTCCCGTAACGGTTAATCAGCTCTATCGCGAACACGACTTCGTCCGGCTTTGCACAAAGGGTATTTTTCTCGACGACCTTCTCATCTGCACTCTCCAATCCCATAGCTCCGATGTTTCCCGGAGTTTGATAGAGAACGATCGTTTTTATTATCTCAGCCGATTCCTCCGGATGCTCCGCAATGGTCTTCGGATTGACGTTGTCGAGATGTAAAGTCTTAATGCGGGGACACCTCCTCCAGATTTCCCTATGGAAGTTCTCCATGAACTCCGGATTGGGCTTGGGGAAATCGTAGCTGAAGTCCGCTATGTATGTGAAGAAATCCGTCTGATTCCCCAATCTGAAGTATCTGACCCCCCGATTATACAGAGCTTGAATCTCATCAAGCACGGCATTTGGATCCCTCATCGACGGTGCTCCGTGGATCCTTTCGATGCAGAACGAGCATCTCCTCCAGTAGCAACCCCTGTAGGTTTCGATCTCGCAGATGATGTAGGGAAAATCGGGATGTTGCCTTACCACTTCAGCCCCCAAGACTGCGAACCTGTTTACGAAGTTCCTTCCTCCTACTTCGAGACGCTTCATCCGATCTTCTCGCTTTAGGAATCTGCACAGGAACTCGAACAATCCCCTTTCAAATGGAAATTCTATTATCTCGTAATTGAGCAATCTCTTTTCTCTTTCGCCCAATTCGAGCGTAATGGGGCCAACGAGAACTTTCTTCGGATTATTAAGGATCGTCTTAAGCTCTTCGAGCGATAGCGGATTTCCGCCCAAATACTTTCCCGGAACAGCAATTCCGGCTATTACTATCACCAAGTCGAAATCTTCGAGCTCTCGCCGAATGCTCGGGTTTCTCCTGAATTCGTCGATAGTCACGTATTTGGCTTGAAATCCCAAATCCCTTAGCATTCCGTAGATGTAGCGGGGATACGGGGCTACGTATGGAGGAACTCCCAAGCACGAAGGCTCATCGACGTATCCGTCGAGTATCGCTACCTTCATCCTAAACTGCATTCGGCTGTTACATCAGTAATCGTTTTCTATGAGTAATCGGTAAAGTCGTTCAATGGTAACCGGAGTGGTCTACCATCCCAAATACCTCGAACACGAACAAACTCCTACCCATCCTGAGAGAAGAGAAAGGTTAGCTTATACCATGGATCAGCTGATGGAGGAAGGAATTTTCGACAATCCAAACGTAAAGCTACTCGAACCGTTTCCAGCTTCGCTCGATGACGTTTTGACCGTTCACACCAAAGACTACATCGAATACCTTCAGAAATACAGCAAAATCGGTGGAGTTATCGACTGGGATACGAACATCCCCGTAGGAGTTTTCGAAAGAGCCCTCTTGGCGGCTGGTGGAGCCATAAGGGCGGCTAAAGCTGTCGTTGAAGGAGAAGTTGACAACGCATTCGCGATGGTTCGTCCACCGGGGCACCATGCGAAGCCATACATCGGTGCGGGTTTCTGCTATTTGAACAACATGGCTATAATGGTCAAGTGGTTGCTTAAGCGAGGATTTAAGAGGATTCTGATATTGGACTGGGATGCACATCACGGAGACGGAACTCAGGAGATATTCTACGAAGACGATCGGGTTCTTTTCATATCGACACATCAAATGCCCCTCTACCCCGGAACCGGATATCCGGATGAGGTTGGATCTGGAAAGGGGGAAGGATACACGATAAACGTTCCTCTGCCACCGGGCACGTCGGATGAAGAGTATCTGATGGTTTTCGATGAAATAATAGAACCGGTTGCGAGGGAGTTTCAGCCCGAATTCATCGCGATCTCAGCCGGGCAGGATAATCACTTCACCGATCCGATTACCGGCTTGGCTTTGACGGCAAAAGGCTACGCTGAGATGATGAGAAGGGCAGTGGAACTTTCAAATGAGCTATGCGAGGGAAGGCTCGTGGCGGTTTTGGAAGGAGGTTACAGCGTTGAGGCGGCTTTGCCCTACACAAACTTGGGCATAATAGCGGCAATGGCTGGGCTCGATATTAGCTACATAAGAGAACCCAAGAACTATCTTGAAGAGCTGAAGTGGAGAAGAATGAACGTTAGGGATAGAGTTAGGAAGAACATCGAAACCGTCAAAAGGATTCATTCGAAGTATTGGGATTGCTTCCGCTCATGAATTTTTTAGGAATTCCTTACCTAAACACTTTATGGCAGAATAAATAAATACGGTAACACAAATCTGTTTTGGATGTTGGAAGAAATCGTCGAAGATATCAAAAGTTTAATCGATCCGGTAATTTGGATTACGGATGGAAGATTTACGAGTAGTGAGTTGAAGCTGTTTGATGATGCAAGGCAACTTTACGAACTTCAACTGGCAAAATTGGAATTTCTGAGATTCGGTGAAGATCTAAAAGAATTCGTAAGAAGAACGGCTTATTTTGAGGAGATCCTCGGAAAGAAAAGCTGGCATTACTTCATAAGCGGAGTTAAGGGGAAGGGACAGATCGGACACACGAACCAATACATGACGCACTGGTTCTATCCCTACAAGGGAAAGTTTCACGGGCAGATGATCAAGGCTTTAATAAACTTCGTCGAAGCTAAGAAGGGTGATCTGATTTTGGATCCCTACTTAGGTTCTGGCACGACTTTGATAGAGTCGTCACTCTTGGGTATCAACGGCTACGGTGTCGAGATAAACCCCGCCTTAGCTATAGTCTCCCAGATCAAGTTGGACTCGTTGAAGATAAATTACGAAGAGATTTCAACCGAAGTCGATTTCTCGAAAGTTTATAAGATCTTCGAATACTTCTCAAGCCTCAAGATTCCAAAGAACTCAATTAAGCCGACTATCGAGGATTGCCTGACAGCCAAGGAGCTCTTGGAGATGCTTTGGGATAGATTCTTTCCGTCCTCCTTTCTTCACGATCTACCCTTCGAATGGAGAAACTTCCTTCTCCTAATATATCTTCACGCCCTATCTGATTACACTTATCTTTCCGGAACGAAGAAGGGGAAATCGCTCCAACAGTTCTTTTTCGACAATTTCAAAGAATACATGGAAACTATAAGGGGATGTTGGAATGTCATTAACCGATTGGGAATAGAATTGGGCGATTACGAAATCCTCATAGGCTCCGCGTTGGACTTAAAACTTAAAGATGAGAGCGTTAAGGGTATAGTTACGTCTCCACCTTACAGCATAGCCCTCGACTACATAAAGAACGACGAGCATCTCCTCAATTACTTGGGCGTCGACATCGGGGAGCTTAGAAACCACATGATCGGGTTGAAGGGGAGAGGTAAAGACAGGCTTGTGCTTTACGAGAGAGATCTCAGGAGGAGCATAGAGGAGATGTTCAGAGTTCTCGAGCCGAACGGTTGGGCGATAATAGTTTTGGGGGACATAAGCATAAACGGTAGTAGGACGAACTTCAACAGAAAGATAATCGAATGGAGTAAGGACATTGGATTTGAAGACGCTTGGCAATTGGAAAGGGCTATATTAGGAGGATTTGCGAAGTTGAGGTTTGAATATCTGATATTTCTTCAGAAGTGAGACGATGGATAGGGAAACGAGGAAGAGGATATGGGACTACCTTGAAGGATTCATGCAAGGTTTGGTGAACAAATACGATCCAGATGTAGTTAAGAACGAAATCTTGAAAAAAGAGTTTTTCAGCGAGAAGAAGGGTGAATACAAGCCGTTTCACATGGCTCTGATTCCGGAGGAGTTTCTGAGAATTCAATCTTTCTTCAGATCGTTTTCCACATCTCTTGGGCAGGGCGTCTTCGAATACATAGCAAAGATAATTGCCGAAGACAGCGGTCTGTGGGATGATGTTAGGAGAAACGCAAGGTTTATCGCTACGGCATCTCCAAATGTTCAGTCGTTCGTCGACGATTACCTTGAGAGGTTAGAGCGGAAGACAGTCAAGCCATGCGCGAATGTAGAGATCCCGAAGCCGGAAAACGATGCCAGGAAGGAGATCGTCGTCGATCTTTATCTTAAGAGGGATGATAAAGATTACTTTTTGGAGATAAAATCACCGAAACCGAATAAGGATCAAACTCGTAGAACTAAGGAGAAATTTCTGTATCTTAAGGCAAGTCCTTGGTTTAACGCTATCACGTTTTATGCATTTCCTTACAACCCTTTTGGTGAAAGTAAGGAGAACTACAAATGGAGCTTTACGAAGATGTTCTTCAGCATGGATGAGCTTTTAATTGGACAAGAATTCTGGGATTTTTTGGGTGGAGAAGGGACATACTCGGAATTGCTCGGACTGTTCAGGGAATTCGGTAAAAAGAGAGGTAGGGAGATCGTTAGAAATATATTCAGATCTTACCCTTAAGTAACTCCGCACCCTGCTCGACGATTATCTTCGTAGGAGTCGGCAACTTCTGACCCGCTCTCTTCAGAGCCTCCTTTGCGAAGTCGAAGTGCTCGGGCTTAACCCAGAGGCTTAGGATCTTAGTGCCCGGCAGAACTCTCGCGGCCCTTCCAACCGGCTTACCGAAAGCCCTTCTCATACCCTGCGAGATTCTGTCGGCTCCAGCTCCGACGGCCATCTTGTGCTCCCTCAACACGTGGTGGGGATATATTCTGATCTTCAGCTTGAAGTTGCTCGCACCAGCGATCTTCGACATGTATTTACCGGCGGCAAGTCTTGCCGCTTCGAGCGCTACGTCCCTGATTTGGACAGCTTCCTCAGCAACCAAGGTAACCATGACGGGGAACGTTGCGGATCTGTTGCCCATCTCAAACTGCCTAATTCTGATTCCGGGAACTCCGTCGATGTATTCTACCCTCGTGTATGGTCTTTCCAACCTTCTCCACATTCTCGCCGGCTTTCTCGCCATGACTACCACTCTCCGAAGTGGATATTTAAGCTTAACCGACGGTCTTGCTACCCCTCGCCATCGAGATTTTGCCGGTTCGTGCCATCTCTTTTATTCCAAACTGCCTCATAAGATCTACGAACGCATTGACCTTTTCCTCATCTCCGGTAATCTCAATTATGAAGCTGTCCCTTGCAACATCAACTATACGTGCTCTGAAGATGTTTGCGATCTCGATAATCTCGCTTCTCTTCGCCGGAGGAGCGTGAACCTTGATTAATGCAAGTTCTCTTTCTACACTGTTTTCGCTCAAATCGCTGACCTTTATGACTTCAATCAACTTGTTCAGCTGTTTCATAACCTGCTCAAGAGTTCTGTCGTCCCCTCTAACCACAATCGTCATCCTCGATATGTCCGGTCTTTCCGTAGTCCCGACTGCTAAGCTCTCTATGTTGAAGCCTCTTCTCCTAAACAGCGATGAAACCCTCGCGAGAACACCGGGCTTGTTTTCAACCAAAACGGCAATCGTGCACCTCTTCATATTATTCACCGTCCAAAACTTCTCTAAGCGATCTACCCGGAGGAACGAACGGAAAGACGTTCTCTTCAACTTCAACGTGGAAGTCGATAACCACGGGTTTGTCGACATCGAAAGCCTCCTTTAAAGCGTCCTCAACTTCGCTCGGTTTTTCCACCGTTATCCCGTGAGCTCCGAAGCCCTTAGCTATCTTTTCGAAGCTCAACTCCGGATATCTCAGCCTCGTTGCAGAGTATCTCCGCTTGTAGAACAGCTGTTGCCATTGCCTAACCATACCCAGATAGGCGTTGTTCAAAACGCAGACCTTAACCGGGATATCGTAATCGACGCATGTAGCTAATTCCTGAATGTTCATCAGGAAGCTTCCGTCTCCAGCTATATCGACGACGATCTTATCCGGAAACGCAACCTGAGCGCCCATCGCAGCCGGAAATCCGAATCCCATAGTTCCCAATCCACCGGAGGTTATGAACTGCCTCGGATATTTGACTTTGAAGTATTGAGCCGCCCACATCTGATTCTGTCCGACCTCAGTAGTTACTATCGCATCCGGCATTAGTTCGTATATTTTTTCGACGACGAACTGAGGTTTTATGACGTTTTCGTCCCGATTATACTTCAGCGGATACTTCCTTTTTAGCTTATCAACCCTTTCGAACCACTCTTTCCTCTGCTTGGTCTTTATCATCTTGATCATCTCTTGCAGTATCAGTTTGGCATCTCCGACTATCGGCACGTCCACCCTGACGTTCTTACCGATCTCAGCCGGATCTATGTCTATGTGGATTATCTTAGCCTCGGGAGCGAACTCCGAAAACTTCCCGACGGTTCTGTCGCTGAACCTGCATCCTATTGCTATTATGAGATCAGCCTCCATTACCGCGTAGTTTCCGTATTTAGTCCCGTGCATTCCGATGAAGCCCAAGCAAAGCGGATGGGTTTCCGGAATCGCCCCCTTGCCCATCAGCGTCGTGACTACGAAAGCCGGTATGGTTTCGGCAAGTTTCAGCACTTCTTCATGCGCGTTGGAAAGTCTGACACCACCTCCAGCCAATATTATCGGTCTTTCGGACTGCATTATCATATCGACAGCTTTTTTTATCTGCTTCGGATGTCCTTTGATCTTGGGTTTGTAACCGATCAGATCGACTTTATCGGGATAATCGAACTCTATATCAGCCATCGTCACATCTCTCGGCAGATCTATTAGAACCGGGCCCGGTCTTCCGGTTGAAGCTATGTGAAAAGCTTCCTTGATTATTCTGAGCAGTTGTCTCTCGTCTGTGACGAGGTAGTTGTGCTTCGTTATCGGCATCGTTATGCCGGTTGTGTCAGCTTCTTGGAAGGCGTCGTTGCCTATCATAGCTCTCGGCACTTGCCCTGTCATAACAACGAGCGGTGAGGAATCCATGTATGCAGTTGCGATGCCGGTAACCGTGTTGGTCGCTCCCGGGCCAGATGTTGCGAAAGCAACTCCGACTTTTCCGGTAGCCCTCGCGTATCCGTCAGCCGCGTGCACAGCCGCTTGCTCGTGCCTCGTAAGAATGTGGACGATCTCCGAATCGTATAGCGCGTCGTAAACTTCCAGAATTGCACCTCCGGGAATCCCGAATATGTGCTCGACGCCTTCCATCTCCAGAGCCTTGACGATCGCATCCGCAGCACGCATAGAACCACCCCAAGAAAACCCGCCAAAAAAGCGGGATAGTTTACTCTACCAATACCAAAAGGGATACGAGAATGGCTGGAATTGGGATGAATTTAGGCATTGTTTTGCAGTGGTGTTGCTAATTTTAAATATTTTTCGATGATAGTTGTGCCAATCACTCAATACGAGCTTAGCCAAAATCTTTAGACTTGTGGTTCTAACTATGAAAAATTATGAATCTTTAGGACATTTTGTTAAAAATTTTTAAAAACATCATATGCGCGTCTGAGGTTATGGAAAGCGGAGACGTGGCTTGGTTGCTGACATCGACGGCGTTGGTCATGCTGATGACCCCCGGATTGGGATTGTTCTACGGAGGGATGGTCAGAAGAAAAAACGTCTTATCGATGATCTCCTTATGCTTCTTGACGCTTGCAATAGTCAGTATTCAGTGGATAATCATCGGATACACGCTGTCGTTCGGACACGACATCAACGGAATAATTGGTAGCTTGGAATACTTGGGACTGAAGAACCTTAAGATGATTGACTACGCTTTCGTAGCTTTCCAGCTGATGTTCGCGGCTATAACCCTCGCAATAATAACGTCGGCGATGGCGGAAAGGGTAAAGCTCTCGGCATTCATAGTATTCGGAATACTTTGGACAACCCTCGTTTACGATCCCCTTGCTCACTGGGTCTGGGGCAACGGATGGTTAGCGAAGCTTGGCGCTTTGGATTTCGCCGGAGGAACTGTTGTTCACATAAGTTCGGGCTTCAGCGCTTTGGCGTTAGCGTTTCTGATCGGCAAGAGGATGGGCTTTGGAGAATACTCGATGGAGCCGCACAACATTCCCATGACGTTGCTCGGAACGGCTTTGCTTTGGTTCGGATGGTTCGGATTTAACGCCGGTAGCGCTTTGGCGGCGAACAACATTGCCTGCAACGCCTTCATAGTAACGAATACCGCGGCTGCTGCCGGAGCTCTGGCTTGGATGTTTGCGAGCTGGATCAAAGGAAAGCCGGGTAGCTTGGGAATTGCAAGCGGAGCAGTTGCGGGATTGGTTGCTATAACACCAGCGGCAGGTTACGTGGATCCTCTGTCGTCGATCGTAATCGGAGCGGTAGCTGGCGTTCTCTGCTATTCGGCTATGCTATTTAGGGTTAAGAAGGGAATCGACGAGAGCTTGGATGCTTGGGCGGTCCACGGAATGGGCGGTTTCTGGGGTGCAATTGCTACCGGAATCTTTGCGAGCATAAACGCTAAGGGTCTGCTTTTGGGCAACGTCCACCAGTTCGTGGTTCAGATAATCGGTGCGGTCTCTGCAGTTGCGTATGCGTTCGTGGTTACTCTGATCATCGCGAAGATAGTCGATGCGACGATCGGATTGAGGGTCAGCGAAGATGAAGAATACGTAGGATTGGACATATCACAGCACGGAGAGGTAGCGTATTCGTGAGGTGGTATGGATGAAGATGGTGCTGGCTATAATCAGGCCGGAGAAGCTAGAAGACGTTAAGAAAGCTCTCGAATCTAAGGGATTCGTAGCGATGACTGTAAATGAGGTCAAGGGAAGAGGAGAACAGAAGGGAATAACTTTGCAGTTCAGAGGTAGAACTATGGAGGTCGACCTACTGCCAAAGGTCGAGATATTCGTGGTCGTCAAAGACGAAAACGTTGACGCTGTGGTTGATACGATAATCAAGAGTGCAAGAACCGGAAGATACGGCGACGGAAAAATTTTCATAATCCCCGTCGAAAAATCGATTAGAATCAGAACCGGAGAGATCGAATTTTAGGGTTTTCTATTTTATTTAATTTATTTAATTTTAAAAATTTTTAAAATCCGAACGTATGGATCTCAAGCGTTAGAATGAAAAAGTAAACGAGCAGTAATACGATACCTATCGGAACGCCTATCTTTGCCCACTCCTTCATTCTGATACCCAACCTTCCGGCGGCAACTATGTTCGGAATGTTGCCCGGTATTAGCATACCGCCCGAAATCAGTAGACTCATCAACGCGCATTTTATCTGGGTAAGCGAAAGCGTTGGCTCTATTTCGACAGCTACAAGTGTAGCGTTATCGAGCACGGCTGAAATTGTGTTTAGCCAATACAACCCTTCGGGAGGAATCCTTTCGAACACCAAAGTTGCGAGCGGTGATAATCCTGTTCCGAGCAGAATTAGTGCGGCGACGAAGACGTAAACTTTAATCGCTCTTACTACAACCGTTCTGAGCGTTTCGGTGTATTCCGGGATTTCTTCAACGTCCATCTTCTCGTTTCCCTTAATCCTATATCCGGCATAGATCCCGAGCGCGATTATACACGGAATCACGTATATTCCCAAAAGTCTGAACAGAAAGAAGAAGTCGGCGTTATACGGTGGAACTTTAAGCTTTGAAATCGCTATGGTTGCGAGGGGCTCGCCTATTGGAGTTAAAACGGCTCCCAATCCTACGGAAAAGCAGGCGATTACAACGAATTCAATTTTTCTCAGTCTGTCAACCGGGAGAATGGCCGCGATTTCCGAAAGGATAACGGCTGTTACTATCACAGATATAACGCTCGATACGAGTCCGAGTATGACCACCATAAGGAAGGCGAAAAACTTCAAACCCAACTTCTTAACGATCTTATGCAGGTTTCCGTATATTGCACTTCCGTATCTGTATACTACCAAGCCGAATACGAGAACGACTTGGAATATGCCTATCGGAACGGGCGTATTCGGTAACCATACCGGCTCCCTTAGTGCGTCTATAACGAGTTCCCTACTCCAGAGTCCGGATATCGTAACGGACAGAATACCCATAGTGAGAAAGAACAGCTCCAGGTTTTCCTCAACCGCCCTTACTTTAAAAGGTAGAATCAGGACGAGAAGGAGTATAACCGCCAACCCGATCTCGACCAGCATATCCGGTCATTCCTTAACTATGTTTAGTATCTCCTTAAACAATTCCGTATCTGCCGATACGGTCTGTTCGTATATGAACGTTTCAGCCGTGGTTAGCTTTACACCTTCGAAAGCCATTCTCTGTATCGCTACATCTCTGTCGAGCTTTTTTCTCGATCCCGTGCAGTCAACAGCCAAGTATACCTCGTAACCCAGCTTGAGGAGATCCAAGGCTGTCTGTAGAACGCATATGTGCGTTTCCAAACCCGTAAGCACGATTTCCCGTCTCTTGAGTTCTCCCAAGACCTTTAAAAACTCTTCGTTTTTACAACAGCTGAAACTGATCTTCCGTATCGGTTCAAATTCGCCCAAGACATCTCTGAGTTCTTTCACGGTCGATCCGAGCTTGATCTGCTCGGTAACGACAACGGGAATATCCATCAGCTTGCAAAATTTTATTAATTTTACCAAATTCTTCGCGATGTAATCGATGTCTACAACGTGCGGAGCCAACCTCTCTTGAAAGTCTATAACTACAACGGTCGGATCCATACACTGCGAATAAACGCCGGGGAATAAAAATTTTTGTCTTAAGAAAAATTAGGAAAGGGGTAGTAATCCCCTGCCGTATACGGTGTTAACGAGTTCGGCCATGGCTATATACCAAGCCAAGAGTCCGGTTATGAATATCTCAAAGCCTACGGGTTTCGCCGGAACGAGTCCGATCGGCAGAGCTACGAGCAGACCGAACGCGATCCACAGCAATACGAAGAGCGCCGAGAGCAGTTTGCCTATTCTGAACGATGCTATCATGAATGCGAACGTAAACAGGAACCACATCAGTGCGAACCCTGCGTTTCCGAGGGCTCCGACCTTGATGCCAAACGTCGGCAGTATTATGTCCTTTATGAATACCGCCCACCAGAATGCTCCGTAGGACATGAACGCCGATCCGCCGAATATGTTCCCTTTCTTCATGTCTATTATTCCGGCAATGAACTGCGCAGTTCCTCCGAATGCGAGGGCGAGAGCCAACGTAGGTCCGGCTCCCCAGTAGCCCATGACGTGCAAGCCGGTTGCCATCGTCGTTAAAGCGAAGCCCATAAGACCGACTACCGCCGGATTAGCCCAATCTTTCTCCATAAGAGATCCCTCCTAAAAAAATAGATTATTGCCTTTCCATCGCCTTCTTTATCTCTTCGTAAGCTTTCTTCGCCTCTTCAACGGCTTTCGGATCCTCCAACGTCGTTACATCACCGAGCGGCTGTCCGGAAAGAACGGCCCTCAGAACTCTCCTCATTATCTTTCCGCTTCTCGTCTTCGGCAACTTCTCGACGAATATTATGTCGTCTGGAACCGCAATCGGACCGATCGTCTTTCTGACCCACTCCTTAAGCTCCTTCTTCAGCTCCACCGATGGTTCGTAGCCCTCCTTGAGAACTACGAAAGCTACCGGCACCTCTCCCTTGATCTCGTGAGCCTTTCCGATAACCGCCGCCTCGCTAACTGCCTTGTGAGCGACGAGAGCGCTTTCGAGCTCGGCCGTTCCGATTCTGTGTCCGCTGACGTTCAAGACATCGTCTATTCTGCCCATTATCCAGAAGTAGCCGTCTTCATCGATTCTCGCACCGTCTCCGGTGAAGTATACGAGCTTGCCTTTGAACGCGCTCCAGTAGGTCTTTATGTATCTGTCCGGATCGCCCCAGAGCGTTCTGAGCATCGACGGCCACGGTCTCGTAATTACGAGCTTACCTCCAACGTTAGGCGGGCACGGATTTCCGTCGTCATCCCAAACTTCCGCCTTTATGCCGGGGAAAGGCTTCGTTGCGGAACCGGGCTTGAGCTTCGTAACTCCCGGCAACGGTGTGATGAGGTGCATTCCGGTTTCTGTCTGCCACCACGTGTCGACGATCGGACACCTTTCTCCTCCGATTACTCTGTAGAACCACTTCCAAGCTTCCGGATTTATCGGCTCTCCGACAGTTCCGAGCAGTCTTAAGCTACTGAGGTCGTGCTTCTTCGGCCATTCCTCGCCGAGCCTCATGAAGTATCTTATCGCAGTGGGAGCGGTGTAGAATACCGTAACGCCGAATCTTTCGATTATGCTCCACCATCTGTCCGGCTGAGGATAGTCCGGGGCTCCCTCATACATCAGAACCGTCGCACCGTTGCTCAACGGCCCATAAACGACGTAGCTGTGACCGGTAATCCAGCCTATGTCGGCGGTGCACCAGTATATGTCTTCATCCTTGAGGTCGAACACCCACTTCGTCGTTATGTGTGTTCCAACGTTATAACCGCCGTGAACGTGCAGAACACCCTTCGGCTTGCCGGTGGTTCCCGATGTATAGAGTATGAACAGCGGATCTTCGGAATCCATAACTTCGGGCTCGCACTTCCAAGATACTCCATACTGGATGTCGTGCCACCAGAGATCTCTGTCTTCGACCATGTTCACATCCATTCCAAGCCTGTTGTAAACTACGACATACTTAACGCTCGGGGCATCTTCCAAAGCGTCATCTACGATCTTCTTTGTCTCGACTACCTTGCCCCTCCTGTAGAATCCGTCCATCGTGATTACGACTTTAGCCTGAGCGTCGTTAATTCTATCTCTGAGTGCCGTAGCTGAGAATCCTCCGAAGACTACGCTGTGAATAGCACCGATTCTCGCACACGCGAGCATGGCAACTACTAACTCCGGAACCATTCCCATGTATATCGTAACCCTGTCTCCCTTCTTCACTCCCAAGCTCTTCAACGCGTTGGCGAACCTGCAGACCCTTCTGTATAGCTCGTAGTAAGTGAGAACCCTTCTCTCGTTTTCCGGCTCACCCTGCCAGATTATAGCGGCTTTGTTCTTCCTCCAAGTCCTAACGTGCCTGTCAAGGCAGTTGTGAGTTATGTTGATCTTACCGCCGACGAACCACTTGTAGAAGGGTGCGTTGCTATCATCGAGAACCTTCTTGTAAGGCTCAAACCATTCGATCTCGGTCTTTGCAATCTCATCCCAAAAGCCGATCCAGTCCTTCTCCGCTTTTTCGTAAATGGATTCGTCCTTAACCCAAGCCTTCTCCTTAAATTCTGCCGGCGGTTCGTATACTTCCTCAACTTTCATCAGAGATTCGATCGTTTTGGACATTCGAAACACCTCCGCCCGAATTTTATCCAGATCGACACTATTTAAATATTTCCTCGACGTTTGCCTATTCTTCAGTCTAAATTATTACCTTTTCTTAACGACGGTAGATGTTCAATTTTAATATTTATGGATTTTTACCTTGCTGTGCTATAACCAAGCATTTAAAATTAATAAATAATAATGTTAAAAATAAATTATGACGGTTATTAAGCGCTGTAAATTTAATTTATAAAAATAAAAATTATTTATCTTTTTTCTTCCAGCTATCTTTAATCTCCTTCTTAGTCGGTATTTTAGCTCTGAACGGGCAATCCTTGGGTCGGGCTTCGTTTTCCGGACATAAGCCCAAGTTGTATCCTCTGCAACCTATGTCTTTGAATATCTCCGGATATATCTCGACTACGATGTCGTATATCTTCTGTGCGAGTTCTCTTATTTCTGGAGCGGCTCTCTTGCACAACCTCAAGCCCAAGAAGTTTATGAGCGATCGGGCGTTGATCGTCCAAATGTAGTGAGTGTGAGTTGCCATCGGCAAAACGTAACGGGATGCCTCCAAAGCTTCGGCTTTCGAATAGCCCTTTTCGAGCATCTTCTCGAAGATTTTGGCGTAGTGTTGTCTTGCGGATTCCATGGCCTCCTTGAACATCTCCACGAGCTCTTCATCTCCGTCGATCGTCGGAGGGATTACGTAGCCGAAATCCTTCTCGACGTTGTATCTCGTCGATCTCGCTGTGTGGCTTGCGATCCTATGTTCGAGCAACTCCCTGCTTATCGCAACGCTCATTTCGGATATGTCGAAGGTGAAGTAGATGTGCTCTATCGCACTCGTGTAGTCGTTCTCAACTACCATTCTGACGATTTCCTCATCGCTCAAGCCTTCCGGTATTCCGCTGACTCTACAACCTTGGGCTACCAACCTTACTCCATCCGGGGTGTATCTCAAAAGTTTGACCTTAACCATTCAAACCTCCTCCTCTCCCTCACACCTAACCAAAACCTTCGGAACGTAACTCTTTGCAAGCTTTCCGAGTTCGATTAAATAATCCTTCGGATACGGTTCAATCTGCTTAAAATTCTCATCGAGAACGTCCTCATTTCTAAACTGTTGCAAGACGTAAAGCTTCACTCCAAAATCGGATAAGATCTCGGCTATCTCTTTAACCGTAATCTCGTCAACTATCGTCGGAACGACCGTCGTTCTTACTTCGAATTCCACTCCCGAACTCGATAGAATCCTTAAGGTTTCGAGAACTCTCTCTGCAGAATCTTCCTTGCCCGTGAGCTTCGGGTAATTCTTTGGTGTGGTTTTGAAATCCAACGCCACGTAATCTATCAGATCAACTATCTCAGCGAGTTTTTCCGGATAATAGCCGTTCGTGTCTATCTTTACGGCAAATCCCAAATCCTTCAGCTTCGAAATTAAATCTTTCAGTTCATCCAAGTTCTGCATCAGCGGTTCTCCGCCGGTAAAACACACACCATCGATTAGAAAGTTCCTCTTGATTTCCGAAACGATGTGATCAACTTCGACACTCATACCTCCCTGCAGGAGTCGATGGTTTTGGCAGTATGGACATCTGAACGGACATCCGGCGAAGAAGACAACCGAACAAAGTTTTCCGGGAAAATCAACGGTTGATAGATCCAAAATTCCGCCTAAGAGCATACTATCACTTCATAAGCTTTAGAATTTCCTCTTTGAGCCGTTCCTTCGTGGGAACCTCTCCTCTGAACAGAACTTCCTCTCCGAAAGCGATGGAAGGTGTTGAAGCCACGTTGTATTGCAATGCCGTGATGAGATCTTTCTCGATGTCAATCTCCTCGTATTCGAGTCCGAGTTCTTCGGCAACTTCTTTTGCTATGGCTTTGGCGTTTGGACACTGCGGGCAGTCCTTTTTCGTGAATACTATTAGTTTCATGCTTCGGTTTTGAGTGGTTGGATTTAAAATTTTGCTGAAATTTTTTATAGCTTATAGTTTGGTATTGAAGATGTTGACATCCGAAGAATTGAGTGAGAAGGGGCGGTTGCTGGTCGTAGGAAACGCTCTCGTTGTTATTTTGATGTTCTTAGTTGCGTTTTACTACTATCTGATTTTACCCGAAGTGATCCCGACTCACTTCAGCTTCGGCGGAAAACCGGACAGATACGGTAGCAAGGACTGGATACTGATCATGCCGTTTCTGTTTTCCATGGCTCAGATTACTATTTTGATTTTGACCCGTTACAGATTTAGAACGTGGAAACTTCTAAACGTTCCGATCGATTTGAGCAAGCTCGATGAGGAAAAAAGAGTTACAGCGATAAATAAATACTTTGAATTTTTATTGGTGTTTTCACTCGAACTCGGACTGTGTTTGCTTCTGCTTGAGATCGGAATGTTCGAATGCATTAAGATGGGGAAACTTGCTTGGTGGTTCTATCTTTTACTGATCCCGATTTTTCTCCTGATAATACCTTACGCGATATCGTATTCGAAGCTGAACGAAAAACTAAAAAGAGAAATGGGTTTGTAATAAAAGCAGTTGGTCGTGATGTTGCATTGTGCATGCTTTAAATATCCTAACTACCAAACAGTTTCATCTTTTCAACCTATCCATAATATATAAATTATGTAATAATCAACCCAAATTAACCCTCTTTCTGTCGAAGAGCTCCTTTATTTTGCCGTCGTTCCAACCGCTGACCCTCTGATAATAGCCGGTGACTCTCGAATACCACTCGATGTCTTTGCTTCCGCAGAACGGACAACTCTTCTTAATTCCACCACTGAGCCTCTTACAGCTTCTGCAGAACGTCATGTCTTTCGTGTAAGCCCAGTAGCCGACGAGAGTCCTTGTAGCGATCTTCTTCGTAAGCTCCCAAAGCAATTCGGGATTCGGTGCACTTTCGCCTATCCAAACGTGAGCCATCATACCTCCGTTGCAGAGGGGATGGAACGCTCCTTCGATCTTCAACCTTTCGAACAGCGGAACGTCTGCACTCACTCTGACGTGCGAGCTGTTTGTATAATAGACCGCTCCGGTCTTAACGTCTCCTTGCACGACAGCTTTTCCGTTGAACTCCTTGAGGTCGAGCAACGCAAGTCTGTGAGCCGCAGATTCTGCCGGAGTTTGCGTTATGACCCATCTCTGACCCGTTTCCATCGACCACTCCATCGCTAAATCCATCATCCTCTTGATCACTTCAAGCCCGAATCTCCAAGCGTCCTTGCTCTCGTGTAGTTCTTCTCCGGTGTGTGCCTTGAGCATCTCATTCAACCCGACGAAACCTATCGACCTTACGACCTTGTCGACTCTGTAATACGGCTCACCGTTTACATCCTGCGTTAGGAAGGGCAAAGCTCCCTGCTTCATCCTCTTTATTATTATCTCTCTCTTGATCTCTATGACTTCCCTCGCGAGCTTCATTCTCTCCTCAAGCAACTCGAACAACTTTTCGTCGTTCCCTTGGGATTCGTAGGCTATCCTCGGTAGGTTTATCGTGACCACTTGCAAGCTACCCGTCCTCATGCAACCGTTCTTGAAATCCTCCCAATCCGTATTGTCCGGGCTGAGAACGAGCCTACAGCATTGAGCGAATACGTTATCTGGCAGATAACCCGCCAATAGGTTCAGGAAGTATGGAGATCCGTATTTCGCTACAACTTTATGCACTAAGATCATGAAATCATCGAACCCATCCTTCTTGAAGCACTCCCTCCTCAGCTTGTAGTTCGGCTTGGGGAAGAAGAACGGCTTTCCGACGTAGTCTCCTTCCAAGTAAACCTCTGTCAAAGCTCTGGCGAACGCTATTGCCTCCTCTTCGAAGTCTCCGTAGGTAATCGAATCCTTAACGACTCCGCCCGGCAGGACAGCAGGCAAGTCTTGGCAGATCTTCGGAACTCCATACTCGATGTCGATGTCGCTGAATACGGTGTTGTGGCAGAGTATTCCGAAAGCGGTTATGAAGTTCTCGTTGTCTTCGACGCTGAGATCGTAAACGTAACCATCGTATTCGATCTCTCTAATTTCCTTAATTTCAACCGGAACGTTCCTCTTCAACCTCTCGATAACTTGTGTTAAGTGCGGATTTAGCTCTCCAATCCTTTCAAGTGTTCCGAACTTCAGCCTCCTTCCGTTTGACTTCCAAGAGTGATCTCTGTATGGTTTTCTTACACATAGCCTTCTCAAATAACCTTTAACGACTCTGTAGTCCATTGGGAACATGTTCTTGTTGCAGTCCCTTATCCTTTCCCTCTTAGCCCTTGATATAACGAACGGCTTTATCTCTTTAACATACTCCTTTGAAATCTCGATTATATAGCAGTCATAGTTTCTCCTCGTTTCTTTACCATTTATCTTCAAAACTTCACCTTTCTTCTTAAGTTTGACCGTGTAAAGGAATCCCAAGCTTGAAAGTAGCAGATGCAACTGTCCCAACAACTGCTTGGAAGTCGTGTATATCTGCACCTTTCCGTCTTTGCTGACGTAGCCGTCTCCGCTTATCAGACCACCGAGGAATGCAAGCTTTATTATCTTATCTCCGTTGAGCACGAAGTCGGGGATATTCTTGTTTTCCGCTCTGCAGTTTACCATACTCCTAACGAATTCGTAAAAGCCCTTGTTGACGAAGCAGACGGAATTGTCTCTATAGCCGACCGATATATTTGGATTTAAGTTTTTGACGAAGTTCCTTACGAACTCGATTACATCCTCATCTTTCGTAGCAATTCTGATTCCGTTCGTGCCGTAGCTACCCTCAGCTACAAACAGACCGAAGAACTGGCAGAGCTCGATGGTAATCTTCAACTTCTCAGGAATGTCGTTTTGTCTTGAACTTCGTTCTGCTCTCTTGTAACCCGTTTCTATGTAATCTCCGAGCTTGTATATCACCCCAAATGGACTGTCGAAAGTTCTGACTATGTGCCTCATCTCCAAAGGCTTAACCTGAACGAGTTCTCCCCTTTCGTTATAGTTGAATAGCGAGTGATCTTCAGTTACCACTACGGATGTTCCATCCTTACCCACTATTCTGTAGACTTTTCCTCTCGGCTTGTGCCTTGAAACCGCATATACCCTCTTAAGCTCGGTCTTTCCAGTCTTGGTGTTCACAGAAATCGTGTAAATATCTCTATCGAGGTAAACAATCTCTGTATTGCCTCTCCTGATAACATTATTGCTATTCTCGATCAACTCATCGATAAACTTGCCGATCTCAACGACTCTGCATTTTCCATTTTCTATAACATATACCAGCTCGTCTTTACCTAGGCTTTGTCCACCCCTTGCAACATACATCTGAGAATTCGAAAATACGGCGCAGTATCTGTTAGATCCAATGAATCTATGCGTTCCGTCGACCTCTATATCGTAAACCGTGAACTCTCCTTCCTTCCTTTCTATCGATGTAATCCTTAGGGTAAACAGTGTTGAGCCATCCGTCATAGCCATCAGTTTTTCGTTCTTAGCCGAACACTGGAATCCTATCTCTGCAAATGTGCAGGCATCGAACACCCTAATGACGTAGTATCTTCTTGCGGACTTGATTTTGACACCTTTTATTTCTCCGCACTCCTTCTCGTATTCCCCGATGGTCGGAAGTATTCTGAATCTGAGCAAAGCGAATACTATGTCGTCCTTAAGACCTTCACTGACGGTAGAACAGCCAACGAACTTTGCTGTTGAATTCGTTACGTAACCGTCGCCGGAGAAGTATGCTTTGAGTAACTCCGCAAGTTTATCCTTGGGCAAAAGCAACATCCAAGCCGGGATTCTCCTCTCGTGATCGTATCTGCCTATCTTGAGGATATCCAAGAACAGCTTAACTCCAAGCCTTCCACCGAACCTTATGTTCCACTCTCTCTTATCCACAAACGGATCGTTTCCGAATACCTTTCTAACGCAAGCTTTCGCATCCTCAACGAGTTCTTCGTTGCCCAAAGCCAAGCCGACACCCATACTTTCGTCGCTCGAATTGAAGTAACCGTCTGCAATGACGTAGCCTACAAGCCTTAAGAATTCCGGACTAACTTCGAGCTTCATCGGTAGATAGTATTTCTTCTTTGAGTGCGTTGAAGATGTTATCAGAACTTCTGCTATGTCATCCAAGCTAAGGTTGAAGCGCTCGACGAGTTTGACGAAATCTCTGAACGATATCGTCCTTCTGCCTTCCATTATCTCGTTGAACGTCCAAGAGTCTATTCCCAAGAACTTCATGAAGTTCTCCTTACCCACCTTTTCGGCAACCTTCGCCAAGTTCGTAACCCTGAAAGATCTTGCGTAGTCCTTGTCCCTAAACGCCTCGTATATGTTTATGTAAGGGACATCGAGTTCAACTTCAGGGAACGCGAATACTATTTCGTCCCCAACCTTTAGATCTTCAGCCCTTACAGCCTTAAGCCTGCCATCTCTGATAACGTAAAGGCTATGATGTCCGGTAACTTTTATATTTATACCTCTCTCCGTCTTTATTTCGAGTATGTGATCGCTCTTATGCCTGCTCATTCCTGTAATCTTTGCAAATCTAACCCCGTTTTCATCACAGGTCAAAACCTCCAAATCATCATCTATAAGCAGAACCTCGTTTCTGCCGAACACCTTGACATTCTTGGCATTCCTTTCCATCCAGCCGTCAACGAGTTCTCCTATCCTTACTCTTTCAACCCTTCCGTTCTTCCTAACTATCAGTTCGGTATCGGGATCCACGCTCATCTCATAAACGAACATCTGAGCCAACTGCTTTATCTCCTTGTATGTCTTTCCGGCCATGTATGGTGCGAGCCAGACGTTGAAGAAGTCCAAACCCTGCCCACCGGCGAAATTGGTTTGTGCCGCAGCTAAAGCCTTTGCGGCATGAAGAATCGCAACCTCAGCATTCTTAGCGGGTCCAGCAACTGCCGTATTCTCTCCGGTTCCGTCAACCCTTAAACCGTTCTTCAGGAACCATCTGAGATCGTGCTGGAAGCAGTAAGGACGGGTGACGAAATACTCGAGATCGTGAATGTGAATCTCCCCGCGCATGTGAGCATCTGCCAAATGCAGGGGCAAAGCCTTAAGCAGGGCGTATTCTTTCATTACCCAATCCGCAACGTGCTTGTGGATCGTTTCCGGATTGTGCTGAAGGTTTGCGTTCTCCCTAATACCCTTCTCTATGATCTGGGTCGTATCGTAAACCGGAAGACCGAGCCTCGTGTAATCCCTTCTCGCGTCCTCAAGACCCCTTTCGAGCAACTTCACGTTAACTATCTCTCTGATAAGCGGGGCTGAAATGAACTTGAGTTTGAGCTTTTTTATCGTGTTTTCGACATCTAATGCAATCTCCTCTGCTACCTCCTTAGGAATGCCGGTCTCTTTAACAAGTGATTTTACAATCTTATCCCTGTCGAATCGTTCAATAGTGTTTCGAGAAGTTCTAACGGTCAGAAATTCCTTGTTATGGTCGAATTCGGTATCGCTAAAGTCCGTATTAGCCATAATCAAAGATGGGGAGTTAGAAGTTTTAAAATTTGTCCTCAATTATACATTTGTTACAGACGAAATAAAGCTTAAAATATATATTATATAAATAATCTATACTAAATAACATCTATACTAAATAACGCTTATCAATCCTTCGCTAATACGTAGGCTCGGATGATGAAACATCTCTCATCGGAGCCGGAATGAGGATCTCCCGATAGCCTGAGTTGTGATGATCAAGCGGGTATCCGACCGGCTGTGACGAGGGGCATACGGTGCTGACTCTTTTTATTATTCTGATTTTGGAGCATCGGTAGCTCACACGAATTATAAAAATAATTAAATAATAATTAAATGCTAAAATCATGTATTTCCATTATACAATAAAATTAAAGAGATTGCAGATTCTCAACTACCGCTTTTGCGAACTCCTTAGTTCCGACCAAAGTTCCGCCGATGTGCCTGTGGAGATCGTAGGTTACGATCTTGCTCTTTATCGTCATCTCCACGGCCTTCTTTATCAGTTCTGCCCCCTCCTTCCAGCCCAAGTATTCGAACATCAGAGCTCCGCTTAGAATCTCTGCAGTCGGATTTACCTTGTTCTGTCCGGCATACTTCGGAGCGGATCCGTGAACGGGCTCAAACACACCCATTCCATCCCCTATATTCGAACCGGGAGCTATACCGAGTCCGCCAACAAGCCCGGCCGCCATGTCGCTCAGGTAGTCTCCGTTCAGATTAGGCGTAACTATCACGTCGTATTCTGCCGTTCTGGTAAGCAACTGCTGGAACATGTTGTCCGCAATTCTATCGTTGATCAGAATCTTGCCCTCGGGTAGTTCTCCACCGTAATTGTTCCACAGCTCATCCTCGGTAATAACGCGATCTCCGAATTCCTCCTTGGCAACCTCGTATCCCCATTCCCTGAAAGCTCCCTCGGTGTATTTCATTATGTTTCCCTTATGCACAAGCGTTACGACCCTTCTTCCGTTCTCCAACGCGTATTTTATCGCGAGCCTGACAATTCTCTTCGTAGCGAACTCGCTTATCGGCTTCAAACCTATGCCAGAGTCCCTTCTAACCTTAATTCCGAATTCCCTTTCGAGAAACTCTATCACCTTTAGCGCTTCCGGACTGCCTTTCTGCCATTCGATTCCAGCGTAAACGTCTTCGGTAGTCTCTCTGAAGATTACGAGATTGACCTTTTCGGGATTCTTAAGAGGACTCGGAACACCTTGGAGATAGTAAACCGGTCTAACGCAAGCGTAGAGATCCAAAACCTGCCTGATCGTTACGTTCAAACTCCTGTATCCGCCTCCGACGGGAGTTGTAAGAGGCCCCTTCAGGGCTACTCTGAACTCCCTGATTGCATTGAGCGTATCCTCGGGAAGATAATTGCCGTAGAGCTTGTATGCCTTCTCTCCAGCGTATATTTCGAACCAGACTATCTCCTTTCCTATCTTCTCAGCCGCCGCATCGAGAACCATCAACGCCGCCGGAACGACATCCCTTCCGATCCCGTCGCCTTCTATGTATGGAATGATCGGATTATCGGGAACTATCAGCTTTCCGTTCTCATACCTTATCTTTTCCCCTTCCTCCGGTGGCTTGATCTTCTCAAACATGATTCGAGCTTGCAAATTGGTCTTAAAATAGTTAACCTTTTATTCTTCGGCTTCCGATGCAACGCAATGGAAAAGGTTCTCGCAGACGTTTATCCTAAAACGTTTTATGATCAGCTTACATTCGGCGTATTCGTCCTACTTACGCTGTTAGCTATAACTATGCTGATCGAATTCGTTCCAGCTACGCACTCTTTAGGAAGTTGAACGTCAAGAGGATCCTTTTAAGCGTTTTAATCGCGAACGTCATATCTTATCCGATCTTCTTCCTCGTGCTTTCTGCTGTTCTGAGCTACAGGTATTCGTTCGTTCCGCTTGAGATCTTAGTAGTCTGCATCGAATCGGCTGTGATATCGAAGATTGCGAGGATAGACGTCAGGGAGGGGGCAATTCTTAGCATCGTGATCAACGTCGTAAGCTTCTCTTTGCCGTGGATATTCTAAATCAAGTTTGCATGGTGGAGCGTCAGTAGGATCGCCAGTGCGACTACGCATGCTACCTCCCTCACGGCTAAGTTTATCAGAGTTAGCTTGATCCCCAACTTACCGAAGAACGAGATGTTAAGGGGGAGGGATCTCCTCAGGCATTCGACGATGCCGTGAAACATGGATGCTACGAATATCGAAACGAGAGCGGAAAACCCGTCGATTGCCCCCTTGGATATCAGGGATCCGGCTACACCGATTCCGGCAACCATGCTCGAAGTTCCGGCGGCTATTATTATCAATCCGGAGGTCGGAATGCCGAACGTATTCATGAAGGGTTTGCACATCCCGTTCAATACGTTCAGAAACCCCAGATCGAGTAAAAGCATTACCACAAAAACCGAGGGAACGAACACCACTAAGGTTCTGAAGAATAGTTTTATCGATCTCACTACGCTTTCTTTAATCGTAACTCCATCTAAATTATCCGATTCCACAATACAACCGTCTTCAACGAGTCTCCTTCCGAGCAGAATTCCCACGAATATTGCACCTAACCTTGAAATCAATTCAAGAGATGCGTAGATTAGTCCCAAGAAAAATCCCAAAGCCGAAAAGGCTATCGGAGCTAAGAACATAAGGATTATTCGGATTGTTCTGGGAATTAAGGAGATCAGAAATATAACAGTTACCTCGTTCTCTCTCAAAGTCCCCTTGCGGTATAGATCGGAAAGCACGGAAAGTCCGGCAATCGGATGGGCGAAGAATGCCAAAACTACGCTTCCGCATCTCAGATTTGCAAATGAGGTTAGCCTGTCGATCGGCTCTATGAACCTCCTAACTTGAGGCAGAGAAAAGAAGATATTCGAGGCTAAGAGACCTACAAACATTATAGGAACGACCATCTCCAGAAGTTCGAACGTTTCGAGCGCAACCTTGGCGAGATCCATCCACTCCATCGGATGACAAATAACTATTTATAATAGGCGTTTAACATCTATTGTTCGAAAAACAGAGATGGAGGCGAAAACAATGAAGGCGCCAGCGGATACAACGAAATACCTCATCCATGCTGAAATCGTTGCGGATGGGGTGGTTGAGAAACCTGACGTCGTTGGAGCTATATTCGGGCAGACCGAAGGTTTGTTGGGCGATGATTTAGACCTTAGAGAGTTGCAGAAGACCGGAAGGATCGGGAGAATTGAGGTTAAGATAGAGAGCAGAGGCGGAAAGAGTTTCGGAGAGATAAAGGTTCCATCAAGCTTGGACAAGATAGAAACAGCCATATTAGCTGCAGCACTCGAAACGATCGAAAGGGTTGGACCGTGCTCGGCGAGGATAAGAGTGACCAAGATAGAAGACGTAAGGGCGAGCAAGAGAAAAAAAATAGTCGAGAGGGCTAAGGATATCCTGAGAGAGCTATTCGAGGAGCCGGAAATAGAATCGGAAAAGATAGTGGAATTGGTAAGACAGGCTGTGAGGGCTGAGGAGATCATAGAATACGGAGAGGACAAGTTACCAGCTGGGCCAGCGATAGATGAATCGGATGCTATAATAATCGTGGAGGGAAGAGCCGACGTTCTAAATCTTCTCAGGCACGGAATTAAGAACGTTATCGCCGTGGAGGGAACGAACATTCCTAAGACTATAATAGAGCTCTGCAAGAAGAAGACCGTAACGGCTTTCTTGGACGGTGACAGGGGTGGAGATCTGATACTGAAGGAGCTTCTGCAGGTTGCAGATATAGACTATGTAGCGAGAGCTCCTGAAGGTAAGGGGGTTGAGGATCTAACGCAGAAGGAGATAATCAAGGCTCTAAGAAATAAGATTCCGGTGGAGCAGTTGCACATAGTGAGGGGCATAAAGAAGGAGGAGAAGGTTAAGGAGAAGTCGGATAAGCCGGATCTCATGACGGTTCTGAAGAGGCATAAGGAGGCGGTCGAAGGGAAACTCATAGCGAGGTTGCTGGATAAGAACCTCGATGTGATCAAGGAGGTGCCGGTGAGGGATTTGGTTAGAATCCTCAAGACGGACAACACAAAAACGTCGAGCATAGTGTTCGATGGGGTGATTACGCAAAGATTGATAGATATAGCGGCGAAGAAAGATATAGGCTATTTAGTTGGGGTTAGGTTGGGTAACGTTGTTAAGATTCCCACGAACGTCAAGATCATCACGTTTGACAAACTTTAATTTTATTTTTTTATTGTTCGCTGTAAGACAAAAACTTAATCTTGTTCGATCTAACGTCTCTTAGATGCCAAGATTCGTAATTCAGGAACATTTTGCAGAAAGGGCTGGACATCACTACGATTTGAGACTTGAGATGGACGGTGTTGCCAAAAGCTGGGCTTTGCGGAGGATTCCGGGGAAAAGAGGAGAGAAGAGACTTGCGATTCAGACTGAGGATCATGCAATAGATTATATGGATTTCGAGGGAATAATTCCAGCAGGTTACGGAAAGGGAAAGGTTCTGATCTGGGATAAGGGCGAATACAAGCTTTTGGATAGAACTGAGGATAAGATAAAGTTCAGGCTTGAAGGCGAAAGGATTAGGGGCGATTTCGTTCTCATAAGATTTCCGAAGGTTAAGAACGGTTGGCTTTTGATTAAACTATGAAATGCGGGGGGCGGGATTTGAACCCGCGGACCCCTTCGGGACGGGGTCTTAAGCCCCGCGCCTTTTCCTGGCTCGGCAACCCCCGCTCATATGAGTTTGGGGTTACCGATAAATAAGTTTTTGGTTACGGAAGAGCTAATCACCGAACGTTATAACCGGAGCCGTAGCTATCCTCTTAGCACCGAGCTCTCTCAGCTTAGGTTTTAGGAATTTGACCCTCGATCTGTCCAAGATTATGTGTATAGCCACTCCTCCCTTCGCAAGCTTTGAAACGGTCGGATCGAATCCTTCGCTCGTCAGGAAATCGATTATCGGCTGTATGTCCTCCTCATTCGGAACGTTGAAAAACAGACTAACAAGGTTCTTGGACTCCAAAACCTCTCTCACGTCCGTTACGAGGTTCTCCATTATCTTCCTCTTTTCAGGATCTTCGAACGAACTCTTGTTAGCTATGAAAACTGAATAGACTGGATCCTTGACGACATCTATTATCCTGCAACCGTTCTCTCTCAGCGTTGTTCCCGATTCCGTGATTTCTAAGATCAGATCGGCTTCCGGATTCGGAGGAAGAAGAGAGGCTTCCGTCTTTCCGATCGGATCGAACACGATAGCGTTAAGCCCGACTTTCTTTGCGTATTCCCTTGCAAGCTCCGGGAATTCAGAAGCGAAGAGAACCGGTCTATTGCCAACAACTTCCTTGAAATCTTCGATCGTCTTGACATCTGGATACATCTTCTCCGAAATCGCGACGACCAACTTCGTCGGTCTAAACGGAAGTCTGTCCAAAACTACGACGTTGCTCAGATCGTGCCTCAGCTTAGCGTTTTCAAGTATATCTTCTCCGGTAAAACCGCCGTCTCCTTTACCCATGGAAACGTAGAACGGCATTATCTGCGGTCTAACCTGTTTAAAAATTATGTTCGGATGATCCACGTCGATCAAATATCCCCTCTCGCTCTTTGCAAGCTTGTAGCCGGCTTCAACGAGAGCGTTCCAGACCGGCTTTTCCAAGTGCCCGTCGGGAAAATAGATCTTGACTTTCAATCGAACACCTCCTAATAGGAGTATTTGAGCCTCAACCTGCCCTTGACATCGTTTATAGCCCTGATAAGATCATCCTGCGTTATCTCCTTTCTTCCATCGAGTAGAGCTTTGAGAACCGCCTCTCTCACAACGAGCTTTATCTCCGCTCCTGTAAACCCATCTGTAAGAGATACGAGCTCGTCTATGTTGAAATCACCCGGAACTCTGGCTAACGCCAACTCGAATATCCTCTTTCTGAGTTTCTCCGAAGGCTCGGGGAATTCGACTATCTTATCGAATCTCCTCCAAACAGCGGGATCCAGCAGGCTTGGATGGTTCGTGGCGGCGATGAGTATCACACCATCCTCAACTAAGTTGATCTCGTCTATCGACTTGAGTAGGGTGTTCACGGCTCTCTTAACAGCGGCATGCTCGTCGCTCGTTCTCGTCTTCGCAACGTAGTCGAATTCGTCTATAAACAGGATGCACGGGCTTAGCATCTTTGCGATCTCAAATACCTTCTCGATGTTCTTCGAAGTCTCACCCAAATACTGTGACGTTATCATCGACAGCTTCACTTCAACGAGCGGAAGTCCGAGCTTCTTGCTTAGAGCTCTCGCAGTAGTTGTCTTCCCAGTTCCCGGAGGACCTATGAAAAGTAGCTTTCCTATGTCCGTTAAGCCTATCCTCTTCAGAAATTCCCTCTCCTCTAATGCGATCTCTATCTTCCTTATTTCTTCAACCTGCTCATCGCTTAAAGCCACATCTCCCAAGTCGACCCTTATGTCTTCGGGCGAATAAACTCTGACCAATCCCAGCATCTCAGCCGTTTCCGGATTCTTCTCGAGCTCAGCCAGAACGCTTCTCAGCCATTCCCTATCGCTGTATTTCGGCTGGTTGAGCTTCTTCGCCTCCTCATACGAAACGTTCAAGGAATCGTAATTCTGGTAGTAGAAAGCCAGAACGGGGTTTCTCTTTATAAGATCGAGTCCCCTTTGCGCAAACCACTTAGTGGCGATCTCAAAGGATGTGAGCTTGATCTGCTTGGTGAAGGTATTATAATCTACGAACGGTATCGATTTTATTACGTTCTCTATCCTCCCTCCGATGTATTTTACCGCCGTATCGTATTTGACGACGACCGGTCTGTTTATTCCACCTTTATTATATAAAAGTTTTCTAATTTCTTTGGGTATGTCGTCCTCAGTTAGCTCGTTGTATCTGTTGTATATTTCCGCCGTCAGCAGTAGTTCTACAAGCTTTAACTCCTCCATGTAACCAAACCAATCTGAGATACATCTTTTAAATCTTTTGCTAAATTTTGGCAGGGGAGACTACATAGGCTTCGGCATCCTCCTCGATCTCAACTTCGTATTCCTTCGTTATCGCTGGAATTAGAACCGACTTCCCCATTGTTACTTCAACAACATCGGAATCGCTTTTAAGCGAGACCTTACCGTTTACGCACAGAAGAATTTGGAAAGTATCCTTCGATATCTTTACATCTGTGATTATTCTGTCTACCTTGAAGAAAGGAGCGTCTATGCACCTCATCAATCCGTCCAACCTTTTCGGTTTTTGCCTCAACTCTTCAACGTTCATCTTCTTGAAGTTCAGAACCTTGAAAGCCTTATCCAAGTGGAGCTCTCTACCCCTTCCGTAGTCGTATATTCGGTAGGTTATGTTTGAGTTCGTGGAAACCTCCAAAACCCTAACACCCCTCCCCAAAGCGTGGATGGTTCCGGCTGGGATGTAGAATGCGTCGCCCTTCTTAACCTCTATCGCGTTGAGATATTCTAAAATATTCTCGTTTCGCTCTATTGCCTTCCTGAACTCCTCCGGCTCAACGTCTTCCTTAAACCCCAGATATATTTTCGCCCCCTCATCCGCATCGAGCACAACCCACGCCTCGGGCTTTCCGTGATCTTTTTCCCCGAGCATCTTAGCCTGTTCTTCCGAAGGATGAACCTGAACGCTCAGATCTTCATTCGCATCTATTATCTTAACAAGAATCGGGAATTCCTCGAATCCATTTATAATTTCATCCTTGAACTTTGCGATCAGATCGGTAAGCTGAGCAACGCCATTGATCGCAACCTTTGAGGGTCTTGAGGGATGAGCGGAAAACTCCCAAGATTCCCCGATATTCCCGGCTTCAATTCCCTTAAGCCTCGCAATGTAATTCCCACCCCAAGGCTTCTCGACCAAATTCTCCTCGGCTTGAAATATAAACTTCGGAAGCATGACTTAGATTTAGTATTAAGACTATTTAAATCATCTGACTCGCCTTGAAGGTGGCGTATGCTTTTTGTGAAAAGCGAACTTCCAGACCTCTCCGCCATGAAGCATCCACTTCTTCACTCCTTAATTCTCGACCTTCCCGGAGGTAGGAACTTCATTATCTCATCAGGAGTCGCTATGCTCCTCACCAAATGTTTCTCCTCATCCTTAGCCATCTTAGCCAGCTTTGAGGCGATTTCGACCGAGAGTTCGTTCGGAGATTTGTCGCCTATTTCGATTTCGACGTAGTAGTCGCAATACTTCCTCACAGCTGAAATCGGACCTCCCATAACTCTGAGATTTTTCAGATCAACTCCAATCCCGCACGAAAGCTCTACCGTAATGTAGTTTCTCCTTCCAACTATGTAGAACGATCCCTTCGGCAGATACTCCCCAGCCTTAGCCGATTTCTTAACCTGCTCCGGCAAGACGTAGTAAACTTCCCCGCTGTATTTCCCTTCCTTCCAGAGAGAGGAGTAGATGGCCGCGAACTGAGCGGTCTCAAGCAAACTAGTTTCAGGAGCTTCCTGACCCCTCTTAAGTATTACAGCCGGAGCTCCCGGTGTTTGGGTGTGGAAGAAAAGATCTTTGTCCTCCATATACTTCGAGACTATCTCTTCATTCATCTGGGCGTTTCTTCCGCCTATAGCCAAGAATCCGTCGCTCGTTATGAACCACCTGAAGCGTTCGAACCACTCCCTCCTTCTAACTATTCTAACGCTCGCAACGAACTTCTTCGCTTCAAGCTCCTCAACTTTCTTCATCTCCTCCTTCGTTTTCTCTATAGCCTTAAGCAATCCCTCAAGCTTCTCCTTAGCCCTCTTCGACCTTTCGTAATATTCATCCGCAATTTCGTGAATGTTCTTGCTTAGATTTAATTCGACAGCGTAGCCTTCGAGCTCTATTGTTACGCTTTCCGGCTTAACATCCCTTACGATCTTAATTTGCTTAGCTTTCTTCTTTACTTCTTCAAACGGCAGTTTTTCCATGGCTTGCCTGAATGCTTTGATTATCTTATCCACCAATGCATAGTTTTCGTAGATCAGATCTCCGATACGTCTGTATTTTTCCATCTCCTTCTCAAGCTTCTCCTTTGTTTGAAACTGGATTTCGAGCCTCCTCTTAAGCTTCCTCAGTTCTTCGCTTTCCTCCCTCTCAGCCTTCTCAGCGGACTCGATTATCAGCTTCGAGTAGAATTCGTCGAGCGCTTCGTTGAAACTTTCGAATCTCCTCTTCTCATAGCCTTCATATATTTTCAGTTCGATCGGAAGGACATCGATGTATTCTCCATCTTTAACCACGATGTGCGGTTTAAAATCACCCCTCACAACGGGCTCGAAGATATCTTTAATCGTTTTGACGATTAATTTGATCTCGTCATCGCTCAGCTCGTTACTTTTCTTCTTCTTGTCTATTCCAGCCCTTAAGCAAGTTTCCTCAGCAAAAAGCCCACCCAACCCGCATTTAGTCGCAAGAACCTTAACTATTTCCCTACTTTCGCTTTTGCATATCTCCGCTAAGATCTGTTCGTTTAAATCGAAAGGCGTCAGTCGAGGCTCCGGGAACGAATACTTCTCCCCGGGCTTAACGTATTCGTGCTTTAAAGGCATTATAACCCTAAAATTCTCGTCAGTCAGAATGATGTTTCCCTTCGAAAAGAGTTCGGCTATAAGGTATTTTTTACTGTCCTTCCTCTCTATTTTGATCTTCACGACCCTATCGAAGTCGTGTTGTTCTACCGATTCGATCCTCCCGCCTTCCAAGTGCTTCCTTAAGAGCATCGCGAAGCTTGAAGGGAACCTCGGACTCTCCTTAGGAAACTTCGTGAGATGAATCCTTCTCCCGGCTTCAACAATAAGATCTTTTCTCCCGTTAGCGTAGAGCTTGATTCTGATTTCGTCGGGAGGATAGTGATATACCTTCTCAACTTTGCCTCCAACTATTTCATCTTCGAGTTCCCTCACGCAAGCCTTAATATCTACTGCCGACATCGATTTCATGCTCTCCGATCTACCCACGTATTTATGAAGTTTTGACCCTCAGCAACGTTATATACTGCTCGGTATTACCCACATACAAATGAAAATGACCACCGTCCAAACGACGTTGAATGAAGAATTCAGGAAAGCATGTATCGAGATAGCCGAGATCATAATAAAGCAAAAACCTAAGTCTAAGGAGGAGATAGCGAAGATAAAGAAGAAGGTTAGCAGAAAGTATCGTCTGCCGAAACTTCCGAGCGATGCGGACGTTCTTAAATTTTGGAAAGGTAAAGATGGATACGAAGAACTCCGTTCCATTTTAAGGCTCAAACCGGTCAGAACTATTTCCGGAGTTGCCGTCGTTAGCGTGATGACTTCTCCAGCTCCGTGCCCGCATGGAAGGTGCCTTATGTGTCCGGGCGGTGTTGAGAAGGGAACTCCTCAAAGCTATATAGGCTTAGAGCCCGCCGCTCAAAGAGGAGCTCAGCACGGATACAATCCTTTTAAGCAGGTTCTTGCGAGGCTTACCGAATTATCTGAGATAGGACACGACGTCGATAAGGTTGAAATAATAGTGATGGGCGGAACCTTTCCGGCGAGGGCTAAGAACTACAAGGAGTGGTTCATGCTCGGAATATTCAACGCACTAAACGTCTTCGGGAGGAAGAGGGTTAAGATCGAAACGGACTTGGAGAAAGCCAAGAGAAAGAATGAGAGAGCTAAGGCGAGATGTATAGGTATAACTTTCGAAACCCGTCCCGATTACGCAAAGGAGGAGCATATAATCGAGATGCTTCGCTACGGGGGAACGAAAGTAGAGTTGGGAGTTCAGAGCGTATATGACGACGTTTTGAAGAAGATCAAGAGGGGACACGACGTTGAAGATACCGTTAAAGCGACTCAACTGCTTAGGGATTCCGCCTTCAAGGTTGGATATCACGTAATGCCCGGACTACCGGGTTCGAACTTCGAGAGGGATTTGAGGATGTTCAAAATTCTGTTCGAAGACGAGAGATTCAAGCCGGATTACCTTAAGATCTATCCTACCCTCGTCGTTGAGGGAACAGAGCTCTATGAAATGTATAAGCGGGGTGAATACGAGCCTTACACGACCGAAGAGGTTGTTGAGCTGATAGCTAAGGCGAAGAGGTATCTGCCGGAGTGGGTTAGGGTGCAGAGGATTCAGAGAGATATTCCCGTAGGAAAAGCCATCGGGCTCGATAAGGGGAACATCAGGCAGTTGGTTCACGAGAGAATGAGGGAATTGGGATACGAATGCAGATGTATAAGGTGTAGGGAGGTCGGACATAAGCTTAGACGTTTGGGTGTCAGAATTACCGAAGACGTCGTAAAGAAAGCTGAGCTTGTGATCAGAAAATACAGAGCTTCGAAGGGTATCGAATATTTCATCTCCTTCGAGATTCCGGACTATGACGCACTTATAGGTTTCATAAGACTCAGATTTCCGCACGAGCCTTTCATAAAAGTTCTCGAAGACTGCGCTTTGATCAGGGAACTGCACGTTTACGGAAAAGCCGTTCCTTTGGGTGAAAAAGAGCCTGAAGCATTTCAGCACAGAGGTTTTGGTGAGAAGTTGCTCAAAACGGCTGAGGAGATTGCGAAGGAGAGATACGATAAGATCGCGGTTATAAGTGGGGTGGGGGTTAGAGAATACTACAGAAGATTTGGGTATCGGAAGATGTTCGAATACATGGTCAAGAGACTGTCCTAAGTTTACCGTGCAAAATTGAAGCAAGCCTGATTGTATTTTACAGATTATATTTTGATCGTTGAATTAGAATTGTTAACCATAAATTTTAAATATTGTCTGTTGCTAACTTAGCATATGGGTCTTAATTGTAATAATAATGATAATGTTTCCGTGGAATCGGTTAGTCACATACTGAGCTACGTAAAGCTTGAAGATGTTATGCCGGAGCTTGACGGATATAGGACGAGAATAATCTACGATTCCGCGATGGTGAAGGATCTGATCGTTCTCCAGTATATAATTCCCCACTTTTCAAGATTCAAGGATACGTATTTGGTTCTATACTCCGAAGCTCTCTACTACAAGTTCAAAAAGCGTATATGCAGTCTCATCGAAAAGTTGCCTGAGCTCGAAAGGTCTTTTGAAAATCTGAAGGTGATAAAGATAGGTCTTAGGGACGAATGCGCATTCGGTGAACTCGTCGGATTCGTTAAGCAGGGTAATCTTCAGGACGAATTTAACGGACTCATGAAGAATTTGGAAAATATCGGCTCAAACGACGTTCTGATTTTATACGGTAGCGTCGCTTACTACCTAACCGCAATCGGTAAAAAGGCTTTCAAGCGACTAATCGACATGTTCAGCATACTTCCGGAGGGATTAACGCTTTTCGGATTTAGATCATCCTGTTGCACCTCCCCAGAAATCAACTTGATCGGAGACCTTTACGATGTCGTGATTCACGTCCGAAAGGATGAACAGTCGTTCGACGATTCGACATTCTGTTTTAGAGTGGACTGCCAGTTTAGAGGCAGTTGTAATAGACACGGAAAGCTCAGGATCGAAAACGGTTTGCTGAAATCTATTATTTGAGAAAAAAATAAGCAAAACAAAACGGTTATATCGGAGATTTTCAAAAGTTAGCATATGGAACTTAGGGATACCTACGTTCGATTTGAGGAGATAATGAACGAAGTTGAAAGCTTAAGAACGAGGATAATATACGATTCTCCGGTTGTAAAAGACTTGATAATCTTCCAATACATTCTTCCATACTTCTCGAAGAAAAAAGACGTGTATGTCGTTCTGTATTCCGAAGGTTACTATTACAAGTTCAAACGGAGAGCCAACTATCTGATGTTTAAAGATCCGGAAATGGCGATGGTTCTTGATCGAATAAAGTTCATAAAAATAGGACTTGACGATGACTGTGATTTTGGGAATCTATTCGGCTTTATAAAGCAAGGTGATCCGGAGAGGGAGTTCGAGGGGCTTAGGGACTTTTTGGTGAAGATCAAGCCGGACAGCGTTTTAATCTTGGACTGCGATTTTATGTATCTAATCGCCGGGCTCTCCGACGGAAATGCCCTGAAGAGGTTGATCGACCTCTACAGTCTAATGCCGGACGGGATAACGTTGTTCGGATTCAAGAATCTGAACGCACAGAACATGGATACCATCATTACCGATCTCTACGACGTTCTTATTACGATTCAGAGGGACGAAAGCACCCTCGACAACACCACGTTCAGATTCGACATAGAATGTCAACTTAGCGATATCTGTCAGAAGTTCGGAAGGTTTAGGGTTGAGAGCGGTGGAAAACTGGTATCTCTCCGATAGCTTTAATGAAATTTGATGTGCTGACATCAGTTAGTCTTTTTATACACGGCTCGATTAGTCGATTCGATGCTCTCGATAGCCATACCTTCTTCAGCCTTGATCAACGAAACAGATCCGAAGATCAAGACGTTTAAAGTCGGGATCATTGCGAGAGCTTGTGCGATCTTCAGAGTTAGCGAAATCCTCATCTACCGCGATCCGAAGTTAGACGAATCCGACTTAATCAAGGACATCTTAGAATACATGGAGACTCCCCAGTATCTGCGTAAGTATCTCGTTCCAATAAAGCCTTCTTTGCGGTATGCCGGTGTTCTCCCGCCTCTGCGAATTCCTTCCCATAAGCCGAAACATTTAAAAGTCGGTGAGATTAGAGAAGGGGTCGTTAGACGGGTTGCTCCTGACGGCACGTGCTGGGTGGATATAGGTGTCGACGCCCTGGCGTCCCTCAAGCCGAAAAAGCGGCTTAAGAGGGGCGCCCGCGTGACCGTCAGGGTCTGTTCGAAGAAGCCGTTGGTAGTTGAGGAAGCCGAACCGGATGAGTATTGGGGATATAAAGTTAGGAAGGTCGAGCTTAAGGATGTGCTTAGGAGAGATAACGTAGTCGTCACATCGCGTAAGTGCGAAGTGGTAAGCCTGAATGATCTGAGGCAAACGTTGAAAAGCCCTCTAACGCTAATATTCGGAAGCCCCGAGGAGGGGGTATTTGAGATAGCCGAAAGGCTTGGTATAAGGCTTGATGCTAAATGTTGGAATACCATCCCCGTGCAGGGTGTTGAGACCGTGAGATTGGAAGAGGCGGTATTGGCTACGTTAGCGATAGTGAACTGGGTGAGGTGGTTGGATGAAGTATAGCAGACCAAGGAGAGGATCTTTAGCATTCAGTCCGAGAAAGAGAGCCAGCAGTATCGTTCCACGCATTAGATCTTGGCCCGATTACGAAGGAGAGCCTAAACTGTTGGGTTTCGCCGGCTACAAGGCTGGGATGACCCACGTTATCATGATAGACGACAAGAAGAACTCGCCGACTTACGGAGAAGAGATAGTTGTGCCGGTTACAGTGATCGAATGCCCGCCGTTAAAGGTTATGGGAATCAGGGTTTACAAGAACACCCCCTACGGCTTGCAGATAGCCGGAGAGGTTTGGACGAACGAACTCGACGAATATCTTGGCAGGAGGCTCAACCTGCCGAAGAAGACGCCGGATGTAGATAAGCTGAGGGAGATCGAGGATATAGCCGAAGTTAGGGTTATAACATACACCCAGCCCTACAAGATCACAGGAGTTCCGAAGAAGGTGCCAGACGTAATGGAACAGAAGGTCGGAGGCTCGGACATCAACGCGGTGCTCGATTACGCAATAGCGAAGCTTGGAAAGGAAGTAAGGATATCCGAGGTCTTTCAGGAGGGAGCGCTGATAGATGTTATAGCAATAACGAAAGGTAAAGGTTTTCAGGGGCCGGTGAAGAGATGGGGAGTCATCACATTGGATGCGAAGCATGCGAGGAGCTCTAAGCACAGGAGAGTAGGAACCCTCGGCCCGTGGACTCCGCACAGAGTTAGATGGACTGTTCCGCAAGCCGGACAGATGGGATTCCACCAGAGAACCGAATACAACAAGAGAATCATCAAGATCGGCGAAAACGGGGAGGAGATCACACCAAAGGGCGGATTCGTTCATTACGGTGTGATTAGAAGTGATTACGTGCTCGTAAGCGGTAGCGTTCCCGGCCCGGTTAAGAGGCTTATAAGGATGAGAGATGCGATCAGACCACCTCAGAAGGTAGTTTATGAGGGAATCAATGTCCTCTACATCAGCACATCCTCGAAGCAGGGTAGGTGATCATGATGATCGCTAAGGTGTTGAGTTTGAAGGGTGAAGTTGTGGAGGAGATAAAACTTCCGGAAGTATTTGAGGAGGAGTTCAGACCGGACATAATAAAGAGAGCCGTCCTTGCAATTCAAAGCCACAGAAGACAACCTTACGGGCCGAATCCGTTGGCTGGACTCGACTACGCATGGGAGAACTGGGGTCCGGGTTACGGATATGCAAGAGTTCCAAGATGGAAGATAGGGAGCAGAGCCGTTGTAGTTCCGCAAGCCGTTGGCGGAAGGAGGGCTCATCCCCCTAAGCCGCAGAAGAAGTGGGCGGAGAAGATAAACAAGAAGGAGATGAGAAAGGCTTTGCGTTCAGCCATAGCGGCTACGGCTAATCCTGAGCTTGTCAAAGCGAGAAACCACGTATTCGAAGGAGAATTGCCGAAGATAGTCGTCGACGATCTGCAGTCCTTAAAGAAGACGAAGGAGGTAGTTGAGGTATTCAAAGCCATAGGTGTTTATGCGGATGTTGAGAGGTCCGCCGACACCAAGAGGGTTAGGGCTGGTAAGGGTAAGAGGAGAGGCAGAAGGTATGTGCAAAAGAAGAGCGTGCTCTTGGTGGTAGGCAAAGACGAAGGAGTAATGAAGGCGGCGAAGAATCTGCCCGGTGTGGATGTTGTTTTAGCTAAAGATCTGAACGTAGAATTGCTCGCTCCCGGTTGTCATGCAGGAAGATTGACCGTTTGGACTAAATCGGCTATAGAGCATCTGAGGGGATGGTTATGCTGATCAAATGTTTTCTGGTTACGGAAAAAGCCGTAAGCTTGCTTGAAAAGAACGTCTTGACGGCTATAGTCGATATAAGGGCTAAAAAGCCGGACATAAAGAGGGAGATCGAGAGGTTGTTTAACGTCGAGGTTGAGAAGGTAAACACGCTGATAACGCCAAAAGGGGAGAAGAAAGCCTACATAAAGCTTAAGCCGGAGTATTCGGCTGAGGAGATACTTTCGAAGTTGGGTGTGTTCTGAGGTGGTGTGAATGGGTAAGCGTATCATTTCCCAAAACCGTGGAAGGGGAACTCCCACTTACAGGGCTCCGTCTCACAAGTATAAGGCTGAGATAAAGCATCTAAGGTTTAGGCCCGGCGAAACGATCAAAGCCGAAGTCATAGACATCGAGCACGATCCTGCAAGAAACGGGCCGGTTGCGTTGGTGAAGCTTCCAGATGGTGGAACTACATACGTCCTCGCCACAGAAGGCTTGGGAGTTGGAGACGTAATAGAGGCCGGAGAAAACGTCGAAATAAAGCCCGGAAACACTACTTATCTGAAAAACATTCCCGAAGGAACTCCGATATGCAACATCGAGAACCAGCCGGGGGATGGCGGTAAGTTTGCGAGAGCCAGCGGAACTTATGCGATACTCGTCGCGCACGAAGAAGATAGAGTTCTCGTTCAGCTTCCTTCCGGTAAGCTCAAGTGGCTCGATCCGAAGTGCAGAGCTACGATAGGCGTCGTCGCTGGAGGAGGGAGAACGGATAAGCCGTTCGTAAAAGCCGGTAAGAAGTTCCACAAGATGAAGAGCAAAGCCGCGAAGTGGCCGCGTGTAAGGGGAGTTGCGATGAACGCGGTGGATCACCCGTTCGGTGGAGGTAAACACCAGCACGTCGGAAGACCTAAGACCGTCAGCAGGAACGCTCCTCCCGGCAGGAAGGTTGGAAGCATTGCCGCGAGGAGAACAGGTATCAGGAAGTAACTTTATATATTTATTCGTCTCATGCTAACGGTTTAGGAGGTGGTGTGTATGGCGCTGAAGAGTAAGATAACCCGTCCGAAGGAGTTCAGGTATCGTGGTTACACGTTGGAAGAGTTGCAGAAGATGAGTTTGGAGCAGATAGCCGAGCTTTTGCCAGCAAGGGAGAGGAGGAAGATAAAGAGGGGGTTTACGGAGCAGGAGCTGAAGCTACTAAGAAAGCTGAGGAAGAAGGGCTGGGCAAGAACACACTGCAGGGATATGATAGTTCTGCCGGAGATGGTCGGTAAGACGATCTACATCCACAACGGCAAGGAGTTCGTCAAAGTTGAGATAAAGCCCGAAATGATAGGACACCGCCTCGGCGAGTTCGCTCTAACGAGAAGATTCGAAAAGCACTCTGGCCCCGGTGTCGGAGCTACGAGAAGCAGTAAGTTCGTTCCGCTGAAGTAGAGGTGGTCTAATGGCTCGCATAAAGTATTCCTATCAGCCGGCTGATGAGACGAAAGCCGCAAAGGCTATGGGCTACGAGATGCCGATAAGCTTCAAGCATGCTGTGGAGATCTGTAGAGAGCTTAGAGGAAAGAAGATCGAGGAGGCTAAGAAGATCTTGGAGGACGTTATAGCTCTGAGAAAACCGATCCCGTTCAAGAGGTATAAGAAGAAGGTTGCCCATAAGCACGGGCTTCACAAGTGGTATGCGGGAAGGTATCCGCAGAAGGCGGCTAAGTTCATTCTGAAGGTTCTGAAGAATCTGGAAGCAAACGCCGAATACAAGGGGCTTGATGTTGATAAGCTCGTGATAGTCCACGCTCAGGCTAAGAAGGGTAGGGTGATCAAGAAGTATATGCCCCGTGCCTTTGGAAGGGCTACGCCTAAATTCCAGCAACTTACAACTGTAGAATTCGTAGCCGAAGTTAGGGGTGAGTAGCATGGCTGTGGAGAGGAAGTTCATAAGGGATAGGATAACTAAGCTTCAAGTTAAAGAGTGGCTCAAAGAGGAAGTGAGAAACGCCGGATTCGGCGGAGTCGACATCTTGAGAACGCCTTTGGGAACTCAAGTAAGCTTATTCGTCGAAAGACCGGGATTAGTGATAGGAAAGGGCGGAAGAAGGATAAGGATGCTTCAGGAGAAGCTCAAGGAGTTCGGCTTGGACAATCCGCAGATAAGCGTTGACGAGGTGGAGAAGCCGGAATTCAACGCCCAGCTGATGGCTACACTTCTCGCAAGGGCACTTGAGAGGGGATGGTATTTCAGAAGAGCTGGTTACAGGTTCCTATACAGAATTATGGAGGCTGGAGCTAAGGGCTGTGAGATAGAGATCAGCGGTAAGCTGACAAGCGAAAGAGCCAGAACTGAGAAGTTCGTAGCTGGAACGATGATACACACGGGCGATCCGGCTTACGAATTGGTTAGAAAGGGATTCGACATAGCCATCAAGAAGTTGGGTGTTTACGGCGTAAGCGTTCGAATAATCCCGCCTGACGTTGAGCTTCCGGACGAGTTCAGGGTGAAGGAGGTCGGCAAGGAGGAACTCGAAGCACTGAAAGCCCAGATCTTGGGTGAAGCTCCAGCAGAGCAGGTTGAGACCGAAGCTGAACAGACTGAAAGTAAGGAGGGTGAAGGACAATGAAGATGGACGAAATCAGAAAGATGAGTAGGGAGGAGAAGCTGAAGAAGTTGAGAGAGCTCGAATTGGAGCTCATCAGACTCAGAACTATGGTCAGATCCGGAGGTTCTTTGGAGAATCCCATGGCTATAAGGAATGTAAGGAAGGACATAGCGAGGATAAAGACGGCTTTGAGGGAGGAAGGGTATAAGGTATGAGACCAGAATTTATTTTAGCTCACGAGTGGATCGGATTGGAGGTTGAGGTTGTCGATTCTCCTAATCCTTCCGAGATCGGAATTAAAGGTATCGTGGTCGACGAAACCATGAATACCCTCAAGATCAAGACGGAAAAAGGTTTAAAAATCGTGGTTAAGAAAGGTAGAACCTTCAGGGTTAAATTCGGGGGAAAGGTGTTGAGGGTAAAAGGCGACCTGATAGCGTTTAGGCCGGAAGATAGGATCAAGAAGGGAATACTCATGTTAAAAAGGGCGAAGGGTGTTAGGTTATGGTGAAGGATATCGGTATAGACGTCAAACCGCCCGAAAGGGAATGCGACGATAAGAATTGTCCGTTCCACGGGGATTTAAGGGTTAGGGGTCAGATTCTAACCGGAAAGGTCGTCAAAACTTACGAGAAGACTGCAGTGGTTGAAAGGGAGCTCATAAGATACGTTAAAAAATACGAGAGGTATCTGAAGAGGAGATCGAAGATCCACGCACACAATCCGCCTTGCATAAACGCCAAGCCGGGGGATATAGTGACTATTGCGGAATGCAGACCCATCAGCAAGACGAAGAGCTTCGTTATAGTGGAGGTGGTTAAGCGTGAAGGCGATCAGGGCTGAAGTTCCGAGGTGCTTGCCTACAGGAGCGAGGTTGGTATGTGCCGACAACACCGGTGCGAGAGAACTTGAGATCATCGCAGTTAAGGGTTACAAGGGTGTTAGGAGGAGGTATCCGGCCGCGGGAGTCGGGGACATCGTAGTTGTGACCGTGAAGAAGGGGACGCCTGACATCAGAAAGCAGGTTCACTACGCCGTTATAATCAGGCAGAGGAAGGAATACAGAAGACCGGACGGAACCCGCGTTAAGTTTGAAGACAACGCCGCTGTAATCACCGACGATAAGGGAAATCCTAAGGGTTCCGAGATAAGAGGGCCGGTGGCGAGGGAAGCTGCGGAGAGGTTTCCCAAGATAGGTTCGATAGCTTCAATAATAGTGTGAGGTGGTTGTATGGCGATTCCAAAATCAAAACAGCCGAGGAAGTGGAGGAGATGGCTGTTCAAGACATCGAAGCTCCACGAGAGACATAGGTTGCTTCATGCAACTTTATCCAAAGAGCTCAGGAAGAAATACGGAAAGAGGGCGATTAGAGTCAGGAAGGGGGACAAGGTTAGGATAATGAGGGGTGAATTCAAAGGTCACGAAGGTAAGGTTGTCGAAGTGGATATGAAGAAGCTCAGGATTTACGTTGACGGTGTAACCCAAACCAAGGCGGACGGAACGGAAGTTTACATCCCCATTCACCCTTCGAACGTCATGATCATCGAGTTGGGAGAGGTTGATGAGGTTAGGAAGAAGATGTTGGAGAGGAAGTGATGCCCATGCACCAGAAGAGGTTGTCCGCTCCGAAAACGTATAAGATTCCGAGGAAGAGCGGCGGAAGGTGGGTGGTTAAGCCTTCGCCTGGGCCGCACAACAAGTATGCCATTCCTCTGCTCATAATAGTGAGGGACTACCTCCAGCTTGCCGATACTGCAAGAGAGGCGAGGAGGATAATTGCCGCCGGCGAGATACTCGTCGATGGAGTTCCGAGGAAGGACTACAAATTCCCCGTTGGGTTGTTCGACGTGATCAAGATCCCCAAGCTCGACAAGAGCTACAGGATCGTATTCGATGAAAAAGGAAGATACGTGCCGATAGAGATCGAGGACGACAACGTCAAGCTATACAAGATAGTTAACAAGACCATGGTTAGAGGCGGCAAGATCCAGTTGAATCTGTTCGACGGAACGAACATCCTTGCAGGAAACGAATACAAGACGAAGGACAGCATTCTGATGACGATTCCGGAGAAGAAGATAATCGATCACCTCAAGTTCGAGATCGGAGCTTTGGTGATGGTTACCGGCGGCGGTCACGCCGGTGAGATCGGTAGAATAAAGGACTACAAGATCGTAAGAAGCTCGGCACCGAACTTAGTTACGGTTGAATCGGAAAAGGGAGAGTTCACGACGATTGAGGATTACGTGTTCGTGATCGGTAAGAAGGACTCCGACAAACCGGTGATCGATCTGGGGGTGTAAAGAATGCAGGCTGTAGCAGTTGAGAAAACCGAGAAGAAAAAGAAGGACGATAACCCGATGAGGGAGATCCTCATTGACAAGGTAGTTATCAACATCGGAGTCGGAGAAAGTGGAGAGAGACACAAGAGGGCTGTGAAGTTACTCGAACAGCTTACCGGACAGAAGCCAGCTATAACCTACGCAACCCAGACGATCAAGAACTTCGGAATCAGAAGGGGTGAAGCCATAGGTGTCAAGGTTACGCTTAGGGGAGAGAAGGCCATGAAGTTCCTCATGGATGCTTTAAAGGTTAAGGAGTTCAAACTCAGCGCGAGATCTATAAACGACGGAAACTTCTCCTTCGGCATTGCCGAGCACATAGATCTGCCGGGAGTTGATTACGATCCCGACATCGGTATCTTCGGAATGGACATCTGCGTAGTATTGAAGAGAAGAGGCTACAGGGTTGCAAGGAGGAGAAGGTGCAGGAGCAAGATCGGAAAGAGGCACAGGATAACGAAAGAAGAAACGATCGAGTGGCTTAGGAGTTTGGGCGTGGAGGTGGTATGATGGAGAAGGAACAGAAGAAGAAGTTCGGCAGAGGGGCGAACAGGTGTAGGAGATGCGGAAGGAAGAGGGGCTTGATCAGAAAATACGGGTTGTATCTCTGCAGGCAGTGCTTTAGAGAGGTTGCTTCGGAATTGGGATTTAAGAAGCTCTGGTGAGGTGATAGCATGTCAGTAGATCCGCTATCCGATGCGATGTCCGCTATAAAGAACGCCGAAAGAGTCGGAAAGAACAAGTGTGAAGTTAAGCCGGCTTCGAAGCTCATAGGTAACGTTCTCAAAGTTATGAAGGAGCACGGATACATAAAGGGCTTCGAATACGTCGAAAATCACAGAGGCGGTAAGTTCATCGTGGAGCTCTGCGGAAGGATAAACGACTGCGGAGCTATTAGACCGAGGTTCTCTGTGAAGAGAACTGAATACGAGAAGTTCGAGAAGAGGTATCTCCCGGCGAGAGATTTCGGCATATTGATCGTATCCACCACCAAAGGTGTTATGTCTCAAAAGGAGGCGAGAGAGCTCGGTTTGGGTGGTGTTCTACTTGCTTACGTCTACTGAGGTGATGGTCATGATAGAAAGGGTCGTTCCGATTCCAGAGAACGTGGAAGTGACTGTTGAAGGCGACACCGCAAAGGGTTACACGATCACGGCAAAAGGGCCCTTGGGTGAGAACTCCAGATTTCTGAAGTTCAGAGGGGTTTACATCGAAAAAACCAATGGTGCTATCAGGATTTACGCAAAGGAGGACAGGAGAAGGCTTAAGGCTATGGTCGGAACGTTCTGGGCGCATATAAGGAATCTGATTAAGGGAGTTACCGAAGGTTTTGAGTATAAGCTCAAGGTGGTTTACGCTCACTTCCCGATAAAGGTCAGGGTTGAGGGTGACGAAGTCATAATAGAGAACTTCCTAGGAGAGAAGCATCCCAGAAGGGCAAAAATAGTGGGAAGGGCTAAGGTCGAGATTAAGGGGCAGGAGATAACGGTTAAGGGTATAGATAAGGAGGAGTGCGGGCAGACGGCTGCAAACCTTGAACAGGCTACGAAGATCAAGAGGTTGGATCCGAGAGTTTTTCAGGACGGGATTTACATAGTCGAGAAGCCGAAGTGAGGTGATGCATATGGATAAGGAGATCGCGAGACTGCTTAAGGTTAGGAGAAGGCAGAAGGCGAGAAAGCCGGAATTCAGGCATTTCGAAGCCCACAAGAAGCTCAGGTTGAGAGATAAGGGCTGGAGGAGACCGAAGGGACTGCACAACAAGTGGAGGGAGAGAGTAGGAGGAAAGTGGAGTGGCAGAATACTCGTCAGCATCGGCTTCGGATCGCCCAAAGCGGTTAGAGGTCTGCATCCGTCCGGCTACGAAGAGGTGTTGGTTTACAACGTTAAGGATTTGGAGAAGGTCAATCCGGAGAGGCAGGCTGTAAGGATTGCATCATCCGTCGGTATGAAGAAGAGGTTGATGATCGAGGAGAAGGCTAAGGAGTTGGGTATCAAGATCCTCAATCCGTCATCAAGGTGATGGTTATGGATTTGAGACTGCAGAGGCGTTTAGCCGCTCAGATTTTGAAGTGTGGGATGAACAGGGTCTGGTTCGATCCATCGGCATTGGACGAGATTGCTTCAGCCGCGACGAAGGAGGATATACGAAATCTAATCGAGCAGGGACTCATAAAGAGGAAGCCCGTTAAGGGGGTTTGTAGGGTTAGAATCAACAAGATAAAGGCTCAGAAGAGGAAGGGCAGAAGAAGGGGACACGGAAGCAGGAAGGGTAAGAAGACTGCAAGGCTTTCGAGGAAGGAGGCTTGGATATTAAGGATCAGAGCTTTGAGGAGGAGGCTGAGGTATCTTAGGGATAAGGGTATCATCGATAGGAGAACTTACAGGATGCTTTACATGAAGGCGAAGGGTGGGGAGTTCAGGAGCGTATCGCATCTGAACGCTTATCTCGAAGCTCAGGGTTTGATTAAGAAGGAAGAGGTGGCGTGAAATGGCTAAAGGTCCGAGATATAAGGTTCCTTACAGAAGAAGGAGGGAGGGCAAGACTAACTACAGGAAGAGGCTGAAACTACTCCTATCGAGGAAGCCGAGACTCGTCGTTAGGATTACGAATAAAAGGGTCATCGCTCAGATTATAGAATACCATCCCGACGGTGACAGAGTTTTAGTGGGAGTGGACTCATCGATGCTCACCAAATACGGATGGAAGGGCGATCTGAACAACACTCCAGCCGCCTATCTGACGGGATTGCTCGTCGGCAAGAAGGCTTTGGAGAAAGGGATCAAGGAAGCCGTCCTCGACATAGGGTTGCATACGCCGACGAGGGGTGGAAGAGTGTTCGCGGTGCTCAGAGGGGCCGTCGAAGCCGGATTGGAGGTTCCGCACAGCCCGGAAGTTCTGCCGGATGATTCACGCATCAGGGGTGAGCACATTGCGCAATACTACGAGATGGCTCCCGAAAGGTTTACCGAATATGAGAAGAGGGGTTTGAAACCTTCCGAATTACCTCAGCATGTTGAAGAAGTTAAAGAAAAGATAATGGTGGGAGCATGACAGAGGATTGGGTTCCGAGGACGAGGTTGGGTAAGTTGGTTGCCGAAGGAAAGATCAAGACCATCGATGAAGCTTTGGCGAGCGGATTGCCGTTGAAGGAGCCAGAGATCGTAGATATACTGCTTCCGGATTTGGAGGATGAGGTTCTTGAGATTTCGATGGTGCAGAGGATGACAGACAGCGGTAGGAGGACAAAGTTCAGGGTTACGGCTGTAGTCGGAAACAAGGACGGTTACGTTGGAGTAGGAGTTGGTAAAGCTTCCCAAGTAGCTCCGGCGATCCAGAAGGCTATAAACAACGCGAAGATCAACATATTCAAAGTAAACAGGGGCTGCGGTTCTTGGGAATGCGGTTGCGGAGAGCCGCATTCGATTCCGTTCAAAGTCACAGGCTCAGCGGGAAGCGTTAGGGTTACGCTTATTCCCGGCCCGAGAGGATTGGGAATAGTTGCCGGAAAAGTAGCTAAGAAGGTTTTGGAGTTGGCTGGAGTAAGGGATGTCTGGACTTTCACGAGAGGGCAGACGAAAACGACGATAAACTTCGCAAAGGCAACTTACGAGGCTTTGAGGCAGACGATGTTCGTAAAGAGGTGATAGCGATGGTTTTGTTTGCCGTGGTCAGAGTTAGAGGAACGGTTGGAGTTCACAGGAAGATAAGGGATACTCTGAAGATGCTCAGATTGCACAAGAGGTATCACTGCGTCGTTGTTCCTGATACGCCCTCATACAGAGGTATGCTTCAGGTCGTAAAGGATTACGTAGCCTTCGGCGAGATAGATGCGGAGACCCTCGCAATGCTGTTAAGGAACAGAGGCAGACTGATCGGCGATAAGCCGCTTACGGATGAATACGTAAAGGAAAAGACCGGCTATAATTCCATAGAGGAGTTTGCAAAAGCGGTAGTTGAAGGTAAGGCGAGCTTGAAAGATCTGCCGGACTTAAAGCCGGTTTTCAGGTTGCACCCACCAAGGGGAGGACTTAAAAACATAAAGTGGCACTACCCAAGGGGAAGTTTGGGTTATCACGGAAAGGATATAAACAAACTGTTGTATAAGATGAGGTGATCGCCATGCCGAAAAAGAAGGTTAAGAAGTTCAGGGGTTCGAGAACTCACGGAAAGGGAAGAAACAGGAGAAACAGAGGTGCTGGTTGTAGAGGAGGGAGGGGGAATGCTGGAGTTCACAAGCACAAGTATCTCAAGTTCATAAAGCTCGCAAAGCTTGGACTTTACCAGTTCGGTAAATACGGATTCACGAGACCTAAGGTCGTTCAGCAGGAGTATAAGGCTGAGAGTTTTCACAGAAAGACTCTTAGAAGGCTTAAGGAGGAAGGAAAGCTTGACGATTACACCTACAAGTTCCTCTACTCTCGCCCAGAAATAAACGTTGACGACATCAACGAGATAATAGACAGACTCGTGGAGCTCGGGCTTGCGAGCAAGGAAGGCGATAGGTATTCGGTAGATCTGACAGCATTAGGTTACGTGAAGCTGTTGGGAAGGGGAATAATCACAAAGCCGGTTGAAGTTAAGGTTCAGTCGGCAACCGAAACAGCTATTCAGAAGATTGAGGAGGCTGGTGGTAAAGTCGTGCTGGAGGCTTGATTATGGATATAAACGATGTTTTAAGGAAACTTCAGCCTTATTTTGAAAAGATACCAACCGTCGAAAGACCGAAGAGGCACGTTCCGTTTAAAGAAAAATTCGCTTGGACCGTCGGCATTCTCCTCCTCTATTTCATTCTTACAAACGTTCCGGTTTTCGGTCTTTCTCCCCATTCCATTGATATTTTCGCTCAATATCGAGCGTTTTTTGCTGGTGCTGCGGGTTCTATCCTTGCTCTGGGTATAGGTCCCATAGTTACGGCGTCTATAATCATCCAGCTTTTGGTCGGAGCCGGAATAATACGTTTGGATTTAACGAATCCGGATGATAGAGCCACATACGAGGACGTTCAGAGGTTTTTGGTATTCGTGATGATTGCACTCGAAGCGGCTCCGCAGATATTGGGAGGTTTCCTTAAACCCAACGTCGATTTAGCCCATAGACTTGGAGTTCCGGTAAGTTTGATATCCTTCTTGATATTCCTCCAGCTGTTTATCGGCGGTGTTTTAATCGTATACATGGATGAAGTTGTGTCGAAGTGGGGAATAGGCAGTGGAGTTAGCCTGTTCATCTTAGCGAGCATATCTCAGGCTATAATCATAGGTCTCTTCAACTGGGTCTCTCCGACCGGAAGACTACCGCCGGGAATCTTTCCGAGACTGTTCTATATATTCACACACTATCCCGTCAGCTACCTCCTATCGTTGAAGGGTTTGGCGTTCCTGTTCATTGATGGAGGTATCCTCGCTCTAATTACTACGACCATCATAATTCTGCTCGTCGTTTTCGCTGAAGGGACGAGGGTCGAGATCCCTCTGGCTCACACTCTCGTGAGGGGAGCGAGAGGGAGGTTTCCGATAAAACTGATATACGCAAGCGTTCTGCCGATGATCTTCGTCAGAGCTCTGCAGGCGAACATCATAATATTGGGTTTGATTCTCTACCAGCACGGAATAACGTTTTTGGGCGAATACGCTCCGGGAACTTCAAAGCCGATCTCGGGATTGATGTATCTGCTGTCACCGGTGAGAAGTCCATACGACTGGGTTCCTGCGTTGGTTAAAGATCCGACCAGAAATCCATACGCACCATACTTTGCAAACATGCCCGACTGGATGATCCTCCTACATCTGGTAATAGATGCGACTATACTCATAGTCGGTGGAATTCTCTTCGCTATATTTTGGGTTGAAACTTCTGGCATGGATGCCAAGACCGTTGCCGAGCAGATTGCGAAATCGGGACTGCAGATTCCGGGATTCAGAAAGAATCCTAAGATCCTTGAAAAGGTTCTGAGCAGATACATTCCGAAGGTTACTGTTATCGGCGGTGCGGCGATCGGTTTGCTTACGCTGATAGCGAACATGCTCGGAACGGTCGGAAAGGTAAGCGGAACGGGATTACTGCTTGCGGTCAGCATAGCTTATACATTCTACGAAGATTTGACGAGGGAACAACTTACCGAAATGCACCCGATGTTGAGAAAGTTCTTGGGAGAGGAGTGACATGAAAGACGTAATCCAAAAATTTTTCATGATATTGGGTGCAACCTTCTTCATAGGATTGTTCTTCCCGAAGTTCAGGATAGGACTTGCGGAGGCGGTATCTCATGTGCTCGATCCACTGCTATGCCTGCCGATTCACGTGGTGATATTCATCCTTGCGGCATTCACAGCCGTATACTCAACCCTAATTCAGAAGTTCACGGTTGACTATAAGAGGATGAGGGAGATTCAGCAGAAGGTTATGGAGTTCCAGAAGAAGTATATGAAAGCCGTTAAGGAGAACAACCAATTTTTGATTAAGCAACTCGAAAGTCAGAAGGATGAGATCAACGCATTGCAGGCTGAACTTATGTCCATGAACTTCAGGTCGATGTTCTACACTGTCGTGGTAACGATTCCCATCTGGGTTTGGCTTTGGTATAGGATCTACAATATAGCAAAATACGGTTATCACGGGTTTTACAGCGGTGTAAGTCAGTTTATGGTTACCGTTCCCTTCGAAGGTTTAATCCACGTTAGCGATCCGGTAATAGTAATTCCTTGGTGGTTGTTCTGGTATCTGCTATGTTCGTTTTTCATCGGACAGGTCATTAAAAAAGTCATCAAGCTGGGATGGTAGATATGAAGATAACCATATCCGGACCGCCGGGAAGCGGGACGACTACGGTAGCAAGGCTTTTAGCCGAAAGACTGGGATTTAAGCTTATCTCCGCTGGAGAGATATTTAGAAAGCTCGCAGCAGAGAGGGGTATGACCCTCGAGGAGTTCAGCAAGTATGCGGAATCTAATCCTGACATCGACTTCTACATAGACAGGTTGCAGAAGGATATGGCTGAAAGGGAGGATAACGTAGTTGTTGAAGGTAGGCTTTCCGGCTGGATGGTTAAGAACGCGTTTAAAGTCTGGATATACGCGAGTCCGGAAGTGAGATACAGAAGGATTGCTCAGAGGGAAGGGAAGGATTTGGCGAGGGTTAAGAACGAGACCAAAAGAAGGGAGGAGCTTGAAAAGAGGAGGTATAAGAAGTTTTACAGCATCGATATCGACGACATCAGCATATATCACTTGGCAATAAATTCCGAACATTTCAAGCCGGAGGAGATAGTTGAGATAATTCTGAAGGCTTTGGAGTTTCATCGATCGTAGATCTCTTTGTATAGCCTATACAAATATTCGTATGTTTTATATTTGTTGACATCTCCAAGGGCGATCGCGAAATCCATGGCGTTCCTAAAATCCCCTCTGCTTTCGTAATACTTCAAGCCTTCGCTGAGGATCTCCCTTCTAAGAATTTCGTCACCTATCATCTGGCAGACGTAGAGAGCGCTCTTATACTTCCCGAATTTTATCAGGTTTTTGATGGCATTCACCGCGATCTGATAAGCCCGCTCGTATTCGTCCACATAAATGAGGGATTCGATCGTATCGAAGACGTTTAGCTCGTATTCCGAAAGCTTATCGTTATCTAAAACAGGCTCTTCCGGCTGAATATCCAAGCTTATCATAAATCCGGATTTTATGAGAATCCAGACGGCTTTTTTCTTTCCATCTTCCGTAAGGAGGTTGTTCAGTATTTCCCGAGGGTTCATGGTGTAATTTCGGCAAAAAGTAAAAAAAGCTTGGCGACAAAAATCGAAGGATTCTTAATGCGATATCGATTAGTTCGAGCGTCATGCTGAACTGGATGCTAAAATTTATCGAAAAAAGACGCAAGAAAAAAAGAGTCCGCAAAATCGAGAGTGTTCTCGATCGGAGTTACGAAGATATCGATGAGTTAATAAAAAGACTAAGCGAGCTTTAAAATTCCCTCAGGTATTCGATCACGCTTTCGAATACCGCCCTTCCATCCCCGGGCGATTCCGGGTTTTCGAGCCAGTTCGGATGCTGATACCTCCAGAAAACTCTTTCAGGATGCGGCATCAAGCCGAATACGTTTCCCTTAACGTTGCATATTCCCGCTATGTTATAAATCGAGCCGTTCGGATTCCAAGGGTATCCGGCGTAATTTCCCCTTTCATCGACGTATCTGAAGACTACCTGATCGTTCTCCTTCAACCTTTCCAAGTAATCTTCCTCCTTACCCCTCGGAAAGATCACCCTCCCCTCCGCATGAGCAACCGGAAACATTACCATCTTACCCTTCCCGATTTTCCTCGTAAAAACGCATTTACCGCCGTTTTCGTGCTTCAAAAACGTGGGTCTGCATTCGAATCTATTCGATTCGTTGATTCCCAAAGCCATTTCCGGCTTATCTGCTAGAGGCTTATCTTCATCGAATCCCGGCAGAGCTCCTAACTCTGCCAAGACCTGAAATCCGTTGCATATTCCCAAGATGGGATAACCTTCCCTTATGAACTCCTCGAGATCCCTTTTAAGAACGCTTTTAACCCTCGCAGAGAATATTGCTCCAGCTCTAACGTAGTCTCCGGCTGAGAATCCCCCGGGAAATACTATGCAGTGGTAATCGAAAAGGCTTCTTTGCTCCTCATCCCTGATCATATCGCTGTAAAACTGCTTTAAATGGACGGCTTCAGCGTAAACTCCCAGACTTCTGAAAGCCTTAACCGTTTCATCCTCGCAGTTCGTTCCTTCTATTCTCAAAACCGCAACCCTGATCTCCTCAAGCTCCATAAGCATCACCATCCGGTAAATCTAACCAATCCGTTTCTCCAAGCATCATCGAGCTTCTCGACGGAAATGGAAAGCAGGTTCCTGATTTTAAGCTCATCCCCTTCAACTGAGCCGATGTGATAGGCTTTAACTCCTCTTTCGGCCATAAATCTTACGAATTCTTCAGCGTTCTCAACTTCCACCAGCCATCGCGTGTTGGATTCGGAGAACAGCTTCACGTAATCCTCTCCCTTAAGCCCGCTTAAGTCTATAGAACATCCTATTCCTCCTCCTATGCACATCTCAGCCAAAGCGATCGCTAAGCCTCCTTCGGATAGATCGTGGCATGCGTAAATCTTGAATCTCCTGAACGCTTCGAGCATTGCATTTACATACTTTTTGAGCCTTCTCGGAGAAGTTTTCGGCACGATCGTGCTTTTCTGCCCAGTTATAGCGCAATATAGGCTTCCTCCGAACTCCTTAAGGGTTTCTCCGACCAACACCACTTCGCCCTTACCCTTAAAGTTCGAAGTAACCGCTTTTCGTATGTCCTCAACTATTCCTATCCCCATTAGCGTCGGCGTCGGTGCTACTGCGCCATAAGGAGTTTCGTTGTAGAAGCTCACGTTTCCGCTGACGCAGGGCAATCCGAATCCCTTAGCCATCCAGCCCAAAGCCTTAACGCATTCCACGAATTCACCCATCCTTTCCGGCTTTTCTGGATTTCCGAAGTTTAAGCAGTCTGCAAAGCTGTGCGGAATCGAATTTACGGCCACGAGATTCCTAACCATCTCGTCAAAAGATGATGCAGTTCCCCAGAATGGATCTATCTTCGTCATCCACGGATTAACATCTGCCGTAACTGCAATCCCACGCCATGAATCCGTCGGCTTTATAACCGCGCAATCGCCGTGTCCTTCTCTATTGATCTTACCCTGAAGGGGTTTTATCACCGTGCAAGCTCTAACTTCGTGATCATACTGCCTTACAACCCACTCCTTACTTGCTACATTCGGATGACCGAGCATCTCCAAAAGAACTTTAGCGTAGTTTGAGGGCGGAGAGGTTTCATCGATAGCCCTAACTTTCCTTTTAACGTAGGGTCTGCAGTATTCCACAGCCTTAACCACGAAGTCTATGTCCATCTCGTAAACCTTGTAGCCTTTATAGTAGATGCGCAAAATCCTATCCGCTGTAGCTTTCCCTATCACCGTAGCCGGAACGTCCCACTTCTGGAATATGTATAGGACTTCGTCCACATGCTCCGGCTTTACGGTTAGCATCATCCTCTCCTGACTTTCAGAAATCCATATCTCCCAAGGCGCCATTCCTTCTTCTTTAAGCGGAACCTTATCGAGCCAGACTTCAGCGCCACAGCCGGAAGCTAAGGACATCTCTCCGATGACACAGCTTAAGCCACCGCCTCCCAAATCCTTCATGCCAGTAGCGAGTCCCTTCTCGACAACTTCCAAGCAAGCATGGATGAGCGGTTCTTTCATTATCGGATTCCCAAGCTGAACTGCCCCTCTCGCTTCTTCTTCACTGCTCTCATCAAGCTCTGCCGAGGCAAAGGTTACTCCGTGTATTCCATCTCTTCCAGTAGCTCCTCCAGCTAAGACGAAAAGATCCCCAACTCCTCCAACCTTTGAAGGAACAACGTTCTTCTTCTTGACTATCCCAATACAGCCAACGTTTACGAGGCAGTTCGTTAGGTATGAATCGTCGAAGAAGATCATGCCCGCAATGGTCGGAATTCCAACTCTGTTCCCGTAATCCCTAATTCCGGCAACTACTCCGTAGAGCAGATACAGTGGATGCTTCGTCCCCTTCGGAATCCTATCTTCTGGCGTATCCAATCTACCGAAGAAGAGGGGGTCGATTAAGGCTACGGGCTGAGCTCCCATGCACAGAACGTCTCTAAGAATCCCACCTATGCCAGTTGCCGCTCCGCCGTAGGGCTCGATTGCTGATGGATGATTGTGAGACTCAAGCGCAACGACATATGCATATTCTTCGTCGAATTCCACAACTCCGGAATCCTCCTTTATAGCTGATATGACGTAATCTTTCTCAATGCCAAAAAGATGCTCCCTCAGATAGCACTTCGAACTCTTATAGCAACAGTGCTCACTCCAAGCTTGGGCGATCGACTGAAGCTCGATATCGTAAGGATTTCTCCCCTTCTTCTTGAAGTATTCTTTAATCTTCTTCATTTCATCAAGATTTAGGGCTAAACCCAAATCCTCGCTTATTGCAACAAGTTCATCGTCGGTAGCATTCAAAACGTCTATTTCGTAAAGCTCGAAGGGAACGTCAACCTTCTTATAGCGATGTTTCGCCTTCATAAATACACCTCATTCGATCCAAACTATCCTGTAATTCTGAATGACGGGATTTGCGAGCAACTTCTCGCACATCTCCTTAATCTCCTTTTCGGCTTCCTCCTTGCTTTTCGCATCGATTTCTATTCTAAAAACCTTTCTCGTAGAAACGTTCTTAACCTTTCTAAAACCCAAAAGTCTCAAAGCTTTTTTCGTCGCTTCGCCTTCCGGATCGACAACGCCCTCCTTAAGTTCGATATAGACGTCTGCAATCATAGTTGAGCGTTACACGGCAAGGGTATAAACGTTTTGATTTGCGATTTGAAAGACTGTATTACCTCCATACCGAATTCTGATGGATCGACATAGGCGAAATCTTCCGATATTACTAAAAATACATATCGAAATTTTTTGTGTAGGATCATTATTATATACTCTCACGTTAACCTAAGTTTCGATGAGCGGCGGATATATGGGTAAGATTTTGAAAGTCAACTTGAGCGACGGAACTATTAAGACGGTTCCTACGGACATGGAAATAGCCAAAAAATACCTTGGCGGAAAGGGATACGCGGTAAAAATTCTATACGATTATCTTAAAGCCTACGAAAGGATGGGTATCGCACCGAGGGACATAGACCCGTTTGGCGAGGAGAACGTTCTGATCTTCGCTACAGGACCGGCTACTGGCGTAGCGGGGTTCCCGGAATCTGGTAGATACCACGTGATGGCGTTGAGATCTCCTCTAACGGGATCGATCGCGAGCGCAAATTCCGGTGGGAGATGGGGTCCGTTCCTGAAATTTGCTGGATTCGATGCGATAATAATAGAGGGTAAATCAGAAGAGCCGGTTTATTTGGAAATTTTAGACGGAACAGCTGAGATAAGATGCGCTAAGGACATATGGGGTAAGAACGTATTTGAAACAGAGAAGATTTTGAAGGAAAGAGCCGGAAAAAGGTGCAGCGTAGCTTGCATCGGTCCTGCTGGCGAGAATCAGGTTCTTTTTGCATGTATAATGAACGATGAACACAGAGCGGCCGGAAGAACGGGAGTAGGAGCGATAATGGGCTCAAAGAAGCTTAAGGCTATAGTTGTCGGCGGAGATGAAAGGCCTCAGGTTGCTAAGCCGGATGAGTTTGAAGAAGCTTCGAAGGAGGCGATAGAGAAGGTCAGAACGAATCCGGTAACCGGAGAGGGGCTTAAGAAGTATGGAACTGCCATTCTTGTAAACATAATCAACAACGCCGGGATACTGCCGTATAAGAACTGGCAGACGGGCGTAAACGATAAAGCGGATGAGATCAGCGGTGAGACTCTTGCTGAGAAGTATCTGATCAAGAACAAAGCCTGCTGGGGTTGTCACATAGGCTGTGGAAGGGTTACCGCAGTTAAGGAGGGTTGCTTCCAGATCCTTTACTCCGAAGGGCCGGAGTATGAGTCCATATGGGCGTTGGGCAACGCAACTGGCGTAATGGACTTGGGTGCAATCATAAAGGCGAACCATCTCTGCGATGAACTCGGATTGGACACGATTTCGATGGGATCGACGATTGCTTGTGCCATGGAGCTTAGAGAGAAGGGATACATTCCGGATGAAGTGCTAGAAGGCTTAGATCTCAGATTTGGAAACGCCGCCGCGATGGTTGAGGCGGTATGGAGGACTGCATACAAAGCGGGATTCGGAAGGTATCTTGCATTGGGATCGAAGAGGTTGGCTGAGATCTTCGGTGCTCCAGACCTCTCGATGAGCGTTAAAGGATTGGAGTTGCCAGCTTACGATCCGAGAGGTGCAAAGGGCATCGGTTTGACTTACGCTACCGCAAACAGAGGTGGATGCCACGTCACCGGCTACACGATCTCACCGGAGATACTCGGACTGCCGGAAAAGATCGATCCTCTTACGATAGAAGGAAAGGCTCAGTGGGTGAAGGCGTTCCAAGACTTCACGTGCGTCGTGAACTCGACGGTGAACTGCCTGTTTACGACGTTCGCGTTGGGTGCCGAAGATTATGCTAAGCTGTTATCAGCCGTCACCGGCTGGGACATGAGTGCCGAGGATGTGATGAGGATAGGTGAGAGTATCTACAACTTGGAGAGGGTCATAATGAACAAGTATGGATTCACCGGAAAAGATGATACACTGCCGAAGAGATTACTGCAGGAGCCGATGCCGGAAGGACCGGCGAAGGGGCATGTGGTAGAGCTCGACAAGATGAAGGAGGAATACTACAAGCTCAGAGGTTGGGTTGATGGAGTTCCAACGCCGGAGAAGCTGAAGGAACTCGAAATAGAGCTGTAGAGTTACAATTTTTTTAAAATTTAATTTTATCCACGTCGGTCGACTTTAGGAAATCTTCCTAGCCTTTATAATGTGCAACCTTGCCGAAAAGTTCGGAGACCGAAGTGGGGCCGCCGAGATTTGAACTCGGGTCACCGGCTCCCAAAGCCGGGAGGATAACCAGGCTACCCTACGGCCCCTCGTTCGATTTTGGGAAGATTGCTTAAAAAATCTATCGCATGAGTATTTTAATAAAATCCTAATAAATATATACTTAGTCGAGCAAATTATCTTCAATGAAGTTCATTCAAGACCCGATCCACGGGCAACTTAGACTTGAAGATTGGCTGATTGCGATAATCGATACGCCGGAATTTCAGAGGCTTAGGAGGATAAGCCAGATCGGATTCGCGAACCTCGTTTACCCCGGAGCAAATCATACCAGATTTGAGCACTCATTGGGAACGATGCACGTAGCGAGACAATTGGTCGAAAAGATGGATGCCGATGAGGATGAGAAGAGGGAGATCGTGGCATCTGCCCTTTTGCATGACATCGGACACGCACCATTTTCCCACTGTAGCGAAGCTATCTTGAGCAGGTATCTTAAAATAGCCCATGAGGATGTCGAAAGGATTCTGAAGAGGGGCGAAATCAGGGATGTTCTGAACGAACTCGGATTCAGAATTGGCAGAATAGTTAAACACATCAAGGGACAGTCGGAATGCAACATAGTCAGCGGGGATATCGATGCGGATAGGATGGACTACTTGGTTAGGGATTCATACTACACCGGAGTTGCCTACGGAGTCTTTGACATCTCACGACTTCTGAATAAGATTACGTTTGAAGGAAAGAGGATGGTTATCGAAGCCGGCGGACTTAAGGCGGCGGAATCTCTTCTGATATCGAGGTATATGATGTATCCCACCGTTTACTTCCACCACGTCTGCAGAATTGCCAGGAAGATGTTTGAAAGGGCTGTTGAGTTCTGCATAGAGGACGGATACCTAAAACCCGAGGATCTGCTCAGAATGGACGACTACGATATCGTTGTTTTTCTGAGAAGTCTCGACGGATATCCCTCTGAAATGATGAGGCTTATAGATTCGAGGAAGCTCTTTAAGAGAGCGATATACGTCGGAATCGACAAGATAAACATTACGGAAGTTCAGAGGATAAATCCGAAGAGGGCTGAAGCCGAAATAGCTGAGATGGCTGGAGTTGACGAGGGAAACGTCATAGTGGATATTCCGCCGATAGAAGAGGCAAAGGAGTTTAAAGCGGTCGTTCGAATAGACAACGAACTCAAGAGTTTGGAGGAGGTTTCGTCTCTCGTCAGAGCGCTTAAGATAGCTGAGAGGGATGTTTGGAGGATGGGTGTATATACTAAGAAGAAGTTCGTTGAAAACGTTAAAAAAGCGGCTCTAAGGTTCTTCAACATAGAAAGGATGCCGAAGCAGAAGAAGTTGGACGAACTGTTTTAATCGAACGTGATAAATAGCAAAATTTAAAAATATTTATTACGACAAATCCGTATGAATCTGTTAAACACTTTGTTCAGCATCTTTACAAAAAATCTCGTCAGCATACCGATCCTTCAGCCAGTAATCGCCAAGCTACTTAAGATTCCGGTGATCAAATATATCGTCGCATTGATTTTGTGGAGACCGGCTTTCGCCATTCTGATCTTTCCCGGATTGGTCGGCTTGATGTTAGCACTGCTGATAATAATATGGTTCGAAAGAAAGTTAACCGCCAAAGTTCAGTGGAGATACGGGCCCCTCGATGTCTCTCGTCCGATTGGTGGTATAATCCAGCCCCTTGCGGACGGTATGAGATACTTCTTCCAAGAGGTGATTATACACAGAGACGCTCACAAGGCATACTTCATACAGTTTCCGATTCTCTCGTTCATTCCCGCTTTACTGCCGATCTTGGTAATCCCGGCCGGAGCCGTAGTTGCTATAAAGACTCCTTATGCCGTTCCGTTCATCGTAGCCGTTATCGCTTTGATCCCCGTAATAATCTTGGGCATCGGTTGGGCTACCAACAGCAGATTTGCGTATATAGGAACAGTCAGAGAGGCTTTCATGTATTTCGCATACGAGATACCGTTCATAATAGCCGTGCTGGCTATGGTTCTGACGTATGGATCAACAGATCTCTACACGATCGTTCAGAAGCAGACTATTCCGGGAGCAATCCTCAATCCGCTCGCATGCTTGGTGTTCTTCATCGCAGTTGCCATGGCTACATCAAGGTTCCCGTTCGAGATACCCGAAGCGGATCAGGAGATAGCATTCGGGCCGTTCGTCGAATACAGCGGTATCATGTTCGGTATCGTTATGACGTTAGCATACGAAAAGCTGTATCTGCTGTGTTTGCTGTTTTCACTGCTGTTCTTGGGCGGCTGGAATGGGCCGATGATTCCGGCTTTGGGCGATCTAATGCCGGTAATATACCTATTCATCAAGACTCTCGTTCTCATGGGAATCTTCGTGTTCTTCAGATCGGTGTATCCGAGAATAAGGCTCGATCAGGCATTGAAGTTCAGCTGGAGCCATCTGCTTTCGATCTCAATAGTATCGCTTGCCTTGAGTGTTGCCCTTAGAGTTGCGGGGGTGATGTGATTGCCGTTTAAGATTGAACTTCCGAGCATGAAGATCGTCGATCAGATTAAGGGTCATCTGATGGCTATAAAAACGGGTTTGGAGGAGGTCTTCGCACCCAATAGGATGACGATCCAGTATCCCAGAGAGAGAAGGAAGTATCCGGATAACTTCAGAGGTTTGATAAGGTTCGATCCGACTAAGTGCATAAGTTGCTTCCAGTGTGCGTTCGTATGCCCGGCCAACGCGATTCAGATGAAGTTGGCACCGAACGGAAAGTATTACCCGTGCGTAGATTATGCGAAATGCATATTCTGCCATTTCTGTGTCGATACTTGCTCAAAAGGAGCCATGCATGCCTCTAAGTTCCACGACATCGCATATAAGAGTCTGGATGAGATGCTGACGCCAACTGAAAAGCTCATCGAGAAGCCAGACATGAAGATCGGGGACGTTGAAGCTGTGGTCGAATTCGTTGAAAAGGACGGAAGGGTCAGGATAAAGAGGGAGCATACGCTCTACCTTGAGGTGTTCCCGGAGGAGGGCAAGATAGAACTCGTCAAGCATCGTGTTGAGGAATGATAATTTCCGGTAAATTTTTTTATAAAAATAGTATTGTTGAAGGCTGTATAGTTGTGGAAGACGGCGTTATCGTCGATATTCGCAAGGATATTCGTTCGGACGATAAATTTGAGGTTTCTAAGGGTTTGATTCTTCCAGCGGGATTGGACGTTCACGTTCACTTTAGGGATTTCGAGGAGAGCTACAAAGAAACGATAGAATCCGGTTCCCTTTCCGCGTTGCACGGAGGAATATGCCTTGTTGTCGATCAGCCGAATACAAAACCTCCCGTAGTTGATGAGAAAAATTATCTAAGGAGAATTGAAAAAGCTGATAGAACTTCTTATGTCGATTACTCCCTCAATTTGGGTTTGACGGAGGAAAATTCGAGCGAGATCGAGAAGATAATTGAAAGAATAGAGCGAAATGTTAGGATTCCCGCTGTCGGCGAGGTTTTCCTTCAGCACAAGACGATGCAGGTAAGCTACGAAACCCTCAAATCCGTTAGGGATCGTATCGAAAAGTTGATCACGGTTCATGCGGAGGATGCGGAACTAATTCGGGACGAATCCGTAAGGCCGAAGGAGGCAGAAATAATAGCAGTTAGAAGATGCGTTGAAATGGGGAAGTTCTACTTCTGCCACATCTCAACTCCGGAAGCTCTGAACATCATTCACCGCAGATCATTCGCTGAGGTTACGCCCCATCACCTTCTGCTTTCCAAGGGAAAGGTGAAGTTCGAGAGGGTTAATCCTCCTTTAAGATCCGAGCGGGATAGGATAGAGCTTTTGAGGAACATCGATAAGGTTGATGTTATCGCATCTGACCATGCACCTCATACGATTGAGGATAAGAAGAACGGTGCTCCGGGATTTCCTGGAGTGGAAGTTATGTATCCGCTTATGCTGAACTTGGTTAAAAACGGTATCATCGATCTTAAGACGGTAGTTGAAAAGATCGTAGTAAATCCGGCTAAGATTTTCGGATTCGATATGTATTCCGGAATAGAAATTGGAAATTATGCTAATTTAGCTGTTTTCGATTTTTCCGAGGTGAGAAAAATTAGAGCGGAAGATCTGCACTCGAAAGCTGGATGGACGCCTTATGAGGGCTTTGAAGCTATATTTCCGAAGGTAGTGTTTGTAAGGGGCGTTAGGGCTTTGGATTACGGGGAAGTGTTGGTGGATAGGGGATTCGGAATGTTAGCAACGGGATCACATATGCAGTATGAACACTAAAACTGCATAGCCGACGAAGAATATCAAGCCGAAGCACAGAGCGTAAATGGGCAACCTCTGTTTTTCGATGTAATACAGAAAAATGAGCGAAATTATCGTAGTTGCGATAACGCTCATGTAGGCGTGGTCGTCCAAAACCCACGAAGTCAACAGCAAACCCAAGCCCGGGTAGAAGGTCGAATAAAGAATTTTTTCGCCCACCAAAGCCCCTATGCTCAACGTATCTTTTCCTCTGTAACTCCAGATAAGTGCACTTACCGTTTCTGGGATCGCGGTTGCCGCTGGAACTATAACGAGAGCCAAACCCATTTCGCTCATTCCAGTATGAAGTGCCAATTCCTTTACAGACTCGACGAGCTTTTCGGAGCCTATGTAAAGCAGTATTAGAGAGCACAAAGACTGAATTACTATGCTGACCGTTGGATACGGAATTATCCTGCAGATGTAAAGATCGTCGGCTTCTTCGATGACCTCTGCGAGCTTCCTCTTATACATCATCCAAACGTAGTAGAAATATGATGCCAAAAATATCAGACCGAAGAGCTTGTGAAAACCGACTATCGAAGGCACGATCGTAAGGGGAAAAAAGATCGTAACGAATGCGTAAGGTATAATCAGAGATCTATCCACCTTGAAAGTCAGGTTATCCCTTTTCTTCAGTAGATAACCGATTACCGCCGCCACCCCAACCAAACCGTATGAAAGACTCGAAGCCATGAACGGCTGACCGAATATAGTTCCTATCCCTATGCTTTCCTCTTTCGCGATGAAGACGGCAACCAAGAACACGACCATTTCTGGGAATGAAGTAAATAGGGGGGAAATTATGGCTCCTATGAATGAAGAACCTAAGGAGAATCTACAACCGACGTATTCGACCGTATTGACGAATAGCATCGCGGCTAAAAACACCATCACTATACTGCTTAGCAGAGATGCCACCGTCTCGATCACTGTTTGCGATTTGGGAAATTAAGATAAATCACTTTCGTTATTTTAATTTATGAGATTGTTCGGCAGAAAACTCGGTAGCGTTCAGGTTGAGGTTTCCACACACTGCCAACTGAACTGTTTGATGTGTCCTAAGAGTATATTTCGAAAAGATTGGATACACGAGCACATGGATTTGGATACCTTTAGAAACGTTCCTTTCAAGCTCTTTAGATACGCTCACCTTCAAGGATGGGGCGAACCGCTACTCAATCCTAACATAATCGAGATGATCGAGATCGCGAAAAGGGAAGGTTGCTCGGTGGGGATTACGACTAACGGCGTCCTTCTTCAAGAATTCGCGAGAGAATTGGCTAACGCGGGGATAGATCTGGTTGCGGTATCTATCGCAAGTCCGAAACTCGAAGAGCATAGAAAAATTAGGGGATGCGACTTATACGAAATTCTTGAGGGGATTCGGTTGCTGTCGGAATACGGAATCCCAAAAATCGTCGTTACGACAGTAATGATGAAGAATACCGTCAAAAATTTACCCGAACTGATTAAAATTGCGAAAGAATACGGAGTGAGTGAGGTTATAGCTAATAATTTGGATTACGTTCCATCAAAAGATTTGGAAGAACTCAAGGTCTTTTCACATGAAGAAGATCGAGAGCTAACGAGAATTTTGGAAGATGCCAAAAAAGTGGCAAAAAATTCGGGAGTGAACGTAGTAGTGAAACCCGTAAAGCTTGAGGAATGTTTGGTATGCGCGGAAAATCCGATTAAAAATTGCTTGGTTACTGTTGACGGACGTATTGCACCGTGCGTTTACCTTCACCTCCCGACAAAATCCGATGTAATAAGAAGGGTGTTCCTCGGTAGAGAGATCACAGTTCCCAAAGTATATTTCGGAAATCTGAGAGAAACTGAGTTTAAGAAAATATGGAACGGGAGAAAGTATAAGGAATTTCGAAACGTGTTCGTAAGGAGGCTGTCGGTAGTTCCGGGATTCGACTTCGAAATACCAGAGTTACCCGAAGTGTGTAAGACCTGCTACAAAGCGTATTCCGTTTGATCCATTTTCTGTGCAAGTGTCACCGCAATATTTAAAGGAGTCCGCCTTATAAATAGGGCTGAGGAGGTATGATGAGCGAATGGAAGGTAACGATCGCGGTAATCGTATGCGGCATTCTGGCTTACCTGATGAGCGTTTTTTACCCACCGCTCGACGCATTGTTTCTCGCCCTCATTTTTGGAATATTCGCGAACGGCTTCTTTAGTGAGGACTGCAAGAGATACGCTGGAAAGGTTCTGTCCGTAACCCTGCCGATCGGTATCGCCATGTATGGTGCCAACATAAGGTTAAGCAGAGGTATACCTCATGGTCTCGTCGTAATTGCGATACTGTCCGCTTTCCTGCTGTGGGTCTCCGTATACTTCTTCAGCAGTAAAATATTTAATTTGAATAAAAGATTGTCTTTTTTATTAGCTTGCGGATCCGCCATATGCGGAGCATCTGCAATAGCAATAGTTGCTTCGCTCGTTAAACCAAAAAAAGAGGAGTTTTCAACTGCGATAATCGTCATAACGATTGTGGGATTAACCGGAGCTTTGGTGTTACCATACCTGTCGCACGTTTTTTCCATACCTTTAGATAGATACGCTTTCCTTTGCGGTGCAACCCTGCATCAAGCCGGTCTCGTTGAAATTGCTACCAAGCCGTTCGGCGGTGATGTGGTTAAGAACGCGCTTGAGGTTAAGGGTGTTAGGATAGCCCTCATAGCGATAATTGCGTTCTTGGCTTCCATATACTACTCCGAACACAGGTATTACGTTCCGTGGTATATAGCGGCTTTTCTCGTTTTATCGTATTTCTCCAGCTACATACTGCCGGATGACATTTTGAACATACTCAGACCGATTTCCACGATAGCGTTCTCGATTACTTTAGCTTCCGTAGGTTTCTCCGTTAGTTTGAAGGACATACAACGCATGAGATTTGATCCGCTTATAGCGGCTTACGCTGGATGGGTGTGTGCGTTCGCCGTTGTATTCCTGATGGTGATAGTATGGGGTCCATATTCCTGAGAATCGTCGTTGCTTCCCTGATAATATCGGTTATAACGATCGCCCTGTATTCCGTGATACAGTATTTACCATCCGATTACGCCTTGGCATACAACCTATACGTTTTAATAATAATCTTGGGTATCTCCGTATTCCTCGCGGGTAGTATAACCGATCCTCTGGAAAGGCTGAGAGTAGGTTTCGATCATCTGCTGAACGGAAAGTTCGTTCAGGTGAATATAAACACCGGAGACGAGTTCGAAGACGTTGCGAACTTCTTCAACAAAGTAGCAAAGGAATTGATCGAAAGAGAGCGAGTCTTAAGAGAAACCGAGCGTAAGTATAGAAATCTAATCGAAAATTTAAACGATTGGGTGTTCGAAACCGATGAGAACCTGAACATAACTTTCACGAACGCAAAGGCTTACGATATATTCGGCGAAGTAAAGATAATAGGAACTAATTTAAAAGAGCTCGTAAGCGAAACGCCCGATCCGAACGGAAAATCTCTAAGTTTCGAAGCACGGATCGCTGACAGAATTTTCGAATTCAATTTAAATCCTTTGCACGAAAACGGCAGATTCGTGGGTTACATAGGGATCGGTAGGGATATTACGGACAAGAAGAAAGCTGAAGAGAGAATGGCGCACCTTGCGGCGATAACCGAACATACGATAGATGCCATCGTGTCCTTGGATGTCGATGGTAATATCGTATCTTGGAACAGAGGAGCGGAGGCGATGTTTGGATACACTGCAGAGGAGATGATCGGTAAGCCCTTCACGGTTTTGATGCCGGAGGATATGCGTGAGCTTTGCAGAGAGAACTTCAGAAAGGCTGTGATTGAAGGTTACGCGAGAGATATAGAGTCGATAAGGCTGACTAAAGACGGTAGGAGGATAGTTGTGGACCAGACTCTGACCGCCATCTACAACTCAAACGGAGAGTTAACTGGATTCGTAGCTATAATGAGGGACATCACGGAAAAGAAAAAGAGCGAGGAAAAATTGAGGAAAGCGTATGAAGAACTCGAAAGGAAGACGTCCGAGCTCAGATACTTGGCTAACATAGTCGAAAATTCGCAGGATGCCATATATTCGATAGACCTCAACGGAAAGATAACGAGCTGGAATAAAGGTGCCGAGAAACTTTTCGGCTGGAAGAAACACGAGGCTATAGGTATGGACTCAAAAGAGCTGTTACCGGAAGGTCTACGGAGCGAAACCGAACACATCCTTCAAAAGATAAGGAGCAACCTGCAGAGCATATCCTTCGACGGGAAGAGGAGGTGCAAGGACGGAAGGATAATAGATGTCGAAGTGACAGTTTCGCCGATTATCGAGAACGGTCGGTTGTCGGGAATTTCCGTAATAGCCAGAGACGCCACTCATAAGGTTAGGTCTGAGATGGAGATGATCAGAAGGATGCTTAAATACAGGGTTGACATCGGTCGGTTGTATCTTACCGATAGCATGGATGTAGCTCTGGAAGTTTTAGCCGATATGACGAAAATGGGGTTCAAGGGGACTATTATAACGAGAAAGTTGCCTGAGGATGTCGGGGTTACGAACAGCAGGGTGCTGTGGTTATCGGAAAGAAAGAGTAAGGATTCGATTCCGCCGGATGTTGATGTAATCGAGGATGTGCTGTCCAACCTTCCGGAGAAGAACAACGTTGTCATTCTTGAGCTCGACTACTTGATAACGAAGGTCGACTTCGACTCCCTCCTATCTCTGATTCAAAGATTAAGGGAGGACTTTTACATATTGAGGAGGGGAGTTCTTATACTCGTTGCCAAACCCGATGTGTTCGACGGTAGGCGGTATTCCCTACTACGAATCGAATGTGAACCTTTGCAGAGGAAGGAGGTCAAACTGCAACCCGAACTGTATGAACTGCTGAGGTTCGTTTACATGAAAAACAGAGTCGGCGAAAAACCTTCCATAAAGGACACTATGGATGAACTCGGACTGTCAAGGAACACCGTAAAGAAGAGAGTCAAGCTTTTAAAAAGTAAAGGCCTTATTAATCTGGTAAAATACGGTAGATCTAAAGTTTTAGAGATAACGGAGGAAGGTAAAGCAATATTTGAATAATTAAATAAAATTTTATTATAAGTTGACACAATATGACAATTTTCGGGTCAACATCGATAAGTTTTCTGTCATTATCTAAATAAATATTGAGGTGTGAAATCATGGCTGAAGGGGGTGAAGAGAGAGTAGAAGTAGTCAGGGGATGGCAAACGCTATGGAAGACAGAGGACTGGTGGGCAGTATGGATGGCGTTCATCGTCATAGGAATAGCGCTATACTGCTACTACACGAAGAACATAGACTTCCTAAAACTCTTAGCCGTCTCAGCGCCGGGTAAATGGACGGAATGGGGGCAAGTGGTCGATTACTTCTCCAAGAACTGGCTCGGTTACGTCATAAACTACCTGTTTTGGGCAGTGGTGTTTACGATAAGCAGTAAAATCTTGGGATTCAGAGTGAAGACATTTCTGCCGTCGTTTACATTCGTTTACGTTGTTTCAGTTATAATATTCGTTGTTGCGGCAAACAAGTGGGTTCACAACTACAACTTGGAGCCGCCGATCCTTGCCGTCATCCTCGGATTGATTCTCAGCAACGTCTTCAGATTCCCCAAGTGGATGGACGACGGTTTCAGAGTTGAATACTACATAAAAACTGGTATCGTTCTGCTCGGTGCAACTTTGCCGTTCACGTTGATATACATGGCTGGTCCTTACGTCATAGCACAGGCGGCAACTGTTGCGATAACGGCTTTCTTGGTCGTCTTCTACGTCGGGCAGTATCTCGGCATAGACAAGAGAACTTCCGCGGTTCTTGGTGCCGGGTGTGCGGTCTGTGGAGTTTCGGCATCGATCGCAATGGCCGCTGCCGTAAGGGCTAAGAAAGAGGACTACGTTTTCGGAATAGCCGCTGTTATCGTTGCGGCAATAATTGCCATATTCCTCCTGCCAATGATAGCGATGAGCATACAGATGCATCCCGGTGAAGCCGGAGCTTGGATCGGAACTTCGGAATTCGCTGACGCTGCGGGTTTCGCCGCGGCGGAGTGGTATGGTGAATGGTATGCAACGCACGTAGCTCCGACCATTACCATCGGCAACATAGCCGCAGACGCTCATGAGCTTACGATATGGGCGTATACGTTGATGAAAGTCATAGGTAGAGACATCTGGATAGGGCTTTGGGCATTCGTTATGGCGATCGTTGCAACGACGAGATGGGAAGTAGAGGAATCGGGAGCAAGACCTTCCGCAATGGAGATCTGGTGGAGATTCCCGAAGTTCGTCATCGGATTCCTGCTTGCATCGTTCGTAATGACCCTGATAACGATGAGCGCCAGTCCATACGAATACATGCACTACATGAAACCGAACCTGATAGGGCCCATAAAGACGATGAGGACGTGGACGTTCATATTCACGTTCTTCAGCATCGGTATGACCACGAGGTTCAGGGAGTTCATGAAGTTCGGTGCGAGACCTTGGGCCGCGTTCTTCATAGGTGCTACTATCGTAATAATACTCGGATTCATACTCAGCGTCTACGTGTTCGGACCAATAGCATGGCAAAAGCTACCGCTGTGGGCACCAAGAGTTTAAATTCCATTTTTTTTTATTGTGATCTCTATGTGGTCTTACAGATTCGACAATCCGATACTCTGCTCATCATGTGACGGGAATTTCATCGCTTTCGGTAGCGAGAGCGGTTGGATTTTCCTCTTCGATTCCAGCGGACTGAGATGGTCGAAGAAGCTGATCGGCACGTATTACAGGGGTCCTTTTAACGACGTCAACGTAACTGCGGTTGACGTTTGCGATGGATACGTTGCGGTCGGGACGGATTTCGTTGATGGCAAGGTGTATGTATTCGATCTAAACGGAAGAGAGATTTGGAAAAGGCAGAGAATTTCGATTTTAAGTTGTTGGGAAAGACCCGATGATGTTAAGTTTGTTCGACTTTCCGAAGAAGGGTTGGCTGTCGTTTCCGGTTTTATGAACGATAAGGTATCGGTATTCAGCTTAGACGGTGAAGAAGTGTATCGCGAGGATTTCGGCGATTTCGTAATCAGCATGGATTTCGACGATATCTTAGCGGTTGGAACCGGTAGTAGATCGGTGGTGGTCTATCCAAAGAGAAGGGAGTTCGAATTTAAGTCTAAGGGGGTTTTGGTCGTAGATGATTGGGCGGTATTCTTTAACGATAACGGGATCTTATGCACCCTCGGTTGGTCGATAAGAGCGGAATCTCCGATAGTTTCCGCAAATAGCGATTACGTTGCCTTTGCTTCGTCGAACAGGGTTAGCGTATGCGATCTGAACGGTAAAATCGTTAAAACGTTTGATCTCAAAAACGTCGTTTTCGATCTCAAGATGTTGGATGATTCGGTTGCTATCGCGACTTCCGACGGTGTTTATATAAACGATGAGAAGGTTTACGGCGGAAAGGTATATAAGCTGTGTGATTCCGGCGTGCTTGTCGGGAACGAAAAAAGTTTGAGTTATTTGGAGCTATGGTGAGGGTAAAATTGTTCGCAAATCTTAGGGAAATCGTCGGCGAAAGGGAGATCGTAGTAAGAGCAGATACGATCGATGATCTTTTTAGGAAGCTGGTTGAGATGTATCCCGAAATTCGATCGCACTTGAGTCGTGTTACGGTCGTTGTAAACTGCAGTAAGGTTGACGATTTGAACAGGAAGTTGAACGATGATGACGTCGTCGCTTTGCTACCGCCTTTCAGTGGTGGTTGAACTTTTCGGAATTATAAATCGTTAAAATAGCAAAAATAGCAAATTTTAAATATTTTGTAGCGGTTGCATTGTTGATTATTATTAACAACAATAAATCAAAGGTGATAGACATGGAGAAAACAGAGATTCTTGAAAAAATTAAGGAGGCTGAAAGGAAGGTTGAAGAGGACATCAAGAAAGCCGAGGAGGAGAAGAAGAAGATCATCAACGAGGCTAAAATGAAGGCAAGGCAGATCATCGAAGATGCAGAAAAGGAGGCTGAGAAGATCAAAGCCGAAATAATAGAGAAGGCTAAAGCCGAAATTGAAAAGGAGAAGCAGGAGATAAGGAACTCCCTCAGTAAGGAGATTTCCGAGGTTGAGTCGAAGGGTAAAGCGAATTTGCAAAACGCTGTTGAATTTTTATATAAAGAATTTATAGGGATGATCGAGTATGCTTAAGCCGGAAAGGATGGTTAAGGTCTCGGTAGTGGGACCTAAAGATCACTTCGAAACGGTATCCGAGATTCTCTATCGGCTCAACCTCATACACATCGAGGATCCGGTTGAGGATGAATACTTCAAACTCGGTGAACCGTTCGAGAAAGCTGGAGTTATCTCCAAGAGCTTGGTTCAGCTGAGGAGCATCCTTTCATACCTCAAACTCGACCCAGAGAAGTTCATTCCGAGAAGGAAGTATAGGGAAGAAGAGATCAAAGCCGAACTCGATAGAAAGCTTGAGGAATACCGAACCGAGATCGGCGCTAAGATCGACAAGATAAAGGAGCTTCAGGAAAAGATAAAAGCGCTTGAAGATGAGCTTAAGGTCATAGAACCTCTGAAGGCTTTGGGTATTCCGCCTAAGTTGCTTAAAGGTTACAAAACGATCAGGGCTTTCGTCGGATTCATAAGAGCCGACCCTTCGCCGAAGATTCAAAGCATAACATCGGACTACGAGGTCTTTCTGAAAGATTACGGTAAGGAATACGTCGTTGCCGTTTTCGTAAGGGTTGAGCACGCTGAGGAGGTTTACAGGGTTCTTCAGGAGTTGGGCTTTAGAGAAGTAACTGTTCCGGATATTGAAGACTACGATTCGAGAATAGCCGAAATAAACTCCGAGATATCGAGGCTTAGGGATGAGATCTCAACGCTTGAGAAGGAGATCGAAGATCTAAAGGCGAGAGAAGCTGAACTGATGCTCGCAATTGAAGAGTATCTTAGCATGGAACTTGAAAAGTCGGAGCTTCCTTTGAAGTCGCTCGTTTCGAAATATGCGTTTGTTATAGTCGGCTACATTCCAGCGAAGAGCTTCGACGAGTTCAAGTCTACCGTTGAATCCGAAACGAACGGTAAGGTTACTGTTGAAAAGCTCGAGGACAAGGAATTCGAACCGCCGACGAAGCTTACGAATCCGCCGGGTGTTAGAAACTTCGAGATCCTAACGCTGACCTACACCACACCCAAATACCACGAGATCGATCCCACTGCAATAATGGCGATATTCTTCCCGCTGTTCTTCGGAGCGATGCTCGGCGACGTTGGTTACGGTGCGATCATCGCCGCTCTTTGTCTGTTCCTTAAGAGGATCTTCAAGACCGAAGGTTGGCAGAAACTACTCAACATAGGCTTGTATTCCGGTATAGTATCGATATTCTTCGGTTTCATATACGGTGAATGCTTCGGGCCGTTCGTATCCGTAGAGGAGGGTAAAATTGACATATTCAGGCACTTCCTGTGGCCCATTCTCCATGCTATCGGTATTAACCGGTTCGAGCCCGCTTTTGATAGAGTTTCTCCAATGGGCATCAAGGTTCTGCTGTTCGTAACGATCGTCGTCGGTATCTTCAAGATCCTCTGGGGCTTCGCGCTCGGTTTCTACACCGTGCTAAAGGAGCACGGCTTCAAGGAGGCTATGCTCGAGAAGGGTTCGTGGATACTCGGAGTCCTTGGCTTGGCTTGCATAATCTTCGGATTCGCGTATAACTTGGGCGTGTTCCACTACTTCTTCGGAATCGGACCAACTGAGGGAAGCGGAATACCGCCGTTGCCATTGCCGGGAGTAGTGAAGGGATGGCAACAGGGGCTGAACATGTTCTACTTAGCCGCTCTGCCGCTGATACTCGTGTGGTTCGTTCTCTTCGTAATGGCTGAGGTTCCAAAGATGGGTGCGATGGGTGTCATACTTGCGGTCGAGTTGCTGACGTGGTTCGGTCAGATCGTCAGCTACGCCAGAATTCTGGCTATAGGTCTGTCTTCGGTCTACATAGCCTTCGTTATGAACTTCATAGGTGTTGGACTCATCGATCCGCAGGGAATGTGCATACCGGTGCTCGGAGTCATAGTGCTTATCATAGGTCACCTGATAAATCTGATACTCGGTGTCCTCGATCCCGGCTTACAGTCCTTGAGATTGCACTACGTAGAGTTCTTCACGAAGTTCCTTGAGGGTGGTGGAGTGTTGTATAAGCCGTTTGGTAGAATAAAGAAGTTTTTGGAGTAAAGGGGGTGGTGTGAATGGCGGAAGAAGCGATTGCGAGGGGATTGATTGCGGTTGGTGCTGGTTTAGCTGTAGGATTGGCTGGAATTGGAGCTGGACTTGGTGAGAGCGGAATTGGAGCTGCTGCCGTAGGAGCGACTGCAGAGGACAGGGGATTCTTCGGTCTCGGTATACTGTTCACAGTTATCCCAGAAACAATCGTTATCTTCGGTCTCGTCATCGCATTCATACTGATGTTCGCCTTCCACTAACATGTTCGAGGGCTGGGAAGAGAAGTTCAGGAGGTTCATGGAGGAAAGGGTGTTAAGCGACAAAAACATAGAGAGGTTCGTCAAGTATTACTGGATAGTGTCCACGCTGAGGCTGGTGTTGGGGTTCTCGTTGATGGTGTTGATATTGCTGTTCGGGTATAGGCTGTGGGATCTCGTCCCACACATTTAATTTATTTGGAGGTGGTGTGAATGGCGGAAGAAGCGATTGCGAGGGGATTGATTGCGGTTGGTGCTGGTTTAGCTGTAGGATTGGCTGGAATTGGAGCTGGACTTGGTGAGAGCGGAATTGGAGCTGCTGCCGTAGGA
>JALVJV010000005.1 GCA_027028145.1 Archaeoglobaceae archaeon | reverse complement strand
CATCACGATCGATTGTCCAGTTACGTAGTAACCCTCGTGCCAGCCGAAGAACTGAACGTCCTTTTTAAGGCTGTCCCAAAGCTTCAACCTCTTGTCATGCGTATCCGCATTGGTCTTGAAGTAGATTGCAAGCAATCCATCCGAATAATACTGCTTAATAGCTTCGTGAGGGATCTTTGATAGTATCATGGACAGCTCAGCATCGTTATCCGGCAATCTACCGAATAACTTCTTTATCAGACTCGACAGCGAATCGTAGCTGTATACCAGATCCTCTCTTCCCATAACATATTTAGCCAGATCGTCAGCCTTTTTGAGGGTTTTAGCGTTTAGTTCGTCACAGCTCAGCACTACGACAAACGTATTCTGTCCACCAATCGTTTTCTCAAGTTCTTTGAATCTAACTATCGCCGGGAGATCTTGCGGGAAATACTTCTTTCTGTCGGTCTCAAGTTTAACCTGCGTGCTGGCGTAACTGCCGATGATTATGAGCACCAACGCCAGGGCTAAAATCTTCTTGGGATTTGAGGCGGTAATTTTCGAAATCGTTACCAACATTTGTTCAAGCAATCCGATTTTTCTTTCACTTCCGCTAACATCCTTGGTTTCTACCTTATCTGCGATCTTCAAAATCGCTGGAAGGAAGGTCATCGAAAGTAAGTAAGCCGTTATCAAACCTAAAGACATCAAGATACCGAACCAAGCGAGAGTGGGGATCTTAAGAGCTGTCATCGACATAAATCCAATTACGGTGGTAAGCATGGCCATTAAAACCGCCAAACCCGTTCTCGTGATCGCCAGAACGACTGCATCATCCCTACTTTTGCCCTCCAACCTCTCCTCCTCATACCTACTCTGAACCTGCGCGGCGTATTCTATCGCCAAACCGATCAGAATGGGAATCATCGAAGAAAGATAGCTGTTCATTCTGATTCCCAGCCTTGGCATCAAACCTACAACCACGATTACGGACATTACGGACATAACGAGGGGCGTTAATGCCATCATCCTTTTTCTAACAACACCGCTGAACATCGTAAAAAGAATCAAAATCATCAATATAACCGAGAAGTTGGCCGTCAACCTCATGTTCCTTTGGACACTCTTTATTATCTGAACGTCGAGCAGTGGATTTCCAGTTGCCTCAACGTTCACTCCAGCCGGTTTCGGTGTAAATTCCAAGACACGCTCGATCTGGTTTGCAATCTCGTTTAACTTATCCTGATCCATTTCGGACAGCTTAACGACCATTATAGCCCAGCTTGGGGAAATTATCAAATTTGAAGCGTATTTTTCACTTAACTCTCTGAGAACAGCCTCGTTCTGCGGTAGTTTTCCGTTAATTTTTAAGATTACGGATGCGGGGGATATTACATCAATAACTCCATCGATCTGCTTTAGATCTCTCTCCAACATGAGCATGTATTCGTAAACCTCTCTGTTAAGGACGTTGTCCCCTCTGATGAAGATAACGACGTTATTCTCGCTTACACCGAAGTCCTTCTTATACAGATCGTATTGCGTCAGGACTTTATCGTCTGTTGGTATGTAGTTCTCATACTTCATCGGAGAGAACCTTATGTTGGTTGCCGAGATCGCGGAGAGTATGATAAATATTAAAACGATTGAGATTACTAAACCCGGTCTTCTTGCTATGAATCTTGCCGTTCTCTCTAAAAACTCTTCGAACATCACTTCTTACGCCTCCTCCAAGCTAAGAATCCGACAACAACGGCTGAAAAGATCAGAAGTGGAATTAGCCCGTAAGGCGCTTTCGCCGGCGTTACCTCTACAACAGCCTTAACGGGCTCGCTGACAGCCCACTCGTCTTCCGGATCCTTGTATTTGACTTCCAGATTTAGTCCGTAGAGCTTCGGAGTCGCGTCTCTATCAACCTTAAGTTTGAATTTTACAACGGCTGTTTCTCCGGGCTTAAGTGTGCCGATGTAGGCTGTGTCGTCGCTCGACGAGAACGGATCGACTATCGTCAGCCTTGCTGTGGCTTCTCTGATCGTAAAGTTACCGACGTTTTTGACTGTCCACTCGACTACTGCTTCGCTACCGGCTTGAATCTTCGGCGTTCCGTAGACTTCCAGCCTCATCTTCGGATTTACCTTTATACCTATCTCTATCGGATCGCTCTCGAAGTATTCGTCAAGCGACCTATACTTCAGCCTTATCTCAGCGGGATACGTTACGGGCTTGGCATCATTGGAAGCCTGAATCTTGAAAACCGCTGTGTATTCTTCTCCAGCCCTCACATCGCCCAAGTAGTATTTAGCACTCAAAACTGAGAGCGGTGGGCTTGTTGAGATGTATACGCTCACGTCCTTCAAATCTACAGTCGGAACTATCTTAACGATCACGTCACCCTTAGTATTTACGTAAACTTTGCTTTGAACGGATTTAACTTTGAAATCGGGAGCTTTTGCAACGTGAACTCCAAACGGAACCTCGTTGCTGTATTCCGTCTGATTGTATTCGTTCAGATAAACCGCCCTAACCTTGAACGTGTAGTTCCCCTCCTCCCTGACGTTTACCTTGACGTAAAAGACCGCTTTGGCGACTTCACCCGGCTTAAAATCACCGATGTAGTATGTGGGCTGTGATACTGAAGCTGTCACGGTAGGTTGCACTGCCGTTGGCTTGATTGTAGCAAGTGCTGGCGTTGTCGAAGGCATGGCTGATGGAATTTGCATAGGAACAGGAGTTGCCATATCATTCTGCGGAGTTGAAGTTGTAAAGCCGGGAGGGGTTTCCAAAATTAGGTATGCGTTCCTCCCCGTTTTGTCGCCAACGTTCTTGACCCAAACGATTACTCTGCCTTTAGCCCTACCCATCATGTTTTCCGCAGTTACGTTGGCTATCTCAAGCCTTACGTTCTTTTCCTCAACGTAAACGGTTAGTGGGATCTCAAAAGAGACCTCCTTATACCTTATCTTGTAAGCCTCAGTCAGAACCCTGTATTCTTCCGTTAATGTTTCGTTTGTGCCACTTACGACCTTCTGAACAGGAACCTCCTGCGGCGGATACGTGTCGAGATACTCCAAGCCGTCTATTCTGTCAAACTTGACTCTCAGTTTTAGCAGATATTCGCCGGTCTTGGCATCGTCATCCACCTTAACGACGAATTGCAAACGAACGGGTTTAAAGGGCGGTAGAGCGGGAATCTTCTGCTCCGGCGTTTTGACCTCTACATACCCATTACCTTCGAGCTTTAACTCGACATTGTAAGCGGTGAATAGCATGTTTTCCCTGCCGGAGAAAAACATCGACTCCTCCTCATATGCATAATCCACCTTTTTCCTCTCCGCCGGATTGTAAACCACTACATTCAGTATTTCGTAGTTTCCCCTCGTTAGATGATTAGAACCGACGATATAAGCCGTTACGTTCGGCTTGTCTTCATACGTTAGAGCCGACGCCGTATTGGTGAGCAAGATCAAAACCGCCGTTATTACGGTTAGAACGATTACGGTATTCGCAAACAATCTTTCCCAACCTTTCGGATTTTTACCGTTATAAACCAACGGAATCACCTCATTTCAGATAGGACAACCGAAACGAAAATAGGTTAGTCTAAGATGTTTAAAAATATAAAAATGTTTTATTTAATTTTGGTTCGGAAATGGTTAAATCGTATAACATGGCTTATAGCTACATGCTCAGAGTTGTTATAAAAACGGAGATTCCAAAAGACTGCCGAATAGAGCGTCGCGGTGACGTCATGATCATTAAACGGGTTCAAACCGATAGAGATGGCAAAGTAAAGGCTCTCGTTACTTTTAAACCGACGAACGCGCACGACGTAATCGTCAGAAACTACCACGAATGCCAACTCGCAAAAGTGTTGTTCGGTTCTGGAGTTATCGTTCTATCAGCTCAGGTTAAAAAAGACGAAATTTTCTGGACAATCGCATGCACGTGGGAAGAGTTCAGGAATGTCGTAGAATCGCTGGACAATTTGAATATAAATTACGAACTCGTCTGGAAGTCAGCATTCTTCGAAAATAACGAAGAACTAAGCCTAAGAGAGCTTGAGATACTGAAAATCGCATTGGAATACGGATACTTCGAAAATCCGAAAAGAATAAAACTCAGAGAATTGGCCAAGATACTTGACATATCCGAAGCTACGGCATCCAACCTGATTAGAAAGGCTTTGAAAAAAGTTGTTAAACGGGCGATCGTCAATTACCTGTAATTCTTAAAACTTCAACCCAAAACGGCGTTCCTGAACTTCTCGAAGCCGATCGATTCTATGAAATCGCCCAATCTCTGCCCCTTCTTTGCGTTGTTCTTGTAAAAGTCGATTATCCTCTCGACAAGCTCGACTACTTCATCGGGCGTTATATTTTCGGTCAACTTCCAGCCTATTCTCGGCTTCCTTCCGGCGGATCCTCCGACGAATACGGTGAAGCCGTCTTTGGTTCCCATTAGACCTATATCCCTAACAGCCGGCTCCGTGCAGGAATTCGGACAGCCAGAAACTGCTATCTTCATCTTAGACGGCAAATTCAATCCTTCGAACTTCTTGAGCTTCTCGGCTATGCCAATTGTATCCTGCAGACCCATAACGCACAAAGCATTGCCCGGACAGAATTTCACGCTCCTCACAACGTTACCGACAGCCGGCGCGAGTTTAACTCCCGCTTCCCTACACAACTCATCGAGCTTTTCGGGATCGATCCCGACGACCACCATCCTCTGCGACTCGCTGAACTTCACCAACTTCGCACCGTGCTTCTCCAAAGCTTCGGCAATCTTCTTGAGCTCTTGCGGTGTGGTTAGGATTTTATCCAAAACGACAGCATAGCTACCGTCCTTCTGCTTTATCGCCATGATTTTATGTTGCCACAGACACGATATAGGTATTCGTGCGAACAATTTCGAAAATATAATATCCAAAAATCAAATTTGATGTATGCTCAGAGTTAGGATTAGGACACCTATTCCGAATTACTGCATAGCGAGGCGTTATCCGAACGCCGTATTAAAGCTCAGATGCGTTTGCAGGGGTGAAAAGGGAATCAAAGCATTCGTGAATCTTAAAACTCCGGACGGAAAGACGGTTATGGTGATAGACGAGCACGGGTGTCCCTTAGCTCAGAAGATTCTAAATTCCGGAGCTATGGTCCCATCCGCCGATATTCACGAAGATATAATTTGGAACGTCGTCTGCAACGATGAAACTTTTAAAAATCTGATAACCGTGCTCGAAAGATCCGGAATAAATTACGAACTCGTGAGTAAGGAGATGTTTTCGGAGGATGACGAAATAACGTATAGAGAGTATATGCTTCTCAAACTCGCGTTTGAAGGCGGTTTCTTCGACAGTCCTAAGAAGATAAGGCTGGAGGAGATGGCAAAAGCCTTGGGTATTTCGAAGTCAACGGCATCTGAAACTCTCAGAAGAGGTTTGAAGAAAGTATTGAAGATGTTCTTCGAGTTGTGACCCGTGCGAGGGTGGACGGAACGTTTACCGATTAAAGTATCCGGCGGGTGCAGTCGTAAATGCTTAAATCGTCTAAAAATTAACAATAAGGTATGGACATTGAAAGCATACTCAAAAAAGCGTTAGAGATGGAGTTGGAGGCTATCGAGGTGTATACGAAGATGAAGGAGAACGCAGACACTGAAACCGCCGAACTCTTGGATTTTCTCATCAATGAGGAAAAGAGGCATGCGAAGATGATAGAGGAACGACTAAGAGCTATAAAGCTCCTAAAGAGGGAGTAGCGATCATCAAACCTACGACAATCGTAAGTAAGACCGTTAGAACTACGAACTTCTTGGAAACTTTCCGATTACGAATTATTTCGCTCAGAGCTTCCGTGTATAATACAATCAAGGCCGTGAAGACTGTTAGCAATCCAAAAGTTGCGAATTCTGGCAGTTTATCGATCGGCATGAAGTAATCCCAGATTTTAAGAGTGTAGTAGAACACAGCAACGAACTCGATTACGGCTGCAGCCGCCTGTAATGAGGATGTCCTTCTCAGTAGCTCCAGATACTCTCTATTTCTGAGAGCGTCGAGCCTTATGGATATGAGAGTGTAGAGATCCCTAATGCCGATTAATGTCTGCTCGAACTTGGATTCAAAATATCTGAGTCTGTCAATAGCGTCCCTATACTCGACAAGGTTCAGGGATAGCTCTCTGCCGATATTTCTGATTCTCGTTACGGCTGAAAAAAGCTCTTCGTTGACATCCTTAAATTTGACGAACTTGTTGAAGAAGTCTGTGTGGTAACTCGTGATCTCTGAAAGTATCTCCTCAAGCTCCGAAATGTCGCTTGAGCTCTTGGCTATCTGTGATAGTTTTGAGATTCTTAGAATAATGGCTTTCTCTTCATCCGATAGTTTCTCCGCTATAAGGTTACATTCGTTGATTAGAGTTCGGATTGTGATGATCTCGATTAGCAGGGCGGGGAGGTAATCGTAAAAAAGTTCTTCGCTGAATTTCGCATCGATTTTCAAAACCTCGTCTTCAAGCTTGTATCTTCCATATTTAAAAATTTCAAACGTATCATCCGCTGTGGACAGTTCAACCGTAAATTTGCCTAAGCATTCGCACGGAATAGATAAATCCTCCTTCGAAACTACGAATCCAACGTTTCGATACTTCCCCATCACGGCATGATTCGATGCCAGAATTTCCGTTCGTTTGAACTTCTTAAATTTGGGCTTTAGACCTTTCAAGCTTGCAACGATTTTCTCCAAGTCTTCCGAGTGAAAGAATAGGTAGTTGAGTCTCACAAATCGAATTGGCGACCTTATGGTTATAAGCGTTTGCCGATCTTACCGGCGGTGCGACATTGCTTGCGATGACCTTGCGTTTATAGACGTAAACTGTTATAAATCGTGTTACTATTCAATCTTTGGGTAATAACATGCTCGAAATCGAAGACCTCAAAGTATACTTCAGAACGAATGCCGGAAAAGTTAAAGCCGTGGACGGTGTCAGTTTCGAAGTTAAGAGGAGAGAAAAGTTCACACTAATAGGCGAAAGCGGTAGCGGAAAATCCGTTTTAGCTCAGGCGATATTGAGGCTGTTGCCGAAGAACGCGGAAGTTAGCGGAAAAGTATTGTTCGACGGACGGGATCTAATAGAGCTTGGCGAAGAGGACATGAGAAAAATCAGAGGGAGAGAAATCGCTTGGATTCCCCAAAGCCAGTCTTCGCTCAATCCTGTGCTTACAGTTGGTTTTCAGTGCGCCGAACCGGTGATTGAACATTTCCGAACGGACAAGAGATCAGTGTTTGCAAGGGTCGTAAGGTTATTCGAATTCTTGGGAATCGGCAGAAGTAGGGTGAAGGACTATCCTCACCAGTTCAGCGGTGGGATGAGGCAGAGGGTTCTCGTCGCCATGGGAATATCCGCCGATCCCAAGCTTATAATAGCTGATGAGCCTACGAAGGGATTGAATGCATCAAAAAGATCCCAGATCGTCGAACTCTTCGAAAAGGTGGGAGATAAGACGATGTTAATAATCACCCACGACCTTAACTTCGCAGAAAATTTGGCGGACAGGATAGCCGTGATGTATTGCGGTAAGATAGTCGAAGTTTCCCCAGCTAAAGAATTTTTCAGCGAACCGCTTCATCCATACTCAAGGGGTTTGCTCGATTCTCTTCCTTCGAGGGGTTTGAAGCCCATAAAGGGATTCCAGCCGAGCATGATAAATCCGCCGAAGGGTTGTAGATTTAGGGACAGATGCGAATTTGCAAGCGAAAGGTGTAAGAGCGAACCGCCCCTCATAAACTTGAACGGTCGATTTGTAAGGTGCTGGCTCTATGATAGAAGGTAAGAAAATTAAAAAGGTCTTTAAATCCGGAATATTCGGCGGTAAGACCGTTGTAGCCGTCGATAACGTGGATATTACTGTATACGATGGCGAAACCGTAGCTTTGGTTGGGGAGAGCGGTAGCGGGAAATCGACTCTGGGCAGAATCCTGTTGATGTTGATCAAGCCGGACGAAGGTAGGGTCATCTTCGACGGTGTAGATCTGACCAAGCTGAAGGGAAGAGAGCTCAGAAGGATCAGAACTAAGATGCAACTCATACCGCAGAATCCGGAAGAGGCTTTGGATCCGAGGTGGAGGATATACGACAGCATAGCTGAGCCCATCAGAATTCACAAACTCGCCGACAGTAGAAATGAGGAAGAGGAACTGATCCTCGAACTGATCAGAGCCGTAGGTCTTAAGGAGGAGCACCTGAATAGATACCCGCATGAGTTGAGCGGTGGAGAATTGCAGAGGGCTGTTATCGCAAGGGCATTGACTTTAAATCCGAAGTTCATAGTTTGCGACGAACCCACATCGATGCTCGACATCTCAACTCAAGCTTCCATCGTCAGATTGCTCATGGAATTTCAGAAGAGGCTCGGAATATCCTACCTCTTCATAACTCACGACTTGGAGCTTGCAGAAGTGATAGCGGACAGGATTTTGGTTATGAGGAGTGGGAAAATTGTAGACGAACGATCGTTGCATTAATTAATGTGTAGTTCATTTATAATGTAATGGACGAGCTTAGAGAATACCTGAAACGAAGGGAGTTTCACAAACTCTCTCCCCGCCTTGCAATGGCTTTCCTTTACGATGCAAACGAGTTCTACCGTTTTAGAGGTGCCGAAGCTCTCGGATACCTCTGCAAGGGTGAAAAAGCCAGAAACTTCATACTGCGCCTCTTTTGGCATCTCAGCGATGAGTCCGGAGCTTACTGCGTTGGCGCCCCTTTGGGCATTGCGGAAATCGGAAGAAGCAATCCGGATGTGTTCGAAGGTTTCAAGAACAAGTTCGTTTCGCTTTTGGATGACTGGGAAGTCGAGAGAAGATACGTAGCTTACGGAATTGGGAGAACTGCTGAAATAGTTAGGGATGCCTACCCGAATCCCGTCGATAAGCTCGTTGAGGTGCTCGAAGAGATAAAATCCGGAGATTTTGCAGTCTATGCAGTCTGGGCTTTGGGAAGACTTGGAGCTTTGGATGTCGTGAGAGATTACATCGACGACGAAAGAACGGGCAGATTTTACGACGGAGAACGGATAATCGAAAGGAAAGTCAAGGAGATTGCCCGCATGTTCATTTCAGAACGTCTAAGATGACAGCCGGACAGATCCTTTTCACCCCTTCAAGCTTTGATATCTTCTCGTGAATTTTCGAAAGATCGTCCACGGATTTCCCGACGATCTCAAGCATCAGCATGTGGTCGCCGGTCGTTAAGTAGATAGACTTTACCTCGTCAATCTTCTTCAGCCTGTCGATGACCTCCCAAAGCCTATCCGGCTCTACATCAACGCCCGTCAGCGAAGCCGAAAGACCGGCAGTCTTGTAGTTTATAACGGCTTTGTAGCCTAAGATGATTTTATCTCTTTCGAGCTTCGATATTCTCTTTCTGATAGCCGTTTCCGTCACGTTGAGTTCTTCAGCTATCTTCGTCTTCGGTATCCTCGCGTTCTTCATCAGTAACGATATTATTTTCGCATCCTTTTCGTCCATAATTAAAACAATGTTTCATGTAGTATAAATATCATTTGTTCGAATTTCGAACGAAATGTTTTTATTTCAGAAAACTAAGTTTATAATATGTGCATGCCGAGTATAGGTGAGAAAGCACCGGAGTTTAAGGCGTTGACGACCAAAGGTGTTATCGAGTTTCCGAAGGATTTCGAGGGCAAGTGGGTTGTGCTGTTCAGCCATCCAGCGGATTTCACTCCCGTTTGCACAACGGAATTCGTCGCTTTTGCAAAACGCTACGATGAGTTCAAGAAGCTGAACTGCGAACTTATTGGGCTAAGTATCGATCAAGTCTTCAGCCACATCAAGTGGGCTGAGTGGATAAAGGAGAACTTGGGCGTCGAGATTCCGTTTCCGATCATAGCAGATGATCAGGGTAAGATTGCTGAGAAGTTCGGAATGATCCATCCGGCTAAGGGGACAAATACAGTCAGAGCGGTATTCATAATCGATCCGAAGGGAATCGTTAGGGCTATGCTATACTATCCGCAGGAGCTTGGCAGAAACATCGACGAGATTCTTAGAATGGTCAAGGGATTGCAGGTGAGCGATGAGAACGGAGTTGCCTTGCCGGCGAACTGGCCCAACAACGAACTGATCGGCGACAAAGTCATCATTCCACCCGCTACCGACGAGCAGACAGCGAAGGAAAGGCTTGAGAAGGCAAAAGCCGGAGAGATCGAGTGCTTCGACTGGTGGTTCTGCTACAAGAAGCTTTAAATATTTTTGAAATCTTTATTTTTTGAGGTGTAACGTTTGGAAACTCCGAAAAACCTTTTGAAAGCTTACATCGGTGAAAGCGTCGCCATAAGCAGATACGTAATCTATTCCCAGATTGCGAAGGATGAGCGATACGTTTTTGTCGGTAAGGTGTTTTTGGAAGTTGCTGAGAACGAGAAGGGTCACGCTGAGATATTTGCGAAATTCCTGAAGAGGATCAAAGTTGAACCGGCGGAAGTTGAGGTCAAAGCTCCGATAACCTTCGGCGATACCGTTCAAAACCTAAGATCTGCTGTCGAGGGCGAAAAGTTCGAGGCTGAGGAGCTCTATCCAAAGCTCGCCGAAGTTGCCGAAGAGGAGGGATTCGTAGATGTCGCAAAAAAGCTTAGAACCCTTGCCGATGTTGAGAAAAGGCATAGGGAAAAGTTCGAAAGATTGTTGGGGGAGATAGAAGTCGGAACGATGTTTAGGAGGGATGCCGATACGGATTGGGTCTGTTTAGTTTGCGGATACGTTCATCACGGTAACGCTCCGCCTGAAGTTTGCCCCAACTGCGGGGCGAAGTTCTACAACTTCGTTGCGAAGGATCTTATGGAGGTGGTTTTGTGAAGACGCTTGAGAATTTGGTTAAGGCGTTTATCGGAGAAAGCATGGCGAGGAACAGATACACGTTCTACGCGAAGGTCGCAAAAGAAGAGGGCTACGTTTTCGTTGCGAAGGTGTTTTTGGAAACCGCAGAAAATGAAAAGGAGCACGCTGAGACTTTGCTTGAGCTAATTCAGAAGGTTAGAGGAGACACGGCGGTCGTTAAAACTGAAGCCGAAGCTCCAATAGTTTTGGGAGACACTGTCCAGAATCTCAAAACTGCGATAGAGGGCGAGACCTACGAATGGGAGAAGATGTATCCAGAGTTTGCTAAGATAGCTGAAGAGGAAGGTTTGAACGAAGTGGCAGGAAGGCTTAGGGCTATCGCCAAAGCTGAGGAGCACCACAAGAAGAGGTTCGAGAAGTTGCTCGAAGCTATCGAGAGCGGAACGATGTTTAAGAGGGACGAGGAAGTTGCGTGGGTCTGCTTGGAGTGTGGATACATCCACTACGGAGAAGAACCGCCTGAAAAATGTCCATCTTGCGGACATTCCAAATCCTATTACGTCGCTTTGGATATGTTATGCTTGTGAGGTGATAGCGTGAGGTTCGGTGATCTGATCTACGCTGAAGGGGAGAAAGCTAAGAACCACAAGCCGATCATAGAATGTCCCGATTCCGTTAAAGCTGGGGAGGAATTCGAGCTAAGAGTTTACGTCAGCGGACATCCGAGCAAAGTCGATCATTCGATCAGATACATCGAGGTATACTTTTACGAGGAGGGGAGGGATTTCAATCCGATAAAGCTGGCTAAAGCCGTATTTACGCCCGAATACGTGAATCCGGAAGTTACGCTGAAGCTCAAGCTTGAAAAGAGCGGAACCGTATTTGCTCTGGCATACTGCAACAAGCACGGGCTTTGGGAGAGTAGCAAGAGAATAGAGGTATCTTGAAACGCCGAATCAGCGATGAAGGAGGGACTCATAAGAAAATACGAGTCGGAGCTATCGGACGAAGAAATCGAAAAAGCGAGAAAGAACGACCATGCCAAAAGAAAGCCGAGACCTTGCGGATTTACGGTTCACATCGCAAAGGGATGTAACGGAGGATGCCTATACTGTTATGTCGATTCCCCTCCCAAGCTCGTCGATCTGAGTCCGAAGGCTTTGGTTTATTCTCTTCTTTTGAATCCCCTTTTCGAACCGGGAAAGAGCTTCGTGGCGGTTGGTGCGGTATGCGAACCCTTGGATTATCCGAAATATACGAGGGAGTTCTTAACGGAAATGCTGAAACTCGGCAATCCCATTCAGATCTCGACGAAAGAGATCGATTACGATCTTGTCGAAATTCTTAGAAGGGTCGACACCCTAACTTCCATGTGCATACCTTTCGACGACATCTGCAAGAAATTTGAGCCGAAAAGACCTCCACCATCCGAAAGGCTTGAGTTTTGTAGTGAGATCGGTGGAGGCGTATTTTTGAGACCCATACTGCCGATGATCGATCTGGAGACTTACAAGAAGGGCATCGAGGTTATAGCAGATTACACGGATAGAATCATATTGGGAAACCTCAGACTGACGAGGGAGGTTAAGAGGAAGCTCGGAATAAACGGTTTACCAAAAAAATACTACGAAAGGAAGAGGATTCTGGAAGATTTCGCGAAAGATATGGGTTTGATCGTCTTCAGATCCGCATGCTGTTCGAACGCTTATAAGCATAACGTCGTCTGCTGGAACAGATGCTGGGAGAAGGGTTTCTGCGCCAAATGTCCGAATAAGTGCTGGGTTAAGACCTCTTCTTCCTCTTTATAACCACTATGTCTCCGAGCGTTGGAGTCAGGTCGATCTTCTTAGTTTCCACCTTGACCTCCTCGACTTTCTCCCTCAGCTTTATATCGAAGACTCTCTCAAGCTTCTCGATTACTTCCGGTTCCGGAGTTATTTCGGCGTTTTCAATCTTTCTGACTAGAGAAACTTTCTCCTGAATCTTTTTAGCTAAATCCTCCTGACTCCAGCCTCTTTTTTCCCTTTCCCTTCTGATTATGATGTGGAAGTTCTCGACGAGCTCATCTCCGAGATCGATGGTAGTGTTCACCTTCGGTCTGCTTTTCGGCTTCGGAACCGAAACAAAGGGCTTCTTCTGGGGAACTCTGGGTTTTTCGACACCGTAATCCTTACAATGCTCGCAGACGGTAATTTCGGATCCTTCGACGATGATTTTAAAACCCCTACCCCTAATCTCCCTTCCGCAGATCTCGCATTCCATCCTCCACACCCGCTAAGGATGTTGGTTTTGAAGGTCGATAAACTCCAATAAGTTCTTATAGTTGATTGAATATATAGTTAATTGGAGGTTCCGAAGTGGGCGGAGAAGACATTCCGAAGGAAGACGTTGCGGTGGAGTCCTTGGATTATTCGTATTTACTTGACAGGCTCAAAAGATTGGAGGAGGAATACCTCAGGCTTAAGAGGATTGAGGAGGAATATTACAAGCTTAAAGAACTTTGTCGTAAGCTTGAAGATGAGAAGAGGTTCGCTGAAACCGAAAGGATAAGGTTTGAGAGGGAAGTTAGGAGACTTAGGAGCGAGATCGAAAGGTTGAGATCGCCTCCTCTCATCGTTGGAGTGATTTCGGATGTCCTCGACAACGGTAGGGTTGTAGTTAAAAGCTCGACCGGTCCCAAGTTTGTAGTTTACGCTTCTCACTATATCGATCCTAAAGAGCTTAAGCCCGGAGTTAGAGTCGCTCTTAACCAGCAGACCTTAGCGGTTGTAAGCGTTCTTCCTTCATCGAAGGATCCCACGGTATATGCGTTCGAAGTAGAGGAGAGACCGAAGGTAACTTACGCGGACATAGGTGGCTTGGACAAGCAGATCGAGGAGATCAGAGAGGCGATAGAACTCCCACTGCTCAAACCTCAGTTGTTCGAAGAGGTCGGAATAGAGCCGCCCAAAGGAGTTCTTCTTTACGGCCCACCGGGAACCGGAAAAACTCTACTTGCAAAAGCCGTTGCTCATCACACCAACGCCACCTTCATAAGGGTCGTAGGTAGCGAGTTCGTTCAGAAGTATATAGGCGAGGGTGCGAGGCTCGTCAGGGAGGTATTCGAACTTGCGAAGGAGAAGGCACCTTCGATAATATTCATAGACGAATTGGATGCGATCGCTGCGAGAAGAACCGCAAGCGATACGAGTGGTGATAGAGAGGTTCAGAGGACTTTGATGCAACTGCTTGCCGAGATGGACGGGTTCGATCCGAGAGGAGACATCAAGATCATCGGAGCAACGAACAGAATCGACATATTGGATCCGGCCATCCTTAGACCGGGCAGATTCGACAGGATAATAGAGGTTCCTCTGCCGAGCTACGAAGGACGAATTCAGATATTCAAGATCCACACGAGGAAGATGAAGCTTGCCGATGACGTTAACTTCGCGGAACTTGCGAATCTAACCGAAGGAGCCAGCGGAGCAGACATCAAAGCGATTTGCACCGAAGCCGGAATGTTCGCGATAAGGGAGGACAGAACTACCGTGAAGATGGACGACTTCCTTAAAGCCATAGAAAAGGTTATGCGAAAGGAAACGAAATTCGGCGACATAAAGGGAGTAATGTTCGTTTAGCCCACTTCGGATCCTCCACCTAACGTTCGATTATTTTTTAATTTGCGTTCCAAAAAGTTAAAAATACTTAGTCCCTCTAAATGTCCTCCAGCCGTATCGTATTTGTTTCGGTAAGTGCCGATCAGCGATAACTTAAAATATCTTGGTGATGGCATGGGAGAGTCCGTAGGAGGCGGACGCCGTTGGGACTACGGGGTGGTATTAAATGTTAGTTGAAAAAGAGAGGCTCGTCGAGGCAATAAGCGAAGCGATACAGAAGGCGAAACCGAGGAGGTTCGTCGAAACGGTGGAGATGGCTGTAAACTTGAAAAACGTGGACATGAGAAGACCAGAGAACAGAATCGACGCTATAGTCATGCTTCCGCACGGCTTGGGTAAGCCGAGAAAGGTCGGAGTTTTCGCAAGGGGAGAAACCGCTTTAAAGGCTAAGGATGCCGGGGCGGATGTGGTTCTCTCGCCCGAAGACATAGACGAGCTTGCAAAGAACAAGAGGCAGGCAAAGAAACTTGCAAAGCGAATCGATTTCTTCATAGCCGAAGCGACGTTGATGCCGGAAATAGGTAGGAAGCTTGGACCGATCTTGGGGCCGAGAGGAAAGATGCCACAGCCGATTCCGCCTTTAGCCGATCCCAAACCGTTCATTGAAAGGCTGAAGAAGTCGGTGAAGATCAGAACGAGAGACAAGCCGACGTTCCACGCTCCGATCGGTAAGAGAGACATGGATCCGGAGCAGTTGGCGGAAAATGCGTTGGAAATACTTAAGGTCGTTGAGAATAAGTATGAAAACCCAAGCCAGAACGTAAAGTCGATATACGTTAAAACTACAATGGGTCCTGCCGTGAGGGTGATTTGAAATGGCGGCTGTAAGAGGATCTCCGCCGAAGTGGAAGGTGCAGGCTGTTGAGGAGATTAGAAAGATCTTTTCGAGTTATCCGGTAATAGCGATCGTAGGTTTTAGAGGAGTTCCATCCGGACAGATGCAAAAGATCAGGAGGGACTTCAGAGGAAAGGCTCTGATTAAGGTGGTCAAGAATACCCTCTTGGAGAAGGCAATTGACGCTTTGGGCGGAGATTTCGAAAGGCTCAAGGAGTTCATCTACGATCAGACAGCCATCGTCGCTACGGACATGAACCCGTTCAAGCTGTTCAAGATGATCGAAGAGACGAAGGTTCCTTCGCCGCTGAAACCGGGGCAGGTTTCGCCAGTGGATGTAGTAGTCGAGAAGGGTCCAACCCCATTCCCGCCCGGTCCGATAATAGGTGAACTGCAGGCGGCTGGACTGCCGGCTGCGATAGAGAGGGGCAAGATCGTAATAAAGGAGACCGTCACCGTCGTTAAGGCTGGAGAAGTGGTCAAGCCTGAAGTCGCGAGGGCTTTGGAGAAGTTGGACATCAAACCGATAAAGTTGGGATTGGATGTCAGGGCCATCTACGACAGCGGCGTCATTCTAACACCGGACGTGCTTGCAATCGACGAGGAAGCAGTAAAGGGACAACTCGCGGAAGCTTTCCAGAAGGCTTTGAACTTAGCCGTGAACGCGGCATACGTAACGGAAGAAACTGCGGAGATACTCATAATGAAGGCCGTGATCGATGCGAGAAACTTGGCGATAAACGCCTGTATATTCGAGAAGGATGTTATGCCGGATCTGCTTGCGAAGGCGTATGCTGAGATGCTCGCTTTGGCATCCAAACTGCCGGATGATGCCCTTGATGATGATCTCAAGAGCAGGATATCAGGCTTACAGGTTAGGGTTGAGAAGGTAGAGGAGAAGGAAGAAGAGGAGAAGAAGGAAGAGGAAGAGGAGAAAGAAGAAGAGGAGGAAGCTGAAGAGTCCGCTTTAGAAGGTTTAGGAGCGTTGTTCGGTTAATGGGAGGTGATCGGAATGGAGTATGTGTATGCGGCTTTGTTGTTGCATGCTGCTGGAAAGGAGATAAACGAGGAGAACATAAAAGCCGTGCTTAGCGCGGCTGGAATAGAGGTGGACGAGGCGAGAGTCAAGGCTCTCGTAGCTGCTTTGGAGGGTATAGACATCGATGAGGCTATTTCGAAGGCCGCCATCCCAGCCGTAGCGGCTCCAGCAGCACCGGTTGCGGCAGAAGCAACCGCCGAGGCGGGAGAAGAGAAGAAGGAAGAAGAGGAGAAGAAGGAAGAGGAAGAAGAAAAGGCGGAAGAAGAAGCTCTGGAAGGACTCGGAGCGTTGTTCGGTTAACGTCTTTTTCTTTTTTTGTTTTTATATTACCGGATCTCTCAATTTTCCAAATTTGACTCTAATTAATGCCTCAGAACTCTCCCTTTCATCACAATTCAGTTCGCCCATCAGTCATCATCGGCTTTCAATTGTGTGCCTTTGCAGTTAAAAACGTTACCTCGTATATCTCAACCTTGCCGTCGTCGTATATCTTTTTGAAAACTTCGAATTTTCTCAGAGCTTCCTCGCTGTAGTGTTTCTTCTCTAAATATCCAATATAAATATATTTCACATTGTATTTTTTAAGTAGAGGAATGATCTCGCCGATATCACTTGCCGAATACATTTCGTTCGCGTCCCTCCACCTTTCATACAGCATCGGAATCGTTGATTCGTTGTAATACCTCCAAAAGAGTTCGTGTCCCCCTCTCGCAATGACGCTCTGCAAGCCCGTAAAAGCGGAAACCCTGCCGGCGTATGTGTAAGATTCGAAGGGGCTCTTCCCCGGAAACTCCAACACAACACCGTTCGGACAGTTCTGGAGATATCTCAGAGCATCGTATTCACCGAACTTCTTGGTATACATCATGCCGTCGATACTACCCTTAAACCCGTGCAACGTTGCAATGTAGCCCAAGGGGTAAATCCAGAGAATAGCTACAAATAAGGCAACTATCTTAAGCGCTCTTCTGTTGATGTTGGAAATTATGAACGCCGATGCGAACGACAGCATAATCCACGCCTGAATGTATGTCTTGAAAACTGTGTTCAATCTCTCCCACTTTTCAGGATAGGGGTCGTTGACGTAGAACAACTCGACGAGTAAGAAGATCAACGCGGATACGAAGATCAAAATACTCTTGAAATCTCTTTTTAGAATGCTCATTCCAGACAAAACCGCAAGAGGGATGAGGAGGGGCAGTAGCTGGAAGTTCAAAATAACCGCTATCGGTATCAGGGCTAAGGAAATTGCTAAGAACTTTTTTTTGTTCTTCCAAGCGATCCAGCACAACGGAATCAGAATTAAAGGCTGAGCTACGAGGAAGTTGGGAAGCATGGTTCTTTCGGTGACCACTCCTATTCCCTTAACCGCATACGGATGAAGTTTGACGATGTATGGTATGAAGGGAAATACTGCAAGCGGTAACGCAAAAAGATCCCTAAAGCTTCCGAAAATTAAAATCGTAAGTGTCAGTAAAGTCAAGTAGGTTGGGAACTCCCAAGAGTTCACGGTGAACATGAATCCGAGCAGAAACGATAGAAAAATCGGAATTCTCCGATTTCTAAGCTTGACGTATTCGAACAGCAGTATTATGAATAGAACCTGAAACGGGATGTCCATGAGGTGAGGGTGAAGGTCTCTGAACGTTAGCGTTGCAAATGGAAACTCGTTTATCGTTCCCGGAATTACCCTCGTTACGGTCCAAAAATCGAACGCTCTTTCGGGCTTAAGCCCTTCTACGTGGATCAACCCGAGCATCTGCAGTCCGCAACCCACCAGTATTACAAAGGATGCTAAGTTTCCGGCTAAGAGCAGTATCGGCAAAAATTTGACTCTGTTTCTGATGGCGAATTCAACGGATAACGCCAAAACGGAAGCAAAAAACGTCGCGACACCTAAGTTATATGCTACGCCGATCGATGTTTGCGTTAGGCTCGTTAGTGTTGCGACTATGAGGTAGCCCATGTAGTAGTAGCAGTCGAATCTAAATCCAGCCAAATTGACGTCTATCGGTGGCATTCCCCTGCTCCTAAGAATTCCGCTTAAAACAGAGACATCCATCATCTTTTCTCCGCCAAATATGTCTGGGTTGAATGCGGTGTAGAGCAGATAGATCAAAAAAGAAACTGCAAATACAATCTCAAATCTTGCGGAATCCTTCAGCATATCCTTTATTTCGTCCTTGCATCTCGCGAGCGGATATACGCAGATAGCAGTGTAGGTTAAAAAGCCAACGAGACTTGCGGTCTTGAAGTTCAAGAAGTTTGCAAAGATCCAAACGATGTAGCTGAGAAATACCAGACCGAAGATCTTCGAAGCGTAAACCAACCTAAGCTTGGAGGCTAAGGGTAGGGTTAGGAAACTCAAAAGTCCAAGCACACCGAGCCATATGATTACTGAGAGCATGCTTCGACGCGCCTTTTAACTTTTGATCGAAACTTTTCCCTTCTTTATCTTTACGAATCCCGCCTTCTCAAGAGCTTCCAAAATCGCTTTTAAAGCTTCGTTCGACGATCTGATTTCGATTTTTTCTCCGAGCTCCAACCTATGCATGGTTAAAAGTTCTTCGACGTCGATCTTTCCCTCGGCAATCTTTTCGAGCATGGCTTCGGCAACATTGGCGACAATTAAGAGTCCGATCGCATCCCCATACTCTTCGCAGAGCTTCGCGAGTCTCTCGTTAAGAATTGCATCGCTCAAGTCCGCGAAAACTTCGCACGAAACGTCCGCTGTAACGATCAACCTCTGATTGAGATCGAGCTTCTTGGCTTTGTCTTCGTCGGCTTCGTAGGGAAACCTTATTATCGGGTCTTCGGGCGGATTCTTAACCTTTCCACCTTCGATCATTCCGTTAACCTCAAGCATGTCGTATAGTATGCCCAAAGTCGCATAAACTTCGGTCTCGCTCCCGGTAATCATTTCGGTAATCTTTTTCTCTAACTCTTCGAAGCTTTCAACATCCTTAGCCAAATCTAAGTAGCTTTTCCAACGTTTTATTTCATCGATGAGCTCCGTTTCCTCATACTTATTCCTAAGTTCACTGAATTTGCCTTCAACGAAGTAAACCGGGTAGAAATCCAGATCTATGCACCTCCTAACTTCAGCATTTATTCCGATTGATTTCAGAGCTTTTGCCAATTTCGTGGAGAATCGTTCATCGAAGCTACCGATCTTAACCTTCATATCTCCAAAAATGGTTACGCAGATTTTTAAAATTTAGAGTTTCGGGAAAATATTATTAACTCACTGGAAGTGCTTGGCTATATGAAGCTCAAGGTTGCTGTTTTGGGTGCAACCGGGATGGTTGGTCAAAAATTCGTTCAGCTTTTAGCCGATCACCCTTGGTTTAAAATAACGACGCTGATGGCATCCGAAAGGAGAGTGGGAAAGAGGTATCGTGAGGAGGTAAACTGGATCGTATCCTCGGACGTTCCGGAGTGTGCCAGAGACATAGAGATGGCTCCGATGGATCCGAAGCACTGCGATGCCGATATAGTCTTCTCCGCTCTTCCGTCGGATGTTGCGAGGGACGTTGAGCCGAAGTTCGCCGGAGAGGGTTTCGTGGTTGCGAGCAACGCTTCGGCCTTCAGAATGGAAGAAGACGTTCCACTGGTTATCCCAGAGGTTAATCCCGATCATCTCAAGCTGATAGAGGTGCAAAGGAGAAAGAGGGGCTGGGACGGTTTCATAGTCACCAACCCGAACTGCACGACGATAATGCTCGTCCTAACTCTCAAGCCTCTGATGGAACTCGGGCTTAGAAGGGTTACCGTCGCTACCATGCAGGCTTTAAGCGGTGCGGGGTATCCGGGAGTTCCGTCGCTTGCGATAACTGATAACGTTATCCCGTTCATAAAGGGCGAGGAAGAGAAGGTTGAAAGTGAACCTTTGAAGCTGTTGGGTAAGTTCGACGGAGAAAAGGTTGTTCCTGCTGGCATAAAGGTTTCCGCATCTTGCCACAGGGTTCCGGTTATAGACGGACATCTCGAAGCGATCTGGGCTGAATTCGATAGATCTGTTGAGGTTGAAGACGTAGTTAGAGCGTTCGAATCTCTCAAGCCCTTAAAGGATCTACCCACATCTCCAGAGAAGGTTATAATAGTCAGAAACGAAGCGGATAGACCTCAACCCCGACTCGACAGGGATGCCGGAAACGGGATGAGCGTCGTGGTTGGAAGGCTGAAGAAGGTTGAGGACAACGTAATCAGATACCTCGCGCTTGGGCACAACACGGTAAGAGGAGCGGCGGGGGCAAGTATTCTGAACGCCGAGCTAATGGTTAAAGAGGGATACATTTGATTTTGCTAGTGGTCGAAGGTAAATAAAGGGAAATCAACACAACTCGGGAAAATCGTAGGCTGGGCACTCCTCAAACGTATACTTCACTGTCGTGTAATTCGATTTGAATTCTCTGACCATTTTTCGAATCTCATCCTTGCTCTTCTTCTCCTTAATCGTCGTATCGATCAATTCCGCGATTGTGTCCATCTCCTCTTCCTTCATTCCCAATCTCGTCACTTCCTGAACTCCAATTCTTATACCGGAAGGATTATCGGCATTCTTCACGTCGTCCCAAGGAAGTAGGTTCTTGTTCAGTATTATTCCCACATCTTCGAGCATCCTTGCGATTTTGTCACCGCCTCCGAACTTGGATACATCCACAACAACCTGATGCGATTCCGTGAATCCCAAATCCGGGCAAAGAACGTCGTAACCCAAATTGTAAAGACTTTCAGCCAGCCTTTTAGCGTTCTTAACTATCTGCTTAGCATAAGCCTCACCGAACTCCATCATCTCCAAGCATGTAGCAACGTAACCTGCCAAGCTGTGAATGTGGTGGTTGCTCACCACACCGGGGAAAACACCCTTATCGATCGTCTTCGCGAGCTCCTTCTTGCACATGATGACCGCCCTCTGAGGCCCGGGAAAGGTCTTGTGAGTGGAGGCGGTAACTACATCCGCTCCCTCTCTAATCGGATCCTGAAACTGCTTCCCCGCTATCAAACCCAAAACGTGGCTCGCATCGTAAACAACCTTCGCTCCTACATCTCTCGCTATTTCAGATATCTCCTCAACGGGATGCGGGAATAAAAATAAACTCGCACCCAAAACGAATACCTTGGGCTTAACTTCAAGCTTTTCAACCTTCCTCTTTGTCGCATCGACGTCGATGTTGAAATTCTCGTTGTCGAATGCGTAGTATTTCACGTTTAAACCCCTCAAGCCTGCAGCCGAAAACCTATCGTGGGAGATGTGCCCGCCGTGCGGAACGGACAGGGACATTATCGTGTCTCCCGGATTCGTTAGGGCAAAGAAGACCGCCATATTCGCTATCGTTCCCGAGATGGGCTGAACGTTGGCATGTTCGACTTCGAACAACTTCTTAGTCAGATCTATTGCGAGAGCTTCAAGCTCGTCTATAAACGCGCAACCCTGATAGTATCGCTTACCTACCTTTCCCTCCGCATACCTATGTCCGAAATCGCTCGTGTAGAACCTTCTAACCAGATAACTCGTTACGTTCTCGCTTGCGATTAGAGGGATCGAATACTTGAAGAACTCGTGATGCTTATTGGTGATTTCAAAGAGTCTATCAAGCATGGTCATCTCTGATTCGTATCCTTTAAAATATTTTGCGTTTATCTTAAATACAACCTAAGTTAGACCGTATGTTATGAGAAAAATGTTGATCCTCGCCGTGATCGCGACCATACTGCTTGTGGGATGCTCATCCGTGGGTAAACCGGAGATACGAAAGATAACCTACTCTTGGGGAAAAGTAAACGAATCCACCACTGAGATACTCGTAAACGTCGACGTTTACAATCCGAATCCTTTTCCGATTCCGCTGAAGGATGTGGTCTTGAACTTATACATGAACGGAATTAAAATGGGGGAGGGACATGCAGTCAAGGCGGGAATCCCGGCTAACTCGGAATCTAACATCGTAATTGCCATCTACTTGGACAACAACAAGATTCCGGAGTGGTGGGTTAGTCATATAAGGAACGGAGAGAAAACGACGATAGAAATAAAGGGAGATCTGGTATTCGATCTTAAGGTTTTCGAGTTCAAATTCCCGATAAGCTTCAGCAATACTATAAGGACGGACATCCTTTCGTCGATATCCCTGAACAAACCAGAAACGATTTCCATCGGTGGATTGGCTAACATAGAGATCGGATCGGTAAAGTCCCACTGGGGCGATGTGAACGACAAATGGACGGAAATCGTAACCGTAGCGGATGTCTACAATCCCAACGCGTTTCCGATTCCGGTAGTGAGCTTTGATTACACCATAAAGATGAACGGAATTCTCGTGGGAATGGGAAGCGAGGATCTGAATACCGTGATTCCGCCCAAGTCCGATGCGAAGCTTACGCTAATAACGAAAATCATGAACGACAAGCTGAAAGAGTGGTGGGTCACACACATAAAGAACGGCGAAAGAACTAAGGTAGAGATCGACATAAAGCCGACTGTTAAAATCGCCGGCAGAGAGATAAGCTTTACATTGACGAAGCAGACGTTCGAAATCAGAACGAGCTTTTTAGGTTAAAAATTTTTTAAATTATTTATCCTCTTTCCTATCGAAGAACGGATTTTTGCCTAAGCTTGCCAGTGGAATACCAATAGCAACATCGGCGTTAGTAATTCCGAGCATCCTCGCAACGACTCCTATCCTGTATATTATTCTGTTGTCGACGTTGATTATGCTCGCGAGTTTCACGGCTGAACCCAAAGCTATACCCAAATCTAAAATCTTGAAAACGCAGTTCGGGCCAGTAAAATCCTTTCCGCCCCTCTCTATCCTCTTAAGCTCGTCGCAGTTGAAGCCGCAAGCTCCGCAGTTCAAACCGAGAGGTTTTCCACCTTTTACGCCGATTACGAGTATACCTTCAGCCTTCTTAACGCATTCACCGTCCCTCTTCCAGCCCTTTCCCCTCTCTTTGGAGAGTTCGATCATCTTCTCCGCAATTCGATCCTTATCCTTATCATCGACGTAGATTATCTCGATATCGTCCTCCCCCTTGGACTTCGGAGCCGTTCTCGCGGATATAGACATCAGATAAGCCGACAGCTTTATGGCATCTTTCCTGAAATCCTCCTCCCTCAAAATCATGTTCGATCATCCAAACTTCGAATATTTAACGTTTCACAAAGCGCCCAACAGAAATCCTATCAAGCCAAAGAGAAGAGCGACGAGGGTCTGCTTTCTGAACCTCCTTATGTCTTCCGGCTTATGCCTGCGTAAGAGTTCGAGCGAGATCTTAACCAAAATAGCATCCGTGACTGTCACAGGCACCATATATTTCATATCGAACCTGTAGCCTTGAAGGTAAAGAAAGGGAACGAAGCTCAAAGCCACGGCCATCAGAAACAATGAGGCGGATAGCTTCGAAGCGAATTCGACGCCTTTAACCCTCGCAATCGTTCTGACGTTCCTTATCGCATCGCCTTCGACATCTTCAATTCCCTTCATGATCTCCCTCGCAACCCCGGAGAGGAAAGCGATGATCGATAGGACGGCTATCTGCGGAGTTACGGTGTTCGTTGCAACAACACTTCCGAATATGAATGGAGCGCACATCGAGAAGGCTATGTAGATGTTACCTATCAACCCGAACTCCTTGAGCTTTGCGTTATATAAATAGCCCAGCGTAGTGATTGCAAAAGCCAGTAAAAAGGCGTTTAGGGAGATCGCATAAGCGGAGAGAAATCCGAGGGGAGCAAGAATTACTCCAATCAGCAGAGCACTACTTCTGCTCAGATCCCCCCTAACGAGGGGTCTGTCGAACCGCTTATTGGCTAAATCGACCTCGTAGTCTAAGTAATCGTTCAAAGCGAAAGCCGAAGCTTGACAGAAAATTGCGGTGAGGATACCAAAAAAAGCGTGCTTAAAATTAAAATCCAATCCGGAAGAAACGACTATTCCAACAACTACACCCAAAGCATACATCAATCCGTGTTCGAGCCTAAGAAGATCCCAAATCGCTTTAATCGATCGCATTACGGGATCGTCTCCAGAAACTTCTCGACCCCCTGCTCGTATAGAACGTTTCCGACCACTATCATATCCGCATGCTCAAGCATCGTCATAGCCTTCTCCCTGCTGTCTATTCCTCCGCCGTATATCAGCACGGCTTTGTCCAAAACATCCTTGACCGTTTTAACGACTTCAGGATCACCGAAAGTTCCGCTGTATTCGATGTATATCGCTGGCAACTTGTATATCCTTTCCCCGACTATCGCGTAGCTTGCAACTTGCTTGGGAGTTAGATCCGTCTTGGCTTTGGTAACCTTCCCAACTGCCGAATCCGGATTTAGGACGATGTATCCCTCGAACACCGTTCTGTCTATGATACCGTAGAACTCTTCAAGTCTGTCGAAGTTCATCTCAACCCATCTCGCGTGCTTGCCGGTTATCCACTCCCCGTCAGCGGAATTCAGAACTGTCGGAACGAATAGGTAGTCCGCATCGTATATGACGTTCGAAGGATCCGATGGTTCAACGACGGTCGGCAGTCCGTATTGTTTAACCTCCTCAAGCAGAGCTTTAGCCTTGTCGAGCGTTACGTTTTGAGTTCCGGATATCATGATCGCATCAGTCCCGCTTTCAACAACCGCTTTAATTAGTTCCGGCGGATTCGGTCTATCGGGATCCAACTTCGTTACGTGTCTCCACTTCCTCCACATCGATGCAAGTTCGGTAACAAAATTTTTAAATTTATGCCGAAATTGATGCATGGATCTAACGTTCGCTCTGACGGTAGTTCTCATATCTCTGAGCGGGGTTATAGCTCCCGGACCCCTCTTTGCCGCTACGATCGCCGAAGGAAGGAAGAACAAGTTAGCCGGACTTACAATAACCTTTGGACATGCGACTGTTGAGATCCCGATAATTCTCGCTCTGTTCTTCTTCGGCTCGTTCATAGCTACGGATTTTGTTAAAGCCGTCGTCGGCATTCTCGGCGGGATCGTATTGCTGTATTTAGCCTACCTCGAACTTAAAAGCGGCGAGGTTGAGGCGAAAGTGACGAGGGGATACATGACCGGGATAATCATGAGCTCCTGCAATCCCTACTTCATAATCTGGTGGCTGACCGTCGGATTTACGCTCGTTATGAAGTCGTTAGAATACGGACTATTGGGACTTCTAACTCTGATAGTTCTACACGAACTCTGCGACTTCTCGTGGCTGTCGTTCGTGTCTTTGACTTCCAACAGAGCTTCGAACATTTGGAGAAGGAAAGCTCAGATGATATTAACTGCGATTTCCGTTGCCATATTCGTCGTCTTCGGCATCTGGTTCTTGGCGACGGGTATGACAACCCTTTTAAAACTCGACGGATATTTTCTTCGATGATCGTTGAGATCGTTAGCATCATATCGCTCCTGATAATCGTTTACGCATACTTTCAGGTTAAGGGTTACCGCTTTTCGATCTTGGAAAGGCTCAGGTTGATATCTGAGAGAAATGAAAGGATAAGGGTAGTTCAGTCGAGGGTAGAACTATTTAAAAAACGTGAAAAACCCGTTTTCAGAACGTTTGCCGTTTTGGGCTTCGTAGCGCTACTCTTGATTTTAGCCTTCACGCACAAGCTCTTCTGGGCTGTTGTGGTTTCGGACAGCATGTATCCTACGATGAAGAGGGGAGACCTGATACTGGTTCAGGCTATCCACATCGATCCGCACGTCGGAGATATAATCATGTTCAAGAGACCCGATTCATACCTTCCGATCACTCACAGAATTCTGAAGATAAAAGACGGACTGATCTACACCGGCGGAGATGCTTCGGGCCCGGATCCTTGGGTCATAACCAAAAAGGACATAATAGCTCAGGCTGTGATGATAGGCGGCAAACCTATCGTGATAAGGGGGATTGGAAAATACTTCATACTCAACGCTCAAGAGTTGAGATCGATAGGACCGTTTGGAGAAGAATACCTGTTCTACAAGAACCTCATAAGAGCCTTCAAGAACTACGCGCTCGCGATAATCATAATATGCTCAGCCCTTTACGTGTATCTCGAACTTGGAAGGAGTAGTGGAAGATTTTAAGATACCTCGATTTTGGCACCCAATCCTTTTAGAACTTCGAAATAGTTCGGAAACGAAACCGAAACCACCTCCGCGTTCTTAACACAAACGCCTTTCTTGGCCACCAATCCGAGCAGGGAGAAAGCTAAAGCCATCCTGTGATCTCCGAAGGAATCTACGGTTCCCCCTTCAATTTTACCGCCGACTATTTCGAGACCGTCCCTTCTCTTCTTAACTTCGATTCCCAAGCTTCTGAGGTTGCGGTAGATCCCCTCTATCCTGTCGATCTCCTTAAGCCTAAGATGCTCCGCGTTGCATATAACGGTCTTTCCTTTTGCAATACTTGCAAGAACCGCAATCGTGGGGACGAGATCGGGAATATCGCCGGCATTCACTTCGATTCCCTCAAGCTCCGACTTCTCAGCCACTATTATTCCTTCCCTCTTGTTCCATCTAACGTTTCCGCCCATCTCCTTAACTATGTCGACGATTCTCTTATCTCCCTGCTCGGATTCGAACATGTTTTTAATCTCCACTTTCCCAGCAAGAATTCCCGCCGCTATGAGGTAGCTCGCGGACGAAAAGTCGGAAGGAACGCTGAAGTTCCTAAGCCTGAACTCCTGCTCGCCTTCGATGTAAAACGTGAAGTTCTCCCTCTCAATTTCGATTCCGCTCTCTCTGATTACGTGCAGTGTTATTTCGATGTATGGCTTCGACTTTACATCCAAAACCTTGAGCGTTGAATCACCCTTAGCGAGGGGGAGTGCGAAGAGTAGGGATGATACGAACTGAGAACTCTTGGCTTTGATCTCGACGTCACCGCCTTTAATCACACCTCTAACCCATACCGGAGGCTCAAAACTACCGAACCCTCTTATCTCAGCGCCCAAACTTTTCAAAGCCTCAACAAGCTCTCTGTTAGGTCTCTTCCTTAAGGACTCATCCCCATCGAGAACGGATCTGAATTTCGATAGAGACAGCACACCCAGAAGTAGCCTCATCGTAGTTCCAGAGTTCGCACAGTAGAAGTATTTTCCGCCTTCTATTTCCCCGCAACCCCTGAATCTGAATACATCTCCAGCACGCACGAATTCCGCACCGATCTTCCCGCAACAGCTTAGAGTTGCGAGGGTGTCGTCTGAAATTAAAGCGTTAAATACCTTGGATGATCTTGAAAGGGCTGAAGCCAAGAAGGCTCGATGCGTGTAGCTTTTAGACGGCGGAGGATTCGCTGAGCCTTCGATCTCGCTACTTCTGATGATGACATCCATAGCCAAGCGTTGGCATAACATTATATAAAATTTGGTGCGAAATCGTAGCGATGATCAAAAGGTTTAGAGGAGCGATACTCGGCTTCGCAATAGGCGACGCTTTGGGAATGCCCGTCGAAGGGCTGAGCAGAGATGATATTAGAAGGATCTACGGTGAGGTTAAAGATTTTTTGCACTCCCCTTACGGAGACCTCAAGGCTGGAGAATGGACGGATGATACCGAACAGATGATAATCCTTGCCAAATCGATCTTGAAGACGGTCTACTTCAGTCCCGATGACTTCGCCGAAAGGCTGAAGCTTATTACAAGCAACAGAATCGGTCCAACAACCAGAATTGCACTGAAAAATTTAGCCTTCGGCGTTCCTTGGAACAGATCTGGAGTAGAATCCGAAACCTGCGGTTCAGCCGTTAGAGTTTTGCCGATCGGCTTGGTGTATTCTTTCAGCTTAGATCTGGTTGAGAAGTATGCTGTGTTCTCTTCGATAGTAACTCATAAGGGATCGGCCGTAAGCGGAGCCGTTGCGATGGCAATAGCCTTTGCATGTATACTGAACGAATGGGACGATTGCAGGATGGTAAAAGAAGTCGTGAAAAGAACGAGGAAATACGATGAGTTGGTTGCGGATAAGGTAAACCTCGCCCACCAGATCGCGAACCTCGACTTGGATTCCGCTGTTGACAGACTTGGCAATTCTATATCCGTTTACGATTCCGTCCCACTTGCGTTTTACTGCTACCTCTCTTCTTCAAACTTTAAAGAATGCGCCCTGAAAGCTGTAAACGCTGGAGGTGATACCGACTCCATAGCGGCGATGGCTTGCGGAATGAAGGGTTGCCGACTTGGAATCGACGCTATACCTAAGGAGTGGATCGAAAAGGTAAGGGATGCGGAAATGCTGATCGATTTAGCGGACAGATTACACGATCTGCATCTGATGATTTCAAACATAAGGTGAAAGCACGATCTTGGCTATAGCGCAACAGATACCGAACGTCAGAAGGGGTGTTACCACCCAGCTTACCATTATCCTCCTTAGCAAACTGGACTTTATCGTTCCTACTCCCTTCAGCATCCCAACTCCTATTATGCCGCCGATGATGCAGTAGGTCGTCGAGACCGGCATACCTAAAGTCGTGAATATCAGAACGCTTATTCCTGCGGCAAATTGAGCCGCAAACCCTGAAAATGCATCTAAGCTCGTTATTCCCTTACCTACGGTCTCAACAACCCTCTCGCTGAGCAAGAAGGCACCGAGCCAGAGCATAGTCGTTCCTATTATTGCCGCTTGCAATGGAGTTAGAATTCCGTAGCATACTATCGGTCCTAAAGCCGTAGCGAGTTCGTTTGCACCCGTGTTGTATGCTATTATAATTCCGTTTAAAATTAGAAGCATTCTAAGAATGCTTTCAACCTTGAACACCGGCAACCTTCTAAATACGATTTCCATGAGCTTGTAGACGACAACGGCCAGAAGTAGTGCACTTATAGGCGACACTATCCAAGATTCAACGATCTTCAGAAGGGTGTCAACACGAACGACGGATCCGAAAGCGAAGCCAGAGCCAACGAGGCTTCCGATTATAGCCTGATGACTCGAAACGGGCAACTTCTTCCAGTTTGCGATTATGATGACGAAAGCCGAGACGAACAGAGATAGGCTTAGGATCTCTATGTTCAACGCTACGAGTTCCTTTCCGACCGTTCTCATAACGTTCCGACCTTGCAGAACCGCTCCGATGAATACGAGAACGCCTAAAAGGTATACCGCCTTTCTAAAAGTTATTATACCGGCTCCGACGCTTATACCGAATGCGTTTGATGTGTCGTTCGAACCTATGCTGAAGGCTATGAGAATGCACGAGATCAAAGGAATCAGTATCAGCATATCGCTACCTCATGCTAACGTTCAGAATTTGAATTATATCGCCCGCATCCTCGATTAGGTCGCTTACACTTCCGAGACTCACTATGAAGTCCGAAACGATCTTACCAACCCAAAAGCCTTCCACGTCCCTCTGCATGAGAAATCTACATAGGTCGTGCTTAACTTTGTCTATGATCTCTTCTCTCGTTCTGATTTTCAGCGTAGCATCCCTTAGATCAGCTTTCTTTTCCAGAGATTCAAACGCTGAAATTAAATCCCTGCTCATCTTGAGGTTCACTTCGGCAATCGTTATGCAGTAGGATTTTACGTCCTCGTCGAGCTTCACCGGTAGGTTCATGTATTCGATGGCGCAATCCTCAAGCGTGTCGAGTATCTCATCAACCACTTCGGAAAATCTGTAGAGATTTACCCTCACGGCTGGAATAAAAGCACCCTCATACAGTTTCGACGCTATGTCTCTCCTAAGCGCATCGCCGATCTTTTCAAGCTCGCAGACCTTCTTTAGAGACTCAGCATCGTCGTTTTCGATTCCCACCTTGAATCTCTCGCATGCTTGAAGAACCGTGTTAAGGTGCTCCTTAACCAGCTTGATTACCTCCTCCTCCCGCCTACTGCCAAAGAACATCACATCTATCCCCGCTCCAGAATTTCGGTCGATACGATATAACGTTTTTTATTTTCTACATATAAAAAATCTTCTCACCAAGCTCTTGTGAACCCTCTGGTAGAACTTACCTTCGATTCTGAAAAATCGTCCGAATATATCTTCTGCATCGACGTTTATAACCAAAACGGCTCTGCAACCCTCCTTAAGAACTCTCCAAATTTCCTCGGTCGCCTTCTCATACAGGTCTTCGCCGTAGCTCCTCGTAGCCCTTAAGTAAGGAAAATCCGTCACCACAGCATCGAAGCTATCGTCCTTAAACGGAATGTTCCTAGCATCGCCCCATATCACGTTCGTCGGCAATCCGAAGAACTTCAGGTTCTTCGCGCATCCGAAAACCACCTTTCTAAAAGCATCGATTCCGGCGAATTCAACTCCCATGAGTCCGGCTTCGATCAGAAAAGTTCCCGTTCCGCACATAGGATCGAGCATGATCCCCTTAACTCCGGTTATGTTCACCAGAGCCCTCGCGAATCTCGGAACGATTACGCTGGGCATGAAAAAAGGTCTTTTATCCGGTCTCCTCTCCATAAACTGCTTCGTATTCGTCTTGTGCATGAGAACGCCTACGTGGGCTCTCTCAGCAAGATAAACGCGGATTATCTTATCCGGCTTGGATACGCTTATCTTAGCACCTCTCCTCCACAAAATAGCTCCTAAATACTTCTCAAGCTCCAAAGAATTTAAGTTCTCCCATCTCTTTCCGATCTTTCTTACCCTAACGCATACGTATCCTGATGGAATCGGTATCTCCCTAAAAACGTTTTCAAGCTCGTCTATATGACTGCTTGCGAAAAATTGAGAAATTTCGTGCGTCAGAGCTATACGATCGAATGCTCTACGATCACCTTCGAAATCCGCAATCAGAATCTGCTCGTCTTCATCCAACTTCTCGATTCTCCCGTAACTGCTCAACAGTCCCAATACTTCTTCCTTAGCCAATTCTGGATGTTCGCCTGATAGAAAAAATATCAGCTTCATCTTCTCTTCTTGCTTTCTCTAAGCTCGGCAATCTTCTTTGCGATATCTATCATTATGTGAATCTTCGACTTCGTCTTCGGAACGATTACTCTGCCGCAATCCTCCCACCAGCACTTTGGATACTTCTTCTCCTCAACCTCGAATTGAATCCCCAAAGCTCTGCAAGCTTCAACGAGCTCTGCAAGCTTAACGTTCGGAACCGCATACTTCAGCGGGATCTTCCTTCCCTCGCTCCTCGTTTTCCTGCTGTCCAAATTGACCGTCCAAATTACGCAGGTTTTCATCTTCTCCTCCTCTCGAGTTCGTTCCATATTTCATCGAGCCTTATATCGAGCTTGACGAACAGAACCATCATGTGGTAAATAAGGTCTGCGGCTTCGTATATTATTTCATTTCTGTTTCCGTCCTTAACAGCCAAAATCAACTCCGTGCACTCTTCGCCTATCTTCTCAAGTATCGCGTTGATCCCCTTCTCATGGTAAAGAAGCTTTGATGTATACGAGTCCTCCTTCGGATTCAGCTTCCGATCCATCAAAACCTCATACAGTTCGTCGAGTATCATACTCATCCCGTCTTCCTAAACGTTATCTCCACAAGCGGGTGGGGTGTGTCTTCTATTACCTCAACATCCTTCAGAGACTTGATCCCCTTCTTCCTAACCAACCTTTCTATACCCAACTCGACGTTTTCCGGAACCTTCAGAATGTATGCATCGAGCTCTTTGACTCCGATCTTCAGTGCCGCAACTGCCCTATGATGTCCGTCTATCAGATAAAGTCTGTTGTCCTTTTTAATGACAACTATCGGCTCCGCCAAGCCCCTTCTCAACTCGTGAATCCTTCCGTTCAGCTCATCCGCATAAACCTTCGTTTGAGTCGGAATCAACCGATCGATCTCGACCTTTCCCCTTTCAACGCTGATTTTAACGCCGTGTATCTTCTCCAACGTCCTCTTCAGCTTTTCGACTTTTTCGGGACTTGCCCTTTCGATCTGGCTCCTTATCACGTCCGCATTCGAAATTATACCTACGAGCCTTCCGTTCCTATCCACAACGGGAAGCTTCGAGTGTCCGGTTCTGAACATAACCCTCGCAACATCCTTTAAGTCCATGAAGTCCATCGCAACGTATAGTTCCTTGCTCATAACGTCCCTTATCTTCATCTTCGGGTCCTTCCTCAGCAGGTCTATGGATGAAACGTAACCTATCACTTTTCCGTCCTTATCTACAACCGGAAAACCGTCGTGTCCGGTTTTTTCGATCAGGTTTATAGCATCCTCAACGGTATCATCCGGAGATAGAGTTATGACGTTTCTCGTCATGTAGTCTGCAACTTTAAGCTTATTTGTCATTGCTAAAAATGGGTCGCATCGGATATTAAAATCTATGCGAACGTTCTCTTAAGCTGATCTCTAATAAAATCTTCAATCGGCTTTGGGAGATGGATACCTTCGGAATCTATCGTAAATTCGGCGAATTCGGGTTCGATATAACCGAACGTTTTTACAAGCTTTATATACCTCTTAACGCTATCGTCGAACCTTCTTTCAAGTTCAATTATGTTAGAAAACATCAAACTAACCGAAGTTTCGGTATACACATCGTGAGCATTCTTAACGAGCGTAAAAATTCCGCTCGCCTTGTCGCTTTCGATTCTAACGAGTATGTTCCTCAGAAAGTGAACCACCCTCTGGGTAGCGTGATAGAGCAAAAGTCCCGAAATCGAATCAAATGCTAACAAGTATCCCTCTCCGACCAGATCGAGAACCCTACCGATTGCCAAGCTGACTTCGTTCAGATTTATCGGGTTGCTGACGATAACATCCCTCTCGGTATGTGTCGATCTCCTAACCCAAGTGTGAGTGTCAACGATCCAGAGGTCGACATCAAAATTAGGCTCGACAGTTCTCCTAATAACTTCGGCACTTTTTATAGTTGTAATCCAAACGACCTTATCAAAGTCGGGGAGGAACTTGAATATCATTCTCGTTTTTCCGGTTCCCGGCTCACCTATAATCAGAACATCGCCCATCCCTCATCCCTCGAACGATTGTGTTTTTATTTTTACCTGTATTTAAAGACTGCTGTTTAATGATGACTTTCAAGCCCAATTTGGTATACACAACACGGTTAAATTACAAATTCATAAACCTTTCGAGCCTTCTTAGGAATTCTTCGATGTTGCTTCGTGATGTGGCGTAACTGACCCTTACCCAGTTTTTATAATTAACTCCGAAAGACTCTCCGGGCGTTACGGCTACGAACTCCTTTTTCAGCAGATCTTCGCTGAACTTAACGCCATCCATCCCAACGTCCATGAACAGATAGAAAGCTCCTTTGGGCGGAGCGTAGTTGATTCCGAGCTCGTCCAAACCTTTAACCAGAAGGTCCCTCCTCGCTTTGAATTCCTTCACCATCTCCTCGACGAAGCTCTGATCGCCCTTCAAAGCAACCACTCCAGCATATTGAACGAACGATGTCGGATGACTTACGGAGTGAGACTGGATCTTGTTCATGTCCTTTATTATCTCCTCGTTCGCAACGGCATAACCCAAACGCCAGCCCGTCATCGAATAAGCTTTCGAGAAACCGTTTATCGTTATAGTCCTTTCGAACATGTCATCGAACGAAGCTATGCTTACGTGCTCCCCCTCGAACACTATCTTCTCGTAAATCTCATCAGAGAGAACGAGGAGGTCGTGATCAATTGCGATGTCCCTAACCTTCTTCAGAAACTCCTTCGGATAAACGACGCCGAGGGGATTGCTTGGCGTATTTATTACTATCATCTTCGTTTTGGGAGTTACGTAATCCTCTATCGGCGCGTCTTCGAACCCCTCGGCATGGGGAACCCAAACGGGCTTGCCCTCAGCCATAAGGATGCAGGGTTCGTAGCTGACCCAAGAAGGATCGAGCAGAATCACCTCGTCTCCCCTTTCAACGGTAGCCATGATGGCTTCGAAGATGGCGTATTTGGCTCCGGGCGTAACTATAACATTTTCCGGTTTCGCCGGAATGCCGTTCTCGTTCCGAAGCTTCTCAGCGATGGCATCCAAAAGTTCCGGAATTCCCCTCGTAGGAGTGTAGAAGACCTTTCCTTCATTTAGTGCTTTGATCGCCGCCTCAACGATGTGCTTCGGCGTAACGAAATCCGGCTCGCCGACGCTCATGTTTATAACGGGCTTTCCCTGTTTCGCAAGCTCTTTAGCTATAGCGGAAATTCTAAGCGTTGCCGATGGCTTTATCTTGCTAAGTCTATCGACCATGCGGTTGGAAATTAAAGCACGTATGTTTAAAAATTTTGTCTTTTTGTAAGATATATTATTTAAAATATTTTAACAAACTTATTTTTTCTCTTTGGATTTGTCATATTCTCTAAGCCTTTTAACGAGCTTAACGGCCGCTTCAACCGCTCTCTTCGCGTAATCGACTCTTTCCTGTGCGGCTAACCTTCCCATACCCGGACCGGCTATGCCCAAGGTTACGGGTTTGCCGTATTCCAAGCTGAGATCCATGATCTTCCTCGCCGCATGCTGAGCTACCACCTCATCGTGCTCCGTCTCTCCTTCAATGACGCTTCCGATGGTAACCACCGCATCTACATCTCCCTTCTCGAGTATTCTCTTCACGGCAATGGGAACATCGAAGGCTCCGGGAACCCTTATAACGTCGGTTATCTCGGCACCCAAAAACTCGGCATGCTCCTTCGCAAGAATTTCCATCATATAAGTTATGTCTCTGTTGAACTCCGCTACAACCATTCCGAGCCTGATCTTTTCCATAATTGGCTAAGTTTTGAAATGGTATATTTCGGTTGCGATCTAATTTCGAATAAAAAGCAAACAAATAAAACGAATCAGATCGCGGGAACCCTCTTCTTCAAAGCCGGCGGGCGGGGCTTCATCAAGATCCTGTTCCCGCACTTGGTGCATTGAATTAGATTTCTCTCCAAATCGACGTCAACCTCAGCACCGCAAACCAAGCAGATGTAGGTGCCCAATTCGGACACCCCCTCACCTGCCGATCTGCTCAAGGATCTTAGTCGCAACGGATGGGACGTAGCAACCTCCGGCGAACTTGTATCCGCAGGCTTTGCACTCCCATATGCCCGTTCCAACCCTCTTAACAGCCAACTTTCCGCATCTCTTGCATACGTATTTCCGCCTCTGAAGCTCCTCGATCTTGATGATCATCCTCCTTACTCTGAGTCCGTATCTTGGACCGAACCTTCCGGCCATCTTCACTTTCTTAGTTCTCGCCATACCAAAAACTCTGTAAGAAGTCAACATTTAATACTTTCGTTAAAGTGAATCGGCTGATCAGACGTGACAACACACGGCAAAATGGACGCTCATTATGTTTCCATCATCATAACCAACAATCGTAAATATTTTAAAGTTGAATCTTACTCGGGATGGAGATGTTCAGATCTATCTGCAGAACAGATGTTAGAAGAGAGAACAAAACCGTAGACATAGTAAAGAGGCGGGGTGTGATAACCGCAAACAAGGTTCATCTCAAAAAGTATCCGATAGACAATCCCGTTACCATATTCAACGCATCGATAATGGTTGATGAAGACGAGCTGATCGTTTACGGCAGGATAGTCTTGGGTTACTTCACGTATGCAAGTGCCATCGCCGAGTTTAGAGTCCCTATAAAGGACGTTTTTAACAACCTCTTCACGTGCCATTACACCGCGGAGATCGTGCTCTATCCGAATAACAGATTCGACCTTTGGGGCGTTGAAGATCCGAGGGTTTACGAGATAGACGGTAAATGGCTTATAACCTACAGCGGCAGAACCGTAAACTACTTCGATCCGTCGGTGAGGGTGGAGAGAACTCTACCCGTTACCGCGATTCTTGATAAAGAAGGCTGGCGAAAACTTTGCGTCTTCAGAATGCCGGAAGCTCTGAGAGGGTTCTTAATCAGCGATAAGGACGCATTTCTGGTTAAGATGAAGGACGGACTTAAGCTCTTCCACAGACCGCATATGAGGGATGAAAGGTTTTACTTGGCTATCAGCGATGTTCCGGATGACATATTCAGTTTTACCGAGTTCAGAGACATAAGCGTAAAGAACACGACGCTCGTTTTGGAACACGCCGAGTTCGAAGACAAGATCGGTTGGGGAACTCCACCTGTTAAGATTGACGGTGAGTATCTGTTCTTGCTCCACGGTGTAGACATCGAAACGAAGGTGTATAGGGTGTTTGCGATACTGATGAACGACAACGCGGAAGTAACGGCAGTTACGCCCTATTACATCATGGAACCGAAAGAGAGTTACGAGGTTTACGGAGACAGACCCTTCACGGTGTTTCCATGCGGTGCTCAGCTTATAGATGACACCCTCGTAATATCGTATGGCGCCGGAGACTCGGCGATAGGTATAGGCGAGATAGATACGTCGGAACTCATGTCGATATTGGATTCGAACAGAATAGAATGAATGCCCGGACCCGGATTTGAACCGGGGACTACGCGGTCTTCAGCCGCGCGCTCTCCCTGGCTGAGCTACCCGGGCTCATGCTATTATTGAACCGAGGGGTATTTTTAATTTTTGGTTTACCCGTTCGAAAATATAAACGTTATATGAAAAATAACGTTATCCCGAGACTCGAGTTGTGTGTCATAGGTATCTGAAGATCAACCAGATCAGAATATCGCCCAGCACCACAGCGACGACGAATCCGGCGGTCATGAATATCAGAAACGGCAGAGCCGGAGTAACCCAAACCCTGTCGACTATTCCTTTTTTCTTTGCTTCCTTCAACCTCTTCAGCATGGACTCATCCGGCTCGATCCCTCTAACAACTCTAACGACCTTCCAATTTTCGTCTACGTATTCGAGCAGGTTGTAGAACTTCGGAATTTTATCCGCCTCGACTTTGAATCCGATGAATCTGTAGATCAACTTGCCGTCTTTCTCTTTCAAGTTTCGAACGAACATCATCAAAGCCAAAACCGGAGCCACTATAACCGAATTCGATAAAACAGAGAACGCGAAGATTCCTATCCCCGTGTTGAGGAGGGGAAACATCCCTATCTTCGGATAGACGGGGAACATAACGGAGAGAGCTATCAGCGCTTTGGCATCCGCTCCTCCGAAGCCGGCAACGTAGAACATGAAGTTCGCAAGGGCAAATATTATGACGAACTGAAGGATCGCAATTAAGATGTTGTAAGGCTTGATGAAATATTGAGCGATATCTAAGATGACTCCCAAGATTACCATTAACACCCAAAGCTCGTCGGGAACTTCCCTCTCCCTAAGATCGTGAATGCTCGCTTTTATAAAGATCGCAAGCGTTATGAGAACTTTGATGAGATTTATCAAGTTCGACACCTGTATAGCTCGATTAAATCCGAAATTATCGCACTTGCAGTTTCTTTGCTTCCCGCTCCTTTTCCAACAACAACCACATCTCCGGCTAAATCCGTTTTAATTAAAGCGGCATTTAACGTTCCGCTTATCGCAAGCGGATGCTGTATCGGTATGAGACGAGGCGACACCCTCAGAATCCCCTCGACCTTATCTACTTCAGCTATTAGTCTGATGGTGTATCCCTTATCCATCGCAACCTCGAAGGCTTCTGGCGTAATCTTCGTAATCCCGACTCTCTCCACATCTTCGAATTTTACATCCATGTCCATGAGAGAGTTCGCAATTATGACGAGTTTAGCCGCCGCATCTATTCCTTCGACATCGTAAGTAGGATCTGCCTCGGCTATTCCTAACTCCTTAGCTTCGGCTAAGATCTGATCGTATGTCAGCTTCTCCTTCTCCATCCTCGAAAGTATGTAGTTGCACGTTCCGTTCAAAATTCCCTTAATCGCGTATACTTCGTTTCCGGCTAAGTCGTTCTTTACAAGCTTTATTATCGGCATAGCACCGCCCACAGTTGCCTCGAACATCAGCTTTGCGTTCTTTTTCTCAGCCAAATCGGCAAGCTCTTTATAGGCTACAACCAAAGGCCCCTTGTTGGACGTTACTACGTTTATCCCCCTTCTCAGGCATTCCTTGATGTGCGTTAACCCCGGCTCACCGTTTTCTATATTCGTAACCGTAACCTCGATGCAAACGTCGAAATCCAAGGAATTTATGACGTCCAAAGTCGTTGTTCCTTCTGGCAGACGTTTCCTACTTCTCTTTATCTCAAGGGCTTTCGATAGATCTATTCCTTTCTCGTCGGCGATTCCTCCTTTGGAATCCGTTACCGCTACAACCCTGAAATCTCCGATTAGCTTTCTCAGAGCTTCTCTCTTCTTCAGCAGAACCTCAGCTACACCTTGCCCGACCGCTCCGAATCCGAAGATCGCTATCTTTATCATTGCAACTCCAAAGGCTCTATTACGGTTATATCCTTTTCCCTACACGTTTTCTTCAAAATATCTATCGCCTTCTTGAGGTTATCATCACTCGTTGCGGAAATAGTGATCATAGCTGTCGAAGGCTGATTTAGCTGGGGCATGCTTATGTGCATGTCAACAACCTCCGCAAATCCGGTAGAATCGATTCTATTTATCGTATCTCCCAAATCCGTGTGGATGATGTGTCCTATGAGCAGAAGGGATGTCGTTGCGGTAAGTCTCACCTCGTTGTAGCTCCTAACTATAACCCCGTTTCTCCTTATCGCTTCGATCAGATCCTCAACCTTCCTCTCGTCTATCTGAATCGTAATCTCCACGGGAATCCTCTTCAGAGGCGTTATCTTATCCCTCTGATGATACACGCTGACTATGTTACCTCCAAGCCTCGAAATTGGTTCTAAGGCTTTTAAAAGCTGTCCCGGTTGATCCTTAAGCTCAACCACTATCGTTATCAGCATATATCGGGACTCCCTCTTTCTCGGTTAGCTTTCTGAATTCCTCCATCAGCGTCTTCGTTATCCTGCCCGGCTTCCCATCCCCGACAATCCTTCCGTCTATCCAAGTTATCGGACATATCTCTGCAGCTGTTCCCGTTACGAAGATCTCGTCTGCTGTGTATAAGTCGTATAGACTTATGTTAGCCTCTTTAAACGGAATTCCAAGCTTCTTTATAAGCTCTATTACGACCTCCCTCGTTATCCCCTTCAGGTTGTTTATCGTCGGAGGTGTTATAACTTCGCCGTTTTTAACTATGAATATGTTGTCCCCGCTCCCCTCGCTAACGTAGCCGTTGTGATCTAAGAATATAGCCTCATCTCCGCCCTTCGCATTTGCTTCGATCTTCGCAAGTATGTTGTTCAGATAGTTGAGGGACTTTATGTTCGGCGGAAGTGAGTCGATCGCGTTCCTTCTAATCGCCACTGTAACAGCTTTAAGCCCCTTCTCGTATAGATCACCATAGAGTCTTCCCCAAGGCTGGGCTATGACTATAATCGAAGGCTTACCGCATTTCCTCGGATCCAAGCCGAGATCTCCGATACCCCTCGTCACGATCGGTCTTATGTATGCATCCCTCAGCTTGTTCCTCCTCAGCGTTTCGAGGATAACTTCCATGAACTCCTCCTTCGAGATCGGAATCTGCAGATCGATCGCCTTCGCGGAATCGTATAGTCTGTCTATATGCTCTTTAAGCTTAAAGACCTTGCCGTTGTAGGCTCTTATTCCCTCAAAAACACCATCTCCGTATAGGAATCCGTGATCAAAAACGCTTATCTTAGCCTGAGTCGCTGGAACGAATTCACCGTCGATATAGACGAGCAAATCCTCCTCAAGCATTGAAATTTGAAGTTATTAATAAATATAATAAGCTTTCGTTAATGTAGCTTGTTATATCTTAGCAAAGCATCGACGTTTGGGTTACCTAAATATAGAAATCTATATGAAAATATTAAATTCAACTAAAATCACGATTAATCCTTCTGAAGGTTGACTTAAACCTTCTTCAGTTTCGATATGAAGAATCCTACGCAGTCATGGAGATGCGGAAAGGTGCGAACGACCTTATCCCAAAACGGAAACTCCCTACTTCCGAACCTTCTGATTCCTCTAACACCGATTACCGGCTCGACATCTTCAACCTTAAAGAACTGGGATGCGAACAGAACGTTCTCCTCGTTCTCGTCGAAAGTTATCGAGCAAGTGGAGTAAACCAAGATCCCGCCTTCGTTGAGGTTTCTGAATGCGTTCTTTATCATACTTCTCTGAACTTTAATGGTTTCCCTATACTTCCTTTCGTCGAACCTCCACTTTACGCAAGGGTAATTTCTGAAGCTTCCGGTGGAAGAGCAGGGGGGATCGACGAGAACCTTGTCCACACCACGGACGTAAAACTTCGTTCCGTCAGCAAGTTTGTATTCTATATTTTTAACGCCCAAAACTCTCATCTTTGACTTCATCCTCCTGAGTCTGTCCTCGGAATTATCCACGGCTATTATCCTCCCTCTGTTCTCCATCAGCATCGCTATGTGGCTGGCCTTCAAGCCCGGAGCGGAGGCGAGATCGAGGATAACTTCGTCCGGCTGAGGCTTCAAAACGTGAGCGACGAAGGCTGAGGCTAAATCCTGAATCACGAACTTTCCTTCAGCATGCCAGTCGAGAGATGCGGGAGCCCTTTCATACGAAACAACCTTGAAAACATCTGGCAGAGGTGTTTCTTCGACTTCGACATTGTTCTGCTCGAGGTATCTCCTAACCTCCTCAACCGAAGCTTTCAATTCGTTAACTCGAATGTAGACAGCCTGCTTTTCGTTGTTAGCAATCATGAGTTTTACAGCCTCATCTTCCCCAAGTAGTTCGATTGCGTATTCGACGAACCACTCCGGATGGTAGTATTTCAGTGCGAGATACCTTACCTTATCCCTCCTTTTCAGTTTGTCAAGTTCCTTTTCCAAATCGACGAGTTCAGCTTTCCTTAGAACAGCATTTGCCAACGATGCAAGCTTTTCCCCGAATCTGCGCTTGACAATCCTAACGATGGAATCGGTAGCAAGTGCGGGATGAACGCCCTTGAAATGCATCTCGTAAACTCCAACCCTCAACAGATTTCTGAAGAGGGGGTCGAGCTCCTCGATCTTCTTACCCTTCAAACACCTCGATATGATGTGATCTATCACGTTCTTCCTCTTTTCGGTTTCAAATACGTAGGCGTGAATGCTGGCTCTTATCTTGTAGTCCAAGTTCATTCCAGAAAGTCTCTTCTTTAGAGCTTCTTTTTCCGATAGAAGGGTTTCGTCGACTATCTTCAAAACTTCCGCCGCTACCTCCTGAGTGTATATCATAGAACTACCATCTGAGCGTGCCAGCACTCACCGATCTTAAGCACGTTCTCCTTATCGACTATCCCAATCTTTATGGCAAGCTCCACCGCTCTTCTTCCGGTGATATTCGCGATGGTCGCCATTCTCAAAGCTCTCTTTACCTCTTCCTCTCCAACCTCTCTCTCGCCGTAGAAGCTCTCCTTAACTTCGATCTTCAAATCTCCCTCTCTAAAGGTCTTTCCCACTATATCCGAATCGCAAACCGCTACGAGCACCTCCCCTCTGACTCTGTAAATCTTAAGTCTAAACATTCAGACCCCTCGCGGGATACTTCGCTCCGCAGGCTAAGCACCTTATCATCAAGACCCTCTCCTCCCTAACAAATTCCGTATCCGGCGCTCCGCACTCCCTGCAGATCACGAACCTCCTCACGTAGTCGTCGATCTCCTTCTGAACATCGTCTTCGGTAAACTTACCCTGCAAGACTAACCTTCCAGCCTCCAAGAATCCGGCGGTTCCCAGCGATTTTACCAAGTATTTCGACAGATGCTCCTCGCTTCGGTTTAGGATTTTTGCAACCTGAGAGAAGTTCTTGATGATCGTTCTGCTACCTTCCCTCTGAACCCTAACGCGGGGAATCTCGAATCTTTCACTTCTGACTACCTTCTTCTTCGGCAATTCAGCCAGAGCTCTTTCAAGCAACTCTTCATAGCTTCTCATAATCGAAAGATCGGTAGGAGAATAGATAAGCGTAACGGATGGAAATCGATTTATATTCGAAGAACGAATTGTCTGTGATGAGACTGATACTGACTTTGGTAATCCTCCTCATGCTGGCAGTTCCGGTTTCGGCTTGGGTTCATCCTCCGGGCTACGGAGAAATCTGTTTTCCTTGTCACGATTTACTGATACCGAAGAACGAGAAGATAAAAATGTTTTCTGGATGTAGATGCCACAGTCTCGACATCTGGAGGGGGAAAAGGATAGATATGAATAAGCTCGACAAGCTTCACGGAAACAACATATGCATAAAATGTCATATAGGGCCGGAATACAACGAGAGCAACATAGGGATAAGGGAAATACACATACCTCACAGAAATCTCAATTGTTCCGTATGTCACGGAGCGGGACTCGTTTCGAATCCCGGCACCAAGGACTGCCATTACTGTCATAAGGGAGGAATTCACGAGATTCACGGTGACATACTAATGGACATATGCGAGTTTTGCCACGGAAAGGTCATATACAAGTTCATAAAACCGGCAAGCAAGGAGATAGGACTCAACGTCACAAAAGTTGAGGAAGTTAAAAAGACGAAGACGTTTTCTCTGTTTGACATAATAAGGAGTATTCTCGGATTCTTAGGTGGTCTAATATGAAGAAAGAGCTTTTGTTTGTATTTATCATTCTTTCGGTAATTTTAGCTTCGGGATGCGCTCAGGAGAGGAAGCTTCCGGCTATAAAGGTAGTCTTCATGCACTACGACATCAAGGGTCAGCACATCTTAAAAATAAAAAAAGTAGAACCGGCCTTTATAACCAAAAAGGAGGCTCCGACTCTGTATCCTTGGTATAACACTCCTTTTCCGAGCATAATCCTGTTCGCTTACGATTGGAGAGGCGGAAAGTTACGGTTCGTGACGCCGTCGACTTGCCTTCCGATAGGGACGGAGGGGGACAACATAACAGCTTACATCGGATTTAAGGATCCCAAACACGTTCCGAAGAACGGAGACGGGATTTTGGTCGTAGTTCAGGTTGCAAATAAGGAGGGTAGAGTTTTGGCATACGATGAAGCCATGTTCGTTTGGAACGTAACCCGCTAACGCAAACGTTTTATCGCGGATAGGTGAAGCTACACCAATGGAGCCCGATGTCATCATCGGTTTGGAGGTTCACGTTCAATTGAACAAACTCAAGACGAAGATGTTCTGTTCCTGCCCTTTGGATTACCACGAAGACGAGCCGAACACTCATGTTTGTCCCGTCTGCCTGGGTTTACCCGGTGCGATGCCGGTAATTAACAAGGAAGCGGTCAAGGCTGCGATAAAAGTCGCTTTGGCTTTGCATGCAGAAATTCAGCCCTTTACGGTTTTCGACAGAAAGAACTACTTCTACCCCGATCTTCCGAAGGGATTTCAGATAAGCCAATACGACCGTCCTTTGGCTTTGGGAGGCTACGTTACAATAGAGACTGAAGAAGGGGAAAAGAAGATAACGTTAAAGAGAATTCACATGGAGGAGGATCCGGGAAAGCTGACTTACAAGGGATCCATAACAACGGCAAAATACTGTCTTATAGACTACAACCGTTCCGGAGTCCCTCTCCTCGAGATAGTTACCGAACCCGTTATGCACTCCCCTAAGGAGGCGAGGCTCTTCCTGAACAAGTTGAGGATAATCTTGGAGTATCTCGACGTCTTCGACGGAAGCTTGGAGGGAGCGATGAGAGTGGACGCAAACGTATCCATAAGAGGGGGAGGAAGAGTGGAAATCAAGAACATATCATCGTTCAAGGGAGTTGAGAGGGCTCTGAGCTACGAGATCGCAAGGCAGAAGAATCTACTCAGAATGGGAAGGAAGATCGAGAGGGAAACGAGGCACTTCGATGAGGTCAACAACATAACCGTCTCTTTGAGAACGAAGGAGGAAGAGCAGGATTACAGATACTTCCCCGAACCCGATCTGGTGCCGATATACACGGCTGAACTCGTTGAAGAGGTCAAGGGAACTCTTCCAGAAATGCCGGAAGAGAAGAGGGAAAGACTGAAGGCTCAATACGGTATAGGAGATAACTTCGCCAAAGTGTTGGTTTTGGATAAGCTAATGGCTGACTACTTCGAGGAAGTTGCGAGCATGATCGATCCCAAGCTTGCGGCAAGCTGGGTCGTTGACGTGCTGAGGGGCGAGCTGAACTACAGAAGCAAGGACTTCAGATTCGCCTACGAGAGGCTTAAGCCGAACGAATTCGCGAAGTTGCTTAAGTATTTCAAGGATGAGAAAATTACGGAGAAGGGTGTGGTTGAGGTCATAAGGACTAAGCTCGACCACGGCGGAGATGTAGACGATATAATCAAGAAAAAGGGGTTGTTTGCGATTCCTAAGGATGAGATCGAGAGGTTGTGCAGGGAAGCTATCGAGAAGAATCCTAAGGCTGTTGCGGATTACAAGAGCGGTAAGAAGAAGGCTTTGGACTTCCTTGTGGGTTACGTCATGAAAGCTACGAGGGGAAGGGCTAATCCGGCTGAAACAGCCCAAATAATCAAGGCTATGCTCGAAAGCTCCTAATTAAATATTGCGTAAAATTTAATTTTTGGACATCTATTAAAATTCCGAATTTACGGTAGCTAAAAAAGATGAGGCTAAACGTCTTTTAAAAGCCTTCTAACTTCCTTAGCCTTTGCTATACTCAGGTCAATCAGTCTGTCGAAGACCTTCTCGCTCAGCAGAAAAGGACCGCTCTTTTGAATTGAGACTATGTTGTCGTTCTGGTCGGTTGTGATCGTTATCGTGTTTTTTCCGATGCTGAGTTCATCCCTGCACGGATCGACGAGTATCTTATCTTCAAACACGAGTGAAGTTATAGCCACTGGCAAGTCTCTAACCGGCAGGGGGAAGTTATCGCCGACTTCAAATCGTTCGGCCGGAACTGTCGTGTTTAGCAACGCCGCTATTGCGGCCAAAGCCGAGGCGTCCATGAGGTTGCCGTCGTCATCCAGCGCCCATATATCGATAAATATCATCCAAACTTTTTCGCCCTCCTCTATGCAGAGCTTGGAAAGATCCACAGCCTCGCTGTGCCTGATTCCTCTGTCAACGACTCTCGCCAATTCTATTGCGTTTTCATCTGGAGGACCGGGTTCGAACGTAGGCGAAGCCAAAGGAACCAACTCGGCGTTCGTTATTATTATACCCTGATCCGGTGCATCCGGAAAAGGTTCTCCGGGTTGCATCTTAACTCCAGCAACGACCATGGTGTTGCCCAGCCTAACTAAAGCCGATCCTTCGGCTTTCGCAATTAGACCGGTCCGTATCTCTATCGGTCGGATTTCGTCGAGTCGCCTTCCGTCTATCCTTTCACCGTCCCTAAGCTTTGAGAGAACGTAATCTTTCTTGATCTCCATCAATATATCTTCCGGCATTATTCGACCACCTCTTCCTCCTTGATGTATTTTCTCATTATTGCTTCTCTTTGAAGCTGGTAAATCTGCATAGCTCCCTTCTTCGCGAGTTCCAACGCTCGCCTTAGTTCTTCGGCAGTCACTCTTCCGTCCATCTGCAAGAGCGTAATCGACTCGATCTTACCATTTCTAATCAGAAACGCGAACGGTATATCGGCTTCTCCGTAGTTGTCCTCCTCCTTCATAGGATCCAAAACCAGAACTCCGTCAACTTTCGCAACGGCAACCGATGTGACCATCCCCTTCATCGGAATTCCAGCATCGACAAGCGCAACGCTTGCCGCGTTTAAGCAGGCGGTTCTTGAACCGGCATCAGCTTGCAGAACTTCCACAAATATGTCGATTGCGGAGCGGGGAAACAGTTCCTTCATTATCACGGGTTCGAGAGCTTCTCTGCTAACTTTGGAGATCTCGATGCTCCTTCTGTCTGGACCGGGTCTCTTTCTATCTTCGACGCTGAACGGAGCCATGTTGTATCTGTATCTCACTATGGCCATGCTTGGATCTTCCAAGTGTTTGGGATGAACTTCCCTCGGACCATATACGGCGGCAACGACTTTGTTTTTTCCCATCTCTAAGTAACAGGATCCATCAGCCCTCTTGAGGACTCCGGCTTCGATCTTTATAGGTCTGAGCTCTTCAAAATCTCTTCCGTCCAACCTCTTTCCGTCAACAATTAACTTGATCTCTTCCATAAAATCACCTTCTGACATCTTCAGCCTTGGACTCCGAATCGGTTTTCTCCTCTTCACCTACTTCAGGAGCTTCCGCTTGTTCCGTTTCCGTCTTCTCGACTTCTTCCGGCTCGGCTAAACCCAATTCGACTTTCCTCTTTTTTATGAACTCCGTAATTCTGTCCGTCAGCCCCTCCGTATGGGCCTCCTGTTCGATGATGTATATCGCCTCCTCAGCTATCGAAACCTTCCTCCTGTCTCCGTTAAGCCATATCAGTCCGTTCTGCCCGACGATTATCTGAATGTCGAGTTCGGATTTCAGTAGCTTTATCATGCTTCCCTTTTTGCCAATAACTCTCGGAACCCTCGTCGGATTTATCGCAACGATTCTGCCTACCCTAATAGGTCTGCAGAGCTTGTCTTTCATCGTTAGCGTCACCTTCATCTTCGGATCTATGTTCATGACTTTGGCTATTATCGCATCTCCTATATCCAAAATGTCGTTCGGCTTCCTGTTCGGTTTCATTGCGGGGTTCTCTGGAATCGGTAGAAAGGCTATGTATGGAGAGTTTATGTCAACTATCCAACCGTTTGCGGTAACCTCCTTGACTATGCCGATAACGGTATCTCCGACGGATGGAATGTATCTGCCTTTGAGTGGGATTATCCTGACTCCCAAGTCGGTCTTATCGAGCAATCCCAATACCCTCGCGTAAACCTTCCCTCCTTCGACGTAGGTGCCTGGGCCGGCAGTTTTCGGATTGGTCGAAACCAAATCTCCCGGCAAAACGATCTTTCTGCTTATCATAGCTGTATCCTCCTCAGGATTTTGGTTAAAGCCTCACCTTTTGCGACCTTACCCAAGAGATCCATCAGGTCACCGTGCATCCCAGCCGGAATTCTCATGACACATATCCAGCTTCCGTCTCTCTGCCACTCCTCCTTCGTTATGTTTCCGAAAGAATAAAGTGCGGAAATCGCTTTTCCGGTATATTCTGGAGGTATCTTTATGGCAATCTCAATCTCTTCAAACCTTAGCGGTAGAATCGGCTTCAAAGCTTTGACTACATCCTTTATCTGAGCTTCAACGGATTTGAATATATCGATGTGGACCTTAGCCTCCTCAAGGGCTCTCTCTATTCTCGCCGGAGGATGTGGAGCTCCGGTTCTCGGATCGACCGCATTTCTCCTTATGAACTCTATGATCTGCCTCCTCTTCTGTTCGAGCATCTCCTTTCTTTGCTCCGCAGTGATCTGGACTTCACCTTCTTCGATGATTATTCTGACGATCTTTTGGATGTCCGTTGTTCCGAAGACCTTCTGCAGTTCCTCCTTCGAAACTCTGTCGCCCTTCCTCGCATCTTTAAAAACTTCCTCCACCGCGAGCAACTGCTCGAAGTCTACCTCCTTACCCTCCTTCAAATCCCTCGCAAGATAGGGATCGACGAGAACTTCGAACGTCTCTCCGGCTTTTCTCAACCTTGCAATCACTGCCTTCTCTAATGAAACCATTGCGATCCCTCCTTACGACTGCTTCTTTAGCTCTTCTCTAATGATCTCGTTAGCCTTATCTACATAGGGCTTTATCTCCTCCATACTGAGAGATTTGAACAACTTATCTTTAACTCTGATCAAGCCGACTTCTACACCTTCGGGCGTGAGCTCGCTCTCAATCGCCTTGCCCATAGCGACCATCGCTTTGATTATAGCCTCATCCAAGCTCATGTTTTCGTCATACTCCTTTTCGAAGTATTCCATCACAACGTTTCTCCCAGCTCCTATTGCCGTTGCTTTGTATTCCAAAAGTGCTCCGCTCGGATCCGTTTCGTATAAGCGAGGTTTTTCATCTACTCCCGCGATGAGCAGGGAAACTCCGAAGGGTCTTACACCGCCGAACTGGGTGAACTGTTGCTTGAAGTCGCATATCCTCTTCGCCAACTCCTTAACGCTTATCGGTTCGTCGTATGTAAGCCTGTTTATCTGCGCCTCAAGCCTCGCCCTGTCAACCAAAACCCTCGCATCTGCCACCAAGCCCGACGTAGCCGCACATATGTGATCGTCGATCTTGTATATCTTTTCTATCGTATCAGGTTCGAGCAATCTGCTCGCAACCCTTCTGTCCGCTACGAGCACGACACCCTCTTTCGTCTTGACTCCTATCGCCGTTGCTCCCCTCTTTACAGCCTCTCTTGCGTATTCAACTTGGAACAGCCTTCCGTCGGGGCTGAATACCGTTATCGCTCTATCGTATCCCATCTGAGGTAGATGCATCTTTTAACACCTCCAGATACTTCTTTTTACACTTTTTAATTGTTCCGCTAACCCCCAATATCTTGGGAATTATATCGACATCTCCAACTCTGCTTATTAGCGTTAACGCTACTTTAACCTTATTCAGAGCTTCTCTGTGACATCTCAGAATTCCCCTTCTGCCGTCGAAATACTCAAGCCAGATTCCGCAATGAGCTGAACCGATTTCACCGAACAGAGACAGCATAGTTTTCCAAAGCGAAGATATAAATTCCTTTTCATCGACATCTCTTTCGCTAACAAGCTCGAAAGCTATGTATCTCTTCTTCCTCTTTAAAGCTGGAGGTAAACCCTTCATACTACCACTTCGATAGGACTATCGACAAAACGAACACGACGACGATCAGAGTGAAAAATATTATAAGAGCGAGCTTTGCAAACCTTTCCGTCCTCCTCCTTTCCTCCTGCGTTACAACTTCGATGGAAATCTCCTTTCTGCAAGGCTTAAACCTATCGTCGCCGGCAAACCTAACCTCCACTTTCTTTCTGCCCGTGATGTTCGATGAGTAGCGGAATTCAAAGCCGCCGTTCGGTTTCGTTGCGGTTCTGTCAACTTCTATCCCGTCTACGTAGAGCTTAACCCATGCTCTCAGCGGTTCCCACCTTTTAGCCTTATTATCGTAAAATTGCAGGTAGCCGGCGATTGTGATCTCTTCTCCAGCAACCGGCTTTGAGTTGTCCGCATGCAATCCCGCTATCCTCGTCTTCTTCTTTTCCGCGAACATCTCTACGTTTCTTTCTTCCGTTTACCGATCGTTGCGAGATATGCTAAGTAAGCATCCAACTGGATTCTGTCGTGCGCTCCTTCGGTAAGCCTGAAATCTATCTCGCCGAGCCTATCTATTAGCATGACCTTCGTTTTTTCGTCTATCTTCGAAGCTATTATCTCCCTGAAAAGCTGTGAAACTACATCTTCCCCGCTCATTCCGTATTCCACCATCATCCTGTCGAGCATCTGTCGAGCATCCATGAATCTGCCTTCCAAAGCAGTTTCAAGCAGTTTCTTGATCTCTTCTGGACGAGCAGTAGCGGTTATTTGATATATGGCTTCGGCGTCGATAACTTCTCCGAAGGCCGCGGCACCTTGCAGAGCGTTTATAGCCTTTCTGAAGTCTCCATTTGCTATATAAATCAGTGCTTCGAGCCCATCTTCTGTAATTTTTAAGCCCTCCTTCTCTGCTATCTCAAGCAGTCTCTTCTTCATAGCCTCCGGCGGAACCGGTTTGAACTTAAATACCGCACATCTCGACTGTATCGGCTCTATAATTCTGCTGACGTAGTTGCAACTCAGTATAAATCTACATGTTTTCGAGTACATCTCCATGGTTCTCCTTAACGCCGCTTGAGCATCAGCTGTTAAAGCGTCGGCTTCATCCAAAAATATGATCTTGAATGGTGCACCACCAATAGGAGCAGTCCTTGCAAATTCTTTTATTTTGTGTCTAACGACATCTATACCCCTCTCATCCGAGTTGTGCAATAAAACGGGTGTCGTTCCGCCGAAGAACACCTCTGAATTAGGAACGCTGAAGTCGTAAACCCATCCATCGTAGCTTATCTTTTCGATCTCCTTGATCTCCACAGCATACAAGCTAGATTCAGCTAAAGCTTTGAGTCTCAAATACGTCTTTCTTTCTTCCTCATCCAGCTCTTCAGTTCTAATAGCTTTCAGAATCTTCAGCAGTGTAGACTTCTTAACTCTTCTCTTTCCGCTGTAGAGTTGATGTCTAAGTAGATACTTCCAATTGATGTCTATCTTTCCGTCTATCTGCTTGAAGAACCTCTTAAACGGCTCAACCGGTAGTAACTCTGATCTTACGTATGAGAACGCATCCCAAACGAGTCTTACTTCTCTATCGAACACCGATGACTCTAAACCAGAAATCCTACCGAGCCAAGCGATGTCTATCAGTATGTCCTTAGATACGGAGGTATATCTTACGTATCTACCCCAAGTTCCGCATCCATCACCCATGTAGCCCATTAGGAACGACAGTCTGTTTCGCAATGTGCTGTTAAATATTATCTCTGGAACTCTCTTTGATCTTGCTACATGCCCGCTGAAGACATCTCTGAAGAACCTTGCGAGCTGAGTATTCAGAAGTTTAACGTGAACGGCTGATGCTCTACTTCTATCAAAGCCGGAATATGCCGGCTGGGTGTATGTCGAAATGCCAAAAGCGCAACCGAAGCTCTTTACTCGTTCAATTAGTTCCTGCTCTTTTGCCGATACTGTAAATATTACTTGTCCAGAAGTTTCGTTTCTAAAACTCAGACAGCCTTCAGCCAAAAATAGTCCCATTATCCAAGATGTCTGCTCGTTGATCGGGAACTCAGTCAGCACGGTTCTTAGCTTCGGGTTGTTGTAGCCCTGCAGATATTCCAGCAGATTTATCGATAGCTCTGAGCCCTCTAAGCATTTCTTAAACGACAGCAGAAAGTCGCCCTTTTTGAGTTCGTCGGCTCTCTTAGAGACTATCTCTCCCTTTTCATTCAGAACCATGACTGAGTGATCTGGCGTTGTTTTTACCTCTCCGCCTTCGAACCTTATCCTCAGAATCCTATCGGCTTTATGTCTTGCTATGAACGAAACGGGATAAAATCCGACATCTTCGCGGAAGCTTAGAGTTTCCAAATTGATCGGAACCACATATTCTTCTTTTTCGTCTTTGAAAAACATTCTATCGATCTCTTCAAACGTAGTTCTCTTGATCACTCCGTTGATTCTTACGAGGATGGGTGTGTCTGGGGTTACTGAAGCGTTCATCTCTATAAAGTTATCTCGCCAATTCTCACCGAATAAATCCCTTGCCAAGGCGATGGCGGTAGCGGTTTTTCCAGTTCCCGGAGGACCGGCAAAAAGCAGATGGGGAATGTTCTTCTTTTGAACGTAACTCTTGAGCCTCTTAATAACCTCATCCTGCCCTACGACCTCGTCGAGCGTTTTCGGTCTGTATTTTTCGACCCAGATCTCGGCTTCCATTGATGTAAAAATGGTTGGCAAAGTATAAAAATGTTGATGCGAAAAAGATATCTTTCCATTCAGCAAACGATGTATGCCCGTTAGAACCCGGCGGGACTGAGAAGCATGATGTCCCGTGGGCTCCAGACGGGCTACATCTTGAAGACCCTTCTCATAACGGAATCGTATGTCGTTTTGAATTCTTTGCCTCTTTCAGCACAAACGTGAATCAGAACGTATGCGACTTCCGGTATTTCTTGCAAAATCTTCTTAGCAATTCTCGCCGTTAATTCATCGGCCTCCCTAACGCTCATCGAGCCATCGACCGTTACGTGCATATCCAAGTGGATTCTGTTCTCGCCCATGTATATGGCTATGATGTCGTGAACGTCTTCAACCTCCGGAAACGACTCTACTATAGCCCTAACCCTCTCGTAAAAGCTTTCGTCCGGGCTCCTTCCGAGCAAATAGCTTGCGTTAGTTTTGAAAAGTCTGTAGCCGTTTAGGCTTATCAGCACGGCTATGAAGATGGATGCCAAACCGTCGGCAATCGGATATCCGATTGAACTGAAGTATATTCCGAAAATAGCTCCGAGTGATGATGCTATGTCGTTTAACAACTCCGCAAAAGCCGACTCTTCCGTAGAGCTCCTTTCACCACGGTAGATCAAGGTCAATAAGGCGGGTGCCAATATCGTTGCAACGAGGACGATTACGGCGAACTCCGGGTATCTGCCGGCTGAAGGATGCAGGATCCTTTCGATCCCCTCCAAAAAGAGTTCGAAGGCTACGACCGTTATAAATACCACGGCAACTACAACTCCGCTCAGATTTTTTGCGAGTCCGTGTCCTAAGGGATGGAGGTGATCGGCGGGCTTTGCGGAGATCTTCTCAGAGTATAGTAAAGCCGAAAATATGAGCAAATCGACGACGTTGTGTAGGGCTTCCGCAAGCATCGCGAGGTATCCGGTAATCGCGTAGCATACGAACTTAACCAGAACTATCGCGGAGTATGTTGCTATCGTTAGCTTCAACTTCATTCTTTCGTTGATGACAGCAAAATTTATTAGTATCTTCGAATAATTAAAGACGACCAGCTCACCCACTCCGTAGCTATGAAACAGATAATGCGAGCGATGACGGAGTGGTCCCAGACGGGGGTTCACTTTTTTGTCGCGATGCGTTTTAATTATTGGAGTAGATAATTTGCTTGAACTTCTCCATTAACTTTCTCTTCTCATCGCATTCAACCAAAGCGTGCTCTAAGACCTCTTCAATTCTCGAAACGGGAATTATCTCGATTTTTCCCTTGTGCTCGGCATCGAGTAAGACGTCGTCCAAGTTGTCCTTTGGAATTATGACCTTCTTCAGACCGGCTTGAATAGCGGCTTCGATCTTCTGCGTAACCCCGCCAACCGGCAGAACATCTCCTCTAACGCTCAAACTTCCTGTCATCGCAACGCTTTGATCGACCGGAATACTCTCTAAAGCCGATATGACTGCAGTTGCTACGCTTATGCTTGCCGAATCACCTTCTACTCCTTCGTAAGTTCCGACGAACTGAATGTGTATGTCGTAGTTTGAGATGTCCCTGCCCGTGAACTTCTTGATAATTGCGGAAACGTTCATAACGGCTTCCCTCGCAATTTCCTGCAACCTTCCGGTTGCTATAACCCTCCCCTCTTCCTTGCTTAAAGCCGGCGTAATTTCCGCAATTATCGGCAGGACTATCCCAGCGGAGTGACCTATTACGGCTAAACCGTTTACCCTACCAATCTCGGCACCTTCCGTCTTGAATAGCTTGTAGTCCCTTCTCCTTTCGATGTATTCATCCGCATACTGCTCCTCAATCGTTTTGGCAATCTTCTTAGCCTTAAGCACGTGCTCCAATCTGACGACATCGGAACCTTCGCTCTTCGCGATGTCTCCGGCGGTTCTGACAAGACCTCCGAGCTCTCTCAGTCTGAGCGTTAGATGTCCTCTCCTTCCGGCTCTTCTTTTAGCTTCTCTTATAATCTCAGCGACGGCGTAACGGTCGAAGTGCGGGATTCTGCCGTCTTTAACGACCTCCTGAGCCACGAATCTAACGAGTTTCCTCCTGTTTTCAGGAGTATCGGGCATGGTATCGTTCATGTATATCTCGTATCCGTAACCCTCGATCCTGCTCCTCAAAGCCGGATGCATCCCCATAAGTGCGTCCATGTTTCCGGCCGCAACGAGTATGAAGTCGCAAGGAACAGGTTCGGTTCTAACCATCGCACCGCTCGAACGCTCCGACTGCCCGGTAATCGGGAACTTCTTCTCCTGCATCGCTGTAAGTAGCTTCTGCTGAGATTCGATCGTTAGCGTGTTTATCTCATCTATGTATAGAACTCCCTTATGAGCGCGATGAATCGCTCCGGCTTCAACCCTCTCATGTGCCGGAGTTTCAAGTCCTCCTGATTGGAAAGGATCGTGACGCACGTCTCCAAACAAAGCACCGGCATGAGCTCCGGTTGCATCTTCAAAAGGGGCGGTTTCTCTATCAGCATTGTCAACCAAGAGTTTGGGAACGTTTCTCTCCTCTCTTGGCATCATGTATCTTGCCATCATGAACAACAGTATCGCGGCAATGATGCCCCAGATAAAGTCTTTAGGGCTAATCAGAATTGTGTAGCCGATTATCATGAAAACGAGCATCATCAGGAAGAAGTTCCTCGCCTGAGCCTTCTTCAGGGCTTCCTGCTTGTAAGCTTCGACTATCTCCCTTCCCTTACCGGCCGGAACGACCTTGATCTTCGGCTGATTCGGATCCTTCGGATTCGGGAATACGAGGATGTCTTCAAGCTCCTCCTTCGGCAGAAGTTCAGCCATGGCTTTTGCGAGCATCGATTTACCTGTTCCCGGGGAGCCGATGAGCATTACGTGTCTCTTCTGCACTGCGGCCTTTTTTATAGCTTCAACGGCGTGATCCTGTCCGATAACCTGATCGATCAGCCTCTTGGGAACCTCAATTTCGGCTGTAGTGTTAAACTTCAAGCCTCCGACAAGTTCGTCAACTTCCTCTCTGGATGGCAACTTAATCTCCATACTCACTAAAGAACTGAAAAATTAACTTAAATACGTTATGCAAGCAAGCTTCATCACACCTGAAAACTTAGACTTTCCTACCTATGACGATAAAACCGGTATGCCAAACCCTCGTGAAGGGTCGGGTTCCAATCCTTTTGTGTTCGAGATCTATCCGAATTATCTCGAAGCTTTCGACTTCTCTGAATCCCTCCTTCAGCATGGTTTCGTAAACTCTCCTCGTGGGTTCTATGTATGGGTTGTAAACTGCGAGATAGCCACTGATCCTCAGCAACTTCTTAGCAGTTGGAATGAACTCGACATCGTCCTTCATATCCAGCACTATGAGGTCGAACTCCTTCTTGAAGCCCTCAGCGACAAACCTGACGTCCCCGATTATCTGGTGAACGTTCTTTAATTTAGCCAATTTGAAGTTCTCCCTCGCTATCTTAGCGAATTCCGGACGCTTTTCCACTGTTACGACTTCACCGTATTTGTTGAAGTAAGCAAGGTATGCCGCAAGCATTCCGGTGCCGGTTCCGGCATCCAATATCAGGGAATCGGGGCTTAAGCCGGTATAGGCTATGATCGCTCCGATATCTTTGGGCATTATCGGCGTTGCGCTACGTTTGAAGTGTTTGAAGAAGTCAGCCGGCTTGAAGGGGAGAATCTTGTATCTAACGCCCAAATGAGTTTCTATCTCATCGCCGTAATTCTTATTTCTAAGCTCCTCCAGATTTATGATTCCGTGATGCGTGTGAAGTTGCCCCTCGAACTTCTCAACTAAAAAGCTGTGCTTTCCCTTAAGCAAAACGACGGGCGGCTTGATCATGATTCCTGCAACTTAAGTAGAGCTTCAGCTAAGTCCCCACCAGCCTCTTCGAGTGCTTTTCTGGCTACCTCCTCGCTTACGCCAGCCTGTTCCATTATGAGTTTGATGTCTTCTTCACTTATCTCCGGCTTTCTCTTTACGACTTCGTAGCTCCCAGTTACCTGAAACATCTCTATACCCCTTCCGGAGATCTTAGTAACGCTGGGATTTTTGAAAATCAACTCTTCTGTGGATGTTCTAATTATCACTTCCTCGGCATCCAATTCTTCGATGTCTATTCCCATCTGTTTCATCATCTTCTTCATCTGCTTGATGTTGGTTGGAAGCATAATGTTGGATTTGTAGGAAGGTAATAAATGTTTGCCTTGGCGAATTCTATTGCATTATCAATCTAAATCGAGAAGTCTGCTGAAATCTTCGTCGTCGAATTCCCTGAATCTAACGTTTCTGTCCATGAGCCACCTGACGAGTTTCGCATTTGGATGAACTATAACGACCTCATCCTTATCCATGTCGGAATACACGTATCTGCTGTTATCGATCACGAATCCGATATCGTCCACCTTGGATTCGTATTCGTCGTATGAGATGGCTATGATTAAATGTCTCTTGATGCCGAGCTCCTCTTCGAGCTCTATCTTCGAAGGGATGTTATCGAGATAATCCCAACTGTAGCCGTCCTTAGGTTTGATAACCACGTATTTCGAGCCGTCGGTCAGAATCCCGTATTTTGCACCTATTAAAGCGCATATTCCGCACAATTCAGCTTCAGTATCTTTGCTTATCTCCCCGAACTTGATTATCATTCCGTATCTTCTCTCTCCATACTTCAAAACCGCGCAGTCGATAACAATCGGTTGTTTGAGAAGCGGATGCTTTAGGGTTACGTTTGTATCTACATCGGCATCGTTGTATCCGAGATCTCTCAAAGCCGATATAAGGTGCTCCATAGGAATATTTCAAAATTGGCTAAAGATAACGGTTGTGCCGATTATTTGATATTTCAAAACAAAATAAAGAAAAAAGGAAAAAATTGGGGAAGTTACTGTCTTCTTCTCAGCAGGTATGCTACTGCCAGCAGTCCGGCGATGGCGAAGATCGCTTCGAATCCAGGTGACTTCTTCGTAGGTGTTGGCGTCGGCTTAGCGGGAGTCTTCGTGGGTGTTGGAGTGGGCGTAGGTGTCGGAGTCGGTGTTGGCGTAGGCGTGGGTGTTGGAGTGGGCGTAGGTGTGGGCGTAGGCGTGGGTGTCGGTGTTGGTGTTGGCGTGGCCACAGCGGTTACGTTCTCCGTGATCGTAACATCCTTGACTACGAGTATGTCATCGTCTCCACCGAATACCTTTGCGTAGCTGTCAGTAGGAGGCACGTTGTAGTATGTGCTAATGTTGTTAACGAACCACTGGTCGTTCGGACCGTCGTTGCCAAGCGTATCTCTAACATAGAGCTTGTATGTGCCAGGTGTGATGTCGGCTGTGGGTATCTTAACGATTGCTTCACCGCTTGCGTTAAGAGCTACGGACTCATACTTCCTGAGTTTGGTTCCGAGGTCGAGCACGACGTAGATGTGGTCGTATGACTTCTCACCAACTCTGTTCTCCTTGATCTTTACAACTATCTCGTCTCCCTTCTTGACAACCGATGGAACGTCCACCGTGAGCTTTACAGGTTCTATTATCAGCGGTATCTTTACTTCATCTGCCTCCTCCCAGTAGTTCCCGGTGCTCTTCTTGTATAGCTTAATTGAGAACTCATACTGACCAACTGGCAACAGCTTGCATCCCGGTGTCCATGTGGAGTTCAGGCTTGTGGTGTCTGGGTTGTAGTATGGATACAGTGTAACGAACATCCAGTATGTGCCGTTCGTCTCGTTCCACTTGCTGAACTTGTTGAATCCGTGGAAGTTCGGAGGCGTGCCATAGTCGATGTCAACACCGTGTCCCTTAAGCTTGTATGCCGCGATGACGACCGTGTCAGGCTCGGCATTCACGGCAATGTAGACATCCTTCTGTCCACCTCTCGTTATTACGATCTTGTCTGGAACGTGGACGAATCCCACACTCTGGATCGTTACTGGTATCTGCACGTAAGCGTCCGTTCCGAGATTGATCTCACTTGTGTTTGCTGGAGCAATTACATACAGGATGTATGAACCAGAATCAACCGTCTTGCTGACTGTGAGCGTTATCTTGAAGTTTCCGTTTGAGTCGGTCTTGACAACGAGCGTCGGATGGTCTTTGGTCAACCATGTTGATGTCGATGGCAACTTGGCAATGTTGTCAAATACACCTTCCTTGTCCGTGTAAAGGTATAGCGTGTCAATTGGGCTGTGTCCTGATAATACAACGTCAGCGCCTCTTACGAGAACTTGTCTCGACAGCTTTGCGTTTATAGTTGCCTTAACTACCGTTATCGTTGTATATGCTGAACACAGGACATCCGTGCTTGTGTAGCTGGCATATTTGTTATCCTTCGTGATGTATGCTACAAGCGTGTATGACGTTCTTGCGGCGCTCGGGCTTATGTGGTATTCGTTGGACTTCCAGGTTCCATCCGTGCTAACGGACACGACGATGTAGTCGTTAGACAGTGGCTCTTCAAGCAAGTCCTTCAAGCTACCGCTTGTGCATGCAATGTATACATTAGTTCCAGCGTTTACGGTTGCAATACCCTTGAATACTATGCTCTCACCGTTCGTAAACGTAAGCTTGCTCATTCTCCACTCGATCTTTGGCTTCTTGACGTTTATGTAGTATGTCTCGTGGTCATACATCGAGCTTGGTGCGTTGGGTGACGATACTGTTCTTGCCACGACATCGATTCTGTATGCACCGGTGTCCCAGCTTAGGTTAAGCTTGAGGTTGTGCGCAAACTCCCACGAACCGTCGGACTTCACGTTAACTTTGCACGATACATTGGCAAGGTCGGTCTCAGGATTAACGTTTGATGTAGTCAGGCTGGTGTTTATGACCCATGCTCCGTTATTCCACTGAATCAGGCTACCATTTGGACTGAAGATGTATATGTATACATAGTTGTCACCGTTTGCATCGTATGAGCTACCGGTTTCCGCTATGTTGGTAACACCGCTAAGCTTGATCTCCTGCGACAGATACGCTGTTGACGGCAAGTTGGCGCTGACAGTGACATCTGCAACCTGGAAGTCGTAGGTTGCAGTGGTCGAACCGACTATTACCTTCAACTCCCATGTTCCAGCATGTGCGTTCTTGAACTCTGTTGTGTTAGATGTATCAACCAAGAATATCTGCTCGGTTCCGTTAGAACCACCGAAATACAACGTCTTTGTGACTGGCGAGTTCTCAAATGGACCTTCAACCTTTACAGTAGCCGCACCCACGTAACCCTGAACCTTTATCTTGAACTTGGCGATATCACCCATTGCTATAGGCGTTCTCGGGTTCATCAGGCTAACTGATACTATTGGTGAGACTGACTTAACGTAAATCTTGTGAGCACCAGCGTTCGTAGGAGCACTCGGATCAGTTATGTTCCACTTCATTGGACCGTTCGTTATTATGATTGTGTAGTTACCCGGACCGATCTCAGTTGTGTCGATCGTGAATGTGCCGTATGTAACACCCTTACCCATGCTGAACGACTTGGCGATTAAACCGTTGTCCAAGTTCTTGACCTCTACCATCGTGTAGTAATCCGTGTTGGGGTTGTAGTTGTAAACATCAATCGTAATCTTGTTGCCGTAATCATACTGGATTATCTTCGGATATGTGTCAGTCTTATAGTCGCTTGCCGGTGAGAACTTAATCATGAACTGGACGCTCTTGGTTGTAGTGTTATAATACTTAAGCTGAATGTTATCGATCGGCAACGGAGCCCCCGTGTCGGATGCTACGACATCAATTGTGTTAGTAGTGCTGTTTACTGGAGTAGTTCCATTATATGCATCGGCTGTTATCGTTAATGTTCCCGTTGTCTTGGGGAATACCTTAAGTAGAACTTTTACCCATGTTGGTGAACTCGGATTAGTTCCAACAACATTAGTTGTTATCTTAACACTCGTGCCAGTTACTACTGGACTATTAAGCGTTACATTTGTAGTAGAACCATTTGCCAATAACTGTGCTCCAACAATGTTAGTATCACAACCGCTTACGTTGATGTAAAGAGTAGTCCAATTGGTAGCTAAGCCCGTAACGTTCACGTCAATCGCTGTATAGTTTAATCCGCTGATGACGTAGTTGGACACTGGGTTTTTGCTCGCAGTTTTGTTGACTGCAATCGTTACCGTTGCCGCACTCGCTGTAGCCACTGCAATCAGTAGTGTCGCTAATATTGCTAAACCTACTTTACCCAATCCTTTCATATTTCTCTACCTCCCAAAACCAAACAGTTTTTCCACTCAACCATATATAAACCCTACTCTTTGTGACGGCGGAGATAGCTATTCTCTTGACTACCCCCGCCGTCACCTTTCCTTTATAAAATCCATGACATATTTAAGCTTTTTGCTATAGAATGCATAATAAAAAACAATTAAAATCGTCGAACAGCGTAAAAGTAATCGTTAATTATTTGTTAGACCTCCAACACGCTAAAAACACCCACCACTTTTTTACGGAAAAATCTAATTCAAATTTTTTAACTTAGAACTCGAAACAATCAAAATACAAAATAATTTTAAAAATCAAAAAATCAAACATTTCAAAAATTAATTTGCGATTAAACCTTTATAAACAGGGCAGGCTCTGGCATTTCTGTTATGTGGAGCATACTCAAAGCTCTGAGAGAGAACCCTGAGATTCTCATCGAGTCTCAGAAAAAGAGAGGAGAAAGCGTTGAAATAGTCGAAAAAGCGATAGAACTCGACAAACTATGGAGACAAAAGCTTAAGGAGCTAAACAGGCTGAGGCACGAGAGAAACAAGCTATCCCAAGAGATAAAATCCGCTCCGAAGGAGAAGAAAGCCGAACTGATTGCAAAAGCCAAAGAAATTTCGGAACTCGTTAAGAAGGGAGAGGAGGAGCTTAAGAGGATTGAGGAAGAGCTTAGCAAGGTTCTGCTTTCGATTCCGAACATACTGCACGAATCCGTTCCAGAGGGAAGAGATGAGAACGATAACGTGCCTATAAGGTTTTGGGGTAAGCCGAAGGTTTACAAGGAGCATTTGGATCAATTTTTAGAGCAAACGAAGGGTTTCGATGTCGAATACGAAGTAATCGATAAAACACCGTTGGGGCATGCGGATGCAGTAGAGAGGTTCGGCTGGGCGGACATAATAAGAGCCGGAAAGGTTGCCGGTTCGAGGTTTTACTATCTGTTCGACGATTTAGTTTGGCTGGACTTCGCTTTAACGTTTTACGCTCTGGATTTTCTTGCTAAAAAGGGATTCAAAATCGTTAATCCGCCCTACATGATGAGAAGAGAAGCTTATCAGGGAGTTACAGCTTTCAGCGATTTCGAGGAAGTTATATACAAGATCGAAGACGAGGATCTTTATCTGATCGCGACTTCCGAACATCCCCTCGCGGCCATGCATATGAACGAAGTGCTTGAGGAAGACGAACTCCCATTGCTCTACGCAGGAGTAAGCCCGTGCTTCAGGAAGGAAGCCGGAGCTCACGGGAAGGATACTAAAGGTATCTTCAGAGTCCACCAGTTCAACAAGGTTGAGCAGTTCGTTTATTGCTTACCGGATCAAAGCTGGGAGTGGCATGAGAAGCTTATAGAAAACGCCGAAAAGCTTTGGCAAGGCTTGGGAATTCCTTACAGAATCGTAAACATATGCTCGGGAGATATAGGCGTAGTTGCGGCGAAGAAATACGACTTGGAAGCTTGGATGCCCGCTCAGGGCAGATACAGAGAGATGGTATCATGCTCAAATTGCACGGACTGGCAGAGCTACAGGCTTAACATAAGGTTCGCTGAAGAGAGAGGAAAGCCTACGAAGGGTTTCGTTCATACACTGAATTCCACCGCCATAGCCACAACGAGGGCTATCACAGCCATAATCGAAAACTACCAGCTTGAAGACGGTAGGGTCGAGATTCCGAAGGTTTTAAGAAAGTATCTCGAGCCCATAGAATGCGCTCCGAAGGAATACATCGAGCCCAAGAGAACTAATTGGTAGGATGCAATACTGTTGATGAAATATATTTATTTAAATAATACAATATCACGGCCAATTAATTTTTATAAAAATAGAATAGGTGTATCATCATAATAACCTCCTTAGCATATATGTGGTTGATATTAGTCCAGCGATGGCGAATATCGCTTCGAATCCAGGTGACTTCTTCGTAGGTGTTGGAGTCGGCTTGGGTGTCGGAGTTAGTGTCGGCGTGGGTGTGGGAGTTGGAATTGGCGTCAGCTTATGTGTCGGAGTTGGCGCGGTAGTCGGAACTAGGGTGGGTCTTGGAGTAGATAATTGTTTAGGAGTGGTTGTCGGAGTTTGAATATAATTAATAAACTGACCACCACCACTGGTGCTCAGCGGTAAAACTGTTATGTATGTTGTTTTAGTCAGCTTTTCCCCTGCTACATTCGTATAAGTTGCGAGAATCTTGATAGTGCCGCCATACATAGTGAATATTTTAAACAAGGCAATTCCGTTCTTGTTCGTAATCTTTGTAATTGGTTTAATTCCGCAACCCGATAAAGTAACTCTACAGCCTGATAACGGATTCCCGGCGGGATCTACAACTTTTACGGTTATGTCACTCCATCCAGCATAAATTTTACTTGGTGCTATTATTCTTATTCCAGTTATACTGACAATTTCTGGTGAAGGATCATTGACGACTAAGGCTTTATATGTCTCGTTTGTTTTCAGCTCCGCATTTAGTGCTATGCGAGTTCCATCCCGAACCGATGGACTGGCGGTAACGTAAACCGCGAGCTTGTATGTTCCGTTGTTTGGAACAATGGCGTTAAGCTTTACGCTGATCGGAAAACTAACAAAAGAGTTGTTGTATCCTAACAATGTTCCGTCGGTCGCGTTTCTGACGGTAACATTTACGATATCCTTAATTGTGCCGGCACTCATTCCGGTTACGTTAAGCCATCTCAACTGTTCACCGGTTGCATCGTTCATGTTCTCGGCGTAAGTTATGTTGTATGCCAGATAAGTTTCTCCCGGATGCACGTAAGTTATGGGAGAATCTCGAACGGTCGTTATGGAGAGGATCTGGAACTTAAGATCCTTGCTGTCTCCTGATCCCTGACTTATCACTATCCCCTGTGCCGGTATCTCAACTTGATAATGGATTTGATTCTGGGGAATATCCGAAGACAGGTTAAGCGTTAGGAAGTATCTGTTAACGTGTCCAGCGGGTATGAGCGAGTTTACAGTAAATGTTACGTTAACTCCGCTTGGACTTACTATCTTTTCGAGCGGGGTGTCCTGATTAATATCGAGCTTACCGTTTCCATTTGTATCGTTCCAGAGAATATAGCTTTCGATATAATTCTTCGTTAGAGTTGTAATCGGAGTAACCTTAAATGTTATCGATCTGAGGTATGTGTTGACGGTATCATTTGCGGGGTCAACCGTGACATTCGCAACTACAACGAACTTTTGACCCTCAGATGCGTGAGCGAGGGTTGGGTGAACCTGAGCATCAAGGACGTTAATCGTCTCAGGATATGGATCGCTCGCATACAAAACTTCGCTTTCGTTGTCTCTGATAGTTACGTTGAGCGATATGTTCTTTCCGTCGATTAAGCCACTTGTGCTTGCAGTTACGCATATCATAATCTTATAAGAGCTGTTGTCGGGAACTACAACATTTAATGGAAGGGTTATGGGAAAACTACTTATGGGTCCCGTGTAGTTAAGCAAGGCGCCCGTTGTTGCGTTCAGTATAGTAATATTCATTATGTTGCTCGGCTCCGCAAGATTTATTGCGGATTTGTTCCAATCGATAGATATACTTTGAATCGTGGATCCATCCGTGTCACTCGTTCTTTCGTAATACGTAACGTTGAAGGCTGTAACAGTTTCACCCGGGGCGATCAGCGTTACCGGAGTCGTATCCTCTTCCGCCTTCATTATCGTTAGATATGTCGGACTTACCTTTGTATCCGAGTCACCCGTTCCCTGATCTATTACTATGTTTTGAGCAAAAATCTGTAGCTGATAACGGGCACCAACCTTAGCTCCGCTCACGTTTATCGTCAGGAAGAAGTGATGATTCACGGCTCCAGCCGGAATTAAAGATTGAGGATTGCTACTGAGGTTAGTAAAGCTGACGTTAAACTTGCCTCCCGGCTCTGTAGCTATAGGTTGATCGGATGGATCGAGCTTACCGTTTCCGTTTGTATCGTTCCACAGCGTGAAGCTCTTTATGCTATTTGGGCTTAGATTTGTTATGCTGGTAATGTTGAATGTTACAGCATCGAGATGTGTGGAAACGGAGTTGTTACCGGGTGTTATTGCTAAATTTGCGACCACGATATTATCCTGATTCTGGGCGGCGTATTCGTCCGTTATGTTTAGCGTAGCGTTTAGGACGTTGATTATCTCGGGGGCAGGGTCATTAGTTATGTTACCACCAGAAGACCTTGTAACATTCATTACGAGTGTTCCGTTAAGTGCGAGTTCGGAGCCATCCACTAAGCCTGTATTGTTGAGGAGTATGTAAACGGTTAAAATGTTTGGAGTAGTGTTACTAATTGGCGTAGCGCTTAAGTTCAGACATATCCAACTGCCGTTAGAAGACCTGAGAGCATAATTAACTATGTTCTGTCCCGTTGTGTTTATAATTACACTTATGTTTTTAATATTACTAAGGGATGCCGGATTTGGAACAGTCTTATTTATCGTAACGTTGAGCCATTCCAATGTTGCCGAAGCTATTGTCCCTAAGGTTATCGTTATGTTATAAGCACTATAGTTTTCCATGGGAGCAACAATAGTGGGCGTCGTATCACTTACCGTGACGCTTAAAGCGCTGACAGTTCCTGATAATAATAGAACTGAAACTACTACTATAAAGATCGCCAAACATTTTCTCATAATCATAGTTCTTCTCACCACTCTACGATTCTTAATTGATACTATTAAAATTTTTTCTTACCAAATGGTCAAATTCTGCAGGATATTAATATATAATTTAAATTATTATTATATTTCTATTATTGTTCAACATTCTGCCATAAATTTGACCTGTCATGACTCATCAATGTGCAAATAAAGATGTCATCCAACAAGTGGGATTATGAGGACCCAAAGCCAGTCTTAAATTTCAAGATACTGTGTAAGTTTGCGATACTTGGCAACTCACGGGTTTTTGCCATTCTTAGCTCCTTTTATTGAGTCAATTAAATGTTCTTAATCTTTTTAACTATCTTAGGCAGAACTTCACCGGCTTTTCCGTGCAAAACTACGTCGAAAAGCCAGTCCTTATCCGTGGGATCGGCATTTACTATGACGAGCTTGGCACCGCTGTCCTTGGCTATGAAAGGAATGCTCGCGGCCGGATAAACTTGTAGAGAAGAGCCGACCACAACGAATACATCCGATCTCTTAGCTTCCTCAATAGCCTCGCTCAAAACTTCCTTAGGCAAGGCTTCGCCGAAGAAGACTATCCTCGGCTTTAAGTATGGACTTCCGCATTCGTCGCATGCAACTTCACCCCTCTCAATTCTATCAACCAAGTCGTCCCATCTGTATGTCTTTCCGCAATCCAAGCAATCGACTAATTCCAACGAGCCGTGAAGCTCGAGAACTCTTTTGCTTCCGGCTTTCTGATGTAGCATGTCGATGTTTTGGGTAATTACCGCTTTTACGATTCCCATTTTTTCAAGCTCCGCAATCGCGTAGTGTCCGGCGTTGGGCTTTGCTTTCGTCTTCAAAATCAACTCCCTTGCGAAGTTCCAGAAAGCTTTTGGATTCCTTATGAATCCCCGAATTGAAGCAACTTCTTCGGGATCGAACTTCTTCCACAACCCGTTCTTTCCTCGAAACGTCGGAATTCCGCTTTCAGCCGAAATACCGGCTCCGGTGAAAACCACCGCATGCTTCGAATTGGCAAGGAGTTCGGCTATCCTCCCTATCAACTCTTCCATTAAAATTACTTCCAGTTAGAAGTTTATTAAATTGGCTACGCGAGGATGCTTTTAGTAGTTCATACCAAACAGGCGGACTGGCTTTAAAGCTGAAGCCGGGTAGCCGATTTTGAGAGGTTACTCAACAAAGGAGCCGATAAAACTTGCAGACGAAAATACTAGCGTTACTTTCTTTGGAAATATTTTTAGAGAATTCTCCAACGTTTTTTCCGCAAAGAACATGGTCCATCGATCACACGGCTTCGAAGAAAAACTTTATTAATTCTCCAAAAATCATTGCTTAGCATGGCGAGAAAGAGAAAGGCGAGGGTAAAGGACAAGTGGAGTCAGAAGAAATGGTTCACACTCATAGCACCGGAATACTTCGGTATGGCGGAGATAGGAGAAACACCGGCGGACGATCCTAACAAAGTCATAAACAGAACGGTTGAGGTAACTTTAGCCGAGCTCACAAACGACTATTCAAATCAGAACCCATACAAAAAGTTGATCTTTAAAGTCTACAAGGTTTCTGGAGAAAACGCATACACGAAGTTCCACCGCTTCGAGATGATGAGGGAATACATAAACAGCTTGATAAGGAGGAGAACGAGCAAAATAGATGACGTAATCGATGTCGTTACCGCGGACGGTTACAAGCTAAGAGTTAAGCCAGTTGCATTTACGATAAAGAGGTGCAAGACATCTCAGAAGAGTGCAATAAGAAAGATCATGAGGGAAATAATTACAAACAACGCGAACCAGAAGAACTTCGTCCAATTCTTGCAGGAGTGCATTTTGGGTAGGATTCCTTCCGAAATCTACAAGAACGCAAAGAAGATATATCCGCTTAGGAGGGTGGAGATAAGGAAGATCGAACTGCTCGCGGAGCCTAAGCCGCAGGAAGAGGAGGCTCAGCCTGTAGAGGTTAAGAAAGAGGAAGCAGAAGCGGTTGCTTCTTAACATGGATTTTTTAGATTTTAGAAAATTCGTTCTTGGAGTTGAGCATCCCCTTCACTGTGTTCATTGTGAGGGTTTGGATTTATCGATCAAAGAGCCTAAGCATCATCCGTCTTACGAGATCACAACGAGGTGCAATCTGAACTGCGTCTACTGCTATTCAAAGGTAGCGGTGCTGAATAAAACCGCTCCGAAGCCGGGATATTACGGTGATCTAAATCCAAGGGCTATTACGATATCCCAATACGGCGAACCGCTTTTGGCCGGAGTCGACAGGGTTGCCAAGATAATAGAAGGGCTGAGGGAGAGATTTGGAGACGTCAGAATCGATCTTCAAACGAACGGCACGATTGACTTTACGGATTTGGACGGACTCATCGATATAGCGATGATAAGTTTGGATGTCTTGAATGCCGAAAGCTATAGGGCTATTACCGGTTCGGATAAATTTAGCGATGTAATTAACAATATTGAGAAGGCTATCGACATGGACTGCATAACTACGGTTAGATCCGTCTTTTTACCCGGTATAAACGACGAAGAGTTGGTTAAACTTGCGGAGATGCTCGGTGAAATCGGAGTAGATGAGCACTTCGTTCAGCCTTGTTCGGTTTACGAAGAATGCCTGACGGATTTGCAAAAACTCGGCTTCGATTTGGATAGATCCGAAAGCCTTTACGATTACCTTAGGATCGTTTACAGATGCAGCGAATTCGTTAAGACAGTTATTCCGGGCTGTATAAAGGTGGTTTTGGACGAAATACTCAAGCAGTTGGAGGATTTTAACGATCTAAAATTTGTTAGAAGGAGTGCGATCGCAAGAAATCCTCCCCAAATAAGAAGAGATTGGAAGTTCGTTATTGAATGAAATGCAATCTTAAACATAAGTTTAGTTTTAAAAATATGGCGGAGTTGGAGGTAGATTGGAATAAAGTTACAACCGAAGAGTATTTGGAGAAAATGTTAGAGGATATTCCGGAATTAAAGGGAAGGATAAGTGTTAAAGAAATATTAGATCTGTGCAGATCTAAGGAAAGAGCGTTTGCATACTTGCTAAACTTAAAACTCCAACCTCACGCAGAAGTCTATTATCGTTCAGGGCAAATAGTCATTAGAGCTCCTTCGAAAAGACGAATATCAACTTACAATACCGAACTCGAATTAATTATGAAACGGTTTCTTGAGGATCTTAGACTAACCAACTACGAGTTCCAGTATGAAGTCAAAGGATACATCCTTGACTTTGCATTTCCAGATCTGAAGCTTGCTATAGAAGTTGGACATGTTCGATGGCATCCCGAAGAGCGAGATAAAAAGAAGGAAAAAGCTCTTTCAGATTGGAAAATCCTCTGGTTCAACGTTAATAGTCCAAACGTTAATAGTCCAGAAGAGCTAAAAGAACGTGAAGAGGAAATAAAAAGAACTATTAAAGAAGAAATCAAAGAAAGAACGAGGATGCTAAGACAGTAAGCTTAAATTACTATTAAAGATACTATACTAACATGCATACTACGAAAATAGTAAAAGTTACCAGAAACTATCAGGTTACAATTCCAGCAGAGATCAGAAGTAAACTCGGAATCAAAGAGGGAGATTATCTTAAAGTGGATTTAGAAGGAAACAAAATTGTAATTGTAAAATTGGAGCAAAAGAGAAAAACTATAAAGCTTGGCAAATCGCTCGATGTTGAAGAAATAGAGAGATGTATTGAGAAGGGAATGAAAGAATGCATGCAGTGATAGACACGAATGTATTAATATACGATGTGGTTGAAGACTCAAAATTTCATAAGAGTGCTAAGGAGCTTTTGGACGATCTTGAGCAATGGCTAATTCCGACGATTACCATATACGAGTTCGTCTGGTTCTTCAGAGGTCAAAATTTTAACGCTGACGAAACCAAAGAACTTTTAGAGCAATATATAAATTCACCCAAATGCAAAGTCGTTCCCGACAACGGTGAATTCACAAATAGGGCTTTCGAATTGCTAAAGGGTTTGTCTCTTTCAAGATTTAACGATATGATTATCTTAGCGGTTGCGGAAAGATACGGAGCCATAGCAACGTTTGACAGAAAGCTACGGTCTAAAGCCAAAAAGCTGAATATCTTAATTCTACCGGAATCGCTATAGCTTTATTTGGAGTAGGTTACTATGAAACCAATCTTTTCTCGATGTATCTCCCTCTGAGCTCGATCTCCTTGGCCCTCTCAAGAACTTCGTCAGCCTTCTCGTATTCTTCCTTATAGCCTTCGATGAAAGCCTCCTTAAGCTCCTCCCAGTTGTCGAAGCCGGCTTTTAGGGATTCGAAGTAAACGTGCAGATCGACACCCTTAGGCTCGACCCTATCCTCTATAAACGAAAGACCGAAGTCCACGAAGTATATTTTACCGTCGCTCAGTATCATGTTCATCGGCGTTATATCGCCGTGAATTATCCCGGCTTTGTGCAATCTGGCAACCATTCTTCCGATCTCTCTGCTGATCTCCTTGCTCATCACGTTTTTTACAGGCTCCCCCTTAATCCTTTCCATGATTATCTTATCCCCTTCGATGTCCAAGATTATCGGAGTCGGAACTCCGTGCTTTCTCGCTAAGGCAATTATCTTAGCTTCCGTTCTCGTCCTGCTTTTCCTTAAGCTTTCATCCAGCTTGGGATGTCTATAACGCTTAGGTTTCCGAATCTTCTCGACGACGTTCTCGTAAATCCTTACCTCCGCCTCACCGCCCAAATAAACTTTGATAAGCTTCCCGTATTTCACGATGACACCTAATTCGAACGTAATATATTGTTACCGAAAGCTATTATTTTGGATCGACGTTATGTTGTCATGCTCTTTGAAAGTGTAATAGCAGGAATATTGACAAACTTCTTAACACCCGAAGTTATCCATGGAATTTGGAAGAGGCTAAGCGAAAGGAAGAGAAGACCTACGATTGAGGTAAGTAGCGTAAGGAGATTTTGGAAGATGTGTAGAAGAAGCAAGTACGAGTTAAGGGAAGGCATGGTCGTAACAATAAGGGGAACTCTTTCTAAATATGCACCTATGATTGTAGGCGATCCAAGGAGTAAGAGAGATCTGCATAAGGAGTATCGGAAGAAGTTGAAGGGAGAGAACGCTGATCCTATGCTAAGCCTGACTTCGGGAAACACAGTGTGGCGTATAAAGCCGTTAGGAGACCTAGTTTATCTCGGGTTATATCAGGGTATTGCAAGAAATTCAATCCCTATCTTCGTTAAAATGGATTACTACAGTTCGATAGAAGGTATCTTCTTTAAGAACGAAAATCCTTACTGCGTGGATGTCGTGCTAACTGGTGTTTTGGGAGAACTCCCCAGCGAAGCTGTTAGGCTATTGGAGAAAATAGAAGGGCCAATTTACGGACTTTTTGTGGGTGGTGAAGATACCAAAATAGAATATTACGATGAGGCTGGATACTTGGATGCAGATATCTGGGTAGCCTTAAGGTATGAAGGAGAAGAACGCATGGTCAGCAGATTTTTGGATCTTGGAGATTTTGAAGATTTCGAAATCGAGCGCGAAAAATTGAAGGAGGATGTTAAACCCCTGCTTTCACGGTCTGAGATAATACTACAGTTCGACCAAGTTCGTCCGCTATTTTCTGAGAAACAGACTATTGCCGTTGAAAATTACTGGAAAAGGTTCCTGAAGTTTAGATGATCGGAACGAAGCCGTATTTCTTGTATATCTCCTGAGCCTTCTCCGACCTTATGAATTCCAAAAATCTCTCGGCATTCTCGGGATTCGGAGCGTTCTTCAGTTTCGTGATGTAATAATTAACCTTATCCCTCATATCAAATTCCTCTCCGACTTCTATGAAGTCCAGAGGCAAACCCTTCATCTTCGCATACATAGCTTCCGTTGCCCAAACAGGGCCGACGTCGCAAATCCCCTTCATAAGCCTTTCCGGAGTTTCCCTATGATGAACAGTCGTAAGCATCGTAGTTCCCTTTTCAACCTTCTCCTCCATGATCCTTCTCACAAGCTCATCCCCTCCGACTCTTCTATACATCTCCATTATGTATCTCGCGATGTCTTCGTTTTCCGGATTCGGCTGAGATATCCTAACCTCATCCCTCGCCAAATCGAGTAGAGATTTAATTCCAGCAGGATTATCCTTCGGAACCATCAGAACTATCCTGTTGTGAAGATAAACGAAGTAATCTTCTATTAATCCCTTCTCCTTCAAAAGCTTCATGGAATCCTCGCTGACCGATGAATATACATCCGGCGTTCCGGGCAAAATTATATCTCTAAACTTCGCCCCTCCTGCAATAATCTGTCTCAGCATAAGCCTCGGCGGAAGCGTTTCGTAAAATATCCTCTCTATGCCAGTTTCTTCTTTAAAAGCTTGGATGAGCTCGTCCATCACCATGAACTGGTTTCCAGCCATGAAAAGTATCAGTTCAGCCTTATCCAAGTATTCCAATCCGTGAATATCGTCAGCCCTTTCGCTTGGAATTACGGGCATCTCCATAAGCTTATGGATGTCGCTACAATCGATAACGTTTTCGGAAGTCGAATCAACGCTCCGCATGCTTGATATCGATTTCAACGATGTCACCGACTTTCAAATCGAGAATTTCATACTGCTCGAATTCAAGAGTTATGAAGGCATCAAAAGTCGTCAGTTCTTCAAGCTTCTTCGACACAGCCATCCCCATCTGCATGCTGAACTCCAACAAACTTGCAGGATTCGACAGGTCAGCCTTCGGCAAAAGCTCTCCCCTCTTTTGAACGGTTTTAAGATAAATAAGAACGTTTTTATCGTCTTTAAGCTCAATTCTGACGATCCTAAATTTCATACCGGTTCATAGTCCTTAATTCTACTTATAGCTTTTCTATATCAGACCCAAGAACTTCAGGGCTTCAACCACACCATCACCATTGGGCTTCGAAGTGACGAGATCCGCAACTTCCTTAAGCTTCAAATCCGCATTCGCAACGGCAACGCCGAATCCTGCAACTTCGAGCATCTCTATGTCGTTTTCCGAATCTCCTATTGCTACGAAATCCTTAACGTCGACTCCGATTCTTTCCGCAATGAATTTCAGAGCTTTGCCTTTACTGACGTTCGCATCCATTATGTGATAAGCGAAGCCGGTATCAACGATCTTAACATCTTTCGGCAGAAGCTTTCTTGCCTCTTCAATCGGAAAGGTTCTTCTTACGCAAACCTCGGACTTTCTGTATTCAAAATCCAAGAATTCTATCTTAAATCGCTTGCTCAAAATTTCGACCGCTTTCAGGCATTTCTGCTTGTCTCCGAGCACGATGTCATCTCCGTCGTAGCTGAATCTAACGACTCCACCGTTCTCGCATATGACGATGTCGGAAACTCCGATGAGCTTAGCGGCGGCTCTGGCAAAACACGATATGTTGCCAGTTGCCAAAACGACAGGAATTCTCAGCTTCCTCAAAGCTTCGACCGCATTGCAGTTTATAGCCCTCTTCTTGTTCGTCAGAGTTCCGTCGATATCAACTGCTAACGCCTTCGGCTTAAACACTATCGGCATTTGTGGGTTGTGCATATAACGGTTGTCAAAAGGTATTTTTATAGCAAAATGTTACCGACTTAGGCATGAAACACTTGGAATTCAAGGACAAATACAGAGAACTGCTGAAGAGCGGGAAGAAAACAGCAACCATTCGACTCCAATGCCCGTTTAAGAAGGGTCAGGAGGTTTTCGTCCATTGCGGTGGGAAGATAATAGGAACCGCAAAGATCATAGACGTTCAGGAGAAGAAACTTGAAGAGCTCACGGAAGACGACGCTAAAGCCGACGGGTTCGAAAGCCTCGAAGATCTGCTCGAAGAACTTAGAAGACTCTACGGAAATCCGGAGAAGGTTTACGTGATAAGATTTAGGTTTAAGGAATTTAAGGAGGGGATAGATCCGCACGAGATGTATTACGGTGATGCGGATTTGGTGGAGATAGCAAAACTCGCGCTCGAGAATTTGAATCTAAGCGAAGCGGATAGGAGGATCCTCGAACTCTTCGTCAAGACCGGTAGCATAAGGAAGACCGCTATGAAGCTTGGGAGCATGAAAAAGCGCGGTGTAATCCGCAAGATTCTTAGGAAGTGCTATAACGAGCTGAGGAAGAAGGGACTCATTTAGGGGGTGAACTGTTATCGAGCTTAGAGATGTAAAGGAAAGTCTTTTTTCGTTGATTCTGTGCACGTTCGGAGATCTCATAACCGGACTCGTGATGGGATCAAATTCGCACGAATTCGTTGTTTTGCCGGCTTTGATCATTCTCCTACCGTCGAGCACTGATTTAAGGGGTAACATATACGGGTCTTTGGGTTCGAGACTGAGCACGTATCTTCATACCGGTAGAATAGAGCCTAAGTTCAAACCCGATCCGATTGTAGCCGAGAACGTTTACTCCTCCACTTTTCTGCTACTCGTTTTTGGCATGTTCAACGGCGTAGTTTCCGCGGAAATAGCCTCCATCTTAGGATTGCACAAGTTTACTCTCGATTTGGTTTTGAACCTAATTCTAATCACGGTTTTGGCGGCATTCCTTTCGGCGGTATTCATGGTTCCCGCAACGTTAGCGTTGGCGATAGGTAGTTACAGATGGGGATGGGATCCCGACAACCTAACCGCTCCTTTAATAACGCTTATGGGAGACATAATAACCCTTCCGCTTATCTTCGCATCCGTCGACGTCGTTTTTTCAATGAATTTTTCGCTGAAGCTTACCTTGGTAATGATGGTGGCCCTCGCAACCCTCGTTCTGTATAGATTAAGCAAGGGGGAGATAGGATGGAGGATTATCAGAGAGAGCGCGCCGATTCTGTTAACTTGTGCCATGATCGACTTCGGCGCTGGAACGATCCTCGGCAAGGAAGTAGAAGGTCTCATAGCTATTGCGGGTATTATGACCATAATCCCAGCGTTCTTAGAAGACGGAGGTGCGATGGGCGGAATTCTGGCATCGAGATTCTCGTCGATGTTGCATTTGGGTTTGCTTGAACCCAAGCTGATTCCAGAGAGGGATGTTCTGAGGAGCTTCGGAGTTATGCACTTCTTGGGCTTAATCGTCTTCACCCTCGTTGGAATCTTCGGACAGATCGTAAATTACACACTATCAATTCCGACCGTTCCGACTGTCTACATGCTTGCTACGACGATACTCGCGGGGCAACTGCTAACGGCTTTGCTCAACATCATGGCATACTACTTTTCGGTTCTGTCGTTCATGAAGGGGATAGATCCGGACAACGTTGGAATTCCGCTAATAACTTCGTTAATGGATGTCATCGGAACCGGTTGCCTTATTCTATCGCTGAAGATCTTCGGAATAATCTGAGCAACAGCGTTATAAATCCAAAGTTAAAATTGAGAAGGATGCGATTCGTGTATGGGCCGGTTCCTTCAAGAAGGCTCGGGAGATCCTTGGGAATAAACGTGATCCCGTTTAAAACCTGCAACTACTCATGCGTTTACTGTCAGTTGGGAAAAACGACGAATCTAATAAACGAGCGTAGGAGCTTCTTTCCGAAGGAGGATATTCTGAAGGAGGTCGCCGAAGTAATCGGCAGGGTTGAAACTGATCATATAACGTTTGCCGGCGAAGGAGAGCCGACGCTCTGCAAGGATATAGGCTGGCTGATTGAGGAGATAAAGAAGATCACGGATAAGCCCATCGCTGTTCTCACGAACGGCTCTTTGCTTTTCAGAGAGGACGTCAGGCAAGATTTGGCGGAAGCTGACGTCGTTATTCCTTCGCTCGATGCGGGAGATGAAAGAACGTTTAGAAGGATAAACAGACCGCATAAAGATCTTAGGATCGATGAGATAATCGACGGAATGATCGAATTCGGTAAGGAGTATAACGGGAAGTTTTACGTAGAAGTAATGCTCGTTAAAGGTTACAACGACAGCGAAGAAGTTCTTTTCGCGATAAAATCCGCTTTGGAGAGGATAAAGCCTGACGGAGTTTATCTGCTAACGCCTGTAAGACCTCCAGCTTCAAACGTGGAGCCAGCAGACGAAATCGGCATAATGAGAGCTAATGCTATATTGGGAGATGTTGTGAGGGTTATAGATCCCGAAATCGGGGAGTTTTCGACCGAATGTTTCTCATCCGCTGAAGAAGCCGTAAAGGCTTTGCTGAAGAGGCATCCGATGAGGGAGGATCAGCTTAAGGATTTTCTTGGGAAGTTCGGAGAGGATTTGAGTTTCGTTGAATCGTTGGATGGGGTTAAAAGGGTTGAGTTTATGGGAAAGGTCTTCTACCTTTATAAACCATGATTGTGATGACCCCATTATCAAATTCAGACGAGATTTCGAACATATCTGCTCGATTTAATAATTTAAAAAAAAATTAATGGAACTACCGCCAAAAGGTCTAAGTAATATCGTCGGGATCGACTTTGTCTGCTTCGCTGTATGGAGTCGTCATTAGCATACGAATCTTTTTGGCGATCTTTCTGCCTATCTTCGGAACCTTCATAAGCTCCTCCTCGCTTGCGGTTGCGATCCTTTCGATCGTCTGGAAGTGTTCGAGCAGATTTCTGGCTAAAACCGGACCTATGTCAGATATGGCCGAAACAACGTATTCTTGTTGCTCCCTTAAGGTCATCTTCGTCTTTCCAACATGCGGGCTTACGGCTCTTTCCTTCCCTTCCTGCTCCCTCCTTGCGATCGCTATTAGAATCTCGGCGGTTTCTTCAGCATTCGCCGTTTGAATTATCGGTATCCCGAAATCCACGGCTATCGTAGCCAAAGCTCCCCTAACGGCGTTCGGGCTGAGCCTTCCGTAAAGCCCGTTACCTTCGATTATCAGAATCGGTTTCAGATAGAACTTCTTCAACCTAAGAAGCTGATCGAACAACTTCCTTTCGATTATGCTGTTTACGAAATCCTCAGCCGTTTTCCTTTCAACAGCAACTCTCTCGCTCAAAACGTAATCTCCGGCATCCAAATTTTGAACTCTAACAGCAACGCCCTTCTCGAACAGCTTTTTTACCACTTCCGACTTCATCTCCCTCGCATCCGCGTAAATTACTATCGGCTTTGCGAATTCCGAAAGGCTCTTCTGAGTTTCCTGCTTGGCGAACGTGGTTAGATCATAATTCTTCAAAGTTCTTTTAAGCTGTTCCTTTAGCTCGTAAAGTCTTTCGAACATCATCTTCTCCTTTCTTAGGCATATCCAGTAGTAGGCTTCGTCTCTCGTTCCTTTCGTAACCAAAACGACTATCCTGCCCTCCCTTGCCCTTCCCGTTCTCCCCTTTCTCTGAATAGCCCGAATTTCGGAAGGAACAGCTTCGTAGAACACTACGAGATCTGTCTCTGGAATATCGAGACCTTCCTCTCCAACCGATGTCGCAACCAAGACGTTGATCTCACCAGCCCTGAATCTCTCCAAAACTTCTATCTGCTCCCTCTGCTTCATCCCCTTATCTTCAGCCCTATTTGCCTGCCCGACGAATCTGACAGCCTTAATTCCGATCTTCCGAAGCTCCTTAGCTATAACCTCAGCCGTATCTCTGAAGTTCGTGAAAACGATTATCCTCGAATCCCGCTTTTTTGCAAGCTGATCTGAGACTATTTCCTTCAGCTTCTCAAGCTTCGGATGATCAACTTCGCACTTCAAAGCCTTGATAACTGCTTTTCTAAAAGTGGGATCTATTATTATGCTCTTCGAAGCTTTGCTTCCTCCCTTCGACTTCGCTTCTATCACGAGCCTCTTTAAGTAATGCTTTAGAGCGTCCAAGCCTTGGGTTTCGATTAACTCGATCCCGTGCTGAATTTTCAGAACCTCAGCCAAAACCGATACAGCTTCGAAGAGCCTTTGATCTCCCGTTTCAACAGCTTCGCTCTGCAAAGCTTCCTGCAACGCCAAAAGCTCCTTCTTCGTCATATTCGGATTTACGGCAATCCCCAATCCTTCAAGCCTCTTGAATCTAAGCTCCAAGCATTTTTTGAAAGCGTTTCTGACCTCCTCAAGCTCCTTCGGCATATCTACCTTTACCCATTCGATCTTCTTCTCGTGGATGTATGGCTTTACATCCGGATCGAACTCCGTTCTAATTTCGATCTCCTCGATGTGCAGATTGTTAACGACCTCCCTTATCCTCTCGACATCACTGCCCGGAGAGGCTGTGATGGCTAAAACGAGCGGATCCTTAGCCTGTTTGAAGTAAGTCTTGGCTATGAATACGTAGGAGTAATTTCCGACCGCTCTGTGAGCTTCATCGAAAGTTATGTGGATAACATCCTCAAGGGTGATCCTACCGGCTATTAAATCGTTCTCAATGACTTGCGGTGTCGAAACCACTACCTTCGCATTTTTCCAAAGACTTAACCTCTTTTCCGGCGGAATCTCACCGCTCAAAGCTACGATCTGATTCGGAGGAATCTTGAGAGTTCTTCTGAAGAATTCGGCGTGTTGCTCAACTAAGGGCTTCGTCGGAGCCAAAACAAGAACCTTTCCGTCCTTGTTGTGAAGCCTTGAGGCTATAACGAGTAAAGCTATTACGGTCTTACCCAAACCGGTTGGAAGAATAGCGAGGGTGTTGTGCATCAAAGCCGTTGCGGCTATCGCAATCTGATAGCTCCTCCTCTCGACCGTTCCCTCTTTGATCAGGGGATGATGAACGTAGTCCATTACCGGAAGGGGTAAGTTCTGGATGTATAAAACGTTAGCGTTCGGGATTACCAATTTCAGCGGGAGCGATGTTCGAACACGTTAGGACAAGGGATATATATTTATTACATAACGTAAAGTTTAATGATCGGCGAGATTTCGACGCTCTTCGGTTTGAAGGTTTATACGGATGAGGGTAGGTTTATCGGTGTCGTTAGCGACGTGATAATAGACTTGGACAGAAGACAGATAAGGGGTTTGGCTCTATCCGAATTCAACAAAGCCCTAATAGACTCCAAAGCACCGGGTGTTATTCTGCCGTATAGACTCGTTAAGTCCGTCGGAGACATAGTCATAATAAAGGACGTTTTCAAGAGAAAGAAGAAGCATGAAGAAGAGGGTGAACTGGAAGTCTCGTGAGTTGTATTCGAAACTTCTGACACCAAACATTTTTTTGGTTAGACTGGACGGAAGAAATTTTAGGAGGGTTTTGGAGAATTTTGAAAAGCCTTACGACTTGAGATTCGCCAAGATAATGGTCGAATGTTGTAAGGATACGATGAGGGAGTTCAACGCCGCTTTTGCATACACGTTCAGCGACGAGGTTACATTTTTAATGAGGGACGTTTTCGGTTGCAGACTTGAAAAGATAGATTCCATCGTTGCATCCGAATTAGCCTCAAGGGTTTCTCTGAAGCTGGGTTTTCCCGTTAGCTTCGATTCGAGGGTAATCTTTGCGAGCTTGGATGAGATTTGGGATTACCTGGCTTGGAGACAGGATGAGGCTTGGCGGAATCATTTGAACAGCTACGCCTTCTACACGTTGCTTAAAGAGATCGGAGACCGCAGGAAAGTTCAGAAGATGCTGGAGGGAAGGAAGAGCCCCGAGTTGCATGATATACTTCACGGTAAAGGTATAAACCCGGCGAAAACACCGGCTTGGCAGAGGAGAGGTATTCTGCTATATTGGCAGGAAATAGAGCTTGAGAAAGAGTTTCAAGGCAAAAAAGTTAGTTTCAAGCGGAGGAGGATAGTTGAAGAGTGGAACCCTCCGCTGTTCGATAGCGACGAAGGTAGGAGCCTCATAGACGATATCGTCAGAGAATGGTTAAATAGTAAATAAAATAAAAATTTTTATAAAATTTTTATTTTATGTAGTTTACGGTCGGTATCTTCATTCCCGGATTGTAGTGGCAGTCCCAGCAGACCGGTCTTACATCCATGAATTCGTGGCACTTCTTACAATACTCGTCGTAGTTGTGGCACCTCCAGCATTCCGTGAGACTCACGTTGAACACACCGTTTTCGGTTTTGTATTTCCTTACGCCTTTTCTTACGGCGATCTCTCTCCATTCGTTCAGGAGTTCCATGTGTTTGGATGCCATCCACTTGACGCCCATTATACAGTTCACACCCTTCGGTTTAGCAAGCTCCTTGTGTATGTCCTCGTATTTTATGTTGCCGGCAGTAACCCAATATGGCGTCGCCAAAATTATTAAAAATACGACGATGCCCAAAATTACATACGGTTTGTGATACATATTCACTCCTCCTCCCTAATGGGCGTTCCTCTTAGGTCGTATTTCCTATCCTCTGGTTTCTCTCCCAAAGCCGTCAACACAAGCGCGTTGCCAACCATCTCCATCGGTCCGCCGATCTCTACTGGAATCTTCCAGTATTCCACAGCAACTGGGAACTGAGCCTTGTCTATGGCGCATGGTGTCAGCATTATGTTGACACCGTATTTCTTGACAACGTATCTCAAAGCCATCATTCTCGGCATGACACCTCTCATTCTGAGCTCCATCAGTTCGTCTGCGAGCATTCCTCCACCAGCACCGCAACAGTATGTCTTCTCCCTTATCGTGTGCTCTGGCATTTCGTAGAAGTGGTTCATGACGTTTTTAATCACGTATCTCGGCTCTTCGAGCATTCCCATACCTCTCGCAACGTTGCAGGGATCGTGGTATGTTGCTTTCCAGTGGTCGTTCCTGCTCTTGTCTAAATCTATCTTCTTATGTTTAATTAGCGCCGCAACCAACTCGAGTATGTGTATCCAGCCGTGCTCACCCGATATGTATTCATCGAGCCTTATTCCCTTGAGACCTCCGCTAATCTGTCCCAAGTCGGGATCGTCCCAGAACCTTCTCCATTCCTCATTCTTTGGTAGGGTGTTCATCGTGTTTATGAACTGGTGCTTGTCTCTCCACATGTGTCCGCACTCACCGCCTATTATGAACTTGACACCCAGCCTCTCGGCTTCCTTGTATATCTTCGAATTCAGTAGCTGTGCGGCTTCATAGCTGTGGAACGTTCCGAAGTTACCACCTTCACTCGCGTAAGTTGACCACGTTATTGTTATTCCGTATCTCTCCTCGAGCTCGTTGAACAGTAGCAGGTATCCAAGCATTACATACCAGTGAGGCGTTGCGAAGTAATCTGCCGAGGGTGCGACGAATAGCGCATCGGCGCCCTTCTTGTTTATGTATGTGTGAAGCTCAAAGCCGGTTATGTCCTTCAACTCCTCCAAACCCTGCTGTATGGCTCCAGCCATACCTCCGGCGTAAAGACCCAAGTGGTTTCCTGTCCTCGAACAAGCCTCTATCGATATGCACATGAACCTCTGGTTGATTCCTATCCTGCTGAGCAGCCTCCTCGTCCACCATACGATTTCGGCTGTGTCTATACCGTATGGGCAGAAGAGCGAGCATCTCCTACATAGTGAGCACTGATACATGTAGTAATACCATTCCTTTATGACATCCTCTGTGAGGGGTCTCGCTCCGGCCCATTCACCGAATATCCTGCCAAACGGTGTGAAGTGGTATCTGTAAATAGATCTAACCGTCTCCGCTCTCATTACGGGCATGTTTTTGGGATCTCCCGTTCCGAGATAGTAGTGACATTTGTCGGCACAGGCACCGCATCTAACGCAGATGTCCATGAAAACCTTGAATGCTCTGTTCTTTTCAAGTGTATCTTTCATCTCTTTGAGTATTATGTCCTTCCAGTTTTCCGGGAGCTTCCAGTCCTTCTCAAGCGGCTCTCTTACCACATCTCCGAACGGCATCTTGAAGAAGTCGGAGTTAACCTGCTTCGGTAGAGCCATGTATGAGTAGAACCCGGGTTTGTAGTCCTTTTCGGTGATAGGTTTCAGCCACTTCTTCCAAAGCGGAAACCTCTGCTTAATCTCAAGCTTCTCCGGAACCTCACTCATTCAAACCACCTCACAACTCGGGCTTAATCGTGTAATTATTCTCGGCAATCTCATCGAGCTGATCCTTATACATCTCGTAATACGTGTTCCAGTCGAGTTTCTTGGATTTGAATACTTGCCCGTCCACGACTATACCGACCCTCGCAAGTATGGGAACCTCTGGGTTCGGATCCCACGGGTTGACGTGCCTCTTTCTTCTGTTGTCGTTCGGCATGTTTCTCGTCGGGCTGAACCAAACACCGGCGAAGTGCATTACCTTGCTGAACGGCAGATAAGCGATCGTTATGCAGACGAATGTGAAGTGTATCAGGAACAGCCAGTGGAGGTTCGCCAATACTTCTGGGCTTGGCGGATGGACCGTTATGATGCTGAGAGCGAACATCTTGACGTAGCTTAGGTCGACCTTGACGATGTATCTCATCAGTAGTCCGCTGACGAGTATCACCGCCATGAAGAAGAGTATCAGGTGGTCTGATGGCAACGATATGCTTCTCTCCTTAGCCAAGAATATTCTCCTGCCCCAGAGGAACGCAAGTGCAACCAAAGCTATGACTCCTGTCATCAGTAACGGCGGAACTATTGCCACACCTACCAATCCGTCGAGGTATTCGATCGTGCTTACGAACTTCGGTGTCGGATTCGTGAAGAACCTCAGGTGTCTTATGACTATTATCAGCAACGAGTAGTGGAACAGCATTGCGAACAACCATAGCCATCTCGTGTCGGCGTTTTTACCGCCCTTTTCAACGTAGTATTTTGTGTTTCTGAAGAGACTCCTGAACAGGAAAACTTCGAATAGCATTCTGATGAACGCCCAGAACTTGTTCGATGGCGAGTCTATCTTGTCTACCCAAGTTCTCCTGATGAAGTTGAACGTAGGTTGCTGACCCGCCGTTGTGGGAACTTTCAGCGGAACGGCACTGTTAGCCCAATTGATTATCCTGTATATTACGCCAACGATGAATATCGCAAACGCTACGTAGGGTAAAATATAAAATATATACATTATCTCGCTCATCACTTCTTCACCTCTCCCTTCTCAATTTTCACGGCTTTTTCTGGAAGAAGCGCGAATATCTTTATACCAATACAGTAAGCCAAGTATGCTCCAGCGAACAACGCTAACACGATCGCCCACTCCGTCCAGCTCGGGTAGTATGGCACTATGTGGAACGGCTTGACCACCTCGTATCCTGGGAATATGTCATACGGGTAGGACAGTCCCGGAACGACTAACGTGTATCTCTCGCAGAACACCGCAACTGCAACGAGTAAACCGGCAGTTATTATCGCCCACTCTCTCTTTCTGAACGGGCTGAGCATTATTGCCAAGGCTAGGAGCATCAGTCCGATCTGTCCGATCCAGTAGACGTATACTTCAGGTGTTTCTGGACTGGTTATCATCCTCAAGAAGGCTTCATGGCTTGCGGGCATGTAACCCTTCTCGAATCCTTCGACGATGAAGCAGTATATCAGCAGAATTACCATGGCACCCATGATCTTGGTCAGCGTCCAGAGGAGATCGAGGTCGTATTCCCTCTTGGTCCACTTGAACGTCAGTATGTATGTCGGTATCAGTAGACCCAAACCGCTTGCGATGGCTGAAATTATGAACAGCGGAACCGTCAAGGATGAGTGGTAGAAGTCGTTTGAATAGATGAATCCGATGATACCTCCAGTGCCGCTGTGAACCAGAATAGCCCAACCTACTGCGAATACGGCTATGCACCTTGTTAGAAACTTCTTCTCCTCAAACTGCGCCAGCAGATACACAACACAGACGACGAAGTAGCTTGAATACAGAAACGCGTTCCATGAGAAGATCGATGTCGGGTTGAAGTGAATCAGGAAGTTTATGCTGTTAGCGGGGTTGCCGATGTCAGTGAAGATAGCACCCATAGCCGCAACGATCATCGCAGCAGCGAAGAACGCCGCACTCCTTGAGAAGATCTTGAACTCCTCCTTTTCGAAGACTCCCGACAGTGCAGATACAATCAGAGATCCGGCGCTGGCACCTATAAGGTAACAGACAGCCGCGATTCCGAATCCCCACGGAACTTGGTTGTTCAAACCGGTCAACTGCTCACCGTATATCCACTGCAGATAGTAGGCGTAAACACCGATGAGACAGATGATAAGCCATATGGCACAGATGGCATAGTATCCGGGCGATGAACCGTCAATCTTTTTGAAATCTATCTTCGGAACCTCCGCACCCATCGTCAATCACCCCACAACTTATACTTAACCTTAGGATTCGTTCCCAAGTAGGCTCTCAAGGTTAAGACCTTCGACGTTCTCAGTATCTTGGAAACTTCGCTGTTCGGATCCTTTAGGTTTCCGAATATCAGTGCGTTGTGCGGACAAGCTTCAACACACACCGGCTTCGGTTCTTTGCCCTCCGCTCTTTCTCTGTCAATCTTCCACACACAGAACTCGCACTTCATAACGACTCCGTGCTTCCTTACCGGTGCCTCCGGGTTCACGACCTTCAGCAGTTCTTTGGGATCCTCCCATAGGAACCTTCTCGCGTTATACGGGCAGGCTATCATGCAATATCTGCATCCTATGCATCTGTGCAGATCTATGACGATTATTCCGTCCTCCCTCTTGTAACTGGCTTGAGTTAGGCAAACCTCGACGCATGCGGGATGTTCGCACTCCTGACACATCACCGGAAATACGAGAGGATTCGCGTCTTCGGTTTCCTTGACCATGTAGAGTCTTATGAGGCTGTAGTAGTATTTGTCGCTGTGCGGAACGTTGTTAGCCTTGTCGCACTCCACTATGCACGGCGGTCTGACCTTTTCGATGTCATCAATGCCCTCCTTTTTCATTATATCCAAGACGCATTTCGTGCACTTGTCCACGTCGATGATCATACCCCACTTGTATTCTGACAGGTCGACGGTGTAATGCTCGTTTCCATTGTCGCCGATCGACAGCGCTTTACCCGTTGCAAGTGTCGCTGCGCTCGCTGTGACTAACACCAGAAATTTACGTCTGGAGATCATACATATACCCCCTTCTTAAACTTAAAACTGATTTTTCGTTTCATTTTAGTCCCCCATCTATGTAGATTCCAAAGATTTTGGTCTTTTTCCCCGTCTCATTCTAATTCAGAATTTATTAATTTTTTGGTTTTTAAATTAGTTGAATTAGGGTTTTGTAGGGTTTTCGTTTGGTGATACGAAATTACCGATTGGTCGGTAGGTAGTCTATAAAAGCCAAGATGGATTAGAACCGAAACGGACAAATACCGTAAATTATTTATGCGAGTAGCAAGTTTTAAATAGTGGGGGTGAACGAATGCCAGAACTCGAAGTAAAAGGAAAGAAGCTTAAGCTCGATGAGGACGGTTTTCTGCAGGACTGGGAGGAATGGGACGAAGAAGTTGCCGAGGCTTTGGCTAAAGACACGAGATTCGGACCGGCTATTGAGTTGACGGAGGAACACTGGAAAATTATAAAATACATTAGAGACTACTTCCTGAAGTACGGTGTTGCTCCGCCAATTAGAATGCTTGTAAAATTCTGTAAGAAGGAAGTAAACCCGAACTGCGACTTGCAATACATTTACAAGTTGTTCCCGCAGGGTCCAGCTAAGGACGCTTGTAGAATTGCCGGTTTGCCCAAGCCAACGGGTTGTGTCTAACCTTCCCATTCCTATATCATATTTTTTTGATTTGTTACATCTTATTAATTTTATATGATTAAAATATAAAATTTTTCTTTAGAAATACGCTATTTAGGAGTTGTTGTCGTTAAATTTTTGCGACCTTGCAAATTCTACGAACCTCCTTACCATAGTTGGATAAGACAAGACGTGGACGTGAATGTAGTTTGCGAGCGTGTTCTTTTTTATAACCCCGTCGTGTTTGCCGTCGATACCCTTTCCCCTCTTAACCTTATACGCGAATTCCAATTTGCCGGTTGGAATCACCTTCGAGTAGTGGAACTCGTGTCCGATTACGGTGTCGCCCTTCCTACTAACAATATTGGGCTTTATAGCTTTGTAAATGCAGTATCCCAAGGCTTGAAATCTCCTGTGCATCTCCGTTTTGAACGGCAGAAATCCCACCATCTCGAACTCTCCGTTTTCGGTAATTATGCTTTCTCCCAAGAACATCAAACCTCCGCATTCCGCATAGACGGGTTTTCCAGAATCGCAGAAGTCATAAATGTCCTTTCGTAAAGACGCGTTCTTTTCAAGTTCTTCGGCGAAGACCTCCGGAAACCCTCCGCCTATGTAGAGAGCATCGATTTCCGGCAGTTTTCTGTCTTTAAGCGAGTCTATAACTGTAACTTTGGCTTTCGCAGAGAGGGCGTCGATGTTGTCTTGATAATAGAACGAGAATGGCTTGTCCCTTATCACTCCAACGGTAACGTCTCTCTTTGAAGGTTCGAATATCGGATTACCTTCAACAGCTTCAAGCTCTGGAGCCTTTTGTGCGATCTCCACGATTTTATCCACATCGACGTGTTTTTCTATCAATTCGGCGAGGCTGTCGAAAAGATTTTCGAATTCTTCTCTCTCATGAGCCGGAATCAAGCCTAAATGTCTATACGGCATGTTTATTCCTTCTTTTCTCGGAATCAAGCCTAAGACCTTCATCTTCGCGAGCTTCTGAACGGCATTTCTAACCTTCACCGCGTGTCTGGGATTTCCGATCCTATTTAGGATCACACCTCTGATGTCAACTTCGGGATCGAAGAGTTTGTAGCCTAAGAGCATCGCGGCGACACTTCTGTTTATCCTCTCTACATCCGCAATGAGAATCACCGGAGCCTTGAGGATCTTCGCGACATGCGCGGTGCTACCCTTCTCATCAACACCGTCATGGGAATCGTATAGTCCGGTTTTTCCCTCTATGATCGCTATATCCGCTCCTCTAAAGTTTCTCTCGAATGTTTCGATCAGATCCGCTTTCGAAAGCATGAAATCATCAAGATTGCGGGAGTATCTACCCGTCGCGAAGTAGTGAAAACTCGGATCGATGAAATCCGGACCGATCTTATACGGCTGGACTTTGTAGCCTCTATTCGTTAGAGCTCTCATTAAGCCGATCGAAACCATCGTCTTTCCGATCTTGCTTTTAATTCCGGCGATCACAACCCTCGGAATATCCATCAAAGTTTGATCTGGATTGAGCTTAAAAACGGCTTTGAATAATAAAAATATAAAAGGTTATTTATACTAAACATCTGCAATCGGGCCGACCCCTTTGCTCCTCTATCCTTTACGGTTAGATCCCCGTCGATTGCGTTGATTTTTCGATATCCCAAGAAATTCGGCGTGCAATTAAGATCATCTAATCGAGACAACGGCACACGATGATCTTATAAAGAATAACCGAAAAGTTTGGATTCGATCATCACATACGTAGAGACTTATGCATCTCGGGACTTCTGATATCGAGAAAAACACCAGCGGTAGTAGATACACAATCTTACAGCCCGTGAAATACCCCAAATACTAATATTTCGGCGGTTGGATACGGTAATACCCCGGCAACGGAACAACCGAACGTAACCGTTAACATCGCTCTATTTTAATTTATAATCTATATCCTATTGTATTTAAACATTATTATTCTTGATTAATCAGCCTACCGGTTTTAGATTATAATATGAAGACTTTATCTTCTAATCTATTATTATGGGTGAAATAAAAAATCTTATATAGCTTTAAAATGTGACAAAACCCAAAAAGGGGAGGTGTATGAATGTTAACTCCACTGCAAATCTCTTCGTATTTGGCGTTTGCAATTTTCGTCGTAGTTGTGGTGTGGAAGTTCGTAAAATATGCAACGATGCCCATCCATCTGAGATGGGAGCTCTATCCGGTTCCACACGAGCCGGAGCATGAGCACGGCGGTAGTTTCTTCGAACACCAGAACATATGGCAGTTGGAGAGGAAACACGACAAGCTGAATGAACTTAAGGAGATGTTCGAGGAGATGCTGTTCATCAAGAGGATGTTCCAGAACAAGAGGGATCTCTGGTATGTCTCATGGCCCTTCCATGCCGGGGTTTACCTGATACTCGTTTGGCTCGCCTTGCTGTTCATCAGAGCTGTTCTCGTGATCGCCGGCGTTCATAGCTTGGTTCCGATCGCCGACGCTTTAATAATGATCGCCGGTGCGATAGGCGTCATCGCAGCAACGCTCGGATGCTTAGGGTTGCTGATAAAGAGGGTTGGAAGTTGGGAGCTTAGAGAATACAGCGCTGGCGTTGAGATATTCAACCTGCTCTTCGTTCTTGCTGTCCTTCTAACCGGTCTTTTTGCATGGATAAAGTTCGATCCGAATTTCAACATAGCTAAGGAATACATGCTCAGCTTAGTTTCGTTCGGCTCACAACCCATGCCGGAATTACCAAAACCGATCTTGGTGCATCTAATACTGCTCGAGCTTCTGTTCATCTACATACCGTTCACGAAGATCGCCCACTACGTAGGCAAATACTACACGTTCCACACAGTCCTTTGGGAGGACGCTATCAACAAGCCGGGTAGCGAGGTTGAGAGGAAGGTCAAGAGGTGCCTGCAGTTCAGAGTGAGCTGGTCTGCACCGCATATCGCCGGAAGAACTTGGGCTGAGGAGGCGGCGAATCCCAAGTTGGATGTTATCGAGAGGTGGAAGCCATGAGTAAGGAGGTTAGGATTAAGGATATTGGTAAACCTTCGAAGCAGTTGATCAAGCTGAGACTTGAGGATCTTATGAAACTTCCTCCACCATACGACAAACCCGGCGAAGAGCCCGAGATGACCGAGCCTAAGGAGGAGTGGAGAGAGAAATACATTACGGAATTGGACGGCTACATAGCGATAGATGTTCCGTTTGAAAAGCCGAAAACTAAAGAGGAGGAGCAGAGGCTTATCCAGAGGTTCTTGGAAGGTTTGAAGAAGTTGTTGGATAAGGAGAACAACTGGACATTCCTCCAGCCTCTACTGCTGTCGTTGGAGTTCTGTGCCAAGTGTCAGACTTGCAACGACGCTTGTCCGATTTATCTGTCGAGCGGAAAGAAGGAGATTTACAGACCCACGTATAGGAGCGAGGTTCTGAGAAGGATATGGAAGAGGTATCTTACTCCCGCTGGAAAGGTCTTCGGAAAGTTCGTCAGCGGAGACATAGAACTCAACTGGTATACAATAGCGAGGCTCGCGGAGTTGGCTTACAGATGCACACTCTGCAGGAGATGCACTCAGGTTTGTCCAATCGGTGTTGATAACGGTCTTATCGCTCATGAGATAAGAAAGCTGTTCAGTCAGGAGATGGGTGTAGCTCCTAAGGCTTTGCACGAGCTTGGAACGGTTCAGCATCTCAGAGTTGGTTCGAGCACCGCTCTAACTCCTGAAGGTTTCAAGGACATCATCGAGTTCATCGAAGACGATATAAAGGAGAGAACGGGTAAAAACATAAAGATACCCGTGGATGAAAAGGGAGCGGACATCTTGCTAATCCACAACGCTGGAGAATACCTGAGCTGGCCCGAAAATCCAGCCGCTTTTGCTATAATCTTCGAGGAGGCTGGAATAAGCTGGACATTAAGCAGTGAGCTTGTTGGATACGATGCCGTTAACTACGGTGTGTGGTATGATGACGTTCAGCTTGCGAGGATCGCGAGAAAGCACGTGGAGGTTGCGAGGAAGCTGGATGTTAACAGGATAGTCGTTGGAGAGTGTGGACATGCACACAAGGCTTTGTGCGTTGTAGCTGACAGGGTGCTTGCGGACGAATACAACATTCCGAGAGAAAGCTGTATGCCGATCCTTTGGGACATCGTCAGAAAGAAGAAGCTGAACTTGGATCCGGAGAAGAACAACTTCCCGGTTACGTTGCACGATCCGTGCAACATGGTAAGACTTATGGGTGTCGTTGAGCCTCAGAGGAAGATTTTGAGGGAGATCTGCCCGCAATTCAGGGAGATGGAACCGCACGGCGTTTACAACTACTGTTGCGGCGGTGGAAGCGGTTTTGCCATCATGACTTCAATGAACTTCCCGGAGTGGAGGAACAAGGTCGCTACGAGGATGAAGTTCAAGCAGATCCTTACGGCGTTCCAAGACTGCATCGATCCGAGCATAAAGAAGTATGTCTGCGCACCGTGCTCGAACTGCAAGGGTGCAATCAGAGACATGCTCGATCACTATCAGGCTACGATGAAGTGCGGAATCTACTACGGCGGTCTCGTGGAGTTGATGGTCAACGCAATGGTTGACATCGAAGAACCGTTCATCGAAATGTTCTGATTTTTCCTACTTTTTAAGCTATCTTTTAACCTTCGAGCAAGGTTTTGCAACATCATCTCTTATCGCAGACTTCCGTTTTACGATTTTAGCCGAAATTATACCGTTTACGTGAATCAGAAGTTCGTTTAGCGGGACCAACAATGCGATAAACTCCGAAAATTCCGCAGATGTTATATGAACTGTTTTGCAAATTGAATCATGATACTCGGCGTGGACATCGGCGGGACAAACATCGACATCGTCGTTTTTGATGGTGATTTCAGGCATGTTGCCACATACAAGACGAAAGCAACTTTGGCAAACCTGAACGAAATTTTGAACGATCTCATCGAGCAGTTCAACGTTAAGGCTGTGGGAATCGGGCTGGCTGCTTGGATCAAGAAAGGCAAGATCGTTAAGATGCCGAACATAGGCGGGAAGTTTGATATCAACTTGAACGTTCCGTTCGTTCTTGACAACGACGCGAACTGCTTCGCATACTACTCGGCTAAGCTGTTCGGATTCAAGAACGCCATCGGAATCACGATCGGCACCGGAATAGGTAGCGGAATAGTGATGGATGGGAGATTGGTCAGAGGTGAAGGCTTGGCTGGAGAAATCGGGCACTGGTTTGTCGGAGGGGATGAAGTTTGCACCTGCGGAGGGAGGGGACACTTGGAAGCTTATTTCGGCGGTTGGAGCATCAGAAAGAGGTTCGGAAGGGATGCGAAGGAGCTGTTTGAAGACGGTAGCATCTACGGAATTGAAGGCTTCAGGCTTATGTGCATAGCGGTTGCAAACGCCGTAACGTTGCTCGATCCCGAGGCGGTAATTTTCGGCGGCAGAATCGGCGGAAACCTCGATGTTCAAATTCTCAAAACCGAGATATATCGGTATCTCATGGAGGGATTCGAGCCGGAAATTAAGACTCTTAAGGATCCGCTTGCGGTTGCCAAGGGTGCGTGCTTACTGGCGGAAGAACTTGCCACAACATGTAAAGATTATTAAGCTTGCAGATTAAGAATTGCTTGATGCAATCGCTTGAGGAGATCGAGCGTGAAATTAAAAACTGCAAGAGATGCGAGCTCTGGAAGACGAAAACCAACTACGTTCCCGGAGAGGGAAATCCGAAGGCTAAAATTGTTTTCGTCGGAGAAGCCCCGGGAAGAGAAGAAGACAAGCAAGGACGCCCCTTCGTAGGTAACGCCGGCAAATACCTTACGGAGGTCATGCAGAAGTTCGGATTGAGGCGGGAGGATGTTTATATCACGAACGTTCTTAAGTGTCGCCCGCCCAACAACAGAGATCCGAAGCCCGAAGAAGTGGAAGCCTGCAAGCCTTTCCTGATCAAACAGCTCGAAGCAATCAAGCCGGATGTCATCGTGTGCTTGGGCAGACACTCCGCCGGAGTGATATTCGATCTTTTCGGCTTGAATTTCCCCGGAATAAGCAGGGTTAGGGGAAAGATCTTTGAAGTTGAGAAGTGGGGAAAGAACGTTAAGGTCATTGCGGTCTATCACCCGGCTGCCGTTCTCTACAGACCTCAACTCAAAGAGGATTTTGAGAACGACTTCAAAAAGATCGTAGAATTGCTTAAAGAGAAACCTCGCAAAGTTAAGGAGACCACTCTGCTTGATTTCGTATAGATCGAAATTCGAACTTCAAAATTTATATATCCAAACGCGACTTATTCCGCATGGGTGCGAGATTAAGGGCTGTCGTTTCTTCGTGTATGATCGTCTTGGGGCTGTTTCAGGCTGTAAGCGGACTCATCCTTTTATTCGCTCCACACGGACAAGGCTCCGGGAACCTCCTACTTTTCGGACTGACCAAGCATATGTGGAGTGACTATCATAAATACGTCGGTTTGTTGATCATAGCCGTTGCAGTCCTGCACTTTACGCTAAACTGGAGGATGTTCGTAAAAGAGCTCAAAGCCTTGGTGAGATCAAAGAGAACTTAGATCACGACGAAGATGCGAAGGTTCGCGCATGGATATTTGGCCAACTTAAAGACTCCTATTGCCGTTTACTGACTGATTCGATCAGAGTTACGAAAAACCGTTTTATCTTCAAACCGACATCGAGTGTTTAGAAATGAACATCGACGACTTGTTTTGTCCGAAGTGCGGTAGACTCAAGAGGAAGTGCATATGCAGAAAGCTTGACGTTCGGAAGAAAAATTTGGAATTACTGCTTAAGGTAGCTGGCGATAGAGCAGATTTAAAGCCTATTTTCGATTGCGAAGACGAGATAATATTCTACAAGATCTTCAAGCCGTTTAATCCGAATCCGACAGTTCCAATCGAAGAGGCGAATATTTTGAAACCGCTTGAGAGAGCTTTGAGGAGTAGGGGAATAGTTAAACTTTATCCATTCCAGCTTGAAGCCATAAGAGAGCTTAGAAGGGGTAGAAACGTCGTTATAACGGCTCCGACGGGTTTCGGGAAGACAGAAGCCTTCGTTGTTCCGATGCTCGAAAGGATAGCCTTAAACGGAGGAATCGGAATCGTATTTTATCCTACCAAGGCTTTGGCGAAGGATCAGGAGCTAAAGCTTAAGTTTTACGCGGATTCTTTAGGCTTGAATGCCATCAGATTCGATGGAGATTCGAGCTTCGAGGAAAGAAGAGCTGTCTTGAGAGGGGAAGCCGACGTAATACTTACCAATCCGGATATGATCGACTACCATCTGAGGAACACTCCTGCCTTCAGAAGGATCGCCGAAGAAATAAGATTTGTTGCCGTCGATGAGCTTCACAGCTACACTGGCTTGTTGGGAACGAACGTGCATTACCTCATCAAAAGACTTGAGAGGTTTTCGGATTTCCAAATAGCATGTGCTTCCGCAACGATTGCGAATGCTAAAGAGTTTGCTGAGGAGTTATTTGAAAGGGAGTTCGTTCACGTCCACGGTGAGCACAGGAAATCGATCTTGCACTTCATCATGCGATTCACGCCATCTATATACGCATCGGTAAGGGATCTCGTGAAGGCTTTGAAGGGTAAGAAGATACTGATATTCGGAAACAGCTACAAGGTCGTGGAGACGATAGGCTGGATTCTGAAGAGGGAAGGGATTAACTTGGCTATCCACAAGGGAGGCTTGCCCAAGGATGTTAGGGAGAAGGTTGAAGCCGATTTTAGAGAGGGAAAGCTTAGGATAGTGGTTGCAACTCCGACGCTTGAGCTCGGAATTGACATAGGCGATGTAGATGTCGTGATTTCGGAGTTGGTCAGCTACTCTCAATTTCTGCAAAGGGTGGGAAGGGCTGGAAGGAAGGGGCAGGAGAGCATAGGGATTCTGTTGTTGAGGGAAGATGATGCTATAAGCAACTATTACAGGCAAAAGCCAGAAGATTACTTTAAGGACGAGCAGTATGGCTACGTTGAAAAGTTTAACGACGAGATCATGAAATTTCAGATCCTTTCGATGGTCATGGAAAAACCTCTCGATAAATCCGAAGTAAGGGAGGAATGGGCGGATGTAATCGAATGGCTTAAGAGGAGGGGTTTGGTAATCGAGATAAACGGTCTCTTTATTCCTTCAGCCAACGCATCCGATTTCTTCGCGAATTTCAACATGCGCGGGATTGGAGAAAGCGTTAGAATGATAAAAGACGGTAGGGTGATCGGTGAAAGGAACTTACCGATAGCCCTTAAGGAGCTGTTCCCGGGAAGCATAATAATCCACAACGGGCAGAGGCTTATGTCAAAGCGGCTCGATCTTGAGAAGAAGGAAGCGGTATTGGTGGATTATCCCCACGGCAACGAAATTACGGAACCCTTATACATGTCAATTCCGAGGATCGTTAAGGTTGAGAGCGTCAGAAATGATTACCAAGCCGCATATTGCTCTCTCGAAATTACCATGATAGTCTATGGCTATGTAGAAAGGGACGTTTTTTCGAGGGAGAGGAAGGGGAGGACGAGGTATTTGGAGAAGCCGGTCAGCTACACATTCCCGACTAAAGGATTCGTCCTTTCCGCTCCAATGCCGGATCCGATGGATTACGACGATTTCTACGCCGGAACTTTCCACGCTTTGGAGCATGTGCTAATAGAAGCGAGCAACGCTTTAACCGGCGGCGGAAGCCAGCAGATGGGCGGAATTTCGACGCCCGAAGGAGATATATTCGTCTACGATGCTACGATCGGCGGAAGCGGATTGAGCAAGTTACTGTTTAGAAGGTTGGATCGAGCTTTCAGAATTGCCTACGAAGTTCTGAAGAACTGCGATTGCAACAGAACAGATGGATGCCCGAAGTGCACATACAGCTATCAATGCGGTAACAACAACCAACCCCTAAACAGAATCGGTGCGATGAACGTGCTTGAGAAGATTTTGAGGGGAAGAGGGGTAAACTGGATTTGGAGAAGTATGAGGAGTTCGCAGACTTTAAATATTATCCTTAGTGTTTAAATCGTTGTTACGTTGGGGGATTTTCAAGGAAAAATTTAGATCACTCATATTGTTATTCAATACAATATGCCGATGATGAAGCTGGTGAGCTACTGATCGATGATGAAAGGATGGCTGGCTGAGGGTAGATTTTTATGCATTTGATTTTATGTGATTTTTGGATGATGACGGTCGGTACCTACTGATTTGATGATGATGGCTGGGTTTCCTGATCTTTGAACTTCAAAGAGAGATAGAACTCCTTAAAACTTTTGGATTTTCTAAGCAACTTTTCAAAATCAAGATTTTCGGCATATTTTGGAAGCTTTGACTTCTTATAGTTATGATTTTTACCCAAAATTTTGCTCGGCTTTCTTTCTAAGTCTTTGCCAGTTTTATCGAAAGGTATGTCCAGAGATTCACATATCCACTCCTCTATCTCCGGTTCGGTCGCTATTACAACGATCTTTCTCTTATCTTGCTCTTTCAGATTTCTCAGATGTCTCCAAACATCTCTATCTTCGTCGTATTCGTCGCTATTTTCTTTGTCGATTAGAATCAGAATTCTATCAACGTCTCTGACTACTGAAAGAACCTTCCTTACGTTGTGACACTTTTTTATGAGCGATGGAGTATGTAATTTGGCGAATTCGATCTTGGTTGATATAAAACCCTCTGAAATCAAGCGGTTGATCACATTTTTAATGAACTTAGGTGCATACGTGTCCTCTGTGAATATCGCAACTTTCATCTACAGCCCTCACGTCAGTCCATAGAGAATCTTTTCACCCAAGCTAATGCCCAGCTCTTCAAGCTCCTTCATAAGCTCCTCTTTACTCTTGTACTCTGTGGCATTTTTGATTTCGATGCTTCCGTCATCCTTAGGCTTAAAGATGTAGATTTCTTCCGGCTCTACTAAGTTCAAGACTACTGGTGAGTGCGTCGTTATGAAAACGTATCCATCGCTATCTTCTTTCAGCGTGTTGATCAAGAATTCGAGCAGTTCAGGGTGTAATGAGTTCTCTATTTCGTCTATAAACAGTATACTTGGATTTTGCTCCAAGGCTGTTAGAATTACAAGTAGTTTTAGAAGCCCATCTGGAAGATGCTCTTTTGAATACTCAACCTTGGTGTTGAGATCGTAAAGGTAGAGATCCATATTTTTGAAATAAACCCTCCCGTTGAAGTAGTTCTCTATAGCGTATTCGATTCTTTCTGGTAATTTGTTCTCCTTGAGTTGCATCAAAGCCAATACATCGAGTGCGTTCTCTCCTCTTTCACTTACGGGTTCATCCCTTGGAACGACCTTACGTTTTTGCTTGATATCGATCATGTTCAATGGAAACAAGACAATTGTTTTGAAGATGGTGAATAGCGGAAGATAGATCGTTGATAAGATTTCTGAGATGATTATTGACGAAACTAAAATTGAAAAATTGTTTGATATTGAGGAGAGTGTTTTTTCTAATTCTAACTCAAAGGCATCTTCAGGTAATTTAGATTTAACTTCATCAACAATTAGCATGTTTAGACTATCACGAACATACCCCTCATCGTGAAATCGCAATCCTTCTTCAATCATCCATGATATTGTAAAGAGTAAATTATCGACATCTAACTCTTTGATTTTATACAACCTATCGTTCAGCCTAATCTTCCACATATCACCACTTTTCTCAATTGAAAATTGAAAGTTTAAATTTGGTATTTCAATCTCCGCCTTCTCTCTTAATATTTTTAAATTTTCAGAGCTGTCAGCCCAAAAACTTGAGGAAATTCTATGGATTATCTCAAAAATTTGATCTTTATCTAATTTAACCCCTTTGATTCTTATGAGCTTCTTAAAGGTAGTCCTCTTAACGGTTTCAATCTCGAACTCTATCGGCAAACTCCTCTTATGATTCCAAACGACATTCTCATAACCATCCCACTCCAAAAACGGATAAGGGTTCCTTTCAACGTAAATCTTCCTCAAAAGTTTGAAAAATTCAAGAAAGTTCGTTTTCCCAGAACCATTTGGACCTATAAGCACGTTAAACTTTTTGGGATATATAACGACATCCTTTAGGTTTTTAAAATTCCTAATGACAATCTTTCTAATTTCGATAGCCATACTTTAAGTTAGTTTAGCTTATTTAAAAATTTGATCACAAAAGTTCAAGCAAAAACTCGCTCAATCTCTTGGCGTCTTCCTTGCTTTTCATGATTGTATCGGTTGCCACGACTTCAATATCCTTATACCTACCGACCAAATCGGCATCGGAGTTATCGACAACCAAGACATCCAAAAAATCTGCGTAAACATCCGCAACACCCAAAGGGGATACATCGTAACCTTTAGCCCTCATGAACTTACCAGCTGGTCCGCTCACCGGCTTATTGCCTATAATCGGCGAAACCGCTATAACCTTCTTTCGCCTTAACCCATCCCTTATCCCTTTAACGAGCAGAATCGGCGTTATGCTCGTAACAGGATTGCTCGGCCCTATTATAACACCATCACATCTATTCAAAGCCTTAATTACGTCATCGGTAGCCTTTGCATTTTCGATTCCCTTAAAATATATATCTATTACATCCGGCTCGCCTTTGTGCTTAACCCAGAACTCCTGAAAGTGCATCTCTCCTTGAGGTGTCACGATGATGGTAGCAACTTCTTCTTCGCACATCGGCAGGACTTCGGCTTTCACTCCGAACGCATTCTTAAGCTTTCTTGTAGCTTCCGTTAGCGTGTATCCTTGCTTTAGAAGTTCGGAACGAAAGATATGAGTGGCTCTATCCAAATCGCCTATCATCATGAACTCATCGAATCCGAGCCTCTTCAGCTGTTCGTGCGTTTTGAACGTATCACCCTTTATCCCCCACCATTTTTCATCATCTATAACATCCGCGAGAGCGTATACGACGGAATCTATGTCCGGACAAAGCTTGTTTCCGGAAATCCAAATATCCTCGGCTGTATTCACTATTACGGTTAGATCATCGACGAGTTCCTTCAATCCTCGCAAGAGCTTCGGCGTTCCGGTTCCTCCGGATAGAACAACTATTTTCATATTTTTCAACCCTACGTGATAACTCTCGCTCCATCTTCTTCAACTATAACCGTATGCTCAGCTTGGCTTACCAAACCCTTTCCAACCTCAGCAAGCACGGGATAAGCTCTGAGAACTCCTTCTCTAACGAGCTTCGCCAAAATTATGTCGGAAGCTTTCAGCCACCTCTTTGCGAAAGGCAACGTTTTATATTTCCTCAGAATTTCATCCATAAGCTGTCTCGCCTGCTTCATCCTAACCGATTTAACGGCTATCAACGAGAATATCTCGCACTCACTCCTTTCCGCAACCTTTCCGACTCCGTTCGTGACGAAGGGTTCGATTGCTATCACCATCCCCTCCTTAAGCTCAACTCCTTTATCGATTTTGACGTTGTATATCGTTGGAGGTGCATGGGCTATGTAGCGATCCAAACCGTGCCCGGTTAGATTTATAACAGGCTTGAATCCGAATTCTGTGATCGTATTGAATATAGCTTCGCTAACTTCGGCCGTATTCACCCCGGCGTGTATAACATCTATAGCGTTCTTCAAAGCTTCCTCAGCGGCCTTTACGAGATCTTCGTTGTCTCCCAAATCAACCGTTACTGCTGTATCCGCTATGTAGCCATCCACGTGCGCTCCTATGTCGAGCTTGACAACATCTCCTTCCTTAAATTCCCTTTCATCGTTAGCCTTCGGCGTAAAATGGGCGGCATCGCTGTTTATCGAGATGTTGCACGGAAAAGCCGGCTCCGCACCTAATTCTTTGATCCTATTTTCAACGAACTCCGCAACCTCCAAAAGCTTAACTCCGGGCTTTATCAGCTTAACCGCCTCTTCCTTAACCTGTCTTAGGATTTTTCCGGCTTCTATATACTTCTCGATCATTGCGCCGAATTGTTTATCTGGTAAGATTACACTTACGCTGATTATACGATCGGGCAATTCTTCCTAAAATTAGAACAGATTACAAGGCACATTTGTAGACTCGCATGCTCGCTTGTTACCAACGCATTACATCGGTGGTTGGTTCCCCGTTGAGGCTCAGAGGCGGAACATTTCATCACCTCTCAGCGCGTTGGCCCCTCATCATCGCCACAGTTTTTTAGACATCCGTGCTAATATCTTCAGCCACGATGATGAAAGCGAGCCGCTGAACGGTGATGAACTTTACCACTTCTGAGTGGCATTTTTTGAATAACCCAATCCAAAACAGATTTAAAAATGGACCGGTGGGGATTTGAACCCCAGGCCTTCGCCATGCCAAGGCGACGCTCTACCAGGCTGAGCTACCGGCCCTTGAAAGAGGATTTATCGAAGAGATTATAAAGATTTCGGTCGTGTCATAAGCTTAGATAAAGATATAAGCAAGGATTCGAATCGGTAGCCTATGAAAAAGTGTTTCATACCGATTATACTGCTCGCAGTTGTTACGCTTGGTTGCTCCGAAAACGTTAAGCTGATAGTTCGAACGTCGTATTACGATCCCTACCCCTTAGCATTCTACAATGCGTTTTGGGAGCAGAAGATACCGGACGTAACCTTTAAAATTACAAATCCGACAAACGAGCCGGTTACTGTTAGAATCGTTTCCGAATACGTCGGAATTAGCAATCCAGCGGTTTCAACGCTTGTAATCCAACCGGGTGAAACGGTGGTTGTCAATCAGACCATTCCCCTTATTCTGGATAAAATCAAGGAAATCAAGTCGGAAACTGAGATCTGCCTTCACTACAAGGTTGAGTATAGAACTGGGAACGAATGGAAAACTTGGTGCGAGCAGACGGTAATGGTGGACGTTTATCCTTTAGACGTTATGGTCTGGGCTTTGAAGCTGAAGAATGGAAAGAGAATAAATATGCAGGACTACATAGCTGTCTTCGTAAATCCAAACGATAGATACGTTCAAGAGCTCTTAGCGAAAGCGAGGAAATTCGCTCCGAATCACGAGCTGAAGGGAGCCGAAGGGAAAAGCGTTCCGCAGGTTGAAGCCGTATTCAACGCTCTGAAGTTCGAATACAACATCAGCTACGTAAATACGCCGTTTACATACGGGAAGGATCTCGTTCAGCGCGTAAGATTGCCGTCCGGATCTCTAAGGCTTAGAGCCATAAACTGCGTCGACGGATCGGTTCTGTTCGCATCGGCAATTGAAGCTCTCGGCTTTAAGCCATACATCGTTTTACTCCCAAAACATGCGTTCGTAGCTTGGATCGATCCGAAAGATGGGCTTATGTATGCTCTCGAAACGACCATGATAAATTCAAGTTTCAGTGCGGCGCTCAACGAAGGTTTACTCGAATTGAAAGAAAATTGGAAGAATTTGACGGACGACGATCCTTGGAACGGTTGTCTCGTGGATATAAAGGCATGCAGAGATGCCGGTATCGTTCCTCTACCTATCGATTAGGCTTACAGCCAAGAACACTGCAAACGATACGCAGAAAGTCGCGATCGAAACCATCGGATGTTTTATCGCAGATAGAACGATGGCGGTTATGAATCCGCACATCAGCGTAGCCAATCCCGTTCTCTCCTTGCCCCGTTTCCAGTGAAAGACTCCTAAGATCAGTGGTAGCTGGCAAAGCAGGATCGTTGACGACAGAACTGCAAGCTCAACGATGTAGCTGATCCTCTTTAAAGCGAAGAGCGCGACTACGATGGTTAAAACGACTACTACTATCTTTCCTCCGACGATCCTCGTCTTCTCTCCGATCACGTCCCTTAAAACCATCGAAGAGAGGGTCAGAATTATCGAGTTCGCTGTGGTGACGGCTGCCGCTATTATGCTCAAAGCCAACGGTAGAGCGATCCAGTAGGGCATCATGCTGAGCAGAGTCGGCGTAACTTCGTCTCTGTCCGCAACTGCCGGAAACTTACCGATTTCGGTTCCGAATCTGAGATCAAGTCCGAGAAAAGTCACGAGCACCGTATAGATGAGTCCGAACAGACCGAACAATACTACCATTCTCTTCAAAGCCTTCTCGTCCTTTGGAATGAACAACCTTTGGAAAACCTGAGGATTGGTTAACGCGAAGAAGAACCACGGGATGGTCAGCGTAGCAAACTTGAGCGGAGTCCAGAACTCGTTCGGGACTACTGCGAGATCCTTCGGAATTCCAAAACCGCCGATGTAATTGTAAGTCCAAAAAACGGCTAATATTGCAACTGCGAGCATGAACAGTCCCTGAATTGCATCCGTCCAAGCTACACCCCTTAGCCCGCCTAAGAAAGCCCAGAGGGCGATCAAAATAGAAGCTATCGCCACACCGCTTGCAAAGCTTATTCCTGCATTCTTTTGAAGTATTAATGCAACCCCGATCATCTGGATGGATGTGTAAGGGATGAGGGCGATTAGAGCGAGAACTGTAGCCACCTTAGCCGTGAGCGTTCCGTATCTGTAGGCGAATATTTCAGCCGGAGATACTATGCCCTTTTCTCTTCCGAGCCTCCAAACTTTTGGAGCGTAGTATGACAGTAAAAAGAGCGTTCCGACCAGATACATCAATTCAAATCCAGTAGCTCCGACTCCCGTCATGTAGCTCAATCCGACCAATCCGACCATCATGAAAGCGGAGTATGTCGTTGCGGCGTAGGTTAAGGCTGAGATTAAACCTCCTATGTTTCTGCCTCCTACGAAGAAATCCTCCTGCGTTTTCGTGCCTTTCCTTGCGTAGAGAGCTATTGCAGTTCCCAAGATCGCGTAGAAGAATACCAGTGCCATGAAATCATTCATACTCCCACCTCCTTGCCGTTATATATGCCAGATAAGTCGCTGTAACTGCGATCCAGTAGTGGTATGTCCACTCGAATCTGATTGCGAATGGGATAAGCATAGCCAATACGAATGCCACCTCAACTACCTTTCTCATCATCGAACACGTGTTCGGTAGGTTATATAAAATTTCCCCCGCTCGTTCAGCTTTGAACTGTGAGCTTGCGTTAGCGAAACCTATAAAAATTGATTTTGACTATGTTCTGCGATGGCAAAGGTGAGGATAGTCGATCTAACGCTTAGAGACGCTCATCAGTCCTTGCTGGCTACGAGAATGAGAACGAGAGACATGTTGCCGATACTCGAAACCTTCGATTCTGCCGGCATATACTGCTTTGAGGTTTGGGGTGGAGCAACTTTCGACGCTTGCCATCGTTTTCTTAACGAGAATCCTTGGGAGAGGCTTAGGGAGATAAGAAAGAGGATAAAGAACGCTCTCATTTCGATGCTGTTGAGGGGGCAGAACTTGGTAGGTTACAGGCATTATCCGGATGATATAGTCGAGAAGTTCGTTCAGAAGACTGTGGAGTATGGACTGGATGTTTTCAGAATTTTCGATGCGCTGAACGATGTCAGAAACCTCGTAACCTCGATCAAGGTTGCGAAGAAGCTTGGTGCTCACGTGCAGGGAACGATATGTTACACCATAAGCCCGGTTCATACTATAGAGAAGTATATCGAAATAGCGAACGAGCTTGCTTATCTTGAAGTCGATTCGTTGTGTATAAAAGATATGGCTGGATTGCTTTCCCCGAAGATGGCTTATCGACTTGTTAAAGCTTTGAAGAAGGAAGTCGGATTGCCCATAGATGTTCATTCACACTACACAAGCGGAATGGCTTCTATGGCTTTACTTAAGGCTGTTGAAGCCGGAGCGAAGATGATAGATACCGCCATGTCACCGCTAAGTGGAGGAACATCCCATCCGCCAACCGAGAGCATGGTTTACGCTTTGAACGAGCTTGGATACGATACCGGAGTCGATTTGGATGTGCTGTTGGAAGTCAGAGAATACTTCATGAAGATAAGGGAGAAGTATTCCGGCTATCTGGACTGGAGATCTACCATCCCGGATACGAACGTTCTCGTTTATCAAATCCCCGGCGGTATGTTTTCAAACCTGATCGCCCAGCTTAAGGAATACAACGCCTTGGACAAGCTTCCTGAAGTTCTCAAGGAGGTTCCTAAAGTTAGGGAAGATTTGGGCTACGTGCCATTAGTCACTCCGACGAGCCAGATAGTTGGAGTTCAGGCTGTTTTGAACGTTTTGATGGGAGAAAGGTATAAGGTCGTTACGAAGGAAACGAGGGATTTGGTTAAGGGCATGTATGGCAGAACTCCGGCTCCGATAAAGGAGGAGATAAGGAAGAAGATATTAGGAGATGAGAAGCCGATAGATTGCAGGCCGGCGGATCTACTCGAGCCGGAATTCGAGAAGAGGAGGCAGGAGTTGATAGAGATGGGATTCGAAAATCCGAGCGATGAGGATGTGCTGATCTACGCCCTGTTCCCGCAGACCGGCTTGAAGTTCCTCAAGGGAGAGATCGAAGAAGAACCGTTCCCGGTGCCGGGAGGGAAGATAGAAGGAAGGTTTAAGGTTGAGATAGAAGGCGAGGTTTTCGAGGTGAATGTATCTCCGATGGAGAAGAGTTGATCCAACAACGCGCAGAGTTATAAAACTATTTTTTATCGGCTCCGGAATGAAGTTCGTAGGTTACGTGCTCGTAACTGTTGGAATATTCATGGGGCTCGTGGATAAGCAAAGAGGTTTGCAGATGATCTGTTTGGGTATCGGAACGATAGCGATCGGCTGGGGTGTAATTTACAAGGCTTACAGACTTTCGAAGAGCTAAAAGTATCTCAGAATTCTGTAATACGTATCCCTTAAAGCGACAGGTCTGCCGATCGATTTAACGGCTTTAACTATCTCTTCCACTCTTGCCGGTCTAAATGGCTTGCCGGTTGCCCTGACGACGTTCTCCTCAAGCATGACACCGCCGAAATCGTTAGCTCCGAAGGTGAGTCCGAGGGTCGCTACTTCGAAGCCTTGTGTTAGCCAAGATACCTGTATGTTTCTGATGTTGTGGAGGACTATCCTCGAAATCGCCAACACTTGTAGATACCTCGTCGGAGGAGCAGGCTCTTTAACTTGCTCGTATAATTCCGTTCTGTTCGGCTGGAACGTCCAAGGTATGAATGCCGTGAATCCGCCGGTTTTGGCTTGGAGATCCCTTATCTTGAAGAGGTGCTCGATTATGTCCTCGTTCGTTTCCACATGCCCGAACATCATAGTTGCGGTCGTTTTCATTCCGATGCTGTGAGCTATCTCCATAACCTCAAGCCATTCCTTGGAATTTATCTTGTTCGGACTTATTATCTTCCTGACTCTATCACTCAAAATTTCCGCTCCTCCTCCCGGCAACGAATCCAATCCTGCATTTCTCAACCTTTCCAAGACTTCTCTAACACCCATCCCCTCTTTCTTAGCCAAAAACTTAATCTCTGGAGCGGATAAGCTGTGAACGGCAACATTCGGAAACCTTTCCTTTATAGATCTAAAAATGTCTTCAAACCACTCTATTTCCAAATCTGGATTCATTCCTCCCTGCATCAGAATCTGGGTCGCTCCCAGCTTGACTGCTTCCTCAACCTTCTTCAGTATCTCGTCCTTGCTCAGAACGTATCCATCTTCTTCCTTTTTAGCGTAAAAAGCGCAGAACTTGCACTTTGATATGCAGATGTTCGTGTAATTTATGTTCCGATCTATTACGAACGTAACCAGATCTCCACACTTTCTTCTCCTAATCTCATCGGCTATCTTTCCCAAAACGGGCAGTGGAAGTTCGAATAACCTTAAAGCTTCATCAAAACTGAGGTCGCAATTCTTTAAATTTTTGCTAACGTAAAAATCGATCGTATCCTTCATGATTTCTCTTCCTCAAGCTTCATCAGTTCGCTCTCGCTCAAGCCCGTTATATCCATGATCGTCATTCCGGTCTTAAGCTTCGATGCCTCCTCATCCTTTAGCCTTTCTCTGAAGGCTTCATCCGAAAGGATGAGACTGTTTCCGAGCGGATCTTCGAGGATGAGCGTTAACTCGTCTCTACCTTCTATCGTGTCTCTGATCCTCTTCAGAATCCTATCGCAGATCTTAACCTTCTCTTCGTCGTCGGCATTCCACCTCTTAGCCATCTGGACTATGTCTTCGACTCTCGCGAGAATTCCCTCTAAATTCGTTATGAAAGCTTGCGATGCTGGGCCGGGTTCGATGTCTATGCCTATCTCCGGTATCCTTATCGTTCCCGATGTCGATCTGATAACCTTCGTGAACAGGTTGTCCTTGTTTATCTTTATCGTGAATCTGACAGGCTCTTTCACTTCAGCGACTATCGCATCAGCGTGCTTGAATCCGCATTCGCACGATATGGATGTCAGTAAGACCTTTCCGAAGAAGGGTGTGTCGTATGTGGTCATCACGATTCTGAGTTCCCTTCCGCAGATGGGACAGGCGAACATCCTACTTCTTTACCCCCCTTATCTTGTTTCTGTCCACCTTTATTCCCGTGGGTGTTATTATGATGTAGTCCTCACCCAATCCGACGATGTCTCCGTTTACATCTTCAGCCAAAAGCCTTAGATCCTTCAGAACCCTCTCAAATGTTAGCTTGTCATGCTTTATGTATGCGATATCCGCTATCACTATGTTTCCTTCGTATATCTGCCTTCTTATCTCCGGAATCTCGTTTATTCCCGTAACCTCCGCAACCTTTATGTATGTAGTTCCCTCGCTTTCTATCTCTGCTTCGTATTCGCTGAGATCCAACTCCTCATACTCTTCGACGGGAACCTTTTCTGACTTTCCCAAGAGCTTTTCGAATATTCCCATGATATGGCATAAGTATCAAATATATATTTAAAGTTACTGACCTCCTTCCCACCCTGAACAGTAGATTGAAAGGAGCGTTGGTAGTAATATACAAGGCTTCTGTGTAAAATCACTAACGCAAACTTTCAGCCATCAATGAGTCCAATCGATAACCTTGGCATCTGGCTTGATCTTTTTTACGGTTGCTTCAACAGCCTTCTTTATCTCCTCAGCATAAGGACACGGAAACGCCTTTCCAATCGGATATCCTTTGGTTATGCATGAAGATAATGCTATCGTATCCGCTCCCTTTTCGAGCATGGCTTTAACCTTGAAAGCAACCTTCTTCCCCGGGCAACCTCCGCAGGTCATGAATCCCACAACAACGATCTCTTCATCGACACCTTCAAATGCTCCCTTCTTCTCCCTCATCGCCTTAAAACAGCCGGAACCGGGGCAATTTTCCGCTACGAGGTCACACCTAACAACCCCCACCTTCATACGATTTGATAAACTAAAAACATTTAAAAGATTTTTGATTTATATTGTAAAATAAAATTTATTAAAAAATAATATCTTTACTGCTTACCGAGTTCCCTCTTCAACTCTTCGATCCTCTTCTTTATGTCCTCAAGTTCAGCTTCGAGCTCCTTCTTCATCTCCTCAAGCAACTCAAGTTCCTCTTCCGGCTTCGGTGCCGGTGGATAAGCCCATGGCGTAAAGTATGCCCATCTCATCCATCCCGGCATTCCTGTCGCCCAGAACCACCATCTCCAGCCCCAGCCTCTTCCCCATCCCCAACCCGGAGCCCACCAAGGCATGGTTACCACCACCAACCTCTTCTCCATCTCCTTGCAAATCTCCAGCCGTATCTCCAGAAGGCCATCCATCTACCTCCGAACGGCGGGAAGACCCATCTGTTCATGAATCCCGGAACAGGGTAGCCGGAGCAGAATCCTGCTCTTCTGCCGGTTCTCGGACCCCATCCCCACGGGCCAGTTCCATCTCCACCCGGCATATGAATATGTATTCATTAGGGGAATATTAATTTTTCGGCTCGCCTAAAAATTTTTGGAAAATGATAAAATTACTTTATTTGAATGTTCGGAATTAATATCGACAGTGCTATCGAGAGAAACACGGTTATCGCAAGCATCTTAACTATTAGAGTGGAAATTTCCCTACCCCTCTCTCCCTTAAATATCCCCATTAGAGATTCCTGAAGAACCCTCCCGCCATCCAGCGGAATTGCCGGTAGGCAGTTGAACATTCCGACGTAGAAGTTTATCCAGCCGATCCAGTAGAGAGTGTTGAGAAGGTAGAACAATGCGTTTCCGAAGTCTTTCCAAAAGCCAGTCGGTGTGAAGTATCTCATGAGTTCTCCGCTGAAACCTTGGAACATGAAGGGCATCGCGATCACGTAGAGCCATCCCCTTACATTTAAGAGTTGGTGGGGTATCGATTTCAAGCTCGTCAGCAATCTGTCCGAATAACCGAGAACCAATCCCGAAACGTAATCGCCGTCGATTAGCACTCCCATAAATCCGTGATCTCCTTGCGGAGACTTTGCGAGCGTTAGACTGACTTTCCTTATCGATTTTCCATCGTATATCGAGACTTCTACGGTTTCGTTGGGTTTGGTAGTTCTCATAACCCTTATGAAATCCTTCAAAGTTGGAGTTTTTATGCCGTTTACGGCTACTATAACCATTCCTTTTTTAATTCCCGCTTTTTCGGCTGGATAGCCTTTAAGCGTTCCGACGATGTAAACTCCGGCAATCTTGTCGAGTTTGAGCTCCTTTCCGTTGTCCAGTTCGATTAGAACGTAGCTATCGTGAATTTTCAAAGCTTTTCGAACGTCATCCTCGTTATGAACCTTTACACCGTTTATACTCAAAATTACGCATCCGCTCTTGACCCCTTCGATCTTCGAAGACATAACGACCACGTGAGGTTGCAGAAAACTCAGAAGGTAGAAGAAAGCGAAGAAAGCTATGAAGGCAACGATAAAGTTGCTGATTACTCCGGCTGAGTATATCCTTATCCTTTGGATTCTCCTAAGCTTCTTTTCATCCATAAGCTCATTTTCATCCGGCTCAGCGAACCCGCCGATCGGGACTAAAGCCAGCACGACTCCCAAGGATTTGACCTTCACACCCTCGACCCTACACAAAATAGCGTGACTGAATTCGTGAACGATCAACGTAACTATTAAACCGATCAATCCCCAAATGAAGGGTATAAACTGGTTTATTCCCGGAATAAGCAGGGCGTTTCTCGGATTCGTTGCAGGGGAAGGTTTCGGAGGCCCCGTGATCATTATGTAGTCCGTGATAAGTATGAGGGAAAACATAAAGGCCATACCGACGAATACCGATGGAATTCCGAGTGTAGCCACTGCTCTCCAGAATCTCTTCGGCTTTGATATCTTTTCGAGTAAATTTAGCCCCTTTGTTGTTCGGATCATTAAAATTGGGCCTATCGCGGTTACGTTCTTTCGTTGCAGTGTGCCCCTTCTCTTTAAGACTTCGACCGTTATCCAGTATGCTACAAATAGTATTATTCCGAGTATCTCCAACTCACTCAAGCCCAAGCTCGTCTTTGACATCTATCAAACCCCTTATCGCGATTTCATAAAGCTTTGGTAGCTCGATTCCAAGCTTTTCGATCATCCTTATTCTATTTCTGTCACATCCCGCCGCGAAGCTCTTCTCTTTAAACTTCTTCTTTACAGTCTTTGGAGTTACTTCGGTTATCTTTCCCCCTTTAACCAGAGCGCAGGCGATTATCAAACCGGAAACGGCATCGGCGGACTGTAAGGCTATCTCAACCGGCTTTTCGTAATCGCCAAACAGCGTGTGATTGTGCCTCTTGACGATCTCGCATATATCATCATCGACGCCGTGTTTCTTCAGTATCTCCGCTCCTACTACTCCATGCTTGTTCATGTCGCCTTCGACCATCTCGTAATCTATATCGTGCAGAATTCCGATGATCTCCCATTTCTTCTCATCTTCTCCCAATTCCTTTGCGAGTTCCTTCATTATAGCCCCTACAGCAATGCAGTGCTTGATCAATCTGTCGTTCTTGATGTATTGTTTGAGAAGATTTAGAGCGGAATCCCGATCCATAGCAAAAGATAGCCACGTCATCATAAAACGGTTTCTAAGGCTTGGTAGACGAAAGCCGAAACTATGGGAACGCTTAGATTGTCGTTGATGTAGAGTCTTCCGATTCTCTCAACCCTTTCTGCAAAAACTCCCGCAACTACTGCTAAGAAGGATGGAATTGAAAGCAGATTCAGTAGGTAGATGGCGAGTATGGAGGAGGCGAACATTCCCAAAGATGCCAAATTCCTGTTTAGCTTGAAAAGGTGTTTTAGAATTCCGGAGATGCCGTCGCCCAAAGAACCGACAATTATTCCGACAAAACACGATTCTTTTTGTAGTAAAACTGTAATGACGAACGTTGCCATGCCGAAGTATATATACGCTCCGATGCCCCTCCTTTCGTAGCTTCTTAGCAAAGGCTCCGGTATAATTCTGTATCTGTGCCTAAAGATTTCCATCAAAACGGCAAACGTTACGATCGCTCCGACCGCTATTATCATGTTTTCTCTGCCTAAGATCTCGTAGGCTGGGATGTAGGATAATCCTAAGAAGTGGATCGATTTCCTCGGGATCTCTCCGTAGTCCATGGCCAACTTAGGAAGCAAACATTTTAGTTTTTTGGATTCAGCAAGCTTTTAAACAAACGAACTCCAGTAATATCATGGAAAAAGTTCGGGTGCTCGTTGAAGCCTTGCCCTACATCAAGGAGTTCTACGGTTCCTGCATGGTCATAAAGATCGGTGGACATGCGATGGTTAATGAGAACATCTTGGAGAGCACCATTAAAGATATACTGTTACTGTATTTCGTAGGTATCAAGCCGATAGTAGTTCACGGCGGAGGGCCAGAGATAACTGAGAAGATGGAGAAGCTCGGAATAAAGCCGAAGTTCGTTGACGGTTTGAGAGTTACCGATAAGGAGACTATGGAAATCGTTGAGATGGTGCTGGACGGTAAGATCAACTCTAAAATAGTAACGACGTTCATCAAGTATGGCGGAAGGGCTGTAGGCTTAAGCGGTAAAGACGGGTTGCTTATAGTTGCGAAGAAGAAACTGATTAGGAAGAAGAAAGACGGGAGAGAGGTTGTCATAGATTTGGGATATGTCGGCGAAACCGAATACGTGAATCCCGAAATTCTGAAGATTCTGATCGATCACGGCTACATTCCCGTAGTCTCACCGGTTGCGACTGATTTGGAGGGAAACACATACAATATAAATGCGGACATCGTTGCGGGAAACATAGCCGCCGCAGTTAAAGCTAAGAAGCTGATAATGCTAACGGATGTCCCCGGAATTCTTAGTGACATCAACGACGAATCCTCGCTTATTTCGAAGATAAAGGCGGATGAGCTTGAGAACATGCTTAACGAAGGAAAGATAGTCGGTGGGATGATTCCGAAGGTTGAAGCCGTTCTTAAGGCTTTGAAGGGGGGTGTTGAGAAGGCTCACATAATAGACGGTTCGAGAGAGCATGCGATTCTGCTTGAACTGTTTACGAGGGAAGGAATCGGAACAATGATCGAACCGTAAACGATTTCTAATTTTTCGAAGTATGTGCTTCCGTGAAGTCCAAGGGCTACCGCTTTGAAAGGGAACTCGTCCACATGCTTTGGAAGAGCGGTTTTGCCGCGATAAGAAGTCCCGCAAGCGGCTCTATGAGTTACCCGGTTCCGGACATAATTGCCGGAAACGGGAGGAGATACATAGCCATCGAAGTTAAGATGAGAGCGAACTTGCCGGTTTACATTCCAAAGGAGGATGTTGATAATCTCGTTAAATTTTCGGAGGTCTTCGGTGCCGAACCTTTTATTGCTGTGAGGATTCCCAACGAGGGATGGAGGTTTCTTTGCTTGAACGACCTCAAACGGACAAAAAACGGCTACAAGGTCGATGATGACGTCTTTTATTCCGGTTTGGAATTTGACGAACTCGTGGGCAATATGAGGCAGAAGAGGTTGTTTTAGTGTTGATCTTATTTATCAAATTATTATATCATTATTATTGTTATGTTATGTCGTTTGTTCGGCTAAATTAAAAACGTTCAAAGCTTGGATGACTTATAAAAAATAGTCCAAATAAATTCGAAATTTGGATGTAGGGAATTTCATACAATTTATTGTTTAAAATTATTTCGAAACATTTATATGGATTCGTCGAGGTTTATTAAATGACGTATCCAAAAAAATAGAAAACCTTATATATGGTGCCGTTAATGACGGTATTGAATACGGAGTTGTTGTTTAGGAGGTGAAATAATGGCTAAACTGAAGATGCCGCCACCGCACGGTGGGGAGTTGGTTAATAGAGTTATAGAGAAGAAAGAATATGCTGAAAGCTTGGCTGCGGGTGCAATAGAGTTCGACCTCAAACCGACACTCGACCCGAACGGCGTTCCGATAAGACACGTTTACAGAGAGATCGTTTCTGTCTGCTACGGTTTCTTCAGCCCCGTTGAGGGTTCGATGACTCAGAACGATCTTGAAGGTGTTTTGAAGGAGAGAAGACTCGAAAACGGTTGGGTGTTCCCGTATCCGATTCTGCTCGACGTCAGCGAGGAGGATCTGAAGTCTTTGGACGTTAAAGAGGGGGACAGACTCCTGCTCAAGCTTAAGGGTCAGCCGTTCGCAATAATGGATGTCGAAGAGGTATACAAGATCGATCCGAAGGATGTAGCTACGAGGACGTTCGGAACACCGGAAAACAACCCAGAGGTGGTAAGACAGCCGTTTGATGAGAAGCATCCGGGTTGGATGATCTACAGGTGCATGAACCCATACGTCATCGCCGGAAAGTGGACGATCATCAACCCGCCGAAGTTCAGAGAGCCATACGACAGGTTCTGGCTCCCGCCGGCTGAGTGCAGAGCCGTAATCAAGCACGTCAAGAAGTGGAGGACTTGCATAGCTCACCAGACGAGGAACGTTCCTCACACCGGTCACGAGATGCTGATGAAGTGTGCGGCGTATACGGGTGACATCGAGCCTTGCCACGGTATCTTGGTTAACGCCATCATCGGTGCCAAGAGGAAGGGTGACTATCCGAACGAGGCGATCTTGGAGGGACATGAGGCTGTCAACAAATACGGATACATCAAGCCGTCGAGACACATGGTCACGTTTACGCTGTGGGACATGAGATACGGTAACCCGATCGAATCGCTGTTGCACGGTATCATAAGACAGAACATGGGTTGCACTCACCACATGTTCGGTAGAGACCACGCGGCTGTGGGAGAATACTACGACAAATACGCAACCCAGATCCTCTGGAGCGAAGGTATTCCGAGCTTCGGATTCGAGGCTCCGCCGAATGAGGTTGAAAAGGGTCTGAAGATCATTCCGCAGAACATGGCTGAGTTCTGGTATTGTCCGGTATGCGGTGAGATCGCCTACAGTGAGAACTGTGGACATGTCAAAGAGAAGCAGAAGTTCAGCGGATCGTTCCTCAGAGGTATGGTTGCAGAGGGTGTCATGCCGCCCAAAGTCGTCATGAGGCCAGAGGTCTACAAGGCGATCGTCAAGTGGTGGAAGGTCTTCGGCTACCCGTTCGTGAACAACAAATACTTGGAGAACCTGAACAAGGAGCTTGAAGTCGATTTGGCTCCGATGGAGATTCCCAAGGCGTGAGGTGGTGTAGATGCCGCATTACATCGGTGTTATTTTGGATGAGAACAGACTCGCCCAGATAAAGGGAACACCGCTCGAGGAGAAGATCCAAGACCTCTTCGGCGGACAACTTAAGATGCTCGTGGTAGAGGTTCCGGAGGACAAGTCAGAGCAGATCCTAAAGGCTTTCGACAGAGCGAGAATCGACTCAAGAGGGTTCATCGAGGACTTGCCGGTCGCGTTCAAGAGGGCGTTGTTCGAAGAAATCGCAAAGGCGAAGTCGTTGGACGTAATCGACAAAGTTCTCGAAAGATTGCCGGAGATTCAGGAGGCTGCTAAGAAGGAGTCCGAATACATCCCTCCACCCGAAATCGAGTAATGGTCATAAGAGTCGAAAAAAATAGTAAATTTTTTAAATTTTTGAACCATGTAAGGGTTGGATAAAATCGAAATTCGAAAATTTTGATTGATTGGAGGTGAGAATACATGCCAAGTTATGTAAACCCGGAGAAGTGTGACGGTTGTAAGGCTTTGGAGAAGACAGCATGCCAGTATATCTGCCCCAACGACCTTATGGTCTTGGACAAAGAGCAGATGAAAGCATACAACCAGGAACCCGACATGTGCTGGGAGTGCTACTCTTGTGTAAAGATCTGCCCGCAGGGCGCCATTGAGATGAGAGGTTACGTAGACTTCGTTCCGTTGGGTGCTCAGTGCACACCGATGAGAGGAACCGACGCGATCATGTGGACGATCAAGTTCAGGAACGGAAAGATCTTGAGATTCAAGTTCCCGATCAGAACAACCCCATGGGGTTCGATTCAGCCGTTTGAGGGCTTTCCAGAGCCGAAAGTTGATGACTTGAAGAACAACTTGCTTGCCGGTGAGCCGCAGATTTTGGATATGGATAAGCTTCCTGAGGTTAAGAAGAAGGCTTAAATTTAATTTTGGAGGTGTTTTAAATGGCGGTTGAGGTATATAAGAATATAGAGACATACAAGCCGGAGGATGTTGAGGACGTTACGGTAGAGACCGACATCCTCATCGTCGGTGGTGGTTTCTCGGGTTGCGGTGCAGCCTACGAGGCTGCCTACTGGGCTAAAGCTGCTGGATTAAAAGTAACGCTTGTTGAGAAAGCGGCAATTGAGAGGAGCGGTGCCGTCGCTCAGGGTCTGTCAGCTATCAACACATACCTCGGTCTTTCCGGCAGAGCCCAGCAGGTTGGCGACAAGCCGAACACGATCGAGGACTACGTAAGATACGTAACACTCGACATGATGGGTATCGCAAGAGAGGACTTGGTAGCCGACTACGCGAGGCATGTAGATGGAACGGTTCACCTCTTCGAGAAGTGGGGTCTACCGATCTGGAAGGATGAGAACGGCAAGTATGTCAGAGAAGGAAGATGGCAGGTCATGATCCACGGTGAGTCATACAAGCCGATAATCGCCGAAGCCGCAAAGATGGCTCTCGGTGAGGAGAACATAATCGAGAGAGTGTTCATCACACACCTGCTAATGGACAAGAACGACCCGCAGAGGGTTGCTGGTGCCGTAGGTTTCAGCGTAAGAGAGCCGAAGTTCTACATCTTCAAGGCTAAGGCCGTGATCCTCGCAACCGGTGGTGCTACACTGCTGTTCAGACCGAGAAGCACCGGAGAGGGTATGGGTAGAATCTGGTATGCAGTGTTCAACACCGGTAGCGGTTACGCAATGGCTATCGAAGCCGGAGCTCACACATGCCAGATGGAGCACAGATTCATCCCGGCAAGATTCAAGGACGGTTACGGGCCAGTAGGTGCATGGTTCCTGCTCTTCAAGTCGGTAGCTACAAACGCATACGATGAGGTCTACATCGAGAAGAAGGAGACCATCGCAGAATACAAGCCGTATGCCGACGCCGTTCCAACGCCGACACCATTGAGAAACCACCAGATGCTCGTAGAGCTCATGGAGGGTAGGGGTCCGATCCTCATGAGAACGGAGTGGGCCATCAAGAAGCTCAGCGAGGAGGGTAAGGACCTCAAGAAGTTGATCAACGAGGCTTGGGAAGACTTCCTCGACATGACGGTTTCACAGGCACTGCTTTGGGCCGCTTTGAACATCGAGCCAGAGAAGGTTCCGTCAGAGATCATGACGGCTGAGCCATACATGATGGGTTCACACTCGGGCTGTGCTGGTCTCTGGGTCTGCGGACCAGAGGACTTGATGCCAGAGGAATACAAGAAGTTGTTCCCGCTCTGCTACAACAGAATGACAACGATCAAGGGACTGTTTGCAGTCGGTGACTGCAGTGGAGCCAACCCGCACAAGTTCTCAAGCGGTTCGTTCACCGAAGGTAGAATCGCCGGTAAGGAGGCAGTGAGATACGTAGTAGAGCAGAACCCGACACCGGAGATCGACGAGGCTAAGGTGCAGGAGCTCAAGAAGAAGATCTTCCAGCCGATGGTCACCTACGAGCAGTTCAAGGGAGCTTCAACGAGAGAGGACATCAACCCGAACTACATCTTCCCGAAGCAGGCGCTCTGGAGACTCCAGAAGATCATGGACGAATACGCGGCTGGAGCTTCGATGTGGTATAAGACCAACGAGAAGATGCTGAAGATCGCCCTCGAGAGATTGCAGATGCTCAAGGAGGACATGGAGAAGCTCGCCGCAAGAAACCTCCACGAGCTAATGAGATGCTGGGAGATGTGGCACAGAGTCATCGTCGCTGAAGCACACGTCCAGCACATGCTCTACAGACAAGAAACAAGATGGCCCGGTTACTACTACAGAACCGACTATCCGAAGCTCGACGACGAGAACTGGAAGTGCTTCGTCGTTGGCAGGAGGAACCCAGAGACCGGCGAGTGGGAGCTCCAGAAGGTTCCATACATCCAGATCGTCGACTGGCAACTCTAAATTTTTCTTTATTTTTATACGTAATATTATCAAATATTTATATAAAATTGAATTATTTTAATATCTAAAAT
>JALVJV010000004.1 GCA_027028145.1 Archaeoglobaceae archaeon | reverse complement strand
TCGACATGAAAGAGGCGAGGGATTTGGTTTTGAGGCAGATGGAGATAATAAGGGAGCTGGGGATCGAGGAGAGATTCCTCAAATGATTTTCTCAACATCCACGCTCCTTTCAAAAACCTCTGCAAATCTGTCGATCCAATCCTTCCTTTTGTCCATCTTGACGCCCAAGTAATCGGAAAAAGCCCTTAAAACGTTTTCGTTGCTAAACAAACCATGCAGATAGGTTCCCCAAGTCATTCCGTCTTCACTTGCACATCCTTCGTCTTCGAAGATCGGATTGCTTGAGAAGGTCTTGCCCTTGTGAATCTCGTAACCCCAAACCCTCTGACCCTTTATCCTATCGATTATAACCGCATCCCCAGTTACGGTTTTAGCAACCTGAACAGTTCTCTTCTTGAACTCGTCGAAAACCGTTACCGCATCGAGCAGGCCCAAACCCTTCGCTCTGATGTAACCGTGTTCAACACCCCTATCGATTAGCTCTCTGCCCAACATCTGATAGCCACCGCATATGCCTATGATGGGTATCTTCCCGGCTACACCTTTTATCTTCTCGTCGATCCCAGCCGACTTGAGTTCTTTCAAATCCAGAATCGTGTTCTTTGTTCCCGGTAAAATTATCGCATCGAACTCGGATAGATCGTCCCTCTTCCAAACGAACCTTATTCCAGCCAGCTTTAGATGTTCGAAATCCGTCCAATTCGAAATCCTCGGAAATCTTACTATGCCTATCCTGGCATCCTCATCGCTCCACTCTTCCAAGCTTAGGGAGTCTTCGGGTGTAAACGTTATATCTACGAACGGAATTACTCCTAAAACCTTAACACCAGTTAGAGCTTCCAACATATCGATTCCGCTTTTCAGCAACCCCACATCCCCTCGAAACTTGTTTATTATGAAACCCTTAACCATCGAAGCAACATCCTCTGGCAAAAGCTCGTATGTTCCGTATAGGGATGCAAAAACTCCGCCCCTGTCTATATCTCCTACGATAAAAATAGAGGGTTTAGCGATCCTTGCGATCCCTACGTTTGCTATGTCCCTATCGTATAGGTTTATCTCCGCAATCCCTCCCGCTCCTTCGATAACTATCACTTCGAACTCCCTTTCAAGCTTTCTGTAAGCTTCCTCTACAATTTTCCGCAACCATCCGATTTCTTTGTAATATTCCAAAGCAGAGATATCTTTTACGGCTTCACCCAAAACCACGAGCTGTGAAACCTTGTCTCCCTTAGGCTTAAGCAGAATAGGATTCATAAGCTCGCTCGGTTCAATTCCGCAAGCTTTAGCCTGAAAAGCCTGAGCCATTGCGATCTCCTTACCATCCTTCGTTACGAACGAATTTAAGCTCATGTTTTGTGCTTTGAAAGGTGCAACGTTGTATCCCATTTTGCTGAGTATCCTGCATAAAGCCGCAACTATTACGCTCTTTCCGACGTAGCTTGACGTTCCGGCAACCATCAGCGCTGGCATGCTTCGAATCTGAATACGGCGTTCAGAATGGCATACGTTACAAATATATCCTTACCTATGGGCTCGCACAGTATTACCTTCTTGCCGTCGAACTCACCTTCTATAACTCCGGTCCTTCCTTCGAAACCCAAAGCTTCCGGAAGCTCCTCGGTCGTATGAACTCCGTAAGCTATGAAAAGCGGAACGACATAGATAACATCCGACTTCATTTCCCTTATAACCTCATCTACCGTTGGCTTTCTATTGTGCGCCGCGAAAGCAAGCTTTACCTCATCGAAAAGCCCCGTTTTCTCAATCCTCTCCTTATGCAACTCCATGACTTCCCTATAATACGGCAACTTACTCCCGTGTCCGACTATAACAAGTCCCCTCACGAAATCACCTCCTTTTGGCAAATAAAATGACGAGATCCGATTTTATTTCACAATTCTCGCATATCCTCTCG
>JALVJV010000003.1 GCA_027028145.1 Archaeoglobaceae archaeon | reverse complement strand
GCTTCGAACCTCTTCGGCTCCTTAACGCAAACCTTATCGACCAGATCCTTTTCGGTGATGGGCGTAACCTTCTTGGCTCTTTCGATCAGTTCTTCCCTGTCGAGATCGTCACCAACGGCTAAAATTGCGTTCATGGCTCCGTATATCCTTATCTTCTTCGTGAGCATTCTCGTGTCCACACCTTCGATACCGGGAACCCCGTATTCCTTAAGCAGTTCATCCACGGTCATTTCGCTTCTCCAGTTGCTCGGCTCTTTGCATAGCTCTCTGACGACGAATCCCTCCACCTTAACGCCATCGCTTTCAAAATCCTTCCTACAAACACCGTAATTTCCGATTAGAGGATAAGTCATCATGAGAATCTGCCCAGCATAGCTTGGATCTGTCAGGGCTTCAACGTAACCGGTCATCGAAGTATTGAAGACGAGCTCACCTTCAATCGTCTTTTCCGCTCCAAAAGCCGTTCCTTCAACGTATGTTCCGTCCTCAAGAACTAAAGCCGCTTTCATCTTAACAAGCTTTCCATTGCAATTTTTTAGTTTTTTGCTTCAGACTGAGAATAATATATCACGCAATGCATAGTTTGGTCGCTCTTCAATCTTGATGTATTAGATAAATCAGTGAATGGAAAAAAATTTATATAGATCTTAGTATAACTAAATGGCTATTAGGAGGTGACAATATATGGTCGAAGAGCTAACGGAGAAGGACGAGAAGATAGTGAAATTGCTGGCTGAAACCGGGTTGAACAAAAACATCGCTAAGGTCATCGTTTTCCTCTCGAAAGTAGGTGAAGCTATATCGAGGGACATCGAAAGGGCGGCGAATCTAAGGCAACCGGAAGTTAGCTTGGCTATGAAAGAACTGAAGGAATGGGGATGGGTTAAGGAGAGAGAACTGAAGAAGAAGGGTAAGGGCAGACCTTTGAAGAGCTACAAGCTCACGATGGATCTGAAAGAGATAGCCAAAGAACTGATCGAGAAGAAGAGGGAGGAGATCAAAAGGATCGAAAAGGATTTGGAGGAGCTCGAAAAGTTGGTAGGTTTGAAGTGATTTTTAGACCACCAACATTTTATACCTTTGCTAATTCATAGCAATATGCAGTATTTCGGTATCATCGGGTATCCCATAGGACATTCCGTTTCTCCAGATATGCATAACGCGGCATTCAAACATCTCGGATTGGATGCCATCTATCTCAAGTTTGAAGTTAAGCCCGAGGATCTTAGAGATGCCATTTTTGGAGCTAAAGCTTTGGGATTCAAGGGATTTAACGTCACGATTCCGCATAAGGAGGCTGTTCTCAAGTTCGTTAAGCCTGTCGGTATCGCAAAGCGGATCGGAGCCGTGAACACGATAGACATTCCGAAGCTTGAGGGATACAACACAGATGCCTACGGAGCTTTGAAGGCTTTGGAATCCGCCGGAGTTGATGTTGAAGGGAAGGTTGCGCTTGTAGTCGGTGCTGGAGGGGCCGGAAGGGCTATAGCGTTCATACTGGCTGAGAAAGGAGCTACCGTGATCGTAACCAATAGAACCGAATCGAGGGGCTTGAAGCTGGCTGAAGACGTTAGGAAGGTCGGAGATTGCATATTCTACCCATACGACAAGCTCGAAGATTTGAAGGGTAAGATCGACATAATAATCAACGCGACTCCTTTGGGAATGAAGGGCTTCGAACAGAAACTGCCCGTTCCGGAGGAGCTTATCGAAAGCAAGGTTGTGGTTTTCGATACGGTCTACAATCCTCCCGAAACACCGCTGATAAAAACGGCAAAGAGGAAGGGTTGCAAGGTCGTCTACGGTATAGACATGCTCGTGTATCAAGGTGCCGAGGCTTTCAAGATCTGGACGGGTTTAGATGCGCCAGTAGATGTTATGAAAAAAGCCGCATTCTCGGCTTTAGGGCTTCATTGACTTCGTTATCAGAGTGTATCTCATAAAGATCGAGGTGGGCATGTTGCGGATCTTTGGAACGAATAGCCTGCTCACCATTTTATCGTGAACCTTCTCGCAGTCTATGTCCAAAATTACATCGCATATGTCCAATACCGTGCTGACTATCGTTTGAGGGTGAACGTTCTTCATTAGGTATATGAAGAACAGGTTTCCGGTGTGCTTTGAAGCTACATACAGCTTGTTTATCAGCCACTCCTTTAAGCCAGTGCTGACGTTTAGCTTGAAGAAGAACGAGATGGTGTCGAATATGATGTTGTATTCACCCTTATCATTCTGCAGAATCTTAGATAGGTTATAATCTACGAAATCGAATATCTCCTTATCCCTGAAGTTGTCCTCTATAACGAACTGTCCGTATTCGTTTAGATAATACTGCGAAAAAACGTCTATGAACTCAACGTTTCTCGTATCGAGACCTATACATTCCATGTTTTGTCTGACATACTGCGAAGGTCTTGCAGTATTAAAATAATACGTTTTCCTCGAACTGGCTATCTGGTATAGGAAAATCTCCGGCATGCTCATGGGATTCGCGTATATGCAAACCAAACTACCCTCGGGTAAACCACCGTGAAGCTTTTCGTCGATTATATCAATACCGGTTCTTTTAATGCCGATCCGTCTACAATTTTTGCTGGTTATCATGATAATAATCACCAATTGAATTTAACGCACGGATGAATATTAAATTTTCGATTGCCCCCTGTATTCTACAAATTTTATATTTTTAATTCTATTTTTAAGTAGAGGGGGCATCGATATTCTTATAAATAGATTTCGTCGCTTTTGAAGTATGGAGTTCAAGGTCGTAATATCAGATCCAGCAACCGGTAAAGCTTATCAGAAGGTAGTAAGCGGAGCCAACGCAAACAAGCTCATAGGTAAACAGATCGGAGACGTCATAAACGGAACGCTCGTAGACCTTCCACCGGACTACGAGCTACAGATAACCGGCGGTAGCGACAAAGACGGCTTTCCGATGAGACCCGATTTGCCGGGAACAGGGAGGAAGAGAATTCTGCTTTCCGGCGGTGTGGGTTACAGACCGAAGGAGAAGGGAGTTAGAAAGAAGAAGACCGTGAGGGGTAGAGTGATTTCGAAGGACATAGTTCAGATAAACGTGAAGGTCGTCAAGCACGGAAAGATACCGCTCGAAGAATTCTTCAAGAAGAAGGAAGAGGAGTCCGAAGAGTGACATGGGGCTGTTAGATGATAAAAAGAGGGCAAGAATATTTTACAAATACTTTTCTAAGGTATACGACTTCATCAATCCCTTCTTCTATTCCGAGGAGATGCGTAAAACCGTTGTCGATATGGCTGAATTGAAGCCGGGAGATTTCGTTTTGGAGGTCGGTTGCGGAACAGGATTCACGACGCACGAGATCGTTAGAAGGGTTGGGGAAGAGAATGTCGTAGCCGTCGATCTAACGCCAGAGCAGATGCAAAAGGCCGTTAGGAGATTCCCCTCTGCTGAATTCGTTAGGGGGGATGCTGAAAGTTTGCCTTTCAAGGACAACACTTTCGACGCTTCGATTTCTGCCGGGAGTATAGAGTATTGGCCCCACCCAGCTTTGGGAATTCAGGAGATGGCGAGGGTAACGAAACCCGGTGGGAGAGTTGTGATTTTAGCTCCGAGAAAACCCGACAATCCCATCGTCAGAAAGTTTGCCGAATCAATAATGCTTTTTCCCTCAACACAGCAGTGCGTTGCTTGGTTTTTGAAAGCTGGGCTCGAAGATATCAGATACGTTGAGATGGGGCCCTACTTCTTCTGGAGCAAGCTCGTCGTGATCATATCTGGAAGGGTGCCGGAATAGCTCAGCGGAGGACTCGTCTCATCACCGCTCAGTTCGGGGTATTTCATCACGGCTTTATGAATATCACCGCATTACGATTATTAAGCGTTGTTGATGGACGGTGATAGCATGGAATTCTACAAAGTTGACGTGTTCACAAACAAGCCTTTGAAGGGGAATCCCGTTGCGGTCGTTTTGGATATGCCCGGAGATGATATCATGCAGAGTTTAGCGTTCGAATTGAACGTTTCGGAGACCGTTTTTGTTAAAAAGCAAGGCGATAAAATTAGTTTGAGGTTCTTCACTCCCTACACCGAAGTAGATCTCTGCGGTCATGCTACCATCGGTGCTTTCTACGTATTGAAGCTAAGGGGCTTGAAGTGTGGGGAATACGGGGCGATTACGAAGGCTGGGGAAGTCGAAGTTGAAGTTGACGATCTGATCTGGCTTAAGGTTGTTGAGCCGAAGATCGTCTGTATGCTGAACGGACTTGAGAACGTTGTTGGGGTAAAAATTTTTGATTCGGCTGTGATTAACGTCGGAATCCCTATCGGTTTGGCGGAGGTCGAAGATTTCGAAATTTTGATGAAACTGAAGCCGGACTCAAGGCTTGCGGAATTCTGCGAAAAAGCTGGTATTGTCGGCGTCCACTTTTACACGTTCGATTCCAAATTCGATGCTTGTGCGAGGTTCTTCGCTCCGGCGGTAGGAATTCCGGAAGATCCCGTCACCGGAACCGCAAATTCTGCTTTGGCATACTACCTAAACTCAAGCGGTAGGCTTGTAAAGGAATACTACAGATTTGAACAGGGTCACGCTTTAGGGCGGGAAGGCGTAGCGCACGTGAAGTTGGATAACGGAGTTTGGGTTGGCGGAGAGTCCGTTTGCATCGCTAAGGGTGAGATTGAAATTTAAAAATCCAAAAAGGGATATCTTCTCCTTACCTCATCAACAAAACTTAGATCTATCTCCGCTGAGATCACTGTCTCTTCGCACCCAGCCTCTGCTAAGACTCGACCGAGAGGGTCGACAATCATGGAATTTCCGCCACAAGATTCATCTATGCAGTTTGCACCAATCACATACACCTGATTTTCTATCGCCCTCGCTTTAAGCAAGATCCTCCAGTGTTCTATTCTGTCCTTAGGGAATACTGCCGGAACGGCTATGATCTTAGCTCCAAGCTTTGTAAGCTTTCTTGCTATCTCAGGAAACCTCACTTCGTAGCAGATTGTAATACCCAAATCGCCGATCGGAGTTTTTATAATATTCACATCGTTGCCGGCTTTAAACGTCTCTACTTCGTGTGTGAGCGGAAACAGCTTGGTTTTCCTATGCCTTCCGATTATTTTGCCCTTATGAATAACGAAGGCGGTGTTATACAGATTCCCACCATTCACCTCAGCAGCCCCGGCGACTATCACCGCATCGGAGCATTCCGAAACTTTTAGAACCGGCGTTATGTCACTCCTTCCGTAATTTTCCGGATAATACCCGGTATTAAATAGCTCCGGAAATACTATAAGATCGGCATCGGACGATTCAATTACTTTTACGGCTTTTTTCACGTTATCTTCGACATTCTTGGAAGTTTCAAGCTGGACGGCCGAGACCCTCATTTTAATTTGGACGAATTTTTCGCGATATCGAAAAATAAATTAAATTTTTCTGGGATCCGTGATAACACCGTAAATGGCTGAAGCCGCCGCAGTAGCTGGCGAGCATAGGTATATCTTTCCTTCCGGGCTTCCCTGTCTTCCTATGAAGTTTCTGTTTGAAGTCGAAAGGCTCACTTCTCCGCTCGCTATCAATCCGAAACTACCGCCCATGCACGGCCCGCAACAGGGATGCTCCACGATCGCACCGGCTTCGACGAATACATCTATCAACCCGTCCTTCAGAGCCTTGAGGTATTCCGAACGGGAAGCCGGAATTACGATTAACCTAACACCCCTTGCAACCCTTTCACCCTTCAAAATCTCGGCGGCGATCTTCAGATCTTCGTATCTTCCGTTCGTGCAGGAGCCTATGAAAACCTGATCGACCTTCGTTCCCTCCACCTCCTCAACGCTTACGACGTTGTCCACTCTGTGAGGCTTGGCAACTTGCGGTGGCATGTCGGTAACGTCCAACTCGACTGTCTTGCTGTATTGGGCGTCTTCATCGCTCTTGAGATTCTCAGCCACTTCTCTATCGAATTCGATTCCAATCTCTTTAAGATAATCGAAGGTAACCTTGTCCGGTTCGACGATTCCCGTTTTACCGCCCATCTCTATAGCCATGTTGCACATCGTAAAACGCTGACTCATACTCATTTTCCTGACGACTTCCCCACCAAACTCGCAGGCTTTGTAATTTGCTCCGTCAGCACCTATCATACCGATGAGCTTGAGGACTATGTCCTTACCGTATACGTGCTTTCCAAGTTTGCCTTTGATCTCGAACCTGATTGTTTCTGGAACCTTAAACCAGAGTTTTCCTAAGGCGAAGACCGCACCCATGTCGGTTGAACCTATGCCCGTGGCGAAGCATCCCAATGCACCATACATGCAGGTGTGACTGTCAGCTCCAACTACAAGCATTCCCGGTTTAACGTGTTTCTCGACCATCAGCTGGTGAGCTATGCCTTCTCCGACATCGTAGAATATTACACCTTGCTCCTCGGCGAACTTCCTCAGCATCTTGTGATTCTCAGCCGCTTGAACGCTGTCGGCTGGAGATTGGTGGTCTAAAACGATTGCGATCTTCTTGGGATCGAATACCTTTCCTCCATCGGTTATTTCGTTAAAAGCTTTTATGGCGAGGGGTGCTGTAATGTCATTAGCCATAGCCATATCTATCGGAGCGAAAACGAATTCTCCGGCTTTAACATCCTTACCGCAAGCTTTTGAGAATATCTTTTCCGCTATCGTTTTACCCATGCTCCGAGTTTGCTTTAATTTATTATTTAAATTTGACGTCTCGGCTCGTAATCAAACAAAATCTTTTAGAGCTTCCTCAACAGCCTCTTCCGGTGTCTCGACCACTTTAACTCCGGGCAAGACGACCATCGGCTCTATGGCTACGACCTTCTTGCCGATTTTCAGAGCTATCGCCATCTCAGAAATGGTTCCGTATTCTCCGCCAACTGCAATTAGAGCATCGCACGTATGTGCGATTATCACGTTTCTCGCATGACCCATGTTCGTAACGATGGCTATATCGATGTATGGGTTTGCATGCTCCTTCGCGTCACTCGGCAGAATTCCGACCGTAATTCCGCCCTTCAGCTTAGCTCCTTTAGCCGAAGCTTCCATAACACCCCCAAGTCCACCGTTGACGACCACACAACCCTTCTCAGCCAAAAGCTCCCCGACTTTCATCGCTATCTGATAAAGCCTTTCGTCGCACTTGGAAGCACCGACGACGCCGATCTGAATCATGGTTGATTATTCTAAGATGCGCTTTAAAGCTTCTACCAATGCTTTAAGACCCGTTAGTCCGGTTACATCCCTCACGGCAATTATCTCCTTCTCAAGCTCACCTCAAGCTAACGTTGAGTATCTGTATTATGTCGCCAGCATCTTCGATCAAATCGCTTACGTTGGTTAGATGCTTTATAAAGTTGTATATGGCCATGCCCTCCCAGAAGTTACGGACGTCTTTTTTCATAAGTTTTTTGAATATATCTCTTTTTATAGAATCGACTTCTTCCTCCATTATCCTGATCCTTATCGTTCTATCCTTTAGATCTTCCTCGGTTCTAAGAGCTTCGAAAGTTTGGAGCAACTCTTCGGCCATCTTTAAGTTAATCTCGGCAATTCTAACGCATTCCGACATCACATCTTCGTCGAGCTTCGGAATCATCATGAACATTATTGTAGCGTCTTCGATCGTGTCCAGAACTTCATCGAGCGTTTCGGCAAGTCTGTAAAGGTTTCCTCTGATTCCCGGCAAAAAAGCACCTTCGTATAGCTTAAGAACTATCTCCCTCCTTACCGAATCGCCGATCTTTTCTATTTCGCAAACCTCTGATATCGAAACCTTGTCGTTCTCTTTTAAACAGTTGCTAAAGATTTCGCAAGCATCTCGGATGAGCGTGATGTGATCTCGAACTAAATCGACGATCTCCTTTTCCTTACCCTTTTCGAACATCTTCCTGAGTTTCCAGAACATTGTAATAGTTTGTATTTGGATCGATAAATATTTTTCACTTTGACTTAACAAATCTAATATAATTGATCATGCTATTTGCGGACATGGTTAAGGTCGGAGTATTCAAGATGGGTGCGATCGGAACGGCCGTTTTGTTGGAATACCTTTTGGATGAGAGGGCCGATAGGGAAGATTTGGAAGTTAGAGTTTTAACGACGGGGGCGAAGATGAGGGAAAGAGAGGCGAAGGTTGCGGAAAAGCTCAAGGAGTTCGATCCCGATTTGGTGTTAATAGTTTCTCCCAACGCATCCCTTCCGGCACCGAAGGTCGCAAGGGAGATCTTTAAAGATAGACCTACGATCGTCATAAGCGATGCTCCGGCTAAAAAGGTCAAGGACGAGCTTGAAAAGGAGGGTTTCGGTTACATACTCGTTACGGCCGACTCGATGATTGGGGCGAGGAGAGAGTTCTTGGATCCGACTGAGATGGCGTTATACAACTCATACGTGATAAACGTCCTCGCTAACACTGGTGCGTTGAGACTCGTGCAGGAGGAGATAGACAGGGTGATAGATCGGATAAAGAGGGGGGAAAAACCCGAGTTGCCTAAGCTCGTTATCACAGCCCAAAAAGCCGTCGAAGCCGGGAGGTTCAGCAATCCTTACGCAAAAGCAAAAGCTATGGCTTCTTACTTCATAGCCGAAAAGGTGGCGGATGTGACGGTTAAAGCATGCTTCGTCGAGAAGGATCCCGAGAAATACATACCACTCGTTTGTTCCGCGCATGAGATGATGAGAATAGCTTCAAAATTGGCTGAAGAGGCGAGAGAAATTGAGAAGTCGAACGATACCGTTTTCAGAAGTCCGCATGCGAAAGATGGCAAAATACTATCAAAAATTAAACTTATGGAAAAACCAGAATAATTTATAATTTATCAATTTTTTGCGAGGGTTTGATAAAAATGGGAAACGTTTATATTCCACTTCTTCGTCGCCTAAAAGATGATGTTAATGGCCACTATACTCGCACTGCTCACGATAACTTCTATGAACGTTCATTACGGATATTCAAACGTAACGGTAACTATAAACTACACATTGAACGACATCCAGAAGCTGGGCGTATTTCTGTTCGGTGCGAATCAGATCAAGGATGAGATCACCAAGCTTATAAATGGAACGAATTTCGAGATAGAGAAGGTTGACGTGAACCAAGCGATTCTGAAGTTTAACACGAGTGATTGCGGCAACTACGTGTATTTCAAGGGTGTTAAGCTTAATCGGAAGGTGAACATGACCCTGACTTTTCCGAACAACGTTAGACTCGTATTGAACGATACCGATGAAATACCGGCCGTGTATATGTTTATATTTAACTGAATTTTATATTTAAGTTGCGTAAAGTTAAAATCCTCCTTGCTTAAAAAAATTTTGATGCTAAATCATCTGATGGAGCACGCCCTTTCTATAGCTAAGAAGATAGACTCAAACGTGATTGTAGTAATTTCCCGAAGAGAGCCCGAGGTTAGCGATGACGATGTAAAAATATTTCTCGCCCCGAGAAGTTACGCAACTATGCTCGAAAGCCTCTTTTTTTCGATCGAAGAGGAGATGGGAGAGGAATTTATAGGAAAGAGCCTTATTGAAAGAGCTACCGCTTTTATTCAGACTAAAGATTACATTTCGACGTTTTTATATTTTAAGGGTGTTGAATTATCTGGAAAGGCCGTAGGTGTCGTCGATTTGGATTCGCTTAAAGGAATAATACTCGTGGAGCTTGAAAAGAGCAAGATTCAAAAGGCTTTGGCTGAGTGTGCGGAAAGGGTTCATCCGAAGGTGCTCAGAGCGGTCTTAAACGTTGCGATGAGCATAGCTCAGAAGGGGAGGGAAGGTAGAAAGATCGGAACAGCGTTCGTGATAGGTGATGTCGAGGAGGTTATGAAGAGATCGAGGCAACTCATACTCAACCCATACGAGTGCCATCCGCCGCATGAAAGAGATATTACGAATCCCGCCACTTGGGAGAGTATAAGAGAATTCGCCCAGCTCGATGGCGTTTTTGTTATCGACGAAGAGGGAATAATCGTTGCCGCCGGAAGGTATTTGGATGTTTCCGGGAAAGACCTCAAGATTAAAAAGGGGTTCGGCGGAAGACATCTTGCGTGTGCCGCAATAACGAGAGAAACGGAGGCGATAGCCGTTGTGGTATCTGAAAGCGGAGGTGACATAAGAGTTTACAAGGACGGAGAGGAGATAATAGCAATAGATGCGAGCATTCTCTGAACGCAAAAAGATTAAATATTGCTCCGGTTACCATCGGATATGTCACTGAGAGAGAAGGTCGAGGAAGTCATAGAAAAGGAAATTCGTCCCGCCTTGATGAAGGACGGCGGAAACATCGCCGTTGTCGATGTTGACGAAAAAGAAGGGATTGTTAAGGTTCAACTGCTCGGGGCTTGTCAGGGATGTCCCCTCTCCTTAATAACGCTTACGATGTTCGTTGAGGAGCATCTGAGAAGTAAGATTCCGGAAGTAAAGAAGGTAGTTCCGGTCTGATATGTCAAGGATACTCTTTATCGATCCTTTTTCGGTTGTAATAATTGAAAATAAGGCTGTTAAAGCTGAAAAAGTAGACGGTAACGTATTCGGCGGATTCTGCAAGTGCGGAGGAATGATGTTCCAGAAAGCGTGGGTCGACGACACTCTGATGATCTCTGAATGCGAGCGGTGTTGGAAGGTTGAAGCGTTCCGATTTAACGGAAGAAAACTCGTTGAAAGATCCGAAGTTGAGGTAGTATTTCGCCAAAACCTTGTAGAATTCCTTAAGGAAATTTTGTCACCTTCGGAATTTGAAGCAGTCCAAAACAAGGCTAAAAACGTTCAATACAACTACAACGCGTTCAGTAGAGCTAAGAAAAAGCTTGAGGAGTTGAAGTTGAATATAGACGAAATCCTAAACTTCATGAAGACGTGAGAATCATCAAAGAACTACCCAGAACACATCTTTTTAAGTAGCATCTCACCCTCCCTCGTCCCCTTTGCTATCAGAAGGTCTCCGGCATGTATTTTAGTTGAGGCTTTCGGATTTACAATCCACCTGTTACCCCTCTTCACCGCAATAACGTGCATTCCGGTAGTCGTTTCGACCTTCGTTTCTCCAAGCGTTTTTCCGTCCAGCTTCGACTTCTTGCCGACTTCGACCATCGTAATTATTTCGTCGGTTTCCCTCATCGCCTCTTTAAATATCGGATGTATGTCGAGCTTCTGCAGGACTATTTCCGCAATCTCCTTAGCCGAATCCGCAATCTGCTCAGATGAGTTGGCTAAATCGAGCAATGCCACGAGCGGCTTGATCTTTTCGAAATGCCTACTGCTTCTCAGAACCCAGTGCTGAAGCTCGAACTTCATGTTGTCTATTCTCTCCTCCAAATACGCTACTTCTTGGGCTATGTCCTCGTTGTAGTAGAGAAGCGACGAGTAACTGAGATCAACGGCCAACTCTGAAAGGTTCTTCATCTCTATAACCGTGTCTACGGCGTTGTCGAGATCCTCGATTTCGATTTCGATTTTCTCCTCTTTGATCTCCTTCGGCTCGCCAGTTACAAGCTCGAAGAATTTGGGAACTCCGGTTATATCACCTCTTGCAAACAGAACGTCTCCGATCAAGATCTTCGTGTCCTTGTCTGGATTGAATATCCACTCGAATCCCCTCTTTATGGCTATGACCCTCATTCCCGTTCTCGTATGCAACCTGACCTCCCCGAGGGTTCTATTTGCAACTTCCGAGTTCTCGGAGACCACGGCTTTAACTGACGTCTCTTCCGAATAATAGAGAATTAAATTTATAAATTCTTTTGGTAATTTAAATCCTCTAAGCACTAACGTCGCAATATCTCCGGCAGCGTTGCCGATGCGATGTGCGGCATCCGCGATTTGCAGTATCGAAGAGACCGATTCTGCTTCGTCCACCCTTCTCGCGGCTAAAATCGATACGATTCTGATCTGCCTGAGCAGATTGAGGATCTTATCCTCAAGTTCAATAACCTCCTCCGCTATGTCTTCGTTGTCGAAAAGCAATGCGGAATAGGCTAAATCGACCATCAGTTCGGATGTATCTTTTATTTCGACGAGGAGGTCTTTTACCGTCCTACGCATTTGCATCGATTAACGATTCTAAAGGATATAAGGATTTCTAATCGATAACTTCAATTGAAATTGGGTTTCCTCCCTTATCGTAGCAAGCCCAGCTGTCCTCAGTAAACGGATAACATACAATTATATGAACGGCCCCGTATTTCATGAACATCTGAATATCTTGAGGTGACGGCGAACAGTTCGGTGAGGGATGACTGTGAATCGTGCCGTATATCTTGTAACCCAGCGGTAGCATGTCCATGCGGATTATTGCGGAGGTTTCTCCGGCTTGAAACGGTAGAAATACCAACTCTTCGATGATTCCTTTCTTCCCAGTAAGCAGAGCTATGAATTCGTTTGGATACGATTCCTTCGCAATCTCCAACGCGAACCTTAGAACATCTCTTCTGATCTTCATGATAACAACTCGATTAAAATCGACTCGACTTCACCCAGCTTGTCCGCTATGGATCTGATCTCGCTTATTTCGAGCTCTCCCTTCTTTTGCAGAGACGCGGGAACGAACATTCCCTCGCTGATGATACCGTCAAATTCCCTCGGCGGAAGGTATGCAATTACCGCGAAGGTGTTCGGCTTGAATTCATCGCTGTTCGTTACGATATCCATTCTGAATCCGCAATCAACGTTACATAGCCAGAGTTTTCCGATGCTCTTTCTGTTTACGATTTCGCCGCTGAAGAACCTTATCGCTTCATAAGGCTTCGAAATTACTCCTCTTCGCATCAGCTTCGGTAGATCCACAAGATACTCAAGCCAGTAGTCGGCGAGTTTCCAGTTGAAGTCCTTTTCAGCGTTTTTAAGAATTTCTCGAAGTTGTTTAGCCTTGTCAACGACGTTTTTAAAGTTTTCAAGTTCGAGAAGCTCATCTGGGTTGAGATAGGAGTATTTCACTATCTGCATTTCGCTCTGCATACTTCTAATCTCCTTCAGAATTTCCTTCCTTCTTTGGACTTTAACGGCTTGAATTATCCTCTCAAGCTCGCTCAAACCCTTTTCGGCAAATTTGATTCTGAAATCGTTTGCAGTATCCATGAATTCAGAATCGTTCGAAGCTATTTTTAACTTTACATACGACGATCGTCGAGTTAATGGTTATATAGATGGCTGAAAATCGGAGTGATATGGACGTTTTGAAGGAGCTTGAAGAGTTCAGGAGAAAGGACAACCCATACTCAAGAGTTTTGGGTTCTATGTGCACCGTTCCCCATCCAATCGCGATTGAAGCTCACAAGATGTTTATCGAGACGAATTTGGGAGATCCGGGAATATTTAGGGGCACGAGAGAGCTTGAAAAAAAGCTCGTAAGAGTTTTGGGTGAGATACTGCATCATCCAAATGCTGTGGGGTATGTATGTTCGGGCGGAACTGAGGCGAACATTCAGGCGATAAGATCGTTCAGAAATCTGAGAAAGGTTGACGAACCCAATATAGTTGTTCCGAAGTCTGCTCACTTCTCTTTCGATAAGATCGGCGATTTGCTATGTGTCGAGGTTAGAAAAGCCGAGCTCGATGAGGAATATAAAGTTGATCCGACATCGGTGGAATCGCTTATAGACGACAGAACGGTTGGAATAGTCGGAATCGCCGGCACAACCGAACTCGGACAGGTGGATCCCATCGAGGAACTATCTAAGATTGCCGTCGAGCACGGTATCGATTTGCACGTCGATGCGGCTTTCGGCGGACTCGTAATTCCGTTTATGGATGAGAACATCAGGTTCGATTTCGAGCTCGAAGGTGTCTCTTCGATTACGGTCGATCCGCATAAGATGGGCATGGCTACGATTCCAGCCGGCGGAATTCTTTTTAGAGATGAGAAATACCTCAAAGCTTTGGAAGTCATGACGCCGTATTTAACGTCGAAATCGCAGTGGACACTAGTCGGCACGCGTCCCGGAACTGGAGTGGCTTCAGCTTATGCTGTTTTGAGGTATCTGGGAACTGGTGGTATGAAGAAGGTCGTAAGGCGATGCCTCAAGATGACGGAAATCGTGATGGAGGAGATGATGTCTTTGGGTTTCGAACCCGTGATAGAACCGGTTATGAACATAGTATGCTTCAAAACAGAGCATGCTGAGAAGATTAAGGAGGAGTTAATGAAGAGAAGGTGGATTATTTCGACGATATCCTTTCCTAAAGCAATCCGACTCGTTATTATGCCCCACGTTACCGAAGAAGTAATTTCAAACTTTATTTCTGAAATTAAAGACGTATTGAGAACCATCGATGTTAGACCGCAATAATTTTAAACCCAAAACGTATGCAGTTGAATTACCTCAAAACCCCAAGCGGGCAAAAAGCTTAAATATCGACGCCGTGCAACGATAAAATACCTCCCACGGCTGGGAGGGAGTAAAGCATAAGTCTTATAAATCTTAAACGGCTAAAATATGTTAGAAACCGCGGGTCCGGCAAGGACCCCGATAGGGCGCTAAGCCCGGGATGAGGGGTAGAGTTCCCACCCGCGGTATAGTGGTGAAGACGTGTCCAATAGGACACGTCTGAGATGGGCTTGCCAGCAGGGTAAACCCAGTGGGCGAGGGGGCGTATTCACCGCCCTTTCTCCCCCGCCAATTCTGGTTGATCCTGCCAGAGGCCGCTGCTATCCGGCTGGGACTAAGCCATGCGAGTCATGGGGCGCGGGCTCTTCGGAGTCCGCGCACCGGCGGACGGCTCAGTAACACGTGGCCAACCTGCCCTCGGGAGGGGGATAACCCCGGGAAACTGGGGCTAAACCCCCATAGGGGATGGGTGGTGGAATTCCCCCATCCCCGAAAGTGTGCCGTTCCCGTAAGGGGCGGCACAGCCCGAGGATGGGGCTGCGGCGGATTAGGTAGTTGGCGGGGTAACGGCCCGCCAAGCCGAAGATCCGTACGGGCCATGAGAGTGGGAGCCCGGAGATGGACCCTGAGACAAGGGTCCAGGCCCTACGGGGCGCACCAGGCGCGAAACCTCCGCAATGCGGGAAACCGCGACGGGGTCAGCCGGAGTGCCCGCGCATCGCGCGGGCTGTCGGGGAGCCTAAACAGCTCCCCATAGCAAGGGCCGGGCAAGGCCGGTGGCAGCCGCCGCGGTAATACCGGCGGCCCGAGTGGCGGCCACTATTATTGGGCCTAAAGCGTCCGTAGCCGGGCTGGTAAGTCCCCCGGGAAATCTGGCGGCTTAACCGTCAGAATTCCGGGGGATACTGCCAGCCTAGGGACCGGGAGAGGCCGGGGGAATTCCCGGGGTAGGGGTGAAATCCTATAATCCCGGGAGGACCACCTGTGGCGAAGGCGCCCGGCTGGAACGGGTCCGACGGTGAGGGACGAAGGCCAGGGGAGCGAACCGGATTAGATACCCGGGTAGTCCTGGCTGTAAACGATGCGGGCTAGGTGTCACCGGAGCTACGAGCTCCGGTGGTGCCGGAGGGAAGCCGTTAAGCCCGCCGCCTGGGGAGTACGGCCGCAAGGCTGAAACTTAAAGGAATTGGCGGGGGAGCACTACAACGGGTGGAGCCTGCGGTTTAATTGGATTCAACGCCGGGAAGCTTACCGGGGGAGACAGCTCGATGAAGGTCGGGCTGAAGACCCTACCAGAGTAGCTGAGAGGTGGTGCATGGCCGCCGTCAGTTCGTACTGTGAAGCATCCTGTTAAGTCAGGCAACGAGCGAGACCCGCGCCCCCAGTTGCCAGCGGGTCCCTTCGGGGACGCCGGGCACACTGGGGGGACTGCCGGCGCTAAGCCGGAGGAAGGTGCGGGCAACGGCAGGTCCGTATGCCCCGAATCCCCCGGGCTACACGCGGGCTACAATGGCCGGGACAATGGGTACCGACCCCGAAAGGGGTAGGTAATCCCCTAAACCCGGCCGTACCTGGGATCGAGGGCTGCAACTCGCCCTCGTGAACCTGGAATCCGTAGTAATCGCGCCTCAAAATGGCGCGGTGAATACGTCCCTGCTCCTTGCACACACCGCCCGTCAAGCCACCCAAGTGGGCCATGGGTGAGGCCCGCTCCGTTGGGGCGGGTCGAACCCAGGGTCCGCGAGGGGGGCTAAGTCGTAACAAGGTAGCCGTAGGGGAATCTGCGGCTGGATCACCTCCTAACGGAGCATTCCTCGCCCACTGGGCCCATATGCTGGCAAGCCCGTGGGCTCGTAGCTCAGCCTGGTAGAGCGCCGCCTTTGCAAGGCGGAGGCCTCGGGTTCAAATCCCGACGAGTCCACTTTTATTTCGTGCACCCGGCGACGAAAGTCGTCGGGGAAGGGTTGATGGGCTATATGCCCAGGTGAAACCGTGCAGAGGTCTGTCCCCAGATGCAATCTGGGGCCGGCTATCCCGGCGGTTATCCCGGCCGGTGGATGGCTCGGCTCGGGCGCCGACGAAGGGCGTGCCAAGCTGCGAAAAGCCCGGGGGAGGCGCAAGGAGCCGTAGAACCCGGGATCCCCGAATGGGCAATCCTGCCCCTTCGGGGGCGCTCCCGTATGGGAGCGGGAACGCGGGGAAAGGAAACATCCGAGTACCCGCAGGAAAAGAAAGCAAACGCGATG
>JALVJV010000002.1 GCA_027028145.1 Archaeoglobaceae archaeon | reverse complement strand
CCTCTCCCATTCCGCTTTCGATGATCTTTCCTTTAACTATGCTTCGAATTCTATCGATGTATGTCTTATGACCCAAAACGAATTCCGACTCCTCCAAAACCCTCTTAGCCTTAAGCGTCAGCAGTTCTAAATTTCCCGGTCCGATGCCAACAACATAGAGCCTACCTCGCGATCGCAATCGTTACACCTCCGTAAACCCTCTTAGGCAAAATTAACTCCTTCTTTTTGGAATAAAATAAAGCACAAGCTTCTGCAACGTTCTTTACACCTACCATAACCGCTCTCGTCTCCTCAACATCCATCCTATTTATCTCCTCAACCGGAACGAACATCAGAGGCTTCTTAATCGTATCAACGGCTTCTATCAATCCCTTCTCGTTCCTCTTAAATTCTACGGTTGCGATCAGTCTCACGTCATCCAGATCCGCTTCTATCTCATCTAAAGCCGAATTGATGGCTTTCAGTATTTCGTTCGAACATATCCCTCTTCTGCAACCAATTCCTATGCATAGACCATCCGAAAACTCCGCCGAAGTCGTTATAACTGGCGTTATCCCCAAAGCTCTTAACCTTTCGGCGATGGCATTTGCTCCGTGATGTCCTCCAATTAAGGGAACGGCAAACCTCATGGGTTTATCCAAAACGACTACAGCCGGATCCACCCACTTGCTCCTTAAATAAGGACAGATCGATCTTACAACTATGCCGATGGGCATATAGGCAACTATGCAGTCGAACTTGCCCAGTATTTCGCCGAATATCCCGGAACGATAGATCACGATATCGGCATTAAGGTATTCCGCGATCTTCTTAAGCTTCTCCCTATCCTTTTCAAATCCCAATACCGCTATGCGTATAGGACAGACCTCCTTCCCCTTCTTTCCAAAACCCTACCGATTATTATAACCGCAGTTCTTCTTATTCCAGCCCTCTTGACCTTCTCCGCTATATCTTTGAGAGTTCCCCTTATAACGATCTCATCATCCCTCGATGCGTGGTAAACAACTGCAATCGGTTCATCCAAGCCTCTTATCTTGCCGACTCTCTCCGCTATATCTTCGATCTTGTCAACTCCGAGCAAAATGACGAGCGTGCACGGAATCTTCGCGAATTCCTCCAAGTAATCCTTATCCAGCGTTCTTCCCGCTGGTCTAAGTATTGCAACCGCATGGGAGACGGAAGGAATGGTAAGCTCCGTCTTTAGGACTGCGGAAGCCGAAAAGACGCTACTAACTCCGGGAATCACCTCGCATTCTATTCCCCTCCTTTCGAGCTCGACTATCTGTTCGTTTAAGGCTGAGAATATCGAAGGATCCCCGCTTACAACCCTAGCAACGATCTTTCCCGCTTTAACGTTACTTTCAATCAGTTCTATTATCTCCTCGAGCTTCATTCCGTAGCTGTTGACCTTCTTCCCTCCGAACTCCTTCAGAAATCCTTCATCTATAAGGGAACCGGGGTAGATTATGAGATCGGCTCGCTTGAGTATCTTATAGGCTTTGATCGTCAGCAACTCCGCATCTCCGGGACCGAAGCCTATGAAGTAGACCTTCATATCACCTCATTCCGACGATGATCGTGAAGTAATCCGATCTTTCCGGAGGTTCGCCCATTTTTTCTATCCTCTCTCCATCCATAAACATTCTCTCCGCCAGATATATGTCCTTCATTTCCATCCTTTTAAGGTGTTCGCATATCTCCTTAGGTTTCGTAGCCTTTAAGACGACAACGCAACCGATGTCATCTTCCTTAAGCGTAGTTACGAGCATCGGGGTATCGACGAACCTCTTTATCCTTGAGAATACGGTCGTAAAGCTCGGAATCCCGGGGACTATCTCCACATCGACGTAGGGATTTATCTTCGAAATCTCTTCGACGAGGTGCTGGAAGGTGGAGTAGAACATCGGATCTCCCAAGCATGCGAACGCTATGTCCTCCTTAACGCATCTATCCGCAAGCTCCTCCGCCAACCTTATT
>JALVJV010000001.1 GCA_027028145.1 Archaeoglobaceae archaeon | reverse complement strand
CTTAGACCGAAAGCCACGTCATCGTAAACCTTCGGCAGAAATACCTGATCGTCCGGATTTTGAAAGACCAAGCCGACGATCCTTCTGATCTTATCCTCGTTTTTTCTGTTTACCTCAATTCCTTTTACCAACACCCTTCCACTCCGCGGGCGAAGCAGTCCGACGATGCAGAGGAACAGCGTCGTCTTACCGCTACCGTTTTCACCCAAAATCGCCACTTTTTCGCACTTTTTCACGTTGAAGGTAACGTTTGATAGTGCCAAGGTTCCGTCGGGATACTCGAAAGTTAAATTGCTAACTTCGATCATGACATCACCCTGTCGAGGAAGATGAGAGCGATTCCAAAAGCTACGGAAATAAGTATCATCAACGAATCCTTAAGCTCGATCCTTTCGGATTTGATCATGCCGGAACTTCCGTAGCCCCTGAGAGTCATAGCCATGTAAACCCTGCTCGCCCTATCTATGGATTTGATTATGAGAGCCCCGCTGGCTATGCCCATGTTGTAAACCTTCTTCTTCCAGCTTACGAATTTTGAAAAGGCGTTCTTCATTTTTAACGCATAAGTTAGCGTTTGAAGTTCCTCCGCAAGCGTATCAACATATCTCATCATCAGAACAGTCAAATCTACAACTACCTTCGGTAGCCTGATCCAGCACAAAGCTGTGATAATTTCGTGAATCGGCGTCGTCGCTATCAGCAATAACAGAATGCTCGTGCAAGCCAAGACCTTAGCCATTACGAGAAATGCGAGCTTCAAGCCTTCCCTCGTAACCGTGAATACGCCTACAGATTTTCCCGGTGTCGTGAACGCCAATACGATGAAGATAACGACGGATATGTATAGAGGGTAGAGGAGCTTTTTGATCGGAACGCCAACGTAAATCAGCAGTGACAGATTTATTAAAAAAAGTATGAGGGGAATGTAGGGTTCGTTCATCGAAACTATTGCGAGCAGTAGGGCTATCGTTGAAATAAGCTTAACCCTTCCGTCGATCTTCTGCAATCCGTTCTCTTTAGTTGCTACGCTGAATACCTCCATTTCCTCAGATACCTCCCAACTATCAAAGCTAAGAAGAAGCCGATGGTCGTTCCCAATCCGTTTACGGCATCACCGCTGAGCCAGTCCATCATTCCCTTCTACCCTCCCCGAACACGTCTTCCCAGAAGTATCCGACGAGCAGACCTCCAAAAACGCCGGCTAAGGTGAATCCAATAGGTTCCAATTTTTCCGGAATCGCTGGGACTATCTCCTTAGCCTGAACGTGCGTAGTGGATGTTGCCAAGTCCTCCACTATGTCATCGGTTCCTTCAAGCGCGCCTTTCTTATGTCCTACGTAGCTGGCGACGATTATTGCCGATGATATCAGAAAGAGCAGGGCTATCGAATACACAGTAAACCTATCCATGAGCGACACCCACCTTCAGGAGTTCCGGTCTGTTTTCAGCTATGTAGCTCACGACTCCGGCTGTGAAGGCGAATTCAGCCAAAGCCAGAGGTATCTGCGTCGGTCCGTATCCCAAGAAGTAGAGCCACCAGTGGTAAATTACGGAGTGCGGATTTAAACCTAAAGCCAACTCCAACGCTGAAGTTACGTAGGTCATCATGTCTCCAACGAATCCGGCAAGTCCGGCTGAAAGCCATACGGGTGCTCTGTTCTTTAGAAGGACGTATGTCGCGTATCCCGTAAACGTTCCGACGATACCCATAGAGAAGGTATTGGCTCCCAACGTCGTTATTCCTCCGTGCCCCAAAAACGCTTGGAAGAACAGCGCTATGCTCGATATAACCACGGTTGCGAAAGGCCCTACGATTATCGCCGCCATAGGCGTTCCGACTGGGTGCGAGCACGATCCCGTTACCGGAACCGGTATGTGCCAAACCGATATCACGAAAACCGCCGCTCCGATCATTGCCAAGGTCGGTAGGTATTTCGGATCCTCCTTGGTTCTCCTTCTTATCTCTCTGACTCCCAGTATCCAAAAGGGGATGCACACCGCATACCAAATCCCGCACCACGTCAACGGAAGTATCCCGTCCGATATGTGCATGCTACCACCCCTAAATCAAGTTTACTTGATCCGAGATCAAATTGGTTTGACTAAGGGTTGCATAAAAATTTTACGTTTAATCATTATAGATTATAAACCAATTTATAATAAATAATTATTAAAATAATTTATTTTAAATTTTTAAGCTTGAGGTGAGTTGAGTAAAAATGTATGTGCGAATAACCGGCTAAGGTGTTGTAAACGATCGCTCCGTCGAATCCGTCTTTGATCCCCTTGCCATCCGTCCTGAAAGCGAATTTAACGTCATCATCGGGAATGGCGTAGCTGTAGTGAAACTCGTGCCCTCTAAAGCTTCCAGCAAAGAACGGATTGTCCCTTATAACATCTCCTTTAACGTATCCCAGAGCCTGAAGCCTTCTCGTAAAAACGATGTCTATGTCGAGAACTCCAGCCATTTTTATCCTTTTACCTTCGACATCTATGCATCTCGAAAGGAACATCATTCCGCCGCACTCCGCATATATAAGCTTGCAGTCTTCAGCCTCCCTTCGCATGAACCTTCCGAATCGCTTAAGCTCTGGATACAGCTCCGGATATCCTCCGCCTATGTAATACGCGTCACATTCAACCCATTCCCCTTTTAAGGGAGAGAAGAAAATCAGATCGGCGAAACTCTTTAAAATTTCCAAGTTATCTCGGTAATAGAATGCAAAGGCGTTGTCGAAGGGGACTCCCAGCTTGATCCTTCTAATTCTTCTACTTTCCTCCTTCCCTTCGCTCCCTTTCGTATACCTTACCTTTATTTCAGCTACTTCCAAGATACCGTCTATGTCCAAGAATCTCTCCCCAAATTCCGCAAAGGTTCTCCAGTTTTTCTTAGCCTCACTGCCCAAAATCAATCCTAAGTGTCTGCTTTCAATTTTGAGTTCCTCGCTTTTCGGAATGTAACCGAACACGCGGTATCTGTTCTCAAACACCTTCCTAAGCTTATCATACGTTCTCTCGGAACAGCCGTTGAAGATAACTCCGACCAAATTTACGTTCCTATCGAAGTTCCTGAAACCCTCGAAAATTGCCAGAGCCGAAAGGGAGACACCTTTGACGTCCATCACGAGGATTACGGGAATGCCTAAGAGCTTTGCGATGTGAGCCGTGGAGGAGTAATCCGTGAATCTGTATCCGTCGAAGAGACCCATAACGCCTTCGACTATTCCGAAGTCCTTGTCTTTCATCCACTTGGTAAACGACTTCAGGACTCCGTATTCTCCCATCATAAATACGTCCAAGTTGACGGCGTAACCACAAAAACCGTAGTGAGTTGGATCTATAAAATCGGGTCCGACTTTGAAGGGTTGAACTCTGAATCCCCTCTTTTTCAAGGCTGAAGCTATGCACAGAGCTACCGTCGTCTTTCCCACTCCGCTTCTGGTTCCGCCGATCACGACGGCGTTCATGGATTCAAAATCCTATTAAAAATTTATAAATATTTTTCTATTAATTCTTTTAGATGTATTTTGTATCTGCCCAACTTTCCGCCGTAGTTACCGGCTGAGATCCTAACGACTCCATCAACTTCCGTTCCAACCTTTATGCATACTGCCATAGCCTTCTTTACGGCTTCCAAGCTTGTTCCGTTGATCACCACTTCCGGAATTGCCTTAACACCTTCCGGCACCTTCGAGTCGGGAATCTTACCCTTAAGCGTCGGGCAGTAGGGATGGTTCGTCGTTGGCCCTATCTCAGGAAACTTCGTTTCCGGTTTCGAGCCGGCCGAACAGATATCGAACGGAGTTACAACCCCTTCGACGTCCTTTAAGGCTTCAACAGCCCTTTCTCCGACTTCCAAAGCCGATTCCTCGCTTTCGCAGAAATACCAGATGTTTCCTCCAGCAACACCTTCCGCATAACCCAAATAACGCTCGATAACGAACTCGCCGAACATTATCGGAACAACTATAACATCTCTGTTCCATCTCCTTTCAAACCATTCGTAACCGTCTCCGCATCTTCCGACGTTTATTTCCGCATCTATCCTGTTTTCGCTCTCGCAGGCGTTGAAAACCCTCGTGGTCGGAACGACCAAAATTCCCTGCCTTATCCTCTTGCTCGTTTCCCTCATCAGAATATCCATAAACTTCTTCGTTTTCGGAACCCATATCTGAATTAACGCTCCGATTCTGCCGTCCGGCGTTTCAGTTGGGCTGAGCCATCTCTCAATACCAGCTTCCGATTCTCCGAAGACGGTGCTCGGCAAAGCCGTAGAACCGTAAACTGCTTTTTCGAGCAACCATCTGTGCTTTGCGGTAACTATCAATCTGACGTATATGCCGTCGAAAGCCTCGCAATACGTATCTTCCACCTGCACACCGTTCAATTCAAGCATGGTTAAAAATTGTCGACAAAGTAGAAAAGCCTTAGCGTTGAAATCGTTCTTAGCCGTTATGACGAAGAAAAATTATTTAAAGTATTTCTCCGCCCTTTCCAAAGCTCTTGCTATGAGTAAAGCTCCGTTCTTTAGGTCTTCCAAGTCTATCACTTCAACGGGGCTGTGGATGTATCGCGCCGGAACGCTGATGACTCCGGTGGGGATCCCCGATTTCGTGAGGTGTATAGCCGTTGCATCGGTAGTCCCGCCTTCAGCAACTTCAAGCTGATAAGGTATCTCATACTTCTCCGCGGTTTCCCTAAGCCATCTCAAAACGTTCTTCGAAGCTATAAGACCCCTCCCGCTTGCATCTACAACCGTTATAGCCGGGCCTTTGCCCATCTTCACATCCATGTGAGCCGACTCGGTTCCGGGATAATCGGCGGCTATGCAAACATCCGTAGCTATCGCGACATCCGGCTCTATTGCAAATGCGGAAACCCTCGCACCCTTCAAGCCGACCTCTTCCTGCACTGTTCCAACGGCGTATATAGTTGCATCGCTCTTGGTTTCCTTCAACGCCTGTATCATCATCGCAACTCCGGCCCTATTATCGAGGGCTTTGCCGGTTACCCTGCTCTTTTCAAGCCCCACAAGTTCCCTGTCGATGGTGATGGGGGTTCCGATTTCGATGCCCATATCGAGGACTTCATCCTTCGAAGTTGCGCCTATGTCGATGAACATGTCCTTTATCTCCACAGCCTTCTTCCTTTCGTCACCCTTCATCAGATGAGGCGGCTTGCAGCCTATGACTCCGTAAACCTTTCCCTTATTCCCGTGCAAAACAACTCGCTGTCCCAAAGCGATTTGATCGAACCAGCCGCCGATAGGTGTAAAGCGAATGAATCCTTTATCGTCGATGTATTTCACAATGAAGCCGATTTCATCCATGTGCGCGGCTATCATCTCCTTAAATTCGCTTCCGTTTTTGATGCATATTACGTTGCCAAGCTTGTCCACCCTGATTTCATCCACGTAATCTTCAAGCTCCGCTTTGATAATCTCCCTTATATCGTCTTCGTAACCGCTTATGCCGTGCGCATCGCTGAGCTTCTTCAAAAGAGATTTAAGTTCGTTCGCCATAACCTCCAGTCTGCTTAAGGTCAAAAATAGATTGCGGAATCGATAATAAAACCTAAGTTAAATTGATCCCATGCATCGCGAAGGTCACATCGGCTTTTCGCTGATCGTCATTTCGATCGTCATGAGTTTGCTCAATTCTTGGGACTTTAAAGCATTGATTACGGCTATAATAGCTCTGGGATTTTCAACGTTTCCGGACGTCGATTTAAAGCTTGGAATAGCCCACAGAAAGTGGACACACAGCGTCTTCTTCGGTCTTATCGTCGGCTTAGCTTCCGGCTGGATAGCGAAGATGTCCGGCTTGAGCTTCGAAGCTGGATTTCTGGGAGCTTTCGGTGGGGTAACACTTCACATCTTGGGAGATCTGTTGACATACCAAGCCTTCGCTCCGCTCTATCCACTTTCGAAGCGTAAAATAGCGTTGGGTCTTTTTAGATCGGATAACGTGATCGTAAACAAACTCATGCTAATTTTGGGAATATTAACATTCTGCATACTCTATCTCCACTGCAATTCGGAATATTTTTAACTTCGCTTTGCGAATTCGTTACAATGAAAAGATTGCTGATCGTTGCAGTGGTGCTACTGCTGATCGGATGCGCGAGCGTTAAGCACAACGAAACGAACCAAACTATACCGACGACGCCAGTTAGGTTGTCCTCGATGCCGTATCTTAAGCAGGCTGTGGTTATGAAGGTCGACGGCGACTACAAAGTTGTCGTGTTCTTCGAACTTCCGAATCCTTGTCACAAAGTTAAATTTGAGGGAATGGAGATCGAGGGGAACACTATAACCATAGACTTCAAATACACACCCCCTAAGCCGGGGACGGTTTGCATTCAAGTTCTGCAAAAGTATAACAAAACCATAGACTTGGGAAGGCTCGCAAAAGGAACTTACACGATTCTGATAAGGGTCAACGGGAATGTAGTTAGGGAATTGAAGTTTAAAGTTGATTGATTCGTCTTATAAGGAACAACACCGAAATCGTAGCCAGAATCTCCACGGAAACAACGTAAATCCAGACGAGACTTAGCGATATATCATAAAGAAATCCGACCGTCGAACTTCCGAAGAACCAGCCGAGTCCATATGCTAAGTTAAGTAAGCCGTAAGCGGTTCCCCTTTTGCTTATCTCCACAAGATCGGCTACGGCGGATCTCATGATCGTCTCGTGAACTGCCATAACCAAGCCGTAAAACAGAACGGCGACGGGATGCAAGAACGCCAAAGGTATGAGGATCGTTAAAACGGGTGCGACTGCCAGAGTCTTAAATCCAATCCTATCGTAGAGTTTACCGACTATTAACGCAAACACCGCATCCACTCCCATCGCCACAGCGTAAAGGATCGGAATTACATCGTCGCTCACCATCTTTGCAAGCTTGAAGTGATACGAGATCAGTTGAAAGTTTACGAATCCGGCTACGCTCAAAAATATGAAGATCAGGTAAAGCCAGAACGCTCCACTCGGCTTCGAAACGTTTTCCTCTTCGAACTTTTGAGGATTAGGAACCTGAAGCGAGGCGTAGATCAATACGGCGAGCAATAGGATGGACGGTATCGCCAAAATGGCAAAACCGAAACGATAGCCCAGACCGAGATACAAAGCTACAAAGATAACGATAGGCCCTAAAAATGCTCCTATCTGATCCATGGCTTCGTGAATTCCGAATCCAAAGCCCCTTCCCACCTTTTTAGTTGCGAAAGAGAGTATGGTATCCCTCGCGGGAGTTCTAATACCCTTTCCAAGCCTTTCGAGGATTATCAGAATAGCCGCAATTCTCCAGTCGTAAGATAGGGCGAGTAGAGGAATGGTCAAAATTAAGCCGTAGCCCAGAAAAGTTGCGAGCCAATACCTTCGACTCCTATCGACGATGTATCCCGAAACGAGCCTAAAGCCGTAACCGGCGAATTCGGCAAAACCGATTATCAAGCCGAGAGTAAATGCGCTGATGCCCAACGTGGCAAGAAACGGACCCAGAACACTTCTCGCCCCTTCGTATGCAATATCGCCGAGCAGACTTACGAGACCCATCAAAAGTATGAACCTAAGAGGTTTCACGGGGCACAATGAATGCGTAAGGTAGATAAAATTAATGAACTTTGGCTTGCCAAATGAAGGTTATCCTCACAACGCCATACTACCTGCCGCACTTAGGCGGAGTTGAGGTTCACGTTCAGAATCTCGCTTTAAAACTTAAGCTCAAAGGCTACGAAGTCGAAGTTGTAACCTCAGCCGGCTTCGACGATTCGGTGAAGGTCAGAACGGTTCCTTCAATTCCGATACCATACTCACCTATCCCGCTGAGGTTTCCGAAGGTTTGCGGAGACGTCTATCATTCTCACATCCCATCGCCGTTTTTTGCGAGGGAAATCGCCAAAAGAAGACTTAAACCTCACGTCGTTACGTATCACAACGACGTCGTTATTCCGGAAAGAGTAGATGGCAGACGAATTCCGGCGAAGATCGGAAAGATCGTTGAAAAGATAAACGAAGACGTAACAGTTCCGATATTGGAATCCGCGGATGTTATAATTGCAACCACCGAAAGCTATGCCGAATCGTCTCCAATTCTGGGAGAATTTGATGTGGAGATCGTTCCGAACGCGATAGACGTCGAAAAATACGAGTTCTGCAACGAAAAGGATGATTACGTCGTTTACGTTGGCAGGTTGGTTGAGTATAAGGGCTTGCCGATCTTACTTGAAGCTATGAAGATCATTCAAAGGGAGTTGCCGATCAAGCTCGTGGTTGTAGGCGATGGTGAAGACAGGCAAAGATTCGAGAAGCTTGCCAAGGAGTTGAGAGTCGATGTTGAATTCAAAGGGAGGTTGCCGGAGAGGGAAAAGATCGACGTCATAAAGAGGGCGAGGATTCTGGTTCTTCCGTCTCAATCGAGGCTTGAAGCTTTTGGAATAGTTCTGCTCGAAGCTATGGCTTGCGGAACTCCCGTGATAGGTTCAAATACGGCTGGAGTTAGGGATGTAGCGAGGGAGGGCGGTTTGGTATTCTACGATGTTGAGGATTTGGCGGATAAGATCCTCAAGCTTGCTACGAACGATAGATTAGCCAGATCGTTAGGCAAGAAAGGAAGGATGAGAGTTGAGGAAAAATACGACTGGAACGCGGTTATTGGAAGAATCGAGGAAATATACATGAACGTTTAAACCAAAGGCTTATAAACTCTCAAGTTTTATTATATTCGGGGAGCGGCGGTGGGCGGCTGTCCGTGAGGAGGAAAGTCCCCCCACCGTCAAAAGGCGGACCCCCGCAAGGGGGTGCCCCGAGAGGGGCGGCAACGGCACAGAAACGACACCCGCTTGGGGAAACGCGATGATTCCGAAAGGATGAGGTCACCCAAGCGGGATGAAACGTGCCGACCCCGCCGGTGCAAGGCCGTAAGGCCGCTCAGACTAATGCCGCCTAGAAACAGAAGGGGGCTTACTACCGCCACTCCCCCGTTTTACAGCCCAAATTTTAAATTCTCAGAGAGGAATTAACATCTATGCAAATCGAAAAGGTGTTCGCCGGGATTACGCTGATCTTCATGGGTTTGGCTCTGCTTATGATCTCTTCAGCCGTGCATTCCGCAAACGTTCAATACGGCGGAGTTATAATCATAGGGCCCTTCCCGATCGTTTTCGGCTCGTCATTGGATATGGCTGTGCTTGGAATAATATTCGCAGTGATAATGCTACTGATTATGCTCACACTGCTGAGGTGGTAGGATGTTGCTGGAGCTAATTGCAATAATCCTGATCGTCTTCGGAGTATTTCTGATCTTTAGAGGACTTACGGAGACCTACGAAAAACCATACGAGGTCGAGCACGAATTCGAGGAATTCGTTGAGCCGGAATTCGAAGAAGAGGATTGGAGGAAAAAGAAAAAGAGGAAAACCGAGGTAAAAACGGGCGGAGTAATTTTAATCGGGCCTATTCCTATAGTATTCGGCGAATCGAGATTTGCAGTCTACGCGTTAATTCTAACTATAATCTTGATGCTCATGGTATTTCTGCTCATGTTTGCCCCATACTGGAGGTGATCGCTTGATCGAAAGGAAGATCGTATATTTCGAAAAGCCCGGCAAGCAGAATACTGAGCAAACGCTGAAGCTCGCCATCGAGAGGTGTGAAGAACTTGGAATCAGGTATCTCGTAGTTGCTTCCTCAACCGGAGAAACCGCTAAGAAGGCTTTGGAGATGCTGAAGGGCAAGGATATCAAGCTCGTAGTCGTAACGGATCACACCGGCTTCGAGGGGGAAGGTATAAACACAATGGATCCGAAAACGGAGGATTACCTACGTAAAATGGGAGTTACGATCGTCAGACAATCTCACGTTTTATCCGGTTTGGAGAGAAGCTTTACGAGGAAATTCGGCGGGCTTTCGCGAAGCGAAGCTGTCGCTGAAGCTTTGAGGGCTCTGTTCGGACACGGCTTGAAGGTCTGCGTTGAAATCTCGATAATGGCGGCGGATAGCGGAGCAATTCCGATTGAAGAAGTAGTCGCTGTGGCTGGAAGGGAGAGCGGAGCGGATACTGCTGTAGTCGTTAGACCGGCTCACACCAACAGCTTTTTCAACATGCAGATCAAGGAGATAATCTGCATGCCGAGAGATAAAAGATGATAACAACAAGCTTAATATTTTTTGATGTTAAATTTTGAGCGATGAAGAGAATTGTAATTTTACTTTTGGCTTTAATTCTGCTCGGCTGTGCCGGGCAAAAAGCTGAAAAGCCCAACGATATTCTTACCAAAGCCGAAAGAGCGGTAGCTTCCACAAACTTGGATGCCAACGCAACTTTTGAATTAACAATCAAATCTCCAAAATTTACGGATTACACCCGTTACGATCTAAGAGTCGTCAAACTGAACAATACAACGAAGGTATTTTTCCTCAACTACTCATACAAAACAACCGATCAATCGCTTGCGGATGTTCACAAGAAGATGAAGATAGCGTTAAAGGATGCTTGGATTCTCGATAAGGGTGACGTTTTCTACGTTTACACACCGAATCTGGCGTATATGAAAGGTAAGGTTGGCGAGTATAAGCCGGCTGAATCTTTGCCGAGATACAAGTTCATTCCGATAGTAACTTGCTTAGACCTTGCGAAATTCTTCGACAAAGCTAAAGACGTCAGATTGATCGACGAAAACGGAAACTACTACGTCGTAGCATATTCGCTTCGATACCCCAGTATCGCATTCGCCGAAACAGCTAACGTGAAGGTTTGGATATCCAAAGCCGATTACATTCCGATCAAAGCCGAAATCACCGCAAACTTCGGTCAGACATCTATAACCATGACCACCGAAATGAAGAGCTACAAGACAAAGGGTGTGAAATGCGACATGTCTCTGAACGGGCTAAGTGTCGTTGAACGTTACTGATGATTTCCATTTCAAATTTTTATAGCTGATCTCCACCCTTATTTTATCACCGCTCTTCAATATACCGAAAGAGCTTTTCGCAAGGTTGACGTAGCCATATTGACCGAATTTCCACGTGTCACCCTTCTTCGAGAACACACCACCAATTCCATGAGTTTTCGGAATTCCCACAGCCCGAACGGGAAGGTCTTTAAGCACGAGAGTGTCTTTATCGGTGGAGATAGCTACTACGACATCCTCAAGCTTTAGATCATCTCCGATATTTACTATCGTTATTCTCTGAAGGTTCGATACGTTGCGAGCAAAAACTTCGAACTTTAAAGTCTTGTATTCGCATTTTGGAATTCCAAACGGCTCCATGACCGCATATAGAGAAAAGAAGAATGCGAAGGTCATCAAAATTAAAAGGGAAGTGGCGATAACAGCCTTCAAACTATATCCCTCGAAGTGTCAATTTCGAGAACGCTTCTTTCGGTCTTAAATCGAATGTAGCTCGAAAGGGATTGTCCGCCGATCATCTTGGGAATTGCAAATCTGTAAACGAACCTCTCACCCATCTTTTCGGCTTCCACAAGTATTATACCGTTGCAGATGTATTTCAACTGATTCGTCGTTTTTTCGTCGTAGTAATCCTTGAGAACTACCAAGTAAACGATCAGATTGTTTCTGATTGAGATTTCCCTAATTCTTATGACCTCATCTGCTTTAAACGTAAACTCTATTACGACCTTGCAGTTCGCGAGTTTTTCCAAATCCTCCAACTTCTCAATTATGATAGCATTAAACCCCAAGAGCCTCAACTCCTCCTCGACGATATCCGGAGATTTCAAAGTCGGAAGGTAGTAGTTTCCGTCGCTGAGATTGTATATTACAAGCTCTGGCGATGCTAAAGGGTCGACTAAGACCAAAATCACCGACGGCGACGGAAATCCTCCGATAGCCCTATCTATAACCCTGATTCCGCTCTTGACTAAATCACCGATATCAACACCCCCAGTGTGACTATCAGCATGATTATCGAATGCTTTATACCGCTGAGCGGATCGCCTTCGCCCATCACTCCGGCAACTATTCCGGAAAACAGTCCTTGGAAGAGCGTAGCCTGACTCATGACCCATATCAGCTCATCCTTGCTGACGGTCCTCTTGAAAATCCCGCCGCTCGATTGAAACATGGACGGGAAGAACTTCGTGAACAGCATATACATTATGCCCAAGAACGCGAAGAAAGCTATGTATATAATGATCACGTATATAAGCATGCTGACCTTTCTCTCCTTCGCAAGCGTTCTTTCGAGTTCGGCATCTCTCGCACAGAGATGTAAAGCCTCTGTTAAATCTCCTCCTATTCGCAGAACGTCCATCAAAACTACAACTACCCTCGTCAACGCCGGAACCCTAAGCCTGTTGCTGAACTTCGCGAAGGCTTCGACCAAACCCGCACCCCACTCCACATCCTTCTGCATCTTCTTTACCTCATCGTATATACCTCCCTTTCCGGTTTCGGCAACTATCTCGATTGCCTGCTGAAGAGTCGCTCCCGTAGCGCATATTCCAGCTAAGTCCTTCAAAAACTCCGGTATCTGCTCTTTAATTCTGTTCATCCACCTCTTCTTCATTTCATGGAAGAAGGAAAGCGGAGCCAAGGCGATTATTATGGCTATCACAACGGCGAATTCTGGACGGATCGTGTGTATGGCTAAAACCAAGTAGATCAAAGCAATCGGAACTGAGAAAACCAGAGAATATATCGGCTTCTCCCTAATAACGCGTAGAGGAGCTTTAAGTAACTGGAGACTCTTCTTCTTTTTCGTAGCTCTAACGAATCTACGGTAGAGTTCGCTCTCCTTAACTTCTTCCGTCGGTTCCATCCTTTCCTCCTCAACCTCAAGAATCGCCACCCTCTCCGTTCCTTTTGGAGTTATGAAGTAAATCAAGCCGGCGAAGGAGATCGATCCGAGGGGAACCATTACGTAAGCGATGGCATACATAGTTGAGATGTCTCCGCTACCCATCGCAAGCATTATGCTTTCGATTATGAAGAGGAAGAGGGGCGTAGCAACGGCGGCGGTAACGTAGGCTTCGGCAAGAAGGGCTAAAGTGTCTAAGAATCCTTTTTGCTCGACCTTAGCCTTTTCGGCGTATTGTTCCGACTTTCCGGCTAAGAAAACCGATATGTCTCCACCGCTGTCTATGGTGGTAAGCAGACCGCTGATGAGCTCCTTCAGAGTTGGCGAAGGGGTTACATCGTAGAGCTCCATCATCGCGGCATGTAGATCCATTCCGAAGAATTCCATATGGTAAACTACGAATTGGAACTCTCTCGCCACTTCTCCGTAGGTTTCCTCGTGGTTAGCGAGGGAATATATTATGTCGAGGATGCTTACCCCACCCCTACTCAAGGCGAACATGTAGTTTACGGCGTAAGGCAACATTCTCTCGATTTCCCTCTTTCTTTCATCTACCTTAATCGAAGGATAGAGCAAGAATAAACCGTAAACGAGGTAGTAGAAGAGGGCTGTGAAAATTAGGATTACGAGAACCATCAATATGTAGTTTCCGATACTTCCGAGGTTTATCGTTATCTTCGGCAGAGAAGGTAGGCTTACGGGCAAACTGTAGGGAACCTCTGGATTGTAAACGTTCGTGAATACCTTCATCAGTTGCGGTCTAATGAACGGGTAAACGATCATTCCAGTTATAGCACCAAAAACGGCTGAAATTATGCTGTAAAGTTTGGCTTCAGCCAAGTAGTAGTCGTATGTCTTTGGAATTCTTGCCGCTTTGAGAAGGCGGTCTAACTTCGCATACTTCGATTTCTCAGCCTTAAGTTTTTTTCCGAAAATCGAATATGCAAGCTTGCTTACCTTAGCTTCTGGCGGCTTCATACTCCTCTACCATCTTGAAAACTTCCTCTGGATTCGAATGATAAGCCTTTATGAACTTCAGGAATTCGTTAGCGGTTATTCCCTTCTCAACCATATACTCAAGTATCATCCGCCTCTTCTCGAACTCCTCCACGAGCTTCCTTTCATCCCAAGCCTTGAACAGCATTATATCCCTCATAACCTTAGAGCTCCAGACGTCGTTTAGCAAAAATCTGTGCGTATCCGTCATGGGATCCCACTTGAATATCGTCATCGTCTTTATGTTCTTCGTAACCGGATCTATCTCGGTGATCTCAGCTATTTCCAAGTTCCTTCTAACCTTCCTTCCGCCGACGAACGTCTGGGCTTGAACGCTGACTATGTCCAAGGCTGAGATCATGGAACGCGGGACGCTCAGCGGCGGATATTCGAGTCTGTGTATCGCAGCTTCAACGGAATCCGCATGGAAAGTAGAAAGCGTCGTATGCCCGGTTGACATAGCCTGAAAGAGAGTCTGAGCCTCTCTACCTCTGACCTCTCCGACTATGATGTATTCGGGTCTCTGCCTCAAAGCGGCTTTCAGCAGATCATACATGTCGATCTTACCCCTCTCGTCTCCGGTGAAGCTCTCTCTCGTTACTGCTGGAATCCAGTTCATATGCGGAAGCTTGAGCTCCCTCGTATCCTCGATCGTAACTATCTTAGCGTTCAGAGGAATGAAAAGAGCTACAGCATTCAGAGAAGTCGTCTTACCGCTTGCCGTTCCGCCCACGAAGAGCATGCTCTTACCGTTTTCAGCCGCGAGCCAAAGGTAAGCCATCTGCTCGGATGAGAACGTTCCCCACCTTATCAAATCGACGGGGGTAATCAGAATTTCCCTGAACTTTCTTATCGTGAAAGTGCTACCCCTCGTCGTGACATCCTTACCCAAGGTTAACTGAATTCTGCTCCCATCCGGCAACGTTGCATCGACGAGCGGGTTAGATGTTGAGATGTGCTTTCCGCTTCTCTGGGCGAGCCTGATCACGAAAGAATCGAGTTCTCTCCTATCGAACTTTATGTTAGTCTGCATGTTTCCGTAGTTCCAGTGATAGACGAAGATCGGGATGTTCCAGCCGTCGCAAGATATATCTTCTATATAGGGATCCCTCATTATTCCGTCGATCTTGTAGAAGCCGATGAAATCCCTCCTTATGTAGTAGAAGAACTTGTGGAAGGTCTGCTTATCAACGTAAAGATCGTATTCCTCAAGAACCTCCTCAAGAGTCTTTTCGAGTATCCTTTCTTTGTCGGACTTCTTCTTTTCTGAAACCTTGCCGTATATAAGCTTGTTTCGAACCAATTCCTTGACTTCGTAGAGCAGATACCTCTCAGCCTTGTCGAGCCGGGGTTCCGAGAGGAAATAAATGTAATCGTTAGATTCCTTGCTGAAGAGTATGAAAACTTTGGCGAATGGTCTGTAAACCCAATACTCCTCCACTACATCGTAACCGCTCGGGAAGGAGGTATCCAAGAACTCTTCAATAGTCCCATACTTCGCAACTTCCCTAACCTGCTTGAAAAGTTCGGAAATCTCTTCAATCTCGATTTCTTTGAGAACGTCCGTTATATCTTCAAGAACCTTATCCGAAATCTTATCCGGAGCCTTAACTTCGCTAACCACCTCTACGAGCTTCTGTTTTGAAACCTTCTTGGGTTTGATGCGTTTAACCTTACCTTCTTCGGCCATAAACATCCCCTCATTACTATTATGATATTACGCTCTTCAACCTTTTCTCTGTGGTTTTATTCTTAATAATCTTTTTTGCTATTCTCTTGGCACTCCTACTATCTACGGGTCTGTTGGACTTTATATAGATAAAACCGTTTTCAAGTTTTACAAAAGTTTCGCATTTATCCGATTCAACTACGATTCTGTCGGCATATGGGAAAACGTAAAATGGATCGACTAAGGATTCCTTTCCCGTCGTATAGATTATCTCACCGAAGCCGTCGGCTATTACGATCTCGTCGAACCTTCTTTCTCTTTTATCTTCCTCTTCTTCTTCGATTTCTTCAAATTCTTCAAGCTCATCTTCAACTTCGGCAAGAACACCTTTCCTCTTTAAATCCTTAAGCCGGACTACTTTAATTTCGGATTCGCTCTCCTTTCTCCTTTTTGCGATTAGGATGATTACCGCGACGATTAGGATGATTAGGATAATCAGCAGAGGGATATCCATACCAAATCAGTATTTCGAAACTTTATTTATTATTTACTCTTCGATGCAAAGCTTTATGTTCTTTAATAGTAAAAGTTGTTATGTGAATTCGAAGGGACAGATGAGTGTCGATCTGCTGATAGCGGTGGCGATAATGGTTCTGTCGATAACCATGGCGTCTTATTACGTTATCTCGGCTTTCGTTCCTTATTCGAGTAGAGACATCGATCTCCAAGCTTCTGCATACAGAGTGGCGATGATATTGAGTGAAGACGGCGGTCTATGGGTTACCGGAAATCAACTCCTCGAATCGGATTGGGCAAATCACGTAAAGTTGAATCCAAACGAGACGAGATCGTGCTTAAAGAGGATCGGATTGGCAAACACATCTGCGACTTATCTAACTGAGCTTAGTTACGAGGTTAGAATTCCGTGCTATTTGAACGAAACCAAAGTTGAGATGTTCTTCAATAAGAGCCTGTGGGTCAGAGTGTTCCCACCTAAGCAAAACTATCCATACAATTACACATTGGATAGACTCGCCAATTTAATCGGTCTTAACTCTTCAATTAGGCATTACTACTACAATGTATCTTTAAGATATATGAACGGAACGGTCGTATACGATCCAAAAATCGGCAAGTTATGGATAGGGTATCCCCTTTACGTTAACGGAGAGTTCATTCCCCAAGAATTTGGGAAATTCGAGAGAATTGTCGTGATAGATAAAAATTACAATCCGAACGTAAATACGTCTCGAGATCTCATAAAATCGTTAAGGAGACTCGTAGTTTACGTGTGGTGATTAACATGGACGGAAGGGGACAGATGTATACGCTTGAAGCTCTGTTGGCATCTCTGATAATTTTCGGAGTAGTCATATTCGCCATCAACGCATCCCCCCAATTCGGAACTGAGACAAAGGAGTTTACTACTTTGCAGTTGAAGAAATACGCGGACGACATTCTGGAGATTTTAGATTTAGAAAATTCAACACATAAGAGTTTACTTTCTCAGTGGGTGGAAAATGGTATAACATACGGTTTTACGGACACGATCTGGAAGAACATCGAACAAAATTTAAAAGATAACATGAGTATTTTAATGCATGTCGAAGTTTTAGATCCGAACGGAAAAGTAGTATATTCGTATGGCCCACCACCGCCAGAAGGTGCGGTTTCAAGCTTTAGGGTTGTTCCCGTCTCAAGTCCACCTTACGCTTACGAAGTCAGGTTATATCTCTGGTATGTGTGAGGTGATTGTATGAACAATAAAGGACAGCTTCTCCTACTTTCGGGAATGCTGATCGCAATGAGTGTTGCTCTGATTACACTTTACCTAACTACAGCTTCGATTTCGGGTTACAGAGTTTCGTATTCCCCTTGGGGTCTGCCATACTACGAGATGAGATCGAGCGTTTACGAAGCCACGAGGGCTATAAAACTATATAAAAATCAGAATGATATTTCGGAATTCTACCGAAATATGTCGAAGATATATGCGAGACACGGATACTTCCTCGTCGTGAACGCTACGCCTATCGGTAGTAGCCTATACAAACTAAATCTGACGTTCGAAACCGACAGAGTTAAGCTGGAGGTGGAGAAGAATGTTCCGACTTACTAACAGAAAAGGTGTATCGTCCTTACTTTTTATAATAATGACGTTATCCGCTTTTATCATGTTCATATCTACGCTACAGCTGTATAACGTTATGACCGAAGCTCCGAAAAAGATCGTCATAAGAAATCAATTTGACGACATAGGAAACATCCTCGCAAACGATGTTGTGGAAATAGTTCTTTCCCTTCCTCACGGTGGAAAGATCGAATACACGGAAAGACTGCCGGTGGATGTAGCTGGACAGGGATACTGGATAGAGCTGAATTCGAGCAAAGAGTCGGTTAACGTTTCGACGTTCGGATACACGGCAAGGTATATAATTGGCGGAGTAAAGTATGAAATAAACATGAGTTCGAGCATAAACGCAACTTCAAGCGGTGGTAAAATAACAATCCGTGCTAATAGGCTTGTGTAGTGGGGGTGTTCCGACTGAACGGCAAAGCCGTTTCGGAAGTTTTGGGATACATACTCGTTTTGTCTGTGGTAGTTGCCACCATCACCGTTATATACGCGGCTGGAATGCCGGCGATAAGAAGTCAGGAAGATATAGCAGTTTTTAGGAGCATGGAGAATACTTTTTACGTTTTGCAGAACGTCGAGAGATTGGTTGCCTACAACATAACCCCGGAAAAGGCGGTAACCGTTAGAGCGGAAGGGGGATCTATTGCAGTTATTCCAGATTGGGGTATTTTATCCATTTGTATAAATAAGTCAGGTAAATATAAATTTAATAAATCCTATTCCTATCCTTACGGAGCTATTATATATTTAGGCAATAACGGTAAAGGACTAATACTTGATAACGGAGTCATACTTGAAGCATACGGAAACGCGGTATTTCCGGCATCTGCAAACTCTATACGAGTCAATAATAGACTACTGATATATCCGAGAATATTTAGGGAGGGAAATGATATATATATTAGTTTAATTAATTTGAAGGGTGATGTTAGCTTTTCTGGGCAGAAGATGTTGATATTCAACAACACTAAAACTACTTTAATATATAATACATCTGTAAGTCAGATAAGGATTAGAGTTAGTATTACCAATGCATCTAAATTTGGCTGGAACAACACTCAAATTACGGAGCTATGGCTAAACAGTATTGAGTATGCTTTAAATGGGACAATCAAAAAGTGGAAAGGACCGTCGGATTGGATAGTTATAAATCCTCCAAAGGGTAAAAGTCTAAATGTGACGATTGCCATCTATAACGTAACAGTTTCGGGCTAAATAAGGTGATAAAATGGAAGAGCTACCATCAGACAAAGTCTATTTCCAGTGTAACACGTGCGGATACGTATTTCAGGAAGATCCGTTCAAGTTTCCGATAGTTTGTCCGATGTGCGGAAGTGAGGACGTAACGAAAATCTGAGCCATACCTACATAGAGTAATTGCAAACGAAAAACTGCTGAATCAATGACTGTATAAGATAATATAAAAATCCGGCTATCGAAACGGATAATCCTTCGAATGGAAAAGGACAATTATCCTAAAGACGGATAACACTTCGAATGACCAGCTTTAGGGGAAGTCTGATTGAAAACATAGGAAGATTCAAAGAATTTCTTAAGAAATACAACGACGAGATCGAAAAGAAAAAGAAGAGCGTTGAGAATCGAATCCTAAATTCGTTGAAGATCGAACGCATTGAAATCGACAGCAGATGGCATCTAAGAGTTTTAGAGGGTAAAAGGGTTGTGGGTGTAGACGGAAGTCAGATCGCTCCGCTGAGAGAGCTTGGAATTCCCATCGGGGTCATTCAAGTTGCTAAGATATGGGTTATCCACGGAAAGGGAGAATACGGCAAAAGCTACAAAACGACTTTTATAAAACTTGAGGAGAACTTGGATCTGAGAAGATTCCAGCTCGAACTTGAGATGCTAATGGAGGAGATGGACGGCAGAAGCTGGCTATTCTTCGACGGGAGCTTGATGCCATACGCATTGGAGCAGTCGATAAGAGATGAATTTACGAAGACAGTTTCGAGAGTAATTGAGGCGAGTGAGGAGACTCGGACACCGATAATAGGCTACATAGACAAGAGCTTTTCAAAGGACATCGCAAGAAGGTTCGGATTGGACATCTACGATTCGTTTCTGCTTTCGGACGTTATGGATGTTTTCTCCTACACCCAACCCTTCGGAGATAGGATCCGCTACGCCTATCTTATGGTAAATCCGTCGATGCCGGTCAGGATAGAATACCCCGAATGGATGTCCGATATGCACGAGGATATAGTGAAGATCGTTTTTGCCGAGTGTCTCTTGGGGAAGACGAGGGGTTATCCCTACATACTGGAAAGAGCCCATCACTACTCATGTATCGATGCGAAGGCGAGGGCGAGCTTCATGAAAGCAGTGAAGAGCCACGGCGTTTCTTTCAAATGGATGAGTAAGGTCAGATGAGGAACGGCAGAACCCTCCACCTGACTTTCTGCATGTATCTTATATACTCACCGTCATACTTTTCGATCAGCTTCTCCTCCTCAAGCACTGCGAGAGAATACCTCAGAAACAGCCAGAGCGGGGTTAGAGCCAACGCATAAAGCGCGTTGAAGACTATACTCCAGCCCAAAGCCCACAAAATGTCTCCCAAATACATGGGATGCCTGACCACTCCGTATATCCCGGTCGTTCGGAGTTTCCAGCCCTCTTTCTTAGCCTTCATCAGTTGAACGAACGAAATCAGCATTATCGCGATGCCGATAGCGAAAATAGCTCCTCCCAAGATCGTGGCGAGATTCGGATTCAGGTTAAGGGATGGTTGCGGGAGTGTAGGAATGACAAAACGCGGAACCTCGAACAGGATTATTGCCGATATGCCGGCGGACGCGTAGACAATTCTTTTATGCTTCCTTCTCGATATGAATACTACCATTTCCAAGACAATCGTTGCAGTCGCTATCGTAGCCCAAAAGAAGACATCATGCAGTGGATCCATAACACCAAGAAATACGGATGGTGGCTTAACTTTTCCGCTACAGCCAAAACTTAATATTCCAATTATTAACGATCGATTGTGAGAATTGGGGTATTCGTATGCCACTGCGGATTGAACATAGCCGGAGTTTTGGATGTCGAAGCCCTCGCTGAATACGCAAAGAGTCTGCCGAACGTAGCTTACAGCGCCGACGTAAAATACGCATGTTCTGATTCCGGGCTGAAGGAGATCGCCGATGCGATTAGAGAGCACGGCCTCGACAGAATAGTAATCGCCGCATGCTCTCCGAAGTTGCACGAACACACGTTCCGCAATCTGCTTGAGGAAGCAGGGCTGAATCCATACATGCTCGTTGTAGCAAACGTAAGGGAGCAGTGCTCTTGGGTTCACAACGGAGTTGAAGCCAATCTGAAGGCTAAAGACCTTATAAGGATGTCAGTAGCGAGGGCGAGGCACCTTAAACCGCTGAGCAAGGTAAAAACTCCGGTTAAAAGATCAGTGCTCGTTATAGGCGGTGGAGTTGCCGGAATAACAGCTTCACTTCTCTTGGCAAACTTCGTAAAGGTCTATCTTGTGGAGAAATCTCCCACCATAGGCGGGCACATGGCTTTACTTAACGAGGTTTTTCCAACGAACGACTGTTCGATATGCATCTTGGCACCGAAGATGAGCGAGGTTTGGAAGCATCCGAATATCAAAATTATCACCAATGCGGAGGTTAGGGATGTTAAGGGATTCGTCGGAAACTTCAGGGTTAAGATCGTTAGGCATCCCCGATTCATCGATGAGGAGAAGTGCAAGGGATGCATAGAGTTCTGCAGTAAAGCTTGCCCAATCTACGTTCCCGAGGAGATGAGGAAGGCGATATATTTGCCCATTCCCCAAGCTATACCGATGTGCGCGGTTATAGATGCTCAGAACTGCATAGGTTGTCTTCAATGCGTTTCAGCTTGTCCGGAGGATGCGATAAACTTCGATCAGAGGGAAGAGGAGATCGAATTGGACGTAGGGGCGATAATAGTTGCGACGGGATACAAACTCAACTTCAAGGGTTCCAAAAGGATAATCAGTCTTATGCAGTTGGAAAGACTACTTTCAGCGAGCGGGCCAACAAAAGGTAAGCTCTTGATCGACGGAAAAATTCCGAAGAAGATAGCCTTCGTTCTCTGTGCTGGAAGCAGGGATGAAAAAAATAAGCCTTACTGTAGCAGGGTCTGTTGCCTTGCAACGCTGAAAAACGCTTTCACGATAAAGAGGAGGTATCCGGATGCTGAAATCTGGATATTCTACATCGATATGCGTGCCTATCATGAAGAACTTTACAAGAGAATTCAGGAGATGGGAGTCAAGTTCGTGAGGGGAAAGCCAAAGGTTGAGGAAAGGAACGGGAGGGTCGTCTTAAGGTTCGAAGATACTTTGAGGGGATGCGTTAGGGAAGAGGAATTCGATCTTGCTGTTTTGGCAACTCCGATGGAAGGAAATCCGGAGCTTGCTGAGGTTTTGGGGATAGCGGTGGATGAAAACGGATTTCTCATGCCGTCTCATCCGAAGCTTAAACCGGTTGAGACGAATGTGAGGGGTATTTTCTTAGCCGGAACCTCAAGCTCTCCTATGGATATAAGAGAAAGCGTCGAATCAGCCGGCTTGGCTTCGGCGAAAGCTCTTGAGATCGTTATGTCAGATTACGTTGAATCGGATCCCTTCTTTTCATTCGTAAACGAGGAAAGATGTATAGGGTGTAGGATATGCGTTCAAGCTTGCGAGTTTAAAGCTGTAAGGATCAACGAGAGGAGGAAGGCTGAGATAAACCCATCAGCTTGCTTGGGTTGCGGAGTCTGCTCGGCATCCTGCCCAAATAACGCTATAGACATGAACTACTTCACGAACGACGGAATAATCGCCGAAATAGATGCGTTGACTGAAGAGAAGAACGCCGATCCGCTGATCTTAATGTTCGCATGCAGTTATTGTGCCTACTCAGCTTTGGATTTGGCCGGAGTTATGAAGGTTCGATATCCGGCGAATGTTCGAACGATAATGGTTCCTTGTAGCGGTAGGGTTAGGCCGGAATGGATAATCCACGCGCTAAAGAAGGGAGTCGACGGTGTGATCGTTGCGGGTTGCAGGCTCGGGGAGTGCCACTTCGGAAGTGGAAACTTCAAGGCGAAATCGAGGGTTGAAGCCCTTAAGGATTTGCTCGGCGAAGATGCTTGGAGAGTTAAAGCGGTTTGGAGATCGGCCGGGGAAATAGAGATCGTGGATGATATTAAGGAATTCGTCGAGGAGGTTAGGAAATGGAAAGAACGGTTGAAGTAGAAGGAAACGAATTCGTGTTTCAGCAGAAGAGCGAAGTTGAGGTTAGAAAGCTTATTTACGATTATAAGAAGTGCGCGGGATGCGGAATCTGCATCTATGCATGCCCGGTTAATGCTATAGAGCTTCAGCCGGTTCACGACATAGCCTTGGGCTTGGAAATGCCTCCGATTATGATAGATCACACCAAATGCGTCTTCTGCGGGATATGCTTCGCATTCTGCCCTCTGAACGCCTTCAGATTTATCATCGACGATTTCGAATTTAAAAAAGACATGACGCCCGCTTATTTGAGAGGAGAAATCAAGAAGTTGGAGAACTGCGTAAACTGTGCGATATGCTATAGAATCTGCCCCACGAATGCGATAGAGAGGAAAATCAAGCTTAAGAGGGAGGACATCCCCGTTAGAAACGAAGGTATCAAAGGCTCGATCAGGATCGATGAGGAGAAGTGCAAGCTGTGTGGCACATGCGTGGAGTTCTGCCAAGCTTTTAAGGCTATAGAAGGCGAAGGACTGAAGCCTTTCGAGAAGATACTCATAGACGAATCCAAGTGCGATTACTGCGAGCTTTGCGAAGACGTCTGCCCGAACAAAGCGATAGAAGTTGAGGGAAAGAGGATAGTGGAAGGAGAGATGCCCGATGTTGCGGAGGTCTTTATAGATTCCGACAGATGCATATTCTGCGCGAGATGCGTTAAAGCCTGTCCTTATGACGGCGTGGAAGTTAAAAAACCGATTTCCGGAAGAATATTACTTTACGAGGGACTGCTCGATGAGAAGTGCGATCTAACGGGCTGTAAAGCCTGCATTGCGATCTGCCCGACCGAAGCTTGGAGTATCGATGAAGGAAAACTCGGAGTGGATGAGGCCATATGCATATTCTGCGGAGCATGCAAAAATGCCTGCCATCAGAATCTGATAGTCGTTCGAAGGGAGAAGATCGATGTCGGAAGGAACGAAACGCCATGGACGGAAGGTTGGATGAAAGCGGTTGAAAGGATAATGCATGAGAAGGTTGCGGAAGTATCGGAAGAAACGGAGGAAATCAAAACGGAAACCAAAATAAAAATCGAGCTTGTGCCGGCAAAGAAACCGGAGATCGATGAAAAACTGCTGAGAAAGCTTGAGGAGATTGAGAAAAGGCTGAAGAGTCCTAAAATTAGGAGATCGATCGAATTCAGCCAGACTTAGCTTTAAGCCTCCTTTCTACCAATATGCATCCCGGATCCGGCTTCATGTAGTCCTTGAAGTATGCGTAAGCCCTCGCCCTGCAACCTCCGCAGACGTATCTGTATCTGCATTCTCCGCATATCTCAAGTCTGTCCTTATCCCTCAAATCATTCAGGACTTTATTTTCCTTCCAGAATCGTAGGAATTCATCCCCGCTCTCGAAATCCTTTATGTTCGCAAGTGTGAGCGGGAAGAATACACAAGGTTCTATGTTGCCGTTCGCCCTCATAGCTATATAAAATCTACCGCAACCGCAACCGCCTATGAAGTCGGCGAGAACCTTCAACTTTCCTTCCAAGTTCGAGTTGTAGAAGTGAGTCGGAACTATCGAGCTCTCCTCCTGCATAGCTATCCTCGCATAATACGGTGCTGTGGACATGAAGTTTATCCCAGTAGCCTTCAATCTCCTCCAAAGCTCCTTTAAAAGCTCCTCCCTCTCTTCCGCACTTAAATCCATCTCGAAGTCTCCTCTGCCGACCGGAATGAAGTTGTAGAGCATGAACCACTGAACGCCGAGCTCCTCAGCTAAATCCATGACCTTCGGAATATCGTGATAGTTCAGCTTGGTTGCAGTCGTTGAGATGCAAGTTATCAGCCCCTCCTCAACGCAGTTCTTTATACCCTCGATAACCCTCTCGTAGATTCCCTCTATTCCTCTGAACCTCTCGTGCGTTTCCTTGGTTCCATCCAAGCTTATTTGAACGAACCAGACTCCGCATTCCTTAAGCTTCTTTACGTTCTCTTTCGTCAGCAAAGTTCCGTTCGTCGCTATCGAAACGAACATTCCGTAATCCTTAGCTGTTCTCGCCAAATCGAAGAAGTCCTTTCTCAGCAACGGTTCTCCTCCGCTGAAGGCTATTGCGGTAACTCCGGCATCCGCTAAAATCTTTAAAGCCTTCATCGCTTCCTCCTCGCTCAGCTCGTCCTTCCAAGGCTTGCCAGCAGTTGAATAGCAGTGCTTACATCTGAGGTTGCATCTATACGTTACATCCCAAACGATCAGAAACGGTGCTCCGGGAACGAAAGGTTTTCTGACCCCGAATTCGACAAGTCCTCTAAGAACGCTTATGAATCCCCTCCTCCAGTATGCATCTCTGAGCCTTTCCTTAAGCAAGTCCTCTCTCCCGCCGAAAGCTCTTAAGCCGGCTTCTATGAGCTTCTTAAGGGCTTTGAATTCAAGACTGCTCAGCTCTTCGTCGTAGGCGTATGCTTTCAGGTATTTGTCGAGTTTAACGACTCCGTCTCTGTCCCTCTTTAGGCTATGCTTTATCGCCCTTTTCGTGATCGGATTCGATAAAACCAAGCTGAAGAACTCTATCATCGCATCCATGATCATCACCACCTAAGGTTTTTATAGCAGTTCGACCCATGAAAGTTAAACTTCACAAGTTATAAATCTTTGCATCCTAAGGTGATGGTCATGGTGTTGGACAGCATAAATTCGCTACTCAAACAGTTGCAGTTCAACAAGTCGGAAGTGGAGATTTACAAACTTTTGCTAAAGAAGGGAGAATTGACCGTAAGGGAAATCGCGGAAGAGCTACAGCTATCTACGAGAATAGTTCGCGAGAGACTGAAGAGGCTTGTAAAAGACGGCATAGTCGGAAGGAAGCTGATAGAGAGGGGATGGATCGGATACGTGTATTATGCAGAAGATCCAGATAAGGTCGCCCAAACTATAAAGAAGAGGCTGATTGAGATTGCAAAAGTCATCGATAGATGTGGCAAATCGTAGGGGGCGCCAAAAACGGATACAGTGGTGACGGCGGGGATCGTTATAACCGATGCCAACGGGCGCCCCTTATGATAATGGAACTCGATCATAGATAAATGTTGCGGTGTCGAACGATTGCTCAACTATCAAAATTTTAAAACGTAGAAACCTCAGCCCCGCTTACCATCTCTTCACCCAATCCCTCCACTATCGGCTTTCTGTTAATGATCCTTTTACATCTGTATTCGAGTTCGATCTCTTCATCCGGCATTAGTTCTACGTTCCATACGATTGTTGAATAGGTCGACGATTGAATAACTTTAGCATTAGCTTCGACTTCGCCTTCGCACATCTCGTAAACCTTGAAAGACTTCTTAGCTTTGGAGTAATTCGCAACTCTGAGTTTGATCCTATCACCTTCGGCAATCCTTTCAAAATGAACTTTACCCATAATTCTGGCAACGATCCTATCCGCATCGATCGGCTCTTTCTCCAAAACTTCGCACACCTTCCTCGCAAGCAACGGAATTATCTTGAGCAGAACCTCCTCCTTCTTTTTCTTCTTCTGCAACTTCTGCTTTCTATCAATATATTCTTTCAACTTCCTACCGACTTCCTGCAGAGCCAGTTTAACTTCGTCGAATATTTCGGGGATTCCCGCAATCGCCTCCTTCGATTCGGATGTGTATGGTATGTTCGTCGATGCCAAGTGAATTAAGATAACTGCGGGAGCGTTCGGCAGTTCGTTTTTACTCTGCTGTAATCCGTAGGTCTTCCAATTAACGCTTTCAACAGCTTTAGTTAGAGCGCAACCTCCCTGCTGATACAGCAGTGGGATCTTGTTCGCAAATCGGAGGATCTCAACTTTGTCGTTCTTGATGCTCCCTCCGTAAGCTATGCCGACTTCGACCAAGAACGGATGTCCGGAGTAGACCTTGGGCTTTCTCGTGATCGCATAGACAAATTCAGCGTTGAACTCCTTCATCAAACTCTTCATTATCAGATCCGCACCTATCGGAGAAAGGCAGTCCGTTGGAGGGGGTAGAAGTTGGACTTCCTTAAAAGCGTTGAGCAATCTTAAGGCTTGCTCTCTGCCCAACGAACGGGGATGTTCCCTTCCGCTGAATCCGGCTTTGGCTATTATCTCATCCGCGATCTTATCGCCAATTCGAACGAACTCATCCTTCAAAAACCTCTTCAGATTGTTAGCCCTCGTCGTCTTGAGCATAGCTAAAAGAGTTCCTAATTCTATTCCGTGAGGATGCGGTTTAATCTCCTTCGGAATCTTAGGTAGCTCGTTGCTTACCCTCTCAAATTCGTGGATAGTCCCATCAGGCTCTATGAACGTTATTTTAGCGTGGGGATTAACTATGGATGTCTGCCTCAAGTATTCGTAAACGCTCTGCCTTCTCTCCCTAACGTAACTGCCGACGATTTCAAGCTCCACCCTCGTTCCGTGGGGACGATGCCACTCGATTAAGCTTTCGCTTATAACTTCAGGTTCGTTCCTTTTCGTGTCAATCATTATCTCCATTCTGCATGCCTTCTCCTTCGGGGAAGTTTTCGAAATTACGACAGCCGGTTTTCCGGTTGTAAGCTGAGCGTAAAGAACTGCCGAACTTATTCCGAGCCCTTGCTGACCTCTCGTCTGCTTTATAGAATGGAATCTCGATCCGTAAAGGAGTTTTCCGAAGATCTTGGGAATCTGGTGCTTGACTATTCCCGGCCCGTTATCCTCTACGATTACTCTGCAGACAGATCTGTCGATCTTGGCAATTCTGACCATTACGTCTGGCAAAATTCCCGCTTCCTCTGTCGCATCGAGGGCGTTATCGACAGCTTCTTTAACGCACGTAACGAGTGCTTTGGCCGGATTAGAGTATCCTAAGATGTGCTTGTTCTTCTCGAAAAATTCCGCAATGCTGATCTCCTTGAGCTTCTTAGCCAACTCCTCAGCTATCATGATATCTCTGCACCAACAACCGTTTGCGTCTTCGTAACGCCCGTTATTCCTCTGATTTCATCGACGGTCTTATTTAGCTCTGAAAGGCTGTTCGCCTGAATTATCACGACGAAATCGAACTCGCCGAAAACGTGGTATATCTCCCTAACGTTCTTTATCTTCTTTATCGCGTTGTAGACATCCTTCTCCTTTCCCGGCTGGACGTTTACCATGGTAACGCCGATAACCATGATCCACATTTCGCTTCGATTTTTTATAAATCTTGTCGATTCGATTTAAAGTAAAATTTAAGTGTATGATTAAGACTAATTTTCAATGTAAGGTGATCAGGTATGGATCTAGATTATATCCTTGATCGGTCGGTTCTTATCGTTTTGGCTGTCATGGGACTCGCGGCGTGGATATGGATGTTGACACTCAACGCTCCAACCTCACTATATGTAGCGATACTCGTAGAAAGTGTCGTTGGATTTTTCGTTATGTTCATAGTGTATAACATTACGATTAGAATATACGAGAAGTTTGGCGAAAGATTTGCTCTTGTCTTTACGATTTTACTCGTCGCAATGATTGGACTGCTGTTCACACCCATTAAAGAAAACCCCGTGAACTACTATCAAATTCATCCGATTTATATTGTATTAATTTCGTTGATACTAACCTATCCTCTTCTCGCTCTTGTGGTTTACTTAATATTTGGAAGAGAAAAGAATTTCGTTGTTCCCGAATACTTAAGCTACGTGCCGAACAAGAGCAGAAAACCGTGGTTTGTCAATTTCGTGTTTAAGGGTGACGCTCAAACGCTCGACATGGACGGAATAACCGCTACGATTCTGGATCTCCATAGAAGAGGATTCCTAAAGCTTTTGGAAGATGGAAAAATAGTCGTCATGAAGAACAACGGTGAACTTGACGGATACGAAAGGAAGGTCATAAGCTTCATCCGCAAGTATTCCAAAGATGGTGTATTTGATCCCAAAATAATAAGAGCCTGCATATACAGACAAAGAGGTATAATCTCGTTAGATCCAGCAATGGCAAGCATAAAAACTGATCCAGAATTAAGTAAAAAGATATTTTTTGAACTATTCAACGATGTTTCAAGTCTTTTTATTCCAGGAGAGACAACTGCCAAAACATACTACAATCAAGCCTTCCCCGTAGGAAAGTTCTACGGAATAAAACTGATCGATTTAAAGGGCAGAAATGTATTTGCAGTTACTCTTTTCTTCGCAGTAGCTTCGAGTTTAACGTTTCCAGATGCTTTAGCACTCTGTTTGGTGTTGTTCTTTCAGTCCCTGATATGCTACTCCACACCCACACAGCTCTTTGGAAGGTGGAGGGACGAATACTACAAAGAGAAGCTCGAATGGCAAGCTTTCAGAAGATTTCTTGAAAATTTTGCCATGGTGGAGAAATACTCTCCAGAGGATCTATCAGTGTGGAAGGATTGGCTCGTTTACGGAACAGCTTTGGGTGTGGCCAAAAACGTAAGGAGGTTCATGTCTCCAGTGGAGTATATGATTACGGAGATCCTCCTTTTTGAAACTACATGATGATCCTTCCCAAAATCGAAGCCAAAACGAATTGAAAGGCGATCATTGAGAAAAACAGGTAGATGGCTTTTTCACCTATACTTCTGAACGCAAGTTCAACCAATTCGAAAAACCTCTTTCCCATAACCTTAACTTCCACCTCGTTGAATCCGTAGCTTATAACATCGCATTTTTCAAGCTCTACATTTTCAAAAACATCCTTCAAAAACCTAAACACGATCTTTCGATCCTCTTCATCAGCTCCAACCGGTTTGTAACCTATTTTTGGTGATATTCCGGTTTTTGAATGGTTGTCTGTTGAGATCACTGTAACCCTAACACCGAAACTTTCGCAAAATTTCTCGATCTCATTTCTAAAGCTCAGATCGACGTTGTTTCCGTCGAGCATCAGTATGGCGTGCTTCTCGTCTCCGTAATCTAAAATTAGAATTGCAACGTATCCGCAAATATTCTTGGTCTCCGCTCTAATTCGTTTAAAGAAGTATTTCAAATCGGCCTTGTCGGTTTTAACGTTCTTCGACCTTTCGATCAGATCCTTCACTTCCCTAACGTGGTCTTCGGTAACTTCGAAATTCGATCTGTGCGCGCTGTGGGCTTCAACGAACATGACATCCCTTCCGGCTACTTCGTTCAATTCGAAGGGGAGATCGTCGGTTTCATTCTTGCCGATCAATATCATGAGTCTGACCTTTTCGAAAGGGAAAACCCTCAAGATATACAGATTTCCCTCTATTTCGAACGGCTTTTCGGCTTTAAGCTCAGCACAATCGCATTTAACGGCTGAAACTATCCTTTCAACGTTCTCACCATCTACGGGATTTAACTCGTGTCCCACGGCTGTATGAAGGAAAATTGAGTTTTCTATCGAGCTCAGGATTCGATGAACCAATTTCGCTCCGCCGATGTTCCTCATCGGCCCGGGATGGAAGGATGTCGAGATCAGTTTAGCCTTGCCGATCCTCAGACACTTGACCCATCCCCTAAACCGAACTCCTACTTTTCTGAGTTCCTTTTCAAAGTATTCCGCATCGCAGGTAAGCCAAAAGAGAAGGAAAGCCTTTAGAAATCTTTTAACGTTGAAGAACTCGAAATTCTTGTCGAGGTATTTTACGAATAGATATCCCAAAACCGAACCGACTAAAGCTGTTGCAACATATCCCAGTGTTCTGTGAGGAGCTTGAAACGAAAAGTAATAAGATACGGGATACAGCAGAATTGATAGAATCAAAGAAGCGACGGCACATCTGACTTCAGACGATTCCGAAATGAAGTAGAAGGAAACGGTAAGCAAAGCTGTAATTGAAGCAGGAGCTAAAACGATGAGATCTCCGCCGAAAACGTGGACGGACAATATGTCAAAAAGCTCGATAAAAATGAGAACGGTCATCACGAAGAAGAGAAGTCTCCTCTTGTTAACTGCAAGCTTCAAAAATTTCTGATATATTAGCAGAGCTACGAACGTAATTAGGCTCAGAGAGAGATACCTCAAGCCGAAGAATGAGCTTCTTCCGTTCAAAATCGATGCGAGGATTATGGAAATGGCTATGATACCGGCGGATACGAACTCCTTCGGTGTGCTGAACAGCTTCGAGTAGAATTTCTCCATCAGAGATACGTCCATCGTCTCCATGGCTCCGGCTGGGAATATAACTCTTGCATTTACTTGGCGAACATGATCTCCATGAGCTTCAATCCATCTACAAGCCCGAATCTGCCCTTCCTACAGCTGAATTCGTTGAACTCCCTAACGTCATCCTTCTTCCACCTGTATATCAAGAAAGGAACCGGTTCAGCAACGTGCGTTCTCACTTCAACGGGAGTGGGATGATCGGGCAATAACATTATTCTCGTCTCCTCCAAATCCAGCCGGTCGATCAGGTATCCGACTATCTTCTCGTCGTATATCGAGATTGCCTCCACCTTCTTCTCCGCATCGCCTTCGTGACCGACTTCGTCTATTCCTTCGGTATGCAGAACAACGAAGTCTTTGTCCTTTAAGCTCTTCAGCACAGCCTTTGCCAGTCCTCTGTAGTTCGTATCGATGTAGCCCGTGACTCCCTCCACCTCCACCACTTCAAATCCCAAACCCCTTCCGATCCCCTTGAGAAGATCGACCTCGGATATCATAACCCCGCTTATGCCCCACCTCTCCTTGAACTTCGGAAAGTTTGGCATCCTTCCTCCGCCCCATATCCACACCATGTTGGCTTTTTTCGTAACCTCCGGAACTATCTTCTTCGAAGTCTCCATCAGCTCGATCAGAAGCTTCGCGAGATCTTTATCTTTGGGCAGATACTTCGAAATCGGCTCGCCTTGAATGTCGTGCGGTGGTGTTGTCTTAACGTTGTCGTTGAAGTCCTTGTCGATCGTTACGAGATTTCTGTAGCTCGTTCCGTGATGAAATCGGACGAAATCGTATTCTACGGCTTCGTTCAAAGCATCTATAACCTCCTTAGCCTCCTCATCGTCGATCCTTCTTCCGCTGTAATCTACCATTATCCCGTTCTCAACGTAAACGAGGTTACACCTAAAAACGAGCTTTCCCTTAATTCCCTTTGCAAGTGCCTCTATTGGCCCTCTGCCAGTGTAGTATTTCCGAACGTCAACGCCCAAAATGGTTAGATTCGCAACATCGCTCCCCGGCTCGAATCCCTTCGGGACGGTTTTTGCCAATCCGCATGCTCCCTCCTTAGCGAGAAAATCCATGTTCGGAGTATCAGCTACTTCAAGCGGAGTTTTGTTGCCCAACTTTTTAACCTTCCAATCGGCCATTCCATCTGGAATGAGAAGGAGATACTTCATAACGCAAGGATGTCTTTGGGTATTCAAATCTTTTCGAAGTCTCCAATATAAACGTGCCCGGGTCTGATCAGCGAAATGTTTTTAACGATTCCGGGATACTCCATATAGGGCCCGTGGTCTAGGGGTTATGACGCCGCCCTCACGAGGCGGAGGTCGAGGGTTCGAGTCCCTCCGGGCCCACTGTTCAGCCAATTAAAAATTTGCATTCCCTTATTGTTTCAGTTGACTGTTCGGCACTTTAAATTTAAAGTTAAAAACATAAAAACATACGTAAAATTTAAGAAATCGATAATCGATCTGCTGTAAATAATTCATTGATAATATTAATAAAATAAAATATATTATAAATTAATTATAAAAATACTTAAATTTCCGCTGTCGTGCGTGTTGCATACACCCGAACATCAAACGTTGCTTATTATTTATTATGTATTTCTTTTAACAAAATTAGAGGTAAGATTTCGCTACCACTAAATGAATATTATCGCTAAATTTTATGAAAAAATATTTAAAAGCATAAAAATAGATAATGTTATATACTACACATTTCTAAAATAGACCGATCGAAATGAGCGTCGGTGTTATTATTTGCACGTGTGGTAATACTTTAAGTGAAAGAATAGACATTGACAGACTCATTGAGTTGGCTGAGGGACTTGAAGATGTTTCGATAGTCAAGAAGGTTGACCTATTCTGCGAGGAATACGAGGAAGTAGTTCGAGAGATGAAGGGAAAGGTGGACAGGTTGTTGTTTGTAGGCTGTTCGGAGAGATCGTCATTGAAAATGAACGAAGATAAAATAGCCCAGATACTTGAAAAGATTGGTCTTAACAGGGCGATGTTTGAAGTTGCCAACATAAGGGAGCAGTGTGCATGGGTGCATGAAGACAGGGACGGAGCTACGAGGAAGGCTTTGGATCAGTTGATGATGGCTTACGTTAAGCTGAGGTCGAACAGACCGACGGGAGAAGCGGTAAAGTTGGAGAAGAGGGTTCTTGTGGTTGGTGGTGGAGTTGCGGGAATGCAATGTGCTATAGATCTGGCGAAGGCCGGAATAGATGTCGTGTTGGTCGAAAAGAATCCGTATTTGGGTGGTCACACCGCACAGATTCCGTTGCTGTTCCAGTGCGAAGGCTGGAGTTCGATGTGCACGAGCGAGTGTATAGTGCCGGTAATAGCGAGGGAAACGGTATTCAACGATAAGATAACTATAATAACCAACGCCGAGGTTAAAGAAGTTGAGAAGGTAAACGGTAACTTCTCCGTTACCATAGAACAGAAACCGCAGTTCGTCGATCCCAACAAATGCGTTAGCTGTGGAAAATGCGCGGAAGTTTGTCCAATAGAAGTTCCCAACGAATTCGACATGAAATTCGGCAAGAGAAAGGCTATAGACAAGGACTTCGCTTTGGCTATCCCGGATACATACAACATCGCGGACGAATACTGTAACAGATGCGGCGAATGCTTGAAGGTCTGTCCGACGAACGCGATAAACTTGGACGCAAAACCTTCGATCTACAACTACAAATTCGGTGCAGTAGTAATCGCTACCGGATTCCAAGGATACGATCTATCCAAGATAGCAGAGCTCAATTACGCTCATCCGGATGTCGTGACGAGCTTGGAATTCGAGAGACTGCTCACTAAGGGCTTCAAGCGACCGTCGGACGGAAAGACTCCAGAAAGCTTGGTGTTCGTTCTGTGTAGCGGTTCGAGGAGCGAAAACGGTAACGGAGTTCCATACTGCTCCAAGATCTGCTGTTCCGTCATAATGAAGCTTGCGAACAGGATAGCGACGTTATTCCCCGAAACCGAGATAACGGTAATTTACAAAGACATCAGAACGCCCGGAAAGCTCGAAGACTTCTACAAGATGGTGGAAAGGAAGGGTGTGGAGTTCGTTAAGGGAGAGGTCGATGAGATCGCCGACGGGAACGGAAAACTGAAGGTTACCGTTTTCAAGGAAGACGGCGGTGAGGAGGAGATAGAAGCCGATATGGTCGTTTTAGCTGAAGCTCTGATCCCAGCAGGAGTCCAACTCCTTAAGAAGTTCGGTGTCGTTACCGATAAGTTCGGATTTCCGATAGAGTTCCAGCCGCGTATAATAAATCCGAACGAAACCTACGTTGACAGGGTCTTCGTCGTTGGAACTGCTAAGGGGCCGGGTATAGTTCAGGAGAGCGTGGAATCGGGAAGTGCAGTAGCAATGAGAATCGCTGAGATGCTGAAGGACGGAGAAAAGAGGCTTCAGAAGTTCGTTTCGTATGTGAACAAGGATCTATGCTCCAAATGCGGAATCTGTGCATCCATGTGTCCGCACGATGCCATAAGAATTAAGGAGGACGGGGCGGAAGTGGATTCTGCTTTCTGCAGGGGATGCGGTTTGTGCATGTCGGTCTGCCCGAACCACGCGATCCAGCTTATAAACTTCGAGGACAAGCAGTTGCTCGACCAAGTTGAGGTTGCGTTCAAGCATGCCAAGGAGGGAGAGCCGAGGATTCTCGCCCTACTCTGTTACTGGTGCTCGTATGCCGCGGCTGACCTCATGGGAGTGAAGGGATTGAAGCTTCCGGCAAACTTCAGAAGCATCAGGATAAGGTGTTCGTCATCGGTAAACGCCGGAACGCTTTTGGAGATACTGAAAAAGGTCGATGGCGTTTTAATAGCGGGATGCCCGCCTAAGAACTGTCACCACGGCTGGGGCAACTACGTTTCAGCGAAGAGGATCAAGCTCATGAACGAGGCTATGAAACAGCTTGGAATCAATCCGGATAAGCTCAGGTGGGAGTATATAGGCGTTGCGATGTGGGGTCCGCTTGCTAAGGCGATTAAGGAAATGACTGAGAGGTTGAGACCATGAAGGTCGTTATAGATTGGCTCGCATCTTGCGGAGGTTGTGACGTTTCGATCTTGGATCTGGGTGTCAAGATACTCGACGTTATCAAGGAGTTTGAGATAGTTTACTGGCCGGTAGCATTGGACTTCAAGAAGAAAGATTTGGAGTCGCTCGATAAAGCTGACATCGCGATCGTGAATGGAGCAGTCAGAACTTCCGAGCAGGAGGAGCAGGTGAAGCTGATAAGGGACAAAGTCGATGTTCTGATAGCATACGGCTCTTGCGCATGCTTCGGAGGTATTCCGGGATTGGGGAACCAGTTCGACGCCAATGAAATACTCAAAAGGGCTTACGTAGAAACACCATCAACTACGGAAGGAAAGATACCCCAGCCGGTCACAAAGCTGAACGATACTGAACTGACGCTTCCAAAGTTTTTAGACAAGGTTAAACCGCTCGACGAAGTCGTTGAAGTTGACTACTACGTTCCGGGCTGTCCTCCTTCGGCTTCCACTATCGAGGAGATGGTAGAACTTCTGCTGAAACTCAAGAGGGGCGAGAAGCCCGAAAAGAGGGTTTTAGCTTCGGACAAATCGCTATGCTACGAATGTCCGAGGTTCAAGTCGTTGGTTAGACCTCCAACCATCAACCGTCCGCATGAGATCGTAGCTGATCAGGAGAGGTGCTTCTTGGAGCAAGGAATTGTTTGCTTGGGATTTGTTACTAGAGGCGGATGCGGAGCGAGGTGCATAAAGGCTAACATGCCGTGTAGAGGTTGCTACGGAAAGGTTCCGAACGCGGTCGACTTCGGAACGGAAGCTATCACCGCAATCGCCATGGCTGGAACCGGAGAAGATTATCTACCTCCGATGAGAACTACGGAGACTGTTGATAAGATTAAGGATGTTGTCGGGCTGATCTATCACTTCTGTTTACCTAAATCGAAGTTGGGTGATCTGAAATGAAGAAGATTAGTATCGACCCGAATACGAGGCTTGAAGGACACGGTAAGGTGGAGATAATTTTAGATGACGACGGAAACGTTAAGGATGCTTACTTTCAGGTTGTGGAGTTCAGGGGTTTCGAGAAGTTCTGCGAAGGTAGGCACGTTGAGGAGTTACCGAGGATAACTCCGAAGATCTGCGGCGTTTGTCCCGGAGCCCATCACATGGCTTCAACCAAAGCCTGCGATGCCGTATTTGAAGTTGAACCGACGGAAACTGCTAAAAAGATCAGGGAGATATTCTACAACGCCCACGTGATCCACAGCCATATGTTGCACTTCTACGCGCTTGCGCTTCCCGACCTTCTCCTCATATCAGCCGATCCGAAGGATAGGAACATCTTCGGACTTCTCAACGTTTTGGGGAAGGACATCGTAGCTGAAGTTCTGCAGTGCAGAGGTTATGCGCAGAAGATTCAGGAGATATTGGCTGGGCATCCCATCTACCCCGTCTTCGGATTGCCCGGCGGTGTTTCGAAACCGCTTGAGGAAGACCAGAGGAAAGAAATAGAGGAGATGGCTAAAAAGCTCGTGGAATTCGGGAAGAAGGGACTTGAGATATTCGAGAACCACGTTCTAAAAAATGAAGAGATCCTCGAATTGATAAAGGAGAGGGACGTGTATTATCAGGAAACGAACTACTTGGGAATGGTCGATGAGAATGGACACGTAAACTTCTACGACGGGATACTAAAAGCCGTCGATCCGGAAGGAAACGTCATATGCACGTTCGAAGGCAAGGATTACCTCGAATACATAGCGGAGCACGTGGAACCTTGGAGCTACGTGAAGTTCCCGTATCTAAAGCCCATCGGCTGGAAGGGGATTGTGGACGGGAAAGACAGCGGGATTTACAGGGTAAACGCCTTGGCAAGGCTTAACGTTGCAGATGGTATGGCAACGCCTTTGGCTCAAGAAGCTTACGAGACTATGTTTGACTTCTTCGGAAAGAAGCCGGTTCACAACATCTTAGCCTACAACTGGGCAAGGTTGATCGAAATACTATACGGGGCGGAGAGGATACTCGAACTCGTTCAGGATCCCGAGGTTACGAGCAAAGACGTGCGAAATCTGCCGAAGAAGAAGCCGAGCGAAGGTGTTGGAGTGGTCGAAGCGCCTCGTGGAGTTCTGATACATCACTACGTTACCGACAGCCACGGAGTCGTTAAGGAAGTCAACCTGATCGTTGCCACAGTCCAGAACAATCCGGCAATAAATCTGTCGGTAAAGAAGGCGGCAAGTAAACTGATAAAGAACGGAAAGGTCGACGATAAGATTCTGAACATGGTAGAGATGGCCGTAAGGGCTTACGATCCGTGCTTAGCCTGTGCGAGCCATGCATTACCCGGAAGTATGCCGCTCGTAGTGGACATCTACTGGAACGGGGAGCTATATAAGAGATTTATAAGAAACGGCTAATTTTATACTTTTTTAAATATACATCCCAATCGAGCTAAGCTTTTATTCTGAACTGCGAAGCTATACATCGGATGCTGATAGGTTTTTCTGGAGCCTGCAACTCCGGTAAAACGACTTTAGCCAACGCTTTAGCGAAGGAATTAAGAAAAAAAGGATATAACGTGGAGTTAGTTGGAGAAGTCGTTAGGGATGTATTCAGAGTTTTTCAGAGGCTCTACGGCTTTAGGGATTTGAAGGAGCTTAGGGAGAGCGAACATCACTTTCAATTTCAGCTTAAAGTTTTAAAAACTCAGATAGAGAGGGAAAATTCGGCTTTGAATAGAGTAGAAATAGTTTTAAGCGATAGAACGATCTACGACAACCTCTTTTACACCATTTTCTGGAACTCCATGGACTGGAAAACCTTGAAGGAATACGTAGGCATATTTAAGAGTTTGGGGGAAAGGAGATACGATTTGATATTCTTCTGCAAGCCTTTGAGAAACAACGCAAAGGACGGTTTTAGGGATTACGATTTAAATTATATTGATATTCAAGATCTTACTATAAGATTACTCGTAGATAGGGAAAGAGTGGTTGACGTTCCAGATGAGAGCTTAGAAAATAGAATTTCGTTCTGTTTGGAAAAATTGGGTGAGATACTTAAAGTTTGAGAAAGTAAATTATCCATAAAAATCAATCTATCTCAGTTCTTCAACCTTGGCGATCCCGTATCCGACGTATATAACTTTATCCGGCTCAAGAGCATCTACGACTTCTTTTCGATGGGTCACCGCTACAAGCGTTATTCCCGCACTCCTCACGATCTCTCCTATCTTCCTCGCAACCCTCATCGCTGTTAGGCTATCCAAGTGCGATGCGAATTCGTCTATAAGAATCAAACTCGGCTTCTCAGCCAGAATGGAAGCCAACTTCGCCCTCTCCTTTTGCCCAGTAGATAGTTCGGAATACTTAGCTCTATACAGCACCGCATCCGAAAGTCCGGCTTTGTTCAGTATCTCAACCGCAACATGCAGATCTTTAGCCTTAGCATAGACATGCTCGAGTATGCTCTCCTCTCCAAACTCCGGCTCGAACTCCTGCGGGATCAGAACACCGACCTTAGCCCTTGGGGAACGAATCTCACCGGAAGTTGGCTCGAACTTCTCGCCCTTGATTCCGGTTACCGCACCAAGAATCAGCCTTAGCAAAGTCGTCTTACCGGCTCCGCTTGCACCCACTACCACTACAACATTTCCCGGTTTAATCTCGAACGTCGCATTCCTTATAACCTGCCTCTCTATAATTCTGTGTTTAACTCCGAAGGCGGAAAGAAGGTCTCGAACTTCCCTTTTCAGCTTAGAAACGTCCAAGTAATTCCTGAAAACCTTTGAGACGTTTTTAAAAACTATCGGCTCTTTTAACATCTCAACCCTTCCGTATTTAGAAACGCAAAGCCTTCCCTTATGTTGCTTTGCTATTTCGTCTTCTTCGAAGAATTTTTGTAAGAACTTCTCCGCCTCATCGCTTATGGGATAATACAAGACCGGTCTGCCCGAAGCGGTATCCCAGACATACTTAAATCCTACCTTCTCAAAGAACGGATTGAATCTCGCCATCTGAGCGATAGTTTCGACAAGATGCTTCCTCTTCTTCATCTCCGGAATTCTCCTCTCCTCTATCCACTCTATCGCAAGCTTCACGGCAAGCATTCCCAAGCCATCCGATCTGTAGTCGGGATGAACTACCACCCTCGCTATTCTGGAACATGCTGTGTTGCTCCTTTTCATCGCTTCCCAACTCGCAATTTCCCACAGCTTTTGCCTTGCGATCTTTCTGCTGAACTTCCGTCTTAGCTCCTTAAACAGTTGCTTCATCACCAGCTCTGGGCTGTAAACGGGATGGAACCAGCTGTATGGAAAGACCTTTTCTCTTATGTTTTTAACTGTCCTTCCGTCCGGCAACCTTCGGTGCATCAGAGGTATCGGCGGATCCACTCGAACGTAAGCGACTATTTGAGGTTCAAATTCTTCTCTCTCCAAGAGTTCGAGGATCAGAAATCTCGATGCCGGAGTTGAACCCCTTATCTCGACGATGTGAACGTCATCGCTTCCACACTTCGGACAGTTCTGCCTGACGTTTGCCTCAAACAGTTCTTCGCAACCGTCGCAACGCCAAAGGGCGATCTTCTCCTTATCAGAAGCGTAGTGATACTGCTCCAATTCCGCTATCGCCTCAAAATCCGATTCAAATACAGCCTCTCTCGCCCTAATCCTGTATTCGTATAGGACGTTTCCGAACGGACTGTAACGAGGAGATTTCACATCCTTAACCCAATAGGGCCAAACCTTAACCTTATCCTTGCCGTAGAATCTATAAAGCTCGTAATCGTCAAAGAAGAGAACGAGAGAACCCTTAATTTCCTTCGGTTTGGACTTGATGATCAGATCAACGGTATCACCTTCGAAAAGCCATTTGGCAACTCCGGCAGTATAGACTGTGTATGTTTTTCCATCAGCTTCGATATCGAGTGTTCCGAACCAGCGATGTTTGAATTTCGGTATCTCTCTTTCAACAACTTTTCCTATCATCCGTAATAATTTCGGATAAACCTTTTTTTAAGTTACGATAACTATGTTCATGCGGGGTTTGATAGTCAAAGAACCCTACGCAACTCTGATCGTTAAGGGAGAAAAGGTATGGGAGATCAGAAAGAGGAGAACGAACATCAGGGGAGATATATTTATAATATCGAACGGTAAAATCGTGGGAAAGGTTAAGCTTGTGGACGTCTTGGGGCCATTTACAGCTGAGGAGCTTGCGAAGCATTCGGATAAGCATAAGGTCAGTTATGAAGACTTAAAGAGATACGCCAATAACTGCAAGCTTTTCGTCTGGGTTTTTGAGGATGCGGAGGAGTTCGAAGAACCGATAGATATAAGGATTCCGAAGGGTGCTCAGGTTTGGGTTAGAGTTGAATTGAGCAGATAAACCAGAAAAGGTTTTTATAATTGATATCGAAGACAAAAATATGGAAGAAAACATCACAAGAATCGGGGTCAGCTTGCCAAAAAATCTGCTTGAAGAGTTCGATAGTATTATCAAAACGAGGGGTTACTCATCAAGAAGCGAGGCGATCAGAGACGCTATAAGAAACTACATCATGGAATACAAATGGCTTGAGAGGGAAGAGGGCGAGATTGTAGGTGTTATAAACGTCGTTTACGATCACCACGTGAGAGGTGTAAGCGATACGATAATATCTCTGCAACACGACTTCTTGGACATAATTACCACAACACTGCACATCCATCTGAATAGGGATTACTGCCTCGAAATGATTCTTGTGAAGGGGGACATGGGTAGGGTGAAGAAGCTGGTGGACAAGATAACGACCCTCAAAGGCGTCACGAACGTTAAACTAATTACGGCTTTAAGAGATTAGCTTTTTAAGTAATCTCAGTGTTCCTTTGGGGTTCCTTATACTTTTAAATTCTACGAAGGGCATTCCCATAACACCTGCGGTTGCTATCCATATTGAGCCATAGTTGAAAATTCTCCCAAGTATTCCTTGCTTGAAAAAGATGTTGTTTATTTTGCTCAGATTGGCATCAGTGTAGTCTATACCTATTATTCCCGTTTTTATTATTACCCTCTTATTGGTTATAACATAAGATGTATTTTTTTCCATTTACGTAATTCGATTGTTAGCCAAATTATGGATATTAATAGGAGTATCGCACCGATACCGATGGAAAGCGTAATTAGACTTATGAACAGCAAAATAAGTGGTTTAATTATAAATCCAAGCACGATCGGTCTTGTTTCGAGCAAGGGTATTTCGTCCTCATCGAGTATGTCAGGAGGGAGCGTTTCGAGTTTTATTACCTTGAATCGCCTACCATCCTTGTCGTCGTCCATCATACTAATAGTAATTATGAAAAAAGACAATTAAAAACTTTTTGCACCTCAAAGTTTAAATACCGAGAACGTCATAAATGTAACTGAAGCGGGGTGGGGTAGCCAGGTAATCCCGGCGGGCTCATAACCCGCAGATCGGCCGTTCAAATCGGCCCCCCGCTATGCGGCTTTTTTATAATTTTTGTGAAATTTAAATGCTTAGGACTGTTAGTGCATAAATCAAGGCGTTCATCTTTCGTTTGATTGTGAATCCTACAGTTTTAGCGAATTTAGAAACGTCCCTTCTGCGGTGTATCCTTAGGGAGTACAGGTCTGAGTTATAACTGTAAATTTTGTCTCTAATTCTAACTTTCTGTCCTTTTCTCTTTGTTCTGTAAATTTTTGAGTGAATACCTAACAACTGTAGCAGATCCCTTACAAAAGTTAAAACGACTTTATCGTAGTTGGAGACATCTATAACCAGCGTTTTACTTTTTTTCATTCCAGCTAACACAATCTTCGCTGTCAAAGAAGCCCCTTAAAAACTCGGCTGGAAATTTTTCAGCGACCTCAAAAAGCTTCTCCTTCGGTTGCTTTAGAAATTCGTATAGCATCTTACTGTTAGCTTCAACGCACCACCTATCGCATCTTGCCCGATTCCTTTCGAATCTCAGAGATGGTTTTAGACCTATAACCTCCAAGCACCTCTTGAACTCCTCCGCAAACTCTCTATCAACGACTTTTAGCCTTACTCTATACTTATACGATCTTCCAGACTTCCTAAAACTTGCGCTTCCGTCTCCAAACATCACACCAACGATATAAGCCAATTCGGGAGAAGGTTCAAGCCTAACCGAGTTCATCCTGTTGAAAGGATCGTGCAGACCTTTACACCACCTCATAACCGTAACCCTCGAAACTTTGACGCCTTTAGATTCGAGCGTTCTCGCAATCTCAGAGTAGCTCAAACCCCTTTCTCTTAACTCCTTTATCTCAGCAATTAAGTTTTTTAAATCAATCACTAATTAATATATCTTTCTAAAGTTTAAATATTTTTCGGTATTTTTTGTTAATAACGGTCGATGACAGTCATGCAAACTTCTAAATAGCTCCAAATAAAGGAAACTGTATGAATGATGTTCTAAAGCTCGCCTCCGCAAAAGCCTATGAGATGGATGCCAAGGATGAAATGGATCCCGAACTTCTTAAGCTCGCGTTCGAGAGGGGTTTGATGTCCGTGACCGTTTCAAAGGATTTGGGCGGGCTTGGAGAGGGATACGTTAAACTCTGCGAAGTCGTTGAAGAGCTCGCAAAGGTAAATTCCGGCTTCTCCTTAAGCGTTGCCGCCCATCACATGGCCGTGAACTGCGTAAAGATGTTCGGGAATGAGGATTGGTTGAAGAAGCTTACAAAGCATGTGGGAGCTTTTGCGGTGACGGAGCCACATGCCGGAAGCGATGTCGCGGCGATAAGGCTTAAGGCTGAGAAAAGAGGGAATTCGTTTATTCTGAACGGAAACAAAACGTTCATAACGAACGCCCTCTTTGCCGACATATTCGTAGTCCTTGCGAAGGTTGAAGACAAGCCCACAGCTTTCATCGTTGAGAGATGCGACGATATGGAATTTAGAAAGATCGAGCTGTGCGGAATGAGGGGAAGCGGAATAGCATCTGTAAGATTTAAGGGTGTAGAAGTTCCCGCCGATAACGTTCTGCTTGAAGTGGGAAAGGGTCTGAAGGTTATCTTGGCGACGCTCTCAAAGAGCAGAGTAGTTTTTTCGGCGTTGGGCTTGGGGATAGCGGAAAGATGCTTGGAGCTTGCAGTGAGATATGCAAAGGAAAGAAAAGCATTTGGGAGAAGCGTTGCGGAGTTTCAGGGAATTCAGTGGATGCTTGCTGAAGTTTTGGCTGAGATCGAAGCCGTAAAACGCTTGATATATTACACAGCAGAGCTCGCGGAAAAAGACGATGTCACCAAGCTCAGTGCCATGTGCAAGCTTCTAATTGCCAAGGTTGCGAAGAAATCTGCCGATGTCGCCGTTGAGATATACGGCGGACATGGATTGATAAGGGGATCACCGGTTGAGAGGGCTTACAGGGATGTCAAAGCGTTGGATATAGGGGAAGGAACATCCGAAATTATGAAGACGATCATCGCAAGGTATATGCTTGATTCACGCTGACTGAATTCTCCTTTCTTTTGGAACGTAGTTCTTTACGAACTTACCGTTTCCTTTTCCGCAACCCAAAAAGAAGTTTTTCCATTTCAGAATGACGTAACCCTTTATTGGAGCTTCTATGTCTTTTCCGCTCATCCACTCCCTTGCCTTTTCATCGTCGAGCTCGATAACGTTTTTCCTCGCAATTCTTCCGACGATGAAGCTACCTTCTATGGATAACCTTATTCCGTTCTCCTCAAGCGTCCCGAAGTATAGTCCGTGATGATATTCCGGAACTTCGATACGGCATTTCTTGAACGCGTAAACTCTGCGCTTTCCCCTTTCCTCAAACTCCAAGTTGAGCTTCAGGAATTCCGATTTGTCCACACCGAACTGCCTTTCGAGGAATTCCGCGATCTTCTCTTTGAGCATCGATGAGGTGTTCGAGTTACGAATATTAGGATTTTCGCATCCGAACCGCTGAAGGTTTAAGCCGGCTTTAAAATCTTAGCGATGAAAAATCCTTCGGTATCGTTGTCTTGGGGATGTATTCTCAGGCATTTCAGCACATCCTTACAGTATTCCCTATCCTCGAACTTCGTTATCGGTCTTTGGCTTTTAACCGGCAGATCTATTTCGACGACTTCGGCATCAGTATTCATGATGAGATGATCCACAACCTCCTCGTTCTCAAGAGGATCAAGCGTGCATGTGGCGTAAACCAAAATCCCGCCGGGCTTTAATGCTCTGTAACCGGCCATTATCAGTTCCTTCTGCAATCTCGACAAAGATTCGACCTCTCTAAGCCTCCACATCTTCAGATACTTGAAGTTCTTCCTTATCATTCCAACGTTACTGCACGGAGCATCCAAAAGAACCCTATCGAATGTATCTCTGAACCTCTTGAAGAATCTTCCGTCCTTCATCGTAACCCTCGCAATGGTAACCCCGCACCTCTGCAGATTCGAAATGAGAATGTTTAATCTGTCGACTTTCACGTCGTTCGCAATTATACAGCCTTCATTTTGCATATACTGGGCTATCTGCGTAGTTTTTCCTCCGGGAGCGGCGGCCATATCCAAAACGAGCATCCCCGGTTTGACATCCAAAGCAACTGCGGGAATCATTGCGGAAGCTTCTTGGGAGAAGATCAAACCCAACTGATGCTCTATCGTTCCTCCAACCTTCTCGGCGTTGATGAAGAAACCCTCCCTGCACCACGGAATCGGCTCAAGCTCGAACCTCTCGCTTAGGCTTTTAACGACATCTTCAACGCTCGCCTTGAGCGTGTTGACCCTTATGCTGTTCCTTAGTGGTTTAGCCATATATACGTAGAAATCGTCAGAATCGTCTATCTTCTCATACCTCTCCACGAACATCGGATTCATCTTTCTGAACTCTTCCTTGATCTCTCTCGGCGTCAAGTTCTCGCTGATCATTCATACGTTCTTGAGGGGTAGTAGAATAAAGCTGTTCCGATCTCGTTGGTGACCGAAGCATGGTAAGATTTTTAAATCTCGGATCAGTAATGGCTAACGGGTGGGCCGGTAGCTTAGCCAGGTAGAGCGCGGGACTCTTAATCCCGCGGTCGGGGGTTCAAATCCCTCCCGGCCCGCTCCATAATTGGATAATAAACCTCTTTCAGCTAAAACAATAGCTTTAGCAAGTTCGGATTCAAGAAAGGCAGAC